>NZ_VULN01000021.1 GCF_009696675.1 Acidaminococcus fermentans | reverse complement strand
AATCGATTACAATGCAAACCGTATTCATTCGAGTATTGATTATTTAACTCCGAATGAAAAATACCAGCAATTAGTAAGTTAACGAGGTGTCTCGGTTCGATGTGTCTAAAAGCCTTGACACCTTTCGTGTGCCGCCAGGCGGCACACAAAACTTACAGCACTCCGGCCGGCAGGGCAATGCCCACGCCCGGTCCAAAAGGCACACCCAAGGTCATCCAGATCACCAGGAAGATAATCCAGGCAATCTGCAGGACAACAGCAATGGGGATCATGTTGGAAATCAGGGTCCCGATGGCGCAGTCCGGCATGTATTTTTCCTGGGCCACACTGAGAATCATCCAGATGTAGGGACTCATGGGAGTGAAGCAGTTGCCCGGGGAGTCACCCAACCGGTACAGCAGCTGGGTAAAGCCAGGATGGTAGCCCAGCAGCATGAACATGGGAACGAAAATCGGTGCGAAAATGGCCCATTTGGCAGAGCCGGAAGACACGAAGATGTTGACGAACGCGGAAATCAGGATGAAGGCGATGCACATGGGAATCCCGGTAAAGCCTACACCCTTTAGGAAGTTGGCCCCGCTGATGGCCAGCAGGGTCCCCAGCTTGGTCCAGTTGAACAGACCCTGGAACTGGCCGCAGAAGAAGCAGAACACCACATAGGCGCCCATGCCGCTCATCTGCTTCACCATGGCGGAGTTGATGCTCTTCACCGTGGTGAATTTTCCGGTGGTCTTCCCATAAACAATGCCCGCAATGCTGAACAGGAAGAACAGCAGAGGGATCAGGCCTTTCAGCATCAGGGATCCCACTACGGTCACCCCGTCCTTGGACAGAATCTGCATCTTGAAGCCCAAAATCACAATGGCGATGTAGAGCAGGCAGGCCAGGCCGGCATTGTGCAGCCCCTTGATTTCCAGGGGAGTCACTTCTTCCAGCAGCGCTTCTTCTTCGGATCCTTCATATTGAGGGAACCGGGGTTCAATGATGTGGATGGACACCCAGCCGATGACAGCACCGCAGAGGAAGGTGGATACAAACAGGAAGTACCAGTTACAGGTCACATCCACTGCAAACAGCCCAGGAGCGCCCAGGAACGCATCGATGGCCTGGTTGGTGAGCCCCTGGAGCAGGGAGTCAGTCCCGGCCACCATCAGGTTGGCAGTGAACCCGGCCTGTGCCCCGGCATACCCTACCATCATGCCTACCACCGGATGTTTCTTGACCCCGATGTACACAATGGCGGCCAGAGGGGGAATCACGATCATCGCCGTATCAGAGGCAATGTTCCCGCAAGTCCCCAGGAAAGCGATCAGATAAGGAACCACCCCTGGAGGCACATTCTTCAGGGACCGTCTCAGGAGGGCCACCAGCAGCCCGGATTCTTCACAGAACCCGATGGCCATGGTCATGGTGATTACCAGACCCAGAGGAGCAAATCCGGTGAAGTTCTTCACCAAATTGGTCAGCAGCCACTGGACCCCTGCCTTGGAAAACAGATTCTGAGAAACAACGGCCTTCCCCGTTGCCGGGTTGGTCAGGCTGAAGCCCGTGCTGGTCAATCCGGCACCAATCACAGCAGTAATAAGAAATAAGACCACGAACAGAATGGCGGGCGGCGGCAATTTGTTGCACACCGTTTCGATGGTGTTCAGGAAACGGTCCACCCAGGTTTGTTTTGCTGCGTTTTTTGCGACCATTGAATGACAACCCCCTTCAAAGAAAGTATTGTATGCTGAATGCAGTATATCAAAAACTGCATTGGAGCCAAAATATCAAACATTCTCATTCTTTCCAAAGGAATTGTTTATATAATACCATTATTTTCCTACCCTTGTCCAGTTTTTCTTTCCTCTGGACGTGTATACTTTCCATATGTTATAATCTGTACAAGTTTTACCTTATGATTTTGTAACAGGAAAGGATTGAAAGAAAAAATGGAAGAAGTTGTGATACAGATTTTCCCCAATATGACCGTATGGAAGCTACATTCCCTGAAAGAATACCTGATTTTCTTTCTTGTGCTCCTGACCGGGATCCTGGTATTCTATTTTTGGATCCGGAAGATGAAGAAGAACCGGACTTTTGCAGGCGGAAGAAAACGGGTGTTAAAAGCTGTAAAATCTGGCTCTCGGGATGATTTTATTGAAGTTTCTCCTTTTTCATTCACTTTTTCACCAGATTCCATCTGTATCCTCCTTCCCCATGACATCCTGCTGCTTCGGGTAGTGTATCATGGATACAGAATACAAGGTTCGGAACGGGACGAACAATGGAAGTTGAAAGACAATTCTGGAATTACCGAAATTCCCAATCCCCTGCCACTTCTGGAGAAAGAACGGGAAAAACTGACAAAATCGCTGGAAACAGCCCACAGTCCCCTTTTACCCATCCATACTTTTATCATTGGAGCGGATAATTATGCAGACCCGGTGTTCCAGCTGGACGAAGCCTCCCGGGCCCACGCCCTGAGCCTGCCGGAACTGAAAAAGTGGATCCGGACAAGGAACCTGGAGCCCATCACAGAAAAAAAGCGCCAGGAGATCCTGGCGGGGATGAAATAAAAGGGGGTGTGAAAGGATTCACACCCCCGGTCGCGACTAAAAATAGGGTGCTGCACGAAATGTGCAGCACCCCATTTTTTATTTATTCTTCCACCGGTGCTTCTGCAGTGTTGTCTGCTGCAGGTGCTTCGGTCACAGCGGGAGTTTCCTCGGCGGCTTCTGCCGGCCGATGGATCTTCAGCTGGATGTTCCGGTACTTGGGCATACCGGTCCCGGCAGGAATCAGTTTCCCGATGATGACGTTTTCTTTCAGACCCAGCAGCGGATCCACCTTGCCTTTGATGGCGGCATCGGTGAGGTTCCGGGTGGTTTCCTGGAAGGAAGCGGCGGACAGGAAGGAATCGGTGGCCAGAGAAGCCTTGGTGATCCCCAGCAGGATGGGATGGCCGGTAGCCGGCTGTTTCCCTTCGGCCAGTACTTCATCGTTTTCGTCTTCAAACTGGGCGATATCCACTACGGAGCCCGGCAGCATATTGGTGTCGCCGGCTTCGTCGATCTTGTACTTCCGCATCATCTGACGGACCATGACTTCCACGTGCTTGTCGTTGATTTCCACGCCCTGGGACTTGTAGACGCCCAGTACCTGCTGCACCAGATAATGCCGGGTGGCGGCAGGACCGGAAATCCGCAGGATGTCGTGGGGGTTCAGGGACCCTTCGGTGAGCCGGTCGCCCACTTCCACTTTGTCCCCTTCGGCCACATGGATCTTGGCGCCGTAAGGAATGTGGTAGGATTCTTCCGTACCGTCTTCCTTGTGGATCACCACGAAACGGCCATCGTCCTTTTCCTGGATTTCCACCGTCCCGGCCACTTCGGTCAGGATGCCAGGGTGTTTCGGTTTCCGTGCTTCGAACAGTTCTTCTACACGGGGAAGACCCTGGGTGATATCGTCAGCACCGGCAACACCGCCGGTGTGGAAAGTTCTCATGGTCAGCTGAGTACCCGGTTCGCCAATGGCCTGGGCAGCGATGGTGCCGACGGCTTCGCCCACTTCCACCTTCTTGGCGGTAGCCAGGTTCCGGCCATAGCAGGCACGGCACACCCCGAAGTGGGATTTGCAGGTCAGTACGGAACGGATCTTGACTTTTTCCCGGAGATCAGCAATCACATCAGCCATATCTTCGGTGATGTAGTCGTTGATGTGGTAAATGACCTTGCCGTCTTTGTCAGCAATGTCTTCCGCCAGGGTACGACCCACCAGACGGTCACGGAGAGATTCCAGAACCGTGCTCTTGTTCTTCCCGGAAGTGATGGCTTCCACATAGACGCCGTCCACTTCGTTGTTCCGGATCTTCAGTTCCTTTACAGTCCCGTCAGCCAGGATCTTTTCGATCACGTCAGCGGTGAACTTGTCTCCGGCTTTGGCCAGGACTTCGTCCTTTTCGTTGAGGATGTCTTCTTCCACCTGTTTGTCCAGGAAATGATGGGTCATGTGTTCCCGGAAGGCGGCTTTCACCTTTTCTTCCGGCACATTGATGGCCACGGTTTCCGGTTCTTCGCCGCTTTCCTCATCAGCCGGATACAGGCTGATTTCCAGAATATGGGCGGCCATGAGACGGTCGTAGACTTCTTCGGTGACCACCGTGTCGGCTTCCGCCAGCAGGGAGTCATCTTCCGGATTCATGACGCCGGCAGCCAGGGTGCGGCCGATCACGTAATCCTTCAGCTTGTGCTGGCTGGAACCCAGGACAGCCTTGCAGAACCGCGCCCGTTCCCGGACCAGGTTCATACCCGTTACGTCGCAGTCGTCTTCCCGGACGATAACATCCTGGGCCACGTCTACCAGACGGCGGGTCAGATAACCGGAGTCTGCGGTACGCAGTGCGGTATCGGTCAGACCTTTCCGGGCGCCGTGGGAAGAAATGAAGTATTCCAGAATGGTCAGGCCTTCACGGAAGTTGGATTTGATGGGTCGGTCGATGATCCGGCCGGAAGGGTCAGCCATCAGACCGCGCATGCCGGCCAGCTGACGGATCTGCTGCACGTTACCACGGGCACCGGAGTTGGCCATCATATATACAGGGTTGAAGGGGTCCATGGTGTGTTTCATCAGGGCATTGGCCACGTCTTCGGTAGCCTTGTCCCAGATGGCGATAACCTTGCGGTACCGTTCGTCATCGCTCATGAGACCGCGGTTGAAGATGGTTTCCACTTTGTCTACCTGCTTTTCAGCAGCAGCCAGGATGGAAGCTTTTTCTTTCGGGATCTTGATATCGGAAGCGGCAATGGACAGGCCGGATTTGCAGGCGTTGTCATAGCCCAGTTTCTTGACGATATCCAGTACCCGGGCGGTACCGAAGTTGCCGTACAGCTTGTGGGCCTTGGCAACCAGACGGCCCAGTTCCTTCTTGTCGATCAGTTTGCCCAGGAGCCAGGTGCCGTCTTCCTGTTTGGAGTAATACCGCATTTCCACAGGCAGTTCAGAGTTGTAGATGATGTTGCCCATGGAGGTGGTAACCAGGCTTTCGCCCTTGTCGGAGGGTTCCGGGAAGATTTCCGCATTGGGAACCTTCACCTTGATCCGGGCCTGGAGGTCGATCACATGGTTGAAGTAAGCCAGACGGGCTTCGTCGAAGCTGATGAACCGGCGGCCTTCCCCTTTGGCTCCATCCTTGAAGATGGTCAAGTAGTAGGCCCCCAGTACCATATCCTGGGTAGGAACGGTAATGGGTTTCCCGTCTTTGGGTGCCAGGATGTTGTTGACGGACATCATCAGCACCCGGGCTTCAGCCTGGGCTTCCGCAGACAGAGGCAGATGGACAGCCATCTGGTCCCCGTCGAAGTCGGCGTTGTAAGGAGTGCAGACCAGAGGATGCAGCTTGATGGCCCGGCCTTCGGACAGGATCGGTTCGAAAGCCTGGATGCCCAGTCTGTGCAGGGTCGGGGCACGGTTCAGCAGTACAGGATGTTCTTTGATCACGTCTTCCAGTACATCCCATACAGCGTTGGTGGCCCGTTCCACCATCCGTTTGGCGCTCTTGATGTTGGTGGCGGCGCCGGTTTCCACCAGGCGCTTCATTACAAAGGGCTTGAACAGTTCCAGTGCCATTTCTTTCGGCAGACCGCACTGGTGCATTTTCATTTCAGGCCCTACCACGATTACGCTACGGCCGGAATAGTCAACCCGTTTCCCCAGCAGGTTCTGACGGAACCGGCCCTGTTTCCCTTTCAGCATATCGGACAGGGATTTCAGAGGACGGGTGCCAGGGCCCGTTACGGCACGGCCCCGACGGCCGTTGTCGATGAGGGCATCCACGGCTTCCTGGAGCATCCGTTTTTCGTTCCGGACGATGATGTCCGGAGCCTGGAGTTCCTGGAGCCGTTTCAGACGGTTGTTCCGGTTGATCACCCGGCGGTACAGGTCGTTCAGGTCACTGGTGGCAAACCGGCCGCCGTCCAGCTGGACCATGGGGCGCAGGTCGGGAGGAATGACCGGGATTACATCCATGATCATCCATTCCGGCTTGTTGCCGCTCTTCAGGAAGGCTTCACACACGTCCAGACGGCGGACGATGTTCCGTCTTTTCTGGAGGCTGGTTTCCGTCTTCAGAGCTGCCCGCAGTTCCTTGGTCAGTTCTTCCACGTTGATTTCATGGAGCAGTTCCTTGATGGCTTCTGCGCCCATGCCCACCCGGAAAGTAGGACCGTATTCATCCAGTTTTTCCTGGTATTCCGCTTCGGTGAGCAGCTGTTTCTTGGTCAGGTTGGTATCCCCTGGATCCAGGACGATGTAGCTGGCAAAGTACAGGACTTTTTCCAGAGCTCTCTGGCCGATGTCCAGGATGGCGCCCATCCGGCAGGGAATCCCTTTGAAGTACCAGATGTGAGAGACAGGAGCGGCCAGTTCGATGGACCCCATCCGGTCACGGCGGACCTTGGAACGGGTGACTTCCACGCCGCATTTGTCGCAGACCACACCCTTGTAGCGGATGCGTTTGTACTTGCCGCAGTGGCATTCCCAGTCTTTGGTGGGCCCAAAGATCCGTTCACAGAACAGGCCGTCCCGTTCCGGTTTCAGGGTTCTATAGTTGATGGTTTCCGGTTTGGTCACTTCCCCGTGGGACCAGGCTCTGATCTTCTCCGGAGAGGCCAGACCGATTCTCATAGAATGAAATTTATTTACGTCCAACAAGAGCACTCACTCCTTCCTACTCTGCATCAGACCCGTTGTCGTCGCCGTTGTCATGGGAATCATCCAGATTCATGTTCCCGATATCGGCAATCACGTCGAAGTCGCTGCCTTCCGGCTGGTCTTCGTCAGGGCTCAGTTCTTCGCCGCTGGACTGGGCCGGGTTCTCTTCGCCCACATTGGCTGCGGTATGGGGAGCCTTGTTGGCCATATCCATATCCAGCTCTCTGGCGATGTCGCCCATTCCGATATCTTCGTCTTCATCATCCAGATCGATTTCATCATCGTCTTCATCCAGCACCTGGATGTCCAGACCGATGCTCTGCATTTCCTTCACCAGTACCTTGAAGGATTCAGGCACACCCGGTTCAGGGATGTTTTCACCCTTCACGATGGCTTCATAGGCTTTCACACGGCCCACCACGTCATCGGACTTGACGGTGAGGATTTCCTGCAGGGTGTAGGCAGCCCCGTAAGCTTCCAGGGCCCACACTTCCATTTCCCCGAATCTCTGGCCGCCGAACTGGGCTTTACCACCCAGAGGCTGCTGGGTAACCAGGGAGTACGGACCGGTGGAACGGGCATGGATCTTGTCCGCAACCAGATGGTGGAGCTTCAGGTAGTAGATGCAGCCTACGGTAACCGGGTTGTCGAAGGGTTCCCCGGTACGGCCGTCGTACAGGGTGGTCTTCCCGCTGGGATCCACACCAGCCAGCTTCAGGGTCTTTTCCATGTCGTCTTCCCGAGCGGAATCGAACACGGGCACAGCCACCGGCACTGCATGATCCACGGTTTCCGGCATGCCGTACTTATCCACATCGTAGCCGGCTTCCTTCAGTTCGCCTGCCAGTTTCGGGTCTCCGGATTCGATCCGCATCCCCAGGGCGCAGGCAGCCCAGCCCAGATGGGCTTCCAGGATTTGCCCGATGTTCATACGGGAAGGTACGCCCAGAGGGTTCAGCACGATCTGGACCGGTTCCCCGTTGGGCAGGAACGGCATGTCTTCTCTCGGCATGATCCGGGAAACAACACCCTTGTTCCCGTGACGGCCTGCCATCTTGTCCCCTTCACTGATCTTCCGTTTCTGGACAATATGGACGCGGACCTGTTTGCTTACGCCAGGGGGAAGTTCATCCCCGTTTTCACGGGTGAAGATCTGTACGCTGACGATGATCCCGGATTCCCCATGGGGTACCCGCAGGGAGCTGTCCCGGACTTCCCGTGCCTTTTCAGCAAAGATGGCCCGGATCAGCCGTTCTTCTGCGCTCAGTTCCGTTTCCCCTTTGGGGGTGACTTTCCCTACCAGGATATCCCCAGGGCGGACTTCCGCACCGATGCGGATGATCCCGTCTTCGTCCAGATCCTTCAGGGCTTCTTCAGAAACGTTGGGGATGTCCCGGGTGATTTCTTCAGGCCCCAGTTTGGTATCCCGGGCGTCGCAGTTGTATTCTTCGATATGGATGGAAGTGAAGACATCTTCCTTCACCAGGTCTTCGCTGAGGAGTACGGCGTCTTCGTAGTTGTAGCCTTCCCAGGGCATGTAGGCGGCAATGGCGTTGCGGCCCAGAGCCAGTTCGCCATGGTCCGTGGCAGGACCGTCAGCCAGTACCTGGCCTTCTTCCACCTTGTCTCCCTTGAAGACGATGGGGCGCTGGTTCACGCAGGTGCTCTGGTTGGAGCGTTTGAATTTCAGCACGTTGTATTCATCGATGCCGGCACCGTCGGCCCGGGTCACGATGATCTTGTCGCCGCTGACGTATTTCACCGTCCCGGCATGTTTGGCCAGGATGCACACGCCGGAGTCCACGGCCACTTTGTATTCCATCCCGGTCCCTACTACAGGAGCCTTGGGGTTCAGCAGAGGCACAGCCTGACGCTGCATGTTGGCACCCATCAGAGCCCGGTTGGCGTCATCGTTTTCCAGGAAAGGAATCAGGGCTGCTGCAATGGACATAACCTGTTTCGGGGATACGTCCATGAAATCCACCCGGGTGGGAGGAATGGACAGCACGTCGTTCCGTTCCCGGCAGGTTACATGGCTGTTCACGAAGGACCCGTCATCGTTCAAAGGTTCGTTGGCCTGTGCCACGATGTAGTTGTCTTCTTCGTCGGCGGTCATGTAAACGATTTCGTTGGTAACCTTGCCGGTCTTCTTGTCCACTTTCCGATAAGGAGTTTCAATGAAGCCATACCGGTTTACCACCCCGTAGGCGGCCAGAGACCCGATCAGACCGATGTTGGGGCCTTCAGGGGTTTCAATAGGACACATACGGCCGTAGTGGGAAACGTGCACGTCACGGACTTCGTAACCGGCTCTTTCCCGGGACAGACCGCCGGGCCCCAGAGCGGACAGACGGCGTTTATGGGTCAGTTCAGCCAGAGGGTTGTTCTGGTCCATGAACTGGGACAGCTGGCTGCTGCCGAAGAATTCCTTCACAGCGGCCACCACAGGACGGATGTTGATCAGAGCCTGAGGCGTGATCACATCAGCATCCTGGAGAGTCATCCGTTCCCGGATCACCCGTTCCATACGGCTCAGGCCGATCCGGAACTGGTTCTGGAGCAGTTCCCCTACGCAGCGGACACGCCGGTTGCCCAGATGGTCGATGTCGTCCTTGCCTTCCATGCCGTCGATTACGTTCAGCAGGTAAGCAAAGGAGGCGATTACATCAGCGGGAGTGATCACCCGTACGGATGCGTCGATGTCCTTGGTCACGATGATCCGTTCCGGTTTTTCCTGGTATTTCACCCAGACTTCCGCATAGCCCGGTTCGCTGTAAATGCCGCTTTGTTCGATTTTATCGATTTCATCGTCACCGATGATGGTGCCGGCCGGCAGGACCACTTCGCCCCGGGTGCCGTCGGGATTTTCGAAGGCGATAGGAGAAGTCAGTTCCTTGCCCAGCAGGCGCTGGCGCCAGCCCAGTTTCTTGTTGACCTTGTAACGGCCCACATTGGCCAGGTCATACCGCCGGTTGTCAGAGAAGATGTTCTTGATCAGCTGGGCGGCGTTTTCCAAGTTGGCCGGTTCGCCGGGACGCAGTTTCCGGTAGATTTCCAGCAGGGCGTCTTCTTCGTTCTTGGTGGTATCCTTGGCCAGGGTAGCCATCAGGAAAGGATGTTCCCCGAAGGTCTGGATGATGTCGTCGTTGGTGGGCAGGCCCATTACACGGAGCAGTGCCGTAGCCGGCAGTTTCCGGGTCCGGTCCACACGGGCGTAGATAATGTCGTTCAGATCGGTTTCATATTCGATCCAGGCGCCCCGGTTGGGGATCACCGTGGTCCCGTAGAGGAATTTCCCCATGGGATCCATGTCCTTGGCGTAATAGACGCCGGGAGACCGGACCAGCTGGCTGACGATGACACGTTCCGCCCCGTTGATCACGAAGGTGCCGGTATCGGTCATCAGAGGGAAATCCCCCATGAACACGGTGGATTCCTTGATTTCCCCGGTGTCCTTGTACAGCAGCCGTACATCCACGTTCAGAGGCGCCGCATAGGTGGCGTCCTTTTCCTTGCAGGTTTCGATATCGTATTTGGGATCCCCGATGGTGAAGTTTTCAAAACTCAGTTCCAGGTTGTCCGTAAAATCCTTGATGGGAGAAACATCCTTGAAAACGTCGTGCAGCCCTTCTCTTATGAACCACTCATAAGATTTTCTCTGCAGGTCGATCAGATGCGGCATCTTCAGGACTTCTTTGATCCGAGCATAACTGTACCGGATGCGGTCGCCATTATGTACCGGCTTAAACATGTGGTCTCTCACTCCTTTTCTCTAGGCAGGTATTTCGAAGAAAGTACCAAGAAATCTATCACACAAAAAAAACAAGGCAGTCAACACAATCAAGATTGATCAGCCTTGTATCCTGCAATGTCTCTCAGTCAGCATTTCGTGCTCCTCTCCTCACTTGAGCGGGAACGCGATGTCCAACCACTGAGCACTCGCGAAACCTATATAATCCTGCTTTAGCAAACTTCATGGACGATAATTATACCATAATATAGGGGCTATCGCCAAATTTATTTATGATTTTTTTGTGAAACTTTTTTAATGGAATTTTTTCCCGTCCCGGATCAGTTCCTTCCACTCCGGTCGGTCCAGGGCCAGCCGAATCACCGTCACCAGCCCGTAATTGGAATTGTACCGGTAGAAAATCAGGAACCGGCCGGCCCCGAAGCACCGGACTCCTTCCAGATCCAGGAGGGGATCCCGGGCATTGGCCGCCAGTTTGGGGAAGGCTTCCACTTCCTTCAGCACCCGGTCCAGGACTGCCATTTCCTCCCGGCTGCAGCTGCTTTCAGCCGCCTTCCGGTCCCGGAGGGCTTCCCGGGTGAATGCCAGATTTCCCCGGGCATCGGGCATGTCTTCCTGTTCCAGGCTTTTCAGGCCCCGGGCCGCAAAGTCCCGGACCTGTTCCCGCAGGGCTTCCTCCATGTTCTCCCGTCCTTCCATGAAAAAAAAGAGCTGCCGCAATGCGGCAGCCCTTCTGGTCTTTAAGCTTCGGCTTCCACCGGGTAAACGCTGATGGTACGGCGGTCTTTGCCCCATCTTTCAAAAGCAACCTTGCCGGCCACTTTCGCATAGATGGTGTAGTCCTTGCCCATGCCAACGTTCTGGCCCATATGGAAACGGGTGCCGCGCTGACGGACGATGATGGAACCTGCGGTTACCAGCTGACCGTCATGGGCTTTGGTCCCCATGCGCTGTGCGTTGGAATCACGGCCGTTGTGGGTAGAACCGGACCCTTTCTTATGAGCGTGTAATTGAAGGATTAATTCGAACACGATGTTCACCTCCTGTGTTCCTTGATCATGAGATAATCCTGGGAATAGGTCTTCTGCAGATGGCGCAGGCCGCAGACCATGGTCTTCAGCACTGCATCCGTCTTTGCATCAGGCTCATCCACCAGTCTTACAGCCAGGCTGCCGTCTTCCTGGTCAATGGAGTAGTCCACCTTCCGGTGGAGGACTTCATTGAGGCCATTGGCGGCCACCTGAGTATTCAGCGATACAGCATAGCACACTTCGTCGAACCCTTCCGGGCTGTACTCCGCATGCCCCGATACCCTGTACCGTCTGATTCTGCCACGGCTGTTGTAGTAAATGTCTACGGCAATCATGGCTTAGGCTTCGATAGAAGTGATTTCAACCTGGGTGAACGGCTGACGATGACCCTGACGTTTCCGATAGTTGGATTTAGCTCTGTATTTGAAAACAAAGATCTTATCAGCTTTGCCCTGTTTGGCAACCTTGGCGGTTACCTTGGCGCCGGCTACGGTAGGAGCCCCTACTTTCACATCGCCATCGTTGACAACAGTCAGAACTTCGTCAAAAACGACTTCCTGGCCTTCTTCAACGTTCAGTTTTTCAACGTTCAGTACATCGCCTTCGCTGACGCGGTACTGTTTGCCACCTGTACGGATAATAGCGTACATATTCTGCACCTCCCTCATTCCAAGACTCGCCGAATACGGTAACTCCTTCCGGAGTTTTTGGGAACCTCTCCGGGCGGTAGTGCCAAATTCACATTCAGCCTTGATAGTTTACTACAAAACGGAAAAAAACGCAAGTTTTTTCCCGTTTCTTCCCGGTTTTTTCCAGGGAAATTTCCTGTTTTTCCTGTATTCCTCAGAAAGGAAACATGCTATAATTATTAGATTGCAAACTGCAGAAAGGTCGTGAGAATCAAAGATGAAAGAAATGATTCGTCTGGTTGGAATCACCAAGGAATTTGAAAACAACCTGATCATCCCTACCCTGAACCTGACAATCTATGACGGGGAATTCGTGACCCTTCTAGGCCCTTCCGGCTGTGGGAAAACCACCATGCTGCGCATGATCGCCGGTCTGGAGACGCCTACGGCGGGCCATATTTTTTTGGACAACGAAGACGTAACCCGTCTGGCTCCCTATAAACGAAACGTGAATATGGTGTTCCAGCACTATGCCCTGTTCCCTCATATGACCGTGGAGGAAAATATCCGCTTCGGGCTGATAATGAAGAAAGTCCCTCAGAAAGAACAGCAGAAACGGGTGGCCGAAGTGCTCCAACTGACCCAGCTGGAAGAGCTGCGCTACCGCCGGCCCCAGCAGATGAGCGGCGGTCAGCAGCAGCGGGTGGCCATTGCCCGCGCCCTGGTGAACAACCCCAAAGTGCTCCTTTTGGACGAACCATTGGGTGCCCTGGACTACAAGCTCCGGAAAACCATGCAGCTGGAACTGAAGAACCTCCAGCAGCGGCTGGGCATCACCTTCATCTATGTGACCCATGACCAGGAGGAAGCCCTCACCATGAGCGACCGGGTCATCATCGTCAACGGCGGGAAGATCGAACAGGACGATCCCCCGGCCCGGATCTACCAGTATCCCCGGAGCCGGTTTGCCGCCAGCTTCATCGGGGAGAACAACTTCTTCCCGGTGCCCGGGGATGACAGCCGTCTCCTTTCCGTCCGGCCCCAGTTCATCAATGTCCGGAGCCTGGAAGAAGCCGCAGCTGCCGGAACCCAGCCTGCCCACACCGGCACGGTGGAACAAATCCAGTTCTGCGGCACCCTGGACAAGCTGTTCATCCGGCTGGATTCCACCCGGGAAATCATCACTGCCTACCAATATTATGATGAATACCGGAAATGGGAAGTGGATGACCGGGTGGCCATCAGCTGGGACGCCAAAGACGGCGTCCAGGTGACGAAATGAAGCGGGGGAAACTGCTGGTGCTGCCGGCCATGGGGTGGCTGACCCTGTTCTTTGCCCTGCCCCTTTTGATCGTGGTGGGCGTATCCTTTGCCTCCCGCACAGCCTACGGACAGGTGGTGTTCCAGTGGACCCTGGCCAACTATACCCGGTTCCTGGAACCTCTGTACCTGATGATTTTCGTCTCCACCCTGGCCACAGCCCTCATCACCACTCTGTTCACCTTTGCCATGGGCTATCCGGTGGCCTATACCATCGCCATGGTGCTGCCCAAAAAATGGCAGCAGGCCGGGATCATCCTGGTAATGATCCCCTTCTGGATCAACTTCCTGATCCGTTCCTATTCCTGGGTGATCATCCTCCGGGCCCAGGGACTGGTGAACACCTTCCTCCTCCACCTGGGAGTGATCCAGGTGCCCATGACCCTGCTCTACAACAACTATGCCGTGATGCTGGGAATGGTCTACGCCCTGCTGCCCTTTATGGTACTGCCCATCTACGTTTCTCTGGAACAGATGGACAAGCGGCTGCTGGAAGCCGCCAGTGACCTGGGGGCCGCTCCCTTCACCGCTTTTCGTAAGATCACCCTGCCTCTCACCCTGCCGGGGGTGGCCGCCGGTTCCATCCTGGTGTTCATTTCCTCCCTGGGGATGTTCGTGGTGCCGGACATTATGGGAGGTGCCAAAAGCGCCCTGATGGGAAACGTGATCCAGAACCAGTTCCTGGCTGCCCGGGACTGGCCTTTCGGATCCGCCCTGTCCATTATTCTGGCACTGCTCTCCCTGGTGATGATTGCCCTGTACTACAAAGCCCTGGAAGCCCAGAAAGGAGGGAAGTCCCATGCAGAAAAGCTGGCGTAACGCCACCCTCCTGTCCTATTCCCTGGCCATCCTGGCCTTTTTGTACCTGCCCCTTCTGATCCTGTCCCTGTACTCTTTCAACGATTCCCGGATCAATGCGGTGTGGACAGGGTTCACCCTGAAATGGTACGCATCCCTGCTCCAGAATGACCGGGTGCTGGAAGCCCTGGAAAACAGCCTGCTCATCGCCTCCATCACCACAGTGGTCACCACCGTCATGGGAACCCTGGCGGCCCTGGCCCTCCACCGGTACCAGTACAAATGCAAATTTCTCATCAACAGCCTGCTGTACCTGCCCATCCTGATCCCGGAAATCGTCATGGGGCTGTCCCTGCTGGTGCTGTTCTCCCAGACCGGGATCCCACTGGGGAAAACCACCCTGATCATCGCCCACATCACCTTCTGCCTCTCCTTTGTGATCATCACCGTGGGAGCCCGGCTGGAAGGCTGCCGGCAGGACCTGGAAGAAGCGGCCAGCGATCTGTATGCCACTCCCTGGCAGGCCTTCCGGTATATAACCTTCCCCATGATCCTGCCCGGGGTGGTGGCCGGTGCCCTGATGGCCTTCACCCTGTCCATCGACGACTTCGTGATCAGCTTCTTTGTGGCCGGGCCCAATTCCACCACCCTGCCCCTGTACATTTACGCCATGGTCAAACGGGGGATTTCTCCCCAGATCAACGCCCTGTCCACCTGCATGATGCTGGTCACCGTCTCCCTGGTGGTGATTTCCCAGCTGCTGCAGAAAAAGGGCTACCATTCTTCCCGAAAGGACTGATGCTGCGTGAAAAAACTTTCCTGGCTCCTGGTCCTGTGTCTGGTGCCCCTGGTGCTTGCTCTTACCGGCTGCAGCAGTGAAAAAAAGCCCGCCGATGACGGGAAACAGGTGCTGAACATTTTCAGCTGGGCGGACAATTTCGACCCGGACATGATCAAAGCCTTTGAACAAAAATACAACTGCAGGGTGAACTACGACGTGTTCGCCAACAACGAGGAGCTTCTGGCCAAACTCCAGGCGGGGGGCGCCCAGTACGATCTGATCCAGCCTTCCGACTATATGGTGTCCACCATGATCAAACTGAACATGCTGGAAAAGCTGGATAAGGACGCCATCCCCAATACCCGGAACATGATGGACACCCTCCAGCATCCCCAGTTCGATCCTACGGGAGACTATTCCGTAGTCTACACCTGGGGTATGACCGGAATCGTCTACAACAAGAAATACATCAAAACCCCGCCCACCTCCTGGAACGATTTGTGGGATCCTGCCTACAAGGGCCGGGTAATCCTGCTCAACGACAGCCGGGAAGTGTTCGGCATGGCCCTGAAGAAGAACGGCTGGTCCAACAACTCCACGGATCCCGCCCAGCTGGCCAAGGCTTTCCAGGATTTGAAGGCCCTGGCCCCCGATGTGCTGGCTTACGATACGGACAGCCTGAAGCAGAAATTCATTGCCGAAGAAGGCTGGATCGGCACCATGTGGTCCGGGGATGCCTCCTTCAGCTACCGGGAGAACCCCAACCTGGGGTTCGTGATTCCCAAGGAAGGGACCCTGGTGTGGGCGGATACCCTGGCCATTCCCAAAGGGGCCAAACACAAGGAACTGGCGGAGAAATTCATCAACTTCCTGTTTGATCCGGAGGTCAGTGCCAAAAACTACGAAGCCATCGGCTACAACGATCCCAACAGCAATGCCTGGAAGTACCATTCCAAAGAATACCTGGCAGACCCCATGCTGAACACCGCCATCACCCACCTGAAAGAGGGCGAATGGCTCCACGACCTGGGGGACGGGATCACCCTGTATGACAAGTACTGGACAGAACTGAAAACGATACGGTAAGGAAAAGGGACTGTGAAAAAATGAGAAATCATTTTTTCACAGTCCCTTTTTGTCACGGGTCTCTTGTGCGGCACCTATTATTTTGCCTGTTCTTTCTGGTTGTTCTGTACCTGTTTCACTTCCACAGGGATCAGGTTCAGGCCCTGGAGTTCGGCTTTTTTGCCTTTGACGCTGAACACGAAGGTCATCTGCACATTGGGAGCCTTTTTGGCATCGCCGATATACACCAGACGGTCTGCGTCAGCAAATTTGTCCAGACGGACCAGTTTCAGATTGCTGATGCCACCCAGCTGTTCCGTTACACCTTTTTTCATGTTGTCCAGTGCGGCAGCGTTGAAGTTCTTCTGGAGAGCCGGAGAGAAACCGGTGGAAACTTCTGCCAGCTGGCCTTTCCCCTGAATCAGTTTGATGACATTGCTGGTAGTAGTTTCTTCCTGAGCCAGCAGGTCACTGGCCGGGCTGGCAAAGCCCAGGCTGGCCATACCCAGAGACAGGACTGCCGTCAGCATTAGAATGATTTTTTTCATGTTGGATCCAACCCTTCTTTTTATCAGATATTGTCTTTTTCGATCCGTTCCATGGCTTCTTTGGTGCCTTCGTGAGTACCGAAAGCACTGAGCCGCAGATACCCTTCGCCCATGGTGCCGAAACCGGCGCCGGGGGTCCCTACAATGGCCAGGTCGTTCAGCAGGTGGTCAAAATATTCCCAGCTGCCCATGCCATTGGGGCACTTCATCCATACA
Source organism: Acidaminococcus fermentans (assembly GCF_009696675.1). Lineage (GTDB taxonomy): Bacteria > Bacillota > Negativicutes > Acidaminococcales > Acidaminococcaceae > Acidaminococcus. The sequence goes on along the minus strand of NZ_VULN01000021.1, from coordinate 9,352 downwards.
TAGGGAGAATACACACCCCCATAGTATTTGTAGCCCTTCTTGTCGAAAGTTTCCATCATCATCCGGGCGTTTTCCCGGTAGTAGGCCAGCATATCCCCGCATTCCTTTTCGCCCACAGGGGACATGGCAGCTTCCGCCCCTCTTTGGACAATGTAGTTCACACCGTTGAACTTGGTGGTCTGCCGACGGAGCCACATTTTGTTCAGGCTCATTTCCTTCCCTTCCGGAGATTTCCGGGTCAGCTGGAGAGGCACCACCGTGTAGCCGCAGCGGGTACCGGTGAACCCTGCAGTCTTGGAGAAGGAGCAGAATTCAATGGCACAGTCCTTGGCGCCAGGGATGGTGTAGATGCTCCGGGGCATATCCGGGTTGGTGATGAAGGCTTCGTAAGCCGCATCATACAGGATGATGGCGTCATTTTTCAGAGCGTAGTCCACCCATTCCTTCAGCTGTTCCTTGTTGTAGGCAGCCCCGGTAGGGTTGTTGGGGGAACACAGGTAGATGATGTCCGCCTTCACAGCCGGATCCGGCATGGGCAGGAAATCGTTTTCCGGAGTCCCGTTCATGTACAGGATCTTCCGGTCCCGCATCACGTTGGTGTCCACATATACCGGATACACCGGATCCGGAACCAGGATCACATTGCTGTCATCGAACAGGTCAGTGATGTTTCCGCAGTCGCTTTTGGCCCCGTCGCTGACGAAGATTTCCTTGGTTTCCAGCTGGACCCCGTGACGGGCATAGTATTTGGCAATGGCTTCGTGAAGGAATTCATAACCCTGTTCGGGACCATAGCCCCGGAAGGTTTCCTTGTGGCCCATTTCCTGGACGGCCTTGGTCATGGCTTCCACCACAGAAGGAGCCAGGGGCAGGGTAACATCCCCGATGCCCATTTTAATGAGCTTTTTTTCCGGATGGGCTTCGGTAAAAGCCTTCACCCGCGCAGCAATATCTGAAAACAGATAGCTTTCCTTTAACTTCGCAAAATTCCCATTCACTAACGCCATATCTGACTCTCCTTTAATGCAAAAGAATGTATTCCTTTTAGGAACCTTTATTTATTGTAAAGTAGCCCTGGAGGAAAGTCAATTATTTCAAACTTTCTTCCAAAATTTCTTCCGGAATTTCGATTTCCCCCTCATAAACCGTTACCGCCGGTCCCTTCAGGGTCATCAGGTCCCCTTCCCCGGTACGTACCTGAAGCAGGCCCCCTTTGGCTTCCACCTTCAGGAATTCATTCCGTCTGCCGGCTTTGCCCAGGGTCACACAGGCATAGCCCACAGCACAGGCCCCGGTGCCGCAGGCCCAGGTTTCCCCGCTGCCCCGTTCCCACACCCGGAACTTCACATAGTTTTCATCCACCACCTGGACAAATTCCACATTGGTCCGCTCCGGGAAAAGAGGCGAAGTCTCGATGACCCGGCCTACCGCTTCCACCGGTGCCGTTTCCACGTCCTCCACAAAGGTGACAAAATGGGGGTTCCCCATGGAAACGGCAGTGCCCTGGACGGTGATTTCCGTTCCGTCCGAACGGGTGAAGGTCACCGGCTGGTCCACACAGGTTTCTCCGGGCCAGTCCATGGGAATGGCGGCCACCCGGGTCTCCGCTTTGCCCATATCCACTTCCGCCAGCACCACTTTGCCGTTTTCCACGGTCATATGGATGGTCTTGATGCCTCCCAGGGTATCCAGGGTGATGGTATCCTTGTGGGTGAGCCCTTTGTCATAGACATATTTGGCAATGCATCGGGACCCGTTCCCGCACATCTTCCCTTCGGAAGCATCCGCATTGAACATCCGCATCCGGAAATCCGCCTTGTCCGAAGGACAGATGCAGATCAGACCGTCAGAACCGATGCCGAACCGCCGGCGGCTCACATATTCAGAGATTTTCCCCGGATTGGACAGCATCCGGTCCATGCAGTCCACATAGACATAGTCATTGCCGCAGCCGTGCATTTTGGTAAATTTCATTTTCATGGAGTCTTCCCCCTCATTTTCGCTTGATTTCTTATTATATCATGAAAGTTTTTCTGCTGCACTTGTCCCCAAAAATTAAACAATAAGGCCTGCGTCTTAGGATGAAAAGTGAAGGTTACCTGAAAGTACCTTCTTTTTCTTTTATTTTAGTTATGTTAAACTAACTTAAGACAAAGGAGGTCGTTCTATTATGTTCAAAAAAAAATTACTGACCCTTTCCCTGGGCTTGCTGCTGTGCGGGATGGTATCGGGGACGGCCGGTGCTGCTCCCCAGTTCAAGAACAACAAGGAACTGGCTGCCTATTTCTGGAACCAGATCTTCAACGAGCATCACACAGCCGTTATTGACGAACTGACAGGAGATACCTATATCCAGCACAGTCCCGGATTCAAAGATGGAAAGCAGGCCTTCAAGGAGGGCATTGCCGGTTTCCTGAAAGAGTTTCCGGAAAGCACCGCAGAGATCAAGCATCTGGGAGCGGACGGAGATTTGGTATTCATCCATAACCACATTAAACTGAACGCCAAGGACCGTGGCCAGGCCGCCGTAGATATCTTCCGGGTCGAAAACGGGAAGATCGTGGAACACTGGGACGTAATCCAGGATATTCCGGAAAAAGCGGAAAACACCAACACCATGTTTTAAAAAAAGCTGTTGCCTGAGAGAGAAATCACCAGGCAACAGCCTTTTTTATGCCAGCCAGCGCCCCACCCAATGGTTGATCTGTTCCATAACCTGGATGAGCTGTTCTCCTTCCGAAGAAAGACGGTATTCCACCATTCCGGCAGGATCATCCTGCTCCTGCCGTTCCACCAGATGATTCCGTTCCAGGCCCCGGAGATTTTCCGTAAGGACTTTGGCGCTGATGCCCGTCAGGGTCCGTTGGAGTTCCCGGAAATGGCTGGGATGGTCGGCCAGAGCCAGCAGCAGATCAGTACGCCATTTTCCCTTCAGGACTGCCAGAAAACAATCAAAGGGGCAGTCATAGGTCTTTCCGTCAAATTGAGCCACCTGATTTCCTCCATTCTCTTCACTCTTCACTTTTCCCAATAGTCACCGTATCCACCAGGGTCCCGTCGGGCAGGAAGCACTGGATCCGGAGCTGGTCTTCCTGTTTTTCCAGTACCAGGTAGTTGTCCGTTTCCGGCTGGGGGGCCAGGGTCACATCCAGGGCATGGCGCTTCCAGAGGCTGGGATACCGCACGTCTCCAGCCACGCCGGTAATGATGTAAGAAGGTCCGTGATCTGCCCGCTGGAAATCGTAGATCCTTCCCCGATTCCGATAGGTATGGAGATGGGCACTGAGCACCAGGTCCACCCCGTACCGATCAAAGAGGGGCATCCATTCCCGTCCTTCCGGAGAGAACCCTTCCGCCCGGTCCCGTCCCGGCCGGGTTGCCGGATCAAAGGCATACTGGAGGGGGTCCTTGTGCATCAGCACAATATTCCATTTGCCCTGGTTCCGTGCCATATCTTCCTGGAACCAGGCCTCCTGGTCCCGGGCCAGATCCGGTTCCCATTCCTTCAGTTCCTCGTTCTGGGTGTTCAGCACCACAAAATGCACATCCCCCACGGTAAAGGAATAGAACTGGTTCCGGTATTTTTCCCGTCCGTTATCCGGCAGGGCGAACCGGTGGAGATACCCTTCCGGCATCCGCACCTTCCAGTTCAGGTCGTAGGTTTCATGGTTCCCCATCAGAGGCGCCACCGGGATTTTTTCCGCCATGGGTTCCACCACCCCGAACCAGGCGTTCCACTGGCTGCTGTCTTCCCCGTTGTCCACCAGGTCACCCATGTTCACAAAGAAACTGGCGTCCGGGTTCCGCTGCCAGGCAGGCTGGGCGGCAGCCTTCCACACGCTGTAATCCGCCGACTGGGAATCCGGGAAGATCAGGGCCTTGAAGGTATTGCCGGCAAAGGCTTTCAGAGGCATCCACTCCGTGGCCTTCTTTCCCGCCCGGATCCGGTACTCATAGGCCTGTCCCGGTTCCAGCTGTTCCAGCCGGGCCGTATAAATCCAGGTGTCCTTGCCTCCGTCCGTGAATTTTTCTTCTTTCACCGAAGCGGCTGTCAGGGAACTTTCTCCGGCCTTCCGGTATTCCAGCACCGGTTCTTCTTTCACCGGATAATCCGACTGCCACTGGATCACCCGGCTCCGGGAGGGATCCGCCGTCATCACCTGCCGGATGTTCCGGGCCTCCACCTGGTCCAACAGATCATAATGGATGGCCGCTCCCCGGGCCTGGTCCACTTTTCCCAGGGCCCAGGTCCGGAACCAGGGAGAAAAATGCCAGACACCGGCCACCAGGGCCACCGCCAGCGCCAGGAACCCCATAAGGATCCGGCTCTTTTTTATGGAAACGTTCTTCTTCACCGCACTTTTCACTCCTTTAGTTTTGTACTTGCCTGTCTATAGCATAAAAGAATGGCCGCCACAATACAAATACTTTATGGTCATGGGATTTTATACGAAAACAGTATACTGACCAAAAGAATAAAAAGCAACAAGGAAGCAGTATCCTCTTCCTGCATCTTGACACTTCTGGAGAAAAGCTCTATACTGCAGATAACAGATTTAAATTTATCAATATGAAAGGAGGCTGTCAGATGGAAAATCTTGCTTTTAAAGCCCGTTTGTTCAAGGCCCTGGGCGATGAAAACCGGCTCCACATCCTGGAACTGCTCCAGGGCGGGGAACGGTGTGCCTGCGTACTGCTGGAAAATCTCCATCTGTCCCAGCCCACCCTTTCCCATCATATGAAGATTCTGTGTGACGCAGGGCTGGTCATCGGCCGGAAAGAAGGCAAATGGGTCTACTATACCCTGAACCGGGAAACAGCCCGGGAACTGGAAGCCCTGATCCGGGAACTGTTCCGGGAAACCCCGTCCTTCAAGCCGGCGGACTGCAGCTGTCCCAGATGCCCGTAAAATTTTTTGCGTTATTAAATTGATAAATTTCAATCTATAAATTTATTTTTGGAGAGGAAGCTATTATGGAAAGAAAACAGGTACAGATTTTTGAACAGGCCATGTGCTGCCCTACAGGACTTTGCGGTCCCTCCATCGATCCGGAACTGCTGCGGATTTCCGCCGTACTGGACACCCTGGAAAAACACGGTATCCTGGTGGAACGGTACAATCTGAGCAATGCGCCCCTCAAATTCATTCAGACCCCGGCGGCAGCGGAATTCCTGCAGCACCATGGGCCGGAGGAACTGCCCCTGATCCTGGCAGATGGAAAGCTCTGGATGGCCGGCCGTTACCCCACCAATGAAGAATTCGCCCGGATGCTGGATTTTGATCCGTCCCTGTTGGACGAAGCCTCTGCCCAACAGGACAGCAGAGCGGAAGAAACCGGTTCCTGCTGCTGCGGCGACAGTGAAGAACCGGCTGCCGAATCCTCCTCCTCCTGCTGCGGAGAAAAAGAAAACAGCGGGGATTCCAGTCCCTGCTGCGGTTCCGGTTCTTCCAGCTGCTGTCAGTAAAGAAGGAGGCCCCTTATGGAACTGTATGATCCTTTTGCCGCCATCCGGACCCAGTATGTGTTCTTTACCGGCAAAGGCGGGGTGGGAAAGACTTCCACAGCCTGTGCCACAGCGGTGGCCCTGGCCGATGCCGGTCAGAAGGTGCTGCTGGTCAGTACGGACCCGGCCTCCAATCTCCAGGACATCTTTTCTCTGGAACTGGAAGAAAGGCCAACCCCCATTCCCGGTGTCCCCGGCCTGGAAGCAGCCAACCTGGATCCGGTAAAGGCCGCAGCCGCCTACCGGGAAAGCGTGGTGGGCCCCTACCGGGGGCTTTTGCCGGAAGCCGCCCTGCGGAACATGGAAGAACAGCTGTCCGGCTGCTGTACCATCGAAATCGCCGCCTTCAATGCCTTTACGGATTTCCTTACGGATCCGGAAACCGCAGCGGCCTATGACAAGATCCTTTTTGATACGGCCCCTACCGGCCATACCCTGCGGATGCTCCAACTGCCTTCTGCCTGGAGCCAGTTCATCAGCACCAGTACCCATGGTGCCTCCTGTCTGGGACAGCTGTCCGGTCTGGAAAGCCGGAAAGCCCTGTACCGGCAGGCCGTGGAAACCCTGGCGGACCCTGGCCGCACCACCCTGCTCCTGGTAGCCCGTCCTGACCGGCCCCCGCTGCTGGAAGCGGACCGGGCCTCCCGGGAACTTGCCAAACTGGGCATCGGCAGCCAGCAGCTGATCATCAACGGACTGCTGGAAAAAACCGATGACCCGGTCACCGGGGAACTTTTTGCCAAACAGCAGGCAGCTCTGGAAGAAATGCCCCAATGTCTGAAAGAACTGCCCTGCTGGCAGATTCCCTTCCGGAGCTACAATGTTACCGGCCTGGACCATGTCCGGGCTCTCCTGAAGGGAGAAGTTGCCCCTGCCGCCAGCCGGGAACAGCAGGCTCCCGTCCATACCCTCCAGGAGGTGGCAGAAGATCTGGAGCAGCACCATCGGAAGGTTATCTTCACCATGGGCAAAGGCGGCGTGGGGAAAACCACCGTGGCTGCATCCCTGGCTCTCCGGCTGGCTCAGAAGGGGCACCAGGTGCTGCTGACCACCACCGACCCGGCCGGCCATCTCCAGGAAATCCTGAAACAGACGGACCGGATCCAGCTGTGTCAGATCGACGAACAGGACGAGCTCCGCCGGTATCAGCAGGAAGTCCTGGACCAGGCCCGGAAAAACGGACTGAAGGAAGGAGACCTGGCTTACATCGAAGAAGACCTCCGTTCCCCCTGCACCCAGGAAATCGCCGTGTTCCGGGCCTTTGCAGAAATCGTTGCCCGGGCCGGGGACCGGATCGTCATCATCGACACCGCCCCTACTGGCCATACCCTGCTGCTCCTGGAATCCACGGAAAACTACGACCGGGAGATCCGCCGGACCCGGGGCAGTGTCCCTCCTGCCGTCCAGCAGCTGCTGCCCAGGCTGAAGGGGCCGGAGACGGAAGTAGTAATCGTCACCCTGCCGGAAGCCACTCCGGTGTATGAAGCCCTGCGTCTGGAAGAGGATCTGAAACGGACCCGGCTGTGCAGCCGTTGGTGGATCATCAACCGTTGCTTCAGCCAGACTGCCGCCCAAAGCCCTCTGCTGAAGGCCAAAGCGGACCGGGAGATTCCCTGGATCAACCAGGTGGCAGCCCACTCCGGCGGCCATGCAGCGGTGATTTCCTGGAAGCAGTCGGAAATCAAAGGAAAGGTGCTTGAAACCCTATGAACCGAAAACCTGTTGTTGCTTTTCTCTGTATCCAAAACTCCTGCCGGAGCCAGATGGCCGAAGCCTTTGGCCGTCACCTGGCAGAAGATGTGTTTGTCAGCCGTTCTGCCGGCACCTGCCCGGCGGACCGGATCAATCCCTCTGTTCAGCGGCTGATGCAAGACCTGTACGGGATCGACATGGAAAAAGAAGGCCAGTTCCCCAAAAAGCTGGAAGCCCTCCCGACGGTGGACATGGTGGTCACCATGGGCTGCGGGGTCCGCTGTCCGGTACTGCCTGGGGTGAAGGCCCTGGCCTGGGAAATCCCTGACCCGGCCGGGAAACCGGATCCGGAGTTCCGGTCCATTATGAAAACCATCCGGGCCCAGGTACTGGCCCTCCGGGATCAGCTGAAAGGAGTGGCCGCAAAATGACGGACGTCAAAAATCCGGGCATCAGCCCGTTCCAGCGGTATCTTTCCCTGTGGGTTTTCCTTTGTATGGCGGCCGGTGTACTGGTGGGCCATTTCCTGCCGGCGGTTCCCCGGTTCCTGGACCGGATGCAGATTGACGGGATTTCCATTCCCATTGCCATCCTGATCTGGATCATGATCTACCCCATGATGATGAAGGTGGATTTCCAGAGCATCCGGGAAGTGGGCCGGCATCCCAAGGGACTTTTTGTCACCTGGGTCACCAACTGGCTGATCAAACCCTTTACCATGTACGGCCTGGCCGCCTTCTTCTTTTATCAGGTGTTCCAGGCTTTCATTCCCCGGGACCTGGCTACCCAGTATCTGGCAGGAGCCGTACTCCTGGGGGCCGCTCCCTGCACTGCCATGGTCTTTGTCTGGAGTACTCTGACCAAGGGAGATCCGGCCTATACGGTGGTCCAGGTGGCTACCAATGATCTGATCATCCTGGTGGCCTTCGTGCCCATTGTCAAATATCTGCTTGGCGTATCCCATGTAACGGTGCCCTACAGTGTGCTGTTCCTGAGCATCTTCCTGTTTGTGGTGATTCCCCTGGCGGGAGGGATCCTGACCCGGATCACAGTGATCCGCCGGAAAGGGGAAACCTATTTCAACCAGGTCTTTGTCCACAAATTCGATCAGGCCACCACCTGGGGCCTGCTGCTGACCCTGTGCATCATCTTCAGTTCCCAAGCCCAGGTGATTCTCTCCAATCCCTTCCATATCCTGCTGATTGCCATTCCCCTGGTGCTCCAGACCTATCTGATCTTTGCCATTGCCTATGGAGCCAGCAATCTTCTCCACCTGCCCCACAGCATTGCGGCCCCGGCTGGCATGATCGGTGCCTCCAACTTCTTTGAACTGGCCGTAGCCGTGGCCATTGCCCTGTTCGGAGTCACCAGCCCCGCCGCCCTGGCCACCACCGTCGGTGTCCTGACGGAAGTGCCGGTGATGCTGAGCCTGGTGAAGATAGCCAATAGAAAATAAGAGGGGTGTTGCACGTTATGTGCAACACCCCTGCCTCATGAGCCGCATAGCGGCTCGGTCTCGAGTCTCGAGACCTGAAGAAGGGGCTGTTGCGAACGCAGCAGCCCCTTTTTTATTTCGTCAATTCCGTCAATGTCCCGGCGATGATCCGGGCCACCTTGGCAGTACTTTCCAGTTCCACCGATTCATCGGCGCTGTGGATGGCGTGAGTATTGGGCCCCACGCTGACCAGATCCAGTTTGGGATTGGCCTTATAGAAGAAACCGGTTTCCAGGCCTCCGTGCATGGCCACAATCTTGGGTTTCCGTCCCATGACTTCATTGATTTTGAATAAAAAAAATAGGCGGCCGGGAAGGGCGGGTCTCCGGCACGCCCCTACCACGTTTTTGTCGGGCTATAGAGCCAGTGGTCCCAGGAACGGATCCATCGACACTCCCGTTCCTGTGGTTTCCGTTGAAATCAATGACCCCAACGATGCAGGGGCTCACCGCAGGCAAGCCCGTCCCGGCCGCCCAAAGGGCCGCAAATTCAAAAGCAGATGCCCCCGCATCTGCTATCTATCCGCCGCTGACACAAAAAAATTCCGCATCCATCAGATGCGGAATTTTTCTAACCGGCAGCTCCCTATCCTCCCGGACCGTTTCCAGTCGAGTACTTTCGGCGTATAAGGGCTTAACTGCTGTGTTCGGCATGGGAACA
>NZ_VULN01000020.1 GCF_009696675.1 Acidaminococcus fermentans | reverse complement strand
TTGTCATCCAGGTGACTCGATCTCATCACTAAAAGTGACTTGACCCGCACATCTGTCAACAATATTCAGTTCTCAAAGTTCGTCTCACTGTCTCAGCGACAGCTTCTATATAATACCAGACTTTCGTTTCTTTGTCAACAACTTTTTTCTTTCAATGTTTCAGTTGAAACATTTCGTTGCTGATCACGTTTCAGTCTGTTGCTTTCTCTTCGAGAAAGCTTATTTAGTATAGCAAAAAGGCAGAGAAAATGCAAGCATTTTCTCTGCCTTTTTCAAATTTATTTTCCCGCTCAGAAGAATTCCTTCAGAGAGAAGGTCTGATCCCGGTTGGGCCCTACGGACACAATGCCGATTTCCACGCCCACCACTTCGCTGAGCCGGTTCAGATAGGCCTGGGCTTCCGCCGGCAGGTCGCTGTAGGACCGTACCCCGGAAATGTCCTTTTTCCAGCCTTTGAAGGTTTCGTAAACCGGTTTGGCTTTGGCCAGGATGGTCAGATCCGCCGGGATGTGCTGGATGGGTTCTCCGTCGATGGTCCAGCCGGTGCACATCTTGATTTCGTCCATGCCGTCCAGGATATCCAGCCGGGTAATGGCCAGGGCATCCATGGAGTTCAGCCGGGCAGCGTATTTCACCATGAAGGCATCCAGCCAGCCGCAGCGGCGGGGCCGCCCGGTGACAGTGCCGAATTCATGGCCGGTGTTCCGGAGATAGGTTCCCGGGCCGTCAGTATCGAACAGTTCGCACACAAAGGGGCCTTCCCCTACCCGGGTGGTATAGGCTTTCACCACGCCCACCACATGGTCGATGAACCGGGGCCCTACGCCGCTGCCGGTGGCTGCATTGCCGGCGGTGGGGTTGGAGCTGGTCACATAGGGATAGGTGCCGTAGTCGATGTCCAGGAAGGTGGCCTGAGCCCCTTCGAACAGGACTTTCTTGTGAGCATCGAAAATGTTCCCCAGAGCTACGCTGGTGTCAGTCACATGGGGCCGCAGTTCTTCCGCATAGTCCAGGTAGGCTTTCAGCATGGGTTCATAGGCCAGAGGTTCTGCCCCGTAGACTTTGGTGAACAGGGCATTCTTGGCATCCAGGTTCCGTTTCAGCTTGGCAGCCAGCACGTCTTTGTTCATCAGATCGCAGACCCGGATCCCGGTACGGGCATATTTGTCCATATAGCAGGGTCCGATGCCCCCTTTGGTGGTGCCGATCTTGGCATCCCCCAGGGCAGCTTCCTGGAGTTCGTCCTGCTTTTCATGGTACGGGAACACCACATGGGCCCGGTCGCTGATCAGCAGGTTGCTGGTATCCACGCCCTTGGCCTTCATTTCGGCGATTTCCTGGAGCACCACACGGGGGTTGATCACCACACCGTTGCCCAGGATGCAGGTTTTGTCCTTGTATAAAATCCCGCTGGGCAGCAGACGGAGCTTGTAGGAAACGTCATTGACCACCACCGTATGGCCGGCGTTGGAACCGCCGGAATAGCGGACCACCGCATCAGCCTGCTGGGCCAGGTAGTCAACGATCTTGCCTTTACCTTCGTCCCCCCACTGGGAACCGATTACAACAACAGATGACATAGAGTTCTCCTTCTTTCGGGTTACATTCCAAACCGGGCGTAGATTTCATCCACATGCTTCAGCATATGTTTCGGTTCGAAGCAGGCTTCCACTTCTTCTTTGGTCAGGTACTTGTCGATGTCCGGATCCGCTTCCACGTTGGTCTTGAAGTCGGCCCCTTCCATCCACCGGGCCATGGCGTTCCGCTGCACCCACTTGTAGGCATCTTCCCGGAGCACCCCTTTGCTTACCAGGGCGATCAGCAGGTTCTGGCTGTAGATCAGGCCGCCGGTCAGGTTCAGGTCCCGCATCATGGCTTCCGGATATACCAGCATCTTGCCCATGATGTCCTTCATTTTCCGCAGCATGTGGTCCAGCAGGATGGTGGAATCCGGCAGGATGATCCGTTCCACGGAAGAATGGGAAATATCCCGTTCATGCCACAGGGCCACGTTTTCGATGGCAGCTTCCGCGTTGCCCCGGAGCACCCGGGCCAGGCCGCAGATCTTTTCACAGGTGATGGGGTTCCGTTTGTGAGGCATGGCGGAAGAGCCCTTCTGGCCGGGAGCAAAATATTCTTCCGCTTCCCGGACTTCCGTACGCTGGAGATGACGGACTTCCGTGGCCATCTTTTCCAGGGTGGCGCCGCACACGGCGATGGTGCTCAGATAGAAGGCATGGCGGTCTCTCTGGACAACCTGGTTGGCAATGGGCACAGGGGTCAGCCCCAGTTTTTCGCACACGTATTTTTCCACAAACGGATCAATGTTGGAATAGGTCCCGATGGCACCGCTGAGTTTCCCTACGGAGATGTATTTCTTGGCCATTTCCAGCCGTTCGATGTTCCGTTCGGTTTCAGACATCCACAGCAGGAACTTCAGGCCGAAGGTCATGGGTTCCGCATGGATCCCGTGGGTACGGCCCACGCACAGGGTGTGACGGTATTTCTGAGCCTGGCTCTTGAGGATTTCATGGAGTTCCTTTTCTTCCCGGATCAGGATTTCCGCGGAATGTTTCATCATGAGCCCCATGGCCGTATCCTTCACGTCGTTGGAGGTCAGGCCTTTATGGATATATTTGGAAGCATCGCCGACGTGTTCAGCCACAGAAGTAAGCAGAGAAATGATGTCATGGTTGGTGGTCTTTTCGATTTCATGGACCCGGTCCAGATCGAAGTCCGCCTTGGTTTGGATGTCATGGAGCGCATCATCCGGTACAATGCCCAGTTTGTTCATGGCTTCACAGGCCGTGACTTCAACTTTGACAATGTTGCGGTCTTCGTTTTCTTCCGTCCAGATGGAACCCATTTCTTTACTGGTATAACGTGGAATCACAATACTTCCTCCTTAGGTATAACAAAAAAATGGCATAACGAGGGAACACACCGTTCCCGCTGTCTTTTTATTGTATCATTTTACCGAACGCTTCGCAACGACAAGAATTTTTTGTTTGCAATAAAAGAACCCGCTGTTCCAAGCGGGTTCTTTCCTTCGGCAATTGACAATTGACAGTCGGCTGCTGTATGGCAGCCGCATTTATTCCGGTCTCCGGCTCAGATCCTCGAACCGGGTGATATCCTTCCGGAAATACAGCGGCACCGTGCCCACCGGACCATTCCGGTGCTTGGCCACGATCAGTTCCGCCACGTTCTTCTGTTCCGTATCCGGGTTGTAGTAATCGTCCCGGTAGATGAAGCACACAATATCCGCATCCTGTTCCAGGGCCCCGGATTCCCGCAGGTCACTGAGCATGGGCCGTTTGCTGGTCCGCTGTTCCACGCTCCGGCTCAGCTGGGACAGGGCGATCACCGGCACATTCAGCTCCCGGGCCAGCCCCTTCAGGGACCGGGAAATATCACTCATTTCCTGCTGCCGGTTGTCGCTGGCCCGTTTGGAGGACCCCTGCATCAGCTGGAGATAGTCCACGATGATCAGATCCAGGCCGTTCTCGTTTTTCCACCGCCGGGCCTTGGACCGCATTTCCAGGGCCGTCATCCCCGGCGTATCATCCAGCATGATCTTGGCGGCACTGAGCTTGTCCGCCGCGTTCACCAGGTTGGGCCATTCGCTTTCCTGGAGCTGGCCGATCCGCAGCCGGGAGGCGTCGATCCGGGCCTGGGAGCACAGCAGCCGCTGGACCAGCTGCTCCTTGCTCATTTCCAGGGAGAAGAAGGCTACGGATTTGCCCCCGTCCAGAGCCACATGTTCCGCAATGTTCAGCACCAGGGAGGATTTCCCCATGGAAGGACGGGCTGCCACGATGATCAGATCCGAAGGCTGGAGCCCGCTGGTCATTTTGTCGAAATCGGAAAACCCGGTGGGCAGGCCGGTAAAGGCATCCTTGGTGTCGTACAATTCCTCGATCCGGGCCATGGCGCTTTTCACGATGTCCTTGATCTTCACCACGCCCCCGGAATGTTTCCGGTTGGCCACCGCCAGGATCTTCTGTTCCGCCTGGTCGATGGTCTGGGCAATGTCCTGTTCTTCCTCGTAGCCGCTGGCCGCCACTTCCGTAGCCGAATTGATCAGCTGCCGGCGGAGGGATTTCTCCTCCACGATCTTGGCATGGTACACCACATTGGCCGCGGTGGGCACCGCATTGCTGAGAGCGGTGATGGCCGCCGTGCCTCCGATGGCATCCAGCTTCCCCAGCCGGCGCAGTTCTTCGGTGACCGTAACCAGGTCCACCGCCTCGTTCCGGCTGTGGAGATCCATAATGGCCGAAAAGATCACCCGGTTGTCCGGCCGGTAAAAATCATCCTCATTGAGGATTTCCCCGGCTTTGTCGATGGCATCCCGGCTGATCAGCATGGCCCCCAGCACACTTTGTTCCGCCTCGATATTCTGGGGTGGAATACGTTCTTCCAAAGAGCAGACCTCCTTCCTGAAAAGAAACCCACCACCGTATCACAGAGGTGCCGATCCCCTTCTCAAGACAGCCATTGTCCTGTCTGTCCGCCCTTTTCAAGGGCGGGGGACCAGCCTGGGGCTGGTGGTGGGTTCCTTTTTTATTCTTCCGTTTCTACAACGACCTTGAACTTGGCGGATACATCCGGCAGCAGTTTTGCCGTTGCGGTGTATACCCCCGGGCTCTTGATGGTTTCCGGAATCTCGATCTTCCGGCGGTCCACTCCTTCCATCCCGGTCTGGGTCAGCAGGGCATCCGCCACATCCTTGGAAGCAATGGATCCGAACAGCTTCCCGTTGGCTCCCACCTTCACCTTCATGTGCAGGGTCACCTTTTCCAGCTGGGCAGCCAGGATCACCGCTTCGTCATGAGCCTGGGCAGCCCGGTGTTTGGCCACCTGCATGTCCTGTTTGGCCTGGTTCAGGTTCCGGGAGGTGGCTTCTTCCGCGATTCCCCGGGGAATCAGATAGTTCCGGCCGTAACCTTCCGCCGTTTCGATGATATCGCCTTTCTTACCCAATTTCTTGATGTCCTGCAGCAGAATTACCTTCATCTGTATCGCTCTCCTTCATTTGTTCTTTGGCCAGCTCAAGGACCTTCGGCATCAGTTCTTCCGCCGTCACGCCCTTCACCTGTACCCCGGCAACGGTCTGATGGCCGCCGCCGCCAAGTTCTTCCATCATCACCTGCACATTGACGGATCCGTCACTGCGGGCACTGATGCTGACTCCATTTTCATTCTGGCTGAAAACCACACTGGCCCGGATGTCATCCATGGTCAGCAGTTCATCCGCCGCCTGGGCCACGATCACCGGCGTATCCTTGTCCTGACAGGAACACTGGTGCACCGCCACAGCCAGCCCGGGCAGGGGCTGTTTCATCTCGGTGATGATCCGGGCCCGGGTGAGCACCGTATGTTCATCATCCTTGAACAGCAGGGAAACCATATGGGGGTCGGCTCCGTTCCGGCGCAGGAAAGCCGCCGCTTCGAAAGTCCGTTCCCCGGTCTGCACCGCAAAATTCTTGGTGTCCACCAAAATCCCTGCATACAGGGCCGTGGCTTCCACTTCAGAAAACTGCAGCTTGTTTTCAAAATACTGGAGGATCTCCGTGACCATTTCACAGGTGGAGGAAGTAGACGGTTCCATATACTGGAGCATCACGTCAGTAATGGCATCTTCCGCCCGCCGGTGATGGTCGATGATAATCCGCCGGCGGATGGCCTGGAGCACCTTGGGCGCCGCGCTCAGCATGGCCCGGTGATGGTCCACCAGCACCAGGATGCTGCCGGGAGTGATCCTCTTCAAGGCCTCTTCCTCGTTGACGAACAGGGACAGGTACCGGTCGCTCTGGTCCTTGGACACTGTCTCCAGCTTCTTCAGGGAAGGCCCCTGGCCGCTGGTGACGATGCAGCAGCTCTTGTTCAGGGTCAGGGCCATTTTGGCCACCCCGATGGCTGCCCCCAGGGCATCGTAGTCCTCGTTGGCATGGCCCATGATGAACACCTGGTCCGCACTGACCATCAGTTCGTGGATGGCCTGGGCCACGATCCGGGCCCGCACCCGGGTGTTTTTCGCCTGGACGGAGCCCCGGGCCCCGTAGAAACTCATATCGTCACCCAGCTGGACCACTGCCTGGTCCCCGCCCCGGCCCAACGCCAGGTCCAGGGCCGCCTGGGCCTTCTGGCTCAGTTCCGCCAGGTTCCGGCCGTCCGCCGCCACCCCGATACTGATGGTGGGGCTGATCCGGTTGCCGCTTTTGATCTCCCGGACCCGGTCCAGCACCTGGAACTTCTTGCTGATGGTGTCCGTCAGCCCTTTCCGGCTCATGCCCACCACAAACATGTCTTCCGTGTATTTCTGGAAGTACCCGTGGACTTCCTCCACCCAGCCCCCGATGGCCTTGGTCACGTCCACGATCAGGCTGGCCCGCTCGTTTTCGTTGAGGCCTTTCATGGCATCGTCGTAGTTGTCGAACTGGACATAGGCCACCACCGGCCGTTCTTCCTCATACCGTTTTTTCTGCCGTTCCCGGTCCGTGATATCCGTCAGGTACAGGGCCAGCCCCGTATCCTCCTCCGGATTGTCGGTGATCTGGATCCGCCGGACCAGCATCTTGTAGATCCGGTCCCCGATCTTGATCTGCTTGTCCGCATCCCGGAGCCGCAGGGTGGCAAAGTTGTTGTCCGGCGGCGGCAGCACCTTTTCAAAAGGTGTGGCCAGCGGCACCTCCACCGCGATGAATTCGTTGAACAGCCGGTTCCGCCACTGGAGATGGCCCTCTTTGTCAAAGACCCCGATGCCGATGGGGATCCGCTGGGACGCATAATTGTTGGCCCGTTCAATATTCCGGACCACTGTGGTCATGGAATGGTTGAACCAGGCTTCCCGAAGCCGGTTGCTCCGGAAGGTCAGATAATAGACCAGCAGCACCGAAATGAACCCGATGGCCGTACAGATGGCCAGGTTCACCGCAATCCCGTAGATCACCAGGACGGACCCCAGCAGGGCCACCCCGATGCGCACGGACTGCCACAGGTTCCGGCGTGATTTCTCCTCCATACTATCCCCCTCTATTCAGGCTTTTTGGCCCCTGGCTTCCGGATCTTCCGGAGATCGAAGACCATTTCATAGGCCCCCAGCACCACCACCAGCTGGGAGGCGATGGGCAGGGTGAAGGTCAGCAGCAGACTCAGCGGCAGCAGGATCCGGGGATAATGGCGGTATTCCACATACCAGCGGATCAGGCTCAGCCCCTGGACCAGGAGCAGCATGTTCATCATCATATACAGGGTGTACCCGCCCCGGTACACCAGGGAATCCTGATAGTTCTGGCCGAAGAAGATCAGCATCATCCCGATGCCATAGGGCAGGAGCAGCCATTTGGGCAGCTTCCACAGGGAAAAAGGCGGGAACCAGGGGTAGTAATCCCCCATCCGTCCCAGGATCTTCCGGGCCGCCCAGTAGTTGGCAATGGCGGTAATGGGCGCGCTGAGCAGCACCCCGGCCGGCAGGATCAGTTCGAACATCTTTTTCAGCTGGGCCAGCTGGGTGTCCGTGAGCCCGTTCATCCCCAGGGTCTGGAAAATCTCGCTGCTCATGTTCACCGATTCGTCAATGGACTGGAAGAACACTTCGATTACATTCACATGCATGAAGAAATAGGCTGCCAGGGCACTGAGCACCGTGGAAAGGAGGGCCCCCAGGCTCCCCATGAGCAGGGTCTGGGTGGGCGTCATCTGTTTTTCCATGGCATAGCCCATGAACAGGCCGATGAGCCCCAAAATCAGGCACTGGGTCAGAGCCTGGAGAGGAGACAGCAGCACCGCCACCACACACCCGGTGACCAGCAGGCACAGGATGCTCCATTTCAGCCCGTTCCGCCGGCCGCAAAGGATGATGGGCAGAGGCCACAGGATGCTCACGATGATGTCCAGCACCGGGATGTAGTTCCCCACCAGGGTAAAAAGCACGGCCACCGCCGCCAAAATGCCGGATTCCACCAGCGAAGAAGTTTTATGGTAATGCAAAGCGATATTCCTCCATGATGATAGTTTCCTTCGGCCATTGACTATTGGCCATTGACAACCAAGAGAGCGTTTCCCTACTATTTTACAATATTTGACAAAAAAAAGACAGACCCCCGAAAGGGTCTGTCTCTGTCATCCAGCTTATTCAGCCGTAAACGGCAGCAGTGCAACGTTTCTGGCACGTTTGATGGCAATAGTCAGCTGACGCTGATGTTTTGCACAGGTGCCGGAAATCCGGCGAGGCAGGATCTTGCCCCGTTCGGTGATGAACTTCCGCAGCTTGGCTGCATCTTTATAATCGATTTCCTGGACTTTGTCGACGCAGAAGGAGCAAACTTTTCTTCTGGGTCTCCGGTTACCTCTTTCACGCTTCATCATAGCTATTCTCTATCCTCCCTTTTAAAATGGGATCTCTTCGTCAAAACCTACTTCAGAGCCAAAGCCACCCATGGGACCGGCGGAGCCGCCCTGAGAGGACTGATTCTGGGATGGAGGATTCTGCTGGCCTGCGGCAGGACTGCCGGAGCCTTTCCGTTCGATGAATTCCACACGGTCCGCAATGACTTCCGTCATGTAATGCTTGTTCCCGTCTTTTCCATCGTAGCTGCGGATCTGCAGACGCCCTTCCACCAGAGCTCTCTGACCCTTGGTCAAACTGTTCCCACATAATTCAGCGGTTTTATTCCACGTTACAATGTTGATAAAATCCGCTTCCCGCTGGCCGTTCTTCGAAGCGAAGGGACGGTCAACTGCCAGAGTAAAGGTGCAGACCGTTTTTTCCGTAGGTGTAACCCGGACTTCCGGATCCCGTACGAGACGGCCCAACAAGATAATGCGATTCATACACCCAGCCTCCTTATTCGCCTTTGCGAATGATCATGTGACGCAGGATATCGTCGGTAATCTTCATCACACGGTCCAGTTCCTTTACGGCTGCAGGTTCAGCGGCAAACGTGGTCAGAACATACAGACCATCATTGAAGTCCTGAATAGCATATGCCAAACGTTTTTTGCCCCACTTATCGGTTTTTTCGATCGTAGCGCCGTTAGCCACCAGCAGGTCATCGAACTTCTTTACAACAGCGTTGAAAGCGTCCTCTTCTACCGGTTTAACGATGTACATGACTTCGTAGTTATTCACGAAATCACCTCCTCCTTTGGATTTGCTCCTCTACCATGAGGGCAGAAGAAGTATATATAATATATACAGCCTTAAAAGTATAGCATGGGAAAAGAATAAATGCAAGAAGGAAAAGGAATCTTTTCTGTAGTATAATAATATGATATCAATTCACAAAGGAGCACCACCATGTTCGTCTATGCCGACAACGCAGCCACCACCCGGGTCCTGCCCAAGGTCCTGGAGGCCATGCTGCCTTATTTTACAGAACAGTACGGCAACCCCTCCAGCACCTATCCCCTGGGGCAGGAAGCCTCCCGGGCCCTGATCGGCTCCCGGGAAACCATCGCCCGGCTGCTGGGCTGCCGGCCCCGGGAAATCACCTTCACCTCCGGGGGCAGCGAAAGCGACAACCAGGCCCTACGGACCGCCGCTGCCTGGGGAAAGAAGCACGGCCGCACCCATCTTATCGCCAGTGCCATTGAGCACCACGCCATCCTCCACACCCTGGAGGCCCTCCAGAAGGAAGGCTTTGCCGTGACCCTGCTGCCGGTCAACCAGGAAGGCCAGGTGGAACCGGACACCCTGTCCCGGGCCCTGACCCCGGAAACCGCCCTGGTATCCGTCATGACCGCCAACAACGAAACCGGCGCCCTCCAGCCCATCAGGGAGCTGGCCGCCCTGGCCCATGAACAGGGAGCCCTGTTCCACACCGACGGGGTCCAAGCCCTGGGCCATGTGCCGGTGACCCTGGAAGCCGGGAACATCGACTTCCTGTCTGGTTCCGCCCATAAATTCCACGGACCTAAAGGAGTCGGTTTCCTTTTTACCAAGCAAGGCATTGAATTGGAAAGCCTGATTTTCGGAGGAGAACAGGAACGGGGGAAAAGGGCCGGCACGGAAAACGTCCCCGGCATCGTGGGCATGGCCGCCGCCCTGGAAGAAGCGGTGAATAATCTGGATGCCAACGCCCGGAAGATGGCAGAAGCCCGGGACGCCCTGGAAGCAAAGCTCCTGGCCCTGGGCGGCACCCGGGTCCACAGCGGCCAGGTGCCCCGGCTCCCCGGCCACCTGAACATGGCCTTTGACGGAGTCCCTGCCGAAGCCCTGCTTCCGTTGCTGGGCATGGCCGACATCTGCGTTTCCGCCGGGTCCGCCTGTGCCTCCGGCTCTCCGGAACCCAGCCATGTGCTCCTGGCCCTGGGCTGCACTCCGGAAGAAGCCAGATCTTCCCTCCGGTTCTCCCTGGGGGATGACATTACCCGGGAACAGGTGGACTATACGGCCCAGACCCTTATCCGGGAAGTCCAGCGGCTCCGGCAGCTGGAACACCGGCTGTAACAGAAAGGATGCATCATGAAAGCACTGATCGCCATGAGCGGCGGAGTGGACAGCTCCGTAGCCGCAAAACTCATGCAGGATGCAGGGTATGACTGCATCGGCTGCACCATGAAGCTGTACAACAACCCGGACGCCGGCTGCAGTTCCAAAACCTGCTGCAGCCTCAGCGACGTGGAAGACGCCCGGAGCGTGGCCGCCCGGCTCCATATGCCCTATTACGTGTTCAACTACACGGAAGAATTCAAAAAAGACGTAATGGAAAAATTCGCCCGGAGCTACACCCTGGGCCACACCCCCAACCCCTGCATCGACTGCAACCGGTTCCTGAAGTTCGGCGCCCTGTACCAGCGGGCCCTGGAACTGGGCTGCGACTGTGTGGTCACCGGCCATTACGCCCGGATCCGGAAGACCCCGGAAGGGAAGTACCAGCTGCTCCGGGCCACGGACCCGGCCAAGGACCAGAGCTATGTGCTCTACAGCCTGACCCAGGACCAGCTGGCCCACACCCGGTTCCCCCTGGGGGGATACCACAAGACCCATACCCGGGAAATCGCCGCGGAAAACGGGTTCATCAATTCCCAGAAGCCGGACAGCCAGGACATCTGTTTCGTGCCCAACGGCCAGTACACCGATGCAGTCCAGCGGATTCTGGACTACAAGCCTCAGCCGGGTCCCTTTCTGGATCTGGAAGGAAAAGTGATCGGCCAGCACAAAGGGATCATCTATTACACCCTGGGCCAGCACAAGAAGCTGGGGCTGAACCAGCCCGATTATCCCCTGTATGTGGTGAAGATCGACCCGGCAAAGAACGCCGTGATCGTAGGCCCCAGTGAAGCCCTGTTCAGCCGGGAGGCAAAGGTCCGGGATGCCAACTGGATCAGCGGAGAAGTGCCGGAAGGCCCCGTCCGGTGCCAGGTGAAAGTCCGGTACCGCCAGGAAGCCCAGCCCGCCGCCGTAACCCCCACCGGCAAGGATACTTTTACCGTCCGGTTCGACGAACCCCAAAGAGCCATCACCCCCGGCCAGGCCGCCGTATTGTACGACGGAGAAGTGGTCCTGGGGGGAGGGACTATTGTAGAATAAAAAAAGAAAAACAGGTCCCGGCCGGGGCCTGTTTTTTTGAGGAAGATATGCCCGACCGGAGGCCGGGAAGGGTTCATTTTCATTCCATCCTTTGGCCATTGACCATCGGCAGCCACAAAAAACCACCCCGCGCAATGCGCGGGGTGGTTTTTTGCTTTATGGTTCTGCTCCAGAGGGGGTGTGTGCAATCCATCCGGGGAGACGGTTACGCTTTTCTCTGGGCAGCCATTGCCTGGAGTTCAGGCCGGAATTCTTCTACCAGTTTGGCTTCCGCCTTGGCCCCTTTGGACAGGGCGTTGTAGATGATTTCGGCCATTTCATACCGGGTCATGGTCCGTTCGCCGTGATACTTGCCGTCTTCGTATCCCTGGATGATATCATTCCCTGCCAGCCGGCTTACGGCTTCGTAGGCCCAGTGGTTGGCCGGTACATCCGGGAAGTCCTTGGACAGGCTGGGGTTCAGCACGCCCAGCAGGGCATCCAGCCGATTCTGCAGGTTGGTCACCTGTTTGGCCAGAGCGGCATTGGTGGCTTCCGCCTTTTCCAGCCGCTTGCTGCTCTTGCCCAGCTTGAAGGACACGCCGCCGCCGATCATGTTTTCCCCATTGCCGAAGCTGGTGGAAACATTCAGCATCACCCGGTCCGTAGGCCGGTAGAACACGCCCAGGGCCCCGGCAGTTTCACTGCGGTAGTTGCCCACAGCCGCTGCCACGCTGACCTTGGAATCCTCATCGAAGTCCATGGGGTGCAGGTTTGCCATAGCCGCTGCGCTGGCCCCTACCTTGTCGATCCGGTTATCCAGGTTGTCCACCCGGTTTTCTACCCGGTCCATACGGTTTTCTACCCCATCCATCCGGTTTTCCACGGTGGTCACACGCTGGTTGGTGGCATTGAGCTGTCCGCCGTTCACCGCATCGGTGCTGTCTTCAGCAATGGTCCCGTCCGCCACGTTGGTGATCTTCTGGCCGTTGGCATTGATGCCGTTTTCGTTAATGTAGGTCTTGTCCCCTACCTTGTAGGACTTGGCCGTTACATCGCCGGTCACAGTGGCATTGCCGCCTACAGAGAGATCCTTTTCCATGGTGACGTCATCCTTGAAGGTGGACTTGCCGCCAACTTCCAGGGTGCCATCCAACTTGGTGCTGCCCTTCACGTTCAGGTCTTTGCCTACCGTGACATTGCCCTGAAGATCGGAATCTCCCTTGACGGTCAGGTCCTTGTTCACTTCCACATAATCCGCCGTTGCCTTGCCGGTTTCCAGAGTGTTCCCGGAAATGGTGGTTTGCTTGATGGATCCTTCTCCAATAGCCGCTGCATGCTCGGTATTTTCAAAGGTGGTCCCGGCGTCCGTGGTGGTCACGCTGGTCTTGGTAGCATCGTCGCCAGTCCCAGAGCTTACGGTGGTATTCACATACCCGTTTTCCGCATCCTTCAGGATGTCGATGATGTTCCCGCTGACCAGTCTCTGTTCCGAAGTGGTCGCCGTATCCGTCACCGTGTTGGATCCGCCGCTGCCATTCTTCACCTGGCTGGTGAAGCCGTCGGCCTTCTGGCTGCTGCTGGAGAAGTCGCCGGTGTTCTCGTCAGTCACCTTGGTTACATCCTCGGTCACGGTCTTCTTATTGTTGAGCGACTGGGTTCCGTTCTTGAGGGATGTATTTACACTGTCGGCCAGCTGGCTCAAAGTGCTGGTATTGGTGCCATCGGTGATGATGTTGATATCCTTTTCAGCGGTCTTGCTGAAGGAGTTGCTCTTGGTACCATCCTTCACAGATTCGGAAATCTTCTTGGTGGTCATGGTCCGCTCTACATTGTCACCTACTTTGTCGGTGATAGAGGTAGAAGCACTGTTTTCGATTTTTGCTGCAGCGTTGGACAGTTTTTTCGTTGCCTTATTGGTGATGTTTTCTGCCGTCAGGCTGCTGTCACCGGTTACGGTCGTGGTCTGGTTTCCGCCTACCGTGGTGCTCAGGTTGGCTTTGTAGTCTTCTGTCACATCGCCAGTGACAGTGGTCTTCATTTCGCCGCCCACAGTCGTGGTCAGATCTTTGCCAACCGTGTTGGTCATATTTTCCGTAGCGTTGTTGGTGATATCCTTGGCCTCATTGGCGATCGTACCGTTCTTAGCCGTGTTGGTGATATCTTTTGCCGTCTGGGTGACGCCAGTGATGTTGGTGCCATCCGTTACGGCGCTGCCGATGAACGGGTTGGCTGCATCGTCGAGGTTCTTGATAACGTCGATGACACTGCCGCCGCTTACCAGGGCATCTTCCATCTTAGTAGCTGTCTTAGACGTAGCGCTGTACTGGGTATCGCTGGCTTTGATCAGCTGTTCCGATTTGTCTACAGTGCTGTTGGTGTTGTTGGCCTTGGTCCCGTCAGTGATGGAGGAGGCCAGGCTCATGGCATCCTGGTTCACCACGGTGGTATTGGTACCGTCGGTTACGGAGGAAGCGATCTGATCTGCTTTCTGCAGGTCGTTGGATGTATTGGTTCCATCCGTAATGTTGGTATTGGTCTGACCGGCAATGGTGTCGACGGTGGTCTTCTGGCTACCATCAATCAGCTGGGATTTTTCTTCGGCTGCACCGCGGAGATAGGAAGCAGTCTTGCCATCAGCCTGGCTCATTTCTTCTTTAGTCTGATAAGACAGCTGGGTAGAAGTATTGGAACCGGCATCGTTCGTCACTTTCTGTACGATGGAGCTGGTAGCATCGGTTTCCACATCGATAGCCTTGTTGGTAATCTTGTTCTTCGCTTCGTTGGTGATGTTTTCTGCCTTCAGGCTGCTGTCACCAGTTACGGTCGTGGTCTGGTTTCCGCCTACCGTATTGATCATGTTTCCGGAGGCTGTGTTCACCAGGTCTTTGGCGATATTGGAAATGGTTCCCTGTTCCGCCGTATGAGTGATATCCTGAGTCCCCTGTTCTACCGAGGTGCTGTTGGCGCCGTCCCTCACCGTGCTATTCGTTTTATTCACAGTTTGATCGATCTTGGAATAAATTTCATCAGAAGTTTTGATTTCCTGCAGGATCTGATCGATTCTCTGCCGGAAAGTAGAGGTCTTGGCGGAGTCGTCGGAACCTTCGGTGATTACATCACTGGATTCCGCTGCAGACTGGGAAGCCACGTTGGTCTTGTCCCCGTCCTTTACGGTATCGGTCATGGTGTACTTGTTGTCCGTCCCCTGGCTCATGGCGGATTCTGCATACGCCGTCGGGTTGTCACCGGTATCAGAAAGTTTCTGGCTGATGCTGTCGGCAGTAACGGTGCTCTTGCCGATGGATTCATCGTCCTTGGCCCACAGATTGCTGCCAGTTTCATCGAAGGTAGAAGCACTGGCCTTGGTTTCGCCCGTTGCCGTATCCATTTTCAGATTTTTGGACTGGGTCTTGCCGCCATTGATGGTGGTGTAGTTGTTTTCATCCAGTTTGCTGGAGAGCGTATTGGCATTGAATTCGCCTTCTACAGAAAGGTCGCCCTTCACATCCAGGTTGCCTTTCATTTCCGTATTGCCGGCAACGGACAGGTCGCCGCCGATTTCAGCTTTGCCAGTGGTTTTCAGCGTTCCCGTTTCCGTTGCGCCGGTAGTTTTTATGGTTCCCGCTCCTACATCCAGTCCAGTACCAGTAATCTGTCCGCCGGAGATGCTGCCGGTGCCAACGTTCAGGCTCTTGCCGGTTATATCCCCTGTAACGCTTAAGTTGCCGCCTACCGTAGCATTATGATTGACAGCGAGGGTATCGGTAGTGGTATTGCCGGTGTTGGTAATGCCATTGGTTGTCAGGGTTCCGCCTACAGATGCATTGCCGGTGGTAGACAGGGAGCCAAAGGTACCCGTGGTCCCGTTAATGGTCTCACCTTTAATCGTGCCCTCTGCAGTGATATCATGGGCCTTCATATTGCCAGTGGTAACAATATTCCCAGTGGCATTGATCTGGTTCACACCATTGAGGCTGCCATTGGACATGGTGGCTGTACCATCAGTAAAGCTATCAGCAGTAATCTTTCCGGAAGCAGTCAGGTCTTTCACGCCGGTCATGGTACCATCAGTAGACATGCTCACATTACCAATCTTTCCGGAAGTAGCAGTTAAACTGCCATTTGTGTTTACGTTGCCGTTTGTACCATCCACGGTAAACTTGCCATCAGCGCCTTTGATGGAGCCATCCGACTTAAGGGCTGCTTTGGCTGCCGTATAGTCGTCGCCGCCGGTGTAGACACCGTCTTTATCCACCACCGTGCTGTTGGTGCCAACCTTGATTCCCTTTTCGTTCAGGGTGATCTGGTTGTCCCTGCCCTTGTTCAGGATCATTTTGTTGGCATCGGTCTTGGAGGTGGTCACGTTGCCCTGGGCGTCAATGGTAGTGGTATTCTTTTGCAGAACATTGTCATCGCTCAGGCTCAGTCCGCTATTGACGGCTTCCACCAGTTTGGTATCTGCTGCCACACGGGCCGAAGTTTCTGCCGTAATCTTATCATCCAGTGCTGCATCAGCGGCTGCCCGTTCCTGGGCTTCCTTGGCATCTGCCTGGTTCAGGGCCGTGAATCCATCAGCCATATTCTTGTTGATGGTATTGAACCCATCCACCATATTCTGGTTGACCTGCTGAATCACCTTGTCTTGGGTTTTATCTGCCCAAATGCGAGCATTTTTTTCCGCATCCAGAGCGGCATCCAGGTTAGCCACGTTTTCGCCAATGGTGTTGGCCGCTTTCACAACGGCCCCATCCTGTACGGCGGCATCGGCCTTGCTTACATAATTGTCAGAAGTCTGTTTCTCCAGATATTCCTTCACATTGGTGATCCGGGTATCCAGAGCCGCATCGGCGGTTTCACGGGCGGTCGTTTCCGTATTCAGGTCAGTCTGCAGCTGTTTCGTCGTTTCGTGGATCGCATTGGCTTCGTTCGTAATCCGTTCGTTCAGTTCATTATCCTTGGCTTCTCGGGCCGCCGCTTCATTTTGGTAAGCCGTAGCCAGGGTGGCAATCCCTTGGGACGCATTTTCATTGACTTGCTGGATCACCTTATCTTGTGCTGCATCGGCGCCAAGACGGGCAGCCGTTTCTTTGGCCAGGGCAGCATCCAGTTTGGTCACATTGTCGCCGATGGTGTTGGCGGCTTTCACAACAGCCCCATCCTGTACGGCGGCATCGTTCTTGCTAACATAGGTATCCGCAGCTTCCTTCTGCAGATATTCCTTCACAGCGGTGATCCGGTCATCATTGGCCTTGACTTGTTTATCCAGGCTGACCAGGTTATTTCCTACCGTATTGTTTTGTTTGATATAGGTACCGTCTTTGGTAGTTTCGTCGGTCACACCATCTGCAGCCACCTTACCTGTTACAGTCACATCACCCGTAGAGGTGATATCACCAGTAGAAAGGCTTCCAGAAGTCAATTTTCCACGGATTTCCATGTCTTTGACTGTCTGATTTTCTTTAGTGCCTACAATCAAATCGCCAGTGCTGGAAATATGAAGGGCCGTGCTGGTCTTCTGGTCCGTTAATTTTTTATCCAGTTCAGCCGCTTTACGATACGTATATTTTCTGGCTGCCTCAATCTGCGCATCCGTGCCATTCTTGGTATAGACTTCTACCGCCGTACCGGAAGTCGACGATTCAACCTTCGTGGTGCCATCCGCCGCAAAAGACGTCCCTCCCATAGAGACAATACTGAAAAACACGGCCAGAGCCGCAGCGGTCTGTGCCACTTTCTTCCGTCCCACGGCACGGCGTCCGTCTTTGGACTGGCCTTTGGCCAGTTCGGAAACCACCATGTACATGCCCCGTGTTTTGTTCCAGATCACTTTATAAATCCTGTTCATAAAGCCACACCCCTTTTCTTGAACTCTCCTGTTTTTTCATTTTCATGCATCTTTTGGTGGGTTTCCCATGCGCGCTTTGGTCTCCCCGTTACCTTCAGTTTACCAAAATCCCTGAAATTTCCAATTATCCCTTGGTATGCTCTTTTGAATTTCCGGAGTATACTTTTGTATAAGAACGTTCGTCCGTATATACAATACAATTTACTTCACTCTTCAGTTTTCTTGAATCGTTCTCATTTGAGTTACTTGGAACTTTATACAGGAATCCGGTGTATTGCCTGGAGAAAGAAGCTCCGCGTCCGGAACTTCTTTCTCTTTGTTCTGCTAAAGCATATCATGGATTTCAAAACTTTTTTTTCGAAAATCACGAAAGGGTCATTTTTTGTCCTGAAAATATTTTTCTGATTTTTCTTTTTCTTTGTTCTTGATTCAAAGACATTTTAATCTTCTTTTCATGCAAAAAAACCGCCCTTTCAGGGCGGAGATTTTCCAGGACTGTCCGGACTGGGTATAATAGAGATGAGTAGATCGATACAGACCCATAGAAAGGAAGTGAACAGCATGCTGCATATTGCCATTTGTGATGATCAGCAGGACCAGATCCAGAAGATCCGGGAAGCTGCAGAGAAATACTTCCAGAACCGCAAAGAAAATATGAGCTGCCAGACCTTTGAAAACGCTTTTGCCTTTGTGGAAGCGGTGGACAAGGGGGCCCTGTTCGATATTGTGCTGCTGGATGTGTGCATGCCCGGGATTTTGGGCACCGATGTGGCCCGGGAGCTCCGGGACCACCACAGCCGGGCGGAAATCATTTTTCTCACCACCAGCGACGAATTTGCCGTGGAAGCTTTTGAGGTGAAAGCCACGGATTATCTCCTGAAGCCCTTTACCCAGGCCCAGTTCGCCAAGGCCATGGACCGGGCCATTGCCTACATCCGCCAGCGAAACAGCGCCAAGGTGATCTTCCGGCTGGTGGGCGGAGGCGTCCGGGTGGAAGAAATCGCCCAGATCCTGTTCCTGGAAAGTCACGGCCATGTGCTGGAGGTATACCTGGCTGACGGCAGTACCCTGGAAACCCGGAAATCCGGCCAGGACATGAAGGCGGATCTGGACAAAATCGCCCCTGGTCAGTTCGTATCCCCCAACAAAGGCTATCTGGTGAACCTGGGCGCCATCCACCTGATCAAAACCGATTACGTAGAGATCCAGGGCCATCAGATTCCCCTGGGAAAGCGGAAGTACCGGGAGTTCCAGGAGCAGTATTTCCAGTATATGTTTGGGACGAAGTGAAAAAGGGGCTGTGAAGAAATGAGATTTTCATTTCTTCACAGCCCCTTTGGTCGCGGGTCGCGGGCTTTGAGTCGCAGCCCCCTAATCCCCCACTCCCTTCGCTCCCATATCCACCTGGAGATAGGTGAGGAACCAGCCTTCTTTTTGCTGACAGAGGACACTGGCTCTGTATTTGTCCCGGAACCGGGCCAGGGATTTCATGCCGATGCCGTGGCCTTTTACTTTGGTCACCGGCAGGCCCTCTTCGTCCAGGGCCACCGGGGCATCGAACAGGTTCTTCACCAAAATGTTCAGCATGTCCCCCTGACGCCGGGCCAGTACGGTGATGTTCCGCCGGTCTTCCGGCTGCTTCCTGCTGGCGATCAGGGCGTTTTCCACCAGGTTGGACAGCACAATGGACAGATCCCCGCTGCAGGTAAGGTCCTGGGGCAGGTCCACGGACACGGTGATGGGAATCCCTTCTTCCCGGGCCCGGGACAGATACACCGTAAGGGCCGCATTGATCAGGGGATTCTGGCAGTACTGGGGCAGCTTGGTGCTGTTGAATTCTTCTCCCAGTTCTTCGATATAAGTCAGCACCCCCACCCGGTCCTTTTGCCGGACCAGATCCAGCAGCTGGTCGATATGATCCCGTTTTTCCCGGTAGATGGCTTCCAGCCGCTGCCGGGATTCTTTTGACATCTTTACATAGTTGGCTGCGGACACCACCTGCTGCTGGAGCTGGTACTTTTCCTCGTAAGCGCTGATCTCATCATACACTTCCTGCTGGCCCCGGCGGATGGCAACCATCATCAGGAGCACTACGATCAGCAGCAGGATCCGGGCACCCATCAGATCGAAATACCGTTCCTGGGAATCATACACACTCACATACAGAGTATCCACCGCCAGCAGCATGGGGATGATGGTGGTGCTCCGCCAGAACCGGCGGGTGACCGCTTCCTGGAAATGGCTGAAGGTGCGGGTAAAGAACCGGAGAAGGACGGGGAAGGCGATCAGGCATTCTCCCCCATAGAACAGGATCTGCCAGAAATACATGGAAGCAAATTCACTTGCCGGCCAGAAATACAGGAAAAAGTGACGGAGAAAGGTATAAAAACAGCTGGAAAACAGGATCCGGAAGGAAAGGATGAACAGATGGCCCACCCAGTACTTCCGGGTGACCCAGAAGCACAGCAGGAACTGGGGGATCCATATAAGGTACCCTATGGCCCAGTAGGCGGCAGAGACAGAAGGGAACAGTCCGGACCGGACCAGCCCCACTGTCAGGGCCGTTTCCGCCACCGCCAGGACCACCCAGGCCCGGCAGAAGGGCTTTTTCTTTTCTTCCTCCAGAAATCCCCAGAAGGGCAGAATCTCCAGCAGATAGAAGGGCTGGAGCACCAGGATGTAGACCAGGGACACAGCCGTGGTTTCCAGGATGGGAGTCACTTGTCCGCCACCTCTTTCCGCAGCTTCAGCAGGTGTTTTTCCGCTTCTTCAAATTCCCCGTTTTCCGCCAGTTCCGCCAGCATCCGCAGCTGATGCCGACTGTCATGGCGGAGAATGGCCAGTTCCTGCTGTTCTTTCCGCAGGGAAACGGCGTAACTGTTGATGTCATTGAGCCGTCCCTGGAGCTGGAGATTCTGTTCTTTCAGCTGGAACATTTTCTGCACCTGCTCCAGCTCGCCCCGGATGGTCAGGACCAGGAACAAAGCCACCAGCATCAGCATCCCCAGGGTGATCAGGGTATAGATCTGGAGTCCCGGCTGGAACAGATCCCGGGGGTTCAGGATGAAATACCCCTGGTTGGCATGGTAGTAGCACAGCAGCAGAGGCACAGGCCCCAGGTAAGGCCAGAAGGCGGACCGGGGAGACGTGAGCTGTTCCGGGGTGAACAGCCGCCCGATGATTTTCAGGGCCAGGGGCATCCCCAGAAGGAACAGGACCAGATAGATGATGAAATAAGGCAGTACCCGGCCAATGTGCCAGGAATCGGGCAGGAACAGCTTGAAGGCTTCCAGGGACAGGATATGAACAAAGATCATATAGATGGCCTGGAGCCCCAGCACAAACAGATGCCGGAACCAGAACGGCCGGATGGTGAACACCAGGAGAAGCAAATGGGGCAGATAGCAGAACAGGTACAGGAACTGGAACATGCCGCTTTCCATTTTCAGGGACCCCCGGCTGAAAAGAGCCGCCAGGAGCAGGAATTCCAGGAAAAAGATCCACAGATGTCCCAGGAGCAGCACCTTCCGCCGGTGGGGACCAGCCACGGACCGGAAGGGATAGTACCGGAGATAAGCCGGAGGCAGCAGGGAAAAACAGAACAGGAATACAGTGGCAAAAGCATAACCCATGGCAGAAATCACCTCCGGAATTCATTAATTGTAATTATGACGAAAAGAGAAAAAGATGTCAAACACAAAAAAAGCCCGCCACCAAAGTGACGGGCCGATCTGGTCTATTGGAGCTACTGATAGGATTCGAACCTACGACCCTCTCATTACGAATGAGATGCTCTACCAGCTGAGCTACAGTAGCATTGAACAGGGAAATTATATCATATCCCCGGGGATTGTTCAAGAGGCTGTTGCACAGGCAACAGCCATTGACCATTGACCGCTTTTACAACTGGATCAGTCGGAAATCACACTGGTTCATATCCAGCATCCGGGCTGCCAGACGCTTGCCTCTTTCCAGGTCGGCGGTGAAACATACTTCTGCCCGGCCCAGGCCCACTTCCCGGTCCAGATGGCGGGCTTTCAGGTCTTCCATGGCTGCCTGGACCGTCCGTTCCGCCGGATCCAGGATGGTGACCCCGGGTCCAAAGGCTTCCCGGATTTCCTTTTCCACAAAGGGATAATGGGTGCAGGACAGCATCACCGTATCCACCTTATGTTCCTTCAGCTTGTCCGTATATTCCTTGATGGCCGCCGCCAGTTCCGGGCTGCCGAATTTTTCTCCTTCGATCAGGGGAACGAATTTGGGGCACCCCTGGCCGAACACCTGGATTTCCGGATCCATTTCCTGGATTTCCTTTTTATGGGCCCCGGAAGCCACGGTGAAATCGGTGGCCAGAAAGCCCACCCGTTTGTTCTTTGTGACCCCTTCCACCATATGGGCGCCTTTTTTCATGCCGATCACGGAAAAATCGTACCCGTTTTTGATTACGTCGGTGCCCAGCACCGTAATGGTGTTGCAGGCCACCACCAGCTGTTTGATGTTCCGCCGGTTCAGCCAAGCGGTCATTTCGCTGACGAACTGCTGGATTTCTTCCCGGGGCCGGTTCCCATAGGGAGTCCGGGCGGTATCCCCGATAAAAATGAACCGTTCATGGGGCATTTTCTGCTGGAGCCATTTCAGGACGGTCAATCCGCCCACCCCGGAATCAATGACGCCAATGGGATCTAATCTGTTCATGGAACCCTCCTTGCCTGTATTTGTGCCGTTAAACCACTTTAGGAAAGTATATTATACCACGAATAAGGGGGTGTTGCACATTGCGTGCAATACCCCCTTTTCTGTCAGCGGACTGCTGACGGGGTTGTTGCGCCGGCAACAGCCCCTTTTTTCACCCATTCAAATACTCCAGCGCAAACTGGACCTCTATCCCCGTCCCGTTAGGCAGCACGTCTTCGTCCACTTCGAAGGCGGGATGATGATGGACGCAGCAGATGCCTTTTTCTTTGTTCCGGGCTCCCAGGAACATAAACACGCCGGGTACTTTTTCCATGAACACGGAAAAATCTTCCGCACCCATCTGTTTTTCCATGGGCACCAGGGCTTTTTCTCCCATGATCCGGGCCACGGCTTTCCGGCCGCAATCGTTCAGGTCTTTGTGCTCGTTGATGAGAGGGGCAGGACCGAAGAAATAGGTGCAGTCCACCTGGCAGCCCAGCCCTTCTCCAAAGGCCCGGGCCACTTTTTCGATTTTCTGGGGCAGGGTCTTCCGGAATTCTTTGTTGAAGGTCCGGGTGGTACCCACCAGCTGGACAGAACGGGCCAGCTGGCCCTTCTCCCCCTCGCTGTTCATCATACCCACCGTAAGCACAAAGGTGTTTTCCGGGTCGTTCTGCCGGCTCACCAGCTGCTGGAGCCCCATGACTACGGAGGCAGACGCTGCCAGGGGATCCGCCCCCTGTTCCGGGGCGTCAGAAGGGGCCGGTTTCCCGGTAAGAGTAATGGTGAACCGGTCGCTGCAGGCCATCCGCTCCCCGTCTTCCAGATTGGCGGTACCGGCGTCCAGCAAGGCCCAGATGTGCATGCCGAAAATGGCATCCACCTGATCCAGACAGCCTTTCTCCACGTAATGGCGGGATTCGGTACCGATTTCTTCCCCCATCTGGAACAGCAGCTTCACCTGGCCCGGAAAAGCATCCCGATGGGCGCTGAGGATTTTTGCTGCTCCCAGGAGCATGGCCGTATGGCAGTCGTGGCCACAGGCGTGCATGACCCCGGGATGCTGGGAGGCATAGGGTTTGGTCAGGTCCGCTTCCTGGATGGGCAAGGCGTCGATATCCGCCCGGAGCATCAGGGTCTTCCCCGGGCCTTTGGCTCCCTGGATGGTGCCGATGCACCCGGTGATATCCGGGAAGGTCTGGACCGGGATCCCCATTTTTTCCAGTTCCGCGGCAATGTGGGCGGTGGTTTCCTTTTCTTCCCGGCCCAGTTCCGGATGGGCATGGAGCCAGTGCCGTTGTGCCAGGATATAGTCTTTTTCGCCGGCCGCCAAGGCTTTCACATCCATCAGCAGGCGCCTCCTTCCGGCAGCAGAGTCAGTTCGCTGCGGCAGTCAAAGGTTTCTGCCGTGCGCCGGACCAGGTTCTTCAGTTTGTCCACCATGTCCATGAGCAGTTCGTCGTCATAGGCCCGGAGGCAGCCGGTCAGCTGCACCTTGTCGCAGACGATGTTGAACTGTTTCCCGGCCTTGACGCTTTCAAAACCCAGGACCAGAGGCCGCAGGGGATTGTTCACCCGGCTCACCAGGGTCTGGGCCGCCTGGATCACCGCTGAAGCCGCCACAATGGCATCCTTCCCCAGATGGGGCGTGGATCCATGGGCCGAAACCCCATGGACCGTAATGGTAAAGTCGATTTCCTTTTCCGTATCTTTCAGTAAACCCATAAGCGTTTGTCCTTTCCACAAGAGGGTCTGCTGCAGAAAGCAGCAGACCCTTGTCAGCGGTCAGCTGTAAACGGTCAACGGCCGATGGCAAGAACCCGCAGATGTGGGTTCTTCTAAACAAAGACGCCGCGGCCGCGGCTAACCCACCACCATTGCGCAAGCGCAACGGTCCCCCGCCCTTGCAAAGGGCGGATACATGGCACGTTGGGCTTGCGCTCCTGTGCTCCAGGCAAGAGCCAGAGGCCCGGGCGTATATCCGCCCTTTTCAAGGGCAATGGTCCCCCGTCCTTGCTAAGGCAGATATATGGCACATTGGGCTTGCGCTCTTGTGCTCCAGGCAAGGACCAGAGGCCCGGGCGTATATCCGCCCTTTTCAAGGGCAATGCACCCCCGTTCTTCCAAGGGGCGGATAGATAGCACACCGGCCTTACGCTCTTGTGCTCCAGGCAAGGACCAGAGGCCCGAGCGTATATCCGCCCTTTTCAAGGGCGGGGGACCAGCCGCAAGGCTGGTGGTGGGTTAGCAGCCAACGGCTGCGTTTCCTTTCCAGGAACCTGCCGTGGCAGGTTCCCTCCATCAGCCATTGACAATTGACCATTGACCGCCTTTACAGATAAATCCCCCCGCCAGGGCCCAGGGGCAGGTTGAACAGCACCCAGGCTGCCAGAAGCAGGCCCCAGGCAATGGCGAATGCAAAGGAATAAGGAATCATGTTGGCAATGATGGTCCCCATGCCGATGTCCTTTTCATACTTCCGGGCAAACCCCAAAATCAGCGGGAAATAGGAGAACAGCGGGGACAGAGGGTTGGTCAGGGAATCCCCGATCCGGTAGGCCACCTGGGTCAGGGCCGGGTCGTACCCCATGAGCATCATCATGGGCACCATCACCGGCGCCAGGATGGCCCATTTGGCGGAAGCGGAACCGATGAACATGTTGATGATGCAGGAAACCACGATCAGCCCGTAGATCAGGGGCAGGCCGGTGATATTGGCCGCCTTCAGTCCTTCTGCCCCTTTGATGGCCAGCACCACACCGATGTTGGACCAGGCAAAGTAGCTGGTGAACTGGGCACAGAAGAAGCACAGCACAATGTAGGAGGAAATGTCCTTGAAAGCCTGGGAAATATCCGCCCACATGTCCTTGTCGTTTTTGTACTTGCCGGAAGCAAACCCGTAGACCACCCCGGGCACAAACAGCACCAGGGTCACCATCAGGATGATGCCGGTCATAAAGGGAGATTTGGGGTTCATGATGGAATGGGTCTTGGGATCACCCAGGAGAGGATCCGCTCCCACGCACATGAGCCCGATCACAACAAGGGTAATGAGCCCGGCCAACAGGGCCTTGTTCACGGCCTTCTTTTTCCGGTCCGTCATTTCCGCAATGGATTCATCCAGTTCATACTGGGTCAGATCCGTGCCGGCAAACCGGGGGGCCATGATCTTTTCCGTGACGAAGGTCCCCACCAGGGCCAGCAGGAAGCAGGAAACAAACAGGAAATAATAGTTGATGGCAGGGGACTGCTGGTAGGACGGGTCGATCATCTTGGCCGCCGCTTCCGTAAACCCGTAGGCCAGGGAATCACTCATCCCCAGCATTACATTGGCGCAGAACCCGGCCGCCACACTGGCGAACCCGCAGAACACCCCCAACAGCGGATGCCGGCCCATGCTCAGGAAGATCACCCCGGCCACCGGAGGCAGCACCACAAAGGCCGCATCCCCGGCCACGTTGCCGTTGATGCCGATGAAGATGATCACAAAGGTGACCACAGCCGGTGCCGCATCCCCCAGCATTTTCTGCATGAAAGCCGCCAGGAAGCCGCTTTTCTCAGCCACCCCGGAGCCGATGACACACACCAGCACCATGGCCAGCGGAGCGAAGTTGGCAAAGTTGGAAACCGCCTTACTCCAAATCATCCGGAAGCCGTCCACCGACAGCAGGTTCACGATCTTGATGACCTTCCCAGTGCCGGGATGGGTGGCCGATACCCCTGCCGCCCCCAATACGGCAGACAGCACAATGACCACAATGGCCAGCAGTACAAACAGAGACACCGGATCCGGCAGTTTGTTGCCGGCCCGTTCGATGACGTTCAGGAAACGGTCCATAAGGCTTTTCTTCGTCTTTTCCTGGGTCCCATTCATAGTAACAACATCCTTTCCTAGAAATTCGCTTTTTCCAGTACAATAAAGAGAGCATGACACAATACTTATGGGAAAAAGTATAGTTTCATTATAAGCAAATTTCTATGGAAAATCCATGTTTTCGCTATGAAAATACTGTATACATATTTTATGTTGTTTCGAACTTTGATTATAATTTTACTTTTAATATTCGGTTATGGCCGTTCCAGTCCCGGTTCCGCCATTCCTTTCAGGGCCAGCAGCTTCCGCCACAGCGGATAGATGACATTTTCCGGGGTTTCCGGATAGGCGGTTTGAGGCAGGTCCAGGATGGGCACCCAGTGGGCGGAGGTGACTTCCTGGGACAGGTGGAAGGGCTGTTTCCGGACAAAGCCCAGATACCCGTGCATGAGCATCTGGCCCTTGCTGAACCAGTAGGTCCCTTCCGGAATCATTTTTTCCAGGGTCAGCCCCAGTTCCTCCTTCACTTCCCGGTGGGCGGTCTCTTCCGCCGTTTCTCCCGGCATAATGAAGCCGGAGGTGATGCTTTCATATTTCTGGGACAGGTGGGGCTGTTTGCACAGGACCACTTCGTCGTATTCATTGCAGAGCAGGATGATGATGCAGCTGTAGAAAAAATCGAACCAGTACCGCTGGCAGACCGGACAGAAAGGGACCAGTCCTTCATCCCCGGCCGGTTTGGGCTGGAGACGGGAGCCGCAGGTGGGACAGTATTCAAAATGCATGGGATTTCCTCCTTTGTTCATACAAGGTTAGCATACCCAACCCGGGAAACTCTGTCAAGTTTTTTCGCCGCCCCCATCCAAACCTGCTATAATGGAAGGCAATGAAAGGGAGGTTTTATCCATGTTGGACAACAAAGTCAGAGACCTGATCAACGAACAGGTCACCAAGGAATTTTATTCTGCCTATCTGTATCTGGATTTTGCCAACTATTATCAGGAAAAGGGGCTGGACGGCTTCGCCCACTGGTTCGACATCCAGGCCCAGGAAGAACGGGACCATGCCATGCTCATGCGGACCTACCTGCAGAACAACGACGCCCCGGTGGTCTTCGGCACCATCGACAAACCGGACATGACCTACAAGAAACTGGACGACGCCCTGAAAGCCGCCCTGAAACACGAACAGTTCATCACCGGCTGCATCAACAAGATCTACGCAGCCGCCGACAAAGCCAAGGATTACCGGACCATGCAGTTCTTCGACTGGTTCGTGAAGGAACAGGGAGAAGAAGAAAAGAACGTCAGCGACCTGATCAAGAAATTCGAACTTTTCGGCAGCGACCCCAAAGGGCTCTACGCCCTGAACCAGGAACTCCTGGCCAGAGTCTACGCCGCACCGACCCTGGTGCCTTGAGAAAAAGGGGGTGCTGCACAGAACGTGCAGCACCCCCTTTTCCATTTGACCCTGCTACCCGTTCCGCTCTATAATGGTTCCATCTCTGCACCAAGAAAGGATGGTTCTCCATGTCCCCTGAAACGTTTCTTGCGATCCTCACCCGGGCCGGCCGGCTGAAAACCGCCACCCGCCACTGCTGGACGGCTCCCGGCCGGCAGGAAAGCGTGGCGGACCATTCCTGGCGGATGGCTCTCATGGCCCTCCTGCTGTCCCATGAGCCGGAATTCCGGGAGCTGGATCTGGACCGGGTGATCCGGATGTGCCTGATCCACGACCTGGGGGAAGCCTTTACCGGGGACATCCCCACCTTTGCCAAAGGGGACCGGGACCGGGCGGCAGAACAGGACTGCTGGGACAGATGGCTGGCCGCCTTTCCGGAAGGAAACCGGCAGGAATGGCAGGCCCTCTTGGAGGAAATGGAAGCCCAGGAAACCCAGGAAGCCAAACTGTACAAGGCCCTGGACAAACTGGAAGCGGTGATCAGCCACAACGAATCAGACCGGGACACCTGGCTGCCCCTGGAATATGACCTCCAGTTCACCTACCCGGAAAAAGCCGTCCAGTTCTCCTCCTGGCTGAAGGAACTGAAACAGGCAGTGGACACTTGGACCAGGGAAAAAATAAGAGAAAATATATGAAACGGGAGTGTTGCACATTCTGTACAACACTCCCGTTTCAATGAAACAACCTCAGCAGCACATTCAGCACCACACTGACCACAATGCAGGTGACCACCGGGAAATAGAAACTCCCGTGCCTGCCGGTAATATGAATATCCCCGGGCAGATGGCCCAGGGGGAACAGATTGGACCCGAATTCCATGACAAGGCCGGCAACCACCAGCAGCAGCCCCAGGCCGATCAGCATTCTTCCCATATTTTCATCCCCTGTTGTTTTTGTTTCTATTGTACCATGTTCTCCCCGGTTTCTCCGTTGAAATCAATAACACCAACGATGCAGGGGCTCACCGCAGGCAAGCCCGTCCCGGCCGCCCAAAGGGCCGCAAATTCAAAAGCAGATGCCTCCGTATCTGGTATCTATCCGCCGCTGACACAAAAAAATTCCGCATCCATCAGATGCGGAATTTTCCTAACCGGCAGCTCCCTATCCTCCCGGACCGTTTCCAGTCGAGTACTTTCGGCGTATAAGGGCTTAACTGCTGTGTTCGGCATGGGAACAGG
>NZ_VULN01000002.1 GCF_009696675.1 Acidaminococcus fermentans | reverse complement strand
TAATCAGACGCAGGCCCATCTTCTGGCGATAGCTTACAAGTAGAGGCCATCTTTCATCCTTCCTTCATGCGAAAGAAGGATCACATTCGGTATTAGCATCCCTTTCGGAATGTTGTCCCCAACCAGAGGGCAGGTTGCCTACGCGTTACTCACCCGTTCGCCACTAAGAACATTCCGAAGAAAGTTCTCCGTTCGACTTGCATGTGTTAAGCACGCCGCCAGCGTTCGTCCTGAGCCAGGATCAAACTCTCCAAAATAGGTATTTTGAAGAGCCTCATGGCTCTCGAAAAACTAGCTTTGATTTTTTAACCTGGTTGTCATCCAGGTGACTCGATCTCATCACTAAAAGTGACTTGACCCGCACATCTGTCAACAATATTCAGTTCTCAAAGTTCGTCTCACTGTCTCAGCGACAGCTTGTTTATTTTATCAAGAAACTTTCATCTTGTCAACAACTTTTTTATTTTCTTTCGAAAACATTCGGCTGTTGAGAAAGTTTCCCGATGTCACTCTCTCTCGAGAATGCTTAATTATAATACCACACTTATGGGAAACCTTCAATTTCGGTATTTAAGTTTATTATTTCGTTATTTAAGTTTATTTACGTATATTTTACTTTTATACCTGTTTTTTACATTCTTTAGCTTCATTTTTTATTTTAATTCGTTTTGTTTATAAAAGAACGTTTAATTGTTCGATACGGTTCGGACAATTAAACGTTCTTTTATTTATTTTATCCAATCATTTGATTTTATTTAACTTGGCTGCCAGTTCTTCCGCAGAGGGATCGTCCCCGGTGCTGGTGATAATAGGCTGCTGTCCCATCATCACTGTATCTCCACTGGCATAGGCTTCCGGCGCGGTCTTGTTGTTGTGATACACCGCAGCCAGATTCCCCATGACAAAATAGGACCGCTCTTTGCTGGACATGGATCCGGTGGCGCTGGGTGTCAGGAACTCTTTCTTGTTCACATAGACCACCCCATCTTTGTCATCCACATGTTTGTTGCTCCAGGCGTTCAGCTTCTTTACGTAGTTTTCCCGCCGTTCCGTACAAGTAGGATGGTCGCTCCAATGGATGTTCATATCCCCGTACTTTTCCAGGAACCGCTGCCATACGGCAGCCGTAGCTCCTGGGTTGTAATTGGTGTGGGTGATGTAATCAAAGGCCAGGTTGTCCGCTTCCCATTCCATGGGTTTGGACAGATGGACGTTCCGGGTATAGGTATACAGCTGACCGATTGCCCCGCTGGCAATCCCTCCGGTTGCCGCATTGGCCATTTCCGCCAGCACTGCAGCATTCAGAGACTTCTTGACGCCCTGGAGAGGATGGTCTTTCTGCCCATGGCCCAGTTCATGGCCGATGACCACAGCAATTTCATCATCCATGGGCATCAGATTGAAGATGCCCCGGTACACATTCACATTGTGCCCAATGGTGCAGTAGGCATTGGCATCATCATTGGGGCTGATGAAGTAGTTGTAGGGTTTCTTGTACACCGTAGGATCCACAGCAGCGATTCCGGCGGTCACATTGCTCATAATGGTATCCAGCCGGCTGTTCAGATACTCATCTTCATCCACCCCTTCTTCCTTCTTCATTTGTTCGAACCATTCCTGACGGCCCTTGTCCGTATTGTTGTAGGTCTTGTAGACCCCCATCACCTTGTCCCTGTACATGGTGCCGGCAATGGCAGTACCCAGTACGTCCACCAGCACCCCGCCGGCTTCCGCCTGCTGCGGAGGGATCACCGTTCCCGTCACGGCTCCCAGGCCCAGCATTCCGGCCAGTGCACACCCCATCAGTCGATTCTTCCACAATTTCATCCCAAGTCACTCCTTTATCCAATATGCCTTTCTCATGGTTTTGCCGGCAGTTTCCCGGTCCCCGTCCCCCTATGGCTCGTTCTCCTGTTATTGTAACCCAAAACAGACAGCCGGACCACTCCCCGTCCGCTGTCTGCTTCAGCTGCCGGGAAGAACGTTTCTTACGTTACACTCCCAGCTTCATATTCAGGTCGATGATCCCCACAGCATAAGGGGCAATTTCATATTGTCCAAAGACAAAATGGATATGTCCTTCCTGGTCCAGATAATAGTTTTCCGGCAATTTTTCCAAGCCCTTGAAATCCTGGAAGAAATAGTGTCCTTTTCCGTAATCTGTATTCCACAGGGCCTTGTTGATCTTGTCCAGGGTAAAGTTCCCTCTCAAGGCCGGTGTCAGGACCTTCTGCCAGGGAACCAGCTTTCCGGTTTCCAGATCAAAGGTCTTCCCCAGTTCCCAACTGGTGGGATGGGCTGCCCTTTCCACAAAATCATAGCCGTAGGTCTGGAAGGAGAGATACCGTTCTCCATGGTAGCTGACTGCAAAATCCACCCGGGAAGTGAGTTTTTCCTCCATGGTATTGGCCTTGTTGTAATTCTCCCGGGAAATTTCCGCCTGTTTTTCAAAATACCGGGTAATTCTCCGGGACACTTCCGGTTTGCCCATGACCCTCACCTGAGGATAGTGGATCAGCAGATCTTTCTCCCGGATGATCCCGCTACGGATCACCACACCGTTCTGGGCATAGACTGCCTGGCCTGGTACATGGCTCTGGAGTTCCTGTTCAATCACATGGTGAGCCGCTTCGGAAGGAGTGACCGACTGAGCCTGGACGGCTCCTGTTCCAATAAAGGCTATGAACCCTGCCAACAGAGCAGTGCCGGCAAAGGCACGGATTTTTTTCTGATCCATCGTACATCTTCCTTTCCCTTTTCTCCATCGACTGTATTATACAAAGACTCTTCCCCTGGTGCAAGACGCATCGCCAAAAGAGCTACTCGTTGAGGGAATAGACCACATGGACGGTTTTCCGGGTAGGTACTGGCCGCCCGGAGGCATCCAGGGCCGGGGAAAAACTCCACTGCCAGGCGCTTTTCAGGGCTGCCCGGTCCAGCCGGTCATACCCGGAGCTCCCTTCCAGCCAGGCGGAGGTCACTTCTCCCCCGGCGCTTACCGCCACCCCCACCAGGGCAGTCCCTTCTTCCCCGGAAGCCCGGGAGGCCTGGGGATAGATTTTGCTGTAGCCGGTGAGGCTGGCATCCCGGCTCCGGTCGCCGGCCTCTTCTCCCCCTCCTTCTCCGCCCCCGCCGGAGGTTCCGGTTCCGCCTTCCGAAGCGCTCTCTCCATTGCCGCTGCCTCCGGTTGTTCCTGTTCCCGGAACTTCTCCGCCGCTCCCCTGGGACGAGCCGCTCCCGGACAAGGTGCTGTCCGCCGTTTCCCCGGAGGAACCGGCCGGTGCCTGGACTTCTCCCTGGTCACTGACCCGGCTGGGGGCTTCCAGCAGCTGTTCCAACAGAGCCTCCCTGGCTGTTTCCCCAGATTCCCGGGATGCCGGTGTTCCCCCGCCAACTGGTTCCCCGAGAACGCCCTGGTTTCCGTTTCCCGTCCCCCGGGTCTTTCCGGAGTTTCCTCCAACCGGCCCCGGCTCTGCCAGATGGACCCGGATGGGTTCCGCCCCTTTGTCCGGCAGGGAACGATGAGCATAGAGCAGGGCTCCTCCGGCGGACAGCAGGACCAGGTGGATCACCAGGGACAGCCGGACATACCGGCTCCACTCAGGCTTTCCCATGGTCTTCTCCTGTGGAGACGGACAGGGAGAAATCTTCCAGGCCCGCCCGTTTCAGTTCTCCCATAATGCCCATGACCCGGCCGTAGCTCACTTCCTTGTCCGCCCGGAGATTCACCGTCTGTCTGGGATTTTCCCGGGCCGCAGCCGCTCCTTCCCGGAGCAGTTCCTCCAGGGTCACCTGATGGTCCTGGAACCAGATGGTCCCGTCCCGGGGCAGGGTCACTTCCACCTGAGCCTTCTGCTGGAGCTGTCCCCGGCCTTCCGGCAGTTCCACCGGCACCCCTTTCTGCTGGGTCATGTACATGGTGCACACAATGAAAAAGATCAGCAGCAGGAACACCATGTCGATCATGGGAGAAATTTGGATGGAGGGCTTTTTGTCCCCTCCGGAACGATGGAGATGGATCATGCCCCCTGCCCTCCCTGGCCGGGCATTTTCCCGGCATTTTCCATAAAGGCGTTGTCCATCTGCTCCACTTCCTCCATCACCGTATTCACCTTCTGGGAGAAATAGGTGTGGAAACAGATGGTGGCAATGGCAATGAGCAGTCCGAACACTGTGGTGATCATGGCTTCCGCCACCCCGGCGGTCACTCCCAGAGGATTTTCCCACCGGTCTCCCAGAGCCTGGAAGGAGGACATCATGCCGGTAATGGTCCCCAGGAGCCCCAGGATGGGGGCCAGGGTCACGATGACGGACAAGTAGTTCAGCCCTTTTTCAAACTGGTTCACCAGCTGCTGGCTCTCCCCCAGGATATAACTTTCCTTTTCCCGGACGGCAGATGGCGCCGTCAGGAGTTTTTTGCCCAGTGCCGCCTGGGCTCCCGGTGTTTCCCAGGTCCCGTCCAGCAGTTCCTGCCATTTTCCCTGCCGGACCTGCCGGCAGAAGGTCCGGGCATAGGCTCTTCCGGAATCTTCCCGGCGGTAAAAAGCCAGCCGTTCCAGGATAATAGTCAGGGATGCCAGAGAACAGAGCAGAAGGGGCCACATGACCACCCCGCCCCGGAGAAAAAATGTCCACCCATGCTGCAGCCAACCAATCATCTAATTATGCCTCCCTGTTTTCCAGTATTGTATTGAGTCTTGCCAGCTCTCTTTTTTGCTGTTCCGGATCCGGACAGATCCGGATTTCCAGTCCCTCTTCTCCCTGCCGGACCTGGAAGGGAACCTGGTAGGCCGCTTCCAGATTTTCCTTCCGGAGCACCTGTTCCGGTGTCCCCTGGGCCAGCAGCTTTCTCTGTCCCAACAGCAGCAGCCGGGTGCAGTACCGGGCCGCCTGGCCGATGTCATGGAGGGACAGGACCACGGTCCGCCCTGCCCGGGCCAGGTGCCGGCTCAGTTCCAGCACGGTGTTTTCATACACCAGATCCAGCTCTGCGGTAGGTTCATCCAGCAGGATCACC
Source organism: Acidaminococcus fermentans (assembly GCF_009696675.1). GTDB lineage: Bacteria > Bacillota > Negativicutes > Acidaminococcales > Acidaminococcaceae > Acidaminococcus. The sequence goes on along the minus strand of NZ_VULN01000002.1, from coordinate 215,120 downwards.
GGGGTCTGCTGGATCAGGATCCGGGACAGCAGCACCCGCTGCCGCTGTCCCCCGGAAAGATCCGTCACTGGCCGCTCCTGCAGATTCCCCAGACCGAAGACCTCCAAACAGTCCCGGGCCAGAGCTCTTTCCCGGCTGCCTTCCTGCTGGTGCCAGTCCAGATAGGGATACCGGCCCATGAGCACCACCTGTTCCGCCGTATAGGCAAAGGGCAGTTCCCGGTCCTGGGGCAGATAGCTGACCTTTCGGCTCAGAGCCTGCCGGTTCCAGGATTCCAGAGGTTTTCCTTCCAGTTCCAGGGTCCCGGACTGGAGGGGCAGGATCCCGGCCAGGGTCTTCAGCAGGGTACTCTTCCCTGCCCCGTTGGGGCCGATGAGCCCTACGCACTCTCCCGCTTCCAGGGTGAAATCCAATCCCGTCAGCACCGGTTCCCGGCCATAGCCCAGGCTGCCCTTTTCCATTGCAAATTCCATATCAGTATCCTTTCAGCAGAGGTTCCTGTCCCTGAGGGAACAGGACCTTCCCATAGGCCCCGTTGGCCAGGGCCCGGATGCCGTACACCGCCATGGGAGAGGCATCGTACACGTACCGGTCCGGCAGGGCCACCCGCCGTTCCAGGCCTTTCAGCCCCTGGAGGGCCGGATCGGCGAAGAACTGCTGCTGGAATTTTTCATAGTCCGCCTTTTCCTCTCCATAGGGCAGGGCTACCAGGAAAAAGTCCGGATCCGCCTGGAGGATGGCTTCCCGGGTCAGAGGCTGGCCGTTTTTCAGCCCGGCCCGGCTGAGTCCGTTCCCCACATGGGCCCGGCGGCACAGGTCGTCATACAGGGACCCGGAGCCTCCGTACCGGCTCATGAGGGAAACCAGCAGGCCCACCGGTTCCGGGCCCTGCAGATTCTTCAGGACCCGTTCCGTCTCTTCCAGTTCTCCGTCCATCCGGGCCAGGACCTGTTTCCCGGCTTCCGGCCGATCCAGAGCCCGGGCCATGAGCCCCACATTGTCACGGATTTCCTCCACAGTCACCGGACCCCGGCAGACCACCACAGGGATCCCCATTTCCTCCACTTTCTGGATCAGCCCGGGATCGGACCAGGTGGAAGCCAGGAACAGATCCGGTTTGGTCCGGGCCACGGTTTCCGGAGTCACCTGCCGGAGCACCGGTTCCAGGTCACGGGTTTCTTCCGCAATGAAGGAAATCCCCGGTTCCCGGTCCAGGTAATAAACCCCGGCCAGATGGTCTGCCGGCACCAGGGTCAGCAGGGTCTCATCCAGATGGAGGGAATCCGTCAGGATCTTTTGGGGAGGCCGGGCCAGACGGACCGTCTTTCCCCGTACATCCTCCACCGTATAGCCTCCCTGTTCCGGAGCGGCAGGGCCGCAGCCGGCCGTCAGGAACAGAAACAGGATCCCCAGGATCCGCAGCAGTTTCATAGATCTTCTCCTTCGCAAAAAAAGATGGGGCTGTTGCCCATGCAGCAGCCCCTGGTTCAACTGAAGAAATGGATACGGGCCCGGTTGCCTCCCGGAGCCACATAATACAGATTCCCCATCCGGAGCTTCCCGTCAATCAGTTCAAACTGGGGAGCCACAATGTCGCCCCCGTCGGATTTGATTTCCACATCGCTGAATTTCAGCTGTTTGTACTGGTTGGAAAAAGTCCCCTTGATGGAATTGAATTTGATGATGGCATAAATGCCCTTGCCGGAATAAAAGGATCCGTAGGTGAGGGTAGACCGGCTGTTCCCGTCGCAGAGCATTTTCAGGTCCAGCTGGACCAGCGTCCGGAAGTAGGGAATGTTGGTGGCATCCTCACTGTGGAGATCATGGCCCATGACGCTTACATTGTAGGCTTTGGTATCGATGTTGAACCCGCCCCGGGCGTCGCAGGTCCCTTCAAACACATCCGCCGTCACGTTCTGGGCATCGATGTACCCGTCCGCATACTTGAAGTTCCCTTTCACATTGGTGAACCGCAGTCCCGGCAGGTTCAGCTTGGGCATGTACAGTTCCCCCACGATCACCGGATCCGGCAGTTCCCCGGTTACGGTGGCGCTGGCGGTAACCCGTTCCTTGATGTCCAGGCCGGTGCCCAGGGAGGAAGGATTCAACTCCTTGATCCCCAGTTTCAGGTCGTAGGTGGAAACCTGGGGTTTCAGGTCCACACTGCCCTGGATGTCCACTCCCTTGCCTTCCAGGGTCCCTCCCAGTTCCCCGGTGGAAAAATCAATGGTCAGCTTGTCGCTGCTGTTGTACCGCAGGTCCGCATTCACATCCTGGAAGGCGTGAATCCGCTGTTTGTAGCAGGCAGTCAGTTTGCAGTGGTTCAGCTTCACATGGGCATCCACGTTTTTCAGCTTGATGTCGAATTTTTTCTTCCGGCCCTTCTGCTCAGCCGGTTTGGGTACTTCTGCCGCCCGGATCCCCCGGATATGCATGTTCTCCGTAAAGGTCAGCTGGATTTCCGCCTCATTGAGCTCCAGTTCCTGGATGGTCCGGGTGCTGATCCGTTTCAGCACAATGTCCAGAGGCCGTACCTGGAAGGAGCCGCTGGGGATGAAGACCCGGTTCCCGTCATGGCTGCCCTTCCATTCCAGGTTTTCGAACCGCACATGGCCCATGGGGGTGGCCGTCAGCCGCTCCACGGTAATGGTCCCGTCAAAGAAATGCTGTTTGGCCATTTCCCGGTTGAAAATCTGGGCCGCATGGACACTGGCAATGTAGGCCAGCCACACCAGCACCAGCAGACTGGCCAGGAAGCTCAGCAGGATCCATTTGATTTTCCGGCGGTGCTTCTGGAGAAACCCTTTCAACCTTTTCATGGCTGATTACCGCAGGGCAGAGACCGCTTCCTGCATATCCGGAGCCCCAAAGACGAAGGACCCGGCCACCAGCACGTCAGCCCCGGCGTCCCGGCAGGCTTTGGCAGTTTCCCCGTTGACCCCGCCGTCCACTTCGATGAGCACCTTCAGATTCCGTTCCCGGATCATGGCCTTCAGCCGGCGGATCTTGTCCACGCTGGTGGGGATGAATTTCTGCCCCCCGAACCCCGGGTTCACGCTCATGATCAGGATCATGTCCGCATAAGGAAGGATTTCCTCGATCTGGCACAGGGGCGTGGCCGGATTCAGGGCCACCCCGGCCTGGATGCCCTTGCTGTGGATGGACTGGAGCAGCCGGTGGAGATGATGGGTGGCTTCCGCATGGACACAGATCAGGTCCGCGCCGGCAGCAGCAAAGCTGTCCACATAATTTTCCGGATTCTCCACCATCAGATGGCAGTCAAAGAACATGTCCGTCCGTTTCCGGAGGCATTTCACCACCGGAGCCCCGAAGGTCAGGTTGGGAACGAACTGGCCGTCCATCACATCGATGTGGCACCAGTCGGCACCCGCATCCTGGATGCGGGCCACTTCTTCGGCCAGACAGGAAAAATCGGAAGACAAAATGGAAGGAGCGATGATGGTCATGATTTTTTTCCTCTTTTCTTTGGTTCCGCCAATTCCTGACGGATCGTGCAATAGGAAGCATAACGGCTGGGAGCGATTTCGCCCCGTTCCAGGGCCGCCTTGACTTCACAGTCCGGTTCATGGGTATGGGTGCAGCCGGTGAAGCGGCAACAGCCTTCCCGCTGCCGGATTTCCCGGAACCCGTCGGCGGCATCCTCCATCTGGAGTTCCGCCAGATCGATGTTCCCGAAGCCGGGGGTATCCACAATGTAGCCGCCTCCAAAGGGCAGCAGCTGGGCAAACCGGGTGGTATGCCGGCCCCGGCCGATTTTGCTGCTTACATGGCCGGTTTTCAGGGTCAGGGAAGGATCCAGATGGTTCAGCAGAGTGGATTTCCCGGCCCCGGAAGGTCCCCCGAAGGCCACAATGTGGCCCCGGACCTGTTCCAGGATGGGTTCCAGCCCCATTCCCTCCCGGGCTTCCACCGGATACACCGGATAGCCCAGGGGCTGGTAGACCGCCTGGAACCGTTCCACCAGCCCTTCCGGCGCCAGGTCCCGTTTGTTCAGTACCAGAGCGGCCGGGATTCCGGCCGCTTCCGCCAGGGCCAGCAGCTTGTCCACCAGCAGGAAACTGGGATCCGGGTCACTGCAGGCGAAGACCGCCATAAGGCAGTCCAGATTGGCCACCAGAGGCCGCTGGAGCAGATTCTTCCGGGGCAGCACCTGCCGGATCATCCCTTCGGTGCCCTGGGCTTCCAGTTCCACCCGGTCCCCGGCAGCCATGGTGAACCGTTTCTGCTTCATCCGGCCCTTCACCTTGCAGGTGTACAGGATGCCGTCTTCTCCGGCCACATAGTAGTAGCCGTTGTAGGTCTTGATGATTCTTCCAATGGGATTGCTCACAGAGATTTATCCTCCGCCAGTTCTCCGTTCACGTAAATCTGGACGCTGGCCCCGGACCCCACATTTACGGTCCGGGTGATCCTGGTACCGGGAGCCACCGAATCGGAGAAGATGGTCCGGGTACTGCTGTCATCGGAAACGATGATCTTCACATTCTTGGCGCTGCCGCTGCCGGGAACCGTGTACCCGATGGTCCGGGTGCTGCCCCCGCCGCTGCTGCCGGAGCTGCTCCGGCTCTTCTTTTCTTCTTTTTTGCCGGCGGATACCACCAGGCTCACCGCGCCGCCCCGGTCCATGACGGAGCCGCTGCCGGGATCACTGGACAGGACCGTATCCTTGGCCTGGTCGCTTTCCTGGGTCTGGATGCTGCCGATGGTGAGTCCCACGCTGCTCAGCTGATTCCGGGCTTCTGCCAGGCTCATACCGGCCAGACCGGGCACCACCGTCTGGTTGCCGCTGATGTTCACCACCAGGTCCACACTGGTCCCTTCGCTGACTTTCTGTTTGGGGGCGATGCTCTGGGACAGGACAGTCCCTTTCCCGGCCCCCGCCTCATACTTCACAGTCACGGTGCCCACCTTCAGCTTGGCTTTTTCCAGCATGGTGGTGGCTTCCGCCAGGGTCTTCTTTTTCAGGTCCGGCACCACCCCTGGTTCCGGTCCCTTGCTGACCACCAGCTGGATCTTCCGTCCAGCCTTCACCCGGCTGTGAGCCGCCGGATTCTGCTTGATGATCACCCCCGGAGTGGCAGTGGCATCATAGGCTTCCGTCAGGGTATACCCCAGTTTGTCCTTGGTCAGGATGGCTTCCGCCTCTACAATGGTCTTGCCCTTCAGGTCCGGCACCGTTACATCCCCGCTGGTGTAGCTGAGGATGGCATAGATGACCCCGGACAGGAGTACAATGGCCGCCATGAAAAAGGCCAGAAGCTTCTTTTTCCCGTATTTTTCCAGGAGGGTTTCCGGCTCTTCTTTTTTCTTCGGATCCGGTTTCTCCGGTCCCGCTGCCGGGCTCTTTTCAGCCGCTTCTGCAGTCTGGGGCTTCAGCAGCCCGTCCAGCATGTCGCTTTTGCTGATCACCATGGTCTCGTCGCTGACCGGGTGCTTCCGGGCATCGTTCCAGGTCTCTTCTTCCCCGCCCATATCTCCCAGGAGATGGGTCTGGGCACGCTTCAGATCCGTAAGAAAATCATCGGCGGTGGCATACCGGAGCCGGGGATTCTTGGCCAGGGCCTTGGTGATGATGTTGTCCAGGTAGTAGGGAATGTCCGGATCGTACCGGCGGGCGGATGGAGTGGAGGATTCCAGATGCATCCGGGCCACTTCCAGCGGGGTATCCCCGTCATAGGGCAGCTTCCCGGTGAGCATCTCGAAAAGCACCACACCCAGGGAGTACAGGTCCGACTGGGGGGTCACCGGCTGGCCGGCCGCCTGTTCCGGAGACAGATAGTACACGGAGCCGATCACATTCTTGTCCGTCCCGTTGCTGGGCTGGCCGAAGGCCCGGGCAATGCCGAAATCCGTAATCTTGGGCACCCCTTTGGTGTCGATGAGGATGTTCTGGCTCTTTACATCGCAGTGAACGATGGAATGGTCATGGGCCTGTTTCAAGGCTGAAGCAATGCCGATGGCATACCGGACTGCCGTTTTGTAGTCCAGGGCGCCATTTTCCTGGATCACTTCCTTCAGGGACCGGCCCACCACATATTCCATCACAATATAGTAAATGTCATTTTCATTGCCGCTGTCGTAAATATTGACAATGTTGGGATGGGACAGACAGGCGGCATTGCAGGCTTCCTGGCGGAAACGGGCCACAAACTGCTTGTCCTGGATGAACTGATCCCGGAGGATCTTGATCCCCACATCCCGGTGGAGCACCGTATCATAGCCGTGGAACACCTCGGCCATGCCGCCTCCGCCGATTTTGTCAATGATTTCATAGCGGCCATTGAGCGTTATTCTTCCTTCCATTCTGCAGCCTCCAGATCAATGACAATAAAAGAAATGTTGTCGTCGCCGCCGGCGGTCATGGCCCCGTTCATCAGGCCGTCCGCCAGCCGTTCCAGGTTCCGGTCTCCCAGAATCCGTTCGATTTCCGCTTCCGAGATCATGTTGGTGAGGCCGTCGGAGCAGACCAGCAGCTTCTGGGCCCCGTCCAGGAGGATTTCAAAGGTGTCCACCTGGACCTGGGGATCCACCCCGATGGCCCGGGTGATCATGTGCTTCTGGGCGGAGGCTTCCGCTTCCTTCTGGGTCATCTGCTTCTGCCGGACCAGTTCCGCCACATAGCTGTGGTCGCTGGTCACCTGGCGCAGGATCCCTTCCTGCCACACATAGATCCGGCTGTCTCCCACATGGGCCACAAAAGCGCTGTGGGGATTGGGCAGGTACACCGCCGTCAGGGTGGTGCCCATGCCGGTGAATCCTGCTTTTTCCTGGGAAAGTTCCCAGATTTTCTTGTTGATATTCTGGATGCTCCGTTCCAAAAATGGGAGGATTTCTTTTCTGGAAAGTCCGGACAGGTCCAGACGGCTCAGCTGATGAACCGCTTCATAGCTGGCCACTTCTCCCGCATCCGCACCGCCCATGCCGTCGGCAATGGCATACAGATCCGGTTCCCGTACCAGGATGCTGTCCTCATTGTTGGGACGCACCATGCCCCGGTTGGTCCGGCTCACTGCTATCATTGGTTCTGCGCCTCCTTTAATGCGCTGGCCCGCAGCTGGCCGCAGGCCGCATTGATGTCCTTCCCCATTTCCTTCCGGACCGTCACGTTCAGATGCCGTTTCTTCAGCAGCTGGAAGAAATGGTCCACCGCCCGGTCGCTGGGCCGTTCAAAGCCCTTTTCCGGCACCGGGTTGGCAGGGATCAGGTTGATCACACATTCTTTGTGTTCCAGGGCATCCGCCAGGTTCCGGGCATCTTCCGGCCGGTCGTTGATGCCGGCCAGCAGGATGTATTCGTACATGACCTGACGGCCATTGCTTTTTTCATAGGCATCCGCCGCCTGGATTACTTCCGGGAAAGGATACTTCCGGTTGATGGGCATCAGCCGGTTCCGCAGTTCCATGGAAGCCCCGTGGAGGGAAATGGCCAAGTTGATGTTCCGGCCCTGGGCGGTCAGTTCTTCAATGCCCGGCACCACCCCGCAGGTGGAAACGGTCATGTTCCGGTAGCCGATGCACTGGCCCCGGTCGCTGTGGAGAATGTCCAGAGCCTTGAGCACATGGTCCAGGTTCAGCATGGGTTCCCCACTGCCCATGACCACGATCCGGCTCACCCGTTCTCCCCGGGGCTGGAGCCCGCTCTGGAAGAAATACAGCTGAGCCAGGATTTCCGCCGCCGTCAGGTTCCGGACGAAGCCGTGGAGGCCGCTGGCACAGAAGGCGCAGTTCATGGCGCAGCCCACCTGGGAAGAAAGACAGACGCTGTAGCCATAGTCGTGGTGCATGAGCACCGTTTCCACCGTGGCCCCGTCCGTCAGCTCCAGGAGCACCTTGTGGGTCAGCCCGTCCCGGGATTTGTATTCCTTCAGGACCTTCACCTGGCTGGTGGCAATGGTGTACCGCTCTTCCAGCTGCTGCCGGGCTTCCTTGCTCAGGTTGCTCATCTGGGAAAAGTCCGTGGCCGCCTTTTCATACAGCCAGCGGAACACCTGTTCCGCCCGGAACTTCTTCATGCCCAGTCCGGCCAGTTCTGTCTGGAGTTCTTCCAGGGTCAGGCCCATGATTTCTTTTTTGCACATGGCAGATCTCACTTTCGTTTTTCAAAAAGGCAGAGATAGAATCCGTTGATTCCGTCCCTCTGAGGCAGGATCTGGAGTTCCTCCACTTTTTCTCCGGTCAGGGGATGGGCAAAGGGAACGGAAACAAAATCCGGATGGTTTTCCAGGAACCATTTCCGCACCCGGGTATTTTCATCCTGTTCCAGGGTACAGGTACTGTACAGCAGCCGTCCCCCTGGCTTCACATACCGGGCTCCGTTTTCCAGGATCTTTTTCTGGAGCGGGGGGAACTGGCTGAGGGCCCGTTCCTCTTTGGTCCACCGGGCTTCTGCCCGCCGGTTCAGCACCCCCAGGCCGCTGCAGGGAGCGTCCACCAGCACCCGGTCAGCCGTGTTTTCCCATTCCGGCACAAAGGTTGTCCCGTCCCGTTTTTCCGTCTGGATGCAGTGGATGCCCAGCCGCCGGGCATTCTCCCGGACCAGGGCCAGTTTGTGGTCATACAGATCCAGGGCCAGGATTTCTCCCTGGTCCTCCATTTTCTGGGCCAGATGGGTGGTCTTCCCTCCCGGGGCGCTGCACAGGTCCATCACCCGTTCTCCGGGCTGGGGATCCAGCACCGCCGCATCCAGCATGGAGCTTTCGTCCTGGATATAGATGTCCTCTCCGAACCGGTCCACCAGGGTCTCCAGGGAAGGCAGGCTGTCACAGATCAGCCCGTCCGGGGACCACCGGGAAGGATGGGTTTCGATGCCCTGGGCAGCCAGGCTGGTCTGCAGCGCCTCCCGATTCATTTTCAGGGTATTCACCCGGAAGGAAAAAGTGGGCCGGGCGTTGTCATAGGCACAGAGCTTCACCGCATCTTCCAGTCCATAGCGGAATTTCCACCTCCGGACCAGCCATTCCGGATGGTAATATTCCAAAGCGATCCGTTCCAGCTCATGATCCGGTCCCTGGGGGAATTTCCATTGTTTCCGGGTCCGGGCCAGCTGGCGCAGAGCTCCGTTCACCATTCCTGCCGCTCCCTCATGGACCCATTTCTTGGCCAGTTTCACACTTTCGTTGCAGGCGGCGGAAACCGGGATCCGGTCCAGGTACAGCAGCTGGTAGGCTCCCAGCCGCAAAATCACCAGCACCAGGGGATCCAGCTTCCGCAGGGGCCGGTTCACCACCTTTGACAGATACCAGTCCAGGGTCCCCATGGTCTTTACGGTGCCATAGACCAGTTCCGTGGTCAGGCTCCGGTCAAGGGGCGACAAAGGAGCCCCACGCAGCCCCTGAGCCAGAGCCAGGTTTGCATAGGCTCCCTTGAGAAAGATTTGTTCCAGTATCTGTAATGCCGCTTCCCGCGGATTCTTGCCGATTCTTCTCATTGTTCGTCCTCTTCCAGAATAAATGACCGTATGGCCTCTTCGATTTTCCCCATGTCCGCCCGGGTGTTGAAGCAGGGTCCGTTGGGCCGCTCGTTGAGCACCCCGATTACCGGCAGGGGGAACACGTCCTGGATCCCGCTGGTAAGATCCCGTTCACAGGCCACCGCCAGGATGGCTTTGGGCCGGGCTTTCTTCACCGCCTGCCGGGCCAGGGTCCCTCCGGTGGCAATGGCCACATGGACCCCGTACTTTTGGGACAGGGCCAGCAGCTGGCCCACTCCACAGCGGCCGCACTGGTGGCAGTTGCTGATGTCCCGGGTCACCTTATAGGGGCAGGTATCCAGCTGGATGCAGTGAGGTGTCAGGATCAGCAGCCGGTTGGCCGGGACCCGGATATGCTGGTTCCGGACCAGATGGTTGCTGACTTCAATAAAGGACTGCTCCACCCGCCGTTTGGAAATCCCCATAAGTTTCCCCAGGAACAGGGCCAGAGGATAGAGCAGGTTGATGATGTGCCAGGCCCAGAAATAAAAGAACCGGATGGTGGGAAAGCCCAAAATGGCCAGGACGATGCCCACCACTCCGGAAAAAAGAGCCAGGATCACCACCAGGACGATCCAGCCCACCACCTGGGGCAGCCAGGGATGGATCTGCGCCAGTCCCGGCACCAGCAGCTGCCATAGCCCATAAGCCGCTGCCGCCGCCAGCAGCACCGCCAGAGAGGCCAGTGCCATGAAAAGCCGTTTCTTCGGCCGAAATCCCATGTTCATAATCTATTCCAGTCTGTCTCCCTGTTTCACATGGCCCCCGTTTACGAAGGAGGCTGCCGGCATCCTTTTTTTCCCTTCCGGCTGACATTCCAGGATCTCCAGGGTACCCTGTCCGCAGGCTACCCGGAAACCCTTTCCGTCCGCCTGGAGCACGGTGCCCGGAGCACCCTGGTTGCCTTCTGGCGTGAAGATCCGGCTCTTCCAGAGCTTCAGCCGCTTCCCGTCCGGCAGCAGGGTAAAGGAACCGGGCCAGGGGTCAAAGGCCCGGAACTGGTTGTGGAGAGCTTCCGCCGTTTTGGTCCAGTCCGCCTTTTCCATGTCCCGGGTAATGAGAGAGGCATAGGTGGCCTCTTCTTCCGGCTGAGGTACCGGCTGGAGGGTCCCAGCCGCCAGCTGAGGAATGGTGTCCAGCAGCAGCCGGGCGCCTTTTTCCTTCAGGATGTCATGGAGTTCTCCCTGGGTCATTTCCGGTCCCACCGGCACCGCCACCTTGCTAAGCATGGCGCCGGTATCCATCCCCACGTCCATCTGCATAATGGTGACCCCCGCTTCCTTTTCCCCTTTCAGGATGGCGTAATGGATGGGGGCTGCTCCCCGGTACCGGGGCAGCAGGGAAGCGTGGACGTTGATGCAGCCGTATTGGGGCAGATCCAGCAGGACTTTGGGCAGGAACTGGCCAAAAGCCGCCACCACGATCAGATCCGGACGGATTTTTTCCATCTCTGCCTGGAATTCCGGAGTCTTCACCCGTTCCGGCTGGAGCACCGGCAGATCCCGGGTCAGGGCATATTCCTTCACGGCGCTCATCATCACCTTGTGGCCCCGTCCTTTGGGACGGTCCGGCTGGGTGACCACCGCTGCGATTTCATACTGTCCGGATTCCACCAGGGTCTTCAGGCTGGCCGCGGCAAATTCCGGGGTTCCCATAAATACGATCTTCATTCTTGACCTTCCCTCGGTTTGGCAGAAAGGCTGATGGCCTTGTCAATGAACAGGACCCCTTCCAGATGGTCACATTCGTGCTGGAGGGCACGGGCCAGGAGCCCGTCGGCGGTAAGCCGGTAATGGTCCCCTTTCCGGTCCTGGAAATGGACGGTGATCTGGGCGGCCCGCTTCACTTCCCCTTCGTAGTCGGGGACGCTTAGGCACCCTTCCGAATCCACTGCTTCTCCCACCGGGTCCGTAAGCACCGGGTTCACGAATTCCCGGATGCCGGCCCCGTCGCCGGCGTCAATGACCACCAGCCGTTTGCTGAGGCCGATCTGGGGGGCCGCCAGTCCGCAGCCGTTGGCCGCATACATGGTCTCCGCCATATCCTTCAGCAGCCGGCCCAGTTTTTTATCGAATTTGGTAACAGGAACCGCCTTTTCCCGAAGGATGGGCGCCCCCACTTTTACAATGTCATAGATTGCCATATATCATCGACTCCTATCGCAATTTTTACTCTCTATTATACCATAGGAGATAAAAAAAGGGGGGTGTGAAAAAATTCACACCCCCGGTCGCGGCCCTACACCACACTCATGGGATCCACATCAAAATACACATTGGCCATATTCCTGTATTCGGACTGGCGGAGCCATTCTTTTACCGGCTTCATCCGGGGGCTTTTCAGCAGCACGTTGATCCGGTAGATCTGGTTCACTTTGGCCACGATGGCCGGGAAGGGACCCAGGATCTCCAGGGGATGGCCGGTTTCCAGCTGCCAGGCTTCCAGGGCATTCACCAGTTTCTGGGCTGTGGCCAGGGCCTCCTCTTCCCTTTTGTGATGGACGGTGACCTTCAGCATCCGGGTAAAGGGCGGATACCCCAGTTCCTTCCGCTGGGCCAGCTCCCTTTCGGCAAACCCTTCATAGTCCTGCCGGGCGGCCATCTGGAGAATGGGATTTTCCGCATCATAGGCCTGGAAGATCACCTGCCCCGGCTTCTCTCCCCGTCCTGCCCGGCCGGCGGCCTGGGTCAGCAGGGCAAAGCAGCGCTCTCCGCTGCGGAAATCCGGCAGGTTCAGCTGGGAATCCGCACTCAGGACTCCCACCAGGGTCACATTGGGGATATCATGGCCCTTGGCCACCATCTGAGTCCCCAGGAGCACATTGTAATCCCTCCGGCGGAAGGCCTGGAGGATCTGCTCATGGGCAAACTTTCCGCTGGTGGAATCCTGGTCCATGCGCAGGGGCCGCACCCCCGGGCACAGGTCCCGGATTTCCCGTTCCGCCTTTTCCGTGCCAGTGCCGAAGAACCGGATCCGGGGGCTGCCGCAGTAGGGACATTTGGTGGGCACCGGTTCCGTATGGCCGCAGTAATGGCATTCCATCAGCTGCTCCCGGGCATGGTACACCAGGGACACCGCACAGTTGGGACAGCTGAGGGATTCCCCGCAGTCCCGGCACAGCACAAAGGTGGAAAACCCCCGGCGGTTCAGCAGTACAATGGCCTGCTCCCCGTTCTTCACCACGTCTTCCAGCTTCCTCCGCAGGGCTTCTGACAGCACCGTCCGGTTCCCCTGGCGGAGTTCCTCCCGCATGTCCACAATGGACACCTGGGGCAGGTGACTGCCGGTCTTGGCCCGGTGGGTAAGCCGGAGACGGGTGTAGACCCCCTGTTCCGCCAGATAATAAGACTCCAGGTCCGGGGTGGCGGACCCCAGCACCACCGGCACCTTCCGGTAATGGGCCCGGTACTGGGCCACCAGCCGGGCATGGTAGCTGGGCCGTTCCTCCTGCTTGTAGGTCCCTTCATGCTCTTCATCCATCAGGATCAGTCCCAGGTCTGCAAAGGGACAGAACACCGCGGACCGGACCCCGATCAGCACCCGGGCCTGGCCGGACCGCATCCGGCTCCACACGTCTCCCCGCTCGCTGGGGGAAAGCCGGCTGTGAGCCACCGCCACCCCGGCGCCGAACCAGGCCTTGAACCGTTTCACGATCTGTCCGGTAAGGGCGATTTCCGGCACCAGCACCATTACCTGCTGGCCTGCCCGGAGGGCCCTGGCAGTGAGCCGGAGATAGACTTCCGTCTTGCCGCTGCCGGTGATCCCCTGGAGCAGGAAGGTCCGGGGATCCCGGTTTTCCCGGGCCCGGTCCACTGCCTGGATGGCCGCCTGTTGTTCTTCCGTCAGTTCCAGGGTTTCCTTCCGGGCTTCCAGCCCCTGGTAGCTGTCCCGAAGGACCCGCCGCCGGCCTTCCAGCAGCCAGCCTTTCTGGACCAGGTTCCGGAGCACCGCGGAGGAGATGCCTTTCCCTTCCAGCTCCCCGGCGCTGGCGGTGTTCCCGGACAGCAAAAAGTCCAGGGCAGCCAGCTGGCTTTTGCCCCGGACCTCTCCGTTTTCCCGTGCGGCCAGCCCTTCCGGTGTTGCTGTAAAGGTCCGCTCTGTTTTTTCCCGCAGTTTGTATTTCACATCGTAGGAAAGGACCACCGCCTTTTGGGCAATCAGTCCCTTCAGGGCCGTCTCTCCTCCCGGGAGATTCCGGATGGCCCGCCGGGACTGGGGACCCTTCAGGGTCAGGAAATCGTACAGTTCCTGTTCCTCAGGGGTAAGCCCGGCCACTTCAGGCACTGGGACGTATTTTCCCACTGCCGCCAGGCTTTTCCGGCCCGGGATGAACAGCCGCAGGGCCTCCGCCAGGGTGCACAGGTAGTACTGGGACAGCCAGTAGGCGGTGGCCAGCATTTCACTGTCGAACCAGGGTTCCGTCCCCACCACATCGGCAATGTCCTTCAGTTCCCGGGACAGATCCGGGCTCCGGTCCTCTTCCACAATGAAACCTTCCAGCAGCTGCTGGCCGAAAGGCACCACCACCCGCCAGCCCTGGCCCAGGAAATCCAGGGCCTGGGGCACATGGTAGGTGAACTGCCGAAAAATGTTTTTGGCAGGCAGATTGATGGCAACCTTTGCGTATTCCATCTTATTCCAGTGCTTTTTTCAGCACATCCACTTTATCCAGCCGTTCCCAGGGCAGATCCACATCCGTCCGGCCGAAATGGCCATAGGCAGCGGTCTGGCGGTAAATGGGCCGGCGCAGATCCAGGCTCCGGATGATACCCGCCGGAGTCAGGGAGAAATTCTTTTCGATCAGTTCCACGATCTTTTCTTCCGGAATGGCAGCGGTGCCAAAGGTGTTCACGCTGATGGACACCGGACGGGCCACCCCGATGGCATAGGCCAGCTGGATTTCGCATTTCCTGGCCAGGCCGGCAGCCACCACGTTCTTGGCCACATACCGGGCCGCATAGGCAGCACTCCGGTCCACTTTTGTGGGATCCTTCCCGGAAAAGGCACCGCCTCCGTGACGAGCCATGCCCCCGTAGGTATCCACGATGATTTTCCGCCCGGTGAGGCCGGAATCCCCCTGGGGCCCGCCGATGACGAACCGGCCGGTGGGGTTGATGTGGTAAATGGTCTTTTCATCCAGCAGATCCGCCGGCACCACCGGCCGGATCACCTGTTCCAGGATGTCCTTCCGCAGCTGTTCCATGGTGATTTCCGGGCTGTGCTGGGCAGAAACCACAATGGTGTCCACCCGTACCGGTTTGTCGTCATCATATTCCACGGAGACCTGGGTCTTCCCGTCAGGACGGAGATAAGGCAGGGTGCCGTCCTTCCGGACCTGGGCCAGCCGGCGGGACAGCTTGTGGGCCAGGGAAATGGGCAGGGGCATGTATTCGGGGGTTTCATCGGTGGCATAGCCGAACATCATCCCCTGATCCCCGGCGCCGATTTTTTCTTCTTCTCCCTGAGCGCCCTGTTTGGATTCATCGGATTCATCCACCCCCTGGGCAATGTCCGGGGACTGTTCATCGATGGAGATCAGCACCCCGCAGGTGGCTCCGTCAAAACCATATTTGGCCCGGTCGTAGCCAATGTCGATCACCGTCTGCCGGGCAATCTTGGCAATGTCCACATAGCAGCTGGTGGAAATTTCCCCCACAATATGGATCTGGCCGGTGGCCACCAGGGTTTCGCAGGCAACCCGGGCATCCGGGTCCTGTTCCAGGATGGCATCCAGCACCGCATCAGAGATCTGATCGGCGATTTTGTCAGGATGGCCTTCCGTGACAGATTCAGACGTAAATACTTTCTTCATTATTTCCTCCTTACACAAAAAAAATACTCCCAAAATGAGAGTACCTATGGGACTCTCATCTTACAATCGACAAACCGCATTGCAGGAATTAGCACCGTTGGCCCAGGGCCATGGTTGCTGTGGCTTCACAGGGCCATTCCCTCCGCCACTCTTGATGAGCTGTATTCGATTTTGCTTTGTAATTATAACAGATACAGTAGGAAAATACAAGACGGGTCCTCAGTAATGGACCACGTCCTGCTCTTTCCGGATCCGGTCCAGGATGGGCCGGGCTTCCTGGCTCTGGAGGAAGTCCCAGGTGGTGGGAGGCACCTGCTCCCGTACCAGCGCCCATTTTCCTTCCTGGATAGCCTTCCGTACTGTGGAGGCACTGACCACCTGGCCCTGTTCTTCCCGACGGGGCACCACCACGCACTGGATCCCCGCTTCCGGCAGCCGCTTTTCCATCACCTGGTTGTACAGGCCGGTGACCACACTGGTGGGCTCTTCCCCCACATACCGGGCGGTAATCCCCAGTTTCCGGGCGATCTTCACGAAAATGGCCAGATCCAGGTTGGCATGGCTGGCGATCACCGCTTCCGCATCCTTCTGGAAATAGCTGGGGAAGGTGGCCTGGCTGATGATGTAGGGACCGCTGTCATGGTACCGGAGATTGGCCAGGTGCCGTGTCCCTTCCTGGATCAGCTTCTTCCGGACGGCATAGGGGAACAGGCTGGCGTCCTCGCTGACCATGAACAGGTGGACCAGGTCGTTTTCTGCCGCCGCTTTTTCCACCAGGTACTGATGCCCCAGGGTAAAGGGGTTGGCGTTCATGACAATGGCCGCCACTTTGGGAGCTTCCACCCGGCTCCGGGCCAGCTGGTCCAGATAGCTGGAGAAACCGTCCTTCCGGTTTTCCATGAAGACGATCTGGTCTTCGATCCGGGCGATTTCATAAAAACCCAGGTCCCCGAAAAATTTGGCGGAACTGCATTTGGTATACAGGAAAAGGTGGAGATTTCCCCGTTCATACTGGTACTGGACCAAATGGGACACAATCTCGTTCATCAGCCCTTCCCCCTGGTGGTGATGGTCCACCGCCATGCACCGGAGGGTGTTGCCGAAACAGCTTCCGGTGGCAATGGCCCGGTAATCATTGTCGAACATCACACAGGTATAGTCCAGGTTGGCATCCCGGCGGATTCCCTCCTGCTCCAGCAGGGCATCCACCTGGGCATTGGTCCGTTTATCGGAAGGATATACTTGAGAAATAAAATAATCAGACATCACGGTCTCCTTCTGGTTTCAAAGTGAATCCATTATACCACAAAAAAGGGAAAGGAAGGGTTGGTCCGCCAACTCCCTTTCCCTTTTCTTCCCGGTCAGAAACCCAGCTGGTCGTTGATCAGGATCACATGGACCCGTTCCGGATGCCGGGCATACCGGGTGATCAGGATCTGGCAGCAGCGGGTTTCCGGCGCCTTGCAGTGGGAACAGAACCCAGTGGTCTTACAGGGTGTCTGGATGTCGAATTTCTGGGCACAGACCGCAGCCGCCGTGTTTTCCGCCCGGTCCAGGGCTGTTTCCAGACTGGAGCACACCTTGTTCAGGCTCACCAGGAACAATACATGGTGGGGCCCGTAGGAAATGGCGGAGACCCGGTTGCCATTGCCGTCGATGTTCACCAGGATTCCGTCCCGGGTCATGGCGTTGCAGCTGGCCAGATACCAGTCCGCATCATAGGCCTTCAGATGGGCCGGCCGCCGGGTGGGATATTCGTCCCGGTCGATGAAGGTCCAGTTGCCTTCCTTCAGTTTCTCCACCAGACCGCTTTCCCGTACGGTGGTGCTGCCGCCCATGTTCACCACACTGCCTTCCGGGATCAGTTCCAGGGCCTTCTGCACCGCCTCTTCCACCGTTGCCGCATAATACCCCTTCATGTTCCGGGATGCCAGCCCCCGGATCACCACCTGGGCCAGCAGTTCATTCCGCCGTCTCAAAGCCTCCTGCATTTCGATTCCCCCTCATTTGTGTTTTTTTTATTTTATCATAGAAAAAGAGGTTGCTGCACCTTTTGTGCAGCAACCTCTCCCTGCCTTACCTTCTTATTTTGCAAAATACCGGGCCAGCAGTCCGTCGAATACACGGCCGTGACGGGCTTCGTCTTTGGCCATTTCATGAACGGTGTCGTGGATGGCATCGTAGCCCAGCTGTTTGGCCAGGGTGGCGATTTCTTTCTTGCCGGCGCAGGCACCCTGTTCAGCGGCAGCCCGCATTTCCAGATTCTTCTTGGTGCTGTCGGTAACCACTTCGCCCAGCAGTTCAGCGAACTTGGCAGCGTGTTCCGCTTCTTCGAAAGCGATCCGTTTGTAGGCTTCTGCCACTTCCGGATACCCTTCCCGGTCAGCCACCCGGCTCATGGCCAGGTACATGCCCACTTCGGAGCATTCCCCGGTGAAGTGCTGACGCAGGCCTTCCAGGACCCGTTCATCCACGCCTTTGGCAACGCCTACCACGTGTTCATCAGCGTATTCCTTCACGCCTTCCTTCAGTTCATCGAACTTGTCTCTGGGAGCGCCGCACTGAGGGCACTTTTCCGGAGCTTCTTCCCCTTCATACACATAACCGCACACTCTGCAAATGAATTTTTTCATAATATTGCCTCCCCTAAATGGTCAAGCCCTTTATTTAAGGACTTGCTATTTGTTGATATTTGTTATCTCTTACGGTTTTCATTATAACAGACTCTCAAAATAATGCAAGTACTTTTGGAAAATATTTTTCCATTTCGAAAGGTTTTTATTGCAGTCAGAGGTGCAGCTCTTCCAGCAGCTTCCGGAACCGTTCCCGGAGCCTTTGGTTCCGGACCTGGGGATCCGGTTCCGCCACCTTCAGCTGCCGGCGGAAGCTCCCCATTTTTTCATTGAGGGCCCCCAGTCCTTCCGGCAGGGCCTGTCGGATCTTTTTTTTCACATACTGGGCCACCAAAGGACTCCGGCCTCCGCTGCTGACGGCGCAGACCACTTCTCCTTCCCGGATCAGGGCCGGAAAGATAAAGGAACACAGCTCCGGATCGTCCACCACATTCACCGGGATCCGCTTTTCCCGGCAGAGACGGCTTACGGTCCGGTTCACTTCCCGGTGATTGGTAGCCGCCACTGTCAGGATCCAGTCCCCCCGGTCCAGATCTTCCGGTTCGAAGGTCCGGCTCTCCCACCGGACCGGAAGCTCCCGGAATTCCGATAGGAGTTCCGGAGCCACCACCTGGACCCGGGCTCCGAAATCCACCAGGATCTTTGCCTTGTGGAAGGCTGTCCTGCCTCCTCCCACCAGGAGCACCGGAGCATCCTCCAGCTGGACCATCAAAGGAAAATAGCTCATGATTCCCCTCCCGGCTGTTCCAGGGCCGCCCGGATCCCCGCTGCTGAATGGACCCGGGCTGTTTCCACCTCCAGGCAGCCGGCTTCCCGGGCAGCCCGGGCCGTAACCGGACCGATGCACAGGACCCGGGTTTCCGAAGCCAGGGTATACTGCTGGAAAAAGACCCGGACCCCTCCGGCACTGCCGAAGATCATTACATCCGGAGCCAGGCAGGTCCCTTTTTCCGGCTGTCCCTCCCGGGGGCAGATTCTGTACACAGCAGCATCCCTGTATGGCCGCCCGGCCTTTTCCAGTTCCCGGACCAGATCCGGGGACCCGTTTTCCGCCCGGAGCAGCAGGCACCGCTCCCCAGGTCCCATTTTTTCAGCCAGACTCTTTCCCAGCGCTTCTGCCGTGTAGCATTCCGGAAGCAGATCCGCCTGGAATCCCTGCTCTGCCAGTTCCCGGGCGGTCCCTTCCCCGATGCAGGCAAACCGGGCCTGCCCCAGGAGCCGGAAGTCTCTTTTCTTTTCCCGGAACCACTGGAAAAAGAGCCGGACCCCGTTCCGGCTGGTGAATACCAGCCAGTCCCATTGTCCGAAGTCTTCAGGAATATTCCCCCAAAGTGGCTCTGCGGCCAGAAGGGGCAGTTCTCCTGTTTCCCTGCCGCCCTCAGCCAGTTCCCGTGCCACTTCCCGGCAGAACGAGAGGGTGCCGGTTACCAGGATTTTTTCTTTTTTCCCCGGCACCTCCGGGCAGAGTCCCAGGCCGGCAACCGGTCCCACCAGGATCACCGCTGGAGGGAAGGCCCCCTGCTGCCGGGCTTTTTCCGGCAGGTCCTCCAGGGTCCCGTCAATGCGTTTTTCCCCTTCTCCGTATCCTCCGCAAAGGACGGAGGCCGGCGTATCCGCTTTTTTGCCGGCCTGAATCAGCCGGCGGCAAATGGTTTCCACCCGTTCCAGACCCATCAGGAATACCAGAGTACCCTGCAGATGAGCCAGGACCTGCCAGTCCTCTTCCGCCCCGTCCCGGGTATGGCCGGTGATCACCGTAAAGGACCGGGCCAGTCCCCGATGAGTCACCGGGATGCCGAAATGTTCCGGCACCCCAATGGCCGAGCTGATTCCCGGCACCACCTGCCAGGGGATCCCGGCCTTCTGGAGAGCCAGGGCTTCTTCTCCCCCCCGGCCGAAGACAAAACTGTCCCCCCCTTTCAGCCGTACCACCCTTTTGCCTTCCCGGGCCTTCCGGATCAGCAGTGCATTGATGGCTTCCTGGGCCACGCTGTGCCGTCCGCTCCGTTTTCCCACCGGCAGCAGTTCCGCTTCCGGACTGGCTTCCAGAAGGGTTTCCGGGGCCACCAGGGCATCGTAGAGCACGGTCTGGGCCCGGGACAGTATCCGGCGTCCTTCCTGGGTCAGAAGGCCCCGTCCGCAGCCGGCTCCCACCAGCCACACTTTTCCCACTGTATTTTCAGTGCCGGTCATAAAGTTCCTCCTTCAGGGACTGGCAGAGCGCCTGCCCATCCTTTTCCTTTCCCATCCGCCGGGCCCGTTTCCCGTCCACCATAGCCATCAGTTCCATCCGTTCCCCGGGCAGGAGCCGGCAGTGGATTCCCACCGGGCAGGAACAGTCTACTTTCATAGCGCAGAACAGCTGCCGTTCCCACCGGAACCGGCGCCAGGTCTCCGGATCAGAGAGCTGCCGGAGGAGCCGGACCAGCTCCCGGTCCTGGGTCCGGCATTCCACTCCGATGATGCCCTGGCAGCCGGCAGGGATCACTTCCTCCGGAGAAAAGGGGATCACCTGGAACCGGCCCATGTCCAGTTCCAGCCGTTCAATGCCTGCCATGGCCAATACGATGGCATCATACTCTCCCCGTTCCAGCTTGTGGAGCCGGGTGGTCACATTCCCCCGGATATCCCGGAACTGCAGGTCCGGCCGCTGCCGGCTGAATTCCCGGATCCGCCGGGGACTGCCGGTGCCCACCACATTTCCTTCACGGAGTTTCTTATCCCGGAGCAGCACCAGGGCATCCCGGGGATCCGCCCCCCGGGGGGTACCGGCGATCACCAGCCCCTGGGCCAGCTGATAGGGCAGATCTTTGGCACTGTGGACGGCGATATCCGCCTCTCCACTAAGGAGTTCCCGCTCGATTTCCCGGACAAAAATCCCCCGGCCGCCGATTTTCACCAGGGCGTGGATCCGGTCCCGGTCCCCTGCGGTGGTAATGGTCCGGACTTCCGTTTCCACCCCCGCTTCCTTCAGAAGACCGCATACAATATGGGTCTGTGCCAGTGCCAGCCGGCTGCCCCGGGTGGCTACAATGAGTTTTTTCATCTTATCTCCTTACCCTGGGGGCCAGTTTTCCATAGACCAGCACCGCCAGTACACAAAGGGCCCCGTCCGGCAGCACCGTGCTCAGAAACCAGATTTCCAGCAGCCGGACCAGGCCGATGCCCCCGGTATTCTGCAGGACGAAATTGAACATCACATCATAGTACAGGAGCCCGCAGAAGTAGTAGGCCATTTCTCCCCCCAGAGCCGCTCCCACCAGCCGTTTCCGGCCGGCCTGGAGAGGTGCGTCCCCGGCCAGGGCTCCCGTGACCCAGGCTGCACAGGGGAACCCCAGCAGGAACCCGAAGGTGGGCTTGGCCAGGTACCCCACCCCGCCTCCATGGGCGAAAATCGGCAGCCCGCAGAGCCCCAGCACCAGGTAAGCCAGGACACTGAGGAACCCCTGCCGGCGGCCCAGGAACAGTCCGGCCAGCACCGCCACGAAAATCTGCAGGGAAATGGTCACCTGCCAGATGCCCAGGGGAATCATGATATGGATAAAGGCCCCCACTGCCATGAGAGCCGTAAACAGCCCGCACAGGGCCAGCGAAGAATGATTTGGATGCATGGTACCTCCTGCAAATTCCCCTCTGGAATCCAGAGAAGAAAACTGTGATTTTTGTATCTATTATAACAGGATTTGCTGGTTTTCACCGTTGTTTTTCCCACAGCACCGTGTTTTTTCATTTTTATACATTTCTTTTATATTTTACATAAGAAAACCTGTTATTATTTTTCTTTTTGCTTTTGTATATAATGTATACAAGACACAATATTTCAGACAAGAATCAGAAATCGGGACTTTTTCACAAGGTAAAGTCCCCAGGTTTGGGAGGACGTATTCATGAAATTACATCAACTGCGCTATTTTCAGGAGGTCTGCCGGCAGCACAGCATCACCAAGGCGGCCGAAGAACTGCATATATCCCAACCTGCGGTTTCAGCAGCGATCCGAGAACTGGAAGAAGAATTTGGGCTGAGACTGTTCAAACGGTCCCACAAAAAGCTGATTCTCACCACCGAAGGGTCCTATTTTTCTCTGGAAGTGGAAGAACTGCTCCAAAAAGCCAAGCAGATTGCCGATGATATGACCCGTCTCCAGAAAAAGAACACCTCCATCCGGGTGGGCCTGCCCCCTATGATCGAGGCTCTGGAGATTCCTCTTCTGGCCCTGTTCCACAAGGACCATCCGGACATCCGGCTGGAACTCCATCACGGGAATTCCCTGTCCCTCCGGAAGGCGCTCCAGGATGACCGGATCGACATTGCCATTGTCAGCGGCCAGGACGGGGATCAGGATACCATGGCCGCCCGTGCCATGAAACGCAGCGAAATCGTCTACTGTGTAAACCAGAGCCATCCCTATGCCCGGGAAAAGGTCCTGTCCCTGCCCCAGGTGGCCCAGGATGATCTGGTAGAAATCGAAAACAGCCAGAAATTCCGGGAAACCATCCTGGAGCGGT
Source organism: Acidaminococcus fermentans (assembly GCF_009696675.1). Taxonomy (GTDB): domain Bacteria; phylum Bacillota; class Negativicutes; order Acidaminococcales; family Acidaminococcaceae; genus Acidaminococcus. Next base: position 192,680 of record NZ_VULN01000002.1, on the reverse strand, counting down.
TCCATCAGGAACGGTGCACCCCCCGGATCCAGTGGTCCACCACCCAGCTGTACACCAAGATCCAGCTGATCCGCAGCGGCGTGGCCGGCGGCTTCCTGTACCGGACGGTGGCGGAACGGGAACCGGAACTGGTGCCCATTTCCCTGAATCCCCCTCTGTATTATGAAATCGAAATGCTGTGGCAGAAAAACTCTGTGGAAAACGAAACCATCCGTACCTTCCTGGAGTTTGCCCGGAAGCACGGGGTCATCAAAGAACCGGAGAATCTGGAACAGACGAAATAAAAGAGGAAAAAGCCTTCTGCTGGGGAAGCAGAAGGCTTTTTCCTTGAAAGGAAGTTGTTTATGATGATTTGATGGGGAAGATGTAACAAGGAGGGGTAATCCCTGTTACGGTTATTAGTATACCCATGACCTGTGTCAAAGGAAGGGCAAACCCATGAATAATTTGTGAATTTGACTACTCAGTCAGACAGCCCGAAATATTCATAGATATTCTGGATCAGCCCCTGGGCATTTTCCGGGCTCAGCCCCACTTTCTGGCTGAGGAGCAGCAGCCCCTTCAACTGGTTCTTCAGAAAGCCGTTGAACTTTTCCGGATCCAGGGACAGGTTGTCCCCTTCCAATTTGTCACTCTGACAGGTGAGCATCACCAGCAGCTTCAGTGTCTCCCCTTCCTTTTCCGCCAGGAAAAAGAGAAAGGGAAAGGTCTCCCCCAGTTTCCGGACAAAGGCCACGGCTTTTTTGTTTTCCCACAGGGCCTCCCCGCAGTCCCCAGCAAAGGAAAGTCCCCACCGGCTGCAGAACTTCCGGGCCAGAGCCGGCTGGCTCCCTACCGTCTCCAGCAGCTGGAAATACCGCTGGAGCCGTTCCGGATGGTCCAGTTCCTCTTGATGCACCTGAAATCCGATGAAATCCTGCCGTTCCAGATAGGAACGGATTTTTTCTTCTTCCATGGCTGCCTACCTTTCCTTGATCATTACCGTCCACTGGCCGGGCAATTTCACCCGTTTCCAGGTCCCGGGCCAGTCTTCTTCCAGTTTCGTCTTCAGTTTCCGTGTCTTGGTGTCCACCAGTACCAGGGCCCTTCCCGGCTGCTGCCTGACTTGTCCGTAAGTGGTCCAGGGCATGATGTTTTTGGCGGACCAGCTGTCTTTCCGGGGTTTGAAGGCATCCGCCTCCTCATCAGGCACCAGCATCACCATTTCCCGGCCGGTGTAGAACACTCCGGAAGTGGGATAGCCCCCGCCCCGGATGTAGATGGGCATGTCTTCCGGCACCAGGGCGTTGATGAACTGGGCCGCCGTTTTCCCGGTCACATCCTCCATCAAAGGCTTGGCCAGCAGATCCAGGCTGCAGCAGTGGAAAGCGATGGTCAGCAGCACCACCGTGGAAAATACTTCCTGGCTGGTTTTGCCTTTATACTTGTGAAAGGCCAGCACCGCCATGCACAGAGTGTAGAGGAGCATGAAATAAAACAGGTTCTGGGGATTGGGGAACACCCCGGGAGCCAGCTTGGTCACCTGGGAGGCGGCGTAGGTCAGAGCCCCGTAGAACAGCAGGTTTCCGGCCAGCATCCCCCGGATATCCAGACGGCTGCCCTTTTTCCAGATGTAATCTGCCGTCAGGACGCACAGAGGCAGCAGCAGGGGATAGGTGTAGGTGATGTATTTGGTGGCCATACACTGGAAGAACACGAAAATGGCGGCGATCCACAGCAGCAGGAAAGCTTCCCGGGGAGCCGGATAGTTCCATTTCCCGTTTTTCCGCAGAAGGCTCCAGAGCATGCCGGGGACAAAACCCACCCAGGCATAGGCGTTCAGCAGGTTCACCGCCGTATAGTACCAGACCACATTGTCCCGGGGATGTTCGGACACGGTGGCCCGGAGCACGTTCTGGGTCCCCAGGAAGCTGCCCAGGAAATCCGGATGGACCCGGGCCATGGCTATGTACCAGGGCAGAGCCACCAAAAGGAACAGCGGGATCCCGGTGGCCAGCTTGGCATCCTTCAGGCATTTCCAGTCCTTCTGGTACAGCAGGAACAGGGTAATGATGAGCCCGGGCATCAGAAAGCCGATAGGGCCCTTGGTCAGGGTGGCCAGGACGGACAGGATGTACACCCCGTAGTACCAGTTCTTTTCCCGGCTGCTGTACCCCAGGAAGAAGCACAGCAGGGCCCCGTCCATGAACAGGAACAGCATCCCGTCCGTCAGGACACTTTTGGAAATAGTAAAGAATTCCAGGGTCATAAGCAGCAAAACACCGCTAAGGAAACCCACTTCTTCCCGGTACAGCCGTTTTCCCGCCTGGACCGTCAGCCACAGGCCTCCCAGCCCAAACAGGGAGGGAAAGAACCGGGCCCCGAATTCGCTGAACCCGAAGATCTTGAACCCCAGGGCAATCATCCAGTAGGCAAAGACCGGTTTGTCATACCAGTACCGGCCGTAGATCTGGGGAGACAGCCAGTCTCCGCTGAGGACCATTTCCTTGGCCGTCAGGGCGTAGTTCCCTTCCACACTGTCCGTCAGGGGCAGGGATGAATTCATGAAAAACAGCAAAAAAACCGCCGCGGCCCAAAACCCCAGCCAGTATTTTTTCTTCATACACGTTCCTCCAATGCTTTAGCGTACACATATCTAATCTATTTTACACTAGAATGGGGGAAGAAGAAAGAGGCTGTTGCAGATGCAACAACCTCTTTCTGGATTGCAGGTGAATCCCTTCCCCCCTATTTTTTATATCCCGGATTATACGGACACCTCTCCCCCAGACACTGCCCGTTCTTTGGATAGAACCCGCAGACTGTGTTTTCTTCCGGCAGGGTGATCCCGAACCGTTCTTTTACGTAGGGAATGGCGGTTTTGAGAGCTGTATAGGCGTCCCTTTTGCAGCACCGGGGTCCACCCATGGCTGCCAGATTGGCCAGAGCCCGGGAGGTACAGGTCATGTGGCTGCCCCAGGAAGAACCGGTGGTCAACGGGCCTGTTCCTTCCAGGAGAGCCAGGGCGGCGCCTACGGATGCCACGGCCCCGCAGACTCCCCAGTGGCCGCACATGGCCCCGGGCATCTGGAGCCCTTCCCGGCGGAGCTTCTGGAGCATCTCCTCCAAATCAAATTCCATGCCGGCGTTATGGAGGGCCGTCAGCAGGCAGGCCCCGTCCAGCACATGGTGCTCCGGCCCATGGATCCGGACGAAATCCTGTCCTGCCACATGGCGGAAAACGGCCAGGGGATTGGTTTCCTTTTCTTTTACACAGGCTTCGATGATGGCCTGGGTCCGCTGTTCCAGATCGTTCATGCTGCACACCTCATTTCATCCGCTTCAATACTTCCAGCAGCAGGTTCCAGGTCCGCTGGACAGAAGCAATGTGCATGGTTTCCCGGTAGGTGTGGATCTCCGTCAGGGTGGGCCCCAGGGAAATGCAGTCCAGTCCCGGCAGCTTGGCGGCGAACATGCCGCATTCCACCCCCGCATGGATGGCTTCCACTTTAGGGTCCTTTCCGTACTGTTCCCGGTACACCTGGACGAACAGATCCCGGAGTGGAGAATCCGCCCGGTATTCCCAGCCCGGGTAATCCCCTTCCCGGAAGGCCTGACCTCCCAGCTGCCGCAACAGTCCTTCGATCCGTTCCGCCACCATTTCTTTCTGACTTTCCACGCTGCTCCGGACCAGGAGACCTGCACAGACCTGGTCCCTCTCCGTATACAGGATCCCCAGGTTCAGGGAGGTCTGGACCATGCCCGCCAGTTCCGGGCTCATGGCCTGGACGCCATTGGGCAGACTGGTCAGCAGACACTGGACCTTTTCTGTGGAAGTCCGGTCCATGGGCAGGGTTTCCGTTACAGCCGGTCTCACAGCCACCTGGAGTTCCGGATCCGTCACATGGTATTCCTTCCGGACCGCCTCTCCGAAAGCTTCCGCCGCCCTCTGGAGCCGGTCCGGTTCCGGGGTCACCAAAAGAGCCCGGGCTTCCCGGGGAATGGCATTGTCCTTGGTGCCGCCTTCCACTTCCACCAGCCGGTACAGGGCTTCCCGATCCAGATGGAGCAGAAGCCGTCCCAGGAGCATGTGGGCATTGGCCCGTCCCCGGCCGATTTCCGCTCCCGAATGGCCTCCGGTCAGACCGCTGATTTTCAGTTCCAGGCAGGTGCCTCCAAAGGCCTCCCGGCGGACGGGCAGGGCGCAGTTTACATCCACGCCGCCGGCGCAGCCTACGGTAAATACCCCTTCCTCTTCCGAATCCATATTGATCATCCGGCGGCCTTTGAGACCGCTGGCATCCAGAGCTTCCGCCCCCAGCATGCCGATTTCCTCATCTACGGTGAACACCACTTCCAGCCGGGGCCGGGGAATGGCGGGATCATCCAGGAGAGCCAGGCCCATGGCCACGGCAATCCCGTCATCGGCTCCCAGGGTAGTGCCCCGGGCGGTGATTTCATCCCCGGACACTTCCAGGTCCAGGCCTTCTTTTTCCATATCCTTGGTGCAGTCCGGTGCCTTTTCGCAGACCATATCCATATGGCCCTGGAAGATCACCGGAGCCGCCTGTTCATAGCCGGGGGAAGCCGATCCCACCAGGATCACATTGTCCAGGGCATCCTGATGGACTTCCAGCCCCCGCTGCCGGCCAAAATCCGCCAGCCAGTTGCTGACGGCTTTGGTGTGCCGGGATCCATGGGGGATTTTCGACAGTTCTTCAAAGAAATGGAACACCCGGCGGGGTTCCAGAGAATCCAGTACAGTCATGACGCTACGACTCCTTTGCTTGTTAGTTTCCTTATATTCCAAGGGCTTACAGGATGCCCAGCATGGGTGCCACGGAAACGATCACGGCCCCGGTAATGAGCAGCAGCAGAGCGCCCTTCAGGATGAATTTCAAATAGATGTCATAGGGCACCTTGTACAGTTCCAGGGTCCCCATGTTGGTGGCGCTGGGGTACAGGGCACTGGTGAAGTTGAGCCCGATGGTGAAGCTGGCAATCAGCAGCACCTGGCCGCCCACCGGTCCGATGGGAGCGGTTTCATAAAGGGCATAGGCCACAGCCCCCAGGATGGGCATGGTGATTCCGGCCACCCCGCTGGTGGACTGCATGAAGAAACCGATGGCCACATAGGACGCGATGACCGCCAGGGAGAAGGCCCAGGAGGGCACACCCTGGAGGGCGCTCTGGATCCAGTACACGAAGGTGACGGACATGCCGGCAGTCTTGCTCCCCATGATCACGGAAATCCCGTTGGCAATGGCCAGCACCAGGACCACACTGAGCAGGTCCCGGGCCCCGGCGATGAATTCTTTGATAAAGGTGGCTTCCGGGATCTTGTTGATGATCCCCAGGAGCAGAGCTCCGGCCAGGAACACGAAGGAAAATTCTTCAAAGTACCAGTCCCCGAACTGAGTGTAGTGTTCCGCCCCCAGCAGGTTCCCCAGTACCGGTACCTTGGCCAGGGAAGTAAAGGGCAGGTTCACCAGGGTCTTGGCAGTGGTCCCGTCGGCGAACTTGATGGAATCCCAGGGCACATAGCCGCAGATCATGGCAATGACGATCAGCACCAGGAGCCCGATGGACAGGGCCTGCCGGGTGGTGATTTCCACTTCTTCCTGTTTTTCCTCCACCATGGTGTTCACCGGCAGCCCGGCTACAATGGATTTGGAGGGATCTTTCTTCACCCGGGCCGCATACTGGAGCACATAGGCCAGGGCCACCAGATACAGCACCGCAAAGAGCACCAGCCGGAGGACGATGCCGCTGCCCAGGGACAGGCTTTCGTTGCCGATGGCCCCTACGGCTGCGCCAATGGAAAAAGGATTCACCACGCTGGCCATATTGCCTGCGGTGGCCCCTACGGTCAGGACCCCGATCCCGGTGACCACATCATAGCCGGCCAGGACGAACAGGGGCACCACCGCCATGGAGTAGGCGGGGATTTCTTCCCACAGGCCGTAGACGGCACCGAACAGGGCGGAGAAAAAGGTGAGTACCACGATCAGGGTCTTGCCGGTGAACCGTTTCAGCAGCCAGCCGATCCCGGCCCGCATGGCTCCCACATAGTTCAGCAGGTGGAGGAAGGCCCCGGCCATCAGCAGGGCAAAGCACAGCTGGGCCGCCTTTACAAAGCCCTTGGCCGGTGCCATGATGATGTCCCACAGTCCCATGGGCTGGAGTCCCTGGCCTGCGACCACTTTCCCTTTGACCATAATGGCGTCGTAGATGATCTTCTTGGTTCCGTGATCATTGACCACCACCGACTGGGGCACGAACCAGGTAAGGATGGCGGTAAAGATCAGGAACAGGAACACGATGGAATAGGAGCTGAGCATCTTTCTCTGTTTCTTGGGTTGATCGGACATTTCACATTCCTTCTTTCTGCAGTCGCATTTTTGCCGGTGCAGCTGTTGGCTGCGGTTGTACAAAAAAATTATAGCATAGAAAAGCGAATTTTTCGAACTTTTGTATAGTTTGACAGTGCGGAAAAACAGGGCTGGAGAAGAGACTGAAAGAACGGCCTTCCTGTCCACAGAATAGAGCCTTCATTGACACTTTTCCAGCCGCTGCCGTATACTGGAGCAAAGACGAAAAAAGGAGCGAATCATCATGGCCCAACCTGTACTTGTGAAAAATCTGGCAATCGGCGAAGGGCAGCCGAAAATCGCCATCCCTCTCACGGCCCCTACCCTGTCCGGGCTGGAAGAAGCCCTGGATTCCCTGGCGGAAGCTCCCTGCGACCTGGCGGAGTGGCGGGGAGACTGCTACGCCTCCATCCGGGAACCGGGAAGCTGGCAGGCTCCCCTGGCCCTGTTCCGGCAGCGGATCCCCCACCTGCCCCTGCTGTTCACCATCCGCACCACGGTAGAAGGAGGCCAGCTGGAGATTTCCACGGAAGACTATGTGCGGCTGCTGGAAGAAGCGATGGACAGCGGAGCCATGGACCTGGTGGATGTGGAGCTGTCCCGGGGAAAAGATGTGATGGAACATCTGGTAAACCGGGCCCACAGGGCCGGGATCAAGGTGGTGGGATCCTGCCATGATTTCCAGAAGACTCCCTCCCGGGAAACCCTGGTCCGGACCCTGTGCACCATGCAGGACCTGGGCTGCGACCTGGCCAAATACGCGGTGATGCCCCAGAAGGAAGAAGATGTGCTGACCCTTCTGGCCGCCACCCTGGAAATGAAGGAAGGCCATCCCAGGACTCCGGTGATCACCATGGCCATGGGGCCCATGGGGGCCATTACCCGGATCGGAGGAGGCCGGTTCGGTTCCGCAGTCACTTTCGGCACCGCCGGAGCCGCCTCCGCCCCCGGCCAGCTCCCGGCGGACCTGTTGGCCCAGGTGATTCAGCGGGTATGAAAAAAGGAACTGTGAAAAAATGAGGAATCATTTTTTCACAGTTCTTTTTTGTCAGCGGTCAATGGTCAACGGTCAGCGGACCGTTGACGGGGCTGCTGCGCTGCAGCAGCCCCGTTCTTACTTTTCCAGCTCTTCCCTCATCACCGTTCCCAGTCCTCCGGTCTGGGCGTCTATTTTCTTGTACAGTTCCTGGACGGCGGGCTGGTTCCGGACTGCTTGGTAGAATTCCGGAGGATAGGCCACCAGGGTCATGCCTTTTTTCTGGAGTTTTTCCTTGCAGTCCCGGTCCACCTGGATCAGGGTAGGTGCCAGTTCTTCCCGGGCTTCCCGGACCGCGTCTTCCAGAGCCTTTTGGTATGCCTTGGGAAGATTCTCCCAGGCTTTTTTGTTCAGGACCATTTCGTTGGCGTACAGGATCACATTGGTTTCCGCCACGTATTTCTGGACTTCGTTGAAATTGGCGGAAAGGATGCTGTCCGCCGCATTTTCTTCCGCATCCACAATGCCGCTCTGGAGGGAAAAATACAGCTCCGGCCAGGCCAGGGGCGTGGGATTGGCTCCCAGGGCGGACCAGAAGGCCATATGGTTCCGGTTGCTCATGGTGCGGATCTTCAGCCCCTGGAAATCCTCCACCCTTTTCACCGGCCGGTTGGAGGTCATCAGCCGGTAGGTACCGTTCTGGAGGGTACCCATATAGTGGAGCCCCGCCCGGTCATAGGCCGCCGCCAGTTTCTGCCGGAAGGACCCGTCCCCGTTGAGTACCCGGTCGATGGTTTTCCCGTCATAGGGAGCAAAGACCATGGGCAGGTCGAACACCGCTCCCTCCGGCACAAAAGCCGTCACCGGAGCCATCTGGCCCACCACCAGCTGGATGTCGTTGGCCCGGAGCTGCCGGAGCAGGTCTTCATCCCCGCCCAGTTCCGCATTGGGGTGGTAGTCGATGGTCAGCTGTCCCCCGGTCTTCTTGCCCACCTTTTGGGCCACCAGTTCCCCGAACCGCTGGCCCACGGAGCCTTTGCCGGAGGAATCCCCTCCCACCAGCACCACTTTGGGCAGACCGGCATAGGGCCCGGCTTCCTTCTCTTTGTTTTCGGCCGCCGGCTGGCTGCCGCAGGCGGCGGTTCCCAAAAGGAGCACCATCCCCAGGCAGGCTGCGGCCAGTTTCTTCCATATTCTATCCATGGTTGTTCCGTCCTTTCTTACCACAATGCCGGCAGGAAGGTGGAAAGCGCCGGAATGTAGGTGATGCCCACCAGAGCCGCCAGAAAAGCACAGATGAACGGAACGGATTTCCGGGCCACGCTCATGGGCTGCTGTTCTGCAATGTTCCCGGCCACAAACAGGTCCAGGCCGAAAGGCGGAGTGGCCAGGCCGATGGACAGGCAGCACACCAGCACCACCCCCAGATGGATGGGATCCACTCCCAGCTTTTTACAGGCCGGCAGCAGCACCGGTACCAGGATGATGATGGCCGGTCCCGTGTCCATCACCATGCCCAGGGCCAGGAAAATCAGCACCAGTACCGTGAGGACCGCCACCCCGGAGGTGAAGTTCCCCAGGATGAAGCTTTCCACCGCTTTGGTAGCCCGGGTCATGGACAGGACCCGTCCGAAAGCGGTGGCAAAGGCCAGCACGAAGGCCAGCCCCCCATAGGTCCGGACCGATTCCCGGAGCATGGGCAGGATATCCCCGAAGGTCATGGTCTTATAGACAAAAAGAGACACCAGCAACGCATAGAACACGGACACCGCCGCCGCTTCCGTAGGGGTGGTGAACCCGGTGTAAATGCCTCCCAGGACAATCACCGGGCACAGCAGGGCCCAGGCGCTGTCCCGGAACAGCTGGAGGAAACCCATCCTGGACAGTTCTTCCATCCGTTCCCGGACTTTGTTCTTGTCCTCCCCGTTCCGGAGACAGTGGATCACCGCATAGACCATCAGAGCCAGGCCCACCAGGAAGCCGGGGATGATTCCCGCCAGGAACAGTTTCCCGGTAGAAACCCCGGTGGCCAGGGAATAGAGCACAAAGGGGATGGAAGGCGGAATGATAACTCCCAGGCCCCCGGCCACGGCCACCAGACCGGCACTCCAGGTCTTGTCATAGCCCAGTTCCGTCAGGAAGGGTACGCACATGGCTCCCACTGCCGCCGTGGTGGCCGGACCGGAGCCGGAAATGGCCCCGTAGAACAGGCAGGTGAGGATCACTGCACAGGGCAGACCCCCGGGGATCCGGCCGGCAAAAAAGGCGAAGAAGTTGAACAGTTTCCGGGAAATCCCGCCTTTGGCCATGATCACACCCCCCAGGATGAACAGGGGCACTGCCAGGATGGGGGTGGAATTGGCCCCGGAAAAGGCATTGTTCAGCACCTGGCCCATGGTGCCTCCCTGATGGAACAGGGCAATGGGAGCGGTGGCCCCCAGGATCATGCTGATGCCGATAGGCAGGGACAGAGCAATGGCCAGGAGAAAGACGGAAAAAATCAGTACCGCGGACATTCAGTCATCCCCTTCCCGGGCCAGGGCCGCTTCGTCAGCCGCATCCTGGAGAGTCTGTTCCAGGGTGGACAGTTCCTTTTCCTGGAGATGCTGGACATGGATCCAGAGCATCTGGACGGACCGGACCACTCCCAGGAAGAACCCCAGGACCATGAAGCTGTACACAAAGGCCATGGACCACTGCATAGCCGGGGAAATCTCGTGGCTTTCAGCAATTACTGACACCACTTCCACCGCATAAAGGCCCAGGACCCCCATGCAGCCCAGGGTGATCCCGTCCACCACCAGATTCAGCACCTTCCGGAGAGTTTCCGGGAGCATGTCCTTCAGCACCCCCACCCGGAGCATACTGTCCATCCGGATGGTATAGGGCAGGGACAGAAAAACGCTCCAGATCCACAAAAACCGGCACAGTTCTTCTGCCCAGGTGAGAGACGCCATGCCCGGGATTTTCCGGACAATGACCTGGAGCATAGTGATGCCGGCAATGAGAACCAGCATCACCACCAGGAAGGTCTCTTCCAGGTGCAGATCCAGCCAGTGGATCAGAGCGTTTACAGAGTTGCGTTGTACTGCCTTGCTGCTTTCCTTCACATTTTCCATTTTGTTTCTCTCCATTCTACTTTGCTACTTTGCAGCAGAAGCCCTACTCCTGCTGCTTTTTTTCTGCCAGGATTTTCTCCAGTTCCTGACCCATGGCTTCCACCGGAGCCTTCTTCCCTGACCACAGTTCCACCTGGGCCGTTCCCTGGTAGAGACTCATGGTGAGCCCGTTCAGCACCGGGCACCCGGCTTTTTCCGCATTTTCCAGGAACCGGGTCCGGGCCGGATTGTAACAGGCGTCGAAGTAAAACTGGCCGGGCCGGATGTATTCCGGAGGCAGAGGGGTCCGGCCTGCGGTTTTCCCCATGCCCACCCCGCTGGCATTGATGACGGCATTGGCTTCTTTGACCCGGGAAAAATCTCCATAAGCCACGAATTCCGCCACAGGTGCGAAGTTTTTGTTGATGTCCGCCACCAGGCTCCGGGCGCTTTCTTCCACCAGATCCGTAATCAGGATCCGGCCGGCTCCATGGTAAGCCAGGGCCGAACAAATGGCCCGGCCGGCTCCTCCGCTGCCGAAACAGAAGAAGGTCTTTCCGCTGACGGGCACCCCGGCTTCCTCCAGGGCCCGGTAAAAGCCCACCCCGTCGGTGTTGTACCCTTTCAGCCGTCCATCCGGCAGTTTCACCACCGTATTGCTGGACCCCATTTTGGCACACAGGGGATCCAGTTCGTCCAGGTATTCCAGGACTTTCACCTTGTTGGGCTTGGTGACGGCAAACCCGGCAAAGGGCATGTGCCGCAGTCCCTGGATGATTTCACCCAGGTGTTCGTTCCCGGTCACCGTGTAGAAATACACCAGGTTCAGCCCTGCCGCCTCATACCCTCTGTTCTGCATCCGGGCCGCAAAGGATTGGGTCAGGGGATCTCCCAACAGGGTAATGAAACGGGTGTGGATATCGATATGCATGTTCTACCATCCTACTTTCCTGCTCTGCGGGACAGTCCCGCATTTTGTATACATTCGTGATGTTTTTCATTTTAGGCCTGTAATGTTGTTTTGTCAATGACTTCCCTACAGGGTTGACAGCCGAAGGAAATCAATTTTAACAAATTAATCTTAAAATAGGTCAGACCGTAGGGGGCGCAGGCCCGGCGCCCCGCCGAATGCACGAACCAACGATGCAAAAGCGGGCTCCCCGGCGTGGAGCCCCTACGGGTCCAATTTACACATTCATAGAATTTGCCTGCAAATTTTATCATCCGGCCGCTGATCATTGACCGCTGACGGGCAAAACGCCATAAAAAAAAAAAAGCCCTTGAAAACAAGGGCCAAATGAGGGGCAAATTCAACTTACAGTTGCATTATAGCACTCTTGTATACAATATGCAAGAATATTTTCAGTTTTTTCATAGTTATTTTATTTGTTGGTTAATTCATATAATGTTGGTAGAGTAAAAAAGTGGCTGTTGCGTAGGCAACAACCACTTTTGGTCGCGAGTCGCGAGCTATAAGTCGCGGTCCGCGACCGGGGTGAATTCATTCACCCCCCTACTTCCCATAATCCCGTCCTACATAAATCACCACATCCCCGCTGCTGGGGCTTACGGCTCCCTGGATCAGCTGGAAGTCGAAAGGCAGGGCTCCTGTGCGCTCTTCGGCGGCGCTGCTGCCGGCATTGATCAGCACCTGGGTCCGGTCCATGGGGCTGCCGTTGGTGATGCTCACAATGGCAAACCCGGCGTTCCGGGCGTCATTGGCCGCTTCCACTCCGTACTGAGGATTGCCGCTGCAGTTGACCAGGGAGGCCCGGAGGGTTTTCTGGGGCGGCGGGGGCGGCAGATTGGGCGCCGTGCTGCCCTTGCCGGTACCGCTGCTGTCTCCCACAGGCAGGGCCGCTTTTTCTTTGTCCATTTTCCGGGCTTTTTCCACGGCTTTCTTCAGTTCCTGGTTCTGCACCTGGAGAGTCCGTTTCTCCCCGCTGCCGGCGGCACTGTTGGTGCCCAGCAGTTCGTCATACTTCTTCTTGGCTGCCTGGGCCGCCATCCGGTACCCTTCCCCTGGCTGGACCCCCTGGAGCTGGGCCACCTGCTGGCGCAGGGCCGTCATGTTGGGGATCCAGTAGCTGATGTCATCAATATAGGCGGGGCTTCCCTGGACCATGGCGGTTTCCAGCTGGGAGGTGCCGGACACGTTCTTGGCAAAGGTCACCAAAAGAGATGCCAGGTCCCCTGCCGACAGATCCGTATCGATGCTCTGGTACAGAGTATGGGCGATTTCCGGGGCCCGGGTCAGGAGGCTGGCGGACCGGAGCTTGGCGAACACCGCCTTCATGAACTTCTGCTGCCGGGCCACCCGGCCGATGTCCCCTTCCTCGTCCCGGTACCGGACGTACTGGATGGCGGTGGTCCCGTCCATATGCTGCTTCCCGGGCTGGAGATTGATCACCAGGCCGTTTTCCCCGTCATAAGGGTCCGTATACTGCATGGACTTTTCCACATCGATGTCCACCCCGCCAATGGCATCCACCAGCTTGATGAACCCCTGGAAATCCACCAGTACATAGTTGCTGATGGGGATCCCCAGGAAGTTTTCCACAGTCTTCCGGCTCAGTTCATGGCCTCCGTAGGCATAGGCATGGTTCACCTTGTCCCAGCCGTGGCCGGGAATGGAGACCAGGGTATCCCGGGGGATGGACAAAAGAGCTGCCTGGTTCCGGGAAGTGTCCAGCATGGTCACAAAAAGGGTGTCAGACCGGCCGGTATCGCCGCTCCGCCTGTCCACTCCCATCACCAGGATGTTCCGTTTCCCCTGGATCTGGGCCACCTGGCCCGGGTCCGGCTTCTTTCCCGGCCCCAGCAGGAAAAATCCCGCCACCGCCGCCAAAAGGACCCCGATTCCCGCAATCACCGCTTTATATTTTCCCAGCATGATGGTTCTCCTTTAAACGTTACAATTTATGATCATTCCTTCTTTCATTTCTATTATACCGTAAAAAAGAAATGGATGCATCAGAAAAAGGGGGTGTGAAAGAATTCACACCCCCTGGTCACGGGCCGCAGCTGGCGGAGAAGCAACAGCCTTGTTTCACTTCGCCTCTTCCACTGCCTCTGCCATTTCCTTTACGTACGCCTTCACCGGTTCCACGGCGTCTTTACCGTACTGGGCGCAGAGTTTCACGATGGCGCTGCCTACGATGGCTCCGTCGCTGATGGCTGCCATTTCTTTGGCCTGTTCCGGGGTGGAGATGCCGAAGCCTACAGCAATGGGTTTGTCGGAGACTTCCCGGATCTTGTCCACGATTTCCTTCAGGTTGGTGGTAATGGATTTCCGCACCCCGGTGACCCCCAGAGAAGAAACCAGGTAAATATATCCCTGGGCTTCTCTGGCAATCATCTGGATCCGCTGGTGGGAGGTGGGAGCAATCATGGAAATGATCTCCACCCCGTATTTTTCCGCTTCCGGAGCGATGGTGTCCTTTTCTTCATAGGGCACGTCCGGGACGATGACCCCGTCGATTTTCACATCCCGGCACTGCTGGAAGAACTTCTCCCGGCCGTAGGTGAAGATGGGGTTCACATAGGTGAGGAACACCATGGGGATCCGGGTCTTTTCCCGGACCCGGGCCAGCATGGCGAAAATGGCCTTGATCCTGGTCCCTGCAGCCAGGGCCCGGGTGTCCGCTTCCAGGATCACCGGCCCTTCGGCAGTGGGATCGGAGAAGGGGATGCCGATTTCAATGAGCCCGGCTCCTGCCTCTTCCATGGCATAAATCAGTTTTTCCGTAGTGTCCAGGTCCGGATCCCCTGCGGTAATGAAGGGAATGAACAGCTTCCCCTGTTTCTTGAATGCGTCAGTTATCCTAGTCATGCAGGTCTACCCCCTTGTATCTGGCAATGGCTGCCACGTCTTTGTCCCCCCGGCCGGACAGGTTCACCACGATGATCTTGTCCTTGGGCAGGGTGGGTGCCAGTTTCATGGCATAGGCCACCGCATGGGCACTTTCAATGGCCGGAATGATGCCTTCCGTCCGGGACAGATATTCAAACGCTTCCACCGATTCGTCGTCGGTGATGGGCACGTACTGGGCACGGCCCGTATCGTACAGGTTGGCGTGTTCCGGCCCGATCCCCGGATAATCCAGACCGGCGGAAATGGAGTACACCGGGGCGATCTGCCCGTCTTCATCCTGGAGGAAATAGGATTCCATCCCGTGGAAGATCCCCGGTTTCCCCCGGGCGATGGTGGCGGCGGTTTCCGCGGTGTTCACTCCCCGGCCGGCGGCTTCCACCCCGATCAGCTGGACGTTTTTGTCCGGGATGAAATCGTAGAACAAGCCGATGGCATTGCTGCCGCCCCCTACGCAGGCCATGACCACATCGGGCAGCCGGCCTTCCTTCTCCAGCATCTGGGCTTTCACTTCTTCCCCGATGATTTTCTGGAAATCACGGACGATGGTGGGATAGGGATGGGGCCCCATGCAGGATCCCAGCACATAGAAGGTGTTTTCCACATTGGTGCACCAATCCCGCATGGCCTCGCTGACCGCGTCCTTCAGGGTGCCAGTGCCGGTGGTCACTGGCACCACTTTGGCCCCCAGAAGTTCCATCCGGTACACGTTCAGGGCCTGGCGGATGGTGTCCTCCTTGCCCATGTACACTTCACATTCCAGGCCCATGAGAGCCGCCACAGTAGCGGTGGCCACCCCGTGCTGGCCGGCGCCGGTTTCGGCGATGACCCGTTTCTTGCCCATTTTCTTGGCCAAGAGGCACTGGCCCAGGGCGTTGTTGATCTTGTGAGCCCCGGTGTGGTTCAGGTCTTCCCGTTTCAGATAGATTTTGGCGCCCCCCAGATCCCTGGTCATCTTTTCCGCATAGTACAGCAGGCTGGGCCGGTTGGCATAGTCATGGTACAGAGTCCGCAGTTCCTGAAGGAATTCCGGATCATCCTTGAACCGGTTGTAGGCTTCGTCCAGCTGCAGCACTGCGTTCATCAGGGTTTCCGATACATATTGGCCGCCGTGTCTGCCAAATCTTCCATTGCTCATGATTCTTCCTCTTTTCTTACAGCGCTCACAAAAGCGCGGATTTTGTTTTCATCTTTCGTTCCGGCAGTTTCGATGCCGCTGCTGGTATCCACCCCGAAGGGGCTGCACCCAGCAATGGCCGCCGCCACATTGTCTGCATCCAGTCCCCCGGCCAGGAAAAAGGGTCTGGGGAACCGGGCCTGCCGGAGCAGACTGTGGTCGAAGGTTTTCCCCAGCCCTCCGAACTGGCTGCCGGAATAGGTATCCAGCAGGAAATAATCGCAGTCATACCGGTCCAGGTCCCGGAGGCTTTCCGGTCCCCGTACCCGTATCACCCGGATGATGGGAGCCGTTGTCCGTTCTCGGAGGGCCTTCACATAGGCTTCGTCTTCTTCTCCATGGAGCTGGATCAGCTGGATGGTGCCCCGGTTGGCCAGGGCCGCCGCTTCTTCCACAGGAGCCTTTACGAAGACGCCTACGGCGGCAATGGCCGGGTCCAGCTGCCGGCGGAGGTTTTCTGCCTGTTCCGCCGTTACCTGCCGCCTGCCGGGGGCGAAGATGAACCCGGCATAATCCGGCTGGGCCCGGTTCACCATGGCCACATCCTCTGGCCGCCGGATCCCGCACAGCTTGATTTTCGTCACAGGACCTCACCCCGCAGTTCTGCCAGGGCGGCTTTCATATCCGGGCTCCGCATGAGGGTTTCCCCGATGAGCACTCCGTTGACCCCGGCCTGTTCCAGTTGGGCGGTCTGCTGCCGGCTTTTGATGCCGCTTTCCGCCACAAAGGGAATGGTTTCCGGTACCAGGGACCGGAGCCGGAGGCTGTTGCCGATGTCCACGGTAAAGTCCTTCAGGTTCCGGTTGTTCACTCCGATGACCCGGGCGCCGCTCCGGAGGGCCCGTTCCACTTCCTCTTCATCATGGGCTTCCACCAGGGCGTCCATGCCCAGGCTTTCCGCCAGCAGCCGGTATTCCTGGAGCTGGCTGTCGCTGAGGATGGCGGCGATCAGCAGGATGGCATCGGCCCCCAGGGTCTTGGCCTGGCACACCATGTAGTCATCCAGGGTGAAGTCCTTCCGCAGGAGGGGCGTTCCCACCGCCTGTCGGATTTCCCGGAGATACCGGTCGCTGCCCAGGAAGTAGTCCGTTTCCGTCAGCACGGAAATGGCGGCAGCCCCCAGGGCTTCATACTGCCGGGCAATGGCCACATAGGGAAAGTCAGGAGCGATGAGCCCTTTGGACGGAGAGGCCTTCTTCACTTCCGTAATGAAGTTGAGGCCCGGTCTCCCCAGGGCTTCCCGGAAGCAGCCCTCCCGGTCCCGGGGCAGGGCTTCCGCTTCCCGCCGGAGGGTGTAGAAGTCTTTTTCCTTTTTCTGTTTTTCCACCCGCTGCCGGGTGGCTTCTGCCAGGGTATCCAGGATCATGTTCCGCACCTTCCGTTTATTCGTTGCTGACTTTGATGACTTTTTCTAGGGCGGCCAGGGCCTTGCCGCTGTCAATGAGTTCCGCCGCCAGTTTCACCCCGTCAGCGATGGTGTCCGCCTTCCCGGCCACGAACAGGCCGGCCCCGGCATTCATGAGCACCGCATTCCGTTTGGTGCCCTGGAGCTTCCCGGAGAGGATGTCCCGGGTGATCCGGGCATTTTCTTCCGGGGTCCCTCCCACCAGGTCTTCTTTCTTCCCGGGAACCAGACCGAAATCTTCCGGCCGGATCACCGAAGACCGGTAGTACCCGTCCCGGAGCTCACAGATGGTGGTGGGCCCGTTGGGAGAGATTTCGTCCAGTTTTTCCTGGCCGTAGGCCACCAGGCCCCGTTTCACCCCCAGGGAACACAGCACCTTGGCCAAAGGTTCCACCAGGTAGCCGTCATAGACCCCCAGGAGGAACATTTCCGGTTTGGCCGGGTTGGTAAGGGGCCCCAGGATATTGAACACGGTCCGGAACCCCAGTTCCTTCCGGATGGGCCCCACATACTTCATGGCTGCATGGTATTTCTGGGCAAACAGGAAGCAGAAGTTGGTCTCCTCCAGCATTTTCAGAGCCAGGGCCGGATCCTGCTGGATGTTCACCCCCAGGGCTTCCAGACAGTCCGCGGTGCCGCACAGGGAAGAAGCGGCCCGGTTCCCGTGTTTGGCCACCTTCACCCCGCCGGCGGCCAGTACCATGGCGGAGGTGGTGGAAATGTTGAAGGAATGGGCTCCGTCCCCGCCGGTGCCCACGATTTCCATCACTTCCATCCCGGGATGGGGGACGGGAGTGGCCAGGGACCGCATGGCTTCCGCACAGCCGGTGATTTCGTCGATGGTTTCCGCCTTGGCGCTTTTGGTGGAAAGAGCCGCCAGGAACGCTGCATTCTGGGTGGGAGTGGTCTTGCCTCCCATGATCTCCAGCATCACTTCCTTGGCTTCGTTGTAGGTCAGGTCTCCTTTGTTGACCAGTTTGATGATGGCTTCTTTAATCATGATCTATGCCTCCTGCTTGCTGCTTGGTGATTTTCAGATCCAGGAAATTCCGGATGATGGTCATGCCTTCCGGGGTCAGGATGGATTCCGGATGGAACTGGAGTCCGTAAATGGGATAGTCCCGATGTTCCACCGCCATCACTTCCCCGTCTTCCGTAGTGGCCGTTGCCTTCAGGACTTCCGGCAGGTTATCCGGGTCGATGGCCAGGGAATGGTACCGCCCCACCAGGATCTGTTCCGGCAGGCCCTTGAACAGGGGGGAAGTCCGGTCCAGGGTCACCGTGGACTGCTTCCCGTGCATCAGCTGCCGGGCGTAGGTAACGGTGCCTCCGAACACTTCTCCGATGGCCTGATGGCCCAGGCACACCCCCAGGATGGGGAATTCCCCTTTCAGTTCCCGGAGAGCCGGTTCGCAGACCCCTGCATCGCAGGGCCGGCCGGGCCCGGGAGACAGGATCAGGTGGTCCGGCTGGAGCTTCCGGATCCCTTCCACCGTAATGGCATCGTTCCGGATCACCTGGATGTCCGGGTTCAGGGTGCCCATATATTGATACAGATTGTAGGTAAAGCTGTCGTAGTTGTCGATGATCAGTTCCATGTTACGCCTCCGTGGTTGCTTCCAAAGCCTGCCGTACGGCCGCTGCCTTGTTGATGGTTTCCATGAATTCGTCCTCCACCTTGGAGTCGGCCACAATACCGCTGCCGGTCTGGAAGGAAACGGTGTCCCCGTATTTCACAGCGGTGCGGATCACAATGCAGATGTCCATGTTCCCGGCAAAATCCAGGTATCCCATGCCCCCGCCGTAGGGTCCCCGCCGTTCCGGTTCCAGTCCATCCAGGATCTCACAGGCCCGGACTTTGGGAGCCCCGGAAAGGGTCCCGGCCGGGAAGGCGGCACACAGGGTGTCGATGGCATCCTTCCCTTCCTTCAGAGTACCGGTGACCCGGGTGGTCATGTGCATCACATGGGAGAACTTTTTCACCAGCAGATGATCATGGACTTTTACGGACCCGAATTCCGCCACCTTGCCCACATCGTTCCGGGCCAGGTCCACCAGCATATTGTGTTCCGCCAGTTCCTTGGGGTCCGTCTGCATGTCCCGTTCCAGGGCTTTGTCCTCCTCTTCGGTCCGGCCTCTCCGCCGGGTGCCCGCAATGGGCATGGAGGTGATTTCCCGGTCCTGGACCTTGATCAGGGTTTCCGGAGAAGAACCGGCGATTTCCAGATTGTCGTTCTTCAGCAGCACCATGTACTGGGAAGGGTTGGTGGTCCGGAGGATCCGGTACATGTTGAACAGATCCTGGTCGTAGGAAGCGGAGAACCGCTGGGAATACACCGCCTGGAAAATATCCCCCTGCCGGATGTGTTCTTTGATCTTCTCCACATTTTCTCCATAGGTCGCTTTGTCCTGATTGCTGGTGATGGGCCCCAGATGAGCCGGTGTGAAGGCCGGCGGCGCCACCGGCTGCCGGACCAGGGCTTCCATGGCATCCAGGTTCTTCTGGGCCTTGGCGTAGTTCCCTTCCAGGTCATCGGTCTTGATGTTCACGATCAGGTACATTTTCTGGAGCACCCGGTCGAAGGCGATCACCTTGTCGAAGAGCATCAGGTCGAAATCCGGGAAGGCCGTGGCCTTGGCCGGGTCGAAATGGAGGCTGGGTTCACAGTACTGGAAAAAGTCGTAGGAGAAATACCCTACGAACCCGCCGGTAAAAGGAGGCAGCCCGGGGATTTTGGGGACCCGGTAGGCCTTCAGGATGGACCGGAGGGCCTCCAGGGGCCGGTTGGGATCTACCGGGATCCGGCTGCCGGCAAATTCCACCTGGGCGTTCCGGTCCTTGGCCCGGAGCCGGACAACAGGGTCGAAGCCGATGAAGGAATACCGGCCAGCCTGGTCGTTCTGTTCCAGGCTTTCCAACAGGAAATACCGGCTGCTTTCCTTCCGCACCAGGCTCACCAGGCCGATGGGAGTGGCGGTATCCGCCAGGATTTCCCGGACCACAGGCACCGCCGCATATCCCTGGGCCAGGGCTTTGCTTTCTTCCAGACTCTGTTGTTTCATGACTGTTCCTCCTTACTGATAAAAGAAAAAGACATCCAGGTTGGATATTCCACCTGGATGCCTGTTCCTGCAAGTCACTGTCTCTGCAATAAAAAAACACCTGTCCTCCTACAAGGACAGGTGTCATAACCTGCGGTACCACCCTGTAATGGAGCCAAAGCTCCACACCTCAAGCAGAATGCCAACACATTCCTCACCGGTAACGTCGGTGCTGCGTCGCGGGATACTTTCCGAAGATTTCATCGCGCCCTCAGTGGTCCATTTGTCAGACTGCCACGGTCCGGCTCTCAGCTTCCCGGACTCTCTGTGCGCACATTTTCTGGCGTTATCTCCACCTCAAAGGTTTTTGGTTCTTATTGAATTGATGGTTGTATAGTAGCACTGGAGAAACAGCTTGTCAAATATTTTTTCTGAAAAAGTTTAAATTGTTCACTTCTGTATCTCTTTTAACAGTTTCTGGGACTTTTGTTTCTGTACACTCTACTCTTTTTCATACACATCTGCAAATTCCGGTTTCCGGTCGAACTGGACCCGGGCATAGGAACACTGGGGGATGATCTTCACCCCGGCTTCCCGGGCCATGTCCGCCACCGCCCGGACCAGTTTCCCGGCCAGGCCCTGGCCTCCGTACTGGGGATCCACAATGGTGTGTTCCAGGGTCCAAACCCCGGGACGGATCACCCCATAGGTGCATTTTCCGATTTCCACGGCCCCGTCATACAGGGCCGCCCGGAAGTTTTCCGGTTCCTTTACAAGACGAATGGTGTCCATGAATTTCTCCTTTCAAGGCCTGGCCGCTGAAGCAGCCAGGCCGGTCAACGGTCAACGGCCGATGGAAGAAAACTGCCTTGGCAGTTTTCTCTGAATAACAAGACCCTCACAAATATTTCAAGGCCAAGTATATGAGCAAAGCAATATAAACCCGCAGCATATACGATTTCACTTTCCTTTGGGTCTTGCTTTCCAGATTTTTGCTTTCGGTCCAGCCCAAAATCAAAAAAATAACAACGACTGCCCGAATGAGATAATGATAAACGGTTTCCAGCTCTTCCAGATTTCTTAAAACAGCAGAAAACGGTGAAAGATAAAAAGCCAGAAGCAGTTCAGCCAGCCCCAACAGCCCAAACATCACCCGCCAGGCTGTTGCTGTTTTTCTCTCTGCAGCCTCCCATATGACATAGTAAAACGTCCGGAAAGCCCCCAGAAGGAAAAAAATGCTCATGATCATGGTTTATCTGCCTTTCTGGAACTTTTACTGAATCAGTCGGTACGGGCAGTGGCTTTTAAGTTTTTGCAGCCAATGACCATATGGTCTCCTGAATTGAACAGGATATCCATTTTGATTTTATCGTTTTGCCGTTTGGTGGTTACACTGAAAATATAGGTTCCTCTTCCCCAAGGTTCCCGGCAGCTCATGAGAAAAGCATACAGTCCTTGGGCTTCTACTGCCACCCTGGTATGAGGATTGGCCAGTTGGATCACCAAATTGGCCCGTTTGTTCCCGTACTCCAAATTGACGGACAGGATTTCCCCATCATGGAAGTTCAGTTCACCCCAATCACCGTCATTTTCCATTTCTCTCCCTTTCAAGCGGACTAACCGGGCGGAATCGCTGCGCAACCCTTGGTCCGCACCTATGGCACCTGTCACATCCCCGATGATAGTCCGTAGGGGCGGTTCAAGGCTTTTGCAAGCAAAATGTCGACAAAGCCGCCCGTCCACGCCGGTTCACCGCAAAAGGATGCCAGATGCCAGGCATCTGCCTTTGAACGTATTGACCCCCTGGGCGGCCGGGATGGGCTCGCCCCGGCGAGCCCTTACAACGTTGGGGTCAAGGACCAACGGAAAATCAGAGAAACGGGGTTTCCGAAAAATCCGTTTCTGGGACCGTTGGTATCCAACATTCGATTCCAACGGCGTAGGGGCGTGCCAAAGGCCCGCCCTTCCCGGCCTGCGGTTTTCTATATTCCCAGGAACCCGCCCGGCGGGTTTCTTCCATTGGCTAGAGGCTAGTGACCATCGACTGCCAGCCCGTACCAGCTGCGGGCTCCCCGGCGTGGAGCCCCTACGGCACCGCAATGAATCATTGGATTCTGACATCCAACGGCCGCTGACAGCCTTTTACTCTTCCACCGTCACCTTGGTCCCCACTTTCACACAGGCCTTCAGCTTTTCCAGATCTTCATTGTTCATCCGGATGCAGCCTTCGGAGGCCCGGGTGCCGATGGAGGCCGGGTCGTGGGTGCCATGGATGCCGATGCCGTCCCATTTTCCCTGGCTCAGGCTCCGGGTGTCCAGGCTGATGAACCAGGGCCCGTAGGCGTGCTGGATCACCCCTTTGCCGTCGTGGAAATCATGGGACCAGTTGGAGGCATCGATGATTTCATCCACCGGGAAGGTTCCCTCCGGGGTCTTCATGTCCCCGCTCACCTGCTTCTGCCCGGGATTCTTCCCCAGGGCCACCGGCCATTGGGCCACCGGTTCCCCGTGGTCCAGAAGGAACAGGGTGAATTCTCCTTTTTTGACCAGGATGGAGTAGTCATGGGGTTCCGGGGTCTGGCGCACATCCCCGGTAACAGCCGGTGCCGCCGGAGTTTCCTCTGCTTCTTCCGCCGGCTGTCCGCCCCGGCAGCCTTTGATGGCGAACCCCGCTGCCAGCAGCAGGACCAGGATGAAAAAGACGCCCCAGGCCGGTCCCTTCCATCTCCGTTTTTGGTACGCGTCATGATATTTTCCCATGGTCCCCTCCTTTCCGGAAGCCGGTTACAAACGCCGGCAGAACTGGACCGAAACGTACCCGGTCTGGCCGTTGTCCCGTTTCACCCGGTACCAGTTGTCCTTCCGTCCGGTGATCTCCACCTTTTCTCCTTCATCGAAATAGTCCACAATATCCGTATTGGTTCCGGCACCCGCCCGGAGACGCACGTCGGTACCGGTGATCTTTCCGAAGGATTTGTCCGTCTTTTTCCCGTCCGCGGCTTTCTGGTCAGCCCCTTCCGCCTTGGGCTGGGTCTTGGGAGCCGAAGTTCCCGGTTTCTTTTCTTCCTGGGTCACCGCCGGTTTGGTATCGGACCCGGCATCCTTCTGCCTGGCAAAGAAGATTCCTGCCCCGGCCGCCGCCAGCATCAGGAGGATCACCAGGGCAATCCATTTGCCCCGGCCGCTTTTGTGGGGCAGATCTTCCCGGGGCTGGAAAGTCTCAAAGGAAGCCTTCTGGGGCTGGGGTGCCGGCTGGGTTGCTCCCTTTTCCTGCTGGTCCGGCTGAGCCGGGGCCGCCGACTGCTCCACCGGCGTGCCGCAGACCGGACAAAATTTTTCCTCTTCCGTCAGCTGATTCCCGCAATGGGCACAAAATTTCGCCATGGGTTACGCCTCCTGCCCCTCAGTCCGCATCCTGGTCATTGATCTTGGTGGATTTGATCTGGACACTGATCAGGGTGGGACTCTTCTGTTTCACGATACCCACGCATTTCCCCTTCACATTGACGAAATCCCCGATTTTCAGATCATTGACGATGCTGGCCCGTTTGGCCGGCACATCCACCAGCACCTGATAGGTCTTGCCGCCGTTTTTCCGGCTTTCCAGGGTAATGCTGTAATTCTGGGAATTGTTGAACTGCCCCTTCCATTTTACCTTACCGGAAACCTGGACGGTCTTGTCCTTGTATTTTTTATCTCCGGAACTCTGGTCCCGGATATAGTCATCCACGATTTCACCGGATTTCACCTGGATGGGTTTGCTGCCGCCCCCAAAGACGAAGAACAGTCCCAGGACCACCACAAGTACCCCGATGATGGCCAGGATCTTCTTTTTCTTTCCGTTACCCTCCGGAGGCATCCGGAAGTTCTGGAAGCCCTGGTTCCCGCCGCCTCCCTGGCCGCCGGAAACCGGTTCCGCCACCACTACTTTGGAAGTTTCTTCCTGAGCTGGCTGTACGGATTCAGCCGGCTTTTCATCTCCGGCACCCTTTTCCTCCGGCTTTGTTTCCTTCAGCCGGGTACCGCATTCGGTGCAGAAATCATTGGCCGCCGGGTTCATATGACCGCATTTGGGGCATTTCACCACCGGATCCTGTTTGGCGCCGCACTGGACGCAGAACAGGGCATCGTCCGCCAGTTCGCAGCCGCACTGTTTGCATTTCTTGGACATAACCATTCCCCTTCCGTATAAGGAAACCATCCCCAACTCCCGGTTTCCCGCAGTTTTCTTTATGATTCTTATTATACGCAGAAAATTGGGAATAGGAAAGGGGGCTGTTGCGTGCGCAACAGCCCCTTTCCCTGTCAGCAGCTCTTACATCTCCCAAATAAACGCCGCCAGCTGCTTCAGGCCCGGTTCCAGGCTGGTCATGTCCAGTTCTTCCTGGAGGGTGTGGGCCCCTTTGCCCAGGCTGATGCCGAAGGCGATGGCCGGGATGTTCCGACTGAGAGGAATGTTGGCATCAGTACTGCTGGCACTGAACACCGTTTTCAGGCCTTCCCGTTTCCGGATGGCGGTGATCCGGTCATGGATTTCATGGTGCTGCACCCCTTCGCTGCAGGGCCGCTCTCCCAGAAGCAGGGTCTCCACCTTTACCTTGTCCGTGGTGTGGGCCTTCAGGATGGCCTGGAAGGCGGCATCCAGCTTTTCCAGTTCGGAATGGGATACGGACCGCAGGTCCACGGTGAATTCCACTTCCGCAGCAATAGAGTTGATGGTGGTGCCTCCCTGGATGGTCCCCACATTGTAGGTGGTCCGGGGATCTTTGGGCACCTGGAGGCTGTAGAAATCCCGGATGATTCCCGCGGCTTCGTTGATGGCGTTGGCTGCCCCGAAAGCCGCATAGCTGTGGCCCCCGGCCGTGACCACATGGACCGCGTACCGCCGGGACCCTACGGCCAGGTTCACGAACCGGTCGCTGTTCCCGTCCACGGCCATGAAATAGCTGAGCCGGTCTCCGAAGGCATCAGTAAGGGCCCGGCTCCCTTTCAGGTTCCCCAGCCCTTCTTCGCCCACATTGAAGGCGAACACCGCCGGCGTCCGGAGCTTCAGTGTCAGCATCATCCGGATCAGGAACAGCAGGGCAGCCACGTCAGAACTGTTGTCCCCGCAGGAAGGGGCCTTCAGGATGTGGCCGTCGATGTCCGGAGTGATCTTGTCCACTCCCGCAAACACCGTATCCATATGGGCAGTGTACAAAGGGAACTTGTCCACTCCTTCAATGCAGTGGGGATAGATCACATTGCCGGCTTCATCCCGGTATGCGCCTTCCGCCCCCATGGCTTCCAATTGTTCCAGGATCCACTGGGCCTTCCTGTCCTCTTCTCCTGTGGGAGAAGGGATGGTGATCACATCATACAGGGTCTGGAGGTATTCCGGCATCCGGTTGTGGATATAGTCCTCCACCATTTTGCGCAGCACGTCATTCATGGGCATGGCTCCTTTCGTATTCGACTCTTCCCTTATTCTACCCCAAATTCTTCCGGAATAAAACCGCTGCCAGCCAGAGGGTCAGGACGGCCACTATGGCCATGGGCAACAGATCCGGGGCAATGGTGCCAAGGCCGGCTCCTTCAAAATAAATCCGGCGGATGGCATCCAGGGCAAACCGGAGAGGATCCCCGTAGGTGAGAATCTGGAGGAACTGGGGCATGTTCCGCACCGGGGTAGCCACCCCGCTCAAAAGGGCATTGGGGATCAGATACACATAGGTGTACACCTGGACCTGCTGCATGGAGCTGCACACGGAAGAAATACTCAGCCCGATGCCGGTGGAACTGAGGAAATAGACCAGCAGCACCAGGTACAGGGTCAGGTAGGATCCTTCAAAAGGCACCTGGAACCAGAACAGATCCAGCAGCAAGAGCAGGGTCCCCTGCATCAGCCCCACCAGCACCGGAGGGAAGGCCTTCCCGATCAGCAGCACCAGAGGGGAAGCCGGAGTCACCAGCAGCTGTTCGAAGGTCCCTTCCTCCCGTTCCCGGGCCACGGACATCCCGGCCAGGAGTATCACCTGGGAAAAGCTCATGAGCCCCAGGATCCCGGGAGCAAAATACCACAGGGTCAGCTGGTTGGGGTTGAACCAGGTCCGGGTTTCCACGGAAAGGGGCGGTTTCTGGCCGGTCCGGGCTTCCAGCCACTGCTGGACCACCCGGGAGGTGTAGGCGGAAGCCAGACTGGCGGTCATGGTATTCCGGCCATCGGTGATTACCTGGAGGGGGGCTTTTTCTCCCTGGGCCAGTTTCTCTTCAAAATCAGAGGGAATGGCCAGCACCACCATGGCTTCCTCCCGGTCGATGGGTCCCTGGATCTGAGAAGAATTCTGCAGATCCGCCACCCGATAAAAGAAATGGGTGCCGTCCAGGGTGGCCAGCAAAGAGGTGGATGCTTCCGAATGGCTCTGGTCCAATACCGCATAGGAAACATTTTCCACGTTGAACGTAGCGGTGTAGCCAAAGACCACCCCCAATACCAGGGTAGGGATCACCAGCACGTAGCGGAAGGCCTTGTCCTTCCAGATGGCCAGCAGTTCCTTCCGGCAGATGAACCGGACCTGCTGACAGAAAAGCTGCCAGGCATTCATTCACTCCACCTTCTTTCGAATGGCTCTCAGGGCCAGACCCACAAACAGGGCCATGAAGAAAATCAGGAACCCGGTCTGGGGCAGGATCACCGGCCAGAGATCACCGGCCAAGAGCAAGGTTTTCAATACAACCAGATAATGTTTGAAAGGCAGCACTTCCCCAATCCACTGGACCCATTGGGGCGTGGCCCGTAGGTCGAACAGGAACCCAGACAGCATGATGCTGGGCAGGAAGCTGACCAGGAGAGCCATCTGGATGGCCATGAACTGGGCTTTGGTCACCACGGAAATCAGCATCCCCATACCCAGGGCCGTCAGGAGATACAGGATGGACATCAGGATCACCAGGGACAGAGATCCCACCAAAGGCACCTGGAACAGGAACCGGGACAGGACCAGACAGATCAGGACACCCAGCATGGCAATGCAGAAATAGGGGATCATCTTGGCCACGATGATTTCCCCTTTTTTTACCGGGGTTACAAACAGGGATTCAAAGGTCCCCCGTTCGTATTCCCGGGCCATGACCCCGGCGGTAAGCAGCACCCCCACAAGGGTCACGATCATCAGGATCAGCCCGGGCAAAAAGTACCAGGTGCTTTCATGGGCATCATTGAACCAGAGCCGGGATTCCAGTTCCACGGCTCCCACGCCCCGGCTGGCCATCTGGCGGGCGGACCACTGGGCCGCCGCCGTTTCCACATAGCTCTGGATGCTCATGGCAGTGGTGGTGTCCGTGCCGTACAGCAGCAGCTGGATCCGTCCGTCCCCCTGATGGAGCTGGCGGCTGAAATCCGGCGGTACCCGGAGGATGGCGTCGATCTTCCGCTGTTCCATGGCCCGGAGCGCCTGATTCATGCTGGTCATGTAGGTAGGTCGGAAGTATTCCGACCCATCCACGAAATCCACCACCTGCTGGGCTTCCGGAGACGCATCTTCCAGCACCACCCCGATGGGGGCGTGCTTCACATCCAGGCTGATGCCGTAGCCGATCACCAGGATCAGGATGATGGGCAGCAGGATGCCCAGGGCCAGGCTGGAGTTGTCCCGGAGCACCTCCCGGAACTCCTTCACCGTCAGAGCCCGGATCCGGCGCAGATTGTCTTTCATTGGGCTGCCTCCTCTCCCCTGGCCCGGGACTGGTTCACAATGTCGATGAACATGGAATCCATATTGGCTCCCGGTTTATGGAGTTTTTCCCGGATCTCGTCTGTGGAACCGATGATCAGCATCTTCCCGTGGTCCTGGATCATGATCCGGTCGCAGTACTCGGATTCTTCCATAAAGTGGGTGGTGATGATGATGGTGGTCCCTTTGCAGGACAGATCCGTGATTTCCCGCCAGAACATCCGCCGGGCCAGAGGATCGATGCCGCTGGTGGGTTCGTCCAGGAACAGGATCTCCGGCTCCTGGAGCAGGGCACAGGCCATGGACAGCCGCTGTTTGTAGCCTCCCGGCAGGTCCCCGGCATTGTGGGATTCCGTCCCGGTGAGCTGGAATTCCTCCAGCACCGTGCGGATCCGTTCCTGGAGCTTCTTCCGGGGCAGTCCGTACATGCCTCCGTAGAACTGGAGATTTTCCAGTACGCTGAGCTTGGTGTACAGGGCAAATTTCTGGGACACGTAGCCAATCTTGGCCCGGGCCTCCGTCCGGGCGGTCCGCAGGTTCTCCCCGGCCACGCTGAGCTTGCCGCCGGTGGCGGGGATCAGGCCGCAGAGCATCCGGAAGGTGGTGGTCTTCCCGGCCCCGTTGGGCCCCAGAAGGCCGAACACCTCTCCTTTGTGGACCTGGAAGGAAGTATGGGAAACCGCGGTGAAATCCCCGAACTTCTTCACCAGGTCCTTCACTTCGATGCTCACTTCATTCTGGGAAGGACGGGGCGGGATCTTGTCCAGAGGAGCCAGGGGGATCCGGGTCTTTTCCAGATCCGCCGCCTGGTGGAGAAGGATCATGAACCCGTCTTCCAGCCGGGGTTCCACCGCCCGGGGGGTCAGGCTCCACCGCTCCAGGGTGGGGATGGGTTCCCCGGGCCGGGCGGCAATGTACCGGACGGTACCGCTTTCCGGCACCGCATCGATGATCTGTTCCGTGTCATCCAGCAGGGATCCCTGGAGCACCCGGTAGGGCAGTTCTTCCGGCGGGTCCACTTCGAAGCATTTTCCCGCCGCCACCTGGCTCAGTTCCTGGGGAGTCCCTTCAAACAGCATCTGGCCCAGGTTCAGCACATACACATGGTCGCACATGGCCGCCTCGTTCATGTAGGCGGTGCATACAATGACGCTGAGGTTTTCTTCCCGGACCATCTGCTTAATGATGATCCACAACTCGTCACGGCTGAGAGGGTCCACCCCTACGGTAGGTTCGTCCAGGATCAGCAGATCCGGAGAACGTACCAGGGTGCAGGCCAGTCCCAGTTTCTGCTTCATGCCCCCGGACAGCTTCCCGGCCAGCCGTCCGGTAAAGGGAGCCAGTCCGGTCATATCCAGCAGTTTGGCAAAACGGTCCTTCCGGGTATCCTGGGGGATCCCGTGAAGGTCCGCATACAGATCCAGGTTCTCCTGGATGGTCAGGTCTTCATAAAGGCCGAATTTCTGGGGCATGTAGCTGATCCGGGACTGGATTTCCTCCGCCCCGGCCACTGAATCCAGCCCCAGCACCTTCAGGCTCCCGCCGGTGGGGTCCATGAGCCCGCAGATCAGCCGCATGGTGGTGGTCTTCCCGGCCCCGTCCGGACCGATGAGGGCGGTCATTTTCCCTTTTTCCGCCCGGAAGTCGATGCCTTGGAGAGCATGGGTCTTTCCCTGCTTGTCATCAAAGAGTTTGTCCAGCTTTTCAGCCTGGACCACCCATTCAGTCATGGCTCTGCTCCGTGTCGATCTGCACCGTGGCGGGCATTCCCATCCGCAGCACATTGTCAGGATCGGTTACATAGACCCGGACTTCGTACAGCAGGGAGGTACGCAGTTCCGTGGTCTGGACCGTTTTGGGGGTGAATTCTGCCGTAGAGGAAATATAGCCAATCTGGCCTTCGATGGGATCCTTGGGATGGCTGTCCGTATAAATCTTCGCCTTCATCCCTTCATAGATCCGGCCCAGATCCTTTTCGCTTACATAGACCCGGACCCATTTCTTTTCATTGAGGGACAGCTTGAACACCGGTTTCTGAGGAGAAGCCATATCCCCCACTTCCAGCAGCCGGGACCGGATGACCCCGTCTGCCGGTGCCTTGAGTTCCGCCTGGCTCAGCAGGTAGTCCACGTGTTTGGCGTCTTCCTGGAGGGCTTTCAGCTGGGCTTCCCCGCTGGCCACATCTTCATCCCGGGGGCCAGCCTGGGCTTTTTCATATTCCTGCCGGGCCGCTTCCGCCTGGGCCGCCGTTACATCCACCTTGGTCCGGGCCGCATCCCGGTCCTGTTTGCTGACGGATTTTCCATTGGAAGAGGCAAAGGCGTTCTCCACCCGGGCCAGATCCTGCCGGGCCTGGTCCGCCTGGGCTGCCGCCTCATCGGCTTTGGCCCGGGCCGCTTCCAGATCTTCCGCCCGGGTGCCGTTGTGGAGTTTGTCCACCACGCTCTGCTGGGCAGCGATCTGGGCCTGGAGCTTGCTCTTCTTGATTTTCAGTTCATCGGTATCCAACCGGGCCAGTACCTGGCCCTTGGTGACCTTGTCTCCTTCTTCCACCATTTCTTCCGCGATCCGGTCGCTTTCCCGGAAGGCCACGGATACTTCCCGCACATCCACGTTCCCGTAGAGGGTCAGCTGCCGGGCCGCCTTCTGCACCTGATACCGGTGGTAGCCGTAGGAGCCCCCGCCGATGAGCAGGGCTGCCGCTGCCACCAGGGCCGCCAGTTTCTTTTTGTCCTGTAAAAGGTTTTCCCAAAATGCCATCATTTATCCTTCCCTTCTGCCCTGCTGATTTCCGCCTGTTCCGCATCAGAAAGAGGCTGCCAGCCGCCGCCCAGTGCCTTGTACAGGTGGATCAGGTCCGCCAGTTCCTGGCCCCGGCTGCGGTTTTCCTGCCGTTTCATGGTAAGCAGGGTCCGTTCGCTGTCCAATACCGGCTGATAATCGCTGAGTCCCGCCTGGAAACGGTTTTCCGCCAGGTCGAAAGCCCCCTGGGCATTGTCCACCCCGGCGGTGAGCTTGTCTTTCCGTTCCTTTTCCTGGACGATACCGGTCATGGCATCCTGGACTTCCCCGGCCGCCTTCAGCACCGTGTTTTCATACTGGGCCTGGTATTCTTTGGCCCGGGCATCCTGCAGCTTCACATTCTGCCGCAGCTGTCCCCCATGGAACAGGGGGAAGGTGAAGGAAGGCGCAATGGCAAAGGAGTGGGCGCCGGAACCGAACAGATTCCCGCCCCCCAGGGTGATGAGCCCCAGGAACCCGTCCAGGGTGAACCGGGGCTTCAGTTCCGCCCGTGCCTCTTTGGTCCGGGCGATCTGGGCTTCCAGCCGCTCTTCCGCCGCCCGGATATCCGGCCGCTGGCGCATCAGGTTGGCGGGAATGGCATGATACAGTTCCGGATCGATTTCCGGCAGATCTTCCGGTTCCAACAGGTCATTGAGCTGGCCCGGTTCCGTCCCGGTAAGGATGGACAGCCGGGTAAGGGTCTCCTGGATGGACTGCCGGGTCCGGGGGATCTCCGCCCGGGTATTCTGTTCCTGGGTCCGCATGGCTTCCAGAGGATAGCCGCTGATCAGCCCCGCATTGTAATTGGTCTGGAGCAGATCTGCTTTTTCCCCTTCCAGGGCTGCATGCCGTTCCAACAGGTCCAGATCCTGCTGGAGGGTCCGGAGAGATACATAGTTGAGGGCTGTTTCCGCACTGAGGGTCACCCAGGTGCTGTACAGGGCTGCATGCTGGGCTGCCAGGTTGTGGGCGGCGCTCTGCTTCTTGGCTTTCAGCCGGCCGAAGAAGTCCGGTTCCCAGGAAGCATCGATGCCCAGCCCGGCTACGGAAGAATTCCGGTTGGGCGGGTTGATCATCCCCGGATAGGGACTCATATCGCTGATTTTGTCGTTGACCCCCTGAGGGGCTTCATACCGTCCGTAGGTGCCTCCCACATTCAGCCAGGGCAGAGCTTCTCCCTTGCTGATCCCCAACTGGGCCCGTGCTTCTTCCACCCGGGCCTGGGCCGCCTGGAGATCCCGGTTGTTTTTCAGAGAAAGTTCGATCAGGGCGTCCAGTTTGGGGTCCTGGAAGGTCTTCCACCAGTCCGCCAGCTGTTCCTCACTGAGCCTGGCCTCCGGCGTGGCCTTGTCATAAGCTGCCGGTTGCTTCTGGGCCAGTTCTGTCCAGGAGGGCATCTTCACCGCCTTGGGCTGGGGATCCTTCTTCCCGGCCAGGGCCGGCTGCATCATCCCCGGTGCCAGGGTCAGGGACAGCCCCACCACCACAGGTTTCCACCATTTCATGGTCATCGCTCCCATCTGTACCAGTAAAATAATTATTCGTTTGATTAATTATACCCTCATTATAGCCCAAAACCGGTCCGGTGGCAAGATGGAGAAAAAAAATGGTTGCACAAAACAGAGGGATTTGTTATACTTCGTTTAGTTAGTAATTGCTAACTATTTTGGCTGGTATTTTTCGAAGTACAGCCATTTTTCTTTGGTTATTAATTAGTCATAGCTAACTTATTCAAGGAGGCTCCACTATGACCATCACCCTGGAAACAGAACTGGTGCGCCAGTGCGCGCCCACCCTGGCCGGTCTCAAAGCCGCCAGTCTGTTCCGCTTCGTTTTCCGTCCCGGAGACAGCCCTTTCGCCCAGATCGGGGAAATCCAGCGCAGCCTGGAACCCAAACAAATCCGTCTGGAAGTCCTGAGCTATGACTGCATCCGGAAAAGTGCCCTCCTGTATGTGTACCGCCCCCACCGGCTCAGCATCCTTCTCCAGGATCCGGAAAGCAGTTCCTTCCTGAAACGCCAGGGCTATGAGGGCTCCACCTGTCAGGAGATCCTGGACCAGATGGCCCTGCGCCTGGCACGGCGGGACCCCTTCCCTCATGAAATCGGCATCCTGCTGGACTATCCTCTGGAAGATGTGAAAGCCTACATGGCCTCCCCCCGGGACAAAGGCGTTTGTTCCGGGTGCTGGAAGGCCTACGGAAACCGGGAACGGGCCGCCTGTTATTTTGCCAAATGCCAGAAATGCACCCGGATCTACTGGCGCTGCTACTGCGCCGGCACTCCCCTCAGCAGGCTGGCGGTGGCTTAAATAAAATGTTTGTCAGCCGGCGTGGCCGGCGGAAAGGATGGATTACAATGAGCAAAATCGCAGTGGTATTCTGGAGCGGGACCGGCAACACAGAAACCATGGCCAAGGCCGTGGAGGACGGTGCCAAAGGCAAAGGAGCTGAAGTGGTGGAATACAATGCTTCCGCCTTTTCCGCCGGGGAAGTGGCCAATTTCGACGCCATCGCCTTCGGCTGCCCGGCCATGGGAGCGGAAGTCCTGGAAGAAGGGGAATTCCAGCCCATGTGGGATGAAGTGAAAGGCAGCCTGAAAGGCAAGAAAATCGCCCTGTTCGGCTCCTACGGCTGGGGCACCGGAGAATGGATGGACAGCTGGAAAGCCGACGCGGAAGCCGAAGGCGCCGTGCTGGCCGCTGATCCGGTAATCGCCAACAACGCCCCGGATGACGATGCCCTGAATCAGTGCAAAGGACTGGGCGATGCACTGGCGTAAAAAGAGGTGGTGTTGCACATTGCGTGCAACACCACCCTTAGCTGTAGAGCCGCATAGCGGCTCAAGTCTGGAGTCGGAAGTCTGGAGCCGAAGGTTAAATTTGTAGGCAAATTTTTTGAATGTGTAGAACCTTTGGACGAAATGATCTCTCAAATTGATTGCGATTCTGTTTCTACAGAATCAAAAGGATCCGTCCAGCTAGACGGATCCTGTCCTGAGGCTTCCGACTGCAGACTCCCGACTTCCGACTAAGGGGCTGTTGCGCATGCAACAGCCCCTTTCAATGAAACACCATTCCCAACACTTTCATTACACAGTACAAAATCCCGCTGGCGATCATGGGACCTACGGGGACGCCTTTGAAGAGGATGACGCCGATGATGGTGCCGATCAGCATGGCGGCCACCACCTGAGGATCCGCCCCCATCAGTTCCACCCCCCAGCGGCCCAATAAGGCCACCAGGGCACCGATGACCAGAGAGGCCATGCCCAGAGGTGTCTTGAACACTCCCAGGGTTTCCGCCAGACCGATTTTCCCGGTAGCGATGGGCACCATCAGCGCTGCCATCAGCAGCATGACCCCCCAGTTCACCCCGTGGCCGCCGAAATAGAGCAGTTTCTCCTCCGGCAGGAACAGCTTCAGCAAGACCAGGAGGCCGGCGGCATAAGATACCGTCAGATTATGGGCCAGATAGCCCAGGACAATCAGAAAGCCAAGGATCAGATAAGGCTGCATATACCTACTTCCCTTCCGTAATCAACAAATAAGAGGCTGGGCAGAACGCCACAGTCTCTTTATTTTACCCTACTTATCCTATTTCTTCAATTCCTCCTCCCACTCCAATACATACTGGACAAAATATTCCACACCCAGTCCCAGGGCTTTTTCGTCGATGTCGAAGTAGGGGCTGTGCTGAGGATACCGGCGGTCTTCTTCCGGGAAGCCGCCGCCCAACAGCAGCAGGCATTTGGGATTGTAGTACTTGGCGAAGTCTTCGCCTCCCATCTGGAGTTCCCAGTCCACCAGCTTGTCCGGGTCGAAGACTTTGGCGCAGGCCCTCCGGCCCGTATCCACACAGGCCTTGTCGTTGATCATGGGCGGAGGCCCGAAATGATACACCGTCCGCAGGGTGGCCCGGGTGGCAGTGCCCACGCCCTGGGCCACCCGTTCCAGGATCCCGGGATAGGCTTCCCGGAGTTCCTTGCTGAAGGTCCGGGCAGTGCCGGAGAGCTGGACTTCTCCCGGGATCACATTGCTGGTGGTGCCCCCCTGGAACCGGGTGACACTGAGTACCGCCGGTTCCAGAGGATTCACTTCCCGGCTCACCACGGACTGGAGGGCGGTAACGAATTCCGCTCCGGCCACAATGGGATCGATGGTCTGATGAGGCAGGGCCCCGTGGCCTCCCTTCCCTTCCACTGTTACATCAAAGGTATCCGCGGCACTCATGACAGGCCCATACCGGAGGGAAGCCCAGCCCGCAGGGATCTTGCTCCAGATATGGAGGGCGATCAGCCGGTCGCATTCCTTCACCAGAGGTTCTTCCTTCATGTAGGCGGCCCCGCTGTTGGCGATTTCTTCTTCTGCCGGCTGGAACAGGAACCGGACGGTCACCGTCAGCTGGTCCTTCAGGGCCGCCAGGATCCTGGCCGTCCCCAGCAGGATGGTAATGTGGGTATCATGGCCGCAGGCATGCATGGTCCCCGGGTTCCGGGATTTGTATTCCGCTTCTCTCAGTTCCGTAATGGGCAGGGCATCGATGTCCGCCCGGATCCCGATAATCCGGTCCGAAGCATGGGGCCCCTTCAAAGTAGCGATCACCCCGGAATGGCAGGATTCCACATAGGGGATCCCCAGTTCATCCAGATAGGCTTCAATGGCTTTCTGGGTCTGGAATTCCTTCCAGGACCGTTCCGGATTTTCGTGGAAATGGCGGCGCAGCCGGACCAGTTCCGGCTGGAGGGCTGCCACCTGTTCTTTTACATCCATGGCAAAGTCTCCTTTTCAGCAGGAAACCCCATCAGCCTGGGCCTCCGGGGTTTGTCTGCACCTGTTTATTTCTTGGCATTGGGGTCGAACCACAGACCCTTGTTGTTTTTCTTCATGTATTCCTGGAATTCCGCGGACTTGTAAGCGTCGGCAATATCCTTGGCCCACTGGGCGTCCTTGTTCTTGTCCTGGACAACCAGCTGGAGCAGCAGGTGCGGCAGGATATCTTCCTTCATCAGAGCGGTGGAAGGATCGATCTTGGCGTTGTAGATGATGGCACCGGTGATCACAATGTAGGAGAAGTCATTCCGGACAGCCGGGATGTTCAGAGATTTCATTTCGGTGAATTTCAGGTGATGGGGATTTTCAATGATATCCTGCTGGGTCACCGTGGACA
This sequence comes from Acidaminococcus fermentans, assembly GCF_009696675.1. Classification (GTDB taxonomy): domain Bacteria; phylum Bacillota; class Negativicutes; order Acidaminococcales; family Acidaminococcaceae; genus Acidaminococcus. Next base: position 157,097 of record NZ_VULN01000002.1, on the reverse strand, counting down.
GATCCTTCTTGGGATCCAGTTTGATCCAGCCGGCCTTCTGGAGCAGGGCATAGGCCCGGGAGGTGTTGGAGGCATCGTTGGGGACGGCCACCGTATCCCCGTCAGCCACCTGATCCAGGCTGCTCTTGGATCCGGCGAAGATTCCGGCCGGAACCGTGGGGATGGGGGTGATGGCCGCCAGATGGCCGTTCTGTTTCTTGTTGAAGTTTTCCATATAAGCGGTGTGCTGTTCCACGTTGAAGTCCACTTCCCCTTCGTTCAGGGCGATGTCCGCCTGGAGCAGGTCGGACATGTCCTTGCCCACAAACTTGTAGCCTTTCTTTTCCAGGATGGGCTTTACCCCTTTTTCAAACAGATCGGAATAAGGACCCTGGGATTTGCTGTACTTCAGTTCCTTTTTGGTGGAAGCCCCTTTGTCGGCGCTTTTGCCGGAATCGCTGCCGCAGCCTGCCACCAGGGCGGTGGTCATCACCGCTGCCAATCCGATTACCAGCCATTTTTTCAGTTTGCTTGTGTTCATGATGTTACCCCCTCAAAATTTGTTATCCATGATTTCTGGTTTTATACGCAAAGTGGTTGCCCACGGTCTGGATGATCTGGACGAAGACAATCAGTACCACCACCGTAAACAGCATCAGCGGCGTGTTCATCCGTTCATACCCGTAGGTCAGGGCCAGGTCCCCTACGCCCCCGGCCCCGATGGCACCGGCCATGGCCGTGGCGCCGATCAGCCCGATGGTGCCGGTGGTAATGGACAGGATCAAAGATCCCTTGGCCTCCGGCAGCAGGAAGTACCAGACGATTTCAAAATAGGAGGCCCCCATGGACTGGGCGGCTTCCACAATGCCCCGGTTCACATCCAGGATGGAGTTCTCGAACAGCCGGGTGAGATAGGGCGTGATGAAGACGATCAGCGGAATCAGCGCCGCGGTGGTGCCGATCCGGGTCCCCACAATGGCCTTGGTCAGGGGCATGATGAAAACCATCAGGATAATGAAAGGAACGCTCCGGATGATGTTGATGATGGTGTTCAGCACCAGATAAATGGGCCGGTTCTTCAGGATCCCGTTGTCGTTGGTCAGCACCAGGATCATGGCCAGGATAATGGCCAGTATGGAGCCCACCAGAAGGGAAACGAACACCATGTACAATGTCTGTTCCGCGCTCAGGATCAGCTGGGACGCGGGAACACCCAATTGGTCGATCATGACAGGCTCACCTCCTTCCACAGAATGCCCTGCTGGGTCAGGTATGCCTCACTCCGGGCAATTTTGTCTCCTTCATCCATGCACTGGAGGATGAACAGGCCCAGGGCGGTTTGCTGGAGTTCTGTCACCGTAGCGAAAACGATGTTGGTTTTCAGACCGAACCGGTCATTAAGTACGGAGATGTCTCCTTCCGAGGCCTGGCGGCCCAGGAAACGGAGTTTCAGCAGCTTGAAGGGACGGGGATCCTTTTTCAGATCTGCCTGGATGCTTTCCGGGATGGTGTCCGGGATGACCGTCCGGACGAACTTCCGGGTAATCTCCTGCTGGGGATTGCTGAATACTTCCAGCACGGACCCCTGTTCCACCACCCGGCCGTGTTCCATGACAGCCACCTTGTTGCACAGCTGCTGGATCACCTGGATCTGATGGGTGACGAACAGGATGGTGATCTTCAGTTCCTTGTTGATCCGCCGGAGCAACTGGAGGATCTGTTCCGTGGTTTCCGGATCCAGGGCGCTGGTGGCTTCATCGCAAAGGAGGATGCTGGGGTTGGTGGCCAGAGCCCGGGCAATGCCCACCCGCTGTTTCTGTCCCCCGGACAGCTGGATGGGATAGGACCCGGCCTTGTCTTCCAGTCCCACGAACTGGAGCAGGGTCTTTACCGTCCGGTCCAGCTGCACCGGCTCCGTGTGGTTCAGCCGCAGGGGAATGGCCACATTTTCGTAGACGGTCCGGGAATCCAGCAGATTGAACTGCTGGAAGATCATGCCGATCTTTTTCCGTACCTTCCGCAGCTCATTGTGGGACAACTGGTCTATGACCTGTCCTTCGATCTCCACATGGCCTTCCGTGGGAGTCTCCAGGGCATTCACCATCCGCAGCAGGGTGGATTTTCCTGCCCCGCTGAAACCGATGACTCCGAAGATATCTCCCTTTTCCACTTCCAGGTTCACATGCTGGAGAGCCTGTACAGCCCCGCTGCCGATCTTGAAAGTTTTGCTGATATCCTGAAACTTGATCAAATCCAACACCTCTTGGTCTGTGTAAACAAAAAGGGCCATCGTCTCAACAGAGACGATGGCCCGTGGTTCCACTCTGATTCACCGGCATCCAAAGGCCGGCCTTTGCAGCAGGGATAACGGCTGCTGACCCGGGGCGCTCTACTGGAAATTCGAGGCCCAGCTCACGGAGGCATTCCCCAAGGTTCCCGCCGCCCGGCTCTCAGCTGCCGCCGGACTCTCTGTGGGCCTTCCCCAAAGGTACTGGTTCCGCTCATTGCTTTTTTCAATATGATAATATCCTACTATGCAGGGGGTATTTTGTCAAGAGGAAATGTAATCTTTTTTCGAACAGTAAAAAAGGACTGCCCCAGAGGGACAGTCCTTTTGAAATACCAGCAGAAATTATTTCAGTTCTACGGTAGCGCCAGCTTCTTCCAGTTTGGCTTTCATGGCTTCAGCGTCAGCTTTGGCAACATGTTCTTTGATGGCGTTGGGAGCAGCATCAACGGCAGCTTTGGCTTCTTTCAGGCCCAGGCCGGTCAGTTCCCGAACAACTTTGATTACGTTGATCTTGCTGGCACCAGCATCTTTCAGAACAACGTCGAATTCGGTCTTTTCAGCAGCGGCAGCGCCGGCAGCAGGAGCAGCAGCTACGGCAACAGGAGCAGCAGCGCTAACACCGAACTTGTCTTCCATGGCTTTAACCAGGTCGGCCAGTTCCAGAACAGTCATATTTTCAATGGCTTCCATGATTTGATCTTTATCCATTTTTCATACCTCCAAAATTTTTAATGAAATGGGTAATGGTTTTCATCAGGCTGCAGAATCAGCCTGTTTTCCGATTAAGCAGATTCCTGCTCTTTCTTTTGCCGTACGGCTTCCAGGGTATACACAAAGTTGCGAATGGTCCCCTGCAGTACGTTGACCAGCCCGGAAATGGGGGCCTGCATGCTGCCAACCAGTTTGGCCAGCAGTTCGTCTCTGGAAGGCAGTTCTGCCAGAGCCTTGACTTCGTCCAGGGCGATTACTTTACCGTCCAGGATACCGGCTTTGATTTCCAGAGCTTTGTGGTCCTTGCTGAAATCGTTCAGGATCTTGGCAGGAGCCACAGGGTCTTCAGCGGAGAAGGCCACGGCGGTATTGTGTTCCAGATAGGAATCCAGTCCTTCAACACCAGCTTCTTTGGCGGCAATGCGGATAAAGGTGTTCTTGGCAACCATGTACTTCACACCGGCTTCACGCATTTTGCTTCTCAGTTCGGTATCTTCAGCCACGGTGAGACCGCAGTAGTCAACCAGAACAGCACCTTTGGAACTGGACAGCAGATCTTTCAGTTCTGCCACTTTACCAGCTTTTTCAGGTCTAATGTCATGCATCAGTAGTACACCTCCTTGCGTCAGTTTTTTATTAATCAATGAAAAGACCTCTCGGCGGGTCAGCCGGAGGTCATGTTTATCAACACTCCGACCTAGGCAGGTGGAAATCCGTTAGGCTTGCGCGCCTGCTGTCTTGGGTCCGATGGTCATTTTCTATTTGATTATTTGTTGCTGTCAGCTTTCAGTACGTCAACAGGAACGCCAGGGCCCATGGTGGTGCTCAGGGTTACGCTCTTGATGTACTGGCCTTTTGCGCCGGAGGGTTTTACTTTGATCAGGGTGGTGATCAGAGTCAGATAGTTTTCCAGCAGCTTGTCAGCGTCAAAGGAAACCTTGCCGATGGCAGTCTGTACGTTACCGGCTTTGTCGGTACGGTACTCGATTTTACCAGCTTTGATTTCGTTGACGGCACGGGTGACATCCATGGTCACAGTACCCACTTTGGGGTTAGGCATCAAGCCTTTGGGGCCCAGGATTTTACCCAGACGGCCTACAGTACCCATCATGTCAGGAGTGGCTACGCAGACGTCGAAGTCGGTCCAGCCGCCTTTGATCTTTTCCACGTATTCATCAGTGCCAACAAAGTCTGCGCCGGCAGCTTCGGCTTCTTTGGCCTTAGCGCCTCTGGCGAATACCAGCACAGTCTTGGATTTGCCGGTGCCGTTGGGGAGAACCAGAGCGCCGCGGACCTGCTGGTCAGCGTACTTGGGATCAACGCCCAGGCGGACGGAAACTTCCACCGTGCTGTCGAATTTGGTCACAGAAGTCTTTTTAACCAGATCAACTGCTTCCTTGGGGGAATATGCCTTGCCAGCTTCGATGAGCTTTGCGGCGTCGGTATATTTCTTACCAGCTTTACTCATTGTTTGTTCCTCCTTGTGGTCAAGCGGCTTTTGCCTCCCACAGTTTTTCAGACATTAGTCTTCTACAGTAATACCCATGCTCCGGGCAGTACCTTCGACCATGCGCATGGCAGCTTCAACAGAGCCAGCGTTTAGGTCTTTCATTTTGCTTTCAGCGATTTCCCGAACTTTGTCACGTTTAATGGTGGCAACTTTGTTCTTGTTGGGTTCACCAGAAGCCTTTTCGATGCCGCAGGCTTTCTTCAGCAGTACAGCTGCCGGAGGAGTCTTGGTAACGAAAGTAAAAGAACGATCTTCGAAAACGGTGATTTCAACAGGAATGATCAGGCCAACCTGTTTGGCAGTCCGTTCGTTGAAGTCTTTTACGAAGGCCATGATGTTGATACCAGCCTGGCCCAGTGCCGGACCTACGGGAGGTGCCGGAGTTGCCTTACCAGCAGGGACCTGCAGTTTGACCATCTTAACGACTTTCTTAGGCATAATTTACACCTCCTTACTTATTCAATAGCTTCCACTTGGGTGAATTTAACTTCAATGGGAGTCTCACGTCCGAACATTTCGACCATCACTTTGATCTTCTGCTGTTCGTCGTTGATCTCCGCTACCGTCCCTACCATATCGGTAAAGCCAGGGGCTTTGATGCGGACGGTATCATTCAAACCTACAGGGCATTCCATCCGGATTACAGGTTCTTCCACAGTCTTGCCGACTGCAGCAGTCTGTTCTCCTTCTTTGGGCATGGCCCCCAGGATGCGTTCTACTTCACGGTCAGATAAAGGAATGGGTTTTGTGCCGGTACCAACGAAGCCAGTTACACCAGGGGTGTTCCGCACAGCATACCAAGTCCGGTCGTCCACGATCATTTCGATCAGTACATAGCCTGGAAACACTTTCCGCGCCACGACCTTCTGCTTGTCATCCTTTGCGTCTACTTCATTCTGCATGGGAACCAGCACCTGGAAGATCTGCTCTTCCATACCCAGGGAATGGATTTTGCTTTCCAGATTCATCTTTACCTTATTCTCGTAACCAGAATAAGTATGAATGACATACCAGTGCTTTTGATTTTCCATGCTTACTGCACTCCCATCACTAAGCGAAACAGTACGGACAAGACAGCATCAATAGCCCAGATCAGGAAAGCTGCAAAGAGAGAGGAGAGGATCACCGTAATGGTGTACCCGATCAGTTCCCTCTTGGTGGGCCATGTTACCTTTTTCATTTCGGTTTTCACTTCTCGGAGAAAACCACCCACACCAGAGGTGCTCTTTACTTCCGGGGTGAATTGAGTTCCTGCCATAGTATCGCTCCACCTTATTTCGTTTCTTTATGCAACGTATGCTTTTTGCAGAACTTGCAATACTTTTTGATTTCGATACGTTCGGTATCGTTCTTTTTATTCTTCGTAGTCTGGTAGTTACGCTGTTTGCATTCGGTGCAAGCCAGGGTAATACCCACACGGTTTCCAGCTGCCATTCCTTAACACCTCACTTACATTCAAAACTCTTGATTCCCAAAAGCCGCCTATAAAGGTTATCATAGAACCGCCAGGATGTCAACAAAAAAGTGAGGCCGATGGATAGGTCGGCCTCAGTTTTACATCCGGTGATTCGATTAGCCTTCGATTTCAGTAACCACACCGGCACCAACGGTATGGCCGCCTTCGCGGATAGCGAAACGCAGACCTTGTTCGATGGCGATCGGGGTGATCAGTTCAACATCCATCACCACGTTGTCCCCAGGCATAACCATTTCGGTGCCTTCAGGCAGGTGAGCAACACCGGTAACGTCGGTGGTACGGAAGTAGAACTGCGGACGGTAGCCGTTGAAGAACGGAGTATGACGGCCGCCTTCTTCTTTGGTCAGTACGTAAACCTGACCTTTGAATTTGGTATGAGGATGGATGGTGCCCGGTTTGGCCAGTACCTGACCTCTTTCGATTTCGGTACGGTCGATACCACGCAGCAGGCAGCCGATGTTGTCGCCGGCTTCAGCCTGATCCAGGGTCTTCCGGAACATTTCCAGACCGGTGGCTACGGACTGTTTCTTTTCGTCGGACAGACCAACGATTTCAACAGTGTCCCCAACTTTGATCACGCCACGTTCCACACGGCCGGTAGCTACGGTACCACGGCCAGTGATGGTGAACACGTCTTCGATAGGCATCAGGAACGGTTTGGCCAGGTCATGGACAGGAGTAGGAATGTATTCGTCAACAGCCTTCATCAGTTTCCGGATGTTGTCTTCCTGTTCTTTGTCCCCTTCCAGGGCTTTCAGAGCGGAACCCACAACGATGGGCACTTCGTCTCCAGGATAGCCATACTGGCTCAGCAGGTCACGGACTTCCATTTCAACCAGTTCGATCAGTTCAGGATCGTCAACTTGGTCGGATTTGTTCAGGAACACTACGATGGCAGGTACGCCAACCTGGCGGGCCAGCAGGATGTGTTCACGGGTCTGAGGCATGGGGCCGTCAGCAGCGGAAACAACCAGGATGGCGCCGTCCATCTGAGCAGCACCGGTGATCATGTTCTTTACATAGTCAGCGTGCCCCGGGCAGTCAACGTGTGCATAGTGTCTGGTTTCGGTTTCATATTCAACGTGGGCGGTATTAATGGTAATACCACGTTCTCTTTCTTCCGGAGCCTTATCGATATCAGCATAGGCTTCGAAAGTGGCCTTGCAGCCCGGAGTTTCGGACAGCACCTTGGTGATGGCCGCAGTCAGGGTCGTCTTGCCGTGGTCAACGTGACCGATGGTCCCAATGTTCACATGGGGTTTGGTTCTTTCAAATTTCTCTTTAGCCATTAGAATACCTCCCAACGCTTTCTGAATATTTTTTTGGATTTTAAAATAGCCCCTTTACGGGGCTGTGTTGGTAATGGTAGCGGCGCACGGATTTGAACCGCGGACAGGCCGGGTATGAACCGACTGCTCTAGCCAACTGAGCTACGCCGCCATAATTGGAGCTGATGACCAGAATCGAACTGGTGACCTTATCCTTACCAAGGATACGCTCTACCATCTGAGCTACATCAGCATGTGGTTGCGGGGGCTGGACTTGAACCAACGACCTTCGGGTTATGAGCCCGACGAGCTACCAACTGCTCCACCCCGCGATGTTTGGTGGAGAGAGAAGGATTCGAACCTTCGAAGCCAGAGGCGGCAGATTTACAGTCTGCTCCCTTTAACCACTCGGGAATCTCTCCACATTTGTCTGTCACGAATATTTGGAGCTGGCAAAAGGAATTGAACCCTCAACCTACTGATTACAAGTCAGTTGCTCTACCTATTGAGCTATGCCAGCGCTTTTCGTTCGTAACAAGGATAAGTATAAAGGAACATGGGGTTTTTGTCAACAGGTTTTTCAAAAAAAGTGTAAGGAATTTTATAAACCGAAAAAAAGGGGGCTGCTGCACCGGCAGCCGCCCCTTTTCTCACAGATAAAAATACCAGACCGTCACCAGGGCCAGAAGGATCCGGTAGATCCCGAAGGCGGTAAGGGTGGACCGCTGGAGGAATTTCATGAACCAGACAATGGACAGGTACCCTACCACGAAGGCAGTGACGAACCCAATGGCCAGCACCGTCAGGTCTCCGGCGCTGAGACCGGCCAGATTCTTCAGCAGTTCAAACAGGCAGGCCGCCACCATAATGGGCAGGGCCATGATGAAGGTAAAGTCCGCCCCGGCCTTCCGGTTCACCCCCACCAGCAGGGCTCCTCCCATGGTGGAGCCGCTCCGGGAGAACCCGGGCCACAGGGACAGGAACTGGAAGAAGCCGATGTACAGGGCCTGCCGGATGCTGATGTGATCCACATCCTGGACCAGTTCCTTTTCATGGCCCTTGATCCGATGTTCCGCATAGATCATCAGCAAAGCCCCCAGCACCAGGCCGATGGCCACCGTAGCCGGAGAGAACAGGTATTTCTTGATGAAGGAGTGGACCAGGAAGGCGAAAGCCATGGTGGGCACGCAGCCGGCGGCAATATGCCAGCCGGTGAGCCCGTTTCCCAGCTGCCAGCCCTCTTTGGTCAGGAACTGGGCGAACCGTTCCTTGTAGAGCACCAGCACCGCCAGGATGGCCCCCAGCTGGATCACTACATCAAAGATCTTGGCCAGGTTCCCTTCGAAGCCGATCATATGGCCCACAATGATCATATGGCCGGTGGAAGATACGGGGATGAATTCCGTCAGGCCTTCCACAATGCCCAACAGCACCGCAATCAGATTTTCACTCACAATGCACACTCCTTCTTCTCTTCTTCGTCTGAGATTCCATTTCGTTTTAAGAACTTGTTCATTATATGGCATCCGGAGCAAAAAAAAAAGAGAAGACACGGATTTTTCCCCTGAGTTTAAGAAAAATTGTGCTTCTCTTTTTTGGTTGTTCAGAAAGTCATTCTTCCGGCTTTTCGTCCCCGAAAGAAATCCCCACTTCCCGGCCGGTCCGGACAATGTCCGAATCCACCGGCACCTGATGCGGTTTGGAGGCCGCCTGGGCAATGGGTACCCGGACGATCTGATTGGCCTGGAGGGAAACCATCACATTGTATTCCTCATCCAGACAGGCTTCCACAGCCGCTGCCCCGTACCGGGTGGAAAGCACCCGGTCGTAGGCGGTGGGAGAGCCTCCCCGCTGGAGGTAGCCCAGAACCGTGCACCGGGATTCGATGCCGGTTTTCTCTTCGATTTCCCGGGCCAGTTTTTCCCCGATGCCACCCAGCCGGATAGGTTCGAAACTTTCCTTCACCATCCGGGCAATGGTCAGCTGGCCCCCGATGGGTTTGGCCCCTTCCGCCACAGTGATGATGCTGAATTTCTTCCCATTCTGCTGGCGCCGGCGGATTTTCCGGATCACCGCATCCAGGTCATAGGGGATTTCCGGGATCAGGATCACATCCGCTCCCCCGGCTATCCCGGAATGGAGGGCGATCCAGCCTGCATACCGGCCCATGACTTCCAGCACCATCACCCGGTGATGGGATTCCGCCGTGGTATGGAGACGGTCCAGGGCTTCCGTGGCCATGGCCATGGCCGTATCGAAGCCGAAGGTCCGTTCCGTGCAGGGCAGATCGTTGTCGATGGTCTTGGGGACCCCCACTACGTTTACCCCGCAGAACCGGTGGAGATCATAGGCGATCTTCAGGCTGCCGTCCCCGCCGATGACGATGAGACAGCCGATGCCGTGGTCCTTCAGGTTCCGGACCACATCTTCCCGCCGGTCTTCATAGATCACATTGCCTTTTTCATCTTCTCCGGCGGCATAATGGAAGGGATTGTCCCGGTTGGTGGTTCCCAGGATGGTCCCGCCCCGGGGCAGGATCCCGGAAACATCCTCCAGGCCCATCAGCTTCATGTCGTTGCAGATCAGCCCGTGGAAGCCATTGGAAATGCCGTAGATCTCAAATCCATGATGGATGGCCGTCTTTACCACGGCCCGGATCACGGCGTTCAGGCCCGGGCAGTCACCTCCGCCGGTAAGGACCGCCAGGGTTCCCCTTTTCTTTTCCTGCATTGGACTTCACCCTTTCCTGGCTGTTATTCCACTTCCCACACCGTATAGTCCGCGGCGGAGATCCGGATGGATTCCGTGCCGTCGAACTTGTCATAGCACAGCAGCCCGTCGTTTACATAACCGGGCCAGGCCAGCACTACCGTATAGGCTTTCCCCAGGGCATCGATGACGCTCTTGGGATCAATGTGGAACACGGGAACGAACAGCGTCTGCACCCGGTCCAGCAGGATCACATCTCCCCGGTGGCCGGACAGTTCTTCCGTCAGCATTTCCGGAGCTTTTTCCTTCCGTTCACTGGGCAGCAGCTTCAGGAACTCTTCGGTGATCAAAAGCCGGGTATCCACATAATCCCAGCCTTTGGCTTCCGCCGCTTCCCGGAGCAGTTTGCTTTTGCCGCTGCCGGGTTTCCCGGTAACGACCAGGACCTTTTCATCCTTTGCCTGTACGGCTTCCACCTGTTTCAGAAATTCTTCCATTTGACTCATGTGTATCGCCCTCCCTTAGATGCATGGATTTTCCGCTGTTTATACCATGTTATTCGCCGTGAGAAAAGAGAATTCCTGCAAAAGAGTTTTTTTCTTCTTTTCACCGGCCAGCGAATTGTCAGATTGTTTCAATTCTATCAGTCTTGTTATGGCTGGTCCGGAGATGTTCCTTGGCTGCCATAATCAAAAGTCCCTTGTTCAGTGTCATCAGGTCCAGTTCATGGTTCCGGCTGGCCAGATATTTTTCCAGTTTCCGTTTTACCCGCTGAAGAGCGTTGTCAATGGATTTGGTGCTCCGCTGGAGTTCCCGGGCAATCTCCTGGTAGCTTTTGCTTTCCAGGTATTTGCATAGGGCCTGCCATTCCAGACTGCTGAGCATGGCACTGACGTTCCGCTCAATGTCATTGAAGGCTTCCTGGTCCACCAGCAGATTTTCCGGATCCACCCCGTGGCTTCCCCCCAGCATGTCCAACAGGGTCCGTTCCTTGCCTTCCTCAAACACCGGCTTGTCCAGGGACACATAACAGTTGAGAGGCCGGTGTTTCTGCCGGGTGGCGCTTTTGATGGCAGAAATGATCTGCCGGTTCACGCAGACTTCCGCAAAGACCTTGAAGGAAGCCTGCTTTCCCGGCCGGTAATCCCGTATGGCCTTGAAAAGGCCGATCATCCCTTCCTGGATGATGTCCTCCTTTTCCGCCCCCACCAGAAAATACCGGCTGGCCCGGATCCGGATGAATTCCTTGTACTTGTCCAGCAGATACTCCTGAGCCTGCCGGTCATCCCGGTCCTGGATCAGCTGGATCAGCTCTTCGTCGGACAGGGTGTCATAGACTTTCCGCAGTTCTTCCTGCAACAGTTCCCGCCCCCTCTGGTGTGTTTTGTGCTCCTTCCGAGGTTGAGACCGAGGGGCTGCATGCCGCCTGCCTCAGCCTCTGTGCTCTTTACTCTGCACCCTTCACGGCTTCTTCCGCCCTTCCAGGATCCGCTGCCGGACAATGTCATAGAGCAGGATCCCGCCTGCCACAGAGGCATTCAGGCTGGACACCTGCCCCAGCATGGGGATGCGGACGATGAAGTCACAGTTTTCTTTCACCAGACGGCCCAGGCCCTTGCCTTCCGCCCCCACCACCAGCACCATGGGGCCAGTAAGGTTGGCGTCGAAATACTGGGATTCCCCGTCCATATCCGCCCCGGCGATCCAGAAGCCCCGCTTTTTCAGCTGCTTCATGGTCTGGGCAATATTGCCGATCTGGATCACCGGCACATATTCAATGGCACCGGCAGAAATCTTGGCCACCACTCCGTTGAGAGGGCAGCTCCGGCGCTGGGGCAGCAGCACCCCGTGGACCCCGGCCGCATTGGCGGTCCGGATCAGGGCTCCCACATTCTGGGGATCCTGGAGTTCATCCAGGAGCAGCAGCAGGGGCACTTCTCCCCGGCTTTCCACCCGGGCCAGCACCGTATCCAGATCCTGGAAGGCCACCGGCGCCCCCTGGGCCGCCACCCCCTGGTGACGGACCCCGTCAGAAATCCGGTCCAGGGCTTCCCGGGTCACCTTTTCCACCGGGATTTTCCGTTCCTGAGCCAGTTCCAGGATCTCGCTGAGACTGCCCCCGTGGCTGCCTTCCTGGATCAGCACTTTGTTGAAGGGCCGGCCGCTGCGCAGGGCTTCCCGCACCGCATTCCGTCCCACAATGAAATCTTCCATGGTTCCTCCTGATACAAGGGAAGGGCTGCCGCAGCTGCGACAACCCCTTTCCCGTTGTCCCGGTCAGCGCCTTCCGCCTTTTGGCATCCGGTCCGCTGGTTCCGGCAGATTTTATTCTCCCTTGCTGACTTTTTCCGCAAAGTCGTAGCCGTACTGTTCTGCCGCTTCCAGTTCAGCAGGCAGCGGACGCCATTTCACATTGTACCCGGGCAGCAGTTCCATGCCGGACTCCTTGATCATGGCTTCCATATCCTTTTCCGCACCGCCGGCCCAGCCGTAGGTCCCGAAGGCAGCGGCCTTCTTGCCAGTGGGTTTCAGGCCCTTCAGGTAAGTAAGGAATCCGCCGATGGTGGGCATCATGCCGGAATTCTGGGTGGGAGAACCGATCAGGATCCCTTTGGCGGTGAGCAGGTCGCTGACGATATCCGCCTTCAGGCTGCTTTCATACCGGTACAGCTTCACCCGCATTCCCTGCTTTTCGATACCTTTGATCATGGCCCGGGCCATGGCGGCAGTGCCGCCCCACATGGTGTCGAATACCACCAGTACCCGGTCCACGGTTTCACCCTTGCCCCAGGATTCGTACCGGCTCAGAATGTCGTCGATGTGGGAACGCCAGATGCAGCCGTGGCAGCTGCAGATCATCTTGAGAGGCAGGCTCCGGACCAGTTTCACCGTATTGGGTACCAGTTTCCGGTAGGGCATCAGGATGTTGGCGAAGTATTTCTGGGCTTCGAAGAACATGTTTTCCACTTCGGTTTCGTCATCGAACAGCTTGCTGCAGCAGTAGTGCTGCCCGAAGGCATCGCTGGAGAACAGGATCTGTTCTTCCGGGCAGTAGGTGACCATGGAATCCGGCCAGTGGAGCATGGGAATGGGCTGGAAGGCCAGGGTCCGTTTGCCCAGGCTTACGGTATCCCCTTTTTTCACGATCTGGGTCTTGAAGATATCCCCGTAATGTTCCTTCAGTTCATTGGCCCCCTGGACCGTGATCAGGAAGGTGGCATTGGGGCAGGCCTGGGCCAGAGCCGGCAGGCTTCCGGAATGGTCCGGTTCCACATGGTTCACTACAATGTAGTCGATTTTTTCCGGATCCACAATGGTCCGGATGTTGCTCAGCTGTTCCCCGGCGAAGGGAGCCTTCACCCCGTCGATCAGGCAGATTTTTTCATCCATGATCAGGAAGGAGTTGTAGGTGACCCCCCGTGGAGTGGCAAAGCCGTGGAAATCATGGAGGGTCCAGTCCCGGATCCCCACTTCGTATATATCATTGACAATAGTACGAGCTTTCATGTTGAATCTCCTTTCAAAAATAACAGTTCCTTTTTCGCCCTATCATTATACTATTTTCTTCTTTCCATGACAATTTGAAAAGCGGAAGTCCCAGAGAGACTTCCGTTTTGTCAATGGTCAATGGTTCTGCTGCTCAGGCAGCAGAACCATTCTTCTTTTCCTCTTTCACATGCTCCATATACTTCCGGGTCTCGGACACCACCACACCGGACAGGCCCAGAAGGGCGATCAGGTTGGGGATGGCCATAAGGCCGTTTACGATATCTGCCAGGATCCAGATGGATTCCAGTTTCAGGAAGGCCCCGCAGCCCACCAGCAGGATGAAGCCCACCCGGTAGGGCATGATCCCTTTGACCCCCACCAGGTATTCCATGCACCGTTCTCCGTAGTAGTTCCAGCCCAGGATGGTGGTGAAGGCAAAGAGCACCAGCCCCACCATGAGCATGTAGCCCCCGAAGTGGGGATAAGCCTGGAGGAAGGCCGCATTGGTCAGTGCGGCTCCGTTCAGATCCGTTTTCCATAGACCGCTGATCACCACTACCAGACCGGTCATGGTGCAGATGATGATGGTGTCGATAAAGGTACCGGTCATGGAAACCATTCCCTGTTCCGCCGGCCATTTGGTCTTGGCAGCAGCGGCCACAATGGGAGCGCTCCCCAGGCCGGATTCGTTGGAGAATACCCCACGGGCCACCCCGTTCCGCATGGCGAACAGCACGCTGGCTCCCAGGAAGCCCCCTACTGCCGCCGTGGGATGGAAGGCATCATAGAACACTTCCGCAATGGCCCCCGGCACTTTGTCCGCAAAGATCACCAGGAAGCCCAGGGTAGAAGCCATGTAGATTACAGCCATGGCCGGCACCACCTTGGATGCGGTCTTGGCAATGCTCTGAAGGCCTCCCAGAGTAATGGCCGCCACCAGGATGGTGAGCACCACGGCGGTGTATTCCACCGGGATCCCGGCATTCAGCTGGGTGATCTGGACAATGGAGTTCACCTGGGCAAAGGTCCCGATGCCGAAATAGGCCACCAGTACCCCGAAGAAGGCGAAAGCAATGGCCAGAGGCCGGTAGGCCCGGCCCAGCCCGTTTTCAATGTAGTACATGGGGCCCCCGGAAATCTGTCCCTTGTCATCCACGGTCCGGTATTTCACTGCCAGGCAGCCTTCCGCATATTTGGTGGCCATGCCGAAGAAGGCGGCGATCCACATCCACAGGATGGCCCCCGGCCCCCCGGCTTTGATGGCCGTAGCCACCCCTACAATGTTCCCGGTGCCCACAGTGGCAGCCAGGGCGGTGCACAGGGCCTTGAAGGAATCGATGTCCCCTTCTCCCTGGTTTTCCGCGGAAAAGATCAGCTTCAGGGAACGGGGCAGACGGAAAATCTGCAGGAAACCCAGCCGGAAGCTGAGGAAAATCCCGGTCCCCACCAACAGGACCAGCAAGGGCGGTCCCCAGACAAAGCTGTCGATCTGATTCAGCAACGCAATACTCATAAACAAACTTCCCCCTTTTTCATTGAGCCCGCAGGCGCTCTTCCCACTTCTCCGCACTTTCCAGAGAAGCTGTATGTGTTTCTTTATCCAAAGCCAGCACCCGCTGGTGATAGCGGAGCAGCGTGCTTCTGTGTCCAACGCTGACCAGGGTGGTCCCAGGCAGCTTTTCTCCCAGGGTCCGGTACAGGGCCCCTTCCGTTTCCTCATCCAGGGCGGAAGTGGATTCATCCAGGAACAGCCACCGGGGCTGATAAAGCAGGGCCCGGGCAAAGGCCAGCCGCTGCTGTTCCCCGATGGAGAACACATGGGACCAGTCCCCTTCTTCCTGAAGATGGACTGCCAGATACCCGATCCGGCACTGTTCCAGGGCCTCCTTCAGGGTTTCGTCGGAAAATTCCCGGGTGCCGGGATACAGCACCGCATCCCGGAGAGTCCCCAAGGGCAGATAGGGCCGCTGGGGAATGAACATCAGCTGATCCTGGGGCGGCAGGGCTACCTTTCCCCGGGCAAAGGGCCAGATCCCCGCCAGGGCCCGGAGCAGAGTGCTTTTCCCGCTGCCGCTGATGCCCTTGATCAGCACATTGGTGCCCGGCTCCAGGGTCAGGTCCAGAGGTTTCAGGATGGGCTGTCCGTTGGGCAGGTCCACTTCCAGAGGCTCCAGACGGACAGCGCCGCCGGTGCTTTCCACCCGTTCCACATGGCTCTGGCTGCCGGCTTCCTGGACCCGGACCATGTCTTCCTCAAACCCCGTGAGCCGGTCCACCACCGCCTGCCATTCCGCCAGGGAAGCGTACATGTCCACAAAGTAGGACAGGGAATCCTGGACCCGGCCAAAGGCCGTGGCCACCTGCATCAGGCCCCCCAGGGTCAGTTCCCGGCGCAGGAACCGGGGAATGGCCACTACAAAAGGAAAGATGATGGCAATCTGGGAATAGCCGGAATTCAGCCACACCAGCTGTTTCTGCTTCAGGACGATTTTCCAGAAGTTGTCCAGCAGCAGGGCGAAGCGTTTCTTGAACACTTTCCCTTCCAGCTGTTCTCCCTGATAGAATGCCACGCTTTCCGCATTTTCCCGCATACGCATCATGCTGAACCGGAAATCCGCCTCCCGGCGTTGCTGGAAGAAGTTCAGGGCCACCAGCTTGTGGCCCACCCGGTGGGTGAGCCAGGTTCCTACAGAGGCGTAAGCCACCGCCACCCAGACCATATACCCGGCAATGTGCCAGGTACGGCCCAAAAAGGCGAAGGAAAAGGGACCGGACAGCTGCCACAGGATCACCACAAAGGAAACCAGAGTGCACAGGGCCTTCACGATCCCCACAAAGAACCCAAGGGTCTTGGTAACGAACAGATTCACGTCCTCACTGATCCGCTGGTCCGGGTTGTCCATTTCCTTCCCGAACATTTCCAACCGGTAATAGGTCCGGTGCTGGAGCCACCGGTCGATGTACCGGTTGGTGAGCCAGCGCCGCCAGTTCAGCACCAGCACCTGCTGGAGGTAGTAGGCGTAAACGGCCAGGATGATATAGATAAAAGCCAGCACAGTGAACCGCTTCAGCTGATGGAAGATTTCATCTGTCTGGTAGTTCTGGAGCGCTGTATAGAAGGCATTGTTCCACTGGTTCAGCAGCACCAGCATGGCCACCACCGCCAGGGTCAGCACCAGTATGGCCAGCAGTAAGGCGTAGGCTTTTTTCTTTTCTTCACTTTTCCAATAGCTGCGGGTCAGGTGCCAAACCTGAATGAGCAGTTTTTTCGTACCATTTGTTTGTTTCACGTGTCCTTCACCTTACACAATCAAGAATAAAAACTATTATATCCGTTCCAATGAAAAAAAGCAAAGATTTTTGGAGAAAAAAGGGGCTGCTGCATACGCAACAGCCCCTTTTCAATTGTCGATTGACTATTGACAGTAAAGGACTGCTGCAATGCAGCAGTCCTTTACCACGTTATTTCTTTTCTTCCGGAATCGGATCATCCACGGAGCCTACAGGCACCTTGGGATGGAAGACCTTTTCGATGGTGAGGAACAGGACCGGCACCAGGAACAGGCTCAGGAAGGTGGAAGCCATCATGCCGCCGATGATGGCGGTACCGATGGAGGTACGGCTGCCGGCACCGGCGCCGCTGGCCCAGGCCAGAGGCACAGCCCCGATGACCGTGGAGAAGGCAGTCATCAGGATAGGACGGAGACGGACCGTAACCGTATCCACCAGAGCGGGCATGACAGCCCAGCCGTCGTCCACTCTCATCTTGGCGTATTCCACGATCAGGATGGCGTTCTTGGCGGACAGCCCGATCAGCACGATCAGCCCGATCTGCATGTAGATATCACTGGTGAGCCCCCGGAGGAACTGGAAGCCTACAGCGCCCATAACGGCGGAAGGCACCGCGAAGATGATGCCCAGAGGCAGGGTCCAGCTTTCATACAGGGCGGACAGACACAGGTACACGAACACCAAGGAGATCCCGAACATCATGAAGGAAGAGTTCCCGGCGGCTTTTTCGTCCCGGCTCTGGTCCGTCCACTGGTAGGTATACCCACTGGGCAGTTCGCTGTTCAGCACGCTTTCGATGGCGGCAATGGCCTGACCGGTGGACACGTTGGTGGCCGGAGACCCGGCGATCTTGGCCCCACGGGCCCCGTTGAACCGGGTGATAACTGGGGCAGCCGGAATTTCCTTGCTGGTTACCAAAGCGCTCAGAGGCACCAGGGACCCGGTGGTGCTGGCCACATACAGGTTGGAGAAGCTCTTTACATCCCCTCTGTATTTGGGATCAGCTTGGATGACCACTTTCCAGGTCTTGCCCAGCAGGTTGAAGTCGTTGACTTCGCTGCCGCCCAGGTTGGCCTGGAGGGCGGTGAATACGCTGGATACCGGCACGTTCAGGCTTTCCGCCTTGGCCCGGTCCACATCGAACTGGAGGGCCGGAGTATTATCGGTAAAGGTGGTGTAGATGGTGGCCAGTTCCGGACGCTGCCGAAGCTTGCCCAGGATGGTCTGCACATCTTTGGCCATGGTGTTGGTGTCATGGCCGGTGGTATCCATGATGTACAGGCTCAGGCTCCCGGTGTTGGACAGACCGGGGAGTACGGCCTGGTTGAAGGCCATGGAAGTGGCCGCCGGGTTCTGGGCACCCATCATGTTCAGCTTTTTCAGGACGCTGAATACACTCGTATCCTCCGTGGTCCGGTTCTGGATATCATCCAGTTTTACCGGTATGATGGCCGCATTGGGCTTTCTGCCCATGGACAGTACATCGATGCCCACGATTTGCAGTACATGTTTCACCCCGGGGATCTTCCGGATCTCTTCCACCATTTCATTGGTGACTTTGGTGGTCCGGTTGGTGGAAGCCGCTTCCGGCAAAGAAGCCGTCATCATGGCAAAGCTCTGGTCTTCATCAGGCAGGTAGGAGGAAGGGATCAGCTTGAAGAACATGCCGATCAGCACAAAGACGATGGCCAGTCCCACCAGCCCCAGTTTGAAATGCCGGAGCAGCCGTTTCACGTTCTTTACGTATTTGCCGGTGGTCCGTTCCAACCACCGGTTGAAATAGCCGAACATTTTGCCCAGGAATCCTTTGCTGCCGTTGGGATCCTTGGGTTTGATCACCATGGCGCACACGGCGGGGCTCAAAGACATGGCCACTACGGCGGAGATACTTAGAGCCACCACGATACTCAGGGCGAACTGTTTGTACAGTACCCCGGTGATCCCGCTCAGGAAGGCTACGGGCAGGAACACGGCCAGCAGTACGAAGGCAGTGGCCACAATGGCTCCGGATACTTCCCGCATGGCGTTGTAGGTGGCTTCCTTGGGATCCATCCCCAGGGCATCCACATTGTGTTCCACGGCTTCCACCACTACGATGGCGTCGTCCACCACGATCCCGATGGCCAGCACCAGGGCGAACAGTGTCAGTGTATTGATGGTAAAGTCAAAAATGATGAAGGACCCGAAAGTTCCCAACAGAGAAACCGGGATGGCCAGGGTAGGAACCAGGGTGGCCCGCCAGCTTTGCAGGAACACCCAGGTGATCAGCACCACCAGTACCAGGGTTTCCACCAGGGTGACCACCACTTCCTTCAGGGATTCCCGTACATATTCGGTGTTGTCCTGTACGATGGTCAGTTTCAGATCCGGCGGGAAGTTCTTTTCCGCCTCCGCCAGCACCTTCTTCACTTCTGCCACGGATTCCAGGGCGTTGGCGTCGGTGTTCAGGCTGATGGCGTAGTTCATGGCGTTCTTTCCGTCCAGTTTGGAGGTAACGCTGTCGTCACGGGGACCGAATTCCACCCGGGCCACATCTTTTACCCGGAGCAGATTCCCGCTGCTGTTCTTGATGATGATGTTGCCGAATTCATCCGCAGTGGAGAGACGGCCTTTCACACGGGCGGAATACTGGAATTCCTGATCCGCCTCATTGGGCCGGGCCCCGATGCTCCCAGCAGGTGCCTGGACGTTCTGGCTGGCAATGGCATTCTTTACATCTGCCGCCGTCACGCCCAGCTGGGCCATTTTCATGGGATCCAGCCATACCCGCATGGACAGTTCCGGTCCATATTCGCTGACTTCAGATACCCCTTTCACACGCTTCAGGGCATCCACGAACTGGGTGGCCCCATAGGTTTTCATGAACAGGGTGTCATAAGTGCCGTTGGGGGAAGTCAGGGCGAAATACATGATGGTTTCCGCCGATTCCTTCTTGGTGGTGACCCCGTAGGTGCTTACTTCACTGGGCAGAGAAGCAGAAGCCTGGGCTACCCGATTCTGCACCTTGACGGAGTCCATATCCGGATCCGTCCCCAGTTCGAACTTTACGTCCAGGGTGTAGTTGCCCTGGTTGTCACTGGTGGAGTTCATATCCACCATGCTGTCCACCCCGTTGACCTGCTTTTCAATGGCCTGGGCCACAGACTGTTCCACAACCTCCGCACTGGCCCCCACATAGTTGGTCCGCACACTGATCCGGGGATTGGAGATCTGGGGATACTGGGCAATAGGCAGGTTGTAGGCGGAAATGATTCCCACCAGAGTGATGATGATGGCTATGACGCAGGCAAATACAGGGTGATCAATGAAATACTTTGCCACTCTACTTTACCTCCTTACTTCCCGCTGGTCTGGGTCGTGTCGGTGGTATCCAGATCCGCTTCCGTCATAGGGGAAGCGTTGACTTTGGCGCCTTCCTTCAGCTTCTGGACCCCTTCCACCACAACGGTTTCCGTACCGTCCAGACCGCTCTTCACCAGCCACAGTTTCCCGATCCGGGCCCCCAGCTGGACTTCCTTCATGCTGACGGTGTTGTCGCTGTTGATCACATAGACGAAATGCTTATACATCACGTCGGTGACAGCCCGCTGAGGCACCAGGATGGCGTTGGGCACCGTGGAACCCACCACGGAAATGTTGGCGAACATACCGGGCAGCAGCACCCCGTTGGGATTCTGGAACTCCGCCTTCAGGGTCAGGGTACCGGTGGTGTCGCTGACGCCCCGGTCCACCTGGGTCACGGAACCTTTTTCCGGATAGGTGGTGCCGTCGCTGAGCTTCATGGTCACGTTCTGGAGCTTGGTGCCGTTGTTGGTGTTCCCTTTCATGATATCCAGGTAATCCGCCTGGGATACGGAGAACCGCACCCGCATGGGATCACTGCCGGAAATGGTGGTGAGCACCGTGGAGTTGGCCGTTACGAAAGAACCTTCCGCCAGAGGATTGGTATCGATCTTCCCGGAGAAAGGAGCCACGATCTGGGTATCACTTACATCCACCTGGGAAGAAGCCAGGATGGCAGACTGGGCATCCACGGCAGCCTGGGCCTGAGCCAGCTGGGTGTTGTACTGGTCCGCGGTCTGTTTGCTTACAGCCCCCTGTTCATACAGGGTCTGGTACCGGGCGGCATCCCGCTGGGCATTGGCCAGAGTGGCCTGGGCATTGGCCAAATTGGCCTGGGCATTCAGCACGGAATTCTGATAGTTCCGGGGGTCGATTACATAGAGCAGCTGACCGGCTTCCACATAATCCCCGCCGTTCACCAGTTTCTGGACAATGGTACCGGTGACCTTGCTCTTGATCTGCACGTCATTGGCCGCTTCCACGAAGCCGGTGTAATCATAGGTAATGGGGGTATCCCGCTTGATGACCTTCATGGACTTTACAGCCACGTCTCCCGCCGCCGGTGTGGTCTTGCTGCCGCAGCCGGCAACGCCTACCAGCAGAAGGAGAGCCATCCCGATGGATATCGCTTTTTTCTTTCCTAACATGGACAATCCTCCTAAAATCCTGCCCTTGCGGGCATGTACTGCAATCGTGAAACAGTTATAGAAAACCTTGTATATTATATCGTATGCAATTTCCAGATTCAAACCTGTTATTTAGAGGTTTTTTCTTTATTTTCTACGTTTTTTACTTCTTTTTTCACGTTTTCTTCATTTGACTGGCTAGTCAAAAATACTTCCCCGGGACGGTTTTTCGTCAGGAACGGCAGGACCTTTTCCGCCTCCAGATCGTATTCCTTCTGGTCACCGTACAAAAGGCCCAGAGCCTCTCCATCGAAGTAATAGCCAGTCACGTCTTCCGGCTTCAGCAGCAGTCCGCCGGCGGCTGTTTCCTTTTCCACCATCCGCCAGAATTTTCCCCAGGGCCGGATCATGTCCTTCAGGGCCACTTCCTCTCCGGTATCCATATTGAAGTTCCAGCACCGGGTAATGGCCTGGCTCTTGTCCCGTTCCGTCAGGAGCCCCAGGACCATAATGCTGGCATAGTGCCGGCCGCTGTATTTCACATCATAATCCAGGTTCAGCCGGGTGCCGATGGACACGTTCTTCAGCTGATTCCGGACAAAGGATTCGATGCCATGGTTCAGTTTCCAGGCCAGTTTCCCATCCAGCTTCTGGAAGTGGGGATATTCCACCGCCCCGTTTTCCGCCGGCACCTTCAGGGAAACGATTTCGTAGCCGCTTTCTCCGGTGACCTTGTCTCCGCTGGTATAGGTGGGTTTGGTGTACAGCTCCGCCTGGAACCCCACGTTCCTGGGTTCCCAGCCTCCGGCCCGGTATTCCCACACAATCCGTACATAGCCCAGGGGGTCCGCGTTCAGCACCCCCAGCACCTTCTGGATGGTGATCACTTCATCCACCCCGTCCCCGTTCACGTCCAGGGCACTGAGCTGAC
The DNA here is from genome assembly GCF_009696675.1 of Acidaminococcus fermentans. Classification (GTDB taxonomy): domain Bacteria; phylum Bacillota; class Negativicutes; order Acidaminococcales; family Acidaminococcaceae; genus Acidaminococcus. Next base: position 134,973 of record NZ_VULN01000002.1, on the reverse strand, counting down.
TCAGGTTTTGGATATAGGGCCGCAGGCCGGATTCTTTCAGGCTGCCGTCCTCATTGTACACGTTCAGGTTCCGGTAGGCGTCCTTCTCCCCGGAAAGATCCAGCACCATGTCCTGTTTCAGATCCGGGAAGGACAGGCTGGCCCGGTAATCCGGCAGATAAGTGCCCACCATGGACACCCCCCGGTTCTCTTCCTGGCCGAACACCTCCTGGAGCTTCCCGTCGATCACATCCAGGATCCGGTAGGAGACCATCCCGCCGGAGCCGCCGCTGGGCGCAGCAATGATCACGTCCGGATACCCGTCTCCAGTCACATCCGCAAGGGTCAGGTAGGCATTGTAGCCTCCCAGGTTCTGAGGCCGGTAGTAGTATTTCACCCGGTTGGCCCCGGCAGCGCCGGTTTCCCGGACGATCAGGTACATATCCCCCATGTAGCTGGATTTATCCACCAGGGGATTCCCCATAAGATCCACCACTTCCTCCACGCCATCTCCGTCAATATCCCCGATGGCTTCGCTGAGCAGCTGACCCCGCTGGAGGGAAAAGTCCACTTCTCGGGTCCGGCGCAGATCATCGGCTTTTTGGACCGGATTGACACTGTCCTTCCCGGCTGCTTCCATCCCCGGCTTTTGGGTTCCGGTCTTGGCCGGTCCCTTTTTGTCAGCCAGAGCCGTTTCTCCGGAGCCGGCAGCCGGTTCCGTTCCGTCTGTCTGAGCAAAAGTCCGCAGGTCATGCACCGGTGCTGCTGCATCTGCCACTACCGGCAGGCAGAGACTTCCTGCCAGGGCCAGGCTGAGTATGATTTTTTTCCCGATTGGTTGTTCCATGGTCCACCCACACTTACCCTTTCCATCATGTTTTATAGTTCATTATACTATAGGTTTCCCCTTTTCGTCTGCTTTCTCTGAAAAGATTCTGTATCCGGTGGATGGATAAGTTTTCACGGATTACCAAATATTAAGAAAGTTCTTTACAGTCCGTAAGAAATTGATTATACTATCCCCATGTTTCTTTTTATAGAACCGAAGGGGGAGCTTGTACAATGATCGAATACAATCCGATTACACCGGATGTGCTGGAAGCACTCCGTGAAATTTCTGGAAAACGGGTGATCACCGGCGAAGACATCAACCCGGACTACACCCATGATGATATGCCCATTTACGGCATCGGCATGCCGGAAGCCACCATCGATGTGGAAAGCACCGAAGAAATCGCCGCCATTATGAAGCTGTGCAACGAACATCACATCCCGGTCACCGTCCGGGGCGCCGGCACCGGCCTGGCAGGCGGAGCCACTCCGGTCCAGCGGGGCCTGGTGCTGTGCACCTCCCGGATGAACCAGATCCTGGGCTATGACGAAAAGAACATGAACGTGCGGGTACAGCCCGGGGTCCTGCTGGACACCCTGTCCAAGGACGCCCTGGCCCACGGGATGTTCTATCCCCCGGATCCGGGCGAAAAATTCGCCACCCTGGGAGGCAACGTGTCCACCAACGCCGGAGGCATGCGGGCCGTAAAATACGGCACCACCCGGGATTACGTCCAAGCCATGACCGTGGTCCTGCCCACCGGGAAAGTGATCCATCTGGGGGCTCCCGTCTCCAAGACCTCTTCCGGCTACAGCCTGCTGAACCTGATCATCGGCTCTGAAGGCACTCTGGGGATCATTACGGAACTGACCCTGAAACTGATTGCCCCGCCCAAATGCCATGTAACCCTGATCGTTCCCTTTGCGGAACTGGCTGACGGCATCGGTGCCGTGCCGGCCATCAAACATTCCGGCCTGGATCCCCAGACCCTGGAATTCTTCGAAAAGGAAATCCTGGAATCTTCCGAAGCCTACATGGGCAAAAGCGTCTTCCCGAAAGAAGTGGAAGGCCAGGAAGTGGGTGCCTATCTCCTGGTGACCCTGGATTCCAACGACCGGGACCTGCTGGACAAACAGGTGGAAGAAGCGGCAGAAATGCTCCTGGAAGCCGGTGCCCTGGATGTGCTGGTGGCAGATACTCCCATGTTCCTGGAAAAGACCTGGGCAGCCCGTTCCTCCTTCCTGGAAGGCATCGAAGAACAGTTCAAGCTGCTGGATGAATGTGACGTGGTGGTCCCTGTATCCAAGATCCCGGATTTTGTCCTGTACATCAAGGAAATCCAGGGAGACTTCCCCTTCGAAGTGAAGATGTTCGGCCATGCCGGGGACGGCAACCTGCACATCTACACCTGTGCCAACGACATGGATCTGATGGAATTCAAGAAATCCGTGGAACAGTTCATGCATCTGCTGTACGCCAAATGCACGGAACTGGGCGGCCAGATTTCCGGGGAACACGGCATCGGCTTCGGCAAGGTCCAGTTCCTGGCAGAAAACCTGGGCGACACCACCATTTCCCTGATGCAGGGCATCAAGGAAGTCTTCGACCCCAACCTGATCCTGAACCCCAACAAAGTCTGCTTCTGATTTTTGCAGCCAAAAGACTGCCGCAGCCGCGGCAGTCTTTTTTTGTGCATAAAATGGAGGCTGTTGCAAAAGCAACAGCCTCCAGAGGGATGGTTATGGGATTTCTCAGAAGAACTTCAGGTCCACCTTGTCCTCTACTGCATCCAGGATACCGCCTTCCTGGACCAGGTTGGTGATCTTTTCCAGTTCTTTGAACATTTCGATGTCCTTGTCGTAGGCGATGAAATCGTTGGTCTTCCGGACTGCATCATAGGCAGCCTGAGTACCGGCGCCCAGTTTGAAGCCTTCCCCTTCCCGCAGGTCGATGGCCTGGCAGGCGGCCAGGATTTCCGTTGCCACCACCCGGCGTGCGTTGAAGGCGATTTCTCCGGCTTTCCGTGCGGCATGGGCACCCATGCTGACCAGGTCTTCCTGGTTTTCGCAGGAAGGAATGGAGTCCACAGAAGCAGGATGGGCCAGGACCTTGTTTTCGCTGACCAGAGCGGCTGCCGCATACTGGGTGATCATGAAGCCGGAGTTCAGGCCGGAATGTTTCACCAGGAAGGAGGGGAATCCGCTCAGGGAGTTGTTGATCAGCCGTTCCAGACGGCGTTCAGAAACGTTGGCGATTTCGGAGATCCCGATGCCCAGGAAGTCGAAGGGCAGAGCCATGGGTTCGCCGTGGAAGTTCCCGCCGGAGATCACGTCACCATCCGGCAGCACAATGGGGTTGTCAGTGGCCGCATTGATTTCAATGTCCACTTTGTCCTTCACAAAGCCCAGGGCATCCTTGCTGGCCCCGTGGATCTGGGGTACGCAGCGCAGGCAGTAGGCATCCTGCACCTTCAGCTGGCCCTGATGGGTCACATAGGTACTGCCGGCCAGCAGGTTCCGCATGTTGTAGGCGGTATCCAGCTGCCCTCTGTGGGGGCGGATCACATGGAGCCGTTCGTCATAGGCATCGATGATGCCCCGCTGGGCTTCTACGGACAGGGCGGCGGCAATGTCGCTCTGTTTCAGCAGGGACATGCCTTCCCACAGGGCAAACACGCCCATGGCGGTCAGGATCGGGGTGCCGTTGATGAGAGCCAGCCCTTCCTTGGCTTCCAGATGGATAATGGGGATGCCGGCTCTTTCCATGGCTTCCTTGCCGGGCATTACCGTGCCCTGGTATTCCGCATCACCCAGCCCCAGCATGGGCAGGACCATGTGGGCCAGAGGCGCCAGGTCACCGGAAGCCCCCAGGGAACCTTTTTCCGGAATGTAGGGATGGACACCTTTGTTGATCATATCCACCAGGGTCTGCAGGGTGGACAGCCGGATGCCGGAATAGCCTTTCACCAGGGCGTTGGCCCGGATGGTCATGGCAGCCCGGGTCACTTCCCGGCTGAGAGGTTTCCCATAGCCGCAGGAATGGGTACGGATCAGGTTTTCCTGGAGCTGGGCACAGTCATCTTTGGAGATGTGGACCCGGCACAGGGAGCCGAACCCGGTGGTAACCCCGTAAACCACACGGTCACTGTTGACGATATCATCGATAAGAGCCCGGGAAGCCTTGATCCGGTCCACAGCATCAGGATCGAAGCTCAGCTTGGCATTGTACCGGCTGACGGCGATCAGCTGTTCCAGGGTCAGGTCATTCCCGTTCAGTACGACTTCTTTAATGGCTTTTACATCTTTCAGCATGTGATTTTCCTCCTTACAAGTGAATTCCATAGAAAGGGGCTGCCTGGCAGCCCCTGATTGTTATCCAGTCAGCCCAGGATCATGGCGCCGATCAGGCCGCCGATGAACAGGGTCACATCGAAGAAAATGAAGGTGGGTACGCAGGTATCCCAGATATGGTTGTGCTGTCCGTCCGCGTTAAGCCCCGAGGTGGGTCCCAAAGTGGAGTCGGAAGCAGGAGAACCGGCATCCCCCAGTGCTGCGGCGATCCCGATCAGCAGGATGATGGAAGGGATGCTGAAGCCCAGTTTCAGGCCCATGGGGATGTAGATGGAAGCCACCACAGGGATGGTCCCGAAGGAAGTGCCGATGCCCATGGTGATCAGCAGGCCCACGGCCAGCATCAGGAAGGCGCCGCTGAATTTGGTGTTGATTACAGCCGTGGTGGCCATAACCAGGGATTCCACAGAATGGGTTTCCCGGAGCACATTGGCATAACCGGCAGCCACCAGCATAACGAAGGCGATGAAGCCCATCATCTTGACGCCGCCATCCACCATTTCATCCATCTTGTTCCATTTGATGGAACCAGTAACCAGCATCACCAGCAGGCCGCACATGGCGCCGATGGGCAGGGATTTGAAGTACAGCTGGGCCACAAAGGCGGCTACGGCACCGGCCAGGGCTTTCCAGCAGTCCGCGTTCATTTCCGTTTCCCCGGCTTTTTCATCCTGGCCCATAATGGGCAGGTCCTTGTATTCCCGGTCACGGCTGTAGAAAATGGTGGAAAGGATCAGGCCCACCAACATAGAGGCACCGCCGATCCACATAACGGAAGAAATGTCACTGATGGAAACCATTACGTTGTTGGCCACCATCTGATCCTTGATGATGGTCATGAACAGCAGCCCGAACCCTACAGGAAGGGATACGTACGGGGCTTTCAGTCCGAAGGTCAGTGCGCAGGCAACCGCTCTCCGGTCCAGTTTCATATGGTTCATTACCACCAGCAGAGGGGGAATCAGGATAGGGATGAATGCAATATGTACCGGGATCAGGTTCTGGGAGAAGCAGGCCACGAAAGCGATCAGGAATACAAAGGCTGTTTTTTTCGTCCCTACCACCTTGGTGATTTTCCGTGCTGCAATGTCTGCCAGGCCGGACCGTCCGATGGCCACTGCCAGGGTCCCCAGCAGGATGTAGCTGAGAGCGGTTTCCGAGTTGCCGCCCATCCCGCCGATCAGGATGCTCACCGTTTTGTCAATGGCCAGGCCGCCGGTGGCTCCGGCTACAATGGCTGCCACCAGGATGGCGAACAGGACGTTCATCTTGAGCAGGCACAAGACGGACATGACAATTACGGAGACGACGATGGGGTTGGTTAAGATTTCCATACATTGATCACTCCTTTTCTATTCACTTTTCCGTTTGCGGGGATTCCTGCGCAATCCCCTTTGTCTTACGGATTTATTGTACTGTAAAAAAGTCAGAAGAATGTCAAATATTTTTCACTCGGGACACGATTTTGAATTTTCTTTTTATTGTATACAGTATACTTTGTCGTTTTTATTCCAGTATTGCACTAAAGCAGGGGACGTTTTATGGACAAAAAGAAGGTGCTGCAGGCAACGAGCAGCACCTTCTTTTTACACCAGCTTCTTCCCCATTCCTTCTTCCGCCCAACGAAGGATGCTTCCGTCGTGGATCTTTTTCTTCAGGAACTCGATATGGGGATACAGGTACATGTCCTCTTTCATTTCCGGCACTGTTTGGGCGATTTCCTCCAGCACCTGCCGGCTGGCGCTGCTCCGCCGGAGGCTTCCGTCCACAAAGGGCTGGACCTCGTAGACGGACAGCAGCTCAATGGCCAGGATGTATTCCAGTTTCTCCGCCACTTTCAGGGATTTCAGGGACGCATTGTATCCCATGGCCACATAATCTTCCTGGTTCCCGCAGGTAGGCGTGTTGTCAATCACCGCAGGAGTACACAGGATCCGCATCTGGTTCAGCAGCCCCGCCTGGGTGTACTGGGGAATCATCACCCCGGAATTGAGCCCCGGATTCTGGATCAGGAACCAGGGGTACCCGGACAGATTTCCGTCAATGAGCCGGTTGTTCCGCCGTTCGGACATTTTGGCCATCATGGTGGCCGCCATACAGGACGAATCCATGGCGATCCCCACATAGGCGGAATCCGCATTGCAGGCGGAGATTACGTCCTCGTTCCCGGGCTCCGGCCACAGGATGGGATTGTCGCAGCAGGCATTCATTTCGATTTCCAGGGTTCTCCTGGCATCTTCCAGGGTTTTCCGGGCCGCCCCGTGGAGCTGGGGGATGCACCGGAGAGACAGGGCATCCTGTACTCTTTTCCCCTGGGCAGCGGCAATCACCTGGGAATCCGCCAGCAGGTTCCGGACGTTTTCCGCCGCTTTGGCCTGGTCCGGATGGGGCCGGACGGCCATGACCCGGGGATCGAAGGCATTCATGACCCCCTGGAGGATCTCCAGGCTCATGGCCCCCACCACATCGGCGGTCCGGGCCGCCTGGAGCAGATCATAAAGACCGATGGCTCCCAGGGCCGTGGGAGACGTGGTGCCGGACACCAGGGCCAGCCCTTCCTTGGAAGCCAGGGTAAGGGGCTCCAGTCCCGCCTGTGCCAGGGCGTCCCGGCCTTCCAGCAGTTTCCCCTGATACCAAGCTTTTCCCCGTCCGGTGATCACCAGGGCCATGTGGGCCTCCGGGCTCAGGTATCCCACGCTGCCGTCTCCAGGAGCCCAGGGCGTCACTCCCCGGTTCAGGAACTGCCGGACCTGTTCCAGCACTTCCAGACGGACCCCGCTGTATCCCTGGCCCAGATTCTGGAGCATCATCAAAAGGGTTCCCCGGACCGCTTCTTCCGGCAGAGGTTCCCCTACGGACACGGAATGGGACAGGATGATGTTCTCCTGGAGCTGGGCAGTTTCTTCCCTGCTGATGGCTTTGGTGCACAGGGCCCCGAAACCGGTGGTGACCCCGTACATGACTTTTTCTTCTTCCACCCATTTTTCCACCAGGGCCCGGGACCGGTTCACCCGTTCACAATACCCGGGAGAAAATTCCACCGGAGCATGGAACCGGGCCACGGCCATAAAATCTTCCAGATTGATTTTCGGTCCAAGGATAATTGTCTCAGCCATGGTGTCACTTCCCTTCCGGTGTCTCGATCAGATCTTCACTGTCCACAATGTCCTTTTTGGTTTCTTTTTCCATAAAGAACACCTTCACTGCAGCTGCCACCTGAAGGATAAAGATGGCCAGCACCACAAAGCCGCCGCAGGCCGCCAGGAATTTCACCCCGTCGACTCCCTGTTCCCCGCCGCCGAAGGCCACCATGATGGCGGCAATGGCACCGATGGAGACCCCCCAGACCACTTTCTGCCAGAGAGCCGGTTCTTCATCATGGCTGGCTCCTTTGGTGCACAGAGCTGCAATGGTGGTGGACATGGTGTCCGCAGTAGTGGAGAAAGCGGCGATCAGGGTGATGATGATCACCGGGATCAGCACGCCCCCAAAAGGAATGGCCTGGAGGAAGGTCCAGATCCCGGATACCGCGCCCCCGGCCTTGATGGCCTGGACAATATCCACACGGCCGTCCATCTGCCACTGGAGAGCTGTGCCGCCCCAGACGGAGAACCACACCAGACCGAACACTGCCGGCAGGATCCAGTTGATCAGCAGGAACTGTTTGATGGTGCGCCCGTAAGCGATCATGGCAAAGAAAATCCCCATGAGGGGTGCATAGGCGATCCAGATGGCCCAGTCATACATGGTCCACCAGGTGACCAGAGCTTTCCCTTCCGCCAGGTAGGGATCCAGGGCCCAGGTCCAGAACCGGTCCAGCCAGTAGCCCATCCCCACATTGGTGATGTTCAGGATGTACACGGTGGGCCCGATGATGATTAAAAGGATCAGCAGGGCATAGAAGATCTTGGTGGTCAGGTTGGCCAGCCATTTGATCCCTTTGTCGATACCCATGACGGAGGCAACTGTAAAGGTGGCGGTGATGACGGCCGTCAGGATGAACCAGACCACCGGCCCCTGTTTGATTCCGTAGGCAGCCGTAAGCCCGGTGCCCACCAGAGCCAGCCCGGCACCCAGGGAAGCCGCTAGCCCCAGGGCGATGGCCAGCACCGACAGAGTGTCAATGGCTGCCCGCCAGAAGCCTTTGGTCACCCGTTCCCCGAAGAGAGGAGTCAGGGACGCGGCTACGGACAGTTCCTTCTTCCGGTTGTAATACATGTAGGCAATGATCACACCGCTTAGGGCATACATGGCATAAGGAATAAAAGTCCAGTTGTAGAAACACCGTGCCATGGCGAAGAAAGAGGCTTCCGGCGTAAAGGGAGCAATGCCCGTTTCCTTCAGTTCCCCGTAGATGCTGCCGTAATAGATCAACGGTTCATTGACCCCGTAGGTGATCAGCCCGGTGGCAATGCCTCCGGTCAGGGTCATGGCAAACCAGGCACCGAAGGAGAATTTGGCTTTGGCGTTGGGTCCGCCGAACCGGATCTTCCCCAGAGGAGAAAAGGCCAGCAGGGTGATCAGGATCAGGGTGCCCAGGGCCACCCACTGATACAGCCAGCCAAAGGTTTCCAGGGACCAGCCGAATATGGCCTGGGTCACCTTTGTCAGCCAGGCGTTGTTCACCACCCCCAGGATGGCGGCTCCGCCGATGATCAGGAAACAGGGGACGAAGACATCCCAGCGGATGCCCTTTTTGTCGGTTGTCTGCGCATTCATTGCAATCCCTCCCAGATTCTGCAGTTGTGGCTGCGTTTGTTGATTTCTGTCTTTTTATTATGCAAATTGGATACCAGTTCCTCTGTTTTCCGGAAAAATCTCCTATGTATACTGCATACTTTTTCTTCTCACCCTGTTTTATTTCATTTACAACAAATTTCTGCCTTTCTGAAGCAGATTTCTCTTGCCTTTGCCCTGGGAAACAGGCATAATGAAAAGAGAAATGCAAAATCATTCTGCATCTGCAAAATTTTTCTGCGCATAAAAGGAGGGCATGATGACATCTTATATCCATTTTCTGGAAAAAGCCCTGGACCTTTTGGATGAAGCAGTCTACATTTATTCTCCTCTGGGGAAAGCCATTTTCATGAACCGGAAGGCCCGGCAGATGATGGGTGTGCCGGAAAACAGTCCGTATCGGGGAGAAGCTCTGCTGTCCGTGGTCAATGTGACTTCAGAAGAAAGCACCACCCTGTCCTGCATCCGGGAACAGAAAGAGATCCGGAACCGGCTCTGCCGGTACAAAACCATGGACGGAAAGGAACACTACACTTTCAACACCGCCCATCCGGTCTTTGAGAACAGGACTTTGACGGCGGCCATCGACTTTGAAGAAGACGTGTTTCTCTTGGACAAACGGCGGCAGCTGCTGGAACAGCTCCAGAACCGGGCCCAGAACCTGGCCCTGGCTCAGGGACAGGAAAAGAAAAAGCGCAGCTATGACCTGGAGGATTTCATTGGAGAAGCTCCATCCGTGCAGGAACTGAAAAAGACGGTCCGAAAGGTGGCTCCCCAGGACAGCAACATCATGATCTACGGAGAGACGGGCACCGGCAAGGAAATCCTGGCTCAAAGCATCCACCAGCTGAGCCGCCGGAAAGACAAGCCCCTGGTGGTGTTCAACTGCGCCGCCGTTCCCGAAAGCCTCATTGAAAGCATCCTGTTCGGTACCGTAGCCGGGGCCTATACCGGTTCCACCAACCGGAAAGGTCTGCTGGAAACCGCCCATGAAGGGACCCTGTTCCTGGACGAACTGAATTCCATGAGTCCGGCCATGCAGGCCAAGCTTCTCCGGGTACTCCAGGAAGGTGTTTTCCGCCGGGTGGGAGAGACCCGGGAACGGGAAGTGGATGTGCGGGTGATCTCCACCTGCAACAAGGACCCCTTCCAGCTGGTCCGGGCCGGCCGGCTTCGGGAAGACCTGTTTTACCGGCTGGCCACCATGGTGCTCCAGATTCCCCCGCTCCGGGATCGGATCGATGATCTGGAAGCCCTGTGCCATTTCTACCTCCGCCGCTGCGCCAGCCGCTATGCCTATCCCCTTACCCATATTGCCCCCAAAGCCCTGTGGCAGCTGCAGCAGTACAGCTGGCCGGGAAATGTCCGGGAGCTGTTCCATGTACTGGACTATGCCATGAACCTGGCGGAAGGCAACGAGCTCACCGATGACCTGCTTCCGGACTTTATCCGTGCCCCCTGGACGGCCCCCTCCCTCAGGGAGACCAGCCGGAAGAGATCCGCCCTGCCCCGGTCCGGGCGCCAGGACCCGCCTCCGGATATGCCGGGCCGTACCCTGGCGGAAAAAATGGCCAGCTACGAAATGTACCTATTGGAGGAAACCCTCCGCCGGAACCAGGGGAACATTACCCGCAGCGCCAAAGAGCTGGGGATCCAGCGTCAAAATCTCCAGTACCGGATCAGGAAATACGGGATCGAGGTGTAAAAAAAGGGTGTGGAAAGATCCACACCCCCGGCCGCGGCCCGCGACCCAAAAGGGACTGTTGCCTGTGCAACAGCCCCTTTTCTTACAGCTTCACCTTGCCCAGCAGTGCCTGTTCTCTGGCATCCACATCGGCTTCGATTTCAGCCATTCTCTTTTTCAGATCTTCCACGAACAGAGCATCCTTGATGCTGCCCAGGTTGATCTTTACGTTCAGGAAGGCTCCCCGTACGGCAGCCCGTGCATTCATGGCCGCCACTGCCCCATCGGTGATGGCGTTCTGGTTGCCTTTGGTGATCACGGTTTCTGCCAGAGCAAACAGCTCGTTGGCTTTCTGGCCCACCTTGAAGGGCACCAGGGCTGCGCCCTTGGTGGCTTCCTGGATGGCCGCGCTCCGGGCTTTCTTGGCTTCGTCCGTATCCTTCGGCAGCTTGAAGGCTGCCATGATTTTATTGAAAGCGTTGCTGTCCTCATCAATGAGGGCCAGGAAATCATCTTTCAGGGCCGTGGCTTTGGCCGCCACATCCTTCATGTCCCCTTCCACAGCCGCATACTTTTCCTTGCCCAGGGTCAGGTTGGCCACCATCGCGATCAGGGCGGCGGAAGAAGAAGCGTTCAGGGCTGCAATGCTGCCCCCTCCGGGAGCCGGAGAAGACGAGGCCGTTTCATTGATGAATCCTTCCACTGTCAGTTTGCGTAATTCCATAGGATCCTTTCCTCCCTGCTCAGAACAGGCCGTAGATCTTGCCGTTGTTGTCGATGTCCATCTTCAGGGCCGCCGGTTTCTTGGGCAGGCCGGGCATTACCATGATGTTGCTGGTCTGGCAGACAATGAACCCTGCCCCGTTGGATACCCGCACATCCTGGACATTGATCTTGAACCCTTTGGGAGCGCCCAGGAGAGCCGGATTGTCACTGAGGGAATACTGGGTCTTGGCCACGCACACCGGCAGTTTGTCCAGTCCCCAGTCTTCCAGCTGTTTGATCTGTTTCTTGGCATTGGGGGTAAAGGTCACTCCGTCACCGCCATAGATCTTGGTCACAATGGCCTTCAGCTTGTTGGGGATGGTATCGTTCACATCGTACAGTTCCACTTTTTCCGGAGCCTGTTCTTCCAGCATGGCCACCAGTTTGTTGGCCATGTCGATGCCGCCTTCGCCGCCTTTTTCCCAGCATTCGTTCAGGCTGACTTCCACTCCGTAGCTGGCGCATTTCTGGAGCAGCATGTCGATTTCCGCCGGAGTATCCGTGGCGAACTTGTTGATGGCCACCAGGACCGGCAGCCCGAAGGTCCGCATGTTTTCCACCTGTTTGGCCAGGTTGGAGAACCCGTCGCTGACAGCCTGGACATTTTCCTGGCTCAGATCAGCCTTGGCGACGCCCCCGTGCATCTTCAGGGCACGGATGGTGGCAACCAGCACCACTGCATCCGGATAGATGTTGCCGTAATGGCATTTGATGTCCATGAATTTTTCAGCACCCAGGTCAGCACCGAAGCCGGCTTCCGTAATGGCAATGTCGCCCAGTTTCAGGGCCATCTTGGTGGCCAGGAGGGAGTTGCACCCGTGGGCGATGTTGGCAAAAGGCCCCCCGTGGATAATGGCCGGAGTGTGTTCCAGGGTCTGGACCAGGTTCGGTTTGATGGCATCCTTCATGAGCATGGCCATGGCCCCTTCGCAGCCCAGCTGGTGTACATGGACCGGATTCCCGTCCAGGTCGCAGCCGATGACGATCCGGCCGAACCGGGCTTTCAGGTCTTCCAGGTCTTTGGCCAGGCACAGGATGGCCATGATTTCAGAAGCCACGGTAATGGTGAAGGCATCCTGACGGGGGAACCCGCAGACTTTGCCCCCCAGGCCCACCACCACGTTCCGCAGGGCACGGTCGTTCATGTCCATGACCCGGCGCCAGGTGATCTGACGGGCATCCAGCCGCAGTTCGTTGCCGTGATGGATGTGGTTGTCGATCATAGCGGACAGCAGGTTGTTGGCTGCAGTAATGGCATGCATGTCTCCGGTGAAATGGAGGTTGATGTCATCCATGGGAACCACCTGGGCATAACCGCCGCCGGCAGCCCCGCCCTTGATCCCGAACACAGGTCCCAGGGACGGTTCACGAAGGGCCACCACAGCCTTTTTGCCCACCCGGTTCAGAGCCTGGGCCAGGCCGATGCTGGTGGTGGATTTTCCTTCCCCGGCAGGGGTAGGGGTAATGGCAGTGACCAGCACCAGTTTCCCGTTGGGTTTGTTTTCCAGACGTTTCAGCACATCCAGAGAAATTTTTCCTTTGTAATGACCGTACTGTTCCAGTTCTTCCGGCAGGATCCCCACTTTGTCAGCAATCTTGCTGATGGGTTCCATCACATTCTTTTGCGCAATCTCGATATCGCTCAGCATCGAATTTCCTCCTTGTGGACCGACTTGTTACTCTTCCAGTTCCAGCAGCCGTTTTTCCAGGATTTCGTCCAGGTTGAAGTTTTCAATCTGCAGATAATATTCTGCAGCCATCAGCAGGGCCTTCATGGGAACGGTCCCGATGACTTCGCTGCCCACCACATTGACGCCGTACCGGCGGGCTTCCATCTTGATCATTTCAAAAGCCTGGTACACAGCGGATTTTTCGTAGTTCACCAAGTTCATGGAAACCTGTACCTGGTTCCGTTCTTCCAGTTTCACGCCCATGGCCTTTACATAGTGGAGACCGCCGCCGATGTTCCGGACTTTCCGGGCAATGGCATCGGCTACCGCTTTGTCGCTGCAGTCCAGGTTCACGTTGAAGGCCACCAGAGGCACCCGGGCGCCTACAGCGGAACAGCCGGATTTTTCGTTCATGACGGCAGGGCCGTAATCCGGTTTCCATTCCGGATCCTTGATCTTTTCAAAGAAGCCTTCGTACTGGCCTTTCCGTACTGCAGCCAGGTTCCGGCGGGCTTCCTTGGTGCAGGCATCTTCATACAGATACACAGGGATGCCCATTTCCCCATAAGCCTTGCCCACAGCATTGGCAATGGCCACGCATTCGTCCATGGTCACGCCCATCACCGGAGTGAAGGGAACCACGTCCACGGCACCGAACCGGGGATGAGCCCCATGGTGGGTCCGCATATCGATCAGCTGGATGGCAACTTTGGCCATGTTGATGGCTGCTTCCGTAACCGCTTCAGGAGAACCGATGATGGTGACGACAGAACGGTTGTGGTCAGCATCGCTGGAGTAATCCAGGATCTTCAGCCCTTTGATCTTGCGGGCTTCGTCAACGATCTTTTCAACCTTTTCCTTATCCCGGCCTTCACTGAAATTCGGAACAAATTCAACCAATTTTTTCGCCATAATGGCACCTCCATCAGACAGTTATAGTTTGGTAACAGCTGAAAGGCATCTTTATGCCCCTGTTTGCTATTATAGTATGAATTCTTCGCCTAAAAAACGTCTGAAATCAATTTTTTCCGATATTTTTATTTTTTGACACTTTCTGGACGTTCTTTCCCTAGGATGAAACTGGAAAAGACTCTTGCAATGAGGTGATACTATGGACATCCTGAAACTGTCCCGGGCCCAGGCGGTGACCACCCGCTGGTCCGGAGGCACCACCACGGAATTTTACATCGATCCCCCTGGCAGCGCCTATGCCCGACGGGATTTCGCCGTCCGGATCAGTTCCGCCACGGTGGATCTGGAAGCCTCGGATTTTACCCTGCTCCCTGATTACGACCGGATCATCCTGCCCCTGAAGGGTGGTTTTACCCTCACCTTCCCGGAAGACGGGAACCGGCAGGTGACCCTGGGGCCCCTGGAACAGGCTTCTTTTGACGGAGCCTGGCATACCCACTCCATGGGAAAAGCGGTGGATTTCAACGTGATGACCCGGAAAGGCCTGACGGCCCACTGCGAAAAGATCACTGGGAACAAGCCGCTCCAGCCCGCTCCCCGGCGTTTCGTCTACGTTCCCTTCTGGACGGAAGCCCAGCTGAAAGGCGCCACTCTGGACGGGAAGCCCCTAGAACCGGACACTCTCTATGTTCTTCCCCCGGAAGGGACCTGTGAGCTGGTCCTGCCGGAAGGGGTGGCCGTGTTGTATATTGTGGTGAAGTAAAAAGAGGTGCTGCCTGTGCAAAAACGCATACAGGCAGCACCTTCTTTTTGTCAGCGGTCATCGGCCGTTTATGCATCCTGACCTGATCCTTATTCAAAGGTTTCGTGACAGTACATGGCATCGAACTGGGCCCTGATTTTTTCCGGCATCCATTCACTGGAAAACATGGGATGGCTGACGGCCAGCTGACGGACTTCCTGCTTTACCTGTTCCAGCAACTCTTCATTGTCTTTGTTCTTCAACACCTTTCCCAGCAGCCGGCCGATTTCATACATCTCCTCTTCCTTTGCACCCCGGGTGGTCATGGTGGGAGAACCGATGCGCAGCCCACTGCCAAGACTGGGAGGCAGCGTATCATAGGGGATCATGTTCTTGTTGGTGATGATTCCCACGCTGGCCAGCAGTGTCTCCGCCAGCTGTCCATTGGCAATGACCGGCGTCACATCCAGCATAACCATGTGGGTATCCGTCCCGCCGGTAATCAGCCGCATCCCTTCATCCGCACAGCCTTTGGCCAGTGCCTTGGCATTTTTCACCACCTGATGGGCATAGGTCCGGAATTCCGGCTGCATCAGTTCCAAAAACAGCACGCCTCTGGCGGCCAGCATATCCCCTTTGGGCCCGCCCTGGATACGGGGAAAGACCCCTCTGTCGATTTTCTTCCCCAGAGCCTCTTTGCACAGGATCACTCCACAGCCCCGGGGCCCCCGGAGCGTTTTCTGGGTAGAGAATGTCACCACATCCGCATAGGGTACGGGACTGGGAATGGCACCGCCTGCAATGAGCCCGATATCGTGAGCACAGTCAACCCAGAAATAGGCCCCCACTTCGTCACAGATGGACCGGAATCCTGCATAGTCAATCATACGGGGATAAGAAGAAGCCCCGGTAACAATCAGTTTGGGATGATGTTCCAACGCCATCTGGCGAACCTGATCCATATCGATCCGTTCTGTTTCCCGGTTGACACCATAGTGAAGGGCATTGAACTCCCGCCCACTGTAATGGAATTTGGCTCCATGGCTTAAATGGCCTCCATTATCCAGAGTCAATCCTAAAAAAGTATCTCCTCTTTCCAGAAGACCGGTCAGTACGGCGCAATTGGCAATCGTCGCATTGCCAGACTGGATATTGGCATGTTCTGCCCCAAAGACTTTTTTGACTCTTTCCAAGGCCAGCAGTTCCGCCTGATCCGCCAGTTCACAGCCTCCCACGAACCGTTTTCCCGGATACCCTTCCGTATTTTTGTTGGTGAATACGGATCCTTCCAGGCAGGTGGACAACGGAGATGCCACATTCTCAGAGGCGATCAGGCCAATGGTTTCGAACTGCCTTTTTTCTTCTCTATGCAGCAGACTGGCCATTTCAGGATCGAAAATATCCAGCAGTTTTACAGCATCTTGTTTTACAGGTTTCATTTCAGGACTCCTTTCCAGCATGAGAGGTTGAGAACACAAGAAAAAAGAAGAACAATACAGCTGAAATCCAACAGCTGCCTGTTCTTCCCCAAGACAGTACTGAGAGGTCATCCCAGTCCCATTAAAAAAGAATCTGCAGAAGAGTGCTTATTTCGCCTGTGGGTACACCAGCAGAAAATGATTCTGGGCATCCTTGAAAGCGGTAATAACGGCTTTTTGTGACAGTGCCAGGAACCGTTTCTTTAAGATCAACGTAACGGCTTCCCCATCTGTCAGCAGATTGCGCCCTATCAGGATGTCTTTCAGGAACTCCACCGTATCCTGCATCACCATATTGGCACTGGCATTGAGGATCATCCCGGTGTGTCCATCGATGATCAGGCTCAGGCTGAACGTACCATACATGGCATTGATGGCGTCTTCCCGGGTAACTTTGGCCACCCCGGTCACAAAGACCGAATCTTCCGGATAGATACATTCTCTCATAGCTCTGCCCTCTTTTCAGGTACAAAAAAAGCCGACAAAAAGAAAACTCTTTTGTCAGCCTCCCATATGTCGGTTCCAGAAGGTTATCCTGCAACCCATATACTCGACGATTTAGGTGAATCATAGCATGGTCCGGCTATTCTGTCAAGAATATTTTGGAAAATCGATTTTTCAGAAAATACCACTTGCAGGATTCCTGTTTGCTGTGGTATAGTATAACAAATTTCAAACCCCTTATAGACAGGGTACTGAATCTCCTTCATTACCCTCTGTTTAGAAGGCCTGACCAACTGCACTGCAGCTGCCGTCAGGCTTTTTTATTTCCTGTCAGGCCAAGGAGGAATATCCAATGTCCAGATTACTGATTGGTAAAACCGTAAGCGCAGCCCTGCTGCCCTCTCTGCAGAACCAGGCTTCCCTGCTGAAAGAAAAAGGTGTGGAACCGGTCCTGGCCCTGATCCGGATTGGAAACCGGCTCAGTGATGTACGGTATCAGACCAGCATCCAGAAACGCTGCAGCAGCATCGGCATCACCTGCCGTCCCCAGATCCTTCCGGAAAACTGCCGACAGCAGGATCTGCTCCGTCTGATCCGCCAGGTCAATCAGGATATGTCCATTCACGGATGCCTGATTTTTCGTCCTTTCCCACCGGCTTTTGATGATGCTCTGATCCGGGCTTCTCTTGCCCCTGAAAAAGACGTGGACGGAATCACGGATGCATCTCTGGCCGGGCTTTTTACCGGAGCTCCCACCGGATATTCCCCCTGCACCGCCGCTGCCTGTATGGAAATCCTGGATCATTACGATATCCCTGTCAAAGGCAGGGATGTGGTGGTAATCGGATCCAGCCTGGTCATCGGCCGGCCTGTTGCCATGGAATTTCTGAAACGGGAAGCCACCGTCACCATCTGCCACATCCGGACAAAAGATGTGGGGAAGTACTGCCGGTCCGCTGACATCATCGTTTCCGCCGCCGGCTGCCGGAACCTGGTTACCGCCTCCATGGTCCGTCCAGGACAGACCCTCATCGATGTGGGCATCAACCCTGCAGAAAACGGGGGAATCTGCGGCGATGTGGATTTTTCCAACGTATCCCCTATTGTGGACGCCATCACCCCGGTTCCCGGCGGCGTCGGTTCCGTCACTACAGCCATACTGGCCCGGCATGTACTGGAAGCAGCTGAAAAAGCATCCAGACCGTTCCTGGTCCTTGGCCGCCCATCCCCTGAAAATGGATAAAAGAATGACGGCAGCAAAAAGACACTGTCCTTCCATCTCTTGAAAAGGAGGTATTACCATGACTATATCCCTGAATCTTTATCATACCATGGCTTTGGCCGTTATCGTATTCTATCTGGGATCCGTCCTGAAAAAGAGAATTGCATTTTTCCAGACATACTGTATTCCCAGTCCGGTAATCGGAGGAATTGTTTTTGCACTTCTCCAGTTTTCCCTTTTTGAACTCAACCTGCTGAATCTGACTCTGGACACCAGTCTTCAAAGTGTTTTCATGAATCTCTTTTTTACCAGTGTGGGGTTTTCCGCCAGCATTTCCATGGTTAAAAAAGGAGGTAAGACACTGATTGTCTTTATGGCGGTTGTAGCTGTTCTGATAGTTCTCCAGAATACGGCCGGTGCCCTGCTGTGTCACTTCTTCGGTCTTCCGCCTCTGCTGGGATTGGCGTTGGGTTCTCTGCCCCTGACAGGAGGCCATGGAACTTCTGCTGCTTTCGCTCCTCTGCTGGAAGACATGGGCATCAGCAATGCTTTAACAGTTGCCATTGCTGCAGCCACCTATGGCCTGATTGCAGGAAATCTCATTGGCAATCCGGTTGCCAGAAAACGCATTGTTTCTCTTCACCTGACAACCAGTTCTTCAGGTTTCAAGAACGAAGAAGCCAAAGCAGAACTGGAGAAAAACACGCATTTTCGACAAACGCTGGATCCAGAACGAGGGACCTGGGCCCTTGCTCTTTTATTCCTGGCCTCTGGAGCAGGCACCTTTATCACGTACTTTTTCAACCAGATCCACCTGACCATGGCCTCTTATGTAGGCTCCATGATTATCGGGATCCTGATCCGCAATATCAGTGACAGCCAGGGGCAGAATATTCCCGTCCCGGAAATCAGCACCATAGGTTCCATCTGTCTGAATTTCTTCCTGGCCCTGGCCATGATGGGGCTGAAACTCCAACAGCTGGCAGGGCTGGCTCTGCCCATGCTGGTGATTCTCCTGATCCAGACAGGCATTTGTGCCGCATTCTGTTATTTTATCACCTTTTCCTGCTGCGGACGGGATTATGATGCAGCTGTCCTGTCCTCCGGCCACTGCGGATTTGGTATGGGGGCCAC
The DNA here is from genome assembly GCF_009696675.1 of Acidaminococcus fermentans. Lineage (GTDB taxonomy): Bacteria > Bacillota > Negativicutes > Acidaminococcales > Acidaminococcaceae > Acidaminococcus. The sequence continues at coordinate 116,024 of NZ_VULN01000002.1, read as the reverse complement.
CCCCAATGCCATGGCCAATATGGATTCCCTGACAAAGGTCTATGGTCCTTCGGAAAAGGCTTATCTGATCATTCCCATCTGCGGAGGATTTTTTACGGATATCGTAAACTCGCTGATCATCACCCTGTTCATGAATCTGCTGTAAGACAGATGCTCTCTCTTTTCGCCTTTGTATCCGTTAAACTTGCTGGCCGCCCGAAGTGCGTCCTCTACGGATTCCGAGTTCCCTATTCAAAAAATCTGCCTGCAGATTTTATCATCCGGCCGTTGACCGTTAACCGTTTGCCGCTGACAAAAAAAGCCTGCTGCCCGTGTGGAAGACATCCACGGACAGCAAGCTTTTTTATTCTCCTATTTTCTCCACCACCCACATAAGTCCTGCCACAATTGTCAGGAACAGGACCAGGGCCCGGCCCCGGTCTTTAATGTCGAAGCGGGTCTTGGGACGGCGGAGGAATTCTTGGAACCCTCTCCATTTCTGCCGGAGGGTGGGCTTTGGAGCCTCATTCATAGCGCAAGGCGTCGATGGGGTCCAGAAGGGCTGCCTTCTTGGCCGGATAGAGGCCGAAAAACAGGCCGATGCCCACGGAGAACACCACAGAAATAATGGTGGCTGCAATGGAAATCACAATGGGCCAGCCAATGATCTTGGCAGCAATCACCGAAATCACCGTCCCCAGGATCATGCCAGTGGTGCCCCCGGTGACCCCGATTACCATGGATTCCACCAGGAACTGGAGCAGGATATCGTGATAGGTGGCCCCCAGGGCTTTTCGGATGCCGATTTCCCGGGTCCGTTCCGTAACGGACACCAGCATGATGTTCATGATACCGATGCCCCCCACCAGGAGGCTGATTCCGGCCACAATGGCCAGCAGCAGGGTAATGGACCCAGTGGTCTCCTGGGCGGTCTTGATGATTTCCGTCAGATCCCGGACGGAAAAGTCGTCATCCATTCCCGTCTTGATCTTGTGCCGGGTCCGGAGGAGCGTCACCACATCGGACTGGACCTGGGACACTGTGTTTTCATTTTCACACTGGATGGTGATGTTCCGGATATAGGTGAGCCCCATGAGCCGCTGCATGGCTGTGGTCAGGGGAACGAACACAATGTCATCCTGGTCCTGTCCCATAGCCGACTGTCCCTTGGAAGCCAGCACCCCGATCACCGTAAAGGGAGCCTTGTTGATCCGCATGATCTGCCCCACAGCATTCCCGTCCGGGAACAGGGTATCCACCACGGTCTTCCCGATGACGCACACCCGTTCCCGTCCGTTCATATCCCGCTGGCTGTACATCCGGCCCTGATCGATGGAATAGTTCCGGATGGACAGGATGTTGGGTGTGACACCCTGGACCTGGGAGGTCCAGTTCTGGTTCCCGGCCACCAGCTGATAGCTGGCCTGCACCCCCGGGGCCACATACTTGATGCCGTCCACGTTCTTTTCGATGGCCTTGGCATCCTCGTAGGTCAGTTTGGCCCCGCTGCCGCTGGCGATCCGCTGGCCATTGGCCGTCCGGCCGCCGCTCATAACGATCAGCAGGTTGCTGCCCATGCTGGTGATGTTTTCCTTGACCTTCTGCTGCATCCCCAGTCCCAGAGATACCATGGCGATGACGGCGCCCACCCCGATGATGATCCCCAGCATAGTCAGGAAGGTCCGGATCTTGTTGGCCAGCATCCCTTCAAAGGCCATTTTCACACATTCTCTAAACAACCACCTGACCTCCTCCCTCTTTCTCTTCCGTCAGCCGGCCGTCCCGCATCACCAGGATCCGCTGGGTCATGGCCGCCAGTTCCGGTTCGTGAGTAACCATGATCACTGTTTTCCCCTCCTGGTTCAGCTTCTCGAAGATGTCGATGATCTCCAGGGTGGATTTGGTGTCCAGGTTCCCGGTGGGTTCGTCGGCCATGATGATGGCCGGATTGTTGATGAGGGCCCGGGCAATGGCCACCCGCTGCCGCTGGCCCCCGGACATTTCGTTGGGTTTGTGATACATCCGGGACCCCAGCCCCACATTGGTCAGGGCCTGTTCCGCCCTTTTGGTCCGCTCTTCCAGGTTCACCCCGGCGTAAATCAGGGGCAGGGCCACATTTTCCACCGCCGTCAGCCGGTTCAGCAGGTTGAAGCTCTGGAACACGAATCCAATCCGCCGGTTCCGGGTCCGGGCCAGTTCATCGTCAGTGTAGTTGGCGATGTTCTTTCCCTCCAGATAATATTCCCCGGAAGTAGGCCGGTCCAGACAGCCCAGGATGTTCATCATGGTGGATTTTCCGCTGCCGGAAGGCCCCACAATGGAAGTGAATTTGCCCTGTTCGAAATCCACTGTTACATGGTTCAGGGCATAGACGATGGTATCCCCCATCTGATAGCTTTTTACAATGTCTTTCAGTTCAATGACGTTCATGGCTGTCCTCCCGTCTCTTAGATCGGAGGCCCCATCCGTCTGTTGTTGGTGCCGCCGGTGGCCTTGGTGGTCTTCACCACCAGTTCATCCCCAGGCTGGAGATCCCCCTGGACCGCCACCCGGTCTTCCCCGGTAAGCAGCACCTGCACCGGCACCTTCCGGCTGGTGTTGGTGGCCTTGTCATAGACCAGCACATACTTTTCCCCATTCTCCGTATGGAGGCACTTGTTGGAAACAGTCAGGGCATCCTGGATTTCATCCACGATCACATTGGCCCGGGCGGTCATGGTGGGCAGCAGCTTCCCTTCCGAATTTTCCACATCCACATAGCAGGTGTAGTAGTTTACGTTGTTGGTGGTGGTGGCGCTGCGGCCGATCAGGCTGATGGTTCCCTTGAAGGTTTCATTGGGATAGGCGTCCACGGTGAACTCCACTGTCTGCCCCTGTTTGATCTGGCCGATATCCGATTCATCCACCATCAGGTAGATCTGCATTTTGTCCAGGTTGGCCACACTCATCAGTACCTGAGGCGTGGAAATACCGGAGGATACGGTCTGCCCCACAGGAGTGGGTTTACCGATCACATACCCGTCAATGGGAGTGCTGATCACCGTATCATTCACATTGGACGTAGCCTGTTCATATTCTGCTTTGGCCACCCGATAATTGGCTTCTGCCGTATCGAATACGCTTTGGGCAATGGCCCCCTGTTCCAGCAGTGCCTGGTCCCGTTCGTAGGTGGCCTGTTTGTCCGCCAGAGCAGCCCGCTTCATTTCCTGGGTGGCCTTTAAAGAGGTGTCATCCAGTTTCACCAGAGCCTGGCCCGCGGTCACATGCTGGTTTTCCGTTACATAGACCTGGACGATACGGCCGGTGATCTTGGAGTTGATATCCACGTTGTCCAGAGCTTTCAGGGCCCCGGTGGCGGAAATGGTCTTCCGCAGATCCCCCCGCTGCACGGCATCGGTCCGGGTGGCCGCCACGGCCTCCTGGGTCTTTTTGACCTGGTAGTACTTGTAGCCGCCGGCCCCGCCGGCAATCAGGACTGCCAGGACTATCAGCAGCACTTTATGCTTCTGCACGATGTTCACGCTGTTTTCCCTCCATCATCCTCCTGCTCCTGCAGGAAAAAAAGCACGGATGTACAGAGAATGGCTCTCCATACATCCGTTCCCTCATTCTCTTATGGATACTGCTATTGTATAAAAGATTTATGAATCTCCCATGAACAGTCTGTAAACAACTCAGAAATTCTTACTGTCTATGCATGGTCGTTTCGGTCATTTCCGGACCTGGCCATTGCCGTTGACCAGATATTTGGTGGTGGTCAGTTCCGGCAGGCCCATGGGCCCTCTGGCATGGAGCTTCTGGGTGCTGATGCCGATTTCCGCCCCGAAGCCGAATTCGAACCCGTCAGTGAACCGGGTGGAGGCGTTCACATACACCGCTGCCGCATCCACCAGCTGCTGGAACTTCCGGGCATTTTCGTAGTTGTCCGTGACAATGGCTTCCGAATGGCCGGTGCCGTACCGGCGGATGTGGGCCACGGCCTCTTCCAGGCTGTCCACCACCTTCACGGAAAGCCGCAGGTCACCGTATTCCGTGGCCCAGTCCTCGTCCGTGGCAGGCTGCACGTCTCCGCTGTAGCCCTGGGTCCGGGCATCCCCCAGGATGGTCACATGGGCCTTTTTGTAAGCCTCCAGCATGGCCGGCAGGAAAGCGTCCGCAATGTCCTTGTGGACCAGCAGTGTTTCCATGGCATTACAGGTGGAAGGCCGGTTCACTTTGGCGTTCATGGCGATTTCCACCGCCATGGGCACATTGGCATAGGCATCCACATAGGTGTGGCACACCCCGGCACCTGTTTCGATCACCGGTACAGAGGCATTGTGGACCACGTTTTTGATCAGTCCGGCCCCGCCCCGGGGAATCACCACATCCACCAGGCCTTCCAGATGGATCAGTTCATCCACCGCAGCCCGGTCCGGCACATTGACGAACTGAACCGATCCCTGGGGCAGTCCCGCCTTTTCCCCGTAGGCAATCAGCACATCGCTGACGGCCTTGTTGGAATGGAGGGCTTCCCTGCCCCCCTTCAGGATCACAGCATTGCCGCTTTTCACGCACAGGGCAATGGCGTCGGCGGTCACATTGGGCCGGGCTTCATAGATGATCCCGATCACCCCCAGAGGCACGGAAATCTTGGTGATGGTCAGTCCGTTGGCCAGATTGGCCCCGCTGAGGATCCGCCCCACCGGATCCGGCAGCCCGGCCACCTGCCGGATGCCTTTGGCCATCTGGGCCAGCCGGTCATGGGTCAACAGCAGCCGGTCCAGGAGAGAGTCCCGGAGCCCGGATTTCCGGCCTTCTTCCATATCCACGGCATTGGCTTCCAGGATGGCCTTTTCTTCCGCCAAGAGCCCGTCCGCCATACTTTCCAGGATCGCATTCTTTACCCGGGTATTCAGGATGCCCAGTTCCAGAGAAGCCTTTTTGGCGGCTTCTCCCTGAGTCCGCACCATTCCCACTTCATACATGGTTTCCGCCCCCTCTTACAATACCACCAGGTTGTCCCGGTGGATGACTTCATCATAATGTTTGTAGCCGATCTTTTCTTCGATCTGGCTGGTCTTGCAGCCTTTGATCAGATTCAGGTCTTCCGCGTTGTAGTTGGTCATGCCCCGGGCCAGTTCATGGCCTTCCTGATCCCGGACACTCACCGTGTCCCCGCTGTCGAAGCTGCCTTCCACAGCGGTAATGCCCACCGGCAGGATGCTGCAGCTCCCCTTTTGACGCAGGGCTTTGGCCAGCCCCTCATCCACAATGATCTTTCCGCTGATCTTGGACCCGAAAGCCAGCCACTGGTTCCGGAACCGGAGATGGTTTTCCCGAGGGACGAACAGAGTCCCCACTGGTTCTCCTCTCATGATCCGACGAAGGATTTCCAGATCCTCTCCGTTGGCAATGATCAGGGCAATGCCGGCGCTCATGGCATTCTTGGCCGCCTGGAGCTTGGTGAGCATGCCGCCGGTGGCATTCTTGGATCCGGCTCCTCCGGCAGTGGCTTCGATTTCCGGCGTCACTTCCTCCACCACAGAAACCAGTTTGGCCTCAGGATGGGTCTTGGGATTGGCGGTATAGAGTCCGTCAATGTCCGACAGCAGGATGTCCAGATCCGCATCCGCCAGGCTGGCCACCAGGGCGGACAGGTTGTCGTTGTCCCCGATCTTGAATTCATCGATGGCCACCACGTCGTTTTCGTTGATGATGGGAATCACCCCCCAAGAAATCATCTCCTGGAGCGCATTCCGGGCATTGGCATAGCTGTGCCGGTTCACCATGTCCGACTTGGTCAGCAGTACCTGAGCCACCACCTGGCCGTATTCCCCGAAAAGCCGTTCGTAAATATGCATCAGGATGCCCTGGCCCACAGCGGCACAGGCCTGTTTCCCGGGAATGGTGGAAGGCTTGGCGTCCAGGCCCATCCGGCCCACCCCGGCTGCTCCGGCCCCGGAAGACACCAGGATCATTTCTTTCCCCTGGTTCTGGAGGTCCGTCATGATCCGGGCCAGTTTCTCGATTTTTTCATAGTTGATCTTGCCGTTGGGATAAGTAATGGTACTGGTCCCGACTTTCACCACCACACGTTTGACTTCTGCCATTTTGGCGCGATCCATGGAATCAACCCCTTTGTGCATACAGACAGAACCTGCTTTTCAGGCCCCGCTTCCCCTTACTGCTCTTCGTAATCGAAGACCATGTCTCCGATTTTCACCGACTGGCCTTCCTGGATGCCCTTTTCCTTCAGGGCCTTTTCAATCCCCAGTCTCCGCCAGATCAGCTGGAACCGGTACACCGCTTCCTCGTTGTCGAAATTGGTCATGGCCACCAGCCGTTCGATGTTCTTCCCTTTCACTTCGAAATCCGCATCTTCCGTATCCCGCAGGATGGTAAAGGAATCCGGATCCGCTTCTTCCACTTTGCCGATGTCGATGACTTCCTCTTCCGCCGGAGCCTTCTGGAGCATCTCATAGGCCTTCCACATGATTTCCCGGAGCCCCTGACCGGTGGCGGCAGAGGCTTTCATAATGGGATACCCCTGGGCCGTCACATAGGCTTCCAGCTTTTTGAAGTTCTCTTCCGCATCGGGCAGGTCCATTTTGTTGGCCACCACCAGCATGGGCCGTTTGGCCAGCTTTTCGCTGTAGAGGACCAGCTCTTCATTGATCTTCTTGAAATCCTCCACCGGATCCCGGCCTTCGCAGCCGCTTACATCCACCACATGGAGGATCACCCGGGTCCGTTCGATATGCCGGAGGAAGTCATGGCCAAGGCCCACACCCTGGGACGCCCCTTCAATGAGCCCCGGCAAGTCCGCCAGTACGAAGCTGGTTTCCGCATCCAGCCGGACCACTCCCAGCACGGGAGTCAGGGTGGTGAAGTGATAGGCCGCCACTTCCGGACGGGCAGCGGATACCCGGGCCACAATGGAGGATTTCCCCACGCTGGGATACCCGACCATCCCCACATCCGCCAGCATCTTCAGTTCCAGCCGGAGCCAGCCCTTGGTCCCCGGTTCGCCTTTTTCCGCAAAAGTGACCCCCTGCTTGGTGCTGGTCACATAGCAGGCATTCCCTTTGCCGCCCCGGCCGCCCCGGGCAGCCACAAACTGGTCTCCCGGATGGGCCAGATCCGCCAGGGCCACCCCGGTGGCATCGTCATAGACCACGGTCCCCAGAGGCACTTTCACTTCCACATTGGGTGCCTTGGCCCCGGTGCAGTTCTTAGCCGCCCCGTTGCCGCCCCGCTGGGCCACAAACTTCCGCTTGTAGCGGAAATCCACCAGGGTATTCAGATCCTTGTCCGCCACCAGCACCACGGAACCGCCCCGGCCTCCGTTGCCTCCGTCCGGGCCCCCGCAGGCCACATATTTCTCTCTCCGGAAACTGGAAGCACCGTCGCCACCGGATCCGGCTTCCACATAAATTCTTGCTTTATCCGTAAACAGCATGTTACACCTTTGCCTTTCTTTCTGTAAAAACAGTAATTGATTAATATCTTATTATATAATATCAGGGCGGAAATGCCTAGAGGGTCCCGGCTTTCCTCCCGGATATCTCCGATTTTCTTCCGTTTTTTCAAAAACACCTTGACAGATTTTCCCCTTTCCCGTATAATAATGACTGTTCGGTAATGACTCCGTAGCTCAGCTGGATAGAGCGTTTGGCTACGAACCAAAAGGTCGAGTGTTCGAATCACTCCGGGGCCACCAATTGAATGTACAGGAAGCTGTTGCAAATGCAACAGCTTCTTTTTTTGTGCCGTACCATTTTATACAAAAACTGTAACTTTTTCAGCCGCTTTCTGATTTTTCTTGCATATTTTTAGAAAAATGCTATGATAAAGCCAAGAAAGGAAATCCAACCAAAGACAGGGAAGGTTGGAAGTTCCGAAAGACAGGAGGGGTTTCCAATGGGCCTAGATAAAAAGATCGCGAAAGCAATCGTTGCCGGATTGGTTGTTGCTTCCTCTTTTGGTACGGTTGTTCCCGCAATGGCTGCACCAACCGTAAAAGATACCATTGCCAGCAAACAGGCTGCGATTGATGCTGCAGCGAAGGTCGTACCGCCTGAAGCGGTGCTGACAAGTGCGAAGACGGATGATGCAAAGTTTGATCTGGAGTATCTGGTTCCCGATACTCTGCAGCGGTACGAAATCGTTGTGGACCGGGCCACCAGCAAGGTACAGAGTGCCGTCATCAAGACGAGCAACTATCCTGGATCCGTTACGGTGAACAAAACGGAAGCTGATGTGAAAGGAACCATATTGGCAGACTATCCGGATGCCAAGAATATTGTGGTCACGAAATATACAGACGATAAAAGCGGTACACCGTTTGTGATTTACAAAGCCACTTTCGAAACTGCAACCCTTACCGGGACTGCTCTTTTGAACCCGGCAACTGCGTTGATCGGTTATCAGGAATTGAAATTCAAGTAAGCCAATTGGCTTTTGGGGTGAGTCCAAAATACAGGATCGTGTAAGTACGAACAGAAATGATTATTGGGGTGAGTCCAAAATACAATTGAGTGAGAAAGACCTGGAAACTTTGACAACTGAATACAGAGAATGATCCCAGGAGCGGTAAGCTGGCTCCTGGGATCGTTGTTTTATGACCTTGCTTTTTTTTGTTCCACACGTTACAATATCCATAATCTGCTCCCTGCGTACAAGGTGAACCGAGTACTAAGGCAGTACAGGAACGAATCACAGGGGGAGCTGGGCCTTTTTCAGGCCGGGCTCCTTTTTTCTATTTCAGAGGGAGCGAAGGGGAGGAAAAAATGACCATACCGTACAATCCTGCATCTCCGAAAGCGGATGAATTCATCAACCACCAGGAAATCCTGGACACCCTGGCCTTTGCGGATAAGCAGAGCAAAGACCTGGACTACTGCCGGAGCCTGCTGGAAAAGGCCCGGACCCTGAAAGGCCTCACCCACCGGGAAGCTTCCGTGCTCCTGGCCTGCGAAGACCCCTCCATCCTGGAAGGGATCTATGACCTGGCCCGGGAAATCAAGGACAAGATCTACGGCCAGCGGATCGTGCTCTTTGCCCCTCTGTATCTGTCCAACTACTGCGTCAACGGCTGTGTGTACTGCCCCTATCACATGAAGAACAAACACATTGCCCGGAAGAAGCTCACCCAGGACGAAATCCGGAAAGAAGTCATTGCCCTCCAGGACATGGGCCACAAACGGCTGGCCCTGGAAGCCGGGGAAGATCCGGTGAACAACCCCATTGACTACATCCTGGAATGCATCCATACCATCTACAGCATCAAACACAAAAACGGCGCCATCCGCCGGGTGAACGTGAACATCGCCGCCACCACCGTGGAAAACTACCGGAAGCTGAAGGAAGCCGGTATCGGCACCTACATCCTGTTCCAGGAAACCTACCATAAAGAAAACTACGAAAAGCTCCATCCCACCGGTCCCAAACATGACTATGCCTACCATACGGAAGCCATGGACCGGGCCATGGAGGGGGGCATCGACGACGTGGGAGTCGGGGTGCTGTTCGGCCTCAATATGTACCGGTATGACTTTGCCGGCCTGCTGATGCACAAGGAACACCTGGAAGCCATGTTCGGGGTAGGGCCCCACACCATCAGCGTGCCTCGGATCCGTCCGGCCGACGACATTTCCGTCCAATCCTTCCCCAACGCCATTTCCGATGCCATGTTCAAGAAGATCGTGGCCATCCTGCGGATCACCGTTCCCTACACCGGGATCATCATTTCCACCCGGGAATCCGCTGCCACCCGGAAAGCTGTACTGGAAGTGGGGGTTTCCCAGATCAGCGGCGCTTCCCGGACCAGCGTAGGAGGCTATGCAGAAGAGGAAGAAGAAGATTCCGCCCAGTTTGAAGTAAATGACAACCGGACCCTGGACCAGGTGATCAACTGGCTCCTCACCGACGGGTACATCCCCAGCTTCTGCACCGCCTGCTACCGGGCCGGCCGCACCGGGGACCGGTTCATGAGCCTGGCCAAAACGGGAGAAATCTCCAACTGCTGCCAGCCCAATGCCCTGCTGACCCTCCGGGAATACCTGGACGACTACGCCTCCCCGGAAACCCGCCAGAAAGGCATGGAAGCCATCCAAAGAGAACTGAACCACATTCCCAACCCGCAAGTAAGAGCCACCTGCGAATCCTATCTCCAGAAAATCGATGGAGGGGAACGGGATTTCCGGTTCTAATAGTAAAAAAAGGGTGTTGCACGTTGCGTGCAACACCCTTTTTTGTCAGCTGACCGTTGTCCAGGGGGCTGCTCCGCAGCCCCTACCAACTCCTGCTGGAGCCCCCGCCGCCTCCGGAGCCGCCCCCGTAGCTGCCGCCTCCGAAGCCTCCTCCGCCGAAGCCGCCGCCTCCGCGGCCGCCGCCCCGGAAGAAGAACAGATAAAAGAGGAACCGGAACAGGGCGCCTCCCAAAAGCACCCGGTCCAGGAGAAACAGGATCAGGATCCCCAGGAGCCCGGCCCCTGCCATCAAGGGAGATACGGTCACACTGTCCCCCTGTTTGGCCGGCAGGGTCTTTTCCACCTGCAGGTCCTGAGGGGTAAGATTGTACTCTTTCAGCACCGTCTGGAGGATGGCCGAATAGGCATTCAGGATGCCCCGGTCATAATCCCCCTGACGGAAATAGGGCAGCATGGCCTGGTCCTGGATCCGTCCGGTGAGCCCGTCCGGCAGGGCGCCTTCCAGCCCATACCCCACTTCGATCCGGCTTTTCCGATCCTGGACTGCCACCAGCAGCAGGACCCCGTTGTTCTTTTCCTTGTCCCCGATCCCCCACTGACGGAGCACCGTCAGGGAGTAGTCCTCCAGGGACTGGCCCCGGAGGCTGGGCACCGTCAGAACCACAATCTGGGCCTTGGTCTTTTGAGCCAGGGCCGTACTGTAGGCACGGATAGTGTCCCGGGTGCTCCGGGACAGGACCCCCGCCTGGTCCTGGACATAGATGCTGGATGTGGGCCGGGGCGGGACCTGGGCTGCCGCTCCTGCCTGGAGCGGGGCAAAGACCATTTGGCAGACCAGCACCAGAAGCAGCAGCAGCTGTTTCATAGGCCTCCTCCTTTCATGGTGTTCCCCCGGTTAAAACTTCACCTGGGGCGCCTTCTGGGCCTGGGGATCCGCCTTGAAATAGCTCCGTTCCTGGAAGCCCATCATCCGGGCCACCAGCACCGTGGGGAAGCTTTTGATCTTGGCGTTGTAGGCCTGGGCCGCATCGTTGTAGTCCTTACGGGCCACCGCCAGCCGGTTTTCCGTCCCGGCCAGTTCATCCTGGAGCTGGATGAAGTTGGTATTGGCCTTCAGCTGGGGATAGTTTTCGGAAATGGCCAGAAGCCGGCTCAAAGCACTGCTCAGTTCCCCATTGGCCTGGGCCGCTTCGCTGACGTTCTGGGCCCCTGCCAGTTTGGCCCGGGCATTGGCCACATCGGTGAACACCTGGCTTTCATGAGCGGAATATCCTTTCACCGTATTCACCAGGTTGGGGATCAGATCACTCCGCCGCTGGAGCTGGGTTTCCACCTGGCTCCATTTTCCATTGACATTTTCGTTGGCGGTGACCACCCCGTTGTAGGACCCGAAGATCCACCCGGCCAGCAGCAGGACCACCGCAAAGAAAATCACCAGACCTTTTTTCATCTGTCCGTTCCTCCTTGTAAAGAACTGTCAAAATTTCCTTCTCTACTCTGCATGGTATCCGATTTTTGTAACCCTGTCAATGTCAAAAGTCAAACTTCTTGTGAATTAAGGGGGGTGCTGCTCAGCAGCACCCCCTAATCCAGATTCTCCACAAAAAGCTTGATCAACAGCAGGGTGTGGGGCTGATAGGCCAGATCAGCCAGGCAGGACCCCACCACCGGCACGATCAGGAAGGCTTTCCGGCTCATGCCGTACTGGTCCGCCAGCACCGTCATGTTCACCATGGCAGAGGGCACCGCCCCCAGCCCGTGGCCGCAGAGACCGGCGCACATCACCGCCGCATCGTAGTTGCTCCCCAGCAGCCGGAACACCACAAAATAGCACATGGTCAGCATGAAGGCCACCTGGGCCAGCACAATGAGCATGACCCCGCTGAGGATCCCGGCCATTTCCCACAGTTTCAGGGACATGAGCACAATGGCCAGATACAGGTTCAGCATGATTTCCCCGAAGGACCCCACCAGGGATTCACTGAACCGGTATACCTGGAACTTTTCATTCAGATTCCGGACCAGCACCCCCACAAACATGGCGCACACATAACTGGGGAAGGTCATGTTCAGCAGGATTCCCACCCCCTGGGCCAGCCATACCCCCAGGCCCATGCAGATCAGGATCACCGCCACATTGATCAGGATGTCCAGTTTGGCCATCTGCTGATGGGTCAGTTCCCTGGGCTTTTCCGGAAGGGGCCGGACCTCTTCCATATCTTCCGAATGGAGATGGTATTTTTCAATGAGGAAACGGCCCATGGGCCCTCCGCACATCACCGCCGCAATGAGCCCGAAGGTAGCGGCGGAGGCCCCCACTTCCATACTGGCGGGATACCCCATTTTCAGGAAGGTGCTCCCATAGGCCCCGGCGGCCCCATGGCCTCCCACCATGGAAATGGCAGAAGACAGCAGGGCATAGGCCGGTTCCAGGCCGATCACACGGCCTACGGTGAGGCCGATGAGATTCTGGCACAGGGAGATGAAGGCGGTGATCAGCCAGTAGATCAGCAGCAGTTTCCCGCCTTTGTTCACCCCTTTGCTGAAGGCAGACAGCTTGGCGCCCAGTCCCACCGCCGTAAAGAAGGAAATCATAAAGGGGATCTGGAACTGGGTATCGAATTCCATCTGGAACAGCCCGGTTTCGTGGCCCAGGAACACCAGGAGCATGGCCAGGGTGCCCCCTACCACCGGTGCAGGAAGGCAGTATTTCCGCAGCAGCCGGCTCTGTCCCTTCAGCCACACCCCCAAAAGCAGCATCACCGCTGCCAGGGCGGTGGTGCAGATGCCATCCGCCCGGATGGTCAATATTCCCTCGGACAGGGAAATAAACATGGTGTCACGTCCTTAGCGATTTTTCTTCCAGAAATCTTCCATAAAGTCCACTAGCTTCTGGACGCCTTCCAGCGGCATGGCGTTGTAGATGGAAGCCCGGATGCCGCCTACGGCCCGGTGGCCCTTCAGCCCTGCCATACCGCGAGCCTTGGCCTCTTCCACAAATTTGCCTTCCAGATCTTTGGAGGGCAGGTTGAAGGTTACGTTCATCAGAGACCGGCTGTCTTTCTGGGCATGGCCCTTGTAGAAGTCCGGATGGGCATCCAGCACGTCATAGACCTTTCTGGCCTTGGCGATGTTCCGCTGTTCCACCTTCTCCAGGCCTCCCTGGTCCAGCAGCCACTGGGACATGAGATCCACCAGATAGATGCCGAATACCGGCGGGGTATTGTAGGTGGAATCGTGGTCCGCATAGGTTTCGTAGTTCATCATAATGGGCAGCTGGGGATCCCGTCCCTTCAGGAAATCCTTTTTGGCCATGACCACCGTGACCCCTGCAGGGCCGATGTTCTTCTGAGCCCCGTTGTAGATCAGGGAAAACTTGTCCAGGGGGATGGGCCGGCTGAGGATGTCAGAAGACATGTCCACGATCAGGGGCACATCTCCCGTATCCGGATAGTCAAAATATTCCAGGCCTTCTGCGGTGCAGTTCCCGGTAAGATGGAGATAGGCGCAGTTGTCCGGCAGCACCAGTTCTTCCGGCCGGGGCACCCGGTCCAGGCCCGTGGCTTTGCTGCTGTACACTTCCACCGCATTTCCCACTTTATGGGCTTCCTTGATGGCCTTTTCAGAGAAGGTACTGGTAATGGCATAAGCCGCGGTCTTCCCGGGGGTCAGAAAGTTCATGGGGATCATGGAGAACTGCAGGGTGGCCCCGCCGCCCATGAACATTACGCTCCAGCTGTCATCCATGCCCAGAAGTTTTTTGATATGGTCCTGGGCCTGGTCGTTCACTTCCTCGAACAGGGGGCTCCGGTGGCTGATTTCCAGCATGGACATGCCGCTTCCCTTGTAATCCAGCAGTTCCCGCTGGGCCTGTTCCAGCACCGGCAGGGGCATCATGGAGGGCCCTGCCCCGAAATTAAAGATTCTTCCCATCTTGTTCATCTCCTATTAAGTGTACAGTCAGTGCGTCCCGGAGCTTCGGTTCAAACCAGGTGGATTTGGGAGGCATCACCAGTCCCTTGTCCGCCACCGTCATCAGCTGATCCATGGAAGTGGGGTACAGGGAGAAAGCCACGGTGGCATCTTCCCCGTCCACCGCGTCTTCCAGGGCTCCCAGCCCCCGTACGCCTCCCACAAAGTCGATCCGGGGATCCGTCCGGGGATCGTCGATGCCCAGCACCGGTGCCAGCAGATTGTCCTGGAGGATGCTTACATCCAGGGAATGGATGGGGTCAGCGGTGGGATAGGTATCCGGTTTGGCGGTCAGCCGGTACCACTGGCCGCTGATATACATGCCGAAGGTGTGAGGAACCTGAGGTTCCACCGGCCGGTCGTCCTTTTCCAACAGGAAGTTTTCCTGGACCATTTCCAGGAACTTCTCTTCGCTCAGTTCTCCCAGATCCCGGACAACCCGGTTGTAGGGCAGGATATGGAGCATGTTGGAGGGGAAGATCACGGACAGCACGTAGTTGTATTCTTCCTTTCCGGTCTGACCCGGCCGTTTGGCCAGTTCTTCCGCCACCCGCAGGGCTGCGGCGCACCGGTGATGGCCATCGGCGATGTACAGTTCCGGCACCTGTTGGAACAGACGGGTCACTTCCTTTACCTTCAGGGGTTCGCTGATTACATACAGGGTGTGGCGGATCTTGTCATCCCCTACAAAATTGTACACCGGCGTATGGCTGCCCATGTATTCCAGCAGGAAGGCGGTCAAAAGCCCCTTGCTTCGGTAGGCCAGGAACACCGGCCCGGTCTGGGCTTTGGTGGACAGAATGTGATTCACCCGGTCCGTTTCCTTCACCTGGCGGGTCAGTTCATGGCGTTTGATGATCCCTTCTTTATATTCCTTCAGAGAGGCGGCAGCCACCAGACCGATCTGGATATAGGCCCCCATCTGCTGCCGGTAGATATAGTAGCAGGGCTGGGGATCCTGTTTCATCTGGCCTTTGGCCACATAGTTCTCCAGGTTTTCCCGGGCTTT
Organism: Acidaminococcus fermentans; assembly: GCF_009696675.1. GTDB lineage: Bacteria > Bacillota > Negativicutes > Acidaminococcales > Acidaminococcaceae > Acidaminococcus. The sequence continues at coordinate 100,871 of NZ_VULN01000002.1, read as the reverse complement.
GGCATAAACCCTGGGATCCGATTCTGCCACATTTTCCGGCAGATCCGCTTCCGCCCGGGTGACCCGGACGAAACTCAGAGGATTCTTTTTCAGGATATCCCGTGCTTCCTGGGTGCTCATTACATCATAAGGTAATTCAGCAATCTGACTGACCAGTTCCGGAACCGGACGCAGGGCAGCAAAAGGTCTGATTTCTGCCATAATTATCACTCCCGAATGATAGCTTTGATTTTTGGGTGCTTTTCGTAACAAAAGTCCCTCTGCAATATTGTGTCATAGGTTCATTATACCATATTTGCGTTTTTATAGTAAAAATTCGTAAACTGGTATATAATATGGGACAAAGAATTCTGTATCCATTATACATAGAAAGAGGGGTTTTGTTCATGGCTTATATTACACGACGTGTACTGCAGAAAGACGCTCCCATCATCCTGGGGTACTGGGTGCTGGGAATGGCCTGCGGCATGTTGGGAGAAAAGGCCGGCCTGAATCCCTTCCATATGTTCATTATGAGCGTGCTGGCCTTTGCCGGCAGTTCCCAGTTCATCGGGATCGCCATGATGCTCCAGAGTGCCTCCTATATTTCCATTGCTCTCACCATCCTGATGGTGAACCTCCGGTATTCCCTGTTCACCTCCACTCTGGCTCCTCTGGTCTCTCAAAAATCAGGACTCTACACCGGGCTGTTCGCCTACGGTACCACCGATGAGACCTTTGCGGTGAACCTTTCTTCCTTCCAGGAAGGGCAGGACCACTGGACCCATGAAGAAGCGCTGGGCCTGGATATCCTCAGCATGGGGGTGTGGGCAGTAGCCAACGCCTTCGGCTGCTATGCCTCCCGGCTGATCCACCTGGATCTGTCCCTGGTGTCCTACATCCTTACCGCCATGTTCCTGGGGATCTGGTCCAACTACCTGAAGAACCGGACCATGGTGATCACCGGCCTGACTGCCGGGATCCTGGCTGTGGTGCTGTCCCAGGTGGTACCCTACAAGCTCCATATTGTGTTGGCGTCCCTGATCCCTTCCGGACTGGCCGCCTGGGTATACCTGAAGCATGAAAAGAAAATCCAGCCGGAAAAAGCGCCGGAAGCGGAAGAAGACTGCGGGCCTGTGGAAGGAGGCAGTGAAGCATGAACCAGACTTATATTCTCTGTGTAATCCTGATCATGGCCCTGACCGGCTTCCTGCCCCGGGTGATCCCCATGGCCATTATCCGGAAACATCCCATTCCCCACTGGTTCAAGGTGTGGCTGAATTTTGTGCCTCCGGCCATTTTCGGAGCCCTGGTGTTCCCGGATATTTTCCTGACAGAAGGCCGCCTGAACCTGTCCCTCCACAACATTCCCCTGCTGACCACCCTGCTGATCACTCCCCTGGTATTGAAGACCAAATCCCTGGGCGTAGCAGTGCTGGCCGGAGGCGGCGTGTTTGCGTTGTTGGAGCACTTTTTGTAAGGAGCTGTGAAGAAATGGATCCTCATTTCTTCACAGCTTTTTTTGTAACACCATGTTACACTTTTCTCTTTGTTTATTTTTTAATTGTGAAATTGATTTGTCTTTTTGACTTTTAATCTCCGTCTGCTATACTTATATCTGAAGTTGTAATGAAGGAGATGAGGGATCATGGAAAGCAAGCTGATCCATGATGCTGAACGGAAAGCCGTGGAAACGGTGGTTGATCATGTACTGTCTGTAAAAGATCCGGAAGAACGGAAGAAATCCCTGCTCCGTCTTTCCTATCTGATGGAGAAATTCTTTGGGAGCTTTTTCGCCCCTTCCTCCTTTGCCGGTGCCCGGGAACTGATTCGCCAGGACGGAAAATGGTGGAAGTTTGTGGAACGGGGCCTGGATACCCTGAATCCCCATATCCTGAAAACCGGGATCATGAATCTGGGTTTTGAATCGGGATTTTATGGACTGAAGACCCGGAAAGCCTGCCGGGAAAAATACCACTGCAACATTCCCTGGACCATCCTGTTCGACCCTACCAGTGCCTGCAACATGCACTGCATCGGCTGCTGGGCGGCGGAATACGGCCATACCCTGAACCTTTCCTATGAAACCATGGACAAGATCGTGACTCAGGGGAAAGCCCTGGGGGTCCATACCTTCATGATGACCGGGGGCGAACCTCTGGTCCGGAAAGGGGATATCCTGAAGCTCTGCCGGGCCCATCCGGACTGTGAATTCCACGCCTTCACCAACGGCACCCTGATCGATGAGGATTTCTGCCGCCAGGTAGTGGACGTGGGGAACCTGAGCTTCTCCATCAGCATCGAAGGCTATCGGGAAGTCAATGACAGCCGCCGTGGCAAAGGTGATTTCGATAAAGTGATGCACGCCATGGCTCTCTTGAAGAAATATGGGATTTTCTTCGGGACTTCCATCTGCTACACCCGGAAGAACATCGAAACCGTCACCAGTGACCGTTTCCTCCAGATGCTGGTGGACAACGGAGCCTGGTACAGCTGGTTCTTCCATTACATGCCTGTAGGCAATGAAGCCTCTCTGGATCTGCTGCCCACCCCGGAACAGCGTGCCTATATGGTCCGGCGGATCCGGGAGATCCGCAGCAGCGAAAATCCCATCGCTCTGTTCCCCATCGACTTCCAGAACGACGGGGAATTCATCGGCGGCTGCATCGCCGGGGGTCGGAACTACTGCCACATCAACCCGGCCGGGGATGTGGAACCTTGTGTATTCATCCACTATTCCAGTGCCAATATCAACCGGGACGACCTGCTCACCTGCCTGCGCCAGCCCCTGTTCCAGGAATATGCCAAAGGGCAGCCTTTCAATGCAAACCACCTGCGGCCCTGTCCCATGCTGGAGAACCCTGACTGCCTGAAAGCCATGGTCCATCGCTCCGGTGCCCGTTCCACCGACCTCCAGTCGCCGGAAGACGTGGATACCCTCTGCGGCAGCTGCCAAGCTTATGCCAAAGCCTGGGCTCCTATGGCTGCAAAACTTTGGAAGGAGATCCAGGAAAAGAAAGAAAAAGAAGAAATACCTTTAGGAGCAGATTGAAAAGATGGGTGTGCTGCACAAGACGTGCAGCACACCCATCTTTTATTTTCCTAAGGGAACCAGATGTTTCTTCAATACCGGCAGTACCAGGCTCAGGATCCCGAACTTGATCACGATCCCGGCAGCGCACTGGAACAGCCGGAGAGTGGCCAGGTCTTTCCAGGGGACCTGGAACAATACCGTGAGCCAAAAGGTGTTCAGCAGCAGGCTGATGGCCACCTGGACCACCAGCACCGCCAACAGGATCTGCCGCTTGCCGATGCCCCGGCGGAAGCACCAGCCGTACACCACCCCATCCAGGAAGCTGGACAGGGTAAATCCGGGGAAATAAGCTCCCACCGGAAACAGCAGGGCTCCAATCAGATCCCCCAGGGCCCCGGTGATGCCGCCGGCCAGAGGCCCGCCCCACAGGGCAGCCGCCGCCACCGGCAGAAAGCTGAAGCCGATTTTCAGATTCCAGGTATGGAGAGACAGGAACCGGGCCAGGATCACCTCCATGGCCACACAGAACCCGATCATGGTGATCCACTGTCCGGGCCGCCTTTTCTGCAGCCCTGTCATGGCTTACTCCTGTTTCTTTTCCCGGGCCTTGGTGGCAAACCCCAGCATGTCAGAAATCAGCCGGGCCGCCAGATACCCGGTGGTGCCCCCCACATCGTCAAAAGGAGGGGCCACTTCCGTCAGCACCATCCCCACCAGTTCCGTATGGTTGGCAATGGCTTCCAGGATATCCACCGCATCGTCGTAGTTGAAGCCCCCAAACATGGGAGAACCGGTGGCCGGAGCGTACACCGCATCCATGGCATCGATGTCGAAGCAGAGCACCACTTTGTCCGCCGGCTGGAATTCGTCCAGGATGGCCTCGATGCCCTTTTTCCGCACGTCCCGGACGGAGTAGATCCCGTCCCCGTGTTCCCGGGCTTCTGCAAAGTCTTCCGGGCCGCTGCTGCCGATGCCCCGGATCCCCAGATGGAGGATCCGTCCCACATAGGGCAGGCTGGCTGCGTTCCGCATGGGAGACCCATTGAAATATTTCTGCCCGTCCAGAGGCTTGGTCCAGTCCAGATGGGCATCAATGTGGATGATGTCAAACTTGCCGGCCCCTTCCATGCCCTGAAGCATAGGGAAGTCCACGGCGCAGTCCCCACCCAGCACCACCGGCATGGTACCCTGGCTCTGGATGATCCGGACCGCTTCCCGGAGGTTGGCCATGGTACCCATCAGGTCCCCGGGGATATAATCCGCATCCCCGCAGTCCACCACCTTCCATTTGTCCGTATCCATGTAGAATTCTTTCCGTTCGGAATCGTAGGTGCCGCCTTTTTTGTAGGTAAACCGGGTGGAACCCAGACGGATGCCCCGGGGCCCCAGCCGGCAGCCAGTACGTCCCTGGATAGCCAGGTCAAACGGCGCTCCCAGGATGGCGATATCCGCATTCAGGTTGTAAATATCCGGCGCCAGGTCGGTTTTGGCAAAGGTGGCAATGCCCGTAGGGGCCATATTCAAAGGTTTCTGCAGGCTGAAGTTGTCCATGTGCAATCTCCTCTTCTTTCTGTACTTGGGTTTTCCCTTCTCTTGGGACCATTATAGGAAGACCCCTCTGGGAAGTCAACGAAATTGGACACTATTTCGCAATACGGACACTATAACGAAACAATTTTCCTTGACCCTGTTTTTGGTTCTCCGTATAATGAGGGAAAACAAGATCCATTGGGAAAGGAAGTTCAATGTTATGGCAGAAACCACACCGGCGGTCCATTCCGTCCTCCATGCCATCCGGATCCTTGAGCTGTATGCCGCCCAGCGCCGGGAAACCCTGAGCCTTACGGAAATCAGCAAAGCCCTGGGGCTCCACAAGACCACGGTCTACCGGATCCTCCGGACCCTCCAGCAGGCTGGATGGATGGAACAATCCGCCAAAACCGGAAAGTACTACCTGGGAACCGGGATCCTGCTGGTGGCTTCCGCCGTTTCCGTCCACAACACCTCCCGGGATCTGCTGTCGGAAGAAATGCACCGGCTGGCGGAAAAGTTCAACGAAACCGTGGTACTGTCCGTGCTCCTGGGCCATACGGGGATTTGTGCGGACCTGGCCAAAAGCCGGCACCGTCTGGGGGTGGCGGGAGAACGGGGCTACATCGTCCCTCTGCGCAGCGGCGCCACAGGCAAGACCCTGCTGGCCGCCCAGCCGGAAGAACTGCGGGAGCAGCTGCTCCAGGAACTGGAACCGGACCGGACGAAGCAACGGATCCTGAAGAACCAGCTGCTGAAGATCCTCCAGGACGGATACTGTATTTCGGAAGGAGAAGTGGACCAGGGGGTGGCCGCCATCGCCATGCCCCTCCATCTGAAGGATAAACGGTTCGTCCTGACCATTTCCGGTCCAGTGGACCGGCTTCGGGCCATCACCTACCCGGTGCTCCGGCAGGGACTGGAAGAAACGGTAACCCGGCTGGAGCGGAAAAGTGCATTGTTGGAAGAGTGAAAAAGGGGGCTGTTGCCCATGGCAACAGCCCCCTTTTATCACTTGCACGCAAAAGCTTCGATTTCCACCAGGGCCCCTTTGGGCAGAGCGGCCACTTGGAAGCAGGCACGGGCCGGGCATACGCCGGTGAAGAAGGTGCCGTACACTTCGTTCATGGGACCGAAATCGGCAATGTCGCTGAGAAGCACTGTAGTCTTCACCACATCCTCCATGGTGTAGCCGGCGGCTTCCAGGATGTTTTTCACATTGGTCAGGGACTGGCGGGTCTGGGTCACAATATCTGTCCCGGCAAATTCACCGGTAGCCGGGTCGATGGGGATCTGGCCGGAAACATACACGGTCTTGCCGGACGCTTCGATACCCTGGGAATAAGGTCCGATGGCACCGGGGGCTTTGGGAGTTGCAATCTGTTTGTTCATGGGAAAAACCTCCTTAAAAGTTGGGATAGGGGTATTATACCATGGAAAAGGGGCTGTTGCATGCGCAACAGCCCCTTAGTCGGAAGTCGGGAGTCTGAAGTCGGAAGCCTCAGGACAGGATCCGTCTGGCTGGACGGATCCTTTTGATTATGTAAAACCAGAATCGAAATCAATCTGAGCGATCATTTCGTCCAAAGGTTCTACACATTCAAAAAATTTGCCTGCAAATTTAACCTTCGGCTCCAGACTTCCGACTCCAGACTTGAGCCGCTATGCGGCTCTACAGCTAAGGGGGTGTTGCACGAAACGTGCAACACCCCCTCTTTCACGTAATCACATAATTGCTCTTTTCGTTGTTCAGGAGGATCACGTCCTCCAGGTCCAGGTACAGGTTCTCTCCGTCAGCCCACTGGTGGTAGGCGCTGCCGTGGGTCATCACCCGGAGGACATGGTCTCCCACCTGGATCCGGTAATCCACCGCATCTCCCATGTAAAACCGGTGCTTCACCGTTCCCTGGAGCATCCCACCGGTTTTGGACAGGGTGATGTTTTCCGGACGGACCCCGATGATGGCCGGCCCTGCCGGCAGGTTCGCCTTATTGGGGAAGGACACCTGGGTGCCCTGGACAAAGACCCGTTCGCCCCGGACTTCCGCCGGCAGGAAATTCACCAGGCCGATGAAATCCGCCACCATCCGGTTCACCGGATGGGTATACACTTCATAAGGCCGTCCCACCTGCTGGACCACGCCTCCGTTCATCACCACGATCCGGTCACTCATGGTCATGGCTTCCGACTGGTCGTGGGTCACGTAGATCACCGTGATCCCCAGCCGTTTCTGGAGGGAGGAGATTTCGAACCGCATGCTTTCCCGGAGTTTGGCATCCAGGTTGGACAGCGGTTCGTCCAGAAGCAGCAGACCCGGCTGGGCGATCAGAGCCCGGGCCAGAGCCACCCGCTGCTGCTGGCCTCCGGACAGCTGGCTGGGATACCGTTCCCCGTACTTGTCCAGATGGACCATGGAAAGAGCCTCGGCCACCCGTTTGTCCCGTTCCTCTTTGGGGACCTTCTGGATCTTCAGGGGATAAGCCACGTTTTCCGCCACAGTCATATGGGGCCATACCGCATAGGACTGGAACACCATGCCGATGTTCCGCTTTTCCGGGGGTACGAACACATGGGATTCCGCACTGCTCACCAGGGTGTCCCCCAGCAGGATGTTCCCTTCCGTGGGCCGTTCAAAGCCGGCGATCATCCGCAGGGTAGTGGATTTGCCGCATCCGGAGGGTCCCAGGAAGGATATGAATTCCCCATCCGCCACCTCCAGGTTGAAATCCCCCACGGCCGTCACGGCACCGAACCGTTTGTAGAGATGTTCCAATTTTACTTGAGCCACAATAGTCCTCCTCATCAAATGGCAATATTGCCCTTGGATACCTTGTTCAGGATCAGGTTCCCCACCATGACGATCACCAGGATGATCACCGACAGCACGGAGGCATTCTGGGTATCCGCATAGGTCTGGAGCTCGTAAAGCAGCACCCCGATGGTCTGGGTGTCACTGCCGTAGAGCAGGTTGGACATGGTCAGTTCATAAAAGCTGGGCATGAAGATCAGGAACCAGCCGGCCACAATGGAGGGGGCGATCAGGGGCATGATAATGTCCCGGCACACCCGCAGCCAGTCGGCCCCGGCGTTGAGCCCCGCCTCTTCCAGACTGCTGGAGACCTGGCTCAGGGAAGCGGCAATGGTCCGGACACTCATGGTCATGTATTTCACCAGATAGCTGACGATCAGGATCCACATGCTGGAATACAGGTTCAGCCCATAGTTGCCGGAAAAGAAGATGATCAGGGCCAGGGCAATGACCACACTGGGGGTACTGCCCCCCACCATCACCAGGATATCCGGCAGGGACCGGCCGGGCACCCGGGTCTTTACGGACAGATAGGCTACAAACAGGGCCAGCAGGGTACCCACACAGGCGGAAATGAAGGCATAGCCCAGGGACCGCCAAATGCAGTCCAGGTACTGGCTGTTTTCCAGCACCGGGATCCAGGCGTCGATGCCGAAATTGTCCAGCCGGATGCCCTTGGACATGCTGACCATGAAGGAGGTCATCACAATGGACCCCAGGGGCAGGATCACGGAAAGGAAGGCGTAGAGCCCCACAAAGAAAGTGGCCAGTCCTTTCCAACGGCCCAGTTCCACCAGCACCGGACGGGTGCTTTTGCCGCTGATGGTGGTGTAGTCCTTCCGGCCCATGAGCCAGCTCATGAAGAACAGCAGCCCGTTGGCCAGAAACATCAGAGAAACCGCTAACGTGGTGGCGTCCCGGATTCCCTGGTCATCCCCCATGTACACGAAGGATACGATCCGGGTGGTGAGCACTTCGATGTTCCCGGGCATCCCCACTATGGCCGGGATCCCGAAACAGGAACCGGCACCGATGAACACCAGGAGTCCCCCGGCCAAGATGCTGGGAGCCATAAGAGGCAGAGTCACATCCCACAGGGCTTTGAGGGGAGACGCTCCGGCGATCCGGGAAGCCTCCTCCAGGGTAGGATCCATTTTTTCCATGGCCCGGGAAATGGTAATGAAGGCAAAGGGAGAATAGAATAAGGTCAGGACCCAGATCATCCCGCCCCGGGTATAGATGTTGAAAGGCGCCTGGGACAGGGAAAACAGGGTTTTCAGCAGCTGGTTCAGATAGCCCACATCCGGGTTCAGCAGCTGGGTCCAGGCAATGGCTCCCACATAGGGTGGGATCATGTAACTGGCCACCAGGATGGTCCGGAACTTTTTCCGTCCCGGCAGGTCCGTCCGGCCAATGAGCCAGGCCAGGGGAAAGGTGATCAGCACGCTGAGCAGCATCACCAGAAGGGAAATCTCCACGGTGTTCCGCAGGGCTTTCAGGTTCACTTTCTGGCTGTACACCGCTGCATAATTGCTCAGGTCAAAGGTCCCCTCCACCATCACGCTGTCCCAGATCAGTACCGCCAGAGGCAGCACGATAAAATACAACAGAGCCAGGACGGTAAGGGCAATGACCGCAAACTTACTGTCGATTCGAGGCAAATTCCACTTTTTCACCATACACTCCTTTGGACACAATGAGGCAGGAAAGGAGCCAGGGCTGGATTCCCGACCCTGACTCCTTTTGTCTCCAGGCATACTTGGGCATCATGTCCCGCAACACGCCGGATCAGGCATCCATGACTCTGGACCGGAATTCTTCCTTGATCTTGGATTCGTCCCGGGTGAGTTTTTCCCAATCCACTTTCAGAGCGTTCTTCAGCAGTTCCTTCAGACTGTACTTGGCCCCTTTGGGTTTTTCCACATCATCCCGCACAGAATGCATCCAGCCGGCTGTTACCGCCGCCTGGCCTTCCTTGCTCAGCCACCAGTCGGTGAGGGCTTTGGCCCCTTCCGGGTTCTTGGTGGCCTTGAAGATCCCGATGGGGGAAGAAATCAGGATGCAGCCTTCCTTGGGATAGACCACTTCCAGAGGTTCCTTCTTGGTTTGCTGGAGCTTCAGGATGTTTTCTTCCAGGATGATGGCGGCCATGTATTCTCCGGTCAGGAGCTTGTTCTGAATGGCGCTGTTCCCTTCTTCCACCCTGAGTCCGTTGGCTTTCAGGGCATCAAAGTATTCCCAGCCGAATTTGTCCGCCAGGGTCCCTACGGCCACATAGGCGGTACCGGACAGCAGCGGGTTGGGCATGGCGATGCGCCCCTTGTACTTGGGATTGGTCAGGTCCTGCCAGCTGGTGGGCACATCTTCCGGTTTCAGTTTGTCCTTGTTGTAGGCGATGATCATGTTGCACACCCGGACGGCAGCCCAGGCTCCGTCCTTGTCCACTTCCATGATGTGATGCTTGGTTTCCGGCGATTTGTAATCCAGCAGCAGACCTTTTTCCTTCAGATAGATGTAATAGGAAGGATCCGCCACCATCAGCACATCGTCGCTGATCTTGTTGGCCTTTACTTCCCCGGCGATCTTGGTCTTGATCTTTTCCGTTCCGCCCTGGAACCAGCTGACTTTCAGATCCGGGAAGGCTTTCTGGACTTTTGGTTTGCACATGGAATTGACGATATCCGGATACATGGAGGTGTAGACCATTACATTCCCGGATACCCCTTTCTTCCCATCCGCCGCCTTTTTGTCTCCCCCGCCGCAGCCGGCCAGGAGGAGGGTTCCGCAGGCCAGCAGAGCCGCTGCCGCGGCCAGCCATTTCTTGCTGCTCATACAATCCCGTCCTTTCCTGATGATTTTTTCTATTCTGATAATTTGTGATGCCCTGATGCCTGTCAGGGATGATTTCTTTCAGTATATCCGTTTTCATCCGGAAAAACGTCAAAAATCAGTTTTGTCCATTACTTTTTTTCATAATAGGTGAACAGAGCCTGGGTCCCCAGATCTCCCTTTCCTTCCTTGGCCAGGGAACGGTATTCCTTCAGCACCTGGTGGAGCACCGGCAGCTTCAGTTCCTTCTTTTCCGCTTCTTCTTCCGCCAGGCCCATGTCCTTGATGAAATGCTTCAGGAAGAAGCCGGGAGCATAGTCTCCCTGGATGATCTTGGGCCCGAAGGCGTTCAGTTGGGCACTGCCCGCCGCCCCGGTGGACACTGCCTTCAACAGGGTTTCCAGATCAAGGCCGTTGGCCTGGGCGTACCGGAGGGCTTCGCAGACCCCGGACAAGGCACCGGCAATCATGATCTGGTTGGCCATTTTGGCGTGCTGGCCCATCCCCGCTTCTCCCATGTAGTTGATGTTGGTACCCATGCCCTGGAACACCGGCTGGAGCACATCGAAATCTTCCTTTTTTCCGCCCACCAGGATGGACAGGGTGCCGTTCCGGGCGCCGGTATCCCCGCCGGTCACCGGTGCATCCAGCACATGGAAGCCCCGTTTGGTCCCTTCTTCATACAGTTTCCGGGCCAGGGTGGGACTGGTGGTGGTCATGTCAATGAGGAAGCTGCCGGGCCGGGCGCTGTCCATAAGAGCCCCGGGGGCCAGATAGACTTCCTCCACATCCCGGGGAAAGCCCACAATGGTGATCAGGCACTGGCAGGCACCGGCCAGATCGGAGATGGAAGGATGAAAGGTAACCCCTTCTGCCTTCAGATCCGCCACTTTTTCCGGATGCCGGGCATAGCAGTGCATGGCATAGCCCGCCTTTCCCAGATTCCGCAGCATGGATTTCCCCATAATACCCGTACCGATAAAACCAATATCACGGATTTCCGTCATACAAACCCCTTCTTTCCGGAAAAATGCAAAACAAAACCACATCATTTAGAATCATTATAATTTATGAGAATGGAGGCGCGCAAGAGGGAATTGGATTGTCAGCTGACCGTTGACAAAACCTCACATCCCCCTATTTCCCCTTGCTGGGGGTGATCTTCAGAGTATTGATGATGTTGGTGAGCTTGTGGGTGTCTTCCTTCCAGTAGCCGTCATCTGCCTTGTTCCACACCACAGTCAGAGTATGGACCCGGTCCAGGTTGAACAGAGTCCACCGTTCCGCGTGGAAGGTCATCAGGTGCTGTCCCTTTTGGAGCACTTCCATGTCATAGCTGGTATGGAGGCTTTCCACTCCGTTCACGATATTGCTGGCCATGGGCTGCCAGTTGGTGAATTTCAGGGAATAGCCTTCCGGCAGCATCTTGGTGTAGATCCCCTGGATGCTTTTTTGGGTAATGTCCCCGAATTCTTTGATCTGGTCCCCTTTCAGGCCGATGTTCTGGCCATACCGGGGCATTTTTTCCGGGCTGGCCACGGTCTTGAATTCCACCCACACCAGGTGTTCATCGGTATTCCAGGGCACCGGATCCAGTTTCCCGCTCTGGACGATGACGGACCCGGGGCTCTTCACCACTTCCTGGTCCGCTTCCAGCCATTTTTTCAGGAGCGGATCCAGGTCTGGAGCCTTCAGCAGTCCATCCCGGGTTTCCTGGCTCTGGAGGATCATTTCCGGAGGCACCGCAAAGGATCCCTGATCCCCGGCCTGGATTTCTACCCAGCCCGGATAGGAAGCCACATGGACCTGTTCTGTTTTATTGGTCTCTTTGCCGCACCCGGCCCCCAGGAAAAGGGCCAGCAGGCAGCCAAGGAGCATGATTTTCTTCAACATACGATTTCCCGCCTTTCTGATACGGGAATATTATAGCATAAAAAAAAAGGGGAGTGCTGCACAGAACGTGCAGCACTCCCTTTAACTCAGTCCCCCACTGCCACCGCTGCTTTTTTGGCGGCTTTTCTGGCTTCGTACCGGTCCATATTCCGGGCGAAGAGGCCGGCCAGGAAGGAACCGGTGATCTGATGGACGGCGGCGCCTACAGCAGCCGGGATGGCCACGGCAGGAGCGAAGTACACGGCGCAGATGGACAGGGCCAGGGCGTCATTCTGCATCCCCACTTCCAGGGTCACGGAATGCTGCTGGGGTTTGCCCATACCCAGTTTCCCGGTGATAAAATATCCCATGCCGAAGCCCACCAGGTTATGGAGCAGCACCAGCACCACCACAAAGGCACCCAGGGCCACGATCTTGGCTCCGTTCACAGCCACCACGCCGCCCAGGATGGACAGCACCGCAAAAGCGGACAGCAGCACCAGCACTTTCTGGATCTGGGCCAGGAACTTTTCCCCTACGGCTTTGTGGACCAGGAGCCCCAGCACCAGAGGCACCAGGATCACTTTCATCACCGTGAGAGCCATGGAAACAAAGGAAACATTCACATATTCACCGGCCAGGGCCCATACCAGGAAGGGCATCATCACAGGAGCCAGCAGGGTGGAAACAGTGGTGACGGATACGGCCAGAGGCACATCCCCTTTGGCCAGGAAGCTCATCACATTGGAAGCGGTGCCGCTGGGGCAGGAACCCAGGAGCACCATGCCCACCGCCAGATCCGGGCTCAGATGGAACACCTTGGTGAGAGCAAAGGCCACCAGAGGCATGATGGTGTAGTGGCACACCGTACCGGCCAGGACTTCCTTAGGCCGCTGGAGCACCAGTTTGAAATCGGACAAATGGAGGGTCATGCCCATGCCGAACATCACCACACCCAGGAGCCATACAGTGTAATGGACGGACCAGGAAAAGGCCCCCGGAACAAAATAGCCGCCCACGATGGTAGCCAGCACCAGCCAGGTGAGATTTTTCCCTACAAAGCCACTTACTTTTGTCAACAGATTCATGTTTTACCCCTCCAAAAAATGTTTTCTGCAAAAATCAAACGGCTGATGGCTTCCCTGGGAGAAAAAGAAAAGCGCTTTGTCTCCTGTAAGAGACAAAGCGCTGTGCTCTGCGGTACCACTCTTGTTGTCGCTGCTGCGACCTCTTTACTAGCATCTCCGGATTTCCCTTCCAATGCCGGACAGAATAACGGCTGTCAGCCGGCCCCACTTACTTGGAATCTTTCAGCGGGCAGCTCCTGGGTGATTTTCCTTCTCCTCTCAGCATCCTGCCTCGCACCAAGCGGCAGGTTCTCTGGAATGTGAGACTGGACAAGTACTTTTCCCATTCAACACTGTCTGATGTTTTGTTATGGGCTTTATTATACGCTTTTGAGAAAATTTGTCAACAAGTTTTTTTCAAGTCCTCAATACGCGGACATCCATACGTCCATCAGAAGGGTCCCAGATGGGTAGCGGAAGCGTACCACATCACCACGAAGGCAAAGATCCATTCCAGCCCCAAAAGAGGGAAGGCAAACTTCCACCAGCGCCGGAGAGGCACACCGGCTACGGTGAGCACGGTCATGGTGGTGCCGCTGGCCGGGGTGATCATGTTGGTGAAGGCGTCCCCCATCTGGAAGGCCAGGACGGCGGTCTGCCGGGTGAGCCCCACCAGATCCGCCAGCGGTGCCATAATGGGCATGGTGATGGCTGCCTGGCCGGAGCCGGAAGGCACCACCAGGTTGAACACGTCCTGGACGATGAACATGCCGAAGCCCAGCAGAGAATGAGGGAATACATTCAGCCCGGCCGCCAGGTAGTAGATAATGGTATCCAGGATCTTGCTGTCCCCCATGAGCAGGGTCACCCCTTTGCACAGGGAAACCATCATGCAGGGCATGGCCATGTTCTTCACTCCGCCGATGAAGGCGTTGGCAAAGTCGTTGACGCTGAGCCGTCCCACAATGCCGGCGAACACCGCCATCATCAGGAACAGGGCGGCCAGTTCATCCATGTAGAAGCCGTATTTGATGACCCCCACCAGGATGGCGGCCACGGTGACCACAAAGCCGCCCATGATGATCTTCTGACGGCCGGTCATGAGCACATTATCCCCTTCATAGGCACTCAGATCCATCTGGGGACGGTAGATCTGGTCATAATCGTACATGTAGCTGCTTTCCGGATTCTTCTTGATCTTCCGGGCATACCACATGGTATACACCACATTGATCACAATCAGCACCACCAGCATGGCCACCCGGACCTGGATGCCAGAGAACATGGGCAGGCCGGAAATGCTCTGGGCCACCCCTACGGTAAAGGCGTTGGTCACCCCGGCTCCGTAGCCCCCGCTTACAGCGGCCAGAGGCATGGCCACCGCCACAATGGAGTCGAACCCCAGGGCATAGCATACGGCCATGATCAGGGGCACAAAGGCGATGTATTCCTCGCTGCAGCCGGCAAAGGTGCTGAGACAGGTCATAATGGTGAGCAGCACCGGGATCAGCAGCATTTCCCGACCCTTCACCTTGGTGACCACATGGCCCAGAGCCCCGTTGATGGCCCCGGTGGCCGCCATTACGTTCAAAGCTCCCCCGATGATCATCAGGAAACCTACAATACCGCTGGCCCCTTTGACGCCCCGGGGCACCGCCTTGAACACGTCGAAGAAGCCGGCAGGATGCTTGGCGATGAAATGGAAGGTGTTGGGATCCACCACCATACGGCCGCTGGCCGCATCCTTCACCCGGTCAAAGATCCCGGCCGGGATCAGATAGGTGGCAATGGCGGTAAGGATCAGGATAAAGAAGATGATAATGATCGGGCTGGGTACCGATACTTTTTTGTTCACCGGTTTCTGGACGGTGTCCTGTTTGTTTTCTGTCATAACAACTCCCCTTTACAGCAGTTACAGACGGCAGATGGCTGCGGTCAGCAGCATGGTCCGTTCAAACATGGTTTCAACGATGGCATATTCCTGGAGAGTATGGGCTCCATCCCCCTGGACCCCCACGGAATCCAGGATGGGGATCCCCGCCTGGGCCATGAAGGAGGCATCGGAACAGCCCCCGGGATGAGCCGCACCGAAAGCCGGGATCCCGAATTCCGCAGCCGCCTGGTTCACCAGGGCCAGCAGGTGGTCATTGCCTTCGGTCCGTTCAAAGACGGGCATGAAGGCCGGGAATTCCACTTCTGTCCGGGTGCCGGCCACATGGGTCTCGGCGCAGATGGCCCGGATGGCTTCCTGGAGCTTGTCCTTGTCCTCATTGTAATCGTACCGGCAGTCCACTTCGATCCGGCAGGTATCCGGCACCGCATTGGAGGCCGTGCCCCCGGAAATGATGTCCGTGCTGACGATCCGGCCTTTGTCCAGGTCCGTAAGAGCCCGGAGGGCCACGATTTTGTGGGCCATTTCTTCAATGGCGTTGGCGGATTTGGTGTAGGCATTGCCCACATGGCCGGCCTTCCCGTGGACGGTGATCCACACATCCATGCAGCCTTTTCGGCCTACGGTGAGGCAGTTGTCCATCCGGCCGGTTTCCAAGTTGAAGGCGCACAGGCAGCCCTTGGCTTCTTCCGCCAGCAGCTGGTCCGCCCGGGACCCCTGGTGGGTGATTTCCTCATCGGGGACGAAAAGCAGTTTGATGGGATGCCGGTCATAGCCGATTTTTTCCAGCACTTTGGCCAGGTAGACCGCCATGACAATCCCCCCCTTCATGTCGCAGACCCCGGGGCCATAGGCCTTTCCTTCCTTGATGGTGAAGGGATTTTCCGGGTAGCTGCCGTTGGGGAACACCGTATCCAGGTGTCCGCTCAGGAGGATGGGCTGGCCGGCCCTTTCCTTCCCGGACCAGGCCCGGATCAGGGGGACCGCCCCGGTTTCCACCAGTTCGCTTTCCATTCCCAGCTTCTGGAGATAGGCAGACACCTTTTCCATCAGGGTCTCCATCCGTTCTTTTTCCTTGCTGCCGGCCTGGAAGTTGATCAGATCCTTCCAAAAATCCAGCATGTCCTGCCGGAAGCTTTCCACCGCTTCCTGGATTTGTTTGTTTTGCTGCTCCATGGGTTTCTCCTTTGTACAATACAGCAACTTATCATCGATATTTTATACAGATATAGTGTATATTAATTTTTATTTTATCGAAAATCTTCGGAGTTGGCAATAGAAAAAAGGGGGTGTGAATTCTTTCACACCCCCTTTTTCACATAAAAAACAGCGCCATTGCCGTGGTTATGATCCCGCACACACACAGGGATATGGAACTCATGGCACCCTGGATCTTGCCGATTTCCAGGGCCTTGCTGGTGCCTACAGCGTGGCTGCAGGCACCGATGGCCACCCCTTCCGCCACCGGATCCGTAATATGGAACAGTTTGCTCAGGAAGGGAGCCAATACCGCCCCTTCGATGCCGGTGATCACCACCGCTCCTGCGGTGATGCCCGGGATGCCCCCGCCGTTTTCCGAAATCCCCAGGGCAATGGCCGTGGTGACGCTTTTGGGCAGCATGGAGGCGGAAAAGACGGAATTGGTACCGAACAGATGGCACAGGGCCAGAGCCGCAATGATGCTCCCCAGGCTGCCGATGGTGCAGCCCACCAGGATGGGCAGGAAGTTCTCCTGGAGTACCTTCCGCTGCTGATAAATATTCAGGGCCAGCACCGCCGTGGCCGGTCCCAGGAGCATGGTGATCACCGACCCGCCCATATTGAAATGCTTCAGGGGCACCCCGGTGACCGTCAGGATCACCACGATCATCAGGGCTGACGTGAGCACCGGGTTGCACAGGAGCCAGCCGGTCTTTTTCTGGAGTTTCACCCCCAGGACCCAGCAAATGAAGATCAGGGTCAGGCCGAAAAACGGGGTACGGGTAAATGCATCAGGCATGGGAGGCTCCTTTCTTTCTCCACAGTTTCAAACAAATCTGGACACTCCAGCCGGTAATGAAATACACCAGAGGCGTGGTCACCAGGGTGATCACCAGGAAGGGGATCAGATAGTTTTTCAGGGTTTCCACATATTCCAGGGTCCCCACCACCGCCGGGACGAAAAAAATACCCATATTCCGGATGAAGAACCCGCCGGCATCTTTAATCTGCTCCGGTTTCAGGATTTTCCGGTACAGCAGAAAAGTCAGCACCAGCAGACTGATCACACTGTAGGGTACCGTAAAGGGCAGCAGCTCCGCGATGCCGATGCCGATCAGACAGACGCCGAAAATCAGCGCCAATTCCATGACAATATTCATGACTCCCCCCAACTACACTGCAAATACAAGACGTTCCGCAACACACAATATTAATAGTATATAGTATCAACGGCCGGAAGGGAAGATGTTTACTGTAAAATCTGACTTATTTTTACTTAATTAGCTGACAATTCTTCTGTACGAATTCAAATTTTATCGAACATACGTCATTGAGTTTTACATTGCCGTTCAATATTTTTAGAACGCTATGAAGAATTTATGCTTGATTGTTCGAGAAAAAGGTTTATAATGGGACCATAAATTGATTTCCAAGGAGGAAACAGGCAATGAGTGAGCAAAAACTCGAACGTTTGGAAAGTGATTCTATCGGCAAGAAGTACGTCCCCCGGGACGCCTATTATGGGGTGCAGTCTCTCCGTGCCCATAAGAACTTCCACATCACCGGTCAGTCCACTCATCCCGTCATGATCCGCAGCCTGGCGTACATCAAAAAAGCCTGCGCCCTGGCCAACCGGCAGGCAGGCACCCTGACTCCCAAAACCGCAGATGCCATTGTGGCCGCCTGCGATCAGCTCCTGGAAGGGAAATACCAGGACCAGTTCATCCAGGATCCCATCCAGGGCGGCGCCGGCACCTCCCTGAACATGAATGCCAATGAAGTAATCGCCAACATCGCCATCGAGATTTTAGGCGGGGAAAAGGGAGATTACACCCTGGTCCATCCCAACGATGATGTGAACCGGGGCCAGTCCACCAATGACGTGATCCCCACCGCCGGGAAACTGACCGCCCTTTTCCTGCTGGAAGACCTGTACAAAAGCCTGAAAGCCCTGAAAGAGGCCTTTGCCCAAAAAGGAGTGGAATTCGACCCGATCCTGAAAATGGGCCGGACCCAGCTCCAGGACGCAGTGCCCATCCGCCTGGGCCAGGAATTCAAAGCCTATGCCACCGCCCTGGACAGAGGGCTCAGACGGATCCAGTCGGCAGCCAGAGAAATGACCGAAATCAATATGGGCGGTACCGCCATCGGTACCGGAGTCAATGCAGCCCCTGCCTACTCCCGCCATATTGCCGAAGATCTTTCCCGGCTGACCGGCTTTTCTTTTACCCAGGCCGCGGACCTGATCGATGCCACCCAGAACATCGACAGTTTCGCCGCCGTATCCGGCAGCCTGAAGGACTGTGCCATCGCCCTGTCCAAGATTTCCAATGACCTGCGGCTCATGTCTTCCGGTCCCCGGACCGGCCTGGAAGAGATCAACCTGCCTGCCAAGCAGAACGGATCTTCCATTATGCCCGGGAAAGTGAACCCGGTGATCCCGGAAGTGGTGAGCCAGGTGGCCTTCCGGGTGGTGGGCAACGACACTTGCATCGCCATGGCCGTGGAGGCGGGACAGCTGGAACTGAACGCCTTTGAACCGGTGATCTTCTATTCCCTGTTCCAGAGCATCGACATGCTCCGGGAAGCGGCGGACACCTTGCGGATCAACTGTGTGGAAGGGATCACCGCCAACCGGGAACACTGCCAGCACCTGCTGAAAATGAGCGCCGGCATCGTAACGGCCCTGAGCCCCTACATCGGCTACGTAAAAGCCGCCAAGCTGGCCAAGGAATCCCTGGCCAAGAACATCCCGGTGGTGGAACTGGCCCGGAGCCGCCATTACCTCAGCGACACCCAGCTGGACAGAGTCCTGGATCCCTATAAGATGACCACGCCGGTGGCGAAATAAAAAAGCTGCCTTGCGGCAGCTTTTTTTATCATATGGTGCGATTGGCGCGAGTCGAACGCGCGACCCTCTGCTTAGGAGGCAGATGCTCTATCCAACTGAGCTACAACCGCATAACATGATTATTATAACAACTGCCGTCCCCGGAAGCAAGGTATACCCCTGCTTTTGTCAGGAAATGTAGACATTTTTCCTGATTCTCCCTTATAATATAAATTAACAGTTTATTCCGTCCTTTTATCCCAGGGGCGGTCCTCTGTATCCCTGAAAGGAGGAATTCCCATGACAGCCATCGAACAGGAACTGCTCCAGCTGGCCCGCACCATCCTCCATGCCTATTTTGAAAAAACGGATCCGGATCCTCTGCTGGCCCATCTGGCTCCTGATGTGATCTGGCTGGGGGCCGGGCAGGAAATGGAGGTGGAAGGCCGGGACAGGGTTGCCGCCATTTTCCGGAAGGGCCAGGATCAGCTGATTCCCTGCCGGCAGAGCCAGGAACGGTCCCTGGTGCGTCCTCTGGCAGAGGGACTGTGGCTGGTCCAGGTGTCTTCCCTGGTGGAAACGGATCCCTCCTACAAAATGTATCTCCAGGGCTACCAGCGCTGTGCCTTCTGTTTCCGGAAAAACGCCGCCGGCCGCTGGGAAATCACCTATCTGAACCATTCCATGGCCTATGAGGCCGTCCGGGAAAACGAGCTGTTTGCCATCAGCCAGGGAATCCGGAACTTCCGGAAGCTGAAGACGGCGGATCCGGACCTGTTCACCCCCCACGACAAGGAACTGATGTACCAGCTGATCCGGAAACTGTTCCATCCCCTTTCCCGGGAAGAACAGCAGGTCTGCCTGATTCTTTCCCTGTTCCCCCGTTTTTCCCGGGCCCAGGCGGAATTCCTCTGCCCCCACCCGGACACCCTAGCCCGGCTGGAAGAACACTGGAAGCGCAGCCCCTTCCTGACCTACGAGCCTTTCCAGGGGACCTTTGCCTTCCATCCGGTGTTCCAGGAATATCTCCAGAGCCAGTTCCAGTGTGAATCCTGGAACTGGCAGAAGAAAGCCTGTCTCCAGGCCGCCCGGTGGCAGCTCCGCAGCCGAGATTTTGCCCAGGCCCTTGCCCTGGCTCTCAGGGGAAAAGCCTGGCCCCAGGCCCTCCAGGCCGTAGAACAGGCGGGCCTTGCCATTTTATACCAGCAGCCTCCCTCCCTGCTGATCCAGCTGCTCCGGAAATGCCCTCAGGAGGAAAAAGCCCGGCATTTTGCTGGCTGCGGCCTGATCCTCCTGGCCCTGAACCTGCTCCAGTCCCCTCAGACCGCCCGGGAAGAACGGGAAATCCTGCTGGCCTCCCTGCCCGATGCCTGGACCTGTACCCCGGAAGACCAAGCCCGGATCCTTTTCCTTACGGCCCTGGACAGCCTGCCGGACCTGGGCGCCATGGAGCCGGCCTTCCGGCAGTTCTTCACCTATTGCCGGGAGCACCGTATCCGGCTGCCCCGGGATTATTTCCAAGGCATCCACCGGGGTGTCTCAGGTCAACTGGTGCTGTACTACCGCCGGGCCGGCAGCCTGGCCCGGAACACCCGCCAGCTCCAGGCCCTCTATGACGGCTGCGGAGAAGCCCTCCAGGGCGTCAGCGGTCCCCTGTGGCGTTCCACAGTGGCGGCGGAGCTGGCCTATCTCCAGGGGGAACTGTCCACGGCCGAAGAAGTGCTCCAGGCTTTTCTGGATGCTCCCTGCCGGACCCTGGATGAACAGCAGCGGGCCATCATCGCTCTGTTCCTGATGCCCCGGATCGCCCTGATCCGGCAGGACCAGGAACAGTTCCTAGGCTGGAAAAAGCATTACCAGAAGCTGTCCCAGCTGATTACAGACCCCCTGACCCGGACGGACCTGGATCTGGTGGGGATTTTCGTCCAGAGCCTTTTGGAACAGCCTTCTCCCAGCCTGGCAAAACATCTGGAACGGATGAACAGCCTGCCGGATTATCCTTCCCTCCAGGGGATGCGCCAGTCCACCCGGCACCGTCTCCAGCTGACCATGGGCAGATACCAGCTGCTGCTCCTTTCCACCCGTCCCCAGGATGCCGTCCCAGCTCCCACTTCTTCCCAAATGTGCCGGTGCTACGATGCCATTGTCCAGATTGCGGCCCTGGAGCATACGGGCCTTGGGGAAGAAGCGGCCGCCCTGCTCCGGTCCACCCTGGCTGAAGCCCTGAAAGACAGACTGTACCTGCCTTTTGTTGAGCACCAGTCCCTGCTGGGTCCCCTGCTGGTGAAAGCCGCCCGGCAGCCGGAATTTGCCGCATTCCTGCAGGCGGTCCTGTCCTATTCCCTCACTCCGGCCAAAGGCCGCCCGTTGAAGGAGGCATCCTTCACTGCCCGGGAAAAGCTGGTGATCCGGCGGGTGAAAGAAGGCCGGACCAACAAAGAAATCGCCCAAGAACTGAACGTGGCGGAAATCACCGTAAAAAAACAACTGAGCCTGCTCTATCAGCGTTTCCAGGTAAAGAACAGGACCCAGCTGCTCCATGCGGTGGAGAAAATGTGAAAAAAGGAGATGTCACACAGGACGCATGACATCTCCTTTTTTTAAAACTTGTACGATACCCCCACATTCACTTCATGGGTCTTGGCATCGATGTCTCCTTTGAAATCTTTGTACTTGCTGTCGTTGTAGGAGACGTTGGCTTCCCAGTTGTCGGTGAAGGCATAGCCCACGCCCAGTTCATATTGGGTGATGTTGTTGCCGGTGCCGAACTTGGCCCAGCCGGTGGTCTTGTCCGTAATGGGCAGCCGGCCTATGGCCCCCACCTGATAGCCGCTGTTGTTGTCATGGTAGCCATGCTGTTTCAGCCGGTTCCGCACATAGCCCCCGTACCCGTACAGATAGGGATTGAACTGATAGATCAGGCTTACCTGATGGGACTGGGCCGAAGCATCATGGTCCCCTTCATGGGCTGCATACCGGTAATCCAGACCCAGGTTGTCGGCGATCCCGATGGTACCCCCCACCCGGTACCGGGAATCACCTCCAAAGTCTTTGGTCTCTCCGTGCTGTTTCCATTTGAGAGTATTGCCCACCGTGACGTTGGCATCGACTTTTGCAGCGCCAGGAGCAATCTTGGCCAGGGGAGAAGCACAGGCCACGGTCAAAGGCAGCAGGCTCAGCACTGCAGTGGCCATCATCATTTTTTTCATGGGAAATCCCTCCTTCAATGGATTCAAACATTCATCATTCTTTCATTATACACTTTTTCATCAATTTTCGCAAAATTTCACTGTTTTCCCCCGGAGAGCTTCACGGCCGCTGCGGCTGCAGCCAGGGCCGCCAGGGTGGGCAGCAGCCAGCTCATCCCCAGGGAAAACAGGGGAAGCTGATGGTAGCAGCCCAGCAAAGCCTGGACCGGCGCCGTCCCCTGGAGCCCTTTGGGCAGCACGCTGAGGGCATCCCCAAAAGCCGCCACACCGGCCAGCACCATGGGCCACCGGTACAACCGCCGGTCCTTCCCCAAAAGAGCGGAGGCAAAGGAGGACAGGATCAGGGTAATGGCCATGGGATACAGGAACATGAGGATGGGCACAGCCAGCACAATGATCTGGGTGAGCCCCACATTCCCGATCAGGAAGGAAATCCCTGCAAAGACCACACAGTAAGCCTTGTAGCCCAGGGTCCCGGGGAACAGTTCCTGGAAGGTGTTGGCGCAGGCAGTGATCAGGCCGATGGCGGTCTTCAGGCAGGCGAAGGTCACAATGGCCGCCAGCAGCATACCTCCTACCGGTCCAAAATAGCCATGGGCGATCTGGGCCAGAGCAATGCCCCCGTTGGCGGATACCGCCAGCTGTCCCAGGCTGGAGGTGCCCAGCCAGGTGATCAGAGTATAGATCAGGGACATAAGGAACACCACAATGCCCCCTACCTTCAGCAGATCCACAGAAATGGTGGCCACATCCCGGACGCCCAGATTCTTCAGGGTATCGATCACCACCACGGAAAAGGCCAGCATGGCCAGTACGTCCATGGTATTGTACCCTTCCTTGAACCCGGTAAGGAAAGCATGGTCCACATAGTCTCCCTGGGGAAGGCTTCCGGCAATGGACCCCATGGGATGGACCAGGGCCACTGCCACCAGGATGGCCAGGAAAGCCAGGAACACCGGGTTCAGGAATTTCCCGATGTACACCACCAGTTTGGATGGCTTCAGGGAAAACAGCAGGGCCACTCCCATGAACAGAAAGGTAAACCCGGCCAGGATCAGGGTCTGGTTCTCTCCTACAAAGGGCACGATCCCGATCTGGTAGGACACGGTGGCAGTCCGGGGCAGGGCAAAGGCCGGCCCGATGGTCAGATACAGCAGTACTGTAAAGACCCGGGCAAAGACAGGGTGCACGTTTCCGGCCAGTTCTTCCAGGCTGCCGCTGCCGGAAAGGCCGAAGGCAATGAGCGCCAGGAAGGGCATCAGCACCCCGGTGGCAATGAAGCCGATGTTGGCGCTCCAGAAATGGGCACCGGCCAATTGGCCCATGTGCACCGGGAAGATCAGGTTCCCGGCTCCGAACAGCATCCCGAACAGCATGGAGCCCACAAAAAGATATTCAGCAGAAGTCAGTTTGTGATTGTTCATGGTGCCTCCTTATTTGGCGGTCAGGCCGCCATCCACGGAAATGATGGCGCCGGTCATGAAGCCGTTCATAGGGGACAGCACCGCACAGATCATATGGGCCGCTTCCTCCGGTTTTCCGATCCGTCCCATGGGATATACAGAAGCCATGGATTCCCGGGAATAGCCCCCTTCCGCCAGCTGTTTTTCCACCAGAGGGGTATCCACATCCCCCGGACACAGGCAGTTCACCCGGATCCAGGGGGCCAGATCCAGGGCCAGGGACCGGGTAAAGGCCACCACAGCTCCCTTGGAAGCGGCATAGAGACAGCAGCCGTAATTTCCTTCCAGGGCTGCATCAGAAGCAATGTTCACAATGGACGGACCGTCCTGGACAAAAAGGTCCAGCAGGGCCTGGGTGAGGAAAATGGTCCCCTTCACATTCACATCCATCAGCTGCTGATAATCCTCTTCTGTTACGTCCTGGAAAGGCTTTTCCTGGTAGATCCCGGCGCTGTTCACCAGAAAATCCAGTTCCTGGTGCTGTGCCTGGAGTTCCCCGGCGATTTTCCGGCAGCCTTCCACGGTGCTTACATCTCCCTGGAGATACAGGGCTTCTCCCGGCAGCCCTGTGAGGCTCTCCACTGCCTTTTGGCCCCGTTCCGGATCCCGGCCCACCAGCCACACTGTGGCTCCGTCCTGGACCAGCAGCCGGGCTGCTGCCAGGCCGATGCCGGACGTGCCGCCGCTGATGACCCCTTTTTTCTTCTCCATTCCGTATCCGATCATATCCACGACTCCCTTCCTGCAATTTGTTCCCCAAACAGAAAAAAAGGAGATACCGTTTCCACGATATCCCCTCTTTGTTGCGCTTGTTGTTCTTGCAGATATCTATATCTTACAGTTTCACAACGTTGGCAGCCTGTTCACCACGGTTGCCTTCGACAACGTCGAATTCTACAGCCTGGCCTTCTTCCAGAGTTTTGAAGCCTTCACCCTGGATTGCGGAGAAATGAACGAATACATCGCCGCCATCTTCCCGTTCAATGAAACCATAACCCTTTTCAGCATTAAACCATTTAACTTTGCCAGTCATCTTTACTTGGCCTCCTAAAAATTATTGCGAAAAACGATCCAACTATATGTGATACCTGCGTGAGTTCAACATTCAGTAAGTCCGTTGTTTCTGTGTTCCATTCTAGCATAACCCCTGGACTTTTACAAGCAAAAGAATTGCGAGAGTACAGACGACTCAGGGTATTTTCAAAGATTTTCGAGGAAATTGACGGACCAGCTCTTCTTTTTGTTTTTTTGCCAGTTGTTTCAGTGCATATTCCCGCTGAAGGGCCGTCCTTTTGTCCGGCAGTTCCTCAAAATAGGCCAGGTCCACCGCCTTGAAGGCCCGGGTGTATTTGGCCCCGGACCCGCGGCGGTGCATGGCCAGCCGGTGGACCAGGTCGTTTGTCCAGCCGGTATACAGGGCGCCGTTGGCACAGCGCACCATATAGACGTAGGCAGTCATTCTGTTACGATTTCCACCTTTTCCATCACCACGTCCTTCAGGGGACGGTCGGCGAAATCCGTGGGGGTGGAGCCGATTTTATGGACCACATCCATCCCTTGGGTGATTTTCCCGAAGACCGCATGATGGCCGTCCAGCCAGGGGGTGGCATCCAGGGTGATGAAGAACTGGCTGCCTCCGGTGTTGGGGCCGGCATTGGCCATGGACAGGATCCCTTCCCCGCTGTGGGCCAGGCCGGGACCGAATTCGTCGTCGATGGTGTAGCCCGGGCCGCCCATGCCGGTGCCGGTGGGATCCCCGCCCTGGATCATGAAGCCGTCGATGACCCGGTGGAAAATGACCCCGTCATAGAATCCCTTCTCCACCAGCTCCCGGAAGTTCCCGGCGGTTTTGGGAGCCTTGTCCTCAAACAGCTCCGCAGTAAAATCTCCCAGATTCGTATGGAAATGCACTTTTTTGTTCATGTTGTTCACCTCGTTGTTGTGGGGCTGCCTTCAGCAGCCCCTGGAAATCGTTTCTGTAGGGGCGGCAGGCCCGCCCGGCCCCCCGCCAAATCACCGTTTGTCCGCAGGGTTTGCGGGCCGCCCGGCGTGCGGCCCCTACGGTTCAGGGTTCAAAATCAATTGGCAAAATTGATTTCCAACGGCCGTTGACCGTTGACAGCTGACAGGAGGTGCACCGCACCTCCCTAAAACTCCCTGATCACCAGATCCGACAGATCCAGATCCACCCGTCCTTTGCCCGGGACGGAGGCCAGGGCCACCAGACGTCCCTGGGTGGTGATGTAGAAATCATCCTTCTGGAGCCGGGCTCCTTCGCCCAGTCCGGCCAGCCGTTCCTGGAGCTCTTCCTGCCGGTTGGCTCCCAGGAAATACTCCAGGGTCAGCCGGCTGCCGGTGGCCAGGTCGAACACCAGGGCATAGTGGAGGTCCGTGATCCGGGCCACCAGCAGGGTGGGATCAGCCCCTCCCTGGAGGGAGGATACATAAGCGTAGTTCTTCAGCCGGGTCCAGCTGGCCAGGCTGTTCACTTCCGACACCGGATAGCTCCGGTACAGGATGGGGGTCCCCTGGAACACCAGGCTCAGGATCTGCCGCCGGTTGTAGGTGACCTGGCACTGGAGCTCGCTTTCCACCGGGCCGGTAATGTGCCGGTACACAGACAGGTAGTTCCCCAGTTCCTGGTTGATCCGGTCCTGGACCTGAGGAGCCACACCGCCGGTCACCTGGGGAAAGGTGGTCTCATACCCATCGTTGGTGATCTGCAGGGGATTCCGTTTGTCCCGGGGCCCGGCCCCTTCTTTGGCCGGCACCGCATACCAGCCGGTGACCCCGTCCCGGGTGGCCACCTTGGCCCATTCCAGTCCGTTGATCTCCCGTTTCCCGAAGATCATCCCCTGGGCTCCCTCCGGGGCCGGCCGGAGGATGGTTTCCGGCTTTTCTTCCGGCAGGCTGCGCAGGTAACCTCCGCTGAATATGACCCGTTCCATTTTGTGTTCCCGGTTGACGAATTCCACCCTTGCTCCCTGTTCCCCCTCCCCGGGAGCCAGGGCCTTTGTTTCCGAAGCCGCTTCCGTTTCTCCGGCGGTCTGGCTGCTTTCTGCCGTCTGGGACCGGCTGCACCCGCCGGCCAAGCAGCCCAAAAATGCCAGAACCGTCAGGACCAGCAGGAAATGCCGGATCCTGCCACCGTTCATACCGGGTTCTCCCGGAGCCAGGAAGCCGCAGACAGCAGAGCCTTCTGGCCTTCTCCCGCCGCTTTGTTGATCTGCCAGGGATAGCCCACCGCATCTCCGGCGGCAAAAACTCCCTCCACACTGGTGGCCAGGTTGTCATCCACCCGGATGAAGGGACCATCCAGCCGGAGTCCCGGCAGGAGCCGGTCCAGAGGATCCGTTTCCCGGAGCAGGAACAGCCCCTCCAGTTTTTCCGTGCCGGCAGTGGTTTCCAGGGCTTCCACCCGTTCCTCTCCCAGCACCTTCCGGGGTTTGCCTTCCATGATCTGCACATTGGCAGGCCGTTTTTCCGGCAGGGGGAAGTCCGCCCACAGCTTCACTTCTCCAGCCACCCCCGCCAGGAATTCCACTTCTTCCCAGGCAGAGGGCAGATTGGTCACCACCCCGATGGTCTTTCCCCGGTACAGGTACCCGTCGCAGGTGGCACAGTAGGTGACCCCCTTCCCCACAAGGGCCGTTTCTCCCTCCAGGGGCTTTCCGTGGGAGGCTCCCGGGCACAGCAGGATGCTCCGGGCCTCGTACACTTCTCCCGGGGTGGCCAGATAGAAGTGCTTTTCCCGGGGCAGGATGCTCAGCACCTTGTGGGGGACCACCGTGGTCCCGGCGGCCTTCATGTGGGCGGTAAAGGCGTCCATCAGTTCCGCTCCCGACCGGTCCGGCATCCCCAGGTAGTTTTTCACCAGGGTGCTTTTCCGCAGGGCCAGGCCGAAATCCCCGGTATCCAGCAGCAGGGCGGACAGGGACCGGTTGGCGGCGGTCACCGCCGCACTGCAGCCTGCAGGGCCGCCCCCTACAATGGCAATGTCATACAGCATAGCTTTCTCCTTGTTTTCTCATCCGTTTATTTGAAATCCGCCACTTTTTCCAGGGGCAGTTTGGGCACATAATAATCCCGGGCCTCATCCACATAGTAGGCCAGTTTCCCTTCTTCCCCGGGCACCAGGGTGCTTTTGTGGGCGGGATAGCCCAGGGCCAGCACGGTGACCACTTCCCGGTCTTCCGGGATCTCCAGCAGAGCGGCGATCTTTACCCGGTCCACCGCTGCCAGGATGGCGCTGCCCACCCCCTGGGTCCAGGCAGTGATGGCCATGGCATCCAGGGCGATGCCCACGTCGATGCTGGTGATGGTGGGGTTGGCCTCCTTGGGCCGGGACACTACCACAAAGGCCACCGGCTGTTCCCCTTCCCTGGGGGTGCCGATTTCTTTGGGCAGGGCTGCCGCCCACCGGAGCAGCGGCTGCATGGCCTTCACGTTGGCGGGGCTTGCCACCACCGTGAACCGGAGGCTCTGGCCGTTCCGGCCGCAGCTCCGTTTCCGGGCCACATCCGCCAGGGTCCGCAGCAGGGCCGGATCCACCGGTTTCTGTTCAAAACGCCGGTAGGTCCGGCAGGTATCATACAGGGAAGCCAATTCCATTCCAATCACTCCTTTTTATTCCACTTCGGCCACATAGCCGTTTTCTCCGTCCGCCCGGAGGGCCAGCACATGGGGAGCCTGTTCCAGGAACAGCACCGCTTCCTGCTGGCGGATCTGGAGAGGACTGTTGAACACATCGGTGGGCACAAAGCCGTTCACCGGCAGCTGCCGGATCACCCCCAGGGAATCCTCCCCGATGACGGCCACTTCATTCAGATGGGTCTTGCCGGTGCCCCGGCGGCCGTAGCTGAGCACCAAGATATCCTGTTTTCCCGGACGGAAATCCAGTTTGTACAGGGCGTATTCCACCCCTTTCTGGAGGGTGCACAGGCCTACTCCGTCTCCCACCTGCCAGCCCAGCACCAGGACTTTTTCGCTGCCGGCGGCACCGGTAAGGCTGGCACTGATCTTCTGGGGAACCCCTTTCTGGAATTCCACCGTCAGAGGGGGCTGCAGCTGGCCGTTGGCGCTGAGGCTGTAACGGGGAGCAAAATACTGGGCCGCTTCCCCGGCCGCCGGCCCGCCCATCCCCAGCATCACGGCCAGAAGGGCAATTTCCCAGGTATTTTTCATACATCCACCTCCCCCAATGTTTGGGCTTTCATGATTTTTCTGTATCCTTTTTATTATACCCTACCCAGAGGAAAGAAGACAATTGTCTTTTCCTTTACTCCTCCAAGGCTTCCCGGAGGGCCTCCACTCCTGCCCGGATCTTTTCCTCTCCGATGCCGGCAAAGGACAGGAGGAATTCCGGAGGCCGGCCCGGTTCCGTACCCCGGACAGGGATCACCCGGACGCCTTTTTCCAGGGCCCGGGCGGCCAGTTCTTCTGCTGTCCCCGACCGATCCAGGGCAATGTGGAGATGGAGCCCGGAGCCGTAGCCCAGCAGCCGTACCTGGTCCCCGAACACGGCAGTCAGAGCTTCCTGGAGCAGCCGGCTCTTGGTCCGGTACAGGGTTCGGAGCTTCCGGATGTGCCGGGTCAGGTGCCCTTCTTCAATATAGGCCGCCAGGGCCAGCTGTTCCACAGTGGACGAGGTCTGGTTGTACCGGCCGGCAATGGCCCGGTAGGCAGGCAGCAGTTTTTCCGGCAGCACCAAAAAACTGATCCGCAGGGAAGGCAGCATGGTCCGGGAAAAGGACCCCAGATAGATGATCTGTTCCCGGTTCCCGAAGCTGTGGAGGGCAGGGGTGGGCCGGTGGAGGTAGCGGAATTCCCCGTTGTAGTCGTCTTCCAGCAGGTACACCCGCTCCAGCTGGGTGGCCACGATCAGGTTGTTCCGTTCTTTTTCCGTCAGGGCCCGTCCCTTGTAGGGATTGGCGGGAGAGATCATCAAAAGGCCGGGCCAGTCCCCTTTGGGGTCTGCCGGATCGTAGGCACAGGTTTCCCAGCCCATGAGATGGAAAATCTGTTCCGCCTGGGGGAACCCGGGGGCTTCCAGTCCCGCCACCTTCCGTTCCAGAGGCAGCAGGGGCAGCAGCACCAGCAGCAGGGTCTGGAGACCGGCTCCCACCAGGATCTGTTCCGGCCGGCACACCACCCCCCGGGAAGCGTAGCTGTACCGGGCCAGCACCTTCCGCAGTTCCGGTTCTCCCTGTGGATCCCCGTATCCGGCAATGGAGGCGGGATTCCGGAGCACCTGGTTCAGGCACCGGCGCCAGAGCACCGTGTCGAAAGTGGAGGTATCGATGTAATTGTTGGAAAAATTGTAAAGGACAGTCGGCCGGGCCGGATCCGGCGGGGTTTTCGGTTCCTCTCCCTCTTCCCGGGGCCGGTAGGCAGCCACCCGGTACCCCCGGTTGGGCAGGTTTTCCACCACTCCCTGGTCGATGAGGATCTGATAGGCTCCCTCCACGGTAGTCCGGCTCAGTTTCAGGTCCCGGGTCAGCTTCCGGATGGAAGGGAGGAAGTCCTGGGATCCCAGGTGGTGGAGCCGGATCTCACGGCAGAAATAAGCGGCCAGCTGCCGGTAAAGGGGACCCGCCCCCGGCTGTGCCCGGAAATTAAAAGTGGTCAGCAAAGAACCGTGCTCCTTTCAGTGCTGCTTTTCAGCAGGATATATGGTCACGGATATTGTAGCATAAAAAAACAGAGTGCTGCAGACAATCTGCAGCACTCTGCTTTTCACGCCTGTTTCGCCATGATTTCCTTGGCTTTCATCAGGCGTACGGTGCTGGCTCTTTCGTTTTCGCTGAGCTTCATGGTGATGTACTTGATGCTTTCCTGCATTTCCGGGATCATGACATATTCCAGGGCGTTGACCCGCCGGCGGGTCTTTTCGATTTCATCCGCCAGCATGTTGCAGGTCTTTTCCACTTCCGCCAGTTCCAGGAGATCCGGCAGGCAGGTGGTCAGTTCCGTCACCGCCGTATCCAGTTCCCCGGTGGTGAAGGCGAAGGAATAAGGCACCTGGGCCGCATCATCCGCCGTGGCCCCGGTATAGGTCAGGGTGGGCACATCCACGCTCATCACGTTCTTGCTTCCCACTTCGAACTCGGCACTCCGTGCCGGGTACAGCAGGGCTTCGTTCATGGTCAGGAATCCCATATGGGCCCGGGCCACCACGAAATGGTGGGACACGTTCTGGAGAGCTTTTTCCATTTTCAGCCGCAGTTCGTGGTTCCGGCGGATGTAGATCATGAACTGCCGGACCATTTCGTCCCGTTTGTCTTTCAGCAGTTTATGCCCCCGGACGGCGGTGGCCAGCCGGCGTTTCAGACGGGTCAGCTCCATCCGGGTAGGGTTTACGTTGGTAGCCATGGGTTATTCCCCCTTGGTGCCGTCCGCCGGTTTGTAGTACTTGTCCAGGTATTCATCCCGGATCCGTTTCAGCTCGCTGCGGGGCAGGATCCCCAGCAGCTTCCAGCCCAGATCCAGGGTCTCTTCGATGGACCGGTTGGTCCGGTACCCCTGGGACACGTATTCCTTTTCAAAGGCATCGGCGAATTGGGCATACAGCTTGTCCACTTTGCTGAGGGCCGAATCCCCCAGGATGGTGGCCAGTTCCTTGGCCTGTTTCCCCCGGGAATAAGCGGCGAACAGCTGGTTCATGGTATCCGCATGGTCTTCCCGGGTCTTGCCCTTGCCCACCCCTTTATCCTTCAGACGGGACAGGGAAGGCAGCACGTCGATGGGAGGGGTCAGCCCCTTCCGGTACAGTTCCCGGGACAGGATGATCTGGCCTTCGGTGATGTACCCGGTCAGGTCGGGGATGGGATGGGTCTTGTCGTCTTCCGGCATGGACAGGATGGGGATCATGGTAATGGACCCCTTCTTGCCCCGGATCCGGCCGGCCCGTTCGTACATGGTGGCCAGGTCCGTATACAGATACCCGGGGTAGCCCCGGCGTCCGGGGACTTCCTTCCGGGCAGCGGACACTTCCCGGAGGGCATCGGCATAGTTGGTGATGTCGGTGATGATGACCAGCACGTGCATATCCAGTTCAAAGGCCAGATATTCCGCTGCGGTAATGGCCATACGAGGGGTGGCGATCCGTTCTACCGCCGGGTCGTTGGCCAGGTTGATGAACATCACCGCACGGCTCAGAGCCCCGGTCCGGTTGAAGTCCTGCATGAAGAAGTTGGCTTCTTCGAAGGTGATCCCTACGGCGGCGAACACCACGGCGAATTTTTCATCGGTTCCCCGGACTCTGGCCTGCCGGGCGATCTGGGCAGCCAGCTGGGCATGGGGCAGACCGGAGCCGGAGAACACCGGCAGCTTCTGGCCCCGGACCAGGGTGTTCAGGCCGTCGATGGCACTGATCCCGGTCTGGATGAATTCCGAAGGATATTCCCGGGCTGCCGGATTCATAGGCTCCCCGTTGATGTCCTTGTATTCTTCCGGAATGATGGCCGGGCCTCCGTCAATGGGGTTGCCCATACCGTCGAACACACGGCCCAGCATGGCAGGGGACACCCCCAGCTGGATCCCGTGGCCCAGGAACCGGGCTTTGGCGGTAGCCGGCTGCAGCCCCTGGGAGTCCTCGAACAGCTGGACCAGGGCTTTGTCCCCGTCCACGGTAAGCACCTTCCCGTTCCGGACTTCCCCGTTCTGCTGGTGGATTTCCACCAGTTCGTCATAGGTTGCGCCTTTTACCTGGTCCACCAGCATCAGAGGGCCCACCACTTCACGGATGGTTTTGTAATCCTTACGCATTTTCTTCACCCTCTTCCGTCAGTTCTGCAAAGGCCTGCTCCAGTTCCCGGTTCAGCTGGCCGAATTTTTCCTTCCGTTCTTTTTCCGGAATGTACTTGGCACGGCCGATCTGTTCCCGGATGGGCATGTCGATCAGCTTGTCCAGCTTCACATGCTTGGTCATGGCATCCAGGGCCTTTTCATACCAGGTGATGATCAGCTTCAGCATATCGTACTGTTTTTCCAGGGAAGTGTAGGTATCCACTTCGTGGAAGGAGTTCTGATGCAGGAAGTCTTCCCGGATGGACCGGGCACATTCCATGGTGATCCGGTCCTTGAAGCCCAAGGCATCGATCCCTACCAGACGGACGATTTCGTTCAGGTTGGATTCTTCCTGGAGGATTTCCATGGCGGTCCCCACCAGTTTGGACCAGTCGGGAGCCACTTTGGCATCATAGTAGGCCCGGAGCCGGTCGGAATACAGGGAATAGCTCTGGAGCCAGTCGATGGCCGGGAAATGCCGGGCATAGGCCAGAGCCGAAGACAGGCACCAGAACACCTTCACAATCCGCAGGGTGGCCTGGGAAACCGGTTCGGAAATATCCCCGCCGGGAGGGGACACGGCCCCGATAGCGGAAACGGCGCCTACCCGGTCGTCCTTCCCCAGACATTCCACTTCCCCGGCCCGTTCGTAGTATTCGGCCAGACGGGAAGACAGGTACGCCGGGTACCCTTCTTCGCCGGGCATTTCTTCCAGACGGGAGGACATTTCCCGGAGGGCTTCTGCCCAGCGGGAGGTAGAGTCAGCCATAATGGCCACTTTGTACCCCATGTCCCGGTAATATTCCGCAATGGTGATGCCGGTATAGATGGACGCTTCCCGGGCGGCCACCGGCATGTCGGAGGTGTTGGCGATCAGCACGGTCCGCTTCATCAGAGGCAGGCCGGTGCGGGGGTCGTTCAGGGCCGGGAATTCGTTCAGCACGTCGGTCATTTCATTCCCACGTTCTCCGCAGCCCACGTACACGATGATGTCCGCATCCGCCCACTTGGCCAGCTGGTGCTGGATCACGGTCTTGCCGCTGCCGAAAGGACCGGGTACGGCGGCCACGCCCCCTTTGGCAATGGGGAACAGGGTATCGATGACCCGCTGGCCGGTAACCATGGGTTCTTCCGGAGGCAGCTTGGTCTTGTAGGGACGGGCCACCCGGACCGGCCACTGCTGAAGCATGGGATAGTCCTTCACATTCCCCTTGCTGTCCTTCAGTTTGTACACCGGGTCCAGGATGGTGGCTTCCCCTTCATAGACCCATTCCACAGTGCCGCTTTGGCCGGGAGGCACCATGATCTTGTGGAGCACGGCGGGGGTTTCCTGGACGGTACCGATCACATCGCCGCCGGACACCTGGTCCCCCACTTTGGCCACCGGCACGAACTGCCATTTCTTTTCCCGGTCCAGTTTGGGGACTTCCACCCCACGGCTGATCCGGTCCCCGGCCAGTTCATAGATTTTTTCCAGCGGGCGCTGGATTCCGTCGAAGATACTTTCGATCAGCCCGGGAGCCAGTTCCACGCTCATGGGAGAGCCGGTGGATTCCACCGGTTCCCCAGGCCCCAGGCCGGCCGTTTCTTCGTATACCTGGATAGAAGCCTTATCATCACGAAGCTCGATGACTTCACCGATCAGGCGCTTGTCACTGACGCGGACCATATCATGGAGCTGCACGTCCTTCATGCCTTCGGCGACAATCAGCGGGCCGGATACTTTCACGATCTTTCCACTCACGATTGTTCCCTACCCTTCCTTGAATAGAATATCGGCGCCTACTGCTTTTTCCACATTTTCCCGGACACGCTTCATGCCCAGTCCCAGGGATTTGTTCCCGGCCGGGATGGGGATGATAGCGGGAAAGGTAGCGGTAGCATATTCTGCGATCACGGTCTGGGCCTTCTGGGCTGCGGTTTCCGTAATGTAAATCACGGCATAGCCCTCATCGGCCAGACGGTGGATCCTGCGCTCTATCTGTTCCTGTTCTTCCTCGTAGAATACATCGAACCCTACGGCCTTGAAGATCATCACAGAGCTGGGATCGCCGATCACTGCAATTTTCTTTTTATCCATCTTGCTGCCTCCCATGCTTCCTGTGATCAGGCATAGACGCTGGGCAGCTGGGGTTCAAAACCGCCCTGGATGGCTCCGAAGATCATCCGCAGGGCTTCCGCCTCGGTTTCCCGGGCTTCCAGATACCCTACGATGGGTCCCAGGGTATGGGTGTCCCATCTGGCCCGGCGGAGGATCAGGCTCATGCCCTCTTCCATCCGGCGGGGAATGACCCCCAGCTCATTGGTCTGTGCAAATTCATTGATGGCCTGGACCAGTTCGGCTCCATGGCTCCCCTGGTTCAGCCGGGCTCCCAGCTGTTCCGGAGGCACATCCAGGCTTTCCTCGAACACCGTTTTGGGGATATCCCCACAGTCCACCAGGACCAGACGCAGCTGGGACAGCTCCCAGTGGAGGTTCTGGGCCCGGATCAGGCTGATGGTGTTCTGGTAATCCGCCCACAGGGAGAAGTAGTTTCGGATGAAGCCCCGCTCCTTTTTCCGGTCCAGCACCTCTTTGGCCTGGCGGAACAGGGCTCCGTCCAGGAGCGCGCTGAGCCGGAACGGATCCGCTTCCCGGGCCAGGTCCCCTTCGATTTCGTTGAGCACCTGGCAGTAAATGGGCGGCAGATCTTCATAATACTTGGTATGGACCATGTCCTTCAGCAGGTTCAGGTCGAAATTGCCTCCCTCCCGAAGGATGTCATCGGCCTGGATCCCCAGCAGCCGTGCCTTCAGCAGGCATTTCAGGTTGTGGGTATCCACCGGCAGCAGGAACAGGCCGGTAAGCTCCGGATCCGGGGTCAGTTCCTTGATCCGTTTCCGGGTCAGCTGCATCTGGGCCCGGATGATCAGGTCGATTTCTCCCCGGACCACTTCCTGTTCCGTGGCCACGTTTTCCCCATAGCCGGTTTCCAGCAGCAGCTTCATGGCTGTCTTCGTACTGTCCGCTTCCGCGATCCGCCGCAGCTGGGCGGCGGTGAGCAGATGGGTGGACAGGACGCTGATCCGGCCCAGGGCATATTCATAACTGGGCTGGGGCATATTACTTCACCTCCGCGCCAAACAGGAGCTCTGCCACGCGGTATTCCTCCCCGGTCCGTACGTCTTCCAGCAGGGTGGCGAAGGAGCCGTCATAATCACAGGTCTCCCCTTCGATGAGCACACCGTCGGTGAACTCCGCCTCTTTGTCCGAAAGGGTCAGGGACCCGTTCCGGCCCTGGGCCTTCAGCTCTTTGTTCAGCCGGTCCAGGAATCCCTTTTCATACCGGGGGCGGTCCTTGGCAGGCACCACCAGGGTTTCCCGGCCGGTAAGATCCGCTTCCAGGATGATCCGCCCGATCAGTTTCTCCCATTGTTCCTGGGGCAGGGCTTCCAGCTGCTCCCGGGCCCGGTCAAAGGCCTCCTGGAGCACTTTCCGCTTGCTGGCCAGGTTCTCTTTCCGGCTCTGCAGTTCGGCAATCAGCTGCAGACGGCCTGCAGCCTCTTTGGCATCCACCTGGGATTTGGCCTGGATTTCCCGGACCTGTTCCTGGGCTTTGGCCAGGATCTGTTCCTTTTCCTTCCGGGCCTTTTCCTGGGCTGCTGCTCCGATGGCTGCCGCGTCCCGCTTCGCTTCTTCTTCTATTTTCTGAATGATTTTATCGCCAGACACGACGGGTCACCCTTTCTTATAATTTGATCCCGTTCACCATGATGAAGGAAATCAGCAGACTCAGCACGGCGTAGGTTTCCACCATAGCCGTCAGGATAATGCCTTTACCGGTTTCTTCCGGCCGTTTGGCGGTCAGGTAGATGCCGGAGGCAGCCACTTTCCCCTGGTAAATGGCGGACAGCAGGCCCCCGATGCCCATGGGCATGGCGGCGAACAGATAGGCCAGGCCCTGGAAGGTGGTCAGGTCCTTTACGTTCCCGTCGATGACTCCCAGGTTCAGGATGATGATAAAGGCGATCAGCAGGCCATAAATGCCCTGGGTACCAGGCAGAGCCTGGAGCACCAGCACGTTACCGAATTTGTCCGGATCTTCGCTGACCACGCCGGAAGCGGCCTGCCCGGCAATCCCTACACCAATGGCACTGCCAACCCCTGCCAGAGCTGCAGCCGTTGCTGCTCCACCAAATGCCAGCGCTGTTCCTAAAGTAATCATAATGAAATCCTCCCTTATTTCGTAATATCCGTATACTTGGTCCGGAGTGCCAAAGGCAGGAACGCCCGGCCGCCGGCTTCATAAAACTTGCCGAAGAACTCGATGTACTGCAGACGGCTGCTGTGCACGAAGGCACCCAGCACGTTGATGATGATGTTGAAATAGTGACCGGCCAGAAGCACCAGGATGGCGGCCACAATGCCCACCGGTCCTGCACTCCAGAGCATCTGGGCCACCGTGTTGATGACCATGGCGATGACCCCGGTGGCCAGTCCCAGGGCAAAGATCCGGGAATAGCTCAACAGATCGCTGAGATAGCCGCTGATGTTGTACAGAGTCAGCAGCCCTCCCAGGAGCCGGCTGACGATGCCTTTTTTCTCCCGGCCTCCAAAAAGGATGATGATCCCGGCACCCAGCCAGGCCAGGTATTTGCCCACAGGCCCCGGAACCAGAGC
Organism: Acidaminococcus fermentans; assembly: GCF_009696675.1. Lineage (GTDB taxonomy): Bacteria > Bacillota > Negativicutes > Acidaminococcales > Acidaminococcaceae > Acidaminococcus. The sequence goes on along the minus strand of NZ_VULN01000002.1, from coordinate 63,711 downwards.
CATCAGGAAAAAGCCCAGGAACATGATCAGCCAGCTGATCTGGTCACAGACCGCTCCCACAATGTCTCCCTCCCGGAAGAGCATGTAGACCTTCACCAGCATGCCGGCCACCAGATGGATGGCCCCCAGGCCGAAGCACAGGGCCAGCATCTTCAGGGGTTCCTTCATGGGGACAAAGAGCAGAGGTTTCCACTCCAGCCCGAACCAGCCTCCGAACATGGCCCCCCACAGGATGGTGGAAATGCTGCCGAAGAAAATCACCATGGCCAGCTGCCGGGCAAAGCCCGTAGGCCGGAACTTCTTCAGAGCGAAATACAGCATCACCGTGAGCACCAGCCCGTAGCCTGCGTCCGAAAGCATCATCCCGAAAAAGATGAAATGGAAAGGAGCCATGATCAGGTCCGGATCGATGGACCCGGCTTTGGGCAGAGAGTACAATTCCACTACGCTTTCGTAGGGTTCTACCAGCTTCCCGTTTTCCAGCACCGTGGGAGGGATCTCCCCTTCCGCCGGGTCGGCAAAGGTCAGCTGGTAAGCATCGGTGACGCCCTGGACCACTTTTTCCACCCGCTGGACCCGGTCCTTCCGGACCCAGCCCTGTACCTTGAAGGCACTGACGGTTTCCACCCCGCCGTTCTGGAGACGGTCATGGGCGGCGTTCAGCTGGTCGTAGTACAGTTCCACCTGCTGTTTCTGAGGGATGCTTTGCCGGGTTTCCTCTTTCAGCCGGGTGATCCGACTTTCCTTTTCTTCCGCTTCCTGGAGCAGTTCCTTCCGGACATCCGCTGCCAGGCCGCTGCGCTTGGGCAGCACCGCCTCGCTGAAATCATGTTCCTTCAGGAGATGCTTCACCTCATTGTCAGCGTCTTCATAAGCCAGGATCACCATGGCCTGGCCGTCCTGGGTCAAGTCATAGAGGCTCACATCCGCCAGGAGGCTGCTGATGGCCTTCTGGAATTCCGGCAGTTCCTTTTCCGGCAGGAAACCCACATGGCAGCGGGTGGTTTCCGTAAAGCTCAGCTGCTCCAGGGGAATATCCAGTTTCAGCCAGGGATCCAGGCTTTCTGCCTGAGTCCGGAGGGCGGCCGCTTCACTTTCCAGGGAAGCGATCTTGCTGGCCGTAGTATCCAGTTTCTCCGTCAGCTGCCGGCCTTCCTGGGTCTCTTTCAGGAAATTTCCATAGGAAATGGCTTCTTTTTGGGGAAACAGAGGATTCTTGGCACCGTTCTGGACCAGGAACTGGAGCACCTGGCCGGTCTTATCCAGCTGGGCGCTGACTTTTTCTGATCCGGGCAGGGCCTTGGTTCCCGCTTCCGGTTCCAGCATCACACTCCCGTCCTTCTGGAGGGCCAGGAGCAGGGCATCGCGATCGGCTTTCAGAGCATAGAGGGTCAGTTTTTGCATGGGTACTAACATTCGATCACGACCTTCTTCATAATATACTGGACTGCCCCATCCAGATTTTTCCGGGCTTCCGCCGCCTGGGCCTCATCCCGTTTCCGGTTTTCTTCCACCAGGGCGTCTGCTTCCTGTTTGGCCTGGGTTTCCGCCTGGGCAATGGCTGCGGCGGCCTGTTTCCGGGCTTCCGCAATCAGGGCGTCCGCCTCCTTGTGGGCTTCTGCCTGAGCATCCCGTACGGTGTTCCGGGCTTCCAGGGTGGCCTGTTTCTTCAGGTCATCCGCCTTCTGTTCGGCATTTTTGATGTCTTCCAGCATGGACATGGTATCACCACCTTTGCACAGGGAAGGCTGTGCCTTCCGGATTCCAATGAAAAATAAAATTGCGGTAACAATATAGTATTTCAACAAAAACAGAAAAATTCCTGCTGGTATACTATAGACCCATTATACTATACTGTATCTATTTTTGTAACATAAACTTTGTGGAAATTTAAGAGTTTTTCCTGACTTTGTTCCATTATCAAAAGTTTTTGTATCATTTGGTACAAATATAAAAAGAGGCGCTGCCTGCACAGCAGCCTTCTCAACGGTCAGCGGCCAAAAGAAATCCATTTCAGCAAATTGATTTTGAGCCAGTACAAACCGTAGGGGCGTTGGCCCCGCTCCCTTCCATTGGCCTGTTCCTGTTTTTCCGCTATAATAGATTCATACTAACACTGTAAAGGAGAGATTTTCCATGGATATACAAGAAACCCTGACCCGGCAGCTGCCTTTGTATGCCCGGGTGCTGGTGAAGAAAGGAATCTGCCTCCAGAAGGACCAGATCCTGGTGATCAACGCCCCGGTGGAGGCCAGTTCTTTCGCCACTCTGCTGACGGAAGAGGCCTATCGGGCCGGTGCTTCCCAGGTGGTGTTCAACTGGTACTGCAACGGCACCACCCGGCTCCGGTACGAATATGAAACCCAGGACAAGTTTGAATCCGTCCCGGGCTGGCGCAGCGAATTCAACCTGTACTACTACCGGAAGGGAGCGGCCTTCCTGAGCCTGATCTCCGCAGACCCCTATGCCATGAAGGGCATCGACCGGAACAAGATCATGGCCTGGCAGAAGGCGTTCCACCAGGCGGTAAAGGAGTATTCCGACGGGATGATGGCTTCCAAGACCAACTGGCTGGTGGCCGCCGTCCCCAGTACCGTTTGGGCCCGCCTGCTGTATCCGGATCTGCCGGAACAGGAAGGAAGGGACCGGCTGTGGATCCAGCTGCTGGATGCGGCCCGGTGTCTGGGAGAAGACCCGCTGGCGGACTGGGACAAGCATCTGGCAGAGCTGAAACAGCGGCGGGAATGGCTGACCGCCCAGCAGTTCACTTCCCTGGAATATAGAAACAGCCTGGGCACCCATCTCACCGTGGGCCTGCCGGACCGTCACATCTGGCAGGGCGGAGCCGAAACTACCGGCCGGGGCTTTTTGTTCAACGCCAACATCCCCACGGAAGAAGTCTATTCCGCTCCCCAGGCGGATCGGGTGGACGGGGTGGTGTGCAGCACCCGGCCTCTGGTGTACAGCGGCAATCTCATTGAAAATTTCCGGCTGTCCTTTAAAAACGGAAAAGTGGTGGAGGCCACGGCAGAAAAAGGAGAAGAAATCCTGAAAGACCTGCTGAAAATGGACGAAGGCGCCTGCCGGCTGGGGGAAGTGGCTCTCATTCCCTACCACTCCCCCATTTCCCTTATGGACAGGGTTTTCTACGAAACCCTCCTGGACGAAAACGCCTCCTGCCACCTGGCCCTGGGAGATGCCTATCCCACCTGTGTGGAAAAGGGAGCGGACATGAGCGACGAAGAGCAGAAAAAAGCCGGCCTCAACGATTCCATGATCCACGTGGACTTCATGGTGGGCAGCCCGGATCTTTCCATCACCGGGATCCGGAAAGACGGCACCCGGGTGCCCGTGTTCGTGGACGGGGATTGGGCGTAAAAAAAGGGGGGGTGTGAAAAAATTCACACCCCCTTTTAATTTTTACTTCCCGTGCCGTTCCCATACAGCCTGAGGAATGAACACCAGGTGCTGATTCACGAAGGTATCGAATCCGCTCCGGGACAGTTCGTGGCCGTAACCGGAATTCTTTACGCCTCCGAAGGGCAGTTCCGGCAGAGAGGTCCAGCCATGATTGATGAAGCTCATACCGGTTTCGATCCGGGCCGCCACCCGGCCTGCATGGTCCATATCACTGCTGAACACCGTGTTCCCCAGTCCATAACTGGAATCATTGGCCAAGGCAATGGCTTCCTCTTCGTCCCGGACTTTGTATACCACACCTACCGGGCCGAAGACTTCTTTGTTGTAGAGGGGATTGTCTTTCGTCACATCGGTCAGGATGGTGGGCATCACGAAATAACCGGGGCTCTCGATAGGCTGGTTCCCGTACACCACCCGGGCACCGGCCTGGACAGCCTGGTCAATGGCGGCCAGCACATCCCGCTTGGCTGTGGCGGAGGACAGAGGTGCCAGCGTGGTAGCCGGATCCATGGGATCCCCCCATTGGGCGGAAGCAAAGACTTCGGTCAGATCCTGGAGGAACCGGTGATAGTTCTTTTCCGTCACGATGAACCGTTTGGAAGAAACACAGACCTGCCCTGCATTGTACAAACGGGCGGCAAACAGCTGGGACTTCACTTCGTCCATATCCGCATCATCCAGGACAATGAAGGCATCATTGCCCCCCAATTCCAGGGAGGAAGGCTTCAGGGCCTTTCCGGCATGCTCTGCTACAGAGGAACCTCCCCGTTCCGATCCTGTCAGGCAGGCTCCGGCCACCCGGGGATCCTCGATGATCCGGGAAACCTGATCATAGCTGGCAAACAGATTCTGGAAAGCTCCTTCCGGAGCCCCCGCTTCCCGGACCAGGGCTTCAAAGGCCAGGGCAGAGCCAGGACAATTGGAGGCATGTTTCAGCAGCAGCGGATTCCCTATGATGAAGTTGGGAGCAAACACCCGCATCACCTGATAGAAGGGAAAATTCCAGGGTTCCACCGCCATGATCACACCTCGGGCCTGTTTCAGGATATAGGCTTTGCCGGCAGGGGTTTCCACCGGTTCCCGAGCCAGGAATCCATCCGCCTGGTCCGCATAATATTCGGCAATGGCGGCGCAGAGGGACACTTCTCCCTGGGCTTCCACAAACAGTTTGCCCATGTCTTTGGTCATGGTTTCCGCATACCGGTCCAAATCCCTCCGGAGCAGTGCGGCTACCTGACGCAGGACAGCTTTCCGGCCTTCCACATCATTGTCTTGCTGCCAGGCCTGATATTGTCCATAGGCCCGTTCCAGGGCTTTTTCCACCCCAGCATCGGACAGATTTTCATAGGACTGGAGCACTTCATTGGTATAGGGGTAAATCGTCTGATAAGCCATCTTTGTTCCTCCTTTATTTTTTTCAATTGTATTTATGTCGTTTACAGTTAACCATATTATACGATATGGCTTCCAGAAGCGCAAGTGTTTTTAAGAATTTTTATTAATTAAAAAGGAACTGTTGCATATGCAACAGTTCCTGCAGCAGCCCTGTATTCTCTTTATTTCTCCATCCCCCAGGCATACCCGGTCATAGCCATGGATCCCAGGTTGCAGACTTTGTTGACCACCTGGGCCCGGTCGCTTCCGGCGGCTCCCAGGCACACCAGCAGGGGCAGGTAGTGGTCCGGAGTGGGTACGGCATACGCCGCATCCGGATGGGATCCGAACCCGATCACCTTGTCCGTGTCTCCCTGGAGCACCGCTTCGGTAATATAGTCATTGAACCGGAGAGTGGCGGCAGAACCGCCCTTGTTGTCCCATTCCACTTCCCGGAGGTTGTGGACCACGTTGCCGCTGCCCAGGATCAGATATCCCTGTTTCCGGAGATCTGCCAGCTTCCGGCCCAGCTGGAATTCTTCCTCATGGGAAATATCCCCGTCCACGGACAGCTGGACCACGGGAATATCCGCCTTGGGGAACATGTGCACCAGCACCGTCCAGGCCCCGTGATCGATGCCCCAGTCGTCATTGACGGCCACGGCGGAACCCAGCAGTTCCTGCACCTTCCCGGTCAGTTCCCGGTCCCCTTTGGCGGGATACCTCACCTGGTACAGTTCCTTGGGGAACCCATACATGTCATAGACCTGCCGGGGTTCCGGGGCGCTCTGGACGAAGGTCCCGTGGGTATACCAGTGGGCGGACACCATGAGGATGGCCTTGGGTTTGCCGAACTGCTTTTCCACGGCCCGGCCGATCCGGTCCATCCCTTCCGTGATTGCATTGTGTGCCAGGGCAATCATGGGGCTGCCATGGCCGGAAAACACCACCGGCATGATTTTCTGATCTTCCATGGTTTCTCTCCTTTTATTTCAGATACTTGTCAAAGAAATCTCCAATCACCTGGAGCACATTGTCCTGAACCCAGTACACGCCTCCATGGGCGGCTCCGGGGATTTCGTACCGTTCTGCCGGCACCCCCTTGGTTTTCAGGGCCTGGTACAGCAGGTCCGTCTGGCCCGGGGACACCACTTTGTCCGCCGTCCCGTGCATCAGCAGCATGGGGGCGCTGTTTTTCCCGATATAGGCAATGGGGTTGGCTGCTTCCGTGGCTTTGGGATCGGCGCTGACCCCGCCGTCTTTTCCGCCGAACACCGGACTGCCGTTGATCCACAGGGCTTCCGTGGCTCCGGCGGACTGATGGAGCTTCTGGTTTTCCGGGCGGTAGTCCATGCCCACCCGGCTCAGGTCGGAGAGCCCGTAGAGATCCACGGCACAGTTCACCTGGCTGGATTCCTGGAGGTTCTCTCCCTTGTCAAAGGTCCTGGTGCCGCTGGTGGTCCCTGCAAAAGCGGAGAGATAACCCCCGGCGCTGCCTCCCACGATGCCGATCCGGTTTTTGTCGATGTTCCATTTGTCCGCATGGGCCCGAAGATACCGGATGGATGCCTTCACATCTTCCAAGGGTTCCGGGAACCGGGCGGTGGGCGCCACCCGGTAGGTAATGCTGGCTACCACATAGCCTTTTTCCGCCAGGTAGTTCCGCAGCTGGACCCCGTTGTCCCGGTTGGCGTTGATGAAGCCCCCACCAGTGACAAAGACGATGGCGGGCATTTTCTCTTTTTTCTGGGGCTGGAGCAGATCCATGGCCATGGGCACATTGGGATAGCCCCGGGTGGGCACCTGTTCATAGACCACACCGGAAATCTGCTTCACTTCCGTTTTCACCGGAGTCACCTCCAGGGTCTTGCTGGCATAATGCTCTGCCCCTTCTGCCCCGGAAAATCCCGTCATGCCCAGCAGCAGCAGACTGGACAGCACCAGCCGGCTCATTTTTCCTTTCATTTTCATAAAACTGCCTCCCTCACTCGCTCTCAGACTGTCTTCCTCCTGCTGAAGGAAAACATGTAAATATTTACATGTTTTGGTTGTCACGAGTGTAGCATGTTGGCAGACAGGCTGTCAATATGCCTGGATGTCCTTTTTTCTATGATATAATACAACGGAAGAAAGGAGCCCTCCCATGACGAAAGAAAACACCCTCCAGTATGTTCTGCTGGGCCTTTTGGCCAAGCAGGATCTCACCGGCTACGACATCAGGAAGATCTTTGCCCAGGAAGTGGGAGACTTCTGGAGCGCCCGGCACAGCCAGGTGTATCCGGAACTCCGGAAGCTGGAAGAAAGCGGACAGATCACCAGCTATACCGGCACTGTGGGCACCAAGCTCCAGAAAAAATACTACCGCCTGGCCCCTTCCGGCCGCCAGCGGCTTCGGGACTGGCTGGCCCAGCCTTTTGGCAGCATCATGCCCACCCGGGACGAATTCACCATGAAGCTGTACCTGATCCGCAGCCGGAAAGACCCCCAGCTCCGGCAGCTGTTCCTGGAAGACATCCGGCGCCACGAAGAACGGCTGTCCCACCTCCGGCTCCGCTGGCAGCTGCTGTTCCCCAACCAGGAAGACCGGGAAAAAGAATACGGCCACGCCCTGATCCTCCAGGAAGCCATCCAGCGGGAAACCCGGAAGCTGGAGTGGGAAAAGAAGCAGTTGGCGGAGATTTAACAATTTGTAAATTTTTTGGGGAAACGGTTGAAGGCACCGGATTTTCGCGATAAAATATTGACTCGGTAGTCAAGATGTGCAGAACAATCGAAGAGTTGTACAGGACGTGCCGCTGGCACGTCCTTTTTGTAAGGAGCAGGTATGGAGAAAAAGGAACTGACGGATAAATTGAAAGGAATCAAGGGGATCCTCCCTTCCGGGCACCTGGTGGGAGCCGGTTTTTCTTTCCAGTGGAAAGATGCAGACGGACAGATCCAGGAATTCCATGCAGGGCCCAAGCTGCTGGTGGGCTTTTGCGGTGCCTTCCTGGCCAGCCTAATGGGGCTGGCGGTGTGTGCCGGGCTGCTGTTCAAGGCCTGGGACGAACAGACGGAACTGGCCAACTACCGGGCGGACTATGGGGTCTACACGGAACGGCTGGCCAAGCTCATGGATGACAATGAAAAGCTCCAGCGGGAACTGGCCCAGGTGGTCCAGGTGGAAAACGCCGTCCGCCAGAAGCTGGCCAAGGACGGGGTGAAAATCGGAGAAGATGCCGTGGACAAAAAGTCCAAGGAACTGGACAAAGGGGGCCAGGGAGGCTCCACCACCGCTGACCAGCTTTCCGTACTGGAAGTCCAGGATGAAATCAACTGGAAGAAGCTGGCCTACAAGAAGGAAAACCTCACCAACATGCTGCTGGCCCTGTCAGATACCGGGGACGGCACCTACGGCTGGCCGGTGAGCGGCGGGGAGATCAGTTCCTTCTTCGGTCTCCGGGCAGATCCTTTCGGGAACGGCAGTGATTACCATCCCGGGGTGGACATCGCCGTGGATTACGGCACCCCCATCAAGGCATCCGCTGCCGGAACGGTGGAAGATGCCCAGTGGAACGGGGGCTACGGCCGGTTCGTCAGCATCAACCACGGCAACGGGCTCACCACCTGCTACGGCCACATGAGCGCCATCGCCGTCCAGCCGGGCCAGACCGTACGCCGGGGAGACATCATCGGCTACGCCGGCAGCAGCGGCTACAGCACCGGCCCTCACGTGCATTTCGAAGTGCGCCAGAACGGGAGTCCGGTGAATCCGCTGAATTTTGCAAGGCCGGTGGGATAAAAAAGGAGCTGTGAAGAAATGAATCCTCATTTCTTCACAGCTCCTTTTTCCAATTCCTGAAAATGCTTTTGGAGGGCGGTGGCCATTTCTTTTACCCAGAGCCGGTCTTCTCCCTGACGGCAGGCCAGGTACAGCCGGTGGAAAGGAGTCCTTTCCGCCAGGGGGAATACGGAAAATCCTCTTTCGCCCATGGCGGCGGCCACCGACCGGGGCACCAGCATCCAGTCTTCCGGAGCCTGGAAATACTTTTCGGCGGTGGGTGTGCTGTTCACCCGGATCTTGCTGTCCATGGCCCGCCAGTACTGATCATGCCAGCTGCGGAATTCTTCCGTGAAGATCTGGAAGATTTCCTGTTTCCCGTTGAGGTCTTCCATGGAAATGACCTTTTTCCCCTGGAAGTCTCCCGGATCCTTCATCACCACCAGGAACGGCTCTTCGTGGAGCAGCACACTGACCAGTCCTCTGTTGGAAAGGGGGAACTGCACAATGCCCACATCCAGCATCCCTTCCAGCAGCAAATCCCGGATTTCCACACTGTGATGGTCTTCCAGGGTAAGGCTGCACCTGGGATGCTCCCCCAGGTAATCCTGGAGGAACCCGGCCAGGAAATATTCCTGGGCACTGCGCATGCACCCAAGCCGCAGCAGATACCTTTCCTTTTCTTCCCGAAAAGAAAGCCCTTCCTCGTACAATTCCAGCATATGGACCGCCACCCCCAGGAACTGTTCTCCCTTCCCGGTCAGTTCCGCTTCCTGCCGCCCTTTGCTCCGCAGCAGCAGCGGATATCCCAGTTCCTCTTCCAGCCGGGCCAGCCGTTTGCTGAGGGTGGATTGGGTCAGATAAAAATTCTTGGCGGTCTGGGTCATGTTCCGGGTCCGGCAAAGATCCCGGAACAGGTAGAGTGATTCCGTATCCATTTTTCCGTTCCTTTTAATAGTCGTTTTTAGAATATTATAAAGTAAAATAAGTTGTTTTACAACTGTTTCCTTCTGACTTATACTGAAACCATCCAAGGAAAACATTCCTGAGAAACAGAAAGATTGATAAAGAGAGGGTGAGTGCTATGAAAAAGAGCTTCATGGATAAATTACTGACTGGTTTGGAAAAAGACGAATTCATCCGGACCCGTCTGGCGGGAAAACTGGCATCCGCCCCGGTTCCCGGAAAGAAATCGTCTGCCTCCGTCAGCTGCCGCTGCCAGCAGGCAAAAGCCACTGTCCTGCCGGGAATGTAAAAAACATTCAGCAACAGCGCAATCTATAAAAAAGGAGAATCAACCATGGATCTGATGACAGCAAAATTCCAGCGTTTGGGAATCGACAATGCTCCGGGACAGGAAAGCCGGCAGCAAAAAGTGGAACTGGATCTGCGGGGAGAACCCCTGCCCGGTCCGGCGGTCAACTTCTCTCACGGCGACGTGGACGCCCACCAGCCGGCTCCCGGCACCCTGGAAACCTTTGTGGAAGGGTTCCGGAAAGGGGGCTGCGTGGCCTATACGGAATACCGGGGCGGAGAAGATATCCGGAAAGATGTGGCAGCCAAACTGGCAGCCTTCACCGGAGCTCCCATCGACCCGGAAACGGAACTGATCCTGACCCCCGGGACCCAGGGGGCTCTGTTCCTGGCCCTGGGCAGCCTGGTGGGCAGGGGCGACAAAGTGGCCATCGTGGAACCGGATTACTTCGACAACCGGAAACTGGTGGAATTCTTTGAAGGGGAACTGGTTCCTGTAAAACTGGACTACCTGAGCCAGGATAAAAATGCCGGAGTGAATCTGGCGGCCCTGGAAGAATCTTTCAAACAGGGTGTGAAGCTGTTCCTGTATTCCAACCCCAACAACCCCACCGGCGTGATCTTTTCTGAAGAAGAGACCCGGGAAATCGCCCGGCTGGCGAAAAAATACCATGTAATCCTCCTGGTGGACCAGCTGTATTCCCGGCAGATCTTTGACAATCATCCCTATACCCATCTCCGGGCCCTGCCCGAAGCCGACCGTCCGGACAGCCTGCTGACCATCATGGGACCGTCCAAGACCGAATCTCTCAGCGGGTTCCGTCTGGGCACGGCTTTCGGTTCCTCCTGGATCATCGACCGGATGGAAAAACTACAGGCCATTGTGACCCTCCGGGCCCCGGGCTACAGCCAGTATGTGTTCCGCAGCTGGTTCCGGGAACCGGAAGGATGGCTGAAGGACCGGATTGCCGTCCATCAGGCCATCCGGGATGATCTGATTGCCCTGGTCCGGAGCCATGCAGGATGCAGCGTCCGGAAAACCGAAGGAGGCAGCTATATTTTCCCCACTCTGCCGCCTATGGACGTGAGCATCAGTGATTTTGCCAAGATCGTCCGGAAACTCACCGGTGTCATCATCACTCCGGGCACAGAATTCGGTCCCCAGTTCACCCACAGTTTCCGGGTGAACTTCTCCCAGGATCCCCAAAATACCCATGATGCCATTGACCGGGTGCTCCAGATCATGGAACGGTACCGCAGCCGGTAACAGCAGGTAAATTCAGTACAGGAGGCCAAACTATGGAAAAACATTTTGTATTCGATCCGGAACTGCAGAAGGAAATCAAAAGCAGATTCTGTTATATGGATGAGAATCCCCTGGGCCGGAAACGGCTGTTCTTTGAAAACTCTGGAGGCTCCCTCCGTCTCAAAGCCTGTGTGGAAGCCAAGGCCCGCTATGAGCAGATCCCTGACTGTCCCCTCCGGTATCATGATGTTTCCCTGAAGCTCCATGAAGTGAAGGACAAGGGGATCCGGGACCTGATGGAAGTGCTTTTTGGCGCTGCCCCGGGAGAAGGAGCCCTGGTGACGGAACTGACCCCTTCCAAGGTCACCTTCAGTATCACCCGGGCCATTGTGGAAAATGTGCCGGGGACCAATGTGGTCACCACGGCCATCGAGCATCCTTCCGCCTACGATGCCGCCCGGATGTATGCGGAAAAGACCGGGAAGGAATTCCGGGTGGCCAGGGCCAATCCGGAAACCGGCGGGGTGGATGTGGAGGAAATCCTGAAGCTGGTGGACCAGGACACCTGCCTGCTCAGTGTCATGAGTGCCTCCAACATCTCCGGGAAAGTGTTCCCCATGAAGGAAATCGTGGAAAAAGCCCGGCAGATCAAACCGGATCTGTTCATCCTCTCTGATGCGGTACAGCACGCTCCCCATGCAGCCCTGTACGCCCATGACCTGCAGCTGGACGGACTGGTGATCGCTCCCTACAAAGCCATGGGTATCCGGGGCTGCGGCTATGGATACGTCTCTGACCGGGTGGCCGCCCTGCCCCATGACAAACTGCTGGCCAAACCGGAAAAGGAATGGGAGCTGGGTACCTACCCTCACGCCAACTTCGCAGCCATGAGTGCCATGGTGGACTACATCTGCTGGATCGGCCGTCACTATACAGACAGCCAGGATCGGCGTACCCAGTATGTGACAGGTTTCCAGTACTGCCACGCCCACGAAAACAGCCTGTTGGAACGGATGCTGGAAGGCACCGAAGCCCTGCCGGGTCTGCGCCACATCCCGGGAGTGGAGCTGTATTTCGATGGACCGGTGGATGACAGCCGGGACCTGGTGGTGGCCATGGGTCTGAAAGGGATGGATTACACCACACTCCGGGAAGAATATGACAAACGGGGGGTACTGGTCTTCGAACGGATCAACACCAGTGAATATTCCAAGCGGATCGTGGAATCCCTGGGCCGCACCGGCCTGCTGCGGGTATCCCCTCTCCACTGCCACGACTTCAGCGATATCGACCGTTTCCTGGAAGTCACCTGGGACATTGCCAAAGCCCAGGGCTGCTGAGAAAGGAGTCTTCCAATGAAAAATCCCATCCCTCAGGGGAAATATGTACCGGCAGCCCGCAGCGGACGGCTCATTGCCACTGCCGGCATGACCCCCAGGAAAGAAGGCGTCCTGATCATGCAGGGCAAAGTCCAGGGGGCGGTTCCCCTGGAAACCTATCGGGAGGCGGTGGTCCAGGCGGCGGCCAATGCCCTGACAGCCGCCCGGAACCAGCTCCGGACCGGAGAAATGCTGGAAAAGATCCTACGGATGGACGTGTACGTGAACGGAGCTCCGGATTTTACCGCCCACCCCAAACTGGCGGATTTTGCTTCTGAATACCTGCTGGAAGAACTGGGAGACGCCGGCCGGTGTGCCCGCTGTGCCCTGGGCATGGCTGGGCTCCCGGGCAACGCTCCGGTGGAAATCAGCCTGCTGGCTGTGGTGAAGGAGAAGGAATGAAAAAAGAGGCTGTTGCACGCGCAACAGCCTCTTTTTTACAGCAATTTCAGTTTCTTCCCCACCATCACCATTCTCCTTCCCAGGAAGGGGATCTGGTTCAGTTCTTCTTCGGGCATGGTCTTCAGCACCAGGAGCAGGAGGCCGTAGACGGGAATGGCTACGGCCATGCCGCCCAAGATGCTCCAGGCACCCCAGTTGGGCACCAGGGCCAGGAAGCCTTTCACCGCCGCTCCCATGACCAGGGCAGCCAGGGCGGTTTTTCCCAGCTGCTTCAGTTCCAGGGAGAAGCCGGTGTACTTTTTAATGAAGAAAAGGTTCAGGATGGCGGCGATCCCGATATCCGCCACAGTGGCCCAGGAGGACCCCACGATTCCCAGGGTGGGGGTCAGGTTCCAGTTCAGGAGCACTTTGGAAGCCGCCGCAATGATCATATTGATCACCGGGATCTTGGTCTTCCCCAACCCCTGGAGGATCCCGGTGCTCACCTGATGGAGCCCCAGGAGGAAAATGGCCCAGCTCATGGTCTCAATGGAGGGCCCGGCCTTGGGGGCGTTATAAATCAGGGCCGCCACCCGTCCTCCCAGTACATGAAGGCCGATGCTGCAGGGAATGGTGATTACCGCCGCCACGGAGAAGGCCGCCGCCACTTTTTCCCGGATCCCTTCCCTGTCTTCCAGCACCCGGGATTCACTGATGGCAGGCACCAGACTGATGGACAGAGCCGCCGTCAGGATGGTGGACATGTTGATGAGAGGCACCGCCATGCCGGTGAGATACCCGAACAGAGTGGTGGCTTCGGACATGGACCAGCCTCCCACCATGAGCCGCCGGGGCACGATCATCATGTCCAGGTTGGACACAATGGGCAGCATCAGGCTGGACATGGATACGGGCAGGGCCAGGGCGATGAGCCGGCGGATGATTTTCCCGGCCGGTTCCTGTTCCGCTTCCGGCACCTTCTGTTCCCCTTTGGGGAAGAATTTGTGCTTCAGCCGGAGGTAGAACACCTGGAGGAGCAGGAGGCCGCACAGGGCCCCGGCCCCAGCCCCCATGCTGGCCCCGGCTGCCGCATAGGTGAGACCGTAGGGCATCAGCAGATAGGAAAAGGCGATCATGGTGACCACCCGGACCAGCTGCTCGGTGATTTCCGAACAGGCGGTGGGAGTCATGATCTGCCAGCCCTGGAAGTACCCCCGGAAGCTGGAAAGGAAGGTAACGAAGAACACCGCCGGTGCCAGGGCGATGATGGAATAGTAGGCCCGGGGATCCGGGATGATCCCGGAAGACACCAGCCATCTGGCCATCACCAGCAGGCACAGGGAGAAGAACAGTCCGGTGCAGAACAGCATCCGCAGGGATACCCGGAACACCCGCTGGGCCCCGGTATAGTCCTCCTTGGCCACTTTTTCCGCGGTGATGATGGAAATGGCCACCGGGATCCCGGCGGAAGAAACGGTGATGGCCATGAGATAGATGGGGAAGCCCATCTGGTACAGACCAATGCCTTCGCCCCCCATGACCCGGGAGAGGATCACCCAGTTCAGGGCCCCGATCACCTTCACCACGATGCTGGAAATGGTGAGAATCAAAGTACCCTTCAAAAATTTTTTCGTCTTGCTGTTGCCGGAAGTTTGTCCTTGCTGTTCCATACTGCCCTTCCTTTATCGGTTTCTGCAGGAACCCCGACGGGTCCGCCGGGCTCCTGGGATTTGCACTGTAATTGTATTATTTTATCATATTTTGGCAGGTTGTGGGCATTTCTCCCATGGATCAGGGAAATAAATGTTCTCCATCCAGCTGATACTCATCCTCCCTTCCCTGGTCTCCGGGGCTGTAGCGGATCTTGACAAACACATCCGGCCGAGCTCCCGGATGCAGCCACACCCCAAAAGCAGCAAGGGTCTGAGGTCCGTCCGGCCGGCTGCCCAGCCGCCAGATGCTGTTGTCCGGTCCTTCCGCCTTGTCTTGGCTGAAGCGGATCAAATCTTCCAACACATACGGGGTCTGCTGGCTTGCCAGCAGTTCTTCGATCCGGCGGTACCGGTGCCGAGCCGAAACGCCCTCTTTCAGATTCAGACGCTGGAACTCCGGGCTCAGATAAAAATTGGTATGGGAAAGGGTACCGTTGCTGACCCGGCGCACAGCCACCTGGTCATGATCCCCCACTTCCACCCAGGCCAGTTCAGAAGCATCTGCCAGCAGCAGGAATTTGGGACCTCCCAAATCCGTACCCCTGGCCAGCGCCTCTTCTACTGTGGCACAGCTGCCCAGAAGTTCTTTCAGCGCCCCCTTTCCCCAAGGCCCCATGGCCAGCCGTTCCTTTCGCGGGATGCTGCTGGCAGATGCTGAGAACACCGCCAGGCCGGCTTCATTAACCCCGCCTTTGAGAGCCATATGGTTTTCCGCTCCCCCATAGATTCCATAATACCGGTATAAAGGTCCCTGGACCAGCCGCATTTCCTGATATTCCGGCCGCCAGTCCCGATTCTTTACAAGCAGACTTCCCCCTCCCAAGACCCGGCTCCCCTGAGCTCCGAACAGAGTGCATCCCCAGGCGGCAGCCGCCGGCAGCCAGGCGGCCAGGCAGACTGGGAGAAGTTTCCTTACTGAAATTCCCATGATGGATTCCTTCCCTTTCTTTGTCTTCTGTCATTGTATCACAATTATCCTTTCAGGGCCTTATGCCCCCAACACCGGGCTTGGAGGGAATCCTCTGCCCCCTTCACTCTGCACTGCGATAAGGGTTTCATTCAGGACCTGCTGCCACATACCCTATGTTGGATTAACCACTGGAGTTCTCCGGGATTTGTGCTATAATTAAATACACTTTAAGATGAGGTGCATTATGAGTACGTATCGTGTAGGTTTAGACATCGGGTCCACCACGTGTAAAATCGTCGTGCTGGACAATCATTCCCATGTGGTGTTTTCCCGCTACAAGCGGCACCAGGCCAATGTGGCTGGCGTTTTGCGGGAAGAACTGCAGACTTTGCGTTCCCAGATCGGAGCCGCCAGCCTGAAGCTGAAGATCACTGGTTCCGTGGGCATGGGGGTGGCGGAAAAATTCAACATTCCTTTTGAACAGGAAGTCATCGCCGCCACCAAATTCGTCAAAGCCAAATATCCGGACGTGGCCACCCTGATCGACATCGGCGGCGAAGACGCCAAAATCGTGTATATTAAAAAAGATGGCAGCTGTGATCTGCGGATGAACGGGAACTGTGCCGGTGGCACCGGGGCCTTCCTGGATCAGATGGCTGTGCTGTTGGGGATTCCCATCGAACAGCTGAACGGGCTGGCGGAAATGGCCCAGCACGTCCACTACATCGCTTCCCGCTGCGGAGTTTTTGCCAAAACGGATATCCAGAACCTGCTGGCCAAGAACGTGAGCCGGGAAGACATTGCCATTTCCATTTTCCATGCAGTGGCGGTCCAGGTGATTTCCACCCTGAGCCACGGCTGCACCATCGAGCCCAAGATCCTGCTCTGCGGCGGTCCTTTGACCTTTATGCCCGCTCTGCGGAAGGCTCTCATGGACTGTCTCCAGATCCCCTATGTGAATTTCGTGGTGCCGGACAACGCCAATCTGATTCCGGCCTACGGCACTGCCCTCAGTGCGGCAGACGCTCCTTCCATCACTTTCGACCAGCTGGTGGAAAAACTGGAAAGCGCTCCCAAAGTGGCCGTCCGGTCCGATGACATCCTGCCTCCCATTTTCAAATCCCCGGAAGACTATGCCGCCTGGAAAAAGGCCAAGGAAGCGGACGCCATCCAGCTGACCCCTCTCACCCCGGAAACCGACGCAGTCTATGTGGGCATCGACTCCGGCTCCACCACCACCAAGCTGGTGGTTACGGACCCGGAAGACCGGATCCTGTACACCCATTACGGGCCCAACAACGGGAATCCCATCGGCGCCGTCCAGGAAGCCTTCGAAGCGTTCTATGCAGAATGCCTGAAGGTGGGAGCCAACCCCCGGATCCTGGGCAGCTGTTCCACCGGCTACGGGGAAGACCTGATCAAAGCCGCCTTCGACCTGAAGACTGGCATCATCGAGACCATCGCCCATTATCTGGCCGCCCGGAAAATCCACCAGGACGTTTCCTTTATCCTGGACATCGGGGGCCAGGACATGAAGGCCATTTTCGTGGACCACGGGGTCCTGAACCGGATGGAACTGAACGAATCCTGCTCCTCCGGCTGCGGCACCTTCCTGGAAACCTTCGCCAAGGGGCTGAACTATTCCGTCAGCGACTTTGCCAAACTGGCCTGTGAAGCCAAGGAACCCTGCGACCTGGGTACCCGGTGCACGGTGTTCATGAACTCCAAGGTAAAACAGAGCCTCCGGGAAGGAGTCACCATCGGGGACATTTCCGCCGGTCTGGCCTATTCCGTGATCAAGAACTGCCTGTACAAGGTGCTGAAGCTCCAGAACACCCATGACCTGGGGAACGACATCGTCCTCCAGGGAGGCACCATGAAGAATGATGCGGTGGTCCGGGCCTTCGAACTGCTGACCGGCACCACTGTCCACCGGAGCAACATCCCGGAAATCATGGGAGCCTACGGCTGTGCCCTGTTTGCCCGGAGCCGGGCGGAAGGGGAAGCCACCCTGGATGACATGATCCATGTGGCCAACTACACTGACAGCCAGCTCCAGTGCCACGGCTGCGAAAACAACTGCCTGATCAAGAAGTACAACTTCAGCAACGGCAGCATCTATTATTCCGGGAACAAATGTGAGAAATTCTTCACCAACAACGGGGAAGACCACAAGCCCGGAGAAAACATCTACGACTACAAATACAAGCTGCTCTTCGACCGTCCGGTAAACGAGGATGCCCAGCGGGTCATCGGGATTCCCCGGTGCCTGAACATCTACGAGGATTATCCCTTCTGGCATGCCCTGTTCACCACCTGCGGCCTGAAGGTCCAGCTGTCCGATCCCTCCACCTTCAAGAACTACGAAGGCGGGATCCACGATGTGATGAGCGACAACATCTGCTTCCCGGCCAAACTGGTCCACGGCCACATCAACAACCTGATCCGGAAGCGGGTGAACCGGATCTTCATGCCCTATGTGATCTACGAACGGCAGGATGACAAGCGGCAGCTGAACAGCTACAACTGCCCGGTGGTCTCCGGCTATTCCGACGTGATCAAAAGCGTGGTGAACACGGAGATCCCCATTGATTCCCCGCCCATCAACTTCCAGGATGAATCCCTGCTGAAGAAGCAGATTCGGAAATACCTGAGCTACATCGGCTTTGACCGGTTCACCGCGGACAAGGCCCTGAAGGCGGCCCTGAAGGCCCAGGAAGAATACGGCCGGGCCATCAAGGCAAAGAATGAGGAAATTCTCCGGAAAAGCCGGGACAATAAACAGCTGACCATCCTGCTGGCAGGACGTCCCTACCATACGGACCCCCTGATCCAGCACAAACTCAGCGAATCCATTGCAGCCATGGGCATCAATGTGATCAACGAGGACCTGGTCCGGGATGACAGCACCATCACCATCGATGATTCCTATCTGGTCCGCCAGTGGGCCTATATCAACCGGATTTCCAAGGCTGCCGACTGGGTGGCCCGTCAGGACAACAGCGTCCACTTTATGGAAATGACCTCCTTCGGCTGCGGCCCGGATGCCTTCCTCCAGGACGAAGTCCGGGGCATCCTCCAGCGTCACGGGAAGGCCCTGACCCTGCTGAAGATCGACGATGTGTCCAATATCGGCTCCCTGAAACTGCGGGTCCGGTCCGTGGTGGAAAGCATCCGGTACAACCGGGATGCCAAATTCACTTCCACCCCCTTCGAACAGCCTCCCCGCTTCGAAAAGAGCATGCGGGACTACACCATCCTGGCTCCCTATTTCACTCCCTTCATCTCCCCGCTGATCCCTTCGGTGATGAAGAATGCAGGCTTCCATGTGGAAACCCTGCCGGAAAGCACTGTCCAAAGTGCGGATCTGGGGCTGAAATTCGCCAACAACGAAGTATGCTACCCGGCCACCCTGGTGGTGGGGGACTTTATCCGGGCGCTCCAGTCCGGGAAATACGACCCCTCCCACACGGCTGTGGCCATTACCCAGACCGGCGGCCAGTGCCGAGCCTCCAACTATTTCGGTCTCATCAAGCACGCCCTGATTTCTGCCGGGTTCAAGGACACCCCGGTGCTGTCCCTGGCCACCAGCAAGAACATCCAGAACGACCAGCCGGGGTTTGAACTGAACTGGCTGAAGATTGCCAAGATCACCGTTTCCACCGTATTGTTCTCCGACTGCCTGGCCAAGTTCTTCAATGCCTCCGTAGTCCGGGAAACCGTAAAGGGCAAGGCAGAAGAACTGAAGGACAAGTACCTGGATCTGGCCAAGAAGGAAATCGAAGCCAACAGCTCCAGCGGCCTTCTGAAGCTGCTGAAGGAAGCGGCGGCGGAATTCAACGACCTGGCCAAACCGGATGTGCGGCTGCCCCAGGTGGGGATCGTAGGGGAGATTTACCTGAAATTCAACGCCTTCGCCCATAAGAACATCACTGGCTGGCTCATGGAGCATTCCATCGAAGTGATGCCGCCTCTCCTGACACCCTTCTTCATGCAGGCCTTCGTGAACCGGATCACCAACCGGAAATTCGGCCTGGAACGGCACCATATGCCCAATGTGATCGCCGATGTGCTGTACATGTGGGTGAACAAGCAGGTGAAGAAGTTCAACGAGATCGGTGAAGAATTCCGATACTTCACTCCCATCGAGGACATTTTCGAACTGGCCAACGACGGGAAGAACATCATCAACATGGCCGCCCAGTTCGGGGAAGGGTGGCTGCTGCCGGCGGAAGTGGTGAACTTCGCCAAGCACGGCATCGAGAATGTGATCAGCCTCCAGCCTTTCGGCTGCATCGCCAACCACATCATCTCCAAGGGGATTGAAAAGAAGATCAAATCCCTCTATCCCCACATGAACCTGCTGAGCCTGGACTTCGACAGCGGGGTCAGCGACGTGAACGTGACCAACCGGCTGCTGCTGTTTGTGGAGAACATCCGCACCAGCGCCGCCCCGGCTCCCGCTCCCAAAGCAGAAAAGAAAAAAGGCTTCTTCGACGAGAATCTGGCGAAGAGGGAGATCATGATTTAAAGAAAAGGCCTGCTGCCGGCGCAGCAGGCCTTTTTTGTTATTCCCAAAATCTATAGCAACCGGTTGTTTTTCTGCATTATCCAAATCCCTATGCGTATGCTATACTTTTCCCATGAACAAAATGTGAATGATGTGGGAGGATATATTCATGACTGTAAAGAACAAACCGCCTTTTCGGTATGATATTGTAGGGAGCTTTCTGCGGCCGGCTGCTTTGAAGGAAAAACGGGAGGCTTTTGCCGCCGGGACCATCACTGCCGCTGACCTGAAGGCTGCGGAAGACGAAGCCATCCGGGACCTGGTGGCCAAGGAAAAAGAAGTGGGACTCCGGGCCGTTACCGACGGGGAATTCCGCCGCCGGTACTGGCACCTGGATTTCCTGACGGAACTGGAAGGAGTTACGGAGATTTCCGCAGAAAACTGGTCCGTCCATTTCAAAGGGGCCCAGCCCAAAGCCCGGACTGCCAAGATCACCGGTCCCATCAGCTTCGGCAGCCACCCCTTCCTGGACCATTTCCGGTTCCTGAAGGAAGCGGCCGGGGACACCCTGGCCAAAATGACCATCCCCTCTCCCAGCATGCTGCACCTGATCTGCTGCGTCCGGGAAAAACACTATGAACCCATTCCCCAATACCAGGACCAGAACCGGCTGTTCACGGACATTGCCCTGGCCTACCAGCAGGCCATCCGGTCCTTCTACGCTGCCGGCTGCCGGTACCTGCAGCTGGATGACACCAGCTGGGGAGAATTCTGCGACGCAGACAAGCGGAAAGCCTATGCAGAACGGGGCTTTGACCTGGATGAACTGGCCAACCACTATGTGGATATGATCAACCGGGCCCTGGAAGCCAAACCGGAGGACATGACCATCACCATGCACATCTGCCGGGGGAACTTCCGTTCCACCTGGTTCTCCAGCGGCGGCTACGAACCGGTGGCGGAAACCCTCTTCGGCCGCTGCCATGTGGACGGATTCTTCCTGGAATACGACAGCGACCGGGCCGGAGGCTTCGAACCTCTCCGGTTCATCAAAGATCAGCAGGTGGTCCTGGGCCTGGTGACCTCCAAGACCCCGGAACTGGAAAAGGAAGAAGACATCATCGCCCGGATCCGGGAAGCGGAAAAATACGTACCCCTGGACCAGCTGTGCCTGAGTCCCCAGTGCGGTTTCTCCTCCACCGAAGAAGGGAACCTGCTGACGGAAAAAGAACAGTGGGCCAAGCTCCGTCTGATCCGGTCCATTGCGGAAAAAGTCTGGGAAGATGCGTGAAAACAAGGGGCTGTTGCATACGCAACAGCCCCTTTTCCTTACCGTTCTTTTGCAGTCAGCTGATCGATCAGGGCACTCTGGCGGTTGACGATGGCTTTCAGTTCTTCCACATTGCTGCGGAGGATGCTGATTTCCCTGGCCATGGCCGTCTTGGAGGTGGTCACTTTGCCTCCTTTGCCCAATTTGAAGGTGACTCCGGCATTGACCATATTCTCGCCTCCGCCGAAGGAGCCTCCCACACTGAACATCACATCTTCCGTGGGCCGGTAATAGGCCCCGATGGCCATGGCATGGGCTCCTGCATAATTGCCGTATCCGGCGGCAAAATCCCATTTGTCATCCGGATCAAAGTCCAGGGGCTGGAGAGCTGCCAGCGCGGCGGCCCCGGCACCCACCCGGTTCACCCGGGCATCCAGTTTGTTCAGAGAGTTCCCCAACTGGGTGATGTTCTGCCGATTTTCCTGGACCATCTGGTTGGTGGCGTGAAGCTGGCTGCCGTTCACTGCATCGGTAGAGGCAGCCGACACTTCACCAGGTGCCAGTCCCGTAATGGACAGACCTTTCATATCCATACCCTTTCCATCCAGCACCGGGCCCTTTTCCCCGATGGTCACACTGTCCACCTTGATGTCCGGTTTCAGATGGATGTGGATTTTGTCCACAGTCCGGCCATTTTCGACTGTAGTGGAACTGGAAGCCGTATGGATGTTGTCCCCGCCCAGTACCTTGACGGTGCCCCCGTCGTTGAGTTTGGCGGTATTCCCATCGTCGGTGGCAAAATCCACCTCGTTGGCCACGTAACCTACATGGACCGGACCTCCGTCGTCAGTTTCCGGTTCCGCCACCGCCCGCAGGGCAGCTCTGGCCGGTCTGAGTTCCGGCTCATCCTGGGTGCCGGGAAGCTCACTGGGGTCGGACAGGATATGTACCGTTCCATGTTCGTTGCTCAATCCGTTGAGATTGGCTTTGATGGTGTATTCCGTTCCCCGTTTCTCCACAATGATCCCTTCTCCGGCATGGATGGAGATCCGGGCATCGCTCATGGCTTCCTTCAGCTGGGCTACGTTCACGGCATCCGTATCTTCCGTGCCGGCAGCCAGGTTGATGATCTGCCGGGTCCGCTGGGGAATCGGCCTGCCGTTTTCATCCTGATCCTGAGGCCCAGCTCCTACGGACACGGCGCCCCACGAGGACTGCCAGGCAGGAGACGAATCGACCATCTGGCCGTATACGGGATGGTAGCCCTGCCAGCCCGCTTTCCGGTCGGCCACGGATTCCATGCCCAGAGCCACGGACCCGGAGGCAACAGCACGGCTCAGGATACCGGCAGCCGTTCCCCCTTCTCCTTCTGCCAGACTGGCGGCTCCCACCGCCGTCCCCCGCAGGCCGGCTCCACTGGCATACCCCAGGGAAGTGGCAAATTTCTCAGTGGCTTTGCTGAAGCCGCCCAAAGCTGTGGAAGCCAGTCCGGAAGATTCAGAATAGGCGCCTACGGCGGTGGAATGATCCCCGGCCGTGCCTCCTTCATACATGCCGTTGGCCATAAGGCCGATGCTGGTGCTGTATGCCCCTTTGCTCTTGGCCTGCTGCCCCAGGGCCACGGCCCCTTCTGCAGTGGCTTCGGAATAACTGCCTACCGCTGTGGTGTACAGGCCTACAGCATGGCTCTGTTCCCCAATGGCAATGGCATTGGTGCCATTGGCTTCTCCCTGGGACCCGGTGCCGATGGCAATGGCATCCAACCCTGTGGCCCGGGATCCGTTCCCTACGGCCAAAGCCCGTTCCCCTTCTGCATGGGCATCATTGCCCAGGGCGGTTGCCCCCATGGTCCCATCGGCATAAGCCCCGGCCCCTACTGCCAGGGAATCGGTTCCCTTGGCTCCATCATTGAGATAATTCCGGTCCCGGTTACCGCCTTCCGGATTCACTTGGAATTTTCCGTATTTTATTTTTCCTCTTCCTGTCATACCAGCAGTCGTACGTACAGCTGTCCTCCTTTTCTTTAATCAATCCTTCGATTGTGTTTAATTTTCCTTTAAGATTCCCTTCTATACTGAAACCATCAAGATATGGGAGGATCCGGATATGGAATATTGGGAACATGACGACAATCCGCTGCTGGGCTTTTATCATCGGCACTGGCCTGCTTTTCTGCTTCTGCTGCTGAGCCTGGTGCTGTTCTTTGCCGGCAACGGACAGCTGCTGATCACCGATCCGGTGGAATCCAACTATGTCCTTACCGCCAAGGAGATGCTGGCTTCCGGGGACTGGCTTTCCCCCCGGATCTACGGAAACTACTGGTATGACAAACCCTGGATGTTCTACGGAGAACTGCTGGCGGCCTTCCAACTGTTTGGAGAGACTTCCTTTGCCGCCCGGTTCTTCCCGGCGGTTTTCGGCACCATCGGGGTGCTCCAGACCTACTGGTTCACCCAGAAGCTGTACAGCCGGAATGTGGGATTCCTCAGTGGTCTCATTATGGCCACCAGTGTGGAATATTTCTACCTGGCCAAGGCGGTGATCACCGACATGACCCTGTTTGTTGCCATAGATGGAGCCCTGATGCTGTTCTACCTTGCCAAGACAGAAAAACGGCCCCGTCTGTATTACGGAGCCTATGTCCTGGCCGGGGTGGCCATCCTGACCAAAGGGCCTCTGGGTCTGGTGCTCCCCGGCCTGATCATCCTGGCCTACCTGGCCGGGAACCGAGATTTCAAGACCCTGGCCCACATGAAGCTGTTCCGGGGGATCCTGCTGGCTCTGGCCATTGCCGCCCTTTGGTACGTCCCCATGACACTTCTCCACGGTTTCGCCTTCCTGGACGGGTTCATCGGGGTCCACAATGTGCTCCGGGCCACGGTGTCTGAACATCCCCGGAACAACACCTGGTGGTATTACTTCCTGATTTTCCTCATTGGCTGCTTCCCCTGGAGCCTGAGCCTGCCCTGGCTGTGGAAGAAGTACGGGAAGACCCTGAAGGAACGGATCAAGACCCGGACCTTCTGGAAGAGCCTGGACGACCAGCAGCGCTTCCTGTTCCTGTGGGTGCTGGTCACCTGGTTCTTCTTTGAATGCATGGCCACCAAATATCCCACCTACACCTTCCCCTACCTGCCCCCGCTGGCCATAGGCCTGGCCTGTGCCGTCAGCCGGCTGGATTTCCAGTACTGGGTGAAACGGGCAGCCGCGGCCATGGTCCTGCTGTTCACGGTGCTGTCTTTTGTGCTGGCCGCCCCTTTGTGCCGCCAGGCTTCCGCCTGGGATGTAGCCCAGCTGGTTTCCGTCCATCATGTGCCCGGGGTGCCGGTGTACGTGTACGGGGGCCGGTATCCGGTTTCCTTCACCTATTACAGCAAGATTCCCGCTCCCCGGCTGGTAACCCGGCAGCGGCTGCAGCAGATGCGGCCGGAAGGAATCAACTGGAACGCCAAGAACATGATGCCCTTCCAAGCCCTGGAAGATCTGCCGAATACGGGACGGCTCATTGTGCTGGTGGACCAGAGCAGCCAGAAAGACTTCCTCCAGCAGGTCCCGGGAGACTGGGAGAAGCTGGGAGAAGGAGGACGCTGGACCGTGTGGGGAAGAAACTGAATCTCCTGGAAGCAAAAAGGACTGTCCCTGTTACAGGGCAGTCCCTTTTTTCGGTATGGTGAAACCGGAGGCTTTCAGATCGATTCCTTCATGTTCCAGCAGCCACACTTTCCGGGGCATACCGCCGCCGTATCCGGTCAGGCTTCCGCTGGTCCCCACCACCCGATGGCAGGGAATAATCAAGCTGATGGGATTGTGGCCCACCGCTCCTCCCACGGCCTGTGCCGACATCCGCTCCTTTCCCTCCCTCCGGGCCATTTCCCGGGCAATGGCGCCATAGGTCATGGTCTTTCCGTAAGGAATGGTCAGCATGATCCGCCCTACCTGCTGCCGGAAATCACTGCCGGACAGTTCAAGGGGAGGCGTGAAGCCTGGATCTTTCCCCTGGAAATACAGGTCCAGCCAACGCCGGGTTTCCTGGAATACAGGGAGATCCGGCCGTTCTTCCACACCGTCTTCGTTTTTCATCCGGATTTCTTCATACTTCTCTCCCTGGAACCACAGCCCGTTCAGTTTTTCTCCATGGCTGCTCAAGAGGATGGTCCCCAAGGGACTTTCCACCTTATCCATATACAACACCGTCTTTTTCATGGTTTTCCCTCCTGTTCTGCCTTTATTGTACCAGAAAAAAAGAAAAAACCGGCGGTTATCAGACAGGAAAAAGGGGCTGCTGCAGACGCAGCAACCCTCTCAATGATTCCCCAGATACCACTGGACGAACTGTTTGGCAATCCTTCCGTTCCGGCCGGAGTGTTCCATTTCCCACCGGACCCCTTCCACCCGGAGTTCTTCCGGGGACAGCTGGATGCCTTCTTTCCGGAGTTCGTGGTCGATGATGGCCAGGTATTCCTGCTGGGTGGGAGCCCCGAAATGGAGGATCAGCCCAAACCGGTCGGACAGGGAAATGGATTCGTTGGTGGCGTCTTCCCGGTACACTTCCGCCTCCAGGTCGTCACTCCGGTCCGTCCAGGTTTCCTTCAGCAGGTGCCGCCGGTTGCTGGTGGCGCACAGCATCACATTGTCCGGCTGGGGAGCAGCCCCTCCGTCAATGGCGGATTTCAGGTACTTGTATTCCTTTTCGTTCTCATCAAAGGACAGGTCGTCGAAGAAGAACAGGAACCGGTGGCTGCGGATCTTCCCGGCCCGTTCCATGGCTTCCGCCAAGAGCTGGAGCTGATCCCGCTTGATCTGGACCAGACGCAGGCCCTGGGCACTGAACAGGGGGATCAGGGCCTTGATGGAGGTGGACTTCCCGGTGCCCCGGCTGCCCGTGGACAGCACATTGTTGCAGCCCCGGCCGGCCATGAACTGCCGGGTATTGGCCAGGAGCTTCTCCTTCTGGTCCTCATAACCCAGGATATCGTCCCAGGCGTAATGGGGAAAGTCGGCAATCCCCTGGAACCGTCCTTTGGCATCCAGGCAGAAGGCTTCATACCGGGCCATTTTTCCCCGGCCGTACCGCTGGTAATGGTGGAGCAGCAGCCGGGCCTGTCCGGCGGCTTCAGGGGTTTCTTTCAATTGCCGGGCCAGCTGGCTTTCCAGGTTCTCCCGGGCCGGCCGGCTGGGTTCATAATGGTCATAGAACCCGTCCTGGAACACCGCCTGCCCGGACAGGTCCAAAAAGGGACGGAGGGCCTCCAGGTCCCGGGTGAGAGCCGCCAGAAGGCCGCTGCCGGCGGTGCCCCGGTTTTCCGCCACCTGGGCGGCCAGGTTGTCCCCTTCTGCCAGGAGATGGAAAAAGTATCCCTGCCACAGGTTCCCGGCAAGGCCCAGCTCTTCAGCGGCGGCCAGGACAGCTTCCCGGGCCCGGGCCAGGTGTTTCTCCCGTTCCGGATGGGCCTGGGCTTTGGCCAGGCTGTGGATCACCGGATCCCGGCGAAGGTTCCGGAGGACGGACAAACGGGCAAACAGGCGGAAATCCGCGGTCTGGTTCTGGCTCATGGCTGTTCTCCTTTCCTTTCAGCCGGTTCCGTTTCTTCCGGCCGAGGTGCGGCCAGCAGGCTGTCCTTCACCGTCTGGGGCCCCCGTCCCAGGGCAATCTGGCCGGTGGTGGCGATTTCCAGGACGGTGTAGCTCCGGAGCATCTGCTTTAAGGCCTCAATATGATCCTGTCGTCCCGTAAGCCGGAAAATCAGGGAATCCGGATACACATCCACGATCTTGGCATGGAACAGGCCAGCAATGTTGGTCAGTTCTTCCCGGATCTGGGGGGTAGGGGCGCTGACCTTGATCAGGGTCAGTTCATAGCTCACCAGGGGGGCATCATCCAGGTTCACCACCTTGATTACATCGATGAGATGGCTCAGCTGGTGGATGGCCTGGTCCAGCTGGAACCGGCTTTCCACTCCCACCACCAGGTTGATCCGGCTGATTTCCGGGATTTCCGTGTAGCCTACGTTCAGGCATTCTATATTGATGTTCCGGCGGGCGATGAGTCCGGCCACATGGGACAGGACTCCCGGCCGGTTGTTGACCAGAAGGGCGATATGCTGCCATTTCATGGGTTTTCCTCCTTATTTCTCTTCCGGGCCCAGGATCATCTGATCCAGCCCTTTGCTGCCCGGGACCATGGGATAGACCCGTTCATCCTCGGGAATGGTGATTTCCAGCAGGGCGGATCCCTCCGACCCAAACAGGAACTCCAGACCTTCTGCCAGCTCTTCCGGCCGGGAAATGCTCCGGGAAGGGATCCCCATGGCTTCCGCGATTTTGGCCATGGAGGGCTTCCGGATCAGTTTGGTCTGGGAATACCGGCCTCCCCGGAACAGGCCCTGGAGCTGGCGCACCATGCCCAACTGGCCGTTCCGCAGGACGATGGTCTTCACCTGGATGCCGTAGGTGGGCAGGGTGGTGAATTCCTGACAGTTCATCAAAATGCTCCCGTCCCCGGTAATCAGGAGGACGGTTTTGTCCGGTTCCCCCACTTTGGCTCCCAGGGCGGCAGGAAGGCCGAACCCCATGGTGCCCAGCCCTCCGGACGTAAGGAAATGCCGGGGCTGTTCCGTAGGGAAGAACTGGGCCGCCCACATCTGGTGCTGGCCCACGTCGGTGACCACAAGGGTGTCCTGGGGAGCCCGGGCCGCCGCCTGTTTCAGGGCGGTTTCCGGAGAAATCCCCCCGGTGCACCCATGGGCGCTGCAGGGGACCTCCCGTTTCATTTCTTCTCCCTGTTCCCGCCAGGGAGCCGTCTGCTCTTTAACGGCTTCTGCCAGAGGTTCCACCAGACTGGCAAAAAGGGGCAGGGATTCCTGGAGATCGCCGGGCACCGCCACCTGGACCGGGATGATCTTGTTGATTTCCCCCGGTTCCACATTGAAATGGACGATCCGGGCCGCCGGGGCAAACAGGCTGGCCTTGGCGGTGGACCGTTCGTCGAACCGGACCCCGAAAGCCAGCAGCAGGTCACAGCCGGATACTGCCATATTGGCGGCGTAGCTGCCGTGCATCCCCAGCATCCCCAGGTTCTGGGGGAGGGAATCGGGCACGGCCCCTTTCCCCATCAGGGTGGTGACCACCGGGATCCCGGTTTTTCGGGCCAGTTCCGTAAGCACTCCTCCGGTGCCAGACAGGATCACCCCGCCTCCGGCCATGATCACCGGACGGTGGGCCCGGCAGAGGGCTTCCGCCGCCCGCCGGACATCGGACTGCCGGGGATGGAGACTCCCCTGGTAGCCCAGGAGATGGACCTCCTGGGGATACTGGAAATCCAGTCTGGCATCGAACACGTCGGTGACGATGTCGATGAGCACCGGTCCCGGCCGGCCGGTCCGGGCAATGTAAAAGGCTTCTTTCAGCACCTGGGGCAGGTTCTCCACCTTCCGGACCAGATAGTTGTATTTGGTGATGGGAGTGGTGATCCCTGCGGTGTCCGCCTCCTGGAAGGCATCCTGACCGATCAGGGAGGTGGCCACCTGACCGCTGATAATCACCAGGGGAATGGAATCCATGTTGGCGGTGGCAATCCCCGTCACCATGTTGCAGACCCCGGGGCCGCTGGTGGCAATGCACACCCCCACCTTTCCGGTGGCCCGGGCGTACCCGTCCGCCGCGTGGATGGCCCCCTGTTCGTGGCCGGTGAGAATATGGGGAAAGTTGGTTTTGTAAATGGCATCATACAGGCCCAGTACGGCCCCTCCCGGGTAGCCGAAAACCACCGGGACCTGTTCTGCTTTGAGACATGCAAGGATGGCTTCTGCGCCGGTCATTTCCATAAGAGGTCCTCCTTCAACGCTGTTTCCTTTTCAACTGGGCCCTGGTATCGTGGCCCTGATCCTTTTCAATGGGTTCTGGTATCGGAACCCGGGTGGGGAAAGTCGATTTGACGGTGGCCGCAGAAATAAAAAAAATCCGTCCCTCCAAAGGGACGGAAAAATCCGCGGTACCACCCTGTTTCCCCGGTCCATTGCTGGTCCGGGACACTTTGCCACGTACAGTCATACGCGCTTCCGGTAACGGGGAACACCGTCCAGGCCTACTGCACTGCTTCAGCCTGTCTCCTCCGGGACCAGTTTCCTCCAGGTTCCCCTGATGGCTCGCACCTGCCGCCATCTCTCTGTCAGCTTCCCCCGGACTACTCTTTCCCCTCATGGGATTGGGATTTGAAATTGTGAATTGTCGCTATTTTATCTCCCGTGAGGACGCTTGTCAATATCTTTTTGTGTTTTTGTTGCATTCTCCTGTTTTTTATTTTTTAATTGTAAAGAAAGAAACAGCCCATAAACTCTTTCGAAACAATCTTTCCTTCCATTCGGAGGCCCCAGGAAAAATGCTATAATATGAAGACATTCAAAAAGAAAGGAGCCTCCCGCTTTTCCCGGGCGGGACTGTGGAACCTATGCGCTGGAAAGACCTTCCCATCCGGAAACGGCTGCTGGCCGCCAACTATCTGATGATCCTGACCCCTGTACTCTGCTTCATGGTGCTCAGTGTGGGGATTTTCTGGATCTTTGGTATAGAAAACCTGAACCGTGCCAGCGTCCTTTCCTTCATCTGGCCGGAAAGCGGCCCCACTCTGTCCATCCAGTTTGAACTGACCCGGCTCCGGGTCCGGTCAGACCATTACAACCCGGACAAACCCAAACCTCTGCTGCTGGTCAGTGACCATCTGGAAGACCAGGGGCTCCGGGTACTGCTGGAACGGAACGGCCAGCCCTTCTATGTGACGGAAGGGCAGCAGCCGGAGGAAATCCGCACCGCCACTCTCCAGCAGGTACCGGAAGGCCGGGGTGGCATCAGCTGGGGAAAAAAAGGAGTGGCCTTCTACTACCGTTCCCTCCAGACCGGCGTGGAAACCTATGTGGTGGGGGCTGACCCGCTGGTGGAAACCGACGACCGGTTCGCCATGCACTCCAAGGAACTGTTCAAGGGCAGCTTCGTAGGAGCCTTCCTGCTGGTGATGCTGACCGCTGCCCTGGCAGGCCTGGCTCTCAGCCGGCTTATGGCCGTCCAGCTGCTGAAGCCTTTGAACAAACTCCGCCGGGTGGCCGCCCAGGTGAGCCGGGGAGACCTGGATACCCCGGTGAAAGCCGACAGCCGGGATGAAATCGGAGACACCCTCCGGGCCTTTGAGACCACCCGGCTGGAACTGCGCCATGCCCGGGAAAAACGGGAGCAGTATGACCGGAGCCGGAAGGAAATGCTGGCAGGGATCGCCCACGACCTGGCCACCCCTCTCACCAAAATCCAGGGCTATGCCTCCGGGCTCCAGGACGGGATCGCGGACACCCCGGAAAAACAGCAGCGGTACCTCCAGAAAATCCTGGAAACCACCGAAAGCATGGCCAAACTGAACCAGACCCTGTTCCTGTTTTCCAAACTGGATCTGGACCAGGTTCCCTTCCATTGGGAAACGGTGGATCTTTGCGCCTGTCTGAAGGACTATGTGGAGGAACAAAAGGATCACTGGGAACAGAACGGCCTCCAGGTGACTCTGGAAAGCACCCTGGACCGGGCCCCTGTGAAAATGGACCGGGACCAGTTTGCCCGGGTGCTGGACAACCTGCTGAGCAACAGCTGGAAATACAAAACGGAAAAAACCGGCACCGCCCAATTCCACCTGTTCTCTGACGGAAAGAACCGGGTACGGCTGGAACTGGCGGACAACGGATCCGGGGTGGCACCAGACCAGCTGGACCGGATCTTTGAAAGCTTCTACCGGACGGACCGGGCCCGGAGCCATGTGTCCGCCGGCAGCGGCCTGGGCCTGGCGGTGGTCCGGAAAATCGTGGAAACCATGAAGGGAAAGATCTGGGCGGAGGCCAATCAGCCCAGGGGCCTGAAAATATGCATGGAATTTTCTTTGGAGGAGAATGGGAACAATGGAAAAGATCCTGATTGTTGAAGATGACAGGGATATAGCGGAACTGGAACGGGATTATCTGGAAGCCAACGGCTATCAGGTGGAAATCGCCCCGGACGGCCCCTCCGGGGAAAAGAAAGCCCTGGAACCAGAGGTGGATCTGGTGCTGCTGGACATTATGCTGCCGGGGCTGGATGGGTTCCAGGTGTGCCGGCAGATCCGGGAAAAGCGGAACATCCCCATCCTTATGGTGTCCGCCCGGCAGGAAGATGTGGACAAGATCCGGGGCCTGGGCCTGGGCGCCGATGACTATATCGTGAAGCCCTTCAGCCCGGGAGAACTGGTGGCCCGGGTAAAGTCCCATCTCCAGCGGTACCGGCAGCTCACCGGCCAGAAAGCCGCCAGCCCGGTGCTCCAGCGGGGAGGCCTGACCATCGACCGGGAAGGCCACCGGGTCTATGTGGACGGGAAAGAAGTGATCATGCCCAACAAGGAATTCGCCCTGCTGCTGTTCCTGGCGGAACATCCGGGGATCGTGTTCAGCAAAGAGACCCTGTTCGAGCGGATCTGGGGAGAAGATTCCCTGGGGGACACGGCCACGGTTTCCGTCCACGTGAACCGGATTCGGGAAAAGATCGAAACCTCCACCACCAAACCGGAGTACATCGAAACCGTATGGGGCGTGGGCTACCGGTTCCGGAAATAGAAAAACGGCTATTACATTCTTTACACTTTTTATTTTCGTTTTGTGCTTTTGGAACTTTTTTAAAAATCATGTTGACAACTGTTCTTGTGCAATGTATACTGACACCATCCTTTTCAAACCAAGTGAACAAGGCAAATCCCATGAAGGGAACGAGTACTTTGCCTCCCGTTTCTCCCAGAGAGCTGACAGATGGTGAGAGCCAGCAGAAACCGGCAAACGAAAATCCTCCCCCAGGAGCCTGCTGAAAAACAGTAAGCACGGACGGCTTTCCCCCGTTAACCGGAACGCGTATGATAGTACGTTGCAGAGCGCTCCAGGCCAGCAATGGCCGGAGAACCAGGGTGGTATCGCGGAAACTTTCCGTCCCTATTTTCATAGGGACGGATTTTTTTATACGAAAAACCCCTGCAGCGTATCCCCATTTTATTTCTATTTTCAAAGGAGATGTTTCCCATGGCAAAAGTATTTTATGACAAGGACGTTAACTGGAGCGTACTGAAAGACAAGACGGTGGCCGTCATCGGCTACGGCAGCCAGGGCCATGCCCATGCCCTGAACCTGAAGGAAAGCGGCGTCAACGTGGTGGTGGGCCTGTACAAAGGCAGCAAATCCGCCGATGTGGCCCGGGCTGCCGGCCTGGAAGTGAAGACCGTAGCCGAAGCGGTAGCCGCTGCTGACGTAACCATGGTCCTGATCCCTGATGAAAAGCAGGCCGATGTGTACAAAGCCGAAATCGCTCCCAACCTGAAAAGCGGCAGCGCCCTGGCTTTTGCCCATGGGTTCAACGTCCATTTCAAGCAGATCGTCCCTCCCGCTGATGTGGACGTGTTCATGGTGGCTCCCAAAGGTCCGGGCCATCTGGTCCGCCGGACTTTTGTAGAAGGGGGCGGCGTCCCTGATGTATTCGCAGTGGAACAGGATGCCACGGGCAAATGCTTCGACCTGGCCCTGGCCTATGCCAGAGGCATCGGCGGCACCCGTGCCGGGGTCATCCAGACCACCTTCCAGGAAGAAACGGAAACTGACCTGTTCGGGGAACAGGCTGTCCTGTGCGGCGGCATCTGCCAGCTGATCACCAACGGATTCGAAACCCTGTGCGAAGCCGGCTATCAGCCTGAAATCGCCTACTTTGAAACCTTCCATGAAATGAAACTGATCGTGGACCTGATGTACGAAGGCGGCATGGCCAAAATGCGGAAATCCATTTCCGACACCGCCGAATATGGGGACTATACCGCCGGCCCGAAAGTGGTGACCCAGGATTCCAAAGCTGCCATGAAACAGGTTCTGAAGGATATCCAAGACGGCACCTTCGCCAAAGACTGGCTGCTGGAAAACCGTGCCGGCGGCCGGGCTCACTTCCTGGCCATGCGCCGTCAGCATGCGGAACATCCCATCGAAAAAGTCGGGGAAAAACTGCGCAGCATGATGCCCTGGCTCCATGAAAACGACAAAAACGAGTAATCCACAACCATTCCAGCTTTAAAGGAGGCAGGGGAAACCATGAAAATCACCGGTGCAGAAGCCGTCATCGAAAGTTTGCGAAAAGAACAGGTCCAGGTTGTCTTCGGCTATCCTGGAGGGGCCGTACTGAGCCTGTATGATGCTCTGTACCGGATGAAATTCCCCCATATCCTCACCGGCCATGAACAGGGGGCCGTCCATGCAGCGGACGGCTATGCCCGGGCCACCGGGAAAGTGGGTGTCTGCTTTGCCACCAGCGGTCCCGGAGTCTGCAACATGGTCACCGGCATTGCCACCGCCAATATGGATTCCATCCCTCTGGTGGTGATCAGCGGCCAGGTGGCCACCCATCTCATCGGCCGGGATTCCTTCCAGGAAGCGGACATCTCCGGCATCACCACCCCCATCACCAAGCACAACTACCTGGTGAAAAAGGTTCAGGACCTGCCCCGGGTGCTGAAGGAAGCCTTCTACATCGCCCGGAGCGGCCGGCCGGGACCGGTGCTGGTGGACGTGGCCAAGGATGTGTTCGACACGGCCTTTGACTACGAATATCCGGAAACCGTCTCCCTCCGGGGGTATCAGCCCCTCCAGGAAGGCCGGGAAGAAGAAGTGGACCGGGCCCTGGAGGCTCTCCGTAAGGCTCACCGTCCCCTTTTGATGGTGGGCGGCGGAGTGGTCCTGTCCGACACTGCGGACACCCTCCGGCAGATCGTCCAAGCCGCCCAGCTGCCGGTGGTATACACCCTTATGGGCAAAGGAGCCATCCCCGATGCCTGGGAGGAAAACCTGGGCATGGCCGGTATGCACGGCACCTGGACCGCCAACATGGCCATCACCCAGTGTGACCTGCTGCTCACAGTGGGAGCCCGGTTCGACGACCGGGTCACCGGCTCTGTGGCCAACTTCGCTCCCAAAGCCCGGATCGTCCATTTCGACATCGATCAGGTGGAGATCAACAAGATCGTCCACGCGGATCTCAGTGTGAACGGGGATCTCCGCTGGTCCCTGCCCGCCTTCTGGAAGAAATTGGAAGCCGCCCCCATTCCGGCGGTCCAGACCGTCACCTGGCGCCAGGAGCTCCAGGAAATGAAGGCCGGCCATCCTTCCGGTACCCGTCCTTCCTCTGACAGAGGGCTTTCTCCCCAGGTAGTGCTGGAACAGCTGGCCCAAAAGGCCGGTCCCGATTCCATTGCCGCCACCGATGTGGGCCAGCACCAGATGTGGGCCGCCCAGTTCTACCCGGTTTCCCAGCCCCATCACTTCATCACTTCCGGAGGCCTGGGGACCATGGGCTACGGTCTGCCCGCCGCCCTGGGAGCCAAGCTGGGGGCTCCGGACAACCCGGTGGTGCTCATTACCGGAGACGGGAGCATCCTGATGAACTGTCAGGAATTCGCCACCCTCCACAAATACGGCATTGCCGTAAAGACCGTCGTCCTGCGGAACAACACCCTGGGCATGGTCCATCAGTGGCAGGGCATGTTCTACCAGGGCCATTTTGCCGAATCCGACCTGACGGCCAATCCGTCCATTGCAGGGATTGCCCAGTCCATGGGCGTACCGGCCTGGACAGTGGAAACGGAAGACCAGCTGCCGGAAGCCCTGGACAGACTTTTTGCCCAGGACGGCCCGGCCCTTCTGGAAGTGACCATCCCGCCGGACGAAAATGTCTACCCCATGGTCCCTGGTGGGAAGAAACTGGATGAAATGGTAACAGGAGGCGAACAATCATGATTCGACAGCATCTGGCCATCCTGGCCGACAACAAGCCCGGGGTCCTGACCCATGTAGCCGGACTGATCAGCCGCCGGGCCATCAATATCGAGTTCATCAACGCCGGCTATACGGAAGAACGGGACGTGACCCGGATCAACATCGTGGTGTCCGTGGAGGACCGGTACGAGCTGGACCAGGCCATCAAACAGCTGGCCAAGCTTATCGATGTGATCAAGGTGGTGAACCTGGACGACGCTCCCTTTGTGAGCTACGAACTGGCCATGATCAAAGTCAGCGCCCCCACCCCCCAGGCGCGGGAAGAGCTGACCAACCTGGCGGACCTGTTCCATGCCAAAGTGGTGGACGTGCAGAAAAAGTCCCTGGTGCTCCGGCTCACCGGCCGGGAAGACCACATCGACGCCCTGCTGGAAGTCCTGGAAGACTACCAGATCATCGAAATCGCCCGGACCGGGCAGATTTCCCTGGGACGGGGGCTGGTGCCGGTGAAGAAGATGTAAATGAAAAAAGGGGGTGTGAATTTTTTCACACCCCCTTTTGCTGCTCCAGCCAGCACCCCTTCTCGTGGCTCCAGATGACTCCTACGGCCTGGAGGAGAGAGTAGACCACCGTGGTGCCCACGAATTTCATACCCCGCTTCTTCAGGTCTTTGGACAGGGCATCGGACAGAGGGGAATGGGCAAGACCCGTTTCCCGGATGGTCTTTCCTTCCGTCCAGTGCCACAGGTACCGGTCGAAGTTCCCCCATTCCTTTTGGATGGCCAGGAACACCTGAGCATTGGTCACGGCGGCCCGGATCTTCAGCCGGTTCCGGATAATGGCGGGATTTTGCCGGAGAGCTTCTGTTTTTGCTTCCGTATAGCCGGCAATGATTTCCGGATCGAAGCCGTCGAAGGCCTGCCGGAACCCTTCCCGCTTGTTCAGCACACATTCCCAGGAAAGACCGGCCTGAAAGGTTTCCAGCAGCAGCATCTCAAACAGTTTCCGGTCTTCATGGACCGGCCGTCCCCATTCCTCATCATGGTACCGGATGTACCGGGGATTGTTGGGATTGGCCCAGAAACACCGTATTTTCCCGTCCGCCCATTGGGTCATAATTTTCATCTCCTTCATCAAAAAAAGCTGCCTTTCCAGGCAGCTTTTTTCCTTCGGCCGCTGACCCTTGACAGCTGACCGCTGACGGTCTGTTGCCCAGGCAGCAGACCCCTTATTTTCTCACCGCTTCCGCCACCAGTTGGCCCATTTTCTTCGTGCCTACGGTGGTGAGTCCTTCTCCGGCCAGGTCCGGAGTCCGGTAGCCGGCTTTCATCACCTCGTCCACGGCCCTTTCGATGGCCCGGGCGGCTTCTTCCTGATGGAGGGAATAGCGCAGCAGCATGGCAGCAGACAGGATGGTCCCCAGGGGATTGGCAATGTCCTTTCCGGCAATGTCCGGGGCGCTGCCGTGGATGGGTTCATAGAGCCCGGTGCCGTCCCCCAGGCTGGCAGAAGGCAGGAGCCCGATGCTGCCGGCAATGGTGGAGGCTTCGTCGCTGAGGATATCCCCGAAAATGTTGTTGGTAAGGATTACGTCGAACTGTTTCGGGTTCAGCACCAGCTGCATGGCGCAGTTGTCCACATAAAAATGGTTCAGTTCCACATCAGGATACTTGGCCTCATGGATTTCTTCCACGATTTTCCGCCACATCCGGGAGGCCCCCAGCACATTGGCCTTGTCCACGCTGGTCACCTTGCCCCGGCGCAGCCGGGCTGCCTCGAAGGCTTTCACGGCGATCCGTTCCACTTCCGGACGGGTGTATTTTTCCACGTCAGAGGCGGTTTCCACCCCGTCCACCAGGGCAGCTTCCCGGTGTTCCCCGAAATAGATGCCCCCGGTGAGCTCCCGGACGATGACCAGATCGGCCCCTTCCGCCCGTTCCGTCTTCAGGGGAGACAGATGGGCCATGTAGGGCCGCACCTGGACCGGACGCAGGTTGCAGTAGAGTCCCAGGGCCTTCCGGATGCCCAAAAGGCCCTTCTCCGGCCGTTTGGTCACGTCTTCGATATGATCCCATTTGGGACCCCCTACGGCCCCCAGCAGGACCCCGTCAGCAGCCTTGGCGCTGGCGATGGTTTCTTCCGGCAGGGGAGTGCCGAACTGGTCATAGGCACAGCCCCCCATAAGCTTATGATCGTAGGAAATGTCCAGGCCGAACACTTCCGCCGTTTTCTTCAGGACTTCCAGAGCCGCATCGGTGATTTCAGGGCCGATGCCGTCCCCGGCCAATACAGTGACTTTCATCAGGCATGGACTCCTTTCACATAATTGATGAGACCGCCGGCTTCGGCGATTTTCCGGACAAAGGCTGGCAGGGGATGGGTCTTGATGGTCAGGTTCTTGTTCACCACATGGATTTCTCCCTTGTCAAAATCCACTTCCACCTGGTCCCCAGCCTGGATCTTTTTGGCTTCTTCCCCGATTTCCAGCACCGGCAGGCCGATGTTGATGGCATTCCGGTAGAAGATCCGGGCAAAGCTTTCCGCAATGATGCAGGCGACCCCTTTCTGCTGGATCACAATGGGGGCGTGTTCCCGGGAAGACCCGCAGCCGAAGTTCCGGCCGGCCACCATAATGTCCCCGGGTTTTACATTGGGGGCAAAGGTGGTGTCGATGTCTTCCATGGCATGTTCACTCAGTTCCTTGAAATCGGAGATGTTCAGGTAGCGGGCGGGGATGATTACATCCGTGTCCACATGGTCTCCGTAACGCCATACTTTACTCATTTCAGTACCTCCCTGGGATCAGTGATGTGACCGGTAACGGCGCTGGCAGCAGCCGTCAGCGGGCTGGCCAGGTAGACTTCGCTGTCCACATGGCCCATGCGGCCCCGGAAATTCCGGTTGGTGGTGGAAACGCACCGTTCCCCGGCAGCCAGGATGCCCATGTAGCCGCCCAGGCAGGGTCCGCAGGTGGGAGTGGAAACCGCTGCACCGGCTTCGATGAAGATATCCAGCAGCCCGTTGTCCATGGCCCGTTTGTAGATTTCCTGGGTAGCCGGGATGATGATGCACCGGACCCGGGGATCCACTTTCCGTCCCTTCAGGATCCGGGCGGCGGATACCAGATCCTCATACCGTCCATTGGTACAGGACCCGATCACCACCTGGTCAATGGCCAGGTCTTTGCCTTCCGCTGCCGGATGGGTGTTTTCCGGCAGATGGGGATAGGCCACCACCGGCACCAGCTTGTCCAGTTCGATGGTGATGGTCCGGTCGTAGACCGCATCCTCATCGGCTTCCACCGGTTCCCATTCCCGGGTGACTCCCCGTTCCTTCAGGTATGCCCGGGTCTTGTCATCCACCGGGAAGATGCCGTTTTTGGCCCCGGCTTCAATGGCCATGTTGCAGATGGTGAACCGGTCCGCCATGGCCAGTTCCCCTACTCCTTCTCCGAAGAATTCCAGGGACTGGTACAGGGCACCGTCCACCCCGATCATCCCGATCAGGGTCAGGATCACGTCCTTGCCGGAAATGTAGTCCGGCTTTTTGCCGGTGAGCACCACTTTGATGGCCTTGGGGACCTTGAACCAGGTCTGGCCGCTGGCCATGGCTGCCCCCAGGTCCGTCTGGCCCACCCCGGTGGAGAAGGCGTTGACAGCCCCGTAGGTGCAGGTGTGGGAGTCAGCCCCGATCACCAGTTCCCCGGGAGCCACCAGCCCGCTGTCCGGCACCAGGGCGTGTTCGATGCCCATCCGGCCCACTTCGAAATAGTTGGTGATGTTATGCTTCCGGGCAAAATCCCGCATATGCTTGCACAGGGTGGCGGATTTGATGTCCTTGGGAGGAGAGAAATGATCCGGCACCAATGCGATCTTGTCCTTGTTGAATACCGGACGGCCGATTTTGTCGAATTCGTCAATGGCCGGAGGCCCGGTAATATCGTTGGCCAGGGTCAGGTCAACCTGGGAAACCAGCAGTTCCCCTTCTTCCACCTCCGGACGGCCGGCATGCCGGGCCAGGATTTTCTGTGTTCTTGTCATTCCCATACGTATTCCCCTCTCTTGCACAAAAAGCCCCTACCTGCTGCAAAGCAGATAGGGGCGAATGGACGCGGTACCACCCTATGTTGGGTCTCATTCAGCTTAACGCACTGTGGACGGCAGGGACTACTGGTCTTTCCCCCCTGCGGCTCCCGGGTGAGAGGAATCCTCGAAGCTTACCGGCTCACACCCGCCGCCGGCTCTCTGGAAGTTTCTGCGATTCCGCTCCCGTTCATTACCTGTGTTTGTTTGAAATGGTATGGTTTACATTATGCCACTGCACTCTGTTTCTGTCAATAGTTTTTTGTAGCCGATTTGAAAAATCAGTCGAAAATTCCAGCCTTGTCATATTGCGGAGAGATTACGACCTTTGCATTTTCATCCACATAGCCCCATTTCTTCTTTTGGGCGTCCTTGTAGGCCGCCCGGTCCGCTGTCAGAGGCCCCAGCTCCCGGAGCTCGGACCGGAAAGGGGCCACCGGATTCCCGGTTTTGTCGATGATCCCGCCTTTTTCCTTTTCCACTGCTGTGGTCCGGTCCTGGAAGAAATTCTGGACACTGTCGAACCGGTTGGGGATCACCACTTTGTTGGTCTCGTCGATGAACCCCCACTTTTTGTCCGACTGGAAGGCGGCCAGTCCCTCACTGAAGGGCAGCAGGGCATCGTAGGCTGCCGGGATCACCACCTGGCCTTTGGCATCCACCATGCCCCAGTGGCCCTCGTCCCGGATGAGGGCCAGTTTCCCGTAGAAGGGGGACACAAAACTGTAGGTGGGGGAAATCACTTCCTGGCCTTGTTTGTTCACATAGCCCCGGTACATACTGGAGGGCATCACTGCTCCCGGAGAGATGCCGATGCTGCCACCCCAGCCGTGATGATGGTGATGATGGTGGTAGCCGTAATCTCCCCAATAGGGACCCCAGCCCGGGCCCACGCCCCAGTAGGGACCGCCCCAGCCCCAGCCGTCTCCCCAGCCCCAGCCGATGGAGATGTAATCCAGGAAGCTGTGGCTGGCCCGGCGGACACCCACTTCCGCCAATCCATTGTCCTGGAAGTCCCCTACGAAGGCATAAGGCTTCAGTTTGGCGTATTTCTTTCCCTGGGTATCCATGAGCCAGCCTCCGTCCACCACGGCCACCCCCTGGTGGAAGTCCCCGGCCTTTTTCACGCTCATGCTGGGCAGCAGGCTCCCGTCCTTCCGGATATAGAACCACTGGCTGTCTTTTTTCACCGCGGCCAGCCCTTCGCTGAAGCTGCGGACTTCCTTGTACTGGGCAGGGATCACCAGTTTCCCGGTTTTGTCCGCAAAGCCCCATTTGCCCTGGGTTTTCACCGGGGCCAGCCCTTCCTGGAAGGCCCGGGCCTCTTCCCATTCCCCGGGAAGCCTGGCTCCCTGGAGGGTGTAGAAATTCCACTTCTTTTCCGTCACGCCGCCGATGATTCCTTCATTGATATCGGTGATCTTCTTCAGGGTGGGGGCCAGCAGCTGCTTTCCCTCCCGGTCATAAAGGCCGTATTTTCCCTTCAGCTGGACCAGGATCGCCGGATCCTCTTTCGGATCCCCCACTGCGATTTTTTTATAGACCAGGGGCAGGATTTCCTTCCCTGCCCGGTCGATCACGCCCTGCTTTCCGTCTTTCTCCACCACGGCCACATGGTCGGCGGCAAAAGCCGTCTGCCCCAAAGCCAGAGAAAGTCCAACCAGCAGAGCCATCTGTTTTCTGTTCATAGAAAACACCTCCGTTCACTTGCCTTATTGTACCATAGAACGGGATCCTGTTACACTGGTCCGGATCAGGCCGCAGAGGGCTTCCATGGCCCGGGTCATGTAGGCCCCCTTCCGCCGGGCCAGGTACAGGGTCCGGTCCAGAGGATGGTCTTTCACCTGGAAAAACACCGACTGATCCGTCCGGGCCAGGGTGGGAAAAGCCAGCCGGGGGATCAGGGCGAACCCGTGGTTGGCCAGGGCCAGCCGGTGAGCCAGTTCCACGCTGTCCGTTTCCAGGATGATCCGGGGCTGGATCTTCCCCTCCCGGAAGAACTGATCCGCCTTGTACCGGAGCCCCCGCCCCGGTTTCAGCAGGATAAAGGGCTGATTCCGGAGCCGCCCCACATCCTCCATCACATGGCCGGTACCCGGGGTCCAGGAAAACTGCCGGCTGAAGCCGGGAGGGGCCTCCAGATACACCGTATCCGTCAGCAGCCGGGTGTATTCCAACTCCGGATCGTCAGGGAAATAGGTCAGGGCCAGGTCCAGTTTTTCCCTGCCGGAGGAGAGGATTCAGCTGTCGGATCAGGGTTTCCGTCAAACGGAGTTCCACCTGGGGATACAGGGTGCGGAACTGCTCCAGGATCACCGGCAGCAGGGTCTCACTGGAGATCCGGGACAGCCCCAGACGGATCTGGCCGCTTTGGGAATCCCGCAGGTCATGGATCTCCCGGAGACCGTTCTGGTAGTTTTCCACCATGGCCTGGGCCATCCGGGCATAGATTTCTCCCGCCTGTGTCAGGTAGACTCCGCTGGCTTCCCGGACCAGGAGAGGCATCCCTGCTTCCTTTTCCACCGTTTTCACGATCCGGCTGAGAGCAGGCTGGGACAGGCCCAGCTGGGCGGCGGCAGCGGTAATGTTGCCGTTTTCGCAGACTTTCAGGAAATCCCGCAGGTATTTTTCATGGAACATGGCAGTCCCTCCTTTTGTTATATCATTTTTGCTATATCCCTATTATACTATTAAGATTTTACAGTATGGAACCCATTGTCTATAATAAAAGTATCCTGCCGGACAGGCGCTCCGGCTTCCAAAGGAGATCTTTCCATGAAACAACGTTTTCCCGCCTTACTGGCATCCGCCCTGCTGGGCTTCCTGCTCCGGCAGCTGGCCATCCCCATTCCCTATTTGCTGGGAGGTATCATCACCGGTTTTGTTGTACGCACTTTTCTGGATAATTCCTTCCAATGGCCCCGGGCCTGGCGGGGGCTGATGCTGGGGGTAGCCGGCTACGGCATCGGCAGCAACTGCACCCCGGACACCTTCCTTAAAATGAGCCAGGAAACCCTGGGGATCCTGGGTGCCAGCCTGTTCACCCTGGGCGTTTCCGTGGCCGTGGCCATCCACATGCACCGGCACACCTTCGCCAACCTGCTCAGTTCCATTATGGGCTGCCTGCCGGGAGGCCTGACAGCCATGACCGTGCTCATGGACGATTATGAGGAAGCGGACGAAAACGTGGTGGTAGTCTCCCAGTGCCTGCGGCTGTTCGTGGTGGAAGTCAGCGTGCCCTTCCTGGCCATCAACCTGTTCGGAGGCCAGATCACCCGGGCCGCCGGCGCCAGTCTGTGGGTCACCACCCTGGGTGATTTCCGGAGCCTGTTCCATCCGGGCTGGCTGCTAGTGGTCCCCCTGGTGTTCCTGGGCCGGTTCCTGGCCCAAAAGACCCATATGCCCACAGGGCAGCTGCTGGGACCCATTCTGATCACTTCCCTCTTTGCTCTGTGGCAGGGCAGTGTGCCCCGGGTCCCGGCTCCCGCCATGGCTTTTGCCCAGCTCCACATCGGCCTGTACATCGGCACCATGATGGACCGGGAAAAACTGCTGAAGACCCGGGAACTGATTCCCAATGTACTCCTGGGTTCCCTTTTGATGGTGGCTTCCAGCGTCGCCCTGTCCCTGTTCATGTCCCGGCTCTACGGTTTTTCCACCCTTACCGCCTTTCTGGCCCTGGCCCCCGGAGGCATTGCGGAAATGTGCCTTACCGGCCTGGAAATGCACCAGGATGTGGCCGTGATCCTTACCTACCAGCTGGTCCGGGTGCTCATGCTGGCCATGGGAGTGCCCTTTGTGATCCGGAGGTTCTTCAAGCCGGACAGCGGAAAAAAAGGGGCTGCTGCATAAGCAGCAGCCCCTACGGTACCGATTTACACATCCAAAAATTTGCCTGCAAATTTTATCATTCGGCCATTGACGATTGACCATTGACGGGGATATTGCATACATATTTTTCACGTGCAATATTCCCCCTTTTTCACTGCCAGTTGATCAACAGCGCTATGGCCACGGTCACCATCTGGGTAGCCATGAGCATGGAGAACCAGAGAGAATTTTTATACCGCCTTCGATGAAGTAAAACGGAATAAAAAAGGGCTGTTGCATGAGCAACAGCTCCTCAACGTTCAGCTGTCAACGTTCAACGGCCCCAGATACAAAAAATACCCTTGCGGCTTCACAACCGCAAGGGTAT
This sequence comes from Acidaminococcus fermentans, assembly GCF_009696675.1. Lineage (GTDB taxonomy): Bacteria > Bacillota > Negativicutes > Acidaminococcales > Acidaminococcaceae > Acidaminococcus. Next base: position 20,419 of record NZ_VULN01000002.1, on the reverse strand, counting down.
TGGTTTTTCATTTGGTGGAGACAAGGAGGATCGAACTCCTGACCTCTTGCATGCCATCTCCACTTTTCATTTATTATCTTGTTCATATACGCTAATTAGTAGTGTTAAGAATAATTATATCAACATCTTGTGCAAGCAGTTCATTTGAAACAAAAAAAGCAATAGCATAAGGTCTCTTTTTAGGTCTCTTCCCCTTTCTTATAGATCCGTTTTTTTATTCATTTTTTTCTATGCCAAATTTTGTTTTTCAATTTTCAAAAAGTTGCAATTGACCCATACAAATACTCCTGTTCCCCCTAAAAAAAGCCCATCAGAGCCTCATTTTAGAGGTGTTCTGACGGGGTTTCTTTTTCATGTCACCACCGGGATTCGTATTTTGGCTTATCTCTCGTCAGAAGAGCGTCTGAAGCACCCTGACCGTATCCTGGAGCCATACTCTTCCAGGACCACAACCTTTTCATACAGCCAAACGCCTTTCGCATCTTGGGTAATCCTATCGTCATGGAGATGGCCGAAGAACCAGCGGTGGTAGGTGAGATGGCTTTCCAGTTCTTCCAGCTTCCGGGCCACCGGGCATTTGTCGCCCAGGTGGGCCACCATCCGCATACCGCCCTGGATTTTCCAGCGAGTGGGGGCCGTGTGGGTCACCACGTAGTCTACCTTCCATCCGGCCCGGTCCAAGGTGTCCCAGGCGTGCTGCCATTCCGCTTCGGAAGGGATTTCTTCCGGCCACCAGGAGATCCCTTCTCTCCGCATCCAACGGTCCATGCTCATGGCTCCGCCCATGGTGAAGAAGGTATGGCCTTCCAGGGTGAACAGCTCCCCACGCATCAGGTGGTACAGGTTGGGCAGAAGCTGGTGGGCCTGTCCGCCCTTCCATTCTACCACTGGGTACTGATTCAGCAGGGCAAAGTTCTCATGGTTCCCGTCCACAAAGGCCACTGTATAGGGCCAGCGGGCGATTTCCTCCAGCATTTCCCGGTCCGGGCCCTGGGCGGGGTCCGTCCAGGGAATCCCGAAATCTCCACAAACAATAAGAATGTCCTCCGGCTGGCAGTCCACGCCCCGGAGAATCAGATTTTCCGGCCGGATCCGGTCAAAATCCAGAGGGCCGTGGGTGTCTCCTGTGAGATAAATCATGATACTTTCCTTTCATGGGTGTAAAAAGCCCGTCAGAATCTCATTTTAGAAGCGTTCTGACGGGATTTGCTTTTCATGGTACAACTGGCTTCGTATTTTGGCTTATCTCTCGTCAGAAGAGCACCTGGAGCATCCTAACGGTATCCTGGAGCTGGAGGATACTGTCTATCCATTCATCCGGCATCTTCTTTTCTCTACTCTTCCTTTTCTGTGTCAATCAGCTTCTGATACAACTTCATCAGTTCGGCCACACAGTCACTTTCGGTCATTCCCCGCCAATTCCACCCATAGGCTTCCATGACGGCCTTGTCATTTTCCTGATGGGCCTTCCGGAGTTCCGGGGGCATAGTCAGTTCGTCATACAGATCTGCCAGGCTGGAATCCGGATATTTGGCCCGTGCATCCAGAATGGCCTGTGCCGTTTTTTCGATTTTGGCTTTTTGAGCCGGGGTGGGAGTAGGCCAGGGAAAATTGTTGTAGACAATATCTTTTGAATAACGATAGTCACTTTTTATTCGGCCACAAATAGCCCGCATCCACGCCATATGAACATTGGATGATATTACTCCTAGCATATACAAACTAGCATCGGGAATTATTTGTACGGCATCATTGACAATTATGTCTGGCGATACGAAGCCAACCGGAACATATCTGCGCGTCTGAGATGAATGCCTTGGAATTATGATGTAATTATTATGTGGTTGTCTAATTTCTTGAAATAAATAAGGAGTTTCAGCACTTTTCTGAGTTGCCTTTTTAGGACTATTCAAGCGAAATTTACGTACGCCCTCAATACGCGTTTTTAGAAAAGCCGATTTTTTAATTTCTGTTGGAGAGATATTCTCAAGCCAGAAACAGTACCGCTCAATATTGTTAATATATTCTTTTGCTCCGTAAATTTGTTTTATGTATTTATTTAGTGACGGTTCTTTTTTGATAGCTTCGTTTCTTTCTGCCGGTGTGAGAAAGAGAAAGCCTCCATCTGTTGGCTTGTTTCCGTATACCATTTCTGGGACTCTGGATATAGGCTTTTTTCGACTATCAATAAATACCATCGGTGCCTCTATGAGATACGGGTTGATATTTTCTACTACTTTTTTTGTAGAGCCATCAAAAATAATTTTATCTGTATTATTTGGCGCATCACTAAATCCAACAATCACACAATGAACGGCTGCTTTTTCAGATGCTTCACTGCTCCAGACAAAGGTTCGCCATGCAAAATCAATGTGGGTTTCAAAGCGTTCCATAATTGGCTTCCAGACTCCGGCTACCTGTTCACCTTGGGTAATACTGTTGGTAGAAACAAAAGCTGCTCTGATAGAAGTCCTTTGCATATACTGGGCTGCTTTAAAATACCACCCGGCTACATAGTCAATCTTCCCGGCCGCTTTATAAGGCTTTCCATTTTCGTCTACATAGATGGAAAGAATATCGGCTTTCTGCTCTTTGGTTTGCAAACTATATCCTCGGAACGGAGGATTGCCAATTATGACCGAGCAAGCCCCATGGGGTAATACATTGTTCCAATCCATCCGCAGAGCGTTCCCTTCATGAATGAAGGCATTGGTAGTCAGGGGCAGGAAATCAATGTCCATGTGGACGATTTTCTGGGTTTCCTGGATCATCTGGCTTTCGGCAATCCACAGGGCCGTCTTGGCCACGGTTACGGCAAAGTCGTTGATTTCGATGCCGTAGAACTGACTGATGGAGACTTTGATGGGGTCTACGAAGTCTCCCAGTACCATCTGGCCTTCATAGTAGCAGGAAACGGCTTCATTTTCCAGCTTCCGCAGGGACAGATAGGTTTCTGTTAGGAAGTTTCCGCTGCCACAGGCCGGATCCAGGAATTTCAGGGAAGCCAGCTTCTCCTGGTAGGCCACCAGACTCTTTTTCCGGGTATTTTCCACCTGGATGCTTTTAATTTCTTCCAGTTCCTTTTTCAAATCATCCAGGAATAGGGGGTCAATAACCTTATGGATGTTCTCGATGCTGGTGTAGTGCATCCCGCCTTTCCGCCGGGTATCCGGGTTCAAGGTGCTTTCGAATACGGCCCCGAAGATGGTGGGGCTGATCTCGGACCAGTCGAACTGCTCGCTGCACTCTTTAATCAGCAGTTCAGCGATTTCTTCATCTATCCGGGGAATTTCAATGTTTTCATCGGCAAAAAGACCACCGTTCACATAGGGGAAGGCCAGCAGTTCCGGGGCCTCATAAGGATCACGGTCTTCCGGTTTCTGGTCCAGGATACGGAATAACTTTATCAGAGCATCCCGGAGATTCCGGGTTCGGTAGGTTTCCAGATAGTCATGGAACTGGCTGTGGCTGCCGAAAACACCAGCATCTTCCGCATACAGGCAGAATACCAGCCGGACGCACAGGATATTCAGGCTCTTCTGGGCATGGTTAGAATCCGGATCCAGGTACTGTTTCCGGAGGGCATCATACATTTTCCCCACCAAATCCCCGGCCTTCACGGAGATTTCTTCTTCCTGTTTCAGTACTTTGCTCTTTTCATTGACCAGGAAATTTAGGCGGTAGTATTCCTTGGGCAGGTTTTTCAGCAGGAGCTGTTCCGGTTCTCCCTGGGGGTTGTCCATGTCATAAATCAGGAACTCCTGGAAGTTGCAGGTAATCACGTATTTGGGGTGCATGCTGACCGGAAGTTCGGTAATGTACCGTTTAGCCTGTACGAACGGGGTCAGCAGGGAACCGTCCGATTGCTTGATGGCTGCTTTCAGGTTCTTGTTCCGGCCTTTCTGTTCAATCATCACGTGGGTAGAGGGAATCATCCCATCGATGAAGCTGGTATGATCCAGGTGGACCTGGTCTTCAAAGCTGATATACCGTTCCGGGTGGGATACTCCATACACGTCACGAAGGAGAGAAAGCCAGAACTTTTGGCTTTCTCCCTTTTCATAGCCTTTATCTTGCCAATATTCTGCAAAATCCTTAGCTGCTTGTCGTTTCTGATCTTCCATGTCCATCCCCCATAACAAAGTTCTATTGGGTGTATTGTATCACATTCCCTGTGGAAAGAGAAAAGGAATGAGCCGGTGTGACTTATTCCTTTTGCTGTTCTGATTCATATTTTAATTGGTTTACCCAGCGGTCATGGATGGGGGTGGTGAGTCCAACGGGATCATCAGGGAAGGATACATTCCATTGGATCCGGGCTATCCGTTCATCCATTCTTGCCAGGACTTCGGTTTTGTTATCAATGTGACTGACCATACGCATACCGTAAAGAAAGAAAAATGAAAATACGGCTACGCCAATGAGAACATATGGTTCTATGTACCACCAGAACGGTGGACGGGGGATGTTGGGCCTGGGGATATGAATATTCTTGATTTCCCGGCTTACTGCATCCCGGATGCGTTCGCTTTGGTATTCAAACTGTTTATCGTTCAAAGTCATAGTCTTGCTTATGGCTTCGTTTAACTGGCCGGACAGAGCGTTGAGGTCCTCCATGGATATGCCCTTGGATTGTTCTTTGAGCTGGTCTTCCAGTTCTTTGATCCGGGCGGTCCTTTTTGCAATTTCCTGCTCCAACTGGGTAATCCTTGCTGACTGCATCTTCAGGAGCTGATCCGGAGATGGAGTCCTGGAGCTGTCGGTAGTAGGCTGCGAGCTCTTCTCGCTGTTGTCTTTCGGCTTGGTTTTGTAGTTCATTTTGCAACGCCTCCTTGCTGATGTTTACGGTAAAGGTCTTGGACAGGTTGGAGTCACGGACCTTTTGATGGTCTTTGTTCTCAAATGTTATGTGCTTCCGCTTGTCGGACCAGTGGACGTTCCAGCCGGATTGTTCCATGGCCGTAATGAAGGTATCCCTGGAAACGGCTTTTTCCTTGGCTTCCATTACAGCCTGAAAGCATTCCACCAGATAGGACGGCTTTTTTTCGCTGCTCATGGCCCGGTATTTTTTATGGTTCCAGGCAATCCCTTCGCCTTCTTCCATCCGGCTGCCATCAAAATGTTTCCCCTTTTCGGCTACGGTCAGGCCACGATCCCGGCACATCTGGTTCATAGCTTCCTTCATGTCCGCCAGGTCCTTGGTAGTGGTGTGGAGTTTGTGACCGTCCTCATAGCTGACCGTGTTGGACACCATGTGGAGATGGAGATGCCCCCGGTCCTGGTGAACGGCCAGAAGGACCTGGTAGCCGGGAAATGCTTTTCCAGCGAATTCCTGACCAAAGGCCAGCACCTCTTCCGGTGTGATTTTTTCGTCTTTGTGGAAGGAAAGCACGTAATGGGCGCACATCCGGCCGGAGTCCTTATTCCAGATTTCTTTTTCTTCCCGAAAGGAGCGATATACGGAATCCCAGGTCAGCGTTTCCGGAGCCGGGCCGGTCATATCCATGTAGCCGTCTTTTACTTTGTCGTTTCGCAGGACGTACTCGATGGTGTTCCGGAGGCCGCCGTGGGTCTTTGGCGGGCCAGAAATTGCCTTAAGGACTGCCATGGAATTTCCATCTCCTTTCGCCAGTTCTGGATGGTTAGCATGCAGTTATCAAGTTCAGGGCGTGTGGGAATCAGGCCAACCAGCGACAGAAACTGCTGCTGGCTGACTGTCTGGGTTTCCATGATCCGGTTCAGCTTGTTCAGGGCTTTCGCCAGCTGGTTCAAATTGGAGCAAGCGCCTCGCAGTTGCTGGTTGGCGAAATCGAAATGATGGCCAATCATTTGGATTTCTCGGACTTCGCTAGCCGTGGAAATCCGGGAATGGCGCAGGGCATTGAGTGCGTAGGCTTGCAGGGTCTGTTGGCTGACTTTCAGCTTGCCTTGCAAGTCGTTCCATTCCTCATCGGTGAAGCGGACCAGGGCCTGATGGTTCCGCAAGCGATGAGTTTTTGGGGTCACGGTTTGATTCATTTTGCACCTTCTTCTTTTGATTTGCGAAGCAAATTTTTTGGGGGTTCAAAGGGGAGCGAAGCCCCCTTGCAAGTTTCCCGGCAGGGCGATGCGAGGAGCATCGACCGTACCCGGGAAGCCTACTGGATGGCCGGAGCGAAGCGAGTGGCTATCCAGTAGGCGAAACTTGCCTACCACCATCGGCGGTAGTGGGGTTAGGGCTTTGCCGGGGAAGGGAATGGAAGCGTACTTCCATTTCCTGTTCCGGTGAAGCCCTGCCGTCCCGATGGGACGGCCTCTGGTTTTGATGCAGCGCTGGCCGGCCTGTTGGAGGCCATATTTGGGGCAGCGCTGACCTTCGCTCTTTCGGCTTTGATTGCTTCTGAAAACTTCGCCGCCATTGTCGTTTGAGAGCCACCTGCCGAATGAAACGGCTTTTCAAGATAATAGATCAGGACATTCAGATCGTTGTTTGACAGCTCACCGACACCTAATATCTTTTCAATGGCGGATCCGATTGCAGCGTAGCGCCGGGCCTTTTCTCGTTTCTTAGCGGTTGTCAGTTCCGCATTCAGGGAACGGATTTCGTTCTGGGCTTTCTTTAGCTGCTCTTGCCTTTTTTGCATTTCCGCTTCTATTGTCCTGGTATCTCTCTCTTTTTTCATTTTTTGACACCTCCGTCATTTTTTTCTTTAATTCCGCTCTTTTCATCCGGATACTCGGGTATTCCAAGTTCTTTCATTTGTTTTTTTATTTCTTCCACATCTCTGGCTTGTTTCTCTGGCGTCCACCATTCTGGATGTTGATTGCTGGTTTTGGGAGAATTGGGATTCTTGTCGCCACCATTTTTCTCCCAATTCTTGAGAATTGCTTCAACATATTTCATTGTCAGGACTCCTTTTAATGCAGCTTCCTCCATAGCCTTAGTGACAATCTCTTCACCGTATTTTTCGACTACTGCATTAATCTTTTTTTCTTCAAACGGACCAGGTTTATGGAAGTTCTTCATAAAGAAATCAAGAGACGATGAAAATGAAGAAAGTTCCTGTGGATAACTTTTCTCTTTATCTTCTTCCTCTTTTTGTATGACTTCAGTATATCTAGTGTTTGTTTTTTGAACATCAGGGATATGAATTCCATACTCCTGAAGTTTGTTTTTTGTACTTCTTGATGTCATTCGGCTAGGAACTATTTTCCCGACGTAAATGATATCCGGCAATCCCAAGCCCTGCCGGACACGTTCAATCAATTCATGATCCTCCAATTCTTTCATTGTTTTTGAACAGGTGCAATGCGCAATTCCAAGCAAAGTTTCCATCTTTTTCTGCGTAAAATATAAAAATATGTCTCCTTCCTTATTTATCCACCCATTTTTCTCAGAAAGCCAAACGCGATCTTTAATAAGTCCAAACATCAGTTTTGCGTTCGAAGACAAGTCAGCGTATTTCGGGTCTTTGAAAAATTCCAATGGAACTTGTATGAATCGTTCCATATAGATTTCATTTTTTTTCAGTCTTTCCATTTACAAGCCCTCCTACATTGTTTAGAATGGAGGGTGACGGAGAAGTGCATTATTTTTCGTCACCTTGGCCCTTATCGGCTGCGCCAACAGCCGATGGGGCATTTTCATTTTTCGTCATGTTCTGTATGGCCTCAACGGCCATTTGCTGCATAGTTGGAAGTACATTAACATACACTTTCATGGTTAGAGCCACCGACTTATGGCCGAGACGCTCACTGACAACCTTCACAGGAACCCCAGCTGCGATAAGCAAGGTTGCATGAGTATGCCGAAGCGAATGAAAACCTATGCCAGACAAGCCAGCAGCTTCCGTTAGAGCCTTCCATTGACGGCACCGAAAATTATCGACGCTTACTGGAGTTCCATTCTGAGTCGTGAACACCAAATTTTTTTTATGTTCTGTTATTCCACAGAAATTTTTCATGTACACTTTCTGGTAAGCCTTCCACCATTTCAATAAATCCAATGTATTCGGATCAATTAAAATATTTCTGGTACTGGTAAGTGTTTTCGGAGCCGATAACTCTCGGTCTGGGCCTAAACTATTTACTACATGTATAGTCGCAGTCCCAAAATCGATGTCATTCCATCGCAGTCCAAATACTTCACCTCTGCGCATCCCAGTCCGTGCAGCTAAAGTCACCACAACTACCACTTCTTGTTGACTATATTCTCCAAAATCGTTCTGTTCGAAAGGATAATACCTCCCACTTTTTGCCACATCCAAAAGGCATTTCAGTTCTTCTCGGTTTAACGCACGGACAGGTTTGGGGTTATCTCGTAGAGCCCTAACCCCTCGCAACGGATTTTTTCGAATCAGTCCCTGTCCCACTGCCCAGTCAAAGCAGGTACTCCAGGTAGACCGGATTATATTACACGTCCGTGCACTAAGAGGATTTGCTAACAGTCTATTAATCCAATACTGGATTTCCACAGCTGTAAGCGTGTCCGGCTTCCGCTTGCCAAAAACTGGGAGAACATGAGAATTCATCACGCTCATGTACAATTTACAGGTTGATTTTTTAATGGTCGTCTGGATTGAGTTTATCCATACCGTCACTACATCATCAACAGTCAGAACAGTAGAAAAAGTCTCTCGTCCATTCTCCAGAGTCATTTCTCATTCTTGGATTTTTTTATCCAAATCTTTTCGTTTTTTAGCGGTGATAATTTTTCTTTTTTCGTACCATCTACCGCATAATAGTACTTCCGAAATACGTACCGCTGGCGATTTTGATCGTAATACTTAGTCCCAGTTCCTTTCTCTGCTCTCATTTCAACCCTTCTTTCCCTTCCGCAATTCTAAACTGTTCATTCACCCAATACGCCGGAATGAAAAAACGTTTGCGCATACGGATAGAAGGAATCTCTTTTTCCCGAATCATCGTCAAAATAGTACCTTTGCTGATTTGGTCGCTGAACACTTCATGCCGTACCTCATCCGTCGTAAAGAATTTCTTTTCCATGTCTGAAATCTCCTTTCTGTGTTATAATGAACTAAAGATTTATTTTTAAGTCGATTTAATCGACCTTCTATACGTGATTATATCACGTCGATTTAATCGACGCAATATTTTTTTTATGTACTGGAGTTTTTTATGGATATTGCTCAAAACATTAGTCTATATGATGGTTCTCTTTTTTCTGATAGATTTATTCTGTTAAGGAAACTGTACAAAATTACACAAAAAGATTTAGCTATGCTATTAAGATACAAAAGCCGCAGCAATATAGCCGATCTTGAGAGTGGGCGAGCCCGCCCTTCTTTTGAAGTTCTATTAAGGATCCATCATTTTTACGGGGTCAGTATTGATTGGCTGATGGGTATCAGTGATACGCCTTATTCAGAGGAGTCCATTTCCAGAGCTGAAAAATACGCCGCCTTAAATGAATCTATGAATTTGCCTAATGAAATCAAGAATTATGTCAACTATGTTTACAATGGCAAAGAGCCTAAATTTTATACTCTTGATAATCGATTTAACCTTCTCTTTTTCCGTAATTTTTTCGTTGGCAATGTAGCCCATAGTAATGAATGGGACAATCCTACCCTGAGCGAGAAGATAAAATCCTTCCTGCTGACACTTAAAATTCCCAGTGATAAGGAATTTCGTAAGAAGATGTCCTTTGCCATACAATTTGATAAAAACAATAAAAAGATATGGGAAAATCCCGCACTTCCGGTCTATGATTTAAACGCTTTGTTATAAGACTACATAAATAAATGCATAAAAAAACAGGGCAGAAAGTTTTTTATCCATTCAACTTTCTGTCCTGTTTTTTCATAAGGGTTACTATAAGGTCTCCCTTACGCTAAACTTGATAAACAAAAAAAGTACCCATGCGGTGCAAACCCGCATGGGTACTGACTTTTCATTTGGTGGAGACAAGGAGGATCGAACTCCTGACCTCTTGCATGCCATGCAAGCGCTCTCCCAGCTGAGCTATGCCCCCAAACGACTTCTTAAGTATACCCCCAAAAGGGCTTCCTGTCAACAACTTTTTTCATGGTTTTGAAAAACCGTTCAAAGCCTGTGCCAGCAGGCTTCCCTCGGCCATTGACAATTGACCATTGGCGGAAAGCGCAGCTTCCCTTACTTCACCAGACTGGTCCACCCGTTTTCCTGGGTGATCTTCCCTTCCTTCATCAGGCGCCCCAGGGCCCGTTTGAAAGCGGCTTTGGAAATGCCGAAGGCGTCTTTGATGATTTCCGGCGGGGTGGCATCGCTGTAGGGCATGGTGCCCTGGCGTTTTTCCAGGAGGGCCAGGATCCGTTCGCTGTCGGTGACCATGGCTTTTTCCTTCACTTCCCGGAGGGACATGTCCACCCGGCCGTCTTCCCGGACGAAGGTGACCCGTCCGGTGACCTTCTGACCGAAGTCCAGCCGTCCGTCAGGCACTTCGCTCCGGTGGATGAAGGCCAGATACCGCTGGGTGGTCAGCAGGAAGAACCCTTCCGGCAGGATGTTGTAGACGGTGCCGGTGAGTTCATCCCCCACCTTCACATCTTTGGCAGGCACGGAAGCCCGGACCATGTCCTCTTCCACCCGCATGGTCACCGCTTGCCGGCCGCTTTTGTCCCGGTAGAGCTTCACCCATACCAGCTGACCCGGAGACACATGGCCCCGCATTTCGCTGTAGGGCAGGAATACCCCCCGTTCGGCGCCGATGTCCACAAAGCCCCCCTGGCGGGTGACGGACAGGACCTTTACATAGCCCAGCTGGCCTTCCCGCATTTTGGGCAGCTTCATGCTGGCGGTCATCCGGCCCTTGGCGTCCAGGTACAGGTACACTTTCACCTTGTCTCCCACCTTCACCGGGCTGGTCTGCTGGTGCTGGTGGAGCAGGATGTCATCGGAGGTGCTGCCGGTGCCCGCATCCAGGAAAGCTCCCGCTTCCCCCACACGGGCCACGGTCATCTCGCACACATCCCCCACCCGATATCGGCCCACAGTCTTGACGGTTACCGGTCCACGCTCTTTTCTCATGCTTCCGTCTCCGTATAACTTTCGCTGGGAGCGTCCGCCCACAGCTGTTCCAGATTGTAGAAATTCCGCTGGGATTCCTGGAACACATGGGCCACACAGTCACCGTAGTCCAGCAGCACCCAGTTCCCTTCGCTGTACCCTTCCTTGTGGGCGGGCAACTTCCCTTCCTGGGCCAGCTTGTCTTCGATGCCGTCGGCAATGGCCCGCACCTGGGTGGTGCTGGGAGCCGAGCAGATCATGAAGTAGTCGGTGACGGAAGACAGTCCTTCCATGTTCAGCAGCAGGATATCCCGTGCTTTTTTGTCCGCAGCCGCCGCTGCAATTTTGTTGGCCAGTTCTTTTCCGGTCATAGTATCATCCTTCCTTTCTCATAAAAACTCATATTTCTCGTTTCACAGAACGTTTGTGCACTCAGATGCTGGGGATCCGCCGGTGGGGGATCTTCAGTTCGTCCAGGGTGGCAGCAATCTTGGAGGGAGTGGTGACCCAGTAGCTGACGCCGCCGATGTCCCCGAAATCCCCCTTCAGGCTGGCGCTCTTCACGCCCCCTTCGCCGAAGATCCGCAGGCAGTTGGCCGCCTTCACCAGCTGGATGAAGGTCATGTCCGTTTTCACATACTCTGACGCCGTGCCGATGATCACGGGCAGCTTCACCATGTTCCCCACGGTGAAGGCCTGTTTGGCCAGGGCTTTCATGAATTTCTGCTGCCGTTCCACCCGGCCGATGTCCCCCATTTCATCATGACGGAACCGGACGTATTCCCCGGCTTTTTCCCCGTTCAGATGCTGTTTTCCCTTCTTCAGGTGGATCTTCAGGTCTGCGTAGGGGTCTTCGTAATCCATGTCCTGTTCCACATCCAGGTCCACCCCGCCCAGCATATCCACCACTTTGATGAAGCCCTGCCAGTCCACCTGCATGTAGTGGTTCACCGGCACCTGGAGCAGATTGGCCACAGTCCGTTTGGCCAGATTCACGCCCCCGTAGGCGTAGGCCGCGTTGATCTTGTCATGGCCCCGCCGTCCGGGGATGGTCACCCGGGTATCCCGGGGCAGACTCAGGACGGAAACCTGGCTGTTTTCCGGGTCGAAGCTCACCAACAGCATGGCGTCCGTCCGTTTGGGCACGTCCTTGTCAAAGTCTTCGCTGTCCCCATCGTCCGTCCCCAGGAGCAGCACATTGATCCGGTTGGAGAACCCTTCCGTAGTCAGGGTATCCTTCTGGGTTTCGGCCACCTGAGCCCGGGGCCGGAAGAAACGGTTGTAGATCCGCATGCCTGCCGCAAAGCAGCTGGCCATGAGGAAAAGGATCATCACCAGGGAAAAGAAGGCCCGTCCTTTCCGCAGCCGTTTCTTGTACCGCCGGTTCCCTGTTTTCTTTTGGTCTGTCATCTTTTGTTCTGCTCCTGTTATTTCTGATTCTTTTTCTCTTTCAGGACAAGTTCATTGTACCCGGCCAGACAGTCGGGATGGATCAGCATCTCCTGGTCCAGGAGATATTCCATGGTATGTGCATAGGCCTTCCGCATACCGTTTTCCAGGCCTTTCTTCACTTCTTCCCGCATGGTGTCCACCCCGGGGAAATCCCGGTTGGGCTCCACCAGGTCCGCCAGGTAGATCACCATGGCCAGAGGACTCATATGGGCTGCCCCGGTGGTGTGGTACCGGATGCTGGACAGGATGTCCGGATCCGTGACCCCGAATTCATGTTGGGCGTAATAGACCCCTAATTTGGCATGGATCAGGATGGGCTGGTTCTTTTCCACTTCATCCAGTTCAATGCCCAGTTCCGCCGCCCTGGCAATGAAATCCTTTTTGGGGACCTGCCGCCCGCTGTCATGGAGCAGGCCGGCAATGGCGGCTTTCTCTTCGTCCACTCCGTACAGCCGGGCCAGTTCAACGGCCGTCTGGCTGACGGCCAGGGTATGATGGAAGCGTTTGGCCGGCAGTTCTTTTTCCAGCCGTTCTTTCATTTCGTTCAATTCCATAGGTTTTCCCCTCCCAAGAAAAAAACAGAGAAGCCCCTACTGACGGTAGAGGTCTCTCTGTTCGATGTATTCCGCTACTGCCTTGGGGATCATGGTATCCACCGGTTCGCCTTTCCGGATCCGTTCCCGGATCGCTGTGGAAGAAATGTCCAGTTCCGGTGTATCCACCCAGACCAGATTCTTCAGTCCCTGCCGGGCCAGATCCTCGCTGACTTTCTCCTTCTGGGGAGCAAAGCCGGGCCGGGCCGCCGCCGCAAAGGTGGCATAGGTCATGGCCTCCCGGATATGGTGCCAGGTGGGCAGCTGTTCTGCCGAATCGGCCCCGATGATGAAGTACAAATCGTAGAACCGGTGCCATTTCCGGTGGAGCTTCCGGAGGGTATCGCAGGTGTAGGATACGCCGCCCCGGTCCAGTTCCATGGAGGAAACCGTGTACCGGGGATTTTCCCCAGCCCCCAGGATGGTCATGGCCAGCCGGTCTGCAGAGGGAGAACAGTGCCAGCCCCGTTTGTGGGGCGGAATGTAGTCCGGGATGAACAGGATCCTGTCCAGTCCCAGTTTGTCCAGCATGGCACGGGCGATCATCAGATGTCCGTTGTGGATGGGATCGAAGGTCCCGCCCAGGATGCCCAGGCGCTGACGGCCCATGTTCTCCACTCTCCTTTGTGATGGTGATACCAGAGTATTATAACAGGGAAAAGAAACGAAAACAAGAATATAGCCGTGACAAATGTATGGAAAATGGGCCCCAAAGGCCCATTTGTCAGCAGCGGATCCGCTTCCGTTCTTTGTAGTACACCAGGGTCAGGCCCGCTTCTTCGGCCATCTGTTTCCCCTTGGCGAAATCCCGGCCCACATGTTCCTTGTAATGGGCGTCGCTGCCCAGGGTGGCGTATCTCCCCCCCAGTTCCCGGAACCGTTTGTACAGCTTCAGGAGGGGCGGGATCACGCTGTCATCCCCCAGCCGCCGGGTGTTGATCTCCAGGGCCTTGTCCTCTGCGATCAGCAGCCGGAACACCCAGTCCCACAGGTCCGGATGGTCTTCATAATACAGATTGGGATCCGGATAGGGCATATACCGGCAGATATAGTCGATGTGCCCGTAGGAATCGAAATCCGGCTTCCTTTCCAGGCACCGGACGGAATCTTCCAGATACCGGCGCACCGCCTGGTCCTTGGTAAGCCCTTCATAGGTGGTGGGTTCGTACATGTCCAGCCCGTCGAAACAGTGCATGGACCCCACCACTTCGTCAAAGGGATGGGCCTGGACCATTTTCCGGTCTTCCTCGATGGCCCGGGGCTGGAGCCCCACCTCGATGCCCAGGAGCACCTGGCTGCTGCGGTAAGGCCCGTCCTTTTTGAAATAGTCGTCGATGTCGAACAGGAACATCTCCGGATTGGTGGGATAGTACCGGTCCCAGTGTTCCGTCAGGATGATCCCGATTCCCTGAGCCCTGGCCGCTGCTGCAGCATCCTGGATGGTCTGTTCCGCATCGCAGGAATAATCTGCATGGGTATGGGTATCAAACAGCATGGGCACGCACCTCTTTTCCTGTTTTTACACGTTGAAACGGAATTCCACTACATCCCCGTCCTGCATGATGTAGTCCTTGCCTTCCAGACGCACCAGGCCCTTTTCCTTGGCCGCCTGTTTGGAGCCGCACTTCACCAGGTCGTCATAAGAGACGATTTCCGCCCGGATGAAGCCTTTTTCAAAGTCCGTATGGATCTTCCCGGCTGCCTGAGGCGCGGTGGAACCCTGGACGATGGTCCAGGCCCGGGATTCCATTTCCCCGGCGGTAAGGAAGGTCTGGAGCCCCAGCAGCTTGAACCCGGCTTTGATGAGACGGTCCAGGCCGGCTTCGGAAAGGCCTTCCATTTCCAGGTATTCCTTGGCTTCGTCTTCCGGCAGTTCGGCAATCTCTTCTTCCACTTTGGCGGAGATCACGATCACCTGGGCGTTTTCTTTGGCGGCATAGTCTTCCAGGGCCTTCACATAGGGATTCCCGGACCAGTCCGCCGCTTCTTCTTCCGCCACATTGGCCACATAGAGGATGGGTTTGGAGGTCAGGAGATCCAGTTCCTTCAGGCCGGCTTTTTCATCGTCGGTCATTTCCACCCGGCGCACCGGGATTCCTTCTCCCAGGGCATCGGAGATCCGCTGGAGCAGGTCAGCCCGGGCGGCAGCCTTCTTGTCCCCGGCCTTGATCAGCTTCTGGGCCTTCACCAGCTGCTTTTCCACGCTTTCCAGATCCGCCAGGCACAGTTCCGTGTTGATGATTTCCACGTCCCGGACCGGATCGATGGATCCTTCCACATGGGTGATGTTCCCATCTTCAAAGCACCGGACCACTTCGGCGATGGCATCGGTCTGACGGATGTGGGACAGGAACTTGTTCCCCAGGCCTTCCCCTTTGGAAGCCCCTTTCACCAGGCCGGCAATGTCCACGAACTTCATCCCCGCCGGTACGATCTTTTTGGAATGGAACATGTCCGCCAGCACTTTCAGCCGGGCATCGGGCACGTCCACCACGCCCACGTTGGGCTCTATGGTACAGAAAGGATAGTTGGCCGCTTCGGCCCCTGCCTTGGTGATGGCGTTGAACAGGGTGCTTTTGCCCACGTTGGGCAGGCCCACGATTCCCATTTCCAGATTGGTAGAACTCATATTGTATCTCTCCTTCATGCAGACTATTGTTTATTATATCATATTCCGGTGTCCATCTTCACCACCCGGAACCGGAACTTTTTCCCTCCGGGCAGATACTTCAGCAGGAACCGTTCCTCTTCCGGGATCCTTCCCAGCACATCCACCCGCCGGTCCGCCGGCAGTTCCGTGAGACAGATCTCCAGTTCCCCGGCATACCGGCCGTAAAGAGGATTGTCCAGCGTCACATCCCCGGCATGGCAGCGGCGGAAAGGCAGTTTGGGAATTTCCACCCCTTTCCACAGGGCCCGGCTGTTTACCGTGCGGATCACTTCTTCCGCCTCGTCCGGACGGGTTTCATACACATGGTGTGCCAGTACCGGGTACAGGGGCCTGTCCTCCCACACCTGGAGGGTCAGTTCCAGCACCTCACCGGATACCCGGGCCAGATCTTCCAGTTCCTGCCGGTCCGGACCGTCGTCCCCGATGTATACAGCGTCCAGGCCCAGGGCCGCCAGCTGCCGGGCTCCCTGGGATACGATCCGGTGCCGGTCCTGTTCCAGGGTGGGGAGCCCTTCCCGAAGGGGCCCCCGCCGTCCCTTCCGGCTGGCCACAAAGGCCCCTACCGGAATTCCCAGCCGGTGGAACAGGTCATTCTGCCGGCGCAGGTAGCCTTCGGAAAGGCCGGTGTGGGGATGGGGATAGAAATTGTGGAGGGCTTCCATCCGGGACAGGTCCACCCCCTGGCGTTCCAGTGCTTCCAGCAGGTCTTCTCCCACCGCAGAAGCATTGAGCACCAGTTTCCGGTCCGGATACCGGTCCTGGAGGGCCTTCATGGCTTCCGGAGTGTATCCGTCATCCAGCCGCAGGGAAGTCAGCGTTTCCGGTACCGGGCGCCCGGGCACCAGATCCCCTACGGTTTCCATGGACAGTTCCCGGGCCCGGGCCAAAAGCGGTGCCACTTCCCGTTCAAAGGCCTCCGGATCTGTTTCCGGGATGTGGAAGGAAAGGAACAGACGGGTGATCCCCAGTGCCGCAGCCTCTTCCAGCCGCCGGAGACAGTCTTCCAAAGGCCGTCCCAGGCCGGGGTACAGGGAAATCCCTTTTGCCAATTTCGTCATACTCGAACGCCTCCTTGAGGGAATCATTCAGTGGTTAAGTGGTTAAGTGATTAGGTGGTTAAGTGTTTTTTCTCTTCACTCTGCACTTTTCTCTTCAAACCCCAGCACCCAGGTGGCCGCGAAACCGGCTGCGTAGGAAACCATGAGCCCCAGCAGGTACACGGGCACGTTGGTGGTGCTGGGAGCCAGAGGAAGACCGGAAATCCCCAGGGCCGCCGCACCCACCTGGAAGGCCGCCTGGACGGCGCCTCCGCAGGCGCCTCCGATGCAGGCCCCGATGAAGGGCCGTCCCAGAGGCAGGGTCACCCCGTAGATCAGCGGTTCCCCCACCCCCAGGAACCCCACCGGCAGAGCGGAGGCCACCACTTTCCGGATCCGGGGATCCCGGGTCTTTGCATAGACCGCCAGGGCGGCCCCCACCTGTCCCCCGCCGGCCATGGCCAGGATGGGCAGCAGGATGGTGTACCCGTACTGGGCGATCAACTGGGCATGGATGGGGGTCAGTCCCTGATGGACTCCCAGCATCACCAGGGGCAGGAACAGGCCCCCCAGCACAAAGCCGGTAAAGGCTCCGCCCCGGCTCACCGCTTCCGTGGCGGCATAGCCGATGCCTTCCGCCGCCCAGTCTCCCAAAGGCTGGAACACAAACAGGGTGGCAAAAGCCATAATCCCCAGTACCAGGAAGGGAGTCAGGAACAGGTCCAGGGCTTCCGGCACCAGTTTGCGGATCCGTTTTTCCAGCAGGGCTCCCAGGGCCGCTGCCAGCAGCACCGCCACCACGCCTCCCCGGCCGGGGATGAGGGCCTGGCCGTACAGGGTGATCCCGGCAAGGCCCGGATGGCTGATGAGAGCCCCCAGGACTCCGCCCAGCACCGGAGACCCGCCGAACTCTTTGGCGGCGTTCCAGCCCACGAACAGGTTCATGGCCCAGAACACGGCATTCCCGGCCAGTCCCAGGATCTGGAAAAAAGCATGGCCGGCCAGCTGGGGATCCAGCCGACGGACGATGTTCAGGATCCCGGTCAAAAGACCGCAGCCGATGAACCCGGGGATGAGAGGCACAAAGATCCCGGCGATCCGTTTCAGAAACAATTTCCCGGGGGTGGCGTTCCGGGCCCGGATGGCCTCATGGAGTTCTTTTCCGTCCCCCACTTTTCCGGTGAAATCTCCCAGAACAGGCTGCTCCGTTTCCTTCTTTTCCCCTGGAAGATCCGGTGCTTCCTGGAGCAGAGCCTGGAAAGCATCGGTGACCTGGGCAGCCTTTCCCGGCCCCAGGATGATCTGGAGCTCCGGTCCCGCCTCATTGATCCCCATGACCCCCGGCAGTTTTTCCAGGGCCTGCCGGTCCACTGCCCGGTCCGCCAGCTGGAGCCGGAGCCGGGTCATGCAGTGGCTGGCCTGGAGCACGTTGTCCCGGGGCCCCACCAAGTCCAGGATGGCCCGGGCCAGGTCCTTATTTTCCATGGGCCGCCTCCCATTCCTCCACGGCCTTCCGGGCACTGCCCCGGTTCCGGGCCAGGCTCAGCCGGGCTTCTTCCCGGGAACAGCCGGTGACGGTGCAGACAATATGCAGGGCCCGTTCCAGGAGTTTTTCGTTGGTGGCCTTCACGTCGATCATCAGGTTCCCCCGGACCTTTCCCAGCTTCACCATGGCTCCGGTGGTGATCATGTTCAGCACCATTTTGGTGGCAGTGCCCGCCTTCATCCGGGTGGATCCGGTGATCACTTCCGGCCCCGGCAGCACCGTAAGGCACAGATCCGCCAGTTTGGCCATGGGGGACTGACGGCTGCAGCAGAGCCCCAGTACCGCGCAGCCCCGTTCCCGTGCTTCCTTCATGCCCCCCAGCACATAGGGAGTCCGGCCGGAGGCACTGATGCCCATCACCACATCCAGGGGAGTCAGTTCCTTGTTCCAGATATCGTCCCGGCCCTGTTCCTCGCTGTCTTCCGCCCCTTCCTTGGCCCGGAAGATGGCTTCATAGCCTCCGGCGATGAGCCCCTGGATCTGTTCCGGGTCGGTGCTGTAGGTAGGGGGGCACTCCACCGCATCCAGGATCCCCAGCCGTCCGGAGGTACCGCTGCCCATGTAGAACAGCCGGCCGCCCCGGCCCAGCCGGTCCGCCACCAGGTCCACCGCCAGGGCAATGGCCGGCAGAATCTTTTCCACTGCATCGGCCACCTTGTGGTCCTCCCGGTTGATGATTTCCACCAGTTCCTGGGTGGATACCTTGTCAATGGCAACGGAAGCGGGATTCCGCTGTTCCGTAGAAAGCTTGTCCAGATCGATCATTGAAAAAAACCTCCAGCCTTTTGCTATGCTATAATAAAGAGTGTTTTGTCGATAGGTACCCCATGGAGAGGATCCCTTCCCCATGGTCAGCAGAAAAAGGAGATCCACCATGAAAGCAATCATCAACGGCAGACTTATTTTACCACAAGAAATCCGGGAGGGACAGGCGCTCCTGTTCGGGGAGACCCTGGAGGGATTCTGTGAGCCGGACCGGCTGCCGGCCGGCACGGAGATCATCGATGCCCAGGGAGCCTACGTATCCCCCGGGTTCCTTAATCTCCACATCCACGGCTGCGGAGGAAAAGATGCCATGGACGGCACCCGGGAGGCCCTTGGAACCATGAGCCGGCTGCTGCCATCCACCGGGGTCACCGGCTGGCTGCCCACCACCATGACGTCCAGCGGAGACGCCATCACCCGGGCTCTTTCCGCCATCCGGGAAGCCCGGGGCAGGGCAACCGGGGCGGAGATCCTGGGGGCCAACCTGGAAGGACCCTTCATCAGCGAAAGATATAAGGGAGCCCAGAAGGCCTGCCACATCCAGAAAGCCCACTGGGATCTGGTGGAACCCTTCACCGGTCTGATCCGGATCCTGACCCTGGCTCCGGAGACCCTTACGGACATGGATTTCATTCCCCGGTGCTGCCGGGCGGGGATCATCGTGTCCCTGGGCCACAGCGACGCCACCTATGAGGAGGCAGCCCGGGCCATATCTGCAGGGGCCAGCCACATCACCCACCTGTACAATGCCATGAGTCCCCTCCATCACCGTAAGCCCGGCCTGGTGGGGGCAGCCCTGACTCTGCCGGTGACCTGCGAACTGATTGCCGACGGGATCCACATCCACCCGGCGGCCCTGGAGCTGGCGGTGCGGACCAAGGGCCTCAGCCGGATAGTGCTGATCACTGATTCCATGCGGGCCTGTCTCTTGGGAGAAGGGAAAAGCGAACTGGGGGGCCAGACCGTGTACGTAAAGGACGGCCGGGCCACCCTGGAAGACGGCACCCTGGCCGGCAGCATCCTGACCATGGAACAGGCAGTCCGGAACATCTGGAAATGGGCCCACCTGACCCTGCCCCAGGCCGTCCAGTTGGCCACCGCCAACCCGGCCCGGGAACTGGGCCTCACCGACCGGGGCACCCTGGAACCAGGAAAACGGGCGGACATCACCATGTTTGACGAAGATTTCCGGATTTTGCGGACATACGTAAAGGGGTGCTGCGCATTCTGCGCAGCACCCCTGAAAGGTGTCAAGGCTTTTAGACACATCGAACCGAGACACCTCGTTAACTTACTAATTGCTGGTATTTTTCATTCGGAGTTAAATAATCAATACTCGAATGAATACGGTTTGCATTGTAATCGATTA
>NZ_VULN01000019.1 GCF_009696675.1 Acidaminococcus fermentans | reverse complement strand
TTGATTACAATGCTAATCGTATTCATTCGGGTATCGATTATGTAACCCCGAATGAAAAATACAAACAATTAGCAGGGTAGAAAAATGTCACGGTTCTATGTGTCTAAATACCTTGACACTTTTCGTGCAGAGCAGGTACGGTGAAAATCCAATGTTCTGTTGCGATGCCGTAGGGCCTCACAAACGGAGGTCGGAAGGTCAGATGCACGGTCTGCTGGTGTTCGCCCGTACCGGGCAACAAACGGCGAACACCGCTGTTGTCGTCTGTTAGACAGCGACGGCGTAGGGGCTGCCCGCAGGGGAGCCCGTCCCGGCCGCCCAGAGGGCATGACAAAAAACCAGAAACGGCCCTGAGGTCTTACTATAAATCCGGAGTCCGGGAAGGGCGCGCCCTACAGATGGCAATCGGCTAATCGATGAAAAATTCTTCGGTGTGAAATGAGGGGGATCCAATGGTACCGTTGGTTTTGCTTGGTGATTTTGTTATAATGGAAGAAAAGGGGTGATACAATGGAAAAACAGTTGATACCTGAAGTCTTACAGGTGGTTCCAGGAAAAGGATACAGTTTTTACGCGTATTTTAATGACGGAACGGTTCATTATTATGATGCATCGTCCCTGGTACAGAACCCCGGAGTATTTCAAAAATTGAAGGATCAAAAGGTGTTTCACGACTGCCTTACGGTCATGAATGGCACAGCCGCGTGGGACTTGGAAGGAAAACGGAATCCGCGAAGATGTATAGATTTGGATCCTTATGACGTCTATGAGGCCCCTGTTGTAAAGGATCCGCTGGAGACGGTTGCATAAGAGATAAAAGAAAAGGGGGTGTTGCACGTCCTGTGCAACACCCCCTTTCTGTCGCCTGCCGTTGACCGCTGACTGCCGACCGTTGACCGCTGACCGTCGACCATTGACAGAAATAAAGCGCCCTGCGCTTTATTTCCATGTATTGCACTGGGTCATCTGATCCACCAGGGGCGTTCCGCTTCCGGCCAGCAGATCCACTTTGCTGACTACCACCTGCATGATCCGGTTCTTTACCACGCCGCTGGAAGTCTCCATGCCGTAGGAGGCCAGGGAATGGATCATGTAGGGAGTGCCGTTGTAATTCCCCAGCACCATCATAACATGGTAGGGGGTGAACAGCAGGGACCCCGGTGCGGCGGTTTTGATGTAGGCCAGCTTCTCTGCATGGGTCATGCCCTGGAAGCTTTTCCCCGGGAAGGACTGAGCCTGTTCGTCTCCGTTCCGGGGCAGCTGGATCCCCATGGTCTTGTACACATCCTGGACGAAGGAGGAGCAGTCCACACTGTTGTGCATGCCGCCCCAGCCATAGGGGGCCCCCAGATGCTTGAAGGCCATTTCAATGGTGTTGTTGGCGGTGTAGGGCAGGTAGCCCTGATGGAGATCAGCCCCGTAGGCGGCTTTCACCGGGACAATCTGGAGATAGCCCTGATGGTTCCGGGTGGGCAGCAGCAGGTTCCCGCCCTGGGTGGGAATGGCGGTGCCCATCTGGTACAGCTGGGGCTGGGTGCCGGCCTGGAGGGTCAGTACCCGCCCGGTGACTACAGCAGGAGAGGCAGGGTTGGCGTAGGTCTGCCAGGTCTTGGCATCGGTGATGGCTACCTTGTTCCGAGGGACCCATCCCCGATAATGGGGGGTACGGACGAAAATGAAGTTCCCTTGGGGATTGGTGTGGTACACCCGCACCGGAGTGGCCGGATCCACGGCGGTTTCCTGCCAGTTGTCGAACTGGGTGTCGGAGGCGGAATCAAAGGCCCGCTGAAGGGTGGGGAAGGAGCGGAGATCCACCCGGTCCACCACCACTCCGTATTTTACTGTATTGGTGGGACGGATATTGGCTTTGGCATCTTGGACCAGCTGGGAAGCAAAAGAGTGGCTGATGGGAGCCCTCTGGATGTACTGGTCTTCATCCATGCCGAAGGAATTCACATAGCCGGTGAGCTTGTCGCCGGAAATGGAGGCTCCCAGGTCCTGGATGGAATCGCCAAAGGTGGCCTTGTCCATCTGGGCGTTCATGGCTTTAATCCGTTCCGGAGTGGCCAGGACGGTGTTCCCGGCAGCCGTGGTCCAGGCGGAAGCTTTGGTGAGAGCAGCCGGTGTGCCAGGCATGGCCGCCGCAGCCAAAGCCACGGAAGCGGACAGGCAAAGGGCACCGGTCAAAAGGGATATACGATGAAAAGCATGCAGCAAAATGATGACCTCCTTTATATAGCGTTCCTATTATACCATAAGAAAAGGGGACCGCGGGTAGGGTGAAAAACGGCGGGCCGTTTTTCAGTCTTGCGCTTAACGTCTCACGCCGATGGAAACCATCTGCCCCAGGCAGATGCTGTTGATTGAAAACGCAGCCCCAAGGGCTGCTAACCCACCACCATTGCGCAAGCGCAACGGTCCCCCGCCCTTGCAAAGGGCGGATAGATTGCATGGCAGGCCGAGACCATGGATAAGCAATGGGCCAGCGGCCCGAGCGTATATCCGCCCTTTTCAAGGGCGGGGGACCATCCGCAAGGATGGTGGTGGGTCAGCTGGCAAATTTTTTCCATCAGCCGTTGACCGTTGCCCATTGGCCGCTGACCGGGTTTCTTATGGTATAATATCCCCTGTGATACACCTAACGGAAAGGACGGAAACGGCAATGGGAAAATATGTGATCGCCCGGCCTGTGGTCAGTGAGCTGGTGGTGGAAAAATCCCGGTTCCTGTGCACCTTGGCCCGGGTAGAAACGGAAGGGGAGGCCCAGGAATTTGTCCGGGCCATGAAAAAGAAATACTGGGACGCCACCCACAACTGTTCTGCCTATATCGTAGGTCCTGACAACCGGGTGGAGCGGTCCAATGATGACGGGGAACCCAGCGGCACAGCCGGTTCTCCCATGCTGGAAGTCCTCCGCCGGAAGGAGCTGTACAACACGGCGGCAGTGGTGACGAGATATTTCGGGGGCATCAAGCTGGGAGCCGGGGGCCTGACCCGGACCTACGGGAAATGTGTGGCCCAGGCCGTGGAGGAAGGGGGCCTGGCGGAAATGGTGCCCATGGGGGACTATGCCTTCCTCTGGACCCTGGACGATGTGGGCCGGGTGCTGAACCTGCTGTACCAGCAGGACCTTTTTGCCGTGGGGGACGTAGAATACGCCAACCGGGCCAAAATCCACTTGGTGATGCCCCGGGACCGAAAAGAGAAGGCGGAAGCCTGGCTCACTGAGTCCCTCAGCCGTCCGGTGGCCTTGGACGAAGAGAAAACTTTCTTTGAAGAATGTCCGGTGGAGCCGGCCCAATCTTGATTTTCCCTCCGGATTACAGTACACTTATACTTATTGTATATCATGAGATGATGGGGAAAGAATATGGTAGAAAGCAGGCATGATCAATGCTGAAAAAAACTTGTGCTGTCCTGATGAGCTGTCTGGTCCTGGGGGCCGCTACAGTTCCTGCATGGGCGGCGGAAACCGGCGTATCCGTCAAGACGGTGAGCCGTACGGAAAATAAAGTAGATGTGGAATGCCCTCAGGTCAGCGGCGGCAGCCGCACGGCAGATGACAAAATCAACCGGGCCCTCAGCAGCCAGGTGGCTTCTTTTGTCAGTGAAGCCTCCACCCTGGGAGGGGGCAAAGTCCATTACGATGTGCACAAATCTGACGAGGATCTGGTCAGCTTCACCCTGGTGATGACTCCCAATATGGGTGTGGAAGAAAGCGTGGGCATGACCTTTGACCGGAAAACCGGTGAACTGCGGCCTCTCAGCTATTACTACACCAAAGACCAGCTGGCTGTGCTGGCCCAGAACGGGCTCCAGTATCTGTATGATGTGGATCCGGCCAAACTCCAGACCATTCCGGATACCTATTATGTGGACCGGGACGGGAGCCTGATCGGGGTATACCATGCCGGGGCGGTGCTGGATAAAAGTGAAGGGGAAATCGAAATCAACCTTTCGGCAGCCGGTATGGATGCGGAAGGGAATGTGACCGAAGCCCCCATCGACCACAGTGATGGGACGGCCGGAGAAACGGCGGCTCCCGCCGACACAACGGCCAAACCGGCGGAAAAACCGGCAGTCGGAGAAAGCACCGGCAAGGGGCTGGAACGGATCCGGGCCCGTCTGGCGGCCAAAGAAAAAGCCCAGGATGAAGCCAAAGCCAAGGCGGAGGCCAAGGCCAAAGCCAAAGCCAAAGCCAAAGCAGAGAAAGCCGCCAAAGCCAAAGCGGAAGAACAGGCAAAAATGGATGCCCAGGCCAGGGCAGAAGCTCAGGCCAGAGCGGAGGCCAGAGCCAAAGCACGGGCAGAAGCCAGAGCCAAAGCTGAGGAACAGGCCCGGAAAGAGGCTGCTGAAGCTGCCAAGGCAGCGAAAGCCAAGTCTGCCAAAGAGAACAAGGCGGCTGAAGTGGCAGCCGGCAGCCTGACGGCGGTGGCCAAAGAGGCGGAAGCAGCCGGGAAAACTGCTGCTGCCGTGAAACCGGCGGTACCGGAAACCAAACCGGAAGCCAAAAAGGCGGAAGCTTCTCAAGAAGCTCTCCAAGAAACGGCCAAACCGGCGGAACAGAAGGCTGCTCGTCCCATGACCGTAAAGGAAAAAGTGGCAGCCATCCAGGCCCAGGAAGCCAAAGAAGAGGCGGCCCGGGAAGAAGCCCGGATGAAGGAACTGGTGGCCATAAAGGAAGCTGCGGAGAAACGGGCGGCAGAAGAAAAGGCCCGCCGGGAAGCGGAAGAACGGGCGGCTGAAGAAGCCCGCCGGCAGGTGGAAGCTGCGGCGGAAGCCGAACGGCAGGCTGAGGCGGAACGGCAGGCAGAAGCTGCCAGAGCCGCGGCTGCAGCTCTCGATACGGATGTAAGCGGTGCCGGGGTGATCACCGGCACGGACGTGCGGATGCGGGACGGCGCCGGCCTGGACAGCAGCGTCATCGGAGTCTTTGGCCAGGGAGAATCGGTCCAGGTGCTGGGCAGCACCCGGGCTGACGGCATGACCTGGTACAAGGTGAGCCGCAGTGACGGATCCACCGGCTATGTGGCTGCGGATTACTGCAGCATGGGCAGCGGGGATGGTGACGGAAGCAGTGCTTCCACCGGAACCATCACCGGCACGGACGTGCGGATGCGGGCCAGCTACAGTACGGACAGTGCTGTGCTGGGCTACTTCGACAACGGAGAAACCGTGACCATCCTGGACGATGTGACCAGTGACGGGCAGCGGTGGCTGAAAGTCCAGCGGAGCGACGGTTCCGTAGGCTGGGTATCGGCTGATTTCTGCGCCCAGAACTGATTTACTGGCAGTACTGGCAGGGAACGGGCGCTTGTGATACAATGACTTCAATAAGAGGAGAGGAGGCAGACCATGATGAAAAAAATGGGACGGATTCTTGCCGCGCTGTGCTGTCTGCTGGGTCTGACATTCCCCATGGAACGGAAAGCGGATGCGTCCGCAGCCGGAACCATCATTGGTACGGAAGTGCGGATGCGGAAAGGCGCTGGGACGGATACAGAAATCCTGGGCTATTTTGAAGACGGTGAAAAGGTGGAAGTCCTGAAAAGCAATGTAAATGAAGGACGGAAATGGTATGAAGTGACCCGGAAGGACGGGTCCCAGGGCTGGGTGGCCGGGGAATACTGCCGGGTGCCGGAAGGCTCCCTGATCCCTTCGGTGACCCGTCTGGAAGACCGGAAGGGCAGGATCACCGGCACGGAAGTGCGGATGCGCAGCGATCCCAACCAGAACGGGGATGTGCTGGACTACTTCACCAAAGGGGAAATCGTCACCATCCTGGATGCTGCCGACGGCGGCGGCCTCCATTGGACCAAGGTCCAGCGGGAAAATGGGGATATCGGCTGGGTGGCTTCTGCCTATTGTGAGGAATTGTAATTTTCTGGCCAAAGAGCTCCCCCTTGTGATAAAATAGATGAAATGACAAGAAAAGACAACTAGGAGGTTACAGCAATATGAAAAAAATCTGGCAAACCCTGTCTGCCGTCGCTTTCAGTGCGGCGCTGATCCTGCCTGCCCTCCAGCAGGCGGACGCCGCTACCTTTACCTATACCCCCACCAAACCGGCGGAAACCACTGCCCAGCAGCAGACCCCTGCAGTAACGCCTCAGGTAAAATCCCTGAAACTGGCTGTGGTGCCCCTGATGATCGGAGAAAAAGTGGAAGACAACGAAGGGATGAAACCCATCGTGTTCAGCAACGAAATCGCCAAGGCTTTCCAGTATCCGGAATATGACATGGTGGATTCCGACATCGTCCGGAAAGTGGCCCTCCAGGAACAGGACAACCTGTTCACCCAGGCTGGTCTGGAAGCCGTAGCCAAAGCCAGCGGCGCTGACGTGGTCATTGTCATGGCTGTGGACAAGTTCGACGTAACGGAAGACAACTTCCGCCGGGAACCCATGACCATCCTGGATTACCGGGGACGGTTCGCCACGGTGAACATGTTGAACCACAAGTTCAAACTGGACCGCTGGAGCTATGGCCGTGAAATGGAATCCGGAGCCATCAATCCCCGGTCCGACTGGCCCCATCACGAATTCGGCCTGTTCTGCCGGAGAGAGCTGAAGAAGGTTATTAAGAACAACAAGTAAGGTATGCTGCCAAGGCAGCATACTGTCAGCTGTCAACGGTCAGCGGCCCAAGGAAGCCAGCGCGGCTGGCTGTGAACAATGGCAAAAAGATTCGGCAAACAACGTCTTTTACAAGTTCAAAATCAATTTACGAAAATTGATTTCCAACGGCCGTTGACCGTTGACCATTGACCGCTGACAAAAAGGGGTGTTGCTGTGCAACACCCCTTCTTATTGCAAAGAAGGGAACTACACCAATGGATTGGGCAGAAATCAAGGCGGCAGGCCTGGCCTGCTACAATATCAGGCATCTGAAGGAACGGAAGCGCTACTGGGTGTATCTTCTCCGCTGTGCCACCCACCGGAGCCAGATGGAAGGACTCCAGAAATTTTTCCATGGGGATCCTCTGCGCCGGGAGGTGCTCCAGGGCATGCCCTGCCTGCTGGAGCAGGAAACCCGGGCATTCTTTTACAAGGGCGCCGGCTGGGCAGAACGGGAAAAGGTGATCACCTATACCATCTATGCCCTTCAGCAGCGGATGACCCCGGAATTCCTCCGGGAAATCTACGTCCGCCACGGCCGGGTGAACCTGTGGACCGACGAATTCCAGGACAAGCCCCTGACCCTGGACCTGCTGTTCCATCCGGGCCAGCGGAAGGAAGGGTGTCTGTCCCTGGTGCTCCACTGGGGGGACCTGGACTTTTACCAGATCATGTTCTGGTTGGGACCGGATCCGGAAAGCGGCAGACCCTGCATCTGGGTGGGAGCCCTCCAGGGCACCAGCCTGGGGAATGATGCGGTGAAGGCCATGACCAAGAAATTCTTCGGATACCGGACCAAGAACCTGATCTTCTACGGGCTCCGGACTCTGGCGGATCTGGTGGGCTGTGAGGCTATCTATGCAGTGACCAATGAGGGCTACTACGCCATGAACCATGTGCGGGTGGACCGGAAACTGAAGACCAATTTCGGGGACTTCTGGGGAGAATGCGGCGGGGAACCCACCCAAGATCCCCGGTTCTACCGGATCCCCCTGGAGGAAAAGCGGAGGGATCTGTCGGAACTGAAACCCTCCAAACGGGCCAATCACCGGCGCCGGTACGAACTGATGGATCGGATGCGGGCAGAGATGGAAGAGAAACTGAAACCTTTCTTCGCTTCCTGATTTATGTTACAATAAAACCGATAGTTTCTGAAAATTACCCTGACGGAGGTGTCTGGATTGAAGAAAAAAATCATCAGCCTGTTTTTGACAGCCCTGCTGTGCCTGACCTGCCTGGTTCCGGCTTTTGCCGAGGAAATGGCGGCCACCAACACGGTAGCGGGCAAACTGGAAATTGCGGAAAACTTCCTGTATGGCGCTGTCCAGACCGGGTCCCTGGTATCCCGGGTGGACAAAATGGAAACGGACATGTACGGCCAGAAAAGTTCCGGTTCTGTGATGAGCCGGGTGGATAAGCTCTACAACAATTTGGAAGGGGCCCCGGTAAACGGGAAGCTGTCCATGGCCACCATGATGAACGTGATTGAATGGCAGTTCTCTGACCGGATGTCCATCGACGCGGCCAAAACCCGTCTGAGCCATCTGGAAACCCAGATCTTCGGCACGGAATATGCCAAGGATTCTTTCACCAGCCGTCTGAACCGGCTGACCAAGGCCGCCTTCCCCAACGGCAGCCTCACTTCCAGCACCGTGGTCCTGCCCAAGGATTCCCTGATCAAGGTGAAATTCATGGAAGACATCAACAGCAAGACCAACCAGCAGGGGGATACCATCGACTTTATTGTGGATGACAATGTGTATGTGGGGGATGCTCTGGTGCTGCCCAAAGGCGCCAAAGGCTATGGCCAGATCAAAAAGATCGTCCAGCCCCGGATCTTCGGCCGGGATGCCCGGATCGATCTGGACTTCTCCCATGTGGTGGCTGTGAACGGGGGCGCTGTCCCTGTTACGGTGGGCGACCTGGCCAAACAGCAGGCCAAGACCGCTGCCGGTGCCGCCGGTGCCTCCATCGGAGGGATGATCCTCTTCGGGCCGGTAGGCGTTGTGGGCGGCGCTTTTGTGAAGGGATCTTCTGTGACCATTCCGGCAGGGACCAACACCTATGTGCAGGTGGCGGAAGACACCAGCGTGGACGGCGTGATCCTGGCGGGCAGTGCAGTAGCTGGTCAGCAGCTGGACGGCAATACCCAGGAAGGCGGCCCCCAGACGGCTCAGCCTGCCTCTGCGGTAACCAAGGAACCGGCCGGTGAAACGGCTGCCGAACCGGCTGCGGAAGCCCAGAAGGAACCGGCCGCCGCTCTTCAGCCCAAGAAAAACACCGGGGTAGCCCTGGATGAAACGGAACCGGAAGCCGCCCAGCCGGCTGATGACTCCCAGACCGTCCAGGAACCGGCTGCCAAGACCGGGGAAGACAAGGCGGATGCAGAAACGGAAGCCGCTCTGGCAGAAGCCCAGAAACGGGACGAAGAAGCCAAGAAGCTGGCCAAAAAGGATAGCAGCAGCCAGCCTATGCTGGATGAAGACGACGGAAGCGCCTACGATACGGCTACTCTCTGAGACGGAAACCAGGGCCTCTCTCTTTCACACAAAGTTGCGGAAGAGAGGGGCCTTTTGTGTTATAATATTGAAGAGTGTAACTGTTTTCCGGGCAGGGAACTGCCGGGACACTGCAAGATTTGATGAGGAAATTTATCCACTGGAGGACAGAATCCTATGAACAAAAAGGCGTTGGCCTTAGGAATTACATTGGCGGTATCGCTGCCGGGCATGGCCAGTGCAGCGGTGACCTATGACGGGGGAAAACTGAGCAGCAAGGACGGTCCGGCTTTCCAGCCGGCTATCCAGAGCCTGGATGAAGTGGAATCTCTGGCCCGGACCAAGGAAGGGGTCCACCGGATCCAGGACCAGCCGGATGCCAAGACGGAAACCATCACCCGGGCCGGACGGGAAACAGCCAAGGAACAGAAGCTCCGTGAGAAAAAGGGGGAAACGGTTCCCAGCGAATCCACCCTGCCCATTACCATCTATGGGGATCAGGTCCAGTACAATTCGGAAACCGGTGATTTTGAAGCCAAGGGGAACGTGCGTCTGTACCAGGGCAACCAGAAGCTGTACACTGCCCAGGCCCAGGGCAATTCCAAAACCGGGGATGTGTACCTTCTGACCGGGGGTCGGATCGTGGAAGAGACCGGCAGCGGCACCAGTGTCACCAACGGCCAGTGGGGCCATTACAACTTCCTGGACAAAACCGGTACGGTGAAGAACATTTCCGGCTACAACGGCAAGGATATGTACCGGGCGGATATCGGGGAAATCTATCCGGACCGGGTGGAACTCACCAGCGGCGGCAGCACCACCCGGTGCCCGGCAGTGCTCCATCCCCCCTGTGTGGAAGTGAAGGCGGACAAAGTGGTGATCTATCCCAAGGACAAGATCATCGCCTACAATGTGAAGGTGTTCGTCAAAGGCAAGCACGTCTATTCCCGGGACCGGTGGATCAACCGGATGGGTGACAGTGACGAAAAACAGAGCCTGCTGCCCCATATCGGGTACGATACGGACCATGGAGTGAAGATCCGTTACAACCTGGATGTGCCCATCAGCAACAAGAACAACCTGGATGCGGAACTGAAGTACTATTCCAAGATCGGCTGGCGGCCTCTCTTTACGGACCGGCAGGAGGAAAAGAACTTCTATGTCCAGATCCAGGACGGGCATATGGAAGACTCGGACAACAACTGGATCCGGAAGGAACGGGATGTGAAGTTCGTCTACAAGGCCCACAAGTTCGACGACCGGGTGCCGATGAACTATTCCGCCTACATCAGCCATGGTCTGTGGAAGGACAACTGGAAGCGGAGCTGGCATACGGAATACGGGTTCTATCTGAACCATGATCCCATCCGTCTCACCCACGAAAAGATGCCCCTGTACCTGAACCTGGGGATGGGCCATAAATGGGTCCGTGAAAGCATTAACGATGAAACCAAAAAGACCATGCTGTATTCCGCCACCCTGAACAAAAACTTCGACGGGGGCTGGAACACCTGGCTGGGCTATTACTATGAAAAGGAACACAGTTCCGTATTCTCCTATGCGGATCCGGACATGGCCAAGGAAATCCAGTGGGGACTGGGCAAACGGCTGGGCCCCAATGACTGGGTGAACTTTGTCATGCGGTATGACCAGGGCAAGAGCAGCGTCTACGAATACATCTACCGGTGGTACCATGATTTCTGCTGCTTCCGTCTGGGACTGGAATATCGGGACAAGAAGTACAACAATGATCATGAATGGAGTGTGACATATGACCTCTATCGGTGGTAAGGCACAGGAACTGATTGGAGCCCGTCTCCTGGAACATGAAAAACTGGTCCACAAGGTCATGGGCAGCAAACGGCTGCTGAAGGCCATTGAGGAGGCGGCGGGGATGATTTCCCTGACCCTGGCTTCCGGGGGCAAGGTGATGTTCTGCGGCAACGGGGGATCGGCGGCGGACGCCCAGCACTGGGCGGCGGAAATCGTGGGCCGGTTCCAGAAGGAACGGCCGGGGATGGCAGCGCTGGCTCTCACCACGGATACCTCCATCCTGACGGCCATCGGCAACGACTACGGCTATGATCGGATCTTCGCCCGGCAGGTGGAAGGCCTGGGCCGGGAAGGAGATGTGCTGGTGGGGATTTCCACTTCCGGCAACAGCGGCAATGTATTGGCGGCCATCGAGACCGCCCGGGCCAAAGGGATCCGGGTCATCGGCTTTACGGCCAAAGGGGGCGGCAAAATGGCGGATTTGTGCGACGTGCTGCTGGACGTGCCCGCGGTGAATACCGCCCGGGCCCAGGAAATCCATGAAATCATGGGACATATCATTTGCGAGCTGGTGGAAGACTATGCGTAATACCAAAAGTACCCAATTCCTTACAGAAGACATCCAGAAGCTGCGGATCGCGGTGATCGGGGATGTGATGCTGGACCGGTACGTGTACGGGGAAGTGAAGCGGATCTCTCCGGAAGCCCCGGTGCCGGTGAACCGGGTGCGCCGGATGGAAAGCGTCCTGGGGGGCGCCGGCAATGTGGCGGCCAATCTGGCGGGACTGGGCGTGCAAGTCTATGCCGCAGGGGTAACCGGGCTGGATGAGCACCGGGAAGCCCTGGAGGAAAAAATGGCAGCGGCGGGAATCGATTTCAGCGGCCTTTTGCCCATGCCCGGCCGCAGTACCATTACCAAAATGCGGATCATCGGAGCCCGGCAGCAGATGCTCCGGCTGGATTTCGAAGAGCCGGGAGACCTGAACCCGGAAGAGGAAAGCCGGCTGCTGAGTTGGCTGGAACAGCGGCTCCAGGACGGCCTGGACGGCATCGCTCTCAGCGACTATGCCAAAGGGGTCTGTTCCGACCATTTCTGTCAGACGGTGATCGACCTGGCCCACAGTGCCCAGGTGCCGGTGCTGGTGGACCCCAAGGGAGCGGACTGGCGGAAGTATGCGGGGTGTGATTTCATCACCCCCAATGTGAAGGAAATGTGCGAAGCCGGGGGCAAAGTGGTGCCCAACGAAACGGAACCTCTGGTGGAACTGGCGGCCAAAGCCCGGGATGCTTTCCACATCAGGAATGTGGTGGTGACCCGGTCGGAAAAAGGGGTTTCCCTGATCAACCGTCACGAAGTAATCACGGAAGCGGCCACTGCCCGGGACGTGTTCGATGTGTCCGGGGCCGGGGATACGGTGGCGGCGGTGC
The DNA here is from genome assembly GCF_009696675.1 of Acidaminococcus fermentans. GTDB lineage: Bacteria > Bacillota > Negativicutes > Acidaminococcales > Acidaminococcaceae > Acidaminococcus. The sequence continues at coordinate 17,626 of NZ_VULN01000019.1, read as the reverse complement.
TCCTGGCGGCGGTAGCCGGAGGCCTGCCTTTGGGAGAAGCCCTGAATCTGTCCAACAAGGCGGCGGGGATCGTGGTTTCCAAAGTGGGGACCTATCCGGTGCACCGGGAGGAACTGCTGAAGGAAGTGCTGGCCAGCGAAGAACGGGAAGGACGGGACTACCGGCCTCTCAGCTGGGACGAAGTGACCAGCCTGGCCCGGACCTGGCAGGCGGCCGGGGAGAAAATCGTCTTCACCAATGGCTGCTTCGACATCCTCCACACCGGCCACGTGACCTATCTGGAACAGGCGTCCCGGCTGGGACAGCATCTGATCGTGGGGGTCAATACCGATGCATCGGTGAAACGGCTGAAAGGGGAGACCCGTCCCCTGAACCAGGAAAATGACCGGGCCCGGATCCTGGCTGCCCTGGGCTGTGTGGACGCGGTGGTGCTCTTTGGAGAAGACACGCCCACGGAACTGATCCGCCGGATCCGGCCGGATATCCTGGTGAAAGGCGGAGACTACAAACCGGAAGAAGTGGCCGGACGGGAATACGCCGGCCGGGTGGAGATCCTGCCCTTCAAGGAAGGCTATTCCACCACCGGGGTGATCCGGAAAATCGCAGAACTGGTCAAGGAGGGTAAATTATGATCATTGTAACCGGGGGTGCCGGTTTTATAGGCAGCAACATCGTCAAGGGACTGAACGAACAGGGCCGGGATGACATCCTGGTGGTGGACAATCTCACCAATATGGTGAAGTTCAAGAACATCCAGGGGCTGAAGGTCATGGACTACCTGGACAAAATGGACTTCATCCAGCGGGTCCGGGACGGGAAGTTCGACCATGAACCCATCGAAGTGATCTTCCATGAGGGAGCCTGCTCCGATACTATGGAATACAACGGCAAGTACATGATGGAAAACAACTTCGAATACACCAAGACCCTTATGCACTTTGCCCTGGACCGGCGGATCCAGTTCCTGTATGCTTCTTCTGCCTCCACCTACGGCAGCGGGAAGAACGGGTTCCGGGAAGAACCGGCCTGTGAAGAAGCCCTGAACGTCTATGCCTTCTCCAAGCTGTTCTTCGACAACTATGCCCGCCGGTACTTCGACAAGGCGGAAAGCCAGATCGCCGGGTTCCGGTATTTCAACGTGTTCGGGCCCCAGGAAAACCACAAGGGGAAAATGGCCTCCATGGTGCGCCAGATGTTCCTCCAGTGGCAGGGGGAACACAAGGTGAAGCTGTTCGGGGAATACGACGGCTACGGACCGGGAGAACAGACCCGGGACTTCATCTATGTGAAGGACGTGGTGAAGGTGCTGTTCTATTTCTGGCAGCATCCGGAACTGAAAGGGGTCTACAACCTGGGCACCGGCCATGCCCATACCTTCAACGACATGGCCAGGGCAGTGCTGGAATTCTTCGGCAGCGGGGAACTGGTCTATGTGCCCTTCCCGGAAGTGCTGAAAGGGAAATACCAGAGCTATACCCAGGCGGACGCCACCAAGCTGCTGGCCACCGGCTATGACGGAGGCTTTACGGACTTTGCCCAGGCGGTGAAGGAATACTGCCAGGTGCTCCGGGATTCTGACGGCTATTACAAAGCATGAGTAAGAAGAAAAAAGCGGTGTTCCTGGACCGGGACGGGGTCCTGGACATCGACAAGGGATATATCTGCCGTCCGGACCAGGTGGAATGGGTGACCGGCGCCAAAGAGGCGGTGGCCGCCCTGGTCCGCCAGGGGTATCAGGTGTATGTGGTGACCAACCAGAGCGGCATCGCCCGGGGCTACTACACCCAAAAGGACATGGAACATCTCCATGCCTATATGGCGGAAGAAATCAGGAAAGCCGGCGGCCAGATCGACGGCTTCTATTTCTGTCCCCACCATCCCACCAAAGGGGTGATCCCTGAACTGACGGTGGTGTGCAACTGCCGGAAGCCCCGGCCGGGAATGATCCTCCAGGCGCTGGCAGACCATGATCTGGACCGGGAAGGGTCCTTCCTGATCGGGGACAAGGACAGTGACGTCCAGGCGGCTCTGGGGGCAGGAATCCCGGGGTACCGGTTCACCGGGACGGATTTGCTGGCCTTTGTCCGCCAGGTGCTGGACCGGCAGGAGGCGGCAAAGTGACCTACCAGAACATCCTGATCATCAAAATGAGCTCCCTGGGGGATGTGATCCACGCCCTGCCTTTTGCGGCAGCCCTCCGGGAAACCTTTCCCCACAGCCGGATCAGCTGGCTGGTCCATCCCCAGTTCAGCGCCTTTGTGCCGGAGCCGCCTATTATCGACGAAGTGCTGTATTTCGACAAGAAGGCCTTCGGGAAGATGGGCTGGGGGGACAAATGGAAGACCCTTCGGGAAACCCGGGCTCTGCTCCGGGGAAAGAAGTTCGACCTGGTCATCGACCTCCAGGGGCTGTTCAAAAGTGCCGTCATGGCCTGGCTCACCGGCTGTCCCAACCGGATCGGCTACTGCGAGATGCGGGAAGGGAGCCGGCTGGTGTCCCGGCCCATTGTGGGGGCCCATGCCCATGACCATGTGATCGAACGGTACCTGGATGTGGCCCGGTATCTGGGGGCGAAGGCGGACAAGATCACCTATCCCATGCCGGCTCTGAAGGAAGAAGGAAAAACCATCCGCCGGCGGCTTTTGGAGGCGGGAATGCCGGACCAGGAAAACCTGCCCTATGTGGTGCTGGTGCCCGGGGCCCGGTGGGAAACCAAGAGGTGGCCCCTGGACCATTATGCCGCCCTGGCCCGGAAGTTCCTGGCAGAGGGGACCTGGGTGGTGCTGGCCGGGGGACCGGAAGATGTCCCTCTGGGAAAAAAGATCCGGGAGCTGGCGGGGCCGGAACCCCATCTGCTGGACTGGATCGGCGGGACCAGTCTCCGGGAACTGGGAGCCCTGATCAAGGGGGCCCGTTTCTATGTCAGCGGAGACACAGGGCCCCTCCATATTGCTACGGCGCTCCAGAAGCCCCTGGTGACCATGTACGGACCTACCCGGCCGGACCGGACGGGCCCTTACGGAAATCCCCGGGCCACCGTGCTGGTGAGTCCGGCAGCGTGTGCCGGCTGTCTGAAGAAGCACTGTGACCACTGGACCTGTATGGGAGAAGTGACCCCGGACCAGGTGTATGACCTGTACCGGAAAAAGGAGGAAAAAGCCTGTGACTGAACTGGCAGGAAAGAAAATCATCGTAACCTTCCTGATGCATCTGGGGGATCTGGTGCTTACCACCCCCTTCCTCCATGCTCTGCGCCAGGCGGCGCCCGGAGCGGACATCACCTATCTGGTGGATGAGAAGCTGAAGGAAATCGTGGAATACAATCCCAACATCGACCATGTGTGGACCATCGACAAAAAGGGGAAGGACAACAACCTCCGGGCCCTGTGGGCCATGAGCCGGCGGATCACCGACGCCCATTTCGATCTTTTGATCAACCTGCACCCCAACGAACGGTGTTCTTTCATCGACGCCATGGCGGTGGTGCCGGAAAAGGTGGGGGCCTCTCATTTCCTGTTCCGGGGATTCTTCCATCCCTGGCTGAAGCTGAACCGGACCATCCACGCGGCGGATATGTACCTGGACGTGCTGAAGCGGATGGGGGTGGAGGACCTGCGGAACAACGGACTGGAAGTGTTCCCGGGGCCGGAGCACAAACAGGCGGCGGAAGCCTACTGGGCAGCCCAGGACCTGAAGCCGGAGGAAAAAGTGGTGGGGTTCAACATCGGCAGCGCAGTGGTCACCAAACGGTGGGCTCCGGAACGGTTTGCCCAGGTGGCGGATACCCTGGCCAAAGAAGGATACCGGACGGTGTTCTTCGGAGGCTCCATGGACGAGGATATGGTCCGGGAGGCAGTGTCCTTCATGAGAAGCAAACCCATGGTGGCCACCGGGAAATTCTCCCTGGGAGAACTGGCGGCGGCCATGAGCCGGTGCAGCCTGATCATCACCAACGACAGCGGACCCATGCACGTGGCCATCAGCCAGAAGGTGCCCATTGTGGCCATGTACGGCCCCAGCCATCCGGAACTGTACGGACCCTATACGAAACAGGCCACCATTGTCCGGGCCAATCCTCCCTGTGACGGGTGCCGGAAGGGGATGAAGCACCACTGTGACGACATGCGGTGCATGCGGGATCTGACGGTGAAACAGGTGCTGAAAGCGGCCCATCACTGGCTGAAAGAAAAAAAATAAAGTTTTTTTCAAAAAGGGCTTGCAAAATTTCGTGTTATCTTGTATACTAACAAAGTCAGCGGTTGAGAAAACCAAAGACATGATGGTCCGCTAGCTCAGCTGGTAGAGCACCTGACTCTTAATCAGGGTGTCCAGAGTTCGATCCTCTGGCGGATCACCATTTTTTTTGGCCGGATGGTCAAGCGGTTAAGACACCGCCCTTTCACGGCGGTATCGAGGGTTCGATTCCCTCTCCGGTCACCAACTTATGGGCGCTTAGCTCAGCTGGGAGAGCGTCTGCCTTACAAGCAGAATGTCAGCAGTTCGATCCTGTTAGCGCCCACCACAAAAGAAGACGATACACGCGTAACGCTGTATCGTCTTTTTTATTGTATTTTTTTTGTGGGGGGAAGGGATATAGGGGAGTCCGGGAGCGGGCGCACCGGGCGGGAGTGCAGGGCAACCCTTGGTGCGCATCCTGCGAAGGATAATCGATCACCAAGCCACCAAACCATTCGCTCCTCCCAAATAGCAGGGATTTCCCTTTTTATCTCGAATAATACTTATCAATCTCTTTTTATCCTGAGGAAAGGAGGTCCCTATGGAACTGCAGCTTTTGTTTCTGGGTGTGGTGCTGCTGACGGTGGAGGGGTTCATTCCCGGCTTTGGCCTGTTCGGCATCACCGGCATCCTTTGTCTTTTGGGGTCCCTGTATTTCTTTCTGGGGGCCACGGCCCAGGCGGCTGCTCTGGTGGGCGGTGTCCTGCTGGTGCTGGCGGTCCTGGGGTTCTGGCTGATCCGCCGGGGTCCCAAAAGCTGGCTGGGCCGGCAGGTGACACTCCATCTCCGGTCCACCGCTGCCCAGGGCTATACGGGCAATGCAGACCGGAAGGATCTGGTGGGCAAAACCGGTGTGGCCCAGACGGTGCTCCGTCCTTCCGGACGGGCCCTGATCGATGGGGAACTGGTAGATGTGATCACCGAAGGGGAATTTTATGAACCGGGGACGGCCATCCGTGTGGTGGCAGCCACCGGAGGCCGGACCGTAGTCCGGAAGGAGGAAAACCCATGATTGCAATTTTAGGCAGTACCGTATTCCTGGTGGCCATCCTGGTCATCATTGTCCTGTTCCTGCACTTTGTCCCTCTGGGCCTGTGGATTTCCGCCATGGCCGCCGGGGTCAACGTGCACATCTTCACCCTGGTGGGCATGCGGCTCCGCCGGGTGATCCCTTCCAAGATCATCCTGCCTCTGGTGAAGGCCAACAAGGCCGGCCTGGATGTGAACGTGGACCAGCTGGAAGCCCATTATCTGGCCGGGGGGGATGTGGACCGGGTGGTGGATGCCCTGATTGCCGCGGAACGGGCGGCCATCCCTCTGACCTTTGAACGGGCGGCGGCCATCGACCTGGCCGGCCGTGACGTACTGGAAGCGGTCCAGATGAGCGTCAATCCCAAGGTCATCGAGACCCCGCTGATTTCTGCCGTGGCCAAGAACGGCATCGAGCTGAAGGTCCGGGCCCGGGTCACTGTCCGGGCCAACATCGACCGGCTGGTGGGGGGCGCCGGGGAAAGCACCATCATCGCCCGGGTGGGCGAAGGTATCGTCACCACCGTGGGGTCTTCGGAAGAACACACGGATGTGCTGGAGAACCCGGACCACATTTCCCGGACCGTGCTGAGCAAGGGACTGGATGCCGGCTCAGCTTTTGAAATCCTCTCCATTGATATCGCCGATGTGGACGTGGGACGGAACATCGGGGCCCAGCTGATGACGGACCAGGCGGAAGCGGACAAGAACATCGCTCAGGCCAAGGCCGAAGAACGCCGGGCCATGGCTGTGGCCAAGGAGCAGGAAATGCGGGCCTACACCCAGGAAATGCAGGCGAAAGTGGTGGAAGCCCAGGCCCAGGTGCCGGAAGCCCTGGCCCAGGCGCTCCGGGAAGGCCATCTGGGGGTCATGGACTACTATCAGATGAAGAACCTGCTGGCGGACACCAAAATGCGGGAAAGCCTGGTGGCTGGCGGCCAGGAAGAACTGCCGCCCACCCGGAAACCGGAAAAATAACAGGAGGGGCCTATGAAAAGCGATTTGCTGCTGTTCCTGGTGTGGATCTTGTTCCTTCTGGGAAGCCAGCTGCTGAGAAAAAAGAAACGGCCCCTGAAAAAGCCCTCCCAACCGGTCCGGAAACCGGGTCCGGGACCTTTCGTCTGTGAGGAGGCTCAGGCTCCTGCCCAAAAAGAGCCGCCCCTCCAGCCTACGGTAAAGCCCGTACGCAGTGACCTGGTGGAAGAAATCCGGGACCTGAAGCCCACAGTGGCTCCCCAGGTGGCGGAAATCCGGCACCCGAAGGGGCAAACGGTCGGCCACCCGGTGCTTTCCGGGGACCTGCGCCAGGGGATGCTCTGGTCCCTGGTGCTGGGGGAACCCCGAAGCAAAAAGAGCTGGGCTCGGGAACAGAGAGAAAAAAGGGGATTTTGAAGTGGGGGAGTTTAGGCTATAATTATAAAATGTATAAGTAAAACATAAACCGTAGGGGCGCAGGCCGGTTGTTCCGCAGGATGTCAGGACAAATGGTGAATGGGCGGGCTGCCCGGCGTGCAGCCCCTACGGGTACGTTTGTTTGACACAGTTATAGGAAAAGGAAGGGATAAGATGAAGGGAGAAACGCAGCAGGCCCGGGGCAGCTGGGTGGACCGGTTTTTGAACGGAGTGGAGAAGGTCTGTGACAAACTGCCCCCTCCGGCCATTTTGTTCTGCATTCTGTTTGTCATTACGGCTTTGGCCGGAGCGGCTCTTTCTGCTTCCGGAATGAGCCTGGTGAACCCGGCCAACGGCAAGGCGGTCATGGCCCAGAATCTGTTTACCAAAGAGGGGGTCAACTGGCTTTTGAGCAACATGGTGAAGAACTTCTCCGGGTTCGCCCCTCTGGGCCTTGTGATCACCATGACCCTGGCCATCGGTTTCTGTGAGGAAAGCGGCCTGTTGGTAAGCCTGCTCCGGCGGAGCATGAAGAACGTGCCCCCGGGAGTGGTGCCCTACCTGATTGCCTTTGTGGGCACCATGGGGAATATTGCCTCGGATACGGCTTCCGTGGTGATTCCCCCTCTGGCGGCCCTGGTGTACATCGGGGTGGGGAAGAACCCTCTGGTGGGGATGATCGTGGGATACGCCGGAGCCAACGCCGGCTTTACTGCCAACCTGATGATCGCCGGCACTGATACCCTGATGCAGGGGCTTACCAACCAGGCCCTGGACGGATTCCTGGGCAAAGGGGTCTACGCCGTGGACGTCACCTGCAACTGGTACTTTATGGTGGCTTCCACCTTCCTGGTGGCCCTGGTGCTGGGGTACACCTCCAAGCACCTCATCGAACCCCGGTTCGGGAAGTATGAAGCCAAAGAACTGGAAGCGGTCCAGGACCTGACGGAAACGGAAACAAAGGGGCTCCGCCGGGCCGGCTGGGTGAGCCTGGTGTACATTGCCATCATCGCTGTTGGCTTTTTCACCGGCATCCTGTCCAAGGACGGCCATACCCTGGTGGGCTCCCTGCTGCTGAAGGGGCTGATCCCCATTCTGTTCTTCCTGATGAGTTTTGCCGGGATTGCCTATGGGATGACCACCGGCAAGTTCAAGACTGTAAAAGATATCAACGGGGCCATGGTGAAGCAGATGTCTCACATGGGGTCCTATGTGGTGTTCTGCTTCTTCTGCGGCCAGTTCCAGGGGCTGTTCAACTGGAGCAAAATGGGGACCCTGCTGGCCATCGGCGGAGCAGATTTCCTCCAGAGCATGGGCTTTACGGGACTGCCTTTGTGCGTGACCTTTGTGCTGGTCTGTGCCTTCGTGAACATCTTCATGTCTTCCGGATCCGCCAAATGGGCCATCTTTGCTCCTATCTTCGTGCCCATGTTCATGCTGCTGGGGTACCATCCGGCTTTTGCCCAGCTGCTGTACCGGCTGGGGGATTCCCCGGGGAACAGTGTGACTCCCATGATGCCTTATCTGTGGATGATGCTCAGCGTGGCCCAGGAAAAATATGATCCGGACTGCACGGTAGGGACCTTCATCTCCAACCTGATTCCTCTGGCGGCGGTGCTCCAGGTGGTGTGGATCCTGTTCATGCTGGTGTGGGTTGCCCTGGATATCCCTCTGGGACCGGGTGTAACTGTCCATCTGCCGGCGGGGATTTTGTAAACCCGGTTGTTTCTTTGGACGGCAGCACGTATAATAAAGACAATAGTTTCATGAGGGGAGTATTTTATACGATGATCGAAACATCCAAACGGGCGGAAAAGGCCGCAGAACTGAAACACAGCACTGATGTGCATACCAACTGTGCCCAGGCCGTGCTCCTGGCTTACCAGGACAAACTGGGCAAATCCACCGAAGAACTCCGGGCCCTGGGGTCCGCCTTCGGGGGAGGCATGGGAGGCATGGACGCCACCTGCGGTGCCCTCACCGGGGCTGCTGTGGTGCTGGGGCTGCTGGACAAAAGCGGCAAGCCGGCCAAGACGGTGATGAACGAAATCCTCCAGGAGTTCAAAGAAAAAGCCGGCGCCACCATCTGCCGGGACCTGAAAGGCGTGGGCACCGGGAAGATGCTCTGTTCCTGCGACGACTGCGTACGGCTGGCCGTCCTGGGACTGGAAAAACACCTGGGCTGAGGAACCAAAGGGGAAAATGTTGATAAAGCGGGGAGTTATCCACGAAAAAGTGGATAACTCCCCACTTGTCAACACAGGATAAGGAGGGCAAAATTGGATAAAAAGAATAAAGTGGACCAGGTCGATGAACAAATCATCCATATTTTGCGTCATCAGGGAAGGATTACGCTGCAGGAATTGGGTGAAAAAGTCCATCTTTCCGGGCAAGCCGTAAAAAATCGCATTGAAAAGCTGGAGGACAAAGGAATCATCCAACAGTATACGGTCAATGTAAATTGTCCTGTCTATGGTTATCCGCTTCATTCCCTGATCCGCCTGGAAGCAGGGATACCGCAAAAGACTCCTTTGGTAGTATTCTTGGCTCAATGCGGTTGTCAAGTACTCCATTGTTATCAGATTACTGGACGTCAGGTTTATGTTCTGGACATGTTTTTTCAGTCGGTGGAAGAACAGGAAAGAATTCTGGTGCAGCTTCAAAAATATGGCATTTGTACGGTTGATATGGTGCTAAAGAACCTGGAACTGCCGGAAACTTGAATTTTTCAACTCCGGACAAGAAAAGACTTGTTTTTTTCCATGGAGCGGGATTTCCTTTTTTTTTATAATTTTCTCATACAGCCAAAGTATCAAGGAGGAAAATGCAATGGAAATCCAGCAGATTCGCAACGCAACCAATAAAATCAAATTCGGAGGAGTGACCTTTCTTCTAGATCCATGGTTAGCTGACAAAGGGAGCATGGGATCCTTTGACGACATTACCCTAGAAAACTACCAGGTCCCGGACCCGGTAAAAATGGTGCTGCCCATGCCTTTTTACGGCTTGCCCCTGTCCAGAGAAAAAATCAGGGAAGGAGTGGATGCTTATATCGTTACCCATATCCATCCAGATCACATTGATGTGGCGGCAGATGGTACGGTAGGAAAATTTTTGGACAAGACTGTTCCCGTATTCGTCCAAAACGAAACAGATGCGGCCGTATTCCGGAAATCCGGGTTCCAAAGAGTACAGGTGCTCTCTGCAGAAGGGACCGTGTGGAAAAATGTAACGCTGACCAAAGTGCCGGCCAAACATGGAACTATGGTCTCCTGCGGCAATGCCATGGGCGTGGTTTTTCAGGCCCAGGGAGAAAAAACATTGTATGTGAGCGGAGACACTGTATGGTATCCTGGCGTGAAGCAAACGCTGGAAGCTTATTCTCCGGAAGTGGTTACAGTCAACGCCTGTGCAGCAGAGCTTGTGGGATTTGGCCGGCTGATCATGAATGATGAGGATGTGGAGTGTGTGGCCCGGACCGTACCCAGGGCAACAATCTTTATAACCCATATGGACAATGTGGCTCATGCTTCTTTGACCCGCTATGACATGAAAGGCAGGTTGGCCGGAAGAGGAGTCACCAATTATGTTATGCCACAGGATGGAGAAACGGTTTTGTTTTGAGTGGCAGCCCCCGGGCCTGGGGCCCCTCTGTGCGTTTGGTGATTTCTGGAGCGGGCCGCCGGGCCTGCGGCCCCTACGGTTCCTCTCTTCGCTCTGCACTCTTCCCTTTCTGTCCCGTATACGGTATAATTCAATTTTGTGAGTCCGCTCGGAACTGTTTTTTTCGACTGCGGGTTTTCCAAAACTGTACTTTTTGGAGGAATGACCATGAGAACAAAAGAAGAACTGCAGGGGGTCACCGAACTGGGCAGCGGCCATACGGTGTACCAGAATACCTATGCGCCGGAAGTGCTGGAATGTTTCCCCAACAAACATGAAGAGGCTCCCTACATGGTGAAGTTGAATTGCCCGGAATTTACCAGCCTCTGTCCCAAAACCGGCCAGCCGGATTTCGGCCGGATCGTGATCAGCTACATCCCGGACCATAAGCTGGTGGAAAGCAAATCCCTGAAACTGTACCTGTTTTCTTTCCGGAACAACGGGGATTTCCATGAGGACTGTGTGAACATCATCAAAAACGACCTGGTGAACCTGCTCCAGCCCAAATATCTGGAAGTGGCCGGCTATTTCAATCCCCGGGGCGGCATCAGCATCCTGCCCTTTGCCGTGTATTATCAGCCGGAATACAAAGACATGGCCCAGCGGAGAATGGAGGCCTTTGTCCATGAATAAGAAAGCACTGGTGCTGTCCAGCGGCGGGGTGGATTCCACCACCTGCGTCTCTGTGGCAGTGGAAGAATTCGGCAAAGGAAATGTGTCCACTGTATCCATTTTTTACGGCCAGAAACACCGGAAGGAACTGGAATGCGCCCGGAAGGTGGCGGACTACTACGGCCTGCCTCATTACGAGCTGGACCTGTCCAGGATCTTCCAGTATTCCAACTGTTCCCTGTTGGACCATTCCACGGAAAAGATCGTCCACAAAAGCTACGAACAGCAGATCGCGGAAAATGGAGAAGGAAAGGTATCCACCTATGTGCCCTTCCGGAACGGGCTCATGCTTTCTGCAGTGGCCAGCCTGGCCATGAGCATCTACGAAAAGGATGATGTATCCATTTTCATCGGAGCCCATGCAGATGATGCGGCCGGCAACGCCTATGCAGACTGCAGCGAAGCCTTCCTGGACGCCATGGGACGGGCCATTTCTCTGGGTACGTACAGCCAGTGCCATATTGTGGCGCCTTTTGCCAGCTGCAGCAAGGCCGGCGTGGTGAAACGGGGACTGGAGCTCCACACCCCCTATGAACTGACCTGGAGCTGCTATGAAGGCGGGGACAAACCCTGCGGCACCTGCGGTACCTGCATCGACCGGGCACGGGCTTTTGCCGCCAACGGGGTCAAAGACCCGGCACTGGAGGATTGATCATGTATACGGTAACCAAACGGATGGAAGTCAGCGGAGCCCACTGTCTCCAGCTTCCTTATAAAAGCAAATGCACCCATCTCCACGGGCACAACTGGATCATCGACGTGACCTGCCAGCGGGAAACCCTGGACGAAAACGGCATGGTGGTGGATTTCACCCACATCAAGGATGTGGTGATGCAGCTGGACCATGCCTTCATCAATGACATTGTGAAAACCAATCCCACGGCGGAAAATATTGCCAAATGGATCCACGACCAGATCCCCTTCTGCACCCGGGTCTCCGTCCAGGAATCGGAAGGGAACGTGGCCATTTATGAAGACTGAAACATTTCCTGTGGTGGAGCTGTTCGACTCCATTGAAGGGGAGGGGAAGCGCACCGGCTATATGGCGGTGTTCGTCCGGTTCGCCGGGTGCAACCTCCGGTGCAGCTACTGCGACACCGGTTATGCCCTGGAACGGTCCGATGCCCGGGAGCACCTGACGGAAGGGGAACTGCTGGAACGGATCCGCAGCTATCCCTGGAAAAAGGTGACCCTCACCGGGGGAGAACCGCTGCTCCAGCCGCTGGATGGCCTGTGCCGGGCCCTTTCCCGGGAAGGGTATGAAGTGAACATCGAGACCAACGGGGCGGTGCCTCTGTTGGAAGAGCGGCCCAAAGGCCTGTTCTACACCATGGACGTGAAATCTCCTTCTTCCGGGATGCGGGGACGGATGCGGATGGAAAACCTTACCCGGCTCACCGGAGACGATGTGGTGAAGTTCGTGGTGGGCAGCCGGGAAGATTTGGAGGACATGGACCGGGTGCTCCGGGAGTACACCCTCCGGAGCCAGGTGTATGTATCTCCGGTGTACGGAGCCATTGAGCCCAAAGAACTGGTGGAATTCGTCCGGGACCACAAGCTGGCCCAGGTCTGCATCCAGGTCCAGCTCCACAAGATTATCTGGGATCCGGAGATGAGAGGGGTGTAAAAAAGGGGGCTGTTGCTTAGCAACAGCCCCCTTTTTTACACCCTGAACCGGGTGGTGCTTCCCTGATTGGTGGGGATGATTTCCAGCTGGGCGGAAATCCTTTCCTTTAATTCGGCCACGTGGGAGATGATGCCCACCAGCCGGCCGCCTTTCTGGAGTTCCAGCAGGGCGCTGATGGCACTGTCCAGGGTTTCCGGATCCAGGGACCCGAACCCTTCGTCCACCAGGATGGTGTCCAGGTGCAGGCCTCCGGCGTAGGATTCTAGCACGTCCGACAGCCCCAGGGCCAGGGACAGGGAGGTGAAGAAGATCTCCCCTCCGGACAGGGTGGTCACCGCCCGGGCCTGGCCGGTAAAGGCGTCCATGATTTCCAGTCCCAGCCCCTGTTCCTTCCGGGCATCCACAATGTCCTGGCTCCGGTACAGACTGTACCGTCCCTGGCTGATCTTGTTCAGCCGCAGGTTGGCGGTTTCCAGCACATCGTCCAGCACCGCCTGGAGCACAAAGGAGGAGAAGGTCAGCTTCCGGCTGTTGTCCCCTTTGGCAGTGGAGGCCAGAAGGCCGATGGGTCCGTAGGCCTCCTGGAGCCGGGAAAGGTCCTTTTCCAGTTTTTCCAGCTGCTTCAGGCTGGCTTCTTCCCGGCGGAGGGTTTCCTGGAGAGCCCCGGTCCGGGTGGCCAGGGTGTGGGCAGAGGTGCCGGTCTGCCGGACCGCTTCCTGGAGAGGTGCCAGGTCCGGAGGGGTCTTGTCCTTCAGCTGGTCACCCAACAGCTTCAGTTCTCCCTGGAGGCTGTCCGTCTGCTGCCGGTACCGGTCCACCTGTTCCTGCCACAGGGGCTTGCTGGGAAGGGCTTTGTGGGCGGCCACAAAAGAATGCTGATCCGGGAAGGGAGACTGTTCCAGAGCTGTTTTATAGGCCTCCCGGTCCGCCTCGAAGGCCTTTTGGGCGGCAGCCAGGTTTTCTTCAGCGGTTTGGCAGGATCCGGCCGCCTGATCCGCTTCCGTCTGGGCCTTTTCCAGGGCTTTCTGTTTCCGGTTCAGCTGGGCGATTTTGGCTTCCATGGCCTGGGTCTTCCGGGCCAGTTCCTCCTGGGCCTGGCGGGTCTGGGTGGCAGGGTGGGGATGGTCCGGGGAACCGCACACCGGGCAGGGCTTCCCGGGAACAAGGGCCTGGGCCATCCGGACGGTTTCCCCTGAAACAGCGGTCATCCGGGCCAGCTGTTCCCGGACCTGGGCCATCTGTTCCTGGAGGGCATGGGTGTTGGTTTCCGTGGCGGAAGCCAGCTGCTGCCGGAGGGTTTCCTGGGCGGCTTTCAGGGTCTCCCGGGCCCGGGCCAGCAGCCCTTCCGCCGCATCCAGCCGGGCCTTGGCCTTCCGGGTCCGGTCGTAGATGGGGTGGAGCTTCAGGGCCTCTTCCAGCCACTGGAGCTTCTGTTGGAGTTCCTGGATGGCCGGTGCCTGCTGGAGCAGGGTTTCCTTCCGTTTCTGGCCCTCCTGCCAGCGCTGGAAGGTGTGGGCCAGCTGCTGGGCCTGCTGGAGGGCTTCCAGGGCGGCGGCAGAGGCTTTCTGGGCTTCGGCGGCCTGGGCTTCCAGGGCTTTGGCCTGCTGCTTTTCTTCCTGGATCCGTTCCTTCAGGGCGGCAGGATTGTTGGTACCGGCACTTTCCAGCAGCAGCTGGTATTTCTGCCGGCATTCCTCATATTCCTTTTTCAGGGTCTTGGCACGGGCGTCCAGGGCCTCTTCCAGGGCGCTGTACTGGCCGGTCTTGAACAGGGTTTCCAGGATGGTTTTCCGTTCCTTGGAATCTGCCACCAGGAATCGGCGGAATTCCCCCTGGGGCAGCACCATCAGCTGCCGGAACTGCCGGGCCTGGAACCCCAGGAGCTGTTCCACCGCCCGGGTCACGGAGCTGTTGGAGGTACCCAGCACCTTCCGGTCCCCTTCCGGGAGAATCTCCACCAGGGAGGCACCGGCAGGCACGGTCCGGGTTCCTTCTCCCCGCTGTTTGTTCAGCACCTGTTCCGGGGTCCGGGTCACTTCATACGCCCGGTCCCGGTTCCGGAAGGTGAACCGGACTTCTGTTTTCCGGTCCGGTGTGGCATAGTCGCTGCGCAGGGACCGGTTGTCCCGGAGATCCCCGCTGGGGGAGCCATAGAGAGCAAAGGTGATAGCATCCAGGATGGTGGTCTTGCCGCTTCCGGTGGGGCCGGTGATCAGGAAAAACCGGTTGTCTCCCAGCCGGGTAAAGTCGATGGTCTCTTCGTTGGCGTAGGGACCGAAGGCGGTCATCACAAGTTTCAGGGGGCGCATCAGGCTTTCCTCCCTTCCTGGTTCACGGCATCGGCAATCTGGTGGAACAGGGCTTTTTCTCCCTCCGTCAGATCCCGGCCCTGGACTTCCTGGAAAAAGGCCTGGAACAGGTCGTCGGTGGAAAGCCCCTTCCGCTGGGCGGTGGCGGCTGCTTCTGTTTCCACAGGCTGGAGCCGTTCATAGCCCAGCTGGAGAATCTGGGGGTACACTTGTTCCAGTCGGTGCTTGGCATCCAGGACGGGCACCCGGTCCGTCAGCTGGATCTGGAGATAGTCCTGGAGATGATCGGTCCGGGGGTTCTCCAACAGGTCCCGGAATTCTCCCTTCAGTACCGCCAGTTCGTGGGGAGCCTTAAGGGGAACGGTTTCCACGGAAATATCCCCTTTGCCGTCCAGGTCCACAATGTGGACGGCTTTTTTCTGGCTGGCCTCTGCAAAGGAATATTTCAGCAGGGAGCCGCAGTACCGGACCCGGGGACTGTTGTTCTGGCAGGCGTGGAGATGTCCCAGGGCCGTATAGTGGAAGTCTTTGAAGCAGTCGATGCTCACGGTGGTGGCCCCGCCGGCGGCCAGGGGCCGTTCGCTGTCCGGGGTGGTCTGGGCCCCGGTGAGGAACACATGGGCCAGGGCCACTTTCCGGGCCCGGGTAGGGATCTGCCGGAGAATCCGTGCCACCTGCCACTGGAGGGCAGCTTCATGGGTGGGCTGCTTTTCCCCGCTCAGTTCTGTGGCGGTGAGAGGTTCGCAGTAGGGGAGGGGAGCAAAGTATACGGGCCCGTCCCCATCTTCCAGCACTACCGGATGGGTATCCGGATCCACCGGCCCGGTGATGTACAGCTGCCGGGCGGCAAAAAGGGCCTGGCCAAAGTTCAGCCGGTCCGGGTTGTCGTGGTTGCCGGCAATGAGCAGGGTGGGAATCTTCAGGTCCAGCACCAGATGGCGGAGGGTTTCGTCCAGCAGGTTCACCGCCTCCGTGGGAGGGACGGCCCGGTCGTACACATCCCCGGCCACCAGAAGGGCATCCACCTTGTATTCCCGGGCCAGGTCCAGGATCTGGTCCAGGGCGGCCCGCTGGTCCTCCAGCAGGTGGAGACCATGGAAGATCCGGCCCAGGTGCCAGTCAGAAGTATGTAAAAATCGCACAGCAAAGCCTCGCTTTCGTGAAAGTTGTTTTTATCATCATAACACGAAGGGGAGTGCAGAGTGAAGAGTGCAGAGATGGAACGGCGGCAATCAGATGAATGGCTGCAATGCCGCAGGATGCGCGCCCTGATTGAACTCACAGTCACTAGTCTCCAGCTGAATGAGAAATTTGCAGGCAAATTTTTGAACGTGTAAATCGGTACCGCAGGGGCTGCACGCCGGGCAGCCCGATTTCTTGTACCATACTTCGGGGCAACGGCGTAGGGGTTCGCCGCAGGCAAACCCATCCCGGCCGCCTGGAGGGCAAAAACTTCTATACTCATCCACCCGTGAGGGCTCTCCGCCGGGAGGGCAGACCCGTTCGTCCCTGGCGGGAGGCTCACAGCCTATCGCCTTGCCCTGTCGGTCAAAGGCTGCGGCTACGGACCAGGAAGCCGGACCCTATCGCCCGCGTGCTCCACCCCAGGAGCGACAACACCCGATGTTGTCCCGCCGACTCCTCCTGGGCCTGCTCTCCCAGCTCCCGAAGAATCGACGTATACTCACACAGAATACCAGCAAGGCCGATTCCTCTACCAACTTGTGTCCCCCTGAAAGGGGGAAAGGACCCGTGCTTGCACGGGTAGGGGGTTTCCCTGGGGGCCAGGAGTTTCTAACGGAAGAAAGTACAAGGCTTCTGGCCGAACCCCACCACTATGCTGCGCATGGTCCCCAGCTACGGCATAAGCGACCTCGCTATCCGCTAAAGCGGATGCTCCCTGCTTACGCCCCTTTCAGGGGACGGACAGAAACAAAACTATAAATATAAGTTCAATGCTCCTGCCAATCACTCCTTTGTTGTCGGCAGGTCCTGCAAAATATTGGCTGTCGCCGATGCCACCACCATCCTGAGATTGACTGAAAAGAATCAATCGTTTTAAAATAATGAGAGAATGGGGAGGGAGTTATTATGAAAAAAGCATTGGTGATCCTTGTTGCTTTATTATCCACTCTGTGTCTGGCTGCACCGGCACTGGCCTATCTGGGCAATCCGCGGACGATGAAATTCCATAATGATAATTGCCGGACCATCAGGCATCGAGAAAATTTTGTTGAAATCGACAGCCGGGAAGAAGCCATTGAAGAAGGGTATGTACCTTGCCAGGTTTGTTATCCGTAAACAGATTTTAATGTTAGGCACGAATTAAATTTTATGAATTTGCCAAAAAGGAAGGCTTTTATCCTGCAGGTTCAGGCAGCATGCGCTACTGACAGGAGCGAAGGCCTTTCCTTATTTTTTGAAAGAGGATAGTCTTCCGGAAGAAAGAAAATCTAAAATTTTATCGATCCATGGGCGAGGCAGAAACGTATCATTCCTGCCCATCATTGGACAGCCAGGGACTTTGGTATAAGAGGTAAAAAAATGCCCTTCGGGAGGCCGGGATGGGAGTTGCACTTGTCAACAAAAATTGGACACAAAACTAAAAAAATCAGGCATAAAAAACGAATCGATGTACAAGATTCATCAACTTTTCTGACATCCTTCAAGCTTGTTAGACAAACCATGCCATCGATAA
>NZ_VULN01000018.1 GCF_009696675.1 Acidaminococcus fermentans | reverse complement strand
ATCGATGGCATGGTTTGTCTAACAAGCTTGAAGGATGTCAGAAAAGTTGATGAATCTTGTACATCGATTCGTTTTTTATGCCTGATTTTTTTAGTTTTGTGTCCAATTTTTGTTGACAAGTGCACTGGCCCAGTTTGCTGGTGAAGGTGCGGATGAAGTGGGTATAGGTCTGGAACCCTACGGCCTTGCCCACTTCTTTTACTTTGCCCCCTTTTTCCAACAGGGAACAGGCCATCTGGAGCCGGTACATGGTCAGATAGCTGCCGATGGTGAACCCGGTATGTTCCCGGAACACCTTGCACAGCCGGGACTTGCTTACATACAGGTGGGCGGACAGATCTTCCAAGGAAATCTCTTCCCGGTAGTGGCTGTGGATGTACTGGAGGATCTGCTGGACCAGGCTGTTGTATTCTCCGGAACCGGGCTGCCGGGCAGGTCCTCTTGCCTGCAGGATCCGGGCAATGGCCAGGACAAAATGGAACAGGAGGAGGTTCTGCTGGATGTCCTGGCCATAGGCATCCGGAGCAGGCTGAAGCAGAGACTCCATCAGACCGCTGATCTGGGCCAGTTCCTGGTGGGTCAGCTGGATGGTCTGTGGGGCGGCCTGGAACAGGGATTTCAGATCCGTCTCCTCCGTGGACAGCCGTTCCAGGACGGAAAGGGGAAACCGGATGGCATACCGGCTGGTGGTTTCGTTGGCACCGCAGAAACCGTGGTGGATTTCAAAGGGGTGGATCAGGAACAGGCTGCCTACATTCAAAGGATACTTCTGTTCCTGGAGAAAAAAATCACCGATATTGTTCAGACTGATGTAAATTTCCAGCTGGTCATGAAGATGGGGACGGGGATTCACATTATGGTCTCCCCAATAGGCATAATAGAGACAGTGTGTCATAATGAGCTTCCTTTTAGCGTAATGGATTCTTTTTTCATGATACGTCAGATGGAAGGATTTGTAAATCAAAGAAAAAGCTGCTGAATCATATCATGATTTTACGCTCGATTGGCAAATCTTCGCCGGATGGACTAAAGGAATTGACGGTAAAATTCTGAATACTCTATGATAACTGGCAGATGGCCCTGCTGATATCCAGCAGGGGTGCCAAAAGGATTTCGTGGAATTTTGCAGAATGCAGAAGGGAGCAGAAAAATGAGTGAGATTACAGTCTGTCTGATCATCGCCGTAGTGACGATGATCCTGTTCATCGGCCGGGTGTTTCCCATGGCTCTGACGTCGGTGCTGTGCGCCCTGGCCATGGGGATCTGTCTGCCCAGTGTGAAGCTGTCCGCCATATACAGCGGCTTCGGGACGGCTCCGGTGTATATGATCGCCGGGATGACCATTGTGGGGGATGCCCTGTTCCAGACAGGGGTGGCCCAGAAAATCGGGATTACCCTGAGCCGGATGAAAATCTTCCAGAATGAACGGGTCTTTACGGTCATGGTGGTTGTGGTGTGCACTCTGATGTCCGCTTTTATGAGTGATTCGGGCTGCATCGCCATGTGGATGCCCATCATTGCAGCAGTGGCAGCCGGGTCCAAGGGAAAGATCCGGTCCAAGATGGTGATCATGCCTGCCGGCATTGCCTGTATCGTAGGGGGCGCTACCACCCTGGTAGGGTCCACCTCCCAGAATACAGCCAACAGCTTCCTGATGCAGGTTCCCGGCTTTGAAGCAGGCATGGGGGTCTTTGACATGACTTCGGTGATGTGGATGGTGGATGCCCTGATGGTCCTGTATTTTGCCACCATTGGCTATACCATCACCAAAAAGACACTGAAGCCTGGCTCTCCCCATTTCGATGACGGGAATGTGTTTGCCCAGAGTTCGGAAGAACTGGACAATGTGCCCCAGGCGTCCACCCGGAAGCAGGTGATTTCCGTGTTCACCCTGCTGCTGTGCATCCTGGGCTTCATCCTGTGCGGGTTTGCTCCTTTCAACAAGTATCTGAACATCGCCAATGTGGCCCTGATCGGATCCTCCATCCTGTTTGTGACGAAGACCATCGACTACAAAACCACGCTGAAGAACATCAGCTGGGACGTACTGCTGACGGTAGGTTTCATCGCCACCCTGGGGGTGGCCCTGGAGAAGACCGGAGCCGGGAAACTGATTGCGGAACAGACCCTGGCATTCTTTGGCGGAGAGGATGCTTCCCTGAATGTGATTCTTTGCGTCATGTTCGTTTTGGGCAGCTTCCTGACCCTGTTCATGTCCAATGTGGCCGTATCCGCCATGCTGGCCCCCATTTATATCCCTCTGGCCCAGCGGATGGGCCTGAGTCCGGTGCCGTTCATCATCCTGATTGCCATTGCGTCTAATATGGCCATTGCAACGCCCATCGGGACGCCGGTGAACATGCAGATTTTGCCGGCAGGGTATAAATTCAGTGATTATGTGAAAATCGGCGGCCCTCTGTGGCTGATCTTCATGATTGCCGTATGTCTGACCGCCAAGGGTATTCTGTTCTGATGGGAGAGATGAAAAATGGAACTGTATGATGCAGTTGTTGTGGGTGCAGGGGTTGTAGGCTGCGCCATTGCCCGGGAACTGTCCCGGTATGATCTGAAAATCCTGGTACTGGAAAAGGAACTGGACGTGGCTACAGGGAATTCCAGCCGGAATACGGGGATGCTCCATGCAGGATTTACTTACAAACTGGGAACCCTCCGGGCCAAATGTTCCGTGGAAGGGAACCAGGAATTCGACCAGGTGTCCCAGGAACTGGGGGTTCCTTTCAAACGGACCGGGAAACTGGTGGTGGGCTTTACGGACCATGACCGGGAAAATATCCTCCGGTTCAAGGCCAATGGGGAAGCCAATGGTGTCAAAGGCATCCGGATGGTGGATCCGGAAGAAATGCACCGGATTGAACCCAATGCAGGAGGAAATTTTGCCATGTACGTGCCGGCTTCCGGCATCCTGGACCCTATGCAATACACTATTGCCCTGGGGGAAAATGCCTGCAAAAACGGGGCGGAGTTTTCCTTTGGCTCCCGGGTTATCGGTATTGAACCCCTGGACGGAGCCCGGCAGCAGCAGGTGCTGGGCCAGGCGGAAAAGGGCAGAGTATACCAGATTACCACCAACCGGGGGATGGTCTGCAGCCGCTGGGTCATCAACAGTGCCGGTGCCTATGCAGTAAGAATCGGTCAGCTGATGGGATATCCGGAAGTGCCCCAGATCGGGACCAAAGGAGAATACTATGTGCTGGACAAAAAAGCAGGAGCCTTTTTGAAGACACCGGTGTACCCGGCTCCCAACGACCGGGGCGGGTTCGTGACTCACGCCACTCCTACGGTGGATGGGAATATCCTGGTGGGACCGGACTGGTACACCACCACCGGACCGGAAGATTATGCCAACCAGCAGCAGAGCCTGGACCGGCTGTTCCAGGATGGCCGGAAGATGTTCAAAAAGATGGAACGGCAGTACTTTATCCGGAACTTTGTGGGTATCCGCTGGCGGAACTGCGATCCGGTAACCAAGGAACCCCTGGATTTCCGGATTATGACGGATCCGTCCATTCCCCATACGGTGAGCCTGGTGGGTATCGAATCTCCTGGGGTGACGGCGGCTCTGCCGCTGGCCCGGCGTGTAGTAGACATTCTGGTGGGAGAAACGGAAAATGAAGGGGGAAAAGTTACCCGGAAACAGGATTTCGATCCAATCCGGAAACCCATCCGCCGCTTTGCTGAAATGAGCCTGGAAGAAAAAGAAGCAGCCATCCGGGAAAACCCTGCTTATGGACAGGTGTTCTGCCGGTGTGAAAATGTTTCCAAGGCAGAAATCCTCCAGGCCATCCACAATCCTCTGGGGGTCCATACCCTGACCGGCATCAAGAACCGGACACGGTCCATGATGGGCCGCTGTCAGGGAGGCTACTGCCAGACCCGGATCACCCAGCTGCTGGAACAGGAACTGGGAACGGCGCCGGAAGATCTCCGGTATCAGCGGGAAGGCGGCTGGCTGTTCACCGGAGAAGTGCGGCCGGAAACCAAAGGGGAGGAATGAAGGATGGAAGGAGCCAATGGAATGAAACAGGAAGAGAAGATCCGGCAGGCGGATGTGGTGATCATCGGCGGCGGACCGGCCGGGCTGGCGGCTGCTGTCCGGCTCTATGACCAGGGGGTCCGGGACATCCTGATCCTGGAACGGGAGCATCAGCTGGGAGGGATCCTGAAACAGTGCATCCACGACGGGTTTGGGCTGACCCGGTTCGGAGAGACTCTCAGCGGGCCGGAATATGCGGACCGGTTCATCCGGGAAGTACAGGACAGGGAAATCCCCTACATTACCGATACCACGGTGATCCAGATCACTCCGGAGCATCGGGTTTACGCCGCTCATGAAACGGGCATGGTGGCGGTCCAGGCCAGAGCCGTGGTGCTGGCCATGGGCTGCCGGGAACGGACCCGGGGAGCCCTGGCCATTCCGGGGACCCGTCCGGCCGGGGTCCTTACGGCCGGTGTGGCCCAGGCCTACATCAATCTCCAGAACCGGATGCCCGGCAAAGAAGTGGTGATCCTGGGATCCGGGGATATCGGCCTGATCATGGCCCGGCGGCTGACCCTGGAAGGGGCTCATGTGAAGGGTGTCTATGAAATCAATCCCATTCCCAGCGGTTTGCCCCGGAACATCGAACAGTGCCTCCATGATTATGATATTCCCCTCTATCTGAGCCATACAGTAACGGATATCCGTGGCCGGGACCGGCTGGAAAGCGTAGTGGTGGCTCAGGTGGATGAACATCTGCGGCCCATTGCCGGGACGGAAGAAGAAATCCCCTGTGATACCCTGATCCTTTCCGTGGGACTGATCCCGGAAAATGAACTGACCCTGGGGGCCGGGGCGGTGCTGGATCCCCATACCCAGGGTGCCCTGGTGGATGAATTCTGCCAGACGACGGTTCCCGGACTGTTTTCTGCCGGCAACGTGCTCCACGTCCATGATCTGGTGGATTTTGTTTCCCTGGAAGCGGAAGGCATGGCGGAGGGAATCCGGCAGTATCTGGAAAATGGACTGCCCGGAGCGGTCATCCCGGTGTGCTGCGGAAAGAATATCGGTCATACGGTTCCTCAGCGGGTCAGTGGACAGACGGGTTTCCGGCTGTCCCTGCGGGTGCGGCAGCCTCAGCGGAATGGCTGTCTGACAGTGAAACAGGGCGGGCAGGTTCTGGTGCGGAAAAAGATTCCCAACGCACTGCCGGCCAATATGATCGAACTGGAGGTTCCCTGCAGTGGGCTTTCTGCAGAAGGAGAAATCGAGGTGAGCCTGGATGAATAAGGAAATGACCTGCATCGTCTGCCCCAACGGATGCACGCTCAAACTGGATTATGAGATCCGGGAAGGAAAACCGGTGCTGGCTAAGGTGACGGGGAATCTGTGCCCCCGGGGACTGGAATATGCCCGGCAGGAACTGCTGGCGCCCAAACGGACCATTGCCAGTTCCGTGCTGGTGGAAGGGGGCGAACTGCCTTTGGTCAGCGTACGGACCCGGGGTGCCATCCCGAAAGAAAAAATCTCTGACGTGATGGAAGAAATCCGGAAATGCCGTGTGAAGGCTCCCATAGCGGCAGGAACGGTGCTGCTGTCCAATGTACTGGGCCTGGGAGCCGATGTGATTGCCACCAAAACGGTGGAAAAGAAATAACCCCATAAGAAAAGGACCTGTCCACAGGAGACGGGCCCTTTTTGTTTACCGGTTGTAACCGGGACTGTGCCGGGAAAATTGTTCTTCCATGGATTTCCCATACTGCCGGGCCAGGTCCAGCAGATACCGGGTGGCTTCCCCCAGGCGGTAGTCTTTCCGCCGTACTACGGAAACGGACCAGGTGGGATTTTCCAACATCCGGAACCAGGCACATTCATTCCGGTGGCTACTGGCCAGTACCCGGGAATGAGGCAGGATGGTGCAGCAGAATCCCCGGCTCACCAGAGTGGCCAGGGCACTGTTCATGGCCGTTTCCAGCATGATGTGGGGGTAAAAGCCGCTTTTTTCGAACATGGGATCGATGACGTCCTGACGCATGGTGGAAGATTTGAAAATCAGAGCAAAGGAATCATCCTTGAACAGCCGGAGATCGATGACCCGGAGAGGCTTTCCGGCGCTGAGGGGAACCGCCCGGGAAGCCAGGGGATGGGACAGGGGAACCCCCAGCAGCAGGTCTTCCTGGTACAGGTCTTCCCGGATCAGGGTGCGTTGGAGCGGGGCCGGAAGCTTTTTGATCAGGACGATGCCCAGATCAAGGGATCCGTGGTTCAGCATGTGATACTGGTCTGCCACAATCTTTTCCACCAGGGAAAAATTGATGTGGGGATAGCGCTGGTGGAACTGCTGATAGATGGCAGTAAAAGCATCGATGCCGTGTTCATGGGTCAGGCCCAGGGAAATCAGGCCGCTGATACTGGTCTGGAGATCGCTGAGCTGGGTCAGCGTATTCCGCCGGATCCGGAGGATTTCCGTGGCACTGTCCACAATGAGCCGACCGGCAGGGGTGATTTCCAGATGATGGTTGTCCCGTTCAAAAAGTTTCACGCCCAATTTGTTTTCCAGTTTGATCAGCTGCTGGTTCAATCCCGACTGGGTGATGAACAGTTTCTGGGCCGCTTTGGAAATGCTGCCGCAGTCGGCAATGGTCACGATGTAGTCAAGGACCTGGATATCCATGGCAAGGCTCCTTTCCAGATTTTTGATAGTAATGATACTTCTTATAACTATAATTATTAGCACGTTTACTGATAACAAACAAGATGATAGGATAAAAATATGAAAAATTCCGGAAAATTCTTTCTTCAGAGAGGGGAGTAGGGAAAATGAAACTGGTCAAATGGCTCGACAAGAATCTTGAACTGGTGATTTTGGCCATTATGCTGGCAGTGATGTGTTGTCTGTCCTTTGCCAATGTCATCATGCGGTATGCTTTCCATCATGCGCTGACCTGGTCCGATGAAATCTGCTGCTATCTGCTGGCCCTGTCGGCTTTCTACTGTCTGCCCTGTGCTGTGCGCCACGGGGTCAGCATCAAGGTGGATACCTTTACCACCATGATGCCGGAAGGTCTGCAGAAAATCCTGGGCCTGGTGTGTGACGGTGTCATGATCCTGCTGTTGGCTTATCTGTTCAAAGGAACCCAGGAACTGATTGCCAAGGCGGCGCTGATCCATCAGGCCAGCCCGGCTCTGGGCATTCCGGTGGCGGATATTTACCGGGCCATGGCTTTCGGCATCCTGCTGGGAATCTTCCGGTACGCACAGCTGATGGTAAGAGTCCTCCAGGGGAAAGCCACCCTGGAAGGGGATAATGGGAATGATATACAAAACGGAAAGGGGGCTGGAGAAGAATGAACATTGGATTCTTTTTTGTACTGCTGGGAGCATTGCTTTTCATCGCTCTCCCGGTAGGCGGGGTATTCACTCTGCTGTCCACGGCTCCCAATCTGCTGAACGGCCAGTTTACTTTTGGCATCAGTGATGTAGCCCGGGCTATGTTCTCTGGCCTTAACAGTTTCACCCTGCTGGCTGTCCCCATGTTCATGGTTTCCGGGATGATTATGGCCCAGGGAGGGATTTCCAAGAAGCTGTTCAATTTCTTCGGGTATTTCATCGGCAACAAGACGGCCGGGTTCCCCTGTGCGGTAGTGGCTACCTGCATGTTCTATGCAGCCATTTCCGGTTCTTCTCCTGCAACGGTTTCTGCTGTAGGGGCCATGACCATTCCTTTTCTGGTATCCATGGGATATGAAAAGATCTTTGCCACCTCCATTGTGACGGTGGCCGGGGGACTGGGGGTCATCATTCCTCCCAGCATTTCCTATATCGTCTATGCCTCCACGGCCAACTGCTCTCCTTCCAAGCTGTTCATTGCCGGGATCATCCCGGGGATCCTGATCGGGGTCTCCCTGATGGGGTACTGCTGGATCTACTGCAGAAAGCACGGAGAGGATAAAGAAAAACTCAACGCCAGCTATCGGAAGCTTCATGAACAGGGATTGTGGAAACTGTTCCGGGAAAGCTTCTTTGCCCTGATGACACCGGTCATCATCCTGGGGACCATTTATTCCGGGGTCTGCAGTCCCACGGAAGCGGCGGTGATTAGCGTGTTCTACGGCCTGTTCATCTGCCTGTTTGTTTACAAGACACTGCAGTTCCAGGACCTGGGGAAAGTGTTTATGAAAGGGGCCAAGACCTATGTGAACATCCTCTTTGTGATTGCGGCAGCCGCGGCCTTTGCCAAGGTCATCACCCTGCTCCGGTATCCCCAGACCATCAGCACGGCAGTACTGGCTATCTCGGACAACAAGTATGTAGTGCTGCTGATCATGAACATCATCATGCTGATCTGCGGTATGTTCATCGATAACATTCCCAATATCATGATTCTGACTCCCATTATGGTGCCGGTGGCCACGGCTTTGGGTGTGGATCCCATCCATTTCGGGATCATCATGACCTGCAACCTGGCCATTGGGATGGTAACGCCGCCCATGGGCATCAACCTGTTCGTGGCGTCCGGGATGACCAAGATTCCCATGCTGAAGCTGGCACGGGCCACGGTTCCATTCCTGGCCACCTTCCTGCTGTCTCTGATGCTGATTACCAATATCCCTGGCATTTCCATGGGGCTGGTCAGTGCCCTTTCCAAAGAAAAGGCCAAAGTGGCCTCCAATATCAGTACCGCACTGGATGCGGATGCGGATGAATTCGGGAAAAACATCCAGCCTTTGGATCCCAGTGAGATTCCGGGAGAATACCACTGGCGGGCAGCTATGACAGTGGCGGATTCTTCCATCAACTACCAGATGGTAGCGGAATTTGCCCACCTGCTGAAAGAAAAATCCGGAGGCAAGATCACCGTTGACCTGTATCCTGGCGGCCAGTTGGGAAACACCACGGAATTTACCGAAGCGGTGGTCAGCGGTTCCATCGAAATCGGTACCGGCATGACTACGGATCTGGTGGATTTCATTCCTCAGTATGCGGTGTTTGACATGCCCAACCTGTTCGACAATGTGGGGCAGATGCGGACTGTGCTGAACGGGCCCTTTGTCCAGGTGATGAACCAGTACTGCAACGCTGGGGGCATTCAGATGCTGGGGTATTCCGATGCCGGCTTCCGGGAACTGACCACCAACAAAAAGGTGACGAAACTGGAAGACCTCCAGGGCCAGAAAATCCGTGTGATGACCAACAAATACCATATTGCCTACTGGAACGCCTTGGGAGCTGCGGCTACCCCCATGCAGTTCACGGAAGTGTTCATGGGCCTCCAGCAGGGCACCATCGACGGGGAAGAAAATCCCTACATGAACATTGTGGGGAACAACGTCCAGGAAGTCCAGAAGTATGTGGTGGAAACCAACCATGTGGGCCATATCATCACCTTCTTCATGAACAAGGACGTGTACAATTCTCTGCCGGACAACGTACGGAAACTGGTGGATGAATGTGCGGCGGCGGCCACGGCTTATGGGAACCGGCGTGCGGACAAGAGCATCCAGCAGTACAAACAGACCTGCATTGATGCCGGCTGTGAAATCGTTACCCTGGATCCCCAGGTGATTGCCCAGCTCCGGGAAAAAGGCAAAGTGGTCTATGACATGGTGAGAAAAGACCAGGGCAGTGAAATCGTGGATCAGCTGCTCCAGGCTGTGGACCAGGCCAGGAAGGCCGAAAAATAAAACAGGTGACCCGGCAGGATAATTTCTGCCGGGTCTTTTGAAAGGAAGTGCGGAACATGGATTTTTTGATCAAAAACGGGCAGGTGTATGATCCGGAAACCCATCAGCTGATACGAAAAAATATGGCCTTGGTCAATGGGAAAATCGAATATCCCGGAGAAGGGAGGGATGAGTCCGGATACAGACAGGTCATTGACGCCCGGGATTGTCTGGTAACGCCCGGTCTTATCGATTACCACACTCATTACTTTTTTCGGGGCAGTGAAAATGGCGTCAATGGGGATGCAGCCTCCTTCTGTATGGGCATTACTACCGCTGTGGACGGGGGGACTGCCGGCGTAGGAGGCTATGAACTGTACCGGGCCAGCGTGATGGCCATGTCATCGGTGCGGATCCTGAACTGCCTCCTGGTGGCTTCGGGAGGGCAGTCCAATGACCGGTATCCGGAGAACCTGGATCCCCGGTATTTCGAGGAGAAAAAGATCCTGGACTTCTTCCGGAGGTATGGGGACAACTTGGTGGGCCTGAAAACACGGCTTTCCCGTGGAATCCTGGATGAGGACATGGCCAGAAGTTCTCTCAAACGGACCGTGGAAATTGCCGAGAAGGCCGGGACCCGGGTGGTGGTCCATGTGACGGACTGCCCTCTGCCCCTGGATGAAGTGGCGGAAATCCTGCGGCCGGGAGATGTGATCTGCCATATTTACCAGAACCGGGGAGAGCACACCTGCCTGGATGAACGGGGAAAGGTCCTGCCGGGACTGTGGGAAGCCCGGAAAAAAGGGGTCCTGTTCGATGCATCCAACGGCCGGAGCAACTTCGACCTGGAAGTAGCCCGGAAAGCGGTGGAACAGGGATTTGTACCCGATGTAATCAGTTCAGACAACAATGCCTCCAGCTGTTTCCTCCAGCCTCTCCATTCCCTGCCCCGGATCTTATCCAAGTATCTGGAGTTCGGGATGCCCCTGGAACAGGTGCTGGATTGTGCCACCTGGAAGCCGGCTCAGCTGATCGGGCGGCCGGAACTGGGAGCCCTGGCCAAAGGAAGCCCGGCTGATGTGGCTTTGTTCCGGCTGAAAAAGAAAGACGTGGAGTACAGTGATATCAACGGCAATACCATGACCGGCCATCAGGTACTGGTGCCTCAGATGACCTTTAAAGGGGGCCAGTGTGTATACTGCCAGGCGGATTTTGGGTAAGGAGGAAATGGCTGTTTCTTGGGATGGGCCGCATCCTCGCATCCTATGGCCGCTGACAGCTGACAGCTGACAAAGGCCGCCGGAAAATCCGGCGGCCTTTCCTACCTAAAGCAATCCATGTAATTTTCCCAGTTTCTGAATCTGATCCAGAGAGTAGTGGGTGATCCGGGAAATGGTTTCCATGGGGATTTTTTCCTTCAGCATGCCAAGGACGTTGGCTTCCCGTTCTTTCAGGCGGCCCTTTTGTTCGCCTTCTTCCAGAATGGATTGTCCGTATGTACACATGGTCTCCGCCTCCTTTTTCATCTCTACAGTCATGGGGATGTGGTATTCCCGTATGAAAATTCGATTCTTATTTACTGTTTATTTTATCATGTTTGATGGGTGATGGACGAGAGACGAAAGGAGGCAGAGCCGCTTTCCAGCCTCACACCGATGGATACCATCTGCCGGGGGCAGATGCTTCTGAACTTGTAAAACCCCCAGGCCGGGACGGGCGGGCCTTTGGCACGCCCCTACGGCGTTGGGGGCGGGCATTGTTTGTTCGACCGATTGGACGGGGATGCCGTCCAAGGGAGAGTCTCCGTAAGAAAATCGTTGTTAGCCGGCTCCTGGACAGCGACGGCGTAGGGGCTTGCCCCAGGCAAGCCCGTCCCGGCCGCCCAGGGGGCATATATTCAAAAAGGGGGTACTGCACAGAACGTGCAGCACCTCCTTTTTTCGTTCATCCCAATAAAACACTGTTGTTATTCTATACTAAACAAAATAATGGAAAACAGAAGCTGCATAAATTTATAGAGCTTCTGTTTTTTTCTTTAAAACTGTTGTATTCCTTATGAAATCGCAGATAAAAAGAATACTGGAAATTTTCTAAAAATACCATTGACAAGGAGGATGTGTTTAATTATACTGTACATAACAAAGAAATTATGTTTAATAAATCTGAACGGAGGGATTTGTGATGGATGCGGAAAAGTACATTGCTCAGGACCCGGTGATCCGGGAAGTTTCGGAAAAGAAGGAAACGGTGTGGGTGAACCCCCGGTACCTTCCCTTTGACATGACCAATGCTGTGTGCAGCCTGGTGGTGTCCGATGCCATGATCGACGATGCGGCAGACCGGCTCCAGCGGTTTGCGCCTTTCATTGAACGGTGCTTCCCGGAAACGGAAGTGACTCATGGGCTGATCGAATCTCCCCTGAAAGCCATTCCGGATATGCAGAAGGCCCTGGAAAAGGACTTTGCCTGCACCATCCCCGGCCATCTGCTGCTGAAGATGGACAGCCATCTGGCCATTGCCGGTTCCGTCAAGGCCAGAGGGGGCATCTATGAAGTCCTGAAACATGCGGAAGACCTGGCCCTGGCTGCGGGCAAACTGAAGGTAACGGACAACTATGCCAAACTGGCAGATCAGGATATGAAGGATTTCTTCCATCAGTATACGGTACAGGTGGGCTCCACCGGGAACCTGGGCCTGTCCATCGGGATCATGAGTGCGGCGCTGGGCTTCAAGGTGAAGGTCCACATGTCCATGGATGCCCGTCAGTGGAAAAAAGATCTGCTCCGGCAGAAGGGCGTGGAAGTCATCGAATATGCCGATGACTATTCCAAGGCGGTGGCGGAAGGCCGCCGGCTGTCCGACCAGGATCCCACCAGCTATTTCGTGGATGACGAAAAATCCGTGAACCTGTTCCTGGGCTATGCTGTGGCTGCCAGACGGCTGAAGAAACAGCTGGATGACATGAATATCACCGTGGATGCTGACCATCCTCTGATCGTTTACATCCCGGCCGGTGTGGGCGGGGCCCCCGGCGGCGTTTCCTACGGTCTGAAACGGATCTTCAAGGACAATGTCCATGTGTTCTTTACGGAACCCACCCTTTGCCCTTCCGTCCTGCTGGGCACGGCCACCCAGGAATTCGAAAAGGCCAACGTCCACGACTTCCACATTGACGGGATTACGGAAGCAGACGGCCTGGCCTGTGCCAGCCCCTCCGGATTTGTGACCCGGATCATGACCAACCTGCTGTCCGGGGACTTTACGGTGGATGATTACCGGCTCTTCAATTTTCTCCGGGATCTGAAGAAAACCGAAGACGTGGAAATCGAACCTTCCAGCTGTGCGGCCTTCATCGGACCCTGCCGGCTGACGGTGTATGAAGGGACCCGGAAATATCTGAAGGACCAGGGCCTGGATGCAGGCAAACTGGCCAACGCCACCCAGATTGCCTGGGCCACCGGCGGCCGTCTGGTACCGGAAGAAATCCGGAAAGAATACCTGAACACCTATCTGAAAAAATAAGGTCTGTTCCCCCAAGGGGGAAGGAGGGATTTCCATGAATGGTGCATTTCCTGTGATTGCCGGGCTGGTCCTTGCGGTGCTGGCCCTGGTGATCTGTACTGTTAAACTGAAGCTTCACCCGTTCTTTGCCTTGATTGCCACGTCCTTTGTCTTTGCCATTGTGTCCGGCATGGGCATGGAGCCTATGCTGAAGGCCTTTGCAGATGGCATGGGAGGAACGGTGGCGGATATCGGCCTGGTCATTGCCCTGGGGACGGTGACCGGGGCCCTGCTGGAAAAATCCGGGGCCGCGGAAACCATGGCCAAGACCATTTTGAAGATCACCGGCAAGAAACATGCAGCCCTGGGGCTGGCCATTACCGGGTACTTCGTTTCCATCCCGGTGTTCTGTGATTCCGCTTTCGTCCTGCTGAGCCCCATTGCCAAAAGGCTCTCCCGGGATACCAAGATTTCCATGACCACCATGGCCATTTCCCTGTGCATGGGCCTCCACGCCACCCACATGTTCGTGCCGCCCACCCCTGGCCCTCTGGCAGTGGCCGGGATCCTCAGCGCCGACCTGGGACAGGTGATCCTGTTCGGGGCTCTGGTATCCATTCCCGTGACCCTGGTGGCTTACCTGGCTTCCCTCTATGCCGGGAACAAATACTACTATCTGCCCACCAGTGTGGAAGACACGCCGGAACATCAGAATCTGCCCAGTGCCATGATGTCCTTCCTGCCCATCCTGGTGCCCATTGCCCTGATGCTGCTGAAAACTGTAGGCAGCATGTGCAAGCTTACCGGTACCCTGGCCCTGGTGCTGAACATTGTAGGGACTCCGGCGGTGGCTTTGCTGATCGGGCTGCTGATTGCCGCTGTGGGCTACCACAACATCTTTCCGGAAGACACCAAAGCCTGGGGCTTTGACGGGGTCATTGCCGACGCCATGAAGACGGCCGGACAGATTGTCCTGATCGTAGGGGCCGGCGGGGCCTTCTCCGGAGTGCTGAAAGCCTCTCCTCTCCGGGACATCCTCACTGCCAGCATGAGCGGGGTTTCCATCGGCATCCTGGCACCTTTCCTGATTGGGTTCCTGTTCCGGACCTGCGTAGGCTCTGCTACTATTGCCATGGTAACGGCAGCCACCATGATCACTCCTCTGATCGATGTGCTGGGCTTCGGTTCTCCCATGGGCCGGGTGATTGCCATGCTGGCCTGTGCTGCCGGGGGCATGATGGTATTCCACGGGAACGACGATTTCTTCTGGGTAACGGCCACCACTTCCGATATGGATACGTCCATTGCCTACAAGACCATTCCCATTATCAGCGTGCTCCAGTCCATGACCGCACTGGTCACCGTGTTCCTGCTGAGCATGGTATTGCTGTAACAAAAAAACTGCCGCGGCTGCGGCAGTTTTTTTGTGCTTAAAAAGAAGGAGGAGTCACGGCGAAGATGACCCGGACCAGTTCTTTGGACCGGTTGGACCATTTGTGAGGGTGGCCGGACAGGATCCGTATGCTGTCTCCGGCAGAAAGCTGGTAGGTCTGGTCATCCACGGTAATTTCCACTTGGCCTTCCATCACATAGGCAGTTTCCTCGCCCTGATGGCCCCGGGGAACTTTGGTGGTGACGGTGCCGGCGGGGATTTCCATCAGGATGAATTCAATGGTACTGTCCGTATCCGGGGTCAGCAGCTTGTAGGTGACTTCCGTGCCCCAGTGGCCGATGATCCGGTGCTCTCCCTGGCGGACGATCTGGTCTGCAGGAGTGGGGGCCTGGGGCTTGAAAAATTTGTACAGGGGGATCTGGAGAACTTCTGCAATGCTCTTCAGGGTGTTGATGGAGGGGTTGACGGCGTTGTTTTCAATCTGGCTGAGCATGGAAGGAGAGATTTCCGCATGGGCGGCCAGTTCCCGGAGACTCATCCCGGCAGCTTTGCGGTATTCCTGGATCCGCCCTCCAATGTCCATCTCTTCCATGATAACAGCTCCTTCAACAGTTGATTTCTGTCTTCATTGTAACATAAAAAGAGAGAGAAAATGGAAGGAAATTTTAGGACAGGAGTCCTACGTCTTATGCCTATGGAGACCATCTGCCGGGGGCAGATGCTTCTGAACTTGTAAAACCCCCAGGCCGGGACGGGCGGGCCTGCGGCCCGCCCCTACGGCGTTGGGGGCGGGCATTGTTTGTTCGACCGATTGGACGGGGATGCCGTCCAGGGGAGAGGTGTCATAAGGAAACCGTTGACAGCTGACAGGGGTGCTGCAGAGAACGTGCAGCACCCCCCGTTTATTTCTCCCTCAGCCACCGTTTTAGCAGGAAACCGAGAAAATAAGGTATGGTGTAGAATTTTCCGTTCCAGCCGATGTTTCCGGTGCTGAGTTTGATGCCGTACCGGATGTCCGGATAATGGCTCGAATCTTCCAGGAGACGGTTCAGGGAGCGGGTACTGCCGTCGGTGGCTTTCACCTCCACGGGGATCAGGGAATCTGCATCCCGGACGAAAAAGTCCATTTCCAGGGTGCCTTGGGTGTTTTTGTAGTAATACAGGCCGTAGCCCTGCTGGACCAGCATCTGGGCGGCCATGTTTTCAAAGAGAGCGCCTTTGTAAACGCCGAAGTTACGGTTCCGGCGCAGATCCAGCTGGGCTTCTTCGTCCAGAGAGGCGATCAGGAGACCGGTGTCGGCAAAATACAGCTTGTACTGGTCTGGGTTGTAATTCCCTTTCAAAGGCAGTTCCGGATGGTCCAGGCAATAGCAGACATTGACGATGCCGGCGTTGGACAGCCAGTCCACTACCCCCAGATATTCCCGGTTCCGGGCTCCGTGGGCCACTTTGGAAATCTGGAATTTTTTGTTTTCCTTTCCCAGAAATACAGGGATTTTCCGGTAGACATTCAGGATTTTTCCTTTGTCCAGGCCGCCGGCATATTTGGTGATGTCCTCTTCATAGTCCAGGAGCAGCTGTTGCTGGAGCTGGAGAGTGCCGCTGAAATTGTTCTGCTGGATGAACCGCCAGACTACTGCAGGCATGCCTCCCAGCACCAGATAGTCCTGGAAGTTTTTTTGCAGCACGTCCATTTCCAGCCTGGAAAGGGGCCGGGTTTCCAGCAGATGCTGATAAAAAAGGTCCACCTGTTCCGAAGTGTAGCCTCTGGCCCAGAGAAATTCTTCAAAATCCAAAGGATACAGGGTGATATCTTCCTTGTAGCCCACACTGTTGGATTCGATTTCCTGATAACTGATGCCCATAAGGGATCCGGAACAGATCACATCATAGCGGCCGTCCAGCTGGAAGGCCTTGAGACTGGTAGCGCAGTTGGGACAGGCCTGGAGTTCGTCGAAAAAAATCAGGGTTTCATGGGGCTTCAGCTGCAGGCTGGGGTCCAGGAAGGTGATGTTCTGAAGGATCCGGTTCACATCGAATCCGTCATCAAAGATGTGCCGGTATTCTTTCTGGAGGACAAAGTTGATTTCCACCAGGTGGGTGTAATGGGTGCGGGCAAAATGCTCGATGGCTTCCGTTTTTCCCACCTGCCGGGCTCCTTTGATGATGAGAGGAAGGTGATGGGGGGAATTCTTCCATTGGACCAGGAAGGAATCGATTTTCCGGGTAAGCCGGTTCACAAAAATCACGCCCTTTCTTCTCTAAAAATCACAAAAATCATGGTATTTTAGATGATTATATCACAAAATTATTAAAAATAGGGAGGAGTGCACGGTGGAAAGCGGCAGAGCCCCTTTCCAGTCTCACACCGATGGAGACCATCTGCCGGGGGCAGATGCTTCTGAACTTGTAAAACCCCCAGGCCGGGACGGGCGGGCCTGCGGCCCGCCCCTACGGCGTTGGGGTCGAGTGTTGTTTGTTCGACTGATTGGACGGGGATGCCGTTGTGACGGCAAAGCGGGCCCGGCTGTATGGGCGGTCCTCTTTTGTCATCCAGGGGGGAGGCTTCATAAGGAAACCGTTGTTAGCCGGTTCCTGGACAGCGACGGCGTAGGGGCTTGCCCCAGACAAGCCCGTCCCGGCCGCCCAGGGGGCATAGATTCAAAATGGGGCTGTTGCATGAGCAACAGCCCCCCTTTTTTTCACTTCCCCAACACTTCAAAGATCACCTGATCCAGGGCCTTTGTGGCTTTGGAATGGTACCGGCCCGGGGCCATGGCGGTGCCCAGGGGAATGGAGGTACCGTCTTTGCCCAGGGACAGCAGCTGGGCCCGGTGGAAGTACTGGCGGCTGCTGGCGTAGGTGAAGGCCAGTCCCAGACCGTTGGCGGCCAGGGCAGCGGCAAACAGGGCGGACAGGTTCTCGTTGTAGTAGGTGGGGTTCATGCCGTGGCGGAGGAAGATCCGCCGGGCTTCCCGGCCCAGGATGGTGCCGTAGCCGCTGAGCAGGAATTCGAACCGGGCCGCATCCTGGATGTTGATGTACTGGGACAGTTGGGAAGGCTGCTGACCGGCCTGGCCCTGATGGACCAGTTCCATCACCGGATGGTCCGGATGGGTGATTAGGCAGATTTCGTCGTGCATCAGGAACCGGGCCTGGATCCGGCTGCGTTTTTCCGGCATCACCAGAAGGGCCAGGTCGATTTTCCCGGTGAGCAGCAGCTGTTCCAGGGCCAGGGAATTCTCTTCCACGATCTGGACCCGCACCCCCGGATATTTCTGCTGGAAAGCCTGGAGTACGGGCGGCAGCAGGAAGGATCCCCGGAAAGAACTGATTCCCAGGATCACATGGCCCCCTTTCAGGTTGCCGATATCCTGGATCTCGTCCTTGGCCCGGTGGAATTCCGCCAGGGTATCCTGGGCGAACCGGATCATCCGTTTTCCCGGTTCCGTGGGCCGGATGCCGCTGGAAGTGCGGATGAACAGTTTGTATCCTAAATGAGACTCTGTGGTGCTGAGAAACTGGGACAGGCTGGACTGGGCCATGAACAGCCGTTCCGCCGCCCGGGAAATGCTCTTTTCTTCCGCCAGGGCAAGCAGGTAGTGAAGTTCCCGAAGATCCATCGTATCCTCTCCTTTACCATCGGTATTTCCTATACAAGATATCGTATTTTATCGGCTTCTGCAATAGCCAGCCCCGCGGTACACTAAAAGCAAATTTATTCAGAATACTTGTACAACAGGGAGGAATCAGAATGAGCAGAGTTTCACTGAAGGGAATCTGCGATATGCATGTGCACACCAATCCGGATCTGCGGCTGCGGGCCTACAACGATCTGGAACTGGCGGATGCGGCGGTGCGGGTGGGGGCCCGGGCCATTGTGATCAAGTCCCACCTGGGGTTCACGGTGAACCGGGCGGCCATTGCCAATGCCTATGTGAAGAAGGTCTATGGGGACAGCACCAACTTCACCATGTACGGTGGGGTGGTCATGAACAAAGTCATCGGGGGTGTGAACCCGGAAGCGGTGGAAAAAGGCCTGAAGCTGGGGGCCAAGGTGATCTGGCTGCCCACCCAGTCCGCCCGGCGGCATCTGGAAAAAATGGGGAAAAATCCCGATGAGGGAATCCAGCTGGTCCGGGACGGGAAAGTGATCCCGGAACTGGAAACGGTGTTCGGTCTGATCAAAGACCATGATGCAGTACTGGCCACCGCCCATGTATCTCCGGAAGAGGCTTTTGTGGTGGTGGAAGCGGCCCGGAAGGCCGGGGTGGAAAAAATCGTCATCACCCATCCGGAATGGTGGGTGTGCGGGTACACCTTGGAAGACCAGATCCGTCTGGTGAAGGATTATGACGTGATCCTGGAACGGTGCTATGCCCAGAACATGGGGAAAGGGAAGAAGTACCACATGAACCTGCGGGAAAATGCGGAACTGATCCAGGCTGTAGGGTACCAGCATGTCATGGTGGATACGGACGGGGGACAGACGGAAAATCCGGACTGGGAAACGGAAATCTACGAATACATGCATTACCTGGTGGAATACGGGATTCCTGAAGAACAGGTGTACTACATGACCAAAACTATTCCCTACCGGCTGCTGGGCATCCAGGAAGAACCGGTGGGCGCAGCCAAAGACTGAAACAAGGGGGAGGAAGCATTATGCTGAGTGCGGCGATTGTCCTGGCCATAGCCATTGCCATTTATCTGGGGTATAAAACCGGTCTGAACACCGGGCTGTTCTGTATTGTCTTTGCTTATCTGATCGGGTGTCTGGTCATGGGGCTGAAGCCCAAAGCGGTGATCGGGTTCTGGCCCATCAGTACCATGTTCGTGATTTTGTCCGTGTCCCTGTTCTACAATGTGGCGGCCATCAACGGGACCCTGGAAAAAA
The DNA here is from genome assembly GCF_009696675.1 of Acidaminococcus fermentans. GTDB lineage: Bacteria > Bacillota > Negativicutes > Acidaminococcales > Acidaminococcaceae > Acidaminococcus. Next base: position 16,066 of record NZ_VULN01000018.1, on the reverse strand, counting down.
TGTCCGGCTCCCTGCTCTATGCCTGCCGGAAATTCCCCGGGATGCTGCCCTATGCCCTGTTCGGGGTGGCCGTGGTGCTGTCGGTGATGGGGGCCACCTATTTTACGGTGCTGGCTTTCCTGGCGCCCATTACCCTTTTGATCTGTGATGAATCCCGGATGGACAAACTCACCGGGGCGGTGGCCATCAACTGCGGGGCCCTGTGCGGCGGGAACTTTCCCACCTCCAATCTGGGGGTGATTTTCCGGGGGCTGTCGGATACAGCCTATGAAGCCCTGAAACTGAAGGCTCCCATGGATTCCTTTGCCATGGAAATGGAAATCTTCCTGCTGTCCTTTGCCTTTTCCCTGGTGCTGATCACCCTGTTCCGGTACGGCATCAAGGCCAACCGGAACATCGGCCAGGGGGTCACCTTCAAAAGGCCGGAACCTTTTACGAAAGTCCAGAGCCAGACCCTGACCCTGATGCTGGTGATGATGGTCGTGGTGCTGGTGTTCCCCCTGCTGAAGATCCTGGTGCCCGGGAACGCAGGAATCGCCTATATGGCCGGTAAAGTGGATGTGGGCCTGGTGGCCATTATCTTCGCAGTGATCGCCCTGTTGATGAAGCTGGCGCCCCAGAAGGAAGCCATTTCGAAGATTCCCTGGAACACCATCATCATGATTGCCGGGGCCGGGATGCTGATTGCGGTGGCGGTGAAAGCCGGGACCATCAAGATGCTCAGCGCCTGGGTGGGAGCCAATGTGCCCACGCCGCTGATCCCTCTGGCTTTCTCCATCATTGCCGCCATCATGAGCTTCTTCAGTTCCACCACCGGGGTGGTGACCCCGGCTCTGTTCCCTCTGATTCCGGGTCTGGCGGAAAGCACCGGATTGTCTGCCTCCGCTCTGTTTGCCTGTACGGTGCTGGGGGCCCAGTCCAGTGCCATCAGTCCCTTCTCTTCCGGCGGATCTTTGATCCTGGGGTCCACGCCCAAAGAAGAGGACCGGAACACCCTGTTCAACAAGCTGCTGCTCCGGGCGGTGCCTGTCAGTGTCCTGGCGGCAGCTGCCTACAATTTTATTGTGGCTTTTGTGCTGTAAGGGAAAGTGCAGGTTCCTTTGAAGAGTTGAAGCCCCCAGGCCGGGACGGGCGGGCCTGCGGCACGCCCCTACGGCGTTGGGGTCGGGCATTGTTTGTTCGACCGATTGGACGGGAATGCCGTCCAAGGGAGAGTCTCCATAAGGAAACTGTTGTTAGCTGGTTCCTGGACAGCGACGGCGTAGGGGCTTGCCCCAGGCAAGCCCGTCCCGGCCGCCCAGAGGGCATAGATTCAAAAAGGACCCGCCTCCATGAGAGGCGGGTCCTTTCCTTCGGCAATTGACAATTGACGGGGCTGCTGTGCCTGGCGCAGCAGTCCCTATTCCTTACACTCCTTGCAGAGCCCCAGGAAATAGGTCTGGTGGCAGCGGATGGTGAAACCGGTTTTTTTGGCCACGTCCTGGTCCAGGTGTTTGTGGTAGGCAAAATCCAGGTTGAACACCTTGCCGCATTTTTCGCAGCGGAAATGGGGGTGGGGATGGGGATCCACATCGTAGCGCATGGTCCCGTCGCCTACATCCACAGTCTGGATCAGGTGCATCCGGCAGAAAAATCCCAGAGACTGGTAGATAGTGGCAAAACTCAGGGTAGGCATCTGCTGCCGCACTTTTTCATAGATTTCTGTAGCCGTGGGATGGTCTTCGGGGCCGGTAAAGGCCCGGTATACTTCCAGCCGCTGGGGGGTGATCTTCATCCCCTGGGCTTTCAGGACTTCTGACAGTTCCTTTGGACTGAGCATGGCAAAGCCTCCTTATATATAGATAGAATAAAATTGTTAAAAGAGAAGTTTCTTTAATAATAACTTTTAATACGTAAAATGTCAATAAAATCAGCCATTTCCAATGGACGGCTTCCTCCATAACCAAACAGTTCATCCCAAGAGGGGAGATGTTGTGTTACAATTATATGATAAGATTTTGGAAAAGATCAGGGAGTGTGAAACCATATGGCGCAAGGACAGGAAAAAGAAATCAAACTGCTTTCCACCAAGGCGGGCCGCCGGAAATTCTTCCAGCTGCCTCTGGTGAAGGAAAAAATCATTCCCGGCAGCCGGCATACCCTGGACCTTTGGAACCAGTACCTGGATACCCGGGACCGGAAACTGACCCGCAGCGGCATGGCCTACCGGATCCGCCGGACCAACGGGAAGGCCTTCGAAGCTACGGTGAAAAGCCAGGGGAAGACGGTGAACGGCTTCTCCAGCCGGGAGGAATACACGGTGCCTCTGACAAAGCCGGAGCCGGTGCTCCAGGGCTTTGCTCCCCAGCTGGACCAGAAGCTCCAGACCCTGCTCCAGGAAGACGAACTGCTTCCTTTGTGTACCGTGGAATTTACCCGGAAAACGGCTCTGATCCAGCTGTCCGCCGTGACGGTGGTGGAAGCGGCCCTTGACCAGGGAACCTTGACCGCCGGGGATAAAAAGGCTCCCATAGAGGAACTGGAACTGGAGATCAAACGGGGCCAGGAACGGGACCTGCTGCGGTTTACGGCGGCTCTGGCCCAGGCCATCCCTCTGTGGCCGGAAGAGCGGAGCAAGTTCAAACGGGGGCTGGATCTTACCGGTTGGAAGGGGAACCCACCCAAAGACGGGAAGGCACCTGGCTGGAATCAGGAAACGGAGCCGTCGGAAGTGTGGCGGACCCTGGTCCAGCAGGCCCTGGGCAGGGGACTGGATCTTCTGGTGCCCGGAGAGAACCGGGAATTTGAGAGCCGGGAACTGCTCACTGTTCTCCAGCAGTGCGCCGGACTGTGGAACCTGGGCCAGGGCTTTTTGTCCCGGACCTCCTGGAAAAAGGGTCGGGATCTGTTGGACGGGCTCCTGGGGGTGCTGGAACCGGTGGACTACCTGGAAACGTCTGACCGGCAGCGGGAAAAGCCTTTCCCGGAAGAGCTCCTCTCCCTGGAACCGGCCTGGCAGTGGCTGGAAGACCGGTGGGTGGCGGCGGCTCAGCACTGTGCGGACTGCTGCGCCCGGGAAGCGGCAGCGGCCCTGTGGCAGCTGCTGTACCTGGCCACCCTGGCCAAAAAGGACGGAGAGAACCCAACCCTGGAAAAATTCCTCCAGGTCCGGTGGAACCGGTGGCAGCAGGAACAGCAGTTCCTGGAAGATGCCGGCAGCCCGGATCCCTGGGAACGGAAAGGGCAGCTGGAAGACCTGGCCGGGCTCCTGACCCTGGAACGGGGCTTGGGAGAAAAACGGCTGGTGAAGCGAGGGGAAGCTTACTGGGAAAAGTGGTGGAAATACTGCCGCAGCTATGCCCGGACCGGAGCCCTGGCGGAAGGGGCCGAAGGAGCCCGAGACCGGGAACTGACCCTGTCCCTGGCAGCCCTCTGCGGCCAGGAAGGGATCCGGACGGAGAAACGGAGGGACAAGGCGGATGCCGCCGGAAAGGCCTTCTTCCGGGAAGTGGCCCGTCATCCGGAATGGTCCTGTCTGGCCAAAGAAAAATAAAATCAAAAAAAGTCAAAAAAACGAAAATAATATTTGACTTTTTGACTTTTAATGGGTATAATAAGACCCGGGAAGTGAGAAAAGAGACTTCCCGGGCCCTGTTTGTTTCGGGCTCTGAATGAAGAAGATAACCCATTGATCCAATGGTTTTTGGAGGTGTTTGTTATGCAGGCAGAACGCTTGAGTGACGAAGTGCGTGGATTGTTGGAAGCTGCCCAGCAGCAAGCCGTTATGAATTACAACCAGGAACTGACCACCGTCCATCTGCTGTCTGCCATGTGCAGCCAGCCGGACGGGTTCTTCAAGTTTGTGCTGAAGAGCCTGAACGTGGATGAGGCCCAGTTCAGCCGGGAGGTGGACCGTCTGCTGAAGCAGATCCCTTCCGTGAAGGGGTCCGATCAGCTGAGCATGAGCACGGGCCTGGCCCGGGTGTTCGCCCTGGCGGAAAAAGCCGCCGGCCAGAACCCGGTGACTGCATCCCATTTGCTGGCCGCCCTGTGTGAAGACGGGGATACGGAAGTGGTGGACCTGTGCAAAAAGTACGGGATCACCCGCAGTGCCATCCGTGGTTTGATCGACAAGTATGAAAACAATGGGGATGCGGATGAAAACCGCAAGACCCTGGAGAAATTCGGCCAGGACTTGACCCAGAAAGCCCGGGACGGGAAGCTGGATCCGGTAATCGGCCGTGACGATGAAATCCGTCGGACCATCGAAATCCTGTCCCGCCGGAAAAAGAACAACCCGGTGCTGATCGGTGAACCGGGCGTGGGCAAAACCGCCATTGTGGAAGGCCTGGCCCGCCGGATCGTGGCCGGGGACGTTCCTGAATCCCTGAAGAATAAGACCCTGTATGCCCTGGACCTGGCGTCCCTGGTGGCTGGGGCCAAGTACAGAGGGGAATTTGAGGAACGGTTGAAGAAAGTCCTGAAAATCGTGTCCGATTCTGCCGGCCAGATCATCATGTTCATCGATGAACTGCACACGGTGGTGGGAGCCGGGGCTTCTGAAGGCTCCATGGATGCGGGGAACATCCTGAAACCCATGCTGGCCAGAGGGGAACTCCGGTGCATCGGTGCCACCACCCTGAAGGAATACCGGAAATACATTGAAAAGGATTCCGCCCTGGAACGGCGTTTCCAGCCGGTGCTGGTGAAGGAACCCAGTGTGGAGGACACCATTTCCATCCTGAGAGGGCTGAAGGAACGGTACGAAGTCCATCATGGGGTCCGGATCAAGGATTCCGCCTTGGTGGCTGCTGCCACGTTGAGCAACCGGTACATCAATGACCGGTTCCTGCCGGACAAGGCCATCGACCTGGTGGATGAAGCCGCTGCCCGTCTGCGGGTGGAAATCGATTCCATGCCTACGGAACTGGATGAAAGCCGTCGCCGGATGCTCCAGCTCCAGATTGAGGAACAGGCCCTGTCCAAGGAAGAGGACGATGCTTCCAAGGCCCGTCTGGAAAAGATCAAAGAGGAACTGGCCAAACTGAAGGGCGAGAACGACAAGCTCATGGACCAGTGGAAGGCCGAAAAGGGCGGCATTGCCAAGATTCGTCAGGTCAAGAAGGATATGGACAATGTGAAGAAGGAAATGGAAGAAGCGGAACGGTCCTATGACCTGAACCGTCTGGCGGAACTGAAGTACGGCAAGCTGCCGGAACTCCAGAAACAGCTGGCGGCCCTGGAAAAAGAGGAACATTCCGACAAACGCCTGCTGAAGGAAGAAGTGGACGAGGATGATATCGCCAAGGTGGTGAGCACCTGGACGGGCATCCCTGTGAACCGTCTGATGGAAGGAGAAAAGAAGAAACTGGCGCACCTGCCGGAAATCCTCCACAAACGGGTGATCGGCCAGGACGAAGCGGTGGAAGCTGTCAGCGAAGCCGTAATCCGGGCCCGGGCCGGGATCAAGGATCCCAACAAACCCATCGGTTCCTTCATCTTCCTGGGGCCTACCGGTGTGGGCAAGACCGAACTGGCCAAAGCCCTGGCGGAAGTGCTGTTCAATGATGAAAAGAGCATTATCCGTATCGATATGAGTGAATACATGGAGAAACATACGGTGTCCCGTCTGATCGGTGCCCCTCCTGGATATGTGGGCTATGAAGAAGGGGGCCAGCTGACGGAAGCGGTGCGGCGCCATCCTTATTCCGTGATCCTGTTCGATGAAATCGAAAAGGCTCACCCGGATGTGTTCAACGTACTGCTCCAGGTGCTGGACGACGGCCGTTTGACTGACGGCCAGGGCCGTATGGTGGACTTCAAGAATACCCTGATCATCATGACCAGCAACCTGGGGTCCCATGAGATCATGGAAAAGAAGGGCAACATCAGCAAGGACGAAGTCCGGAGCATGCTGATGAAGTTCTTCCGGCCGGAATTCCTGAACCGGGTGGACGACATTGTGGTGTTCAAACCTCTCCAGGAAGAACAGCTGAAGGATATCGTACGGTTGATCCTGAACCATCTGGGCAGCCGGCTCCACAGCCAGCTGGAACTGACCCTGACGGCCACCGACGAAGCCGTTGCCTACCTGGCCAAAGCCGGGTTCGACCCTGCCTTTGGGGCCCGTCCTCTGAAGAGACTGATTGTCCATACGGTGGAAACCGTAGTGAGCAACAAGATCGTCCAGGGCGAGATCCAGAGAGGGGACCATATCGAAGTGGTTCTCCAGAACGGGAACATCGACGTGGTGAAGAAGTGAATGAAAACAGGGACTGCTGCCTGGGCAGCAGTCCCTGTTTTTTTTTGTCAGCTGTCAATAGTCAGCGGCCGAAGGAGACCATCTGCCAGGGGCAGATGCTCCTGAAGGGAAACGCAGCCTTACGGCTGCTAACCTACCACCAGCCTGGCGGCTGGTCTCCAGCTACGGCATAAGCGACCTCGCTATCCGCTGAAGCGGATGCTCCCTGCTTACGCCCTTGAAAAGGGCGGATAGACAGTACGCGGGCTGCTGCCCTTGTACTGAAAAGCAATGGGCGCCAGCCCGAGCGTATATCCGCCCTTTGCAAGGGCGGGGGTATCCATGCGCAGCATGGGTGGTGGGTTAGCAGCGCCAGCTGCGTTCCCATTCAATAAAATTTGTCTGCAAATTTTATCATTCGGCCATTGACGATTGACAATTGACCATTGACAGGGCTGCTGCAGCGCAGCAGCCCCCCTTTTTACCCCTCCAGTACGTGGAGGATCCGGTACAGTTTTTCTTTCAAATCGGCCACTTCTTCGGCTGTGAACAGGGGACCTTTCCGGTTGATCAGGCAGCCCATGGCATGGGGGACTTTCAGGGCCTTGTCCCGGAGGGCCAGTCCATCGGGGGTGATTTCCACCATGACGATCCGCTCATCTTCAGGCTTCCGGGAACGCTTCACATAGCCCATGGCCTCCAGCTTCTTCAGCACCGGGGTCAGGGTCCCGGAATCCAGGTAAAGCCGTTTTCCCAGGTCATGCATGGTCGTGGACTTTTCTTCCCAGAGCACCATCATGGTTACATACTGGGCATAGGTGAGGCCGATTTCTTTCAGGAAGGGAGTATAGGCAGCTACGATTTTCCGGGCGCTGGCATACAGGGGAAAGCAAAGCTGGTTTTTCAGCAGCAGGGGATTGCAGGCATCCTTTTCATTCATATCGATCATACCTCCGGTACGGAAAAATTTTTGACTGCACTTTATTGTAACAGGAAAAGAACATGAGAACAAATTAAATTTAGCAAAATTAAATTTGACAAAATTAAATAAAACAGGTATAATGGGTTTCACAAGAGGCCGATGGCCAGAAGAAAAGAAACAGAAAGCTCCGCTTTACGGGGGCAAGGGAAAACAGGAGGAAAAGACAATGAGCATTTACGGACAGACCAAAGGAACGGAACTGGAAGCTATGGCAAAAACCATGATGCAGGGAGAAGCCAACGGCACCATGATGTATTATGCACTGGCCCGGCTGGCCAAAGAACAGGGCTATGAAGATCTGGTGCCCCTGTTCATTGAAGCCGCCAACCAGGAAGCGGTCCATGCGGGCTTCTATGCCGTGCTCAACGGGAAATATCCCCAGGATTTCTGGGGCCTGGTGAAAACCCTCCAAAAAGCGGAAACCAATGGGGAGGCTCAGGTAAAGGCCATGGCGGACAAGGTGCGGGCTGCCGGGTTTGCTGAAGCGGCTGACGAAATGGAAGTGTTTGCCAAACAGGAAGGCCACCATGGGGAACTGATGGCGGAAATCCTGGCCCGGTATCCTCAGGCAGAGAAAAAGGAAAAGGCCAAAAAGGTGTATGTGTGCCCGGTCTGCGGCTATGAATACGAAGGGGACATCAACAGCGAAAGCGACGACTGGGTCTGCCCTCTCTGCGGCCAGCCCAAAAGTGCGTTCAAGGAAGTAAAATAAGAGGATGAAAAACAGGGGGTGCTGCACAGAACGTGCAGCACCCCCTTATTTTTCAGCAAAATTCTGCAGCAGCAGTTCCTGGAAGGCCTGGACTGCCGGGGAGAACTGGTGGTCTTTTTTCCAGATCAGGGACAGACGGTCGGTGAGGGACGGATCACAGGGCCGGAAGCACAGGGGGGAGCCGGCGGTGTTGATGAGCCCGTCCAGGCCCATGGCACAGCCCAGGCCCCCGGCCACCATTTTCGCCGCATTGGTCAGAAGGGTGTAGGTACCGATGATGTTCAGCTCTTCCAGAGGCTTTCCCAGCCATTTCAGGAGCAGCCCGGATTTCAGGGCCTGCTGGGACAGGATCAGGGGCAGGTCCCGGACCTGTTCCGGGGACAGGCCGGGCTCTGCGGCCAGGGGATGGGTACGGGGCAGCAGGATCCCCCACCGGTCTTCCTGATCCAGGGGCACGCTTGCGAATTTTTCCGGGTCCGAAGGGCCGTACACCAGCCCCAGATCCAGGAGCCCCTTGTTCAGCCGTTCCCGGACCCCTTCCGCGTCGCTGCTGAAGATCCGGTAGCGGATCCCCGGATGCTGGCGGGAAAAACCCACGGCCACCTGGGAAATCAGCCGGATTACGTCGGTTTCCCCGGTGCCCAGGAAAATGTCCCCGGCGATTTCCGCGGAAGCACGGATCTCGGACCGGGTTTTCCGGTACAGGTCCAGCAGTTCTTCTGCCCGTTTCCGGAACAGGATCCCTTCCGGAGTCAGGGACAGCCGGCGGTTTTCCAGATAGAACAGGGGCCTGCCCAGTTCTTCTTCCAGGGCCTTCAGCTGCCGGGACAGGGTGGGCTGGGTAATATGGATGATCTGGGCTGCCCGGGTGACGTTGTTTTCCCGGGCAATCACCAGAAAATTTTCCAGAGTTTCCATATCCATGGGAATCACCTCTTTTTTGCATTATATCATACATAAAACGTATTGAATGTTATTAAAACAAAGAATTTTACATGGAAAACTGTTTCCCTTATACTGAAGATGTCCAAAGAAAGTAACCAACAAGTGAAAAGGAGAAAATACATGCTTGGAAATTTTACTTATGAAAATCCCACCAAAGTGTTCTTTGGCCGGGGGGCTGTGGAGAATCTGGCCTCAGCCCTGAAGCCCTACGGCAGCCAGGTGGTCCTGGTCTACGGAGGCGGTTCCATCAAGAAGAACGGCATTTATGACAGGGTGTGCAAACAGCTGGAATCTGCCGGCAAAGATGTGACGGAAATTCCCGGGGTCATGCCCAACCCCACCATCGACAAACTCCGGGAGGGCATTGCCATTGCCCGGCAGCACAAGGCGGACTTCATCCTGGCCGTAGGAGGCGGGTCCTGCATCGACTACGCCAAGGCCCTGGCCATGTCCATCCATGAAGAGGAAGACCCCTGGGACAAATACTTTATGCGGTTCGAAGAACCCACCTGTGAAGTGGTTCCAGTAGGCTGCGTGCTTACCATGGTGGGTACCGGGTCCGAAATGAACGCTGGTTCCGTGATCACCAACCCGGCAACGAAAGAAAAACGGGGCAAAGCTTTTGCCGATGCCCGGGTATTCCCCCGGTTTGCCATCATGGATCCGTCCTACACCATGACCCTGCCCCGGTATCAGATGGTTTCAGGGATCTACGATATGTTCAACCATATCTGCGAACAGTATTTTTCCGGTATCGACGACAATACCAGTGACTACCTGGCGGAAGGCCTTATGCGGTCTGTGATCCACGCCAGCCGGATCGCCATTCGGAACCCTCAGGATTATGAAGCCCGGAGCAACCTGATGTGGGATGCCACCTGGGCCCTGAACACCCTGATCGCCAAAGGCAAGACCACCGACTGGATGGTCCACATGCTGGGACAGGCGGTGGGCGGGGTCACCAATGCAGCCCACGGCATGACCCTGGCGGCGGTATCCCCTGCCTATTACCGGCATATCCTGCCCTACGGCCTGCCCAAATTCAAACGGTTTGCGGAAGCGGTGTGGAATGTGGATCCCACCGGCAAAAGCGACCGGACAATCGCGGAAGAAGGGCTCCAGGCCATGGAAAGCTGGATGGAAGAACTGGGGCTGGCCAGGAACCTGCGGGAACTGGGGGCCACGGAAGATATGATCCCGGCCATGGTCCGGGGTACCCTGATCCTGGATGGTGGGTACAAGGTCCTGGACCAGCAGGAAATCGAAGAGATTTTCCGGGAAAGCCTGTAAGAGGAAAGGAGACGGTAATGAAAATCAGCAAAAAGATGAAAATGGTCCTTTTGACGGCGGTGCTGGGCACCTGCCTGCTGCAGATGGGAGGAGGCAGAGAAGCCATGGCAGCTGCACAAACGGCAAAACCGGCCGGCGAAATGCTGAGCCCGGGAGTGAAAACGGAAAAACTCCATCTGACCCGGGAATGGGACAAGGTATTCCCCAAAAGCGACAAGGTGGATCACCAGAAGGTGACCTTCCACAACCGGTATGGAATCACCCTGGCGGCGGACCTGTACACCCCCAAAGGGATAAAAGCCGGGGAAAAACGGGCGGCCATCGCCGTAAGCGGTCCTTTCGGAGCGGTAAAGGAACAGGCTTCCGGACTTTATGCCCAGCAGCTGGCGGAACGGGGATACATCACCCTGGCTTTTGATCCTTCCTTTACCGGGGAAAGCGGCGGCAATGTACGGAATGTGGCTTCTCCGGACATCAACACAGAAGACTTTTCCGCGGCGGTGGATTTCCTGGCCAACCAGAAGGATGTGGACGCCAACAGGCTGGGAATCCTGGGGATCTGCGGCTTCGGAGGCATCGCCATCAATGATGCGGCCATGGATACCCGGGTGAAGGCCACCGTAAGCTCCACCATGTACGACATGACCCGGGTGCTGGCCAACGGGTATTACGACAAGGAAGACAGCCCGGAACAGCGTCATCAGAAGCTGGAGGCCATGAACGCCCAGCGGACGGAAGACTACAAAAACGATACCTTCGCCCGGGCCGGGGCTAACCTGAAACCGGAAGAACTGAAGCCGGATACCCCGGAATTCATCAAACAGTACACTGCCTACTATGAAACCAAACGGGGCTTCCATCCCCGGTCCGTGAATTCCGTAGGAGGCTGGAACAAGACCTTTGCCCTGTCCTTCATCAACCTGCCCTTCCTCCAGCGGAGCAGCGAGATCCAGAGTGCGGTGATGGTGATTGCCGGGGAGAAGGCCCATTCCCGGTACTTCAGCGAGGATGCCTTCAAGAAACTGAAAGGCAGCAACAAGGAACTGGTGATCGTGCCGGGAGCCACCCACACGGACCTGTACGATCAGCTGGACAAGATTCCTTTTGACAAAATCGATCAGTTCTATCAGACCTATTTGAAGTAAGAGAAGGGGACTGCTGCGTGAGCAGCAGCACCCCCTTCTTGACATTTCCGGGAATTTTTTCTACTATGTACTTTCAGAACGTATTTTTGTGTCTGAAGGTGAAACTGTTGGAAAACGAAAATCCTGCTTTTGTGCGCCGGGCAGATGCCCGGCTGTTTCTGTCCATATTGGCCGCGGGACTTCTGTCCTTTACCGGGGTGGTCATCGAAACGGCCATGAACGTGACCTTCCCCACCCTAATGGAGGAATTTTCCGTGAGCACCTCCACGGTCCAGTGGCTTACTACCGGATATCTGCTGGTGCTGGCCACGGTGATCCCCACGTCCAGCTACCTGAAGCAGCGGTTCCCTCTGAAAGGGCTTTTTGTGGCCGGGAATCTCCTGTTCCTTACCGGGACGGTGCTGGACGGCCTGGCCGGGAACTTCCCTCTGCTCCTGCTGGGACGGCTGCTCCAGGGGGCGGGCACAGGCATTGGCCTGCCTCTGATGTTCAATCTGGTGCTGGAACAGGCGCCGCTGGACAAAATCGGCACCATGATGGGGGCCGCCATGCTGGTGTGCGCCCTGGCTCCGGCGGTGGGCCCTTCTCTGGGCGGGTACATTATCGGCCATTTCGGCTGGCGGATGATCTTTGCCGCCCTGGTGCCCGGGCTGCTGTTCTCCCTGGCGGTGGGGATCTGTGCCATTCGCCAGTCTTCGGCCTGGGGGCCCCGGCCTTTTGACGGGTTCGGCCTGGGCTGCCTGATGGTGGCCCTGCCCTGTCTGCTGCTTTTGTGCAGCTACGGGACGGTGCTGCCGGCCCCGGCTCTTTTGGCCCTGGCCGGGCTGATGGTGCTGGCCCTGGCCGTCTTTGTCCGTCAGGAGAACCGGCTCCGGAAGGCCGGGTCCACCCCGCTGCTGAACCTCCAGGTGTTCCAGGTGCCGGCTTTCGACGGGGCGGTGCTGGGGCTGCTGCTGGTCCAGTTCCTGTGCCTGGGAGTGGGCTTCCTGCTTCCCAATTATGCCCAGATCGTCCTGGGGTCCGATCCTTTTGCCGCCGGGTGCATCCTGCTTCCCGGGTGCCTTTTGGGGGCGGCCCTGGCCCCTGTAAGCGGCCGGCTCTATGACCGGCTGGGGGCCCGGAAGCCCCTCATCCTGGGCAGCTGTGCCATTATCCTCAGTTTCGGGCTGTACCAGCTGGCTCTGGGGAAGGCGGCCATTCCCGGGCTTACGGCCATTTATGTGGTGTTCACCCTGGGCCAGGGGCTGTCCGCCGGGAACATCCTGACCTATGCCCTGGAAAACCTGCCGGAATCCATCCAGCCGGACGGGAATGCGGTGTGCAACACCCTCCAGCAGCTGGCCGGGGCAGTGGGGACTTCCGTCTGTGCGGCCCTGGTGGCCGCCGGCCAGGCCGGACGGGCCCTGGCCGAAGGTACCAGCCTGGGCACTGCCCACGCCTTCCATCTGCTGCTGGTCCTGGCTCTGTGTCAGGGAGCCTGCATGGTGTGGGCGCTGGGGAAAAATCGGCAGGCAGTCTCTAGTCACTAGTCTCCAGTTGAAGGATACCATCTGCCTGGGGGCAGATGCTGCTGAGTGGAAAAGGCAGCCCTATGGCTGCTAACCCACCACCCATGCTGCGCATGGATACCCCCGCCCTTGAAAAGGGCGGATATACGCTGGGGCTTACGCCCTTTGCTTTATGTGGGTACCAGGGCGTAAGCCCACATACCCATTATCCGCCCTTTGCAAGGGCGGGGGACCAGCCGTAAGGCTGGTGGTGGGTTAGCAGCGCCAGCTGCGTTTTCCTTTCAAAGAACCTGGCCATAGGACAGGTTCTATCCAAAAAACGATACCTATGGCTTGCGACTCCAAAAGGGGCCGCCCGCTCTGTGTATCCGAGGAAGCCCGCCATGGCATTTGGCAAAGGGAAAGAATATCTGGATACCAGGGGATCTGGGGGACCGGATCTTCGTTCTGGAATAACGAATAAGGAAGGATGTTGTTTATGAATCCACTGATTGCACCGGAAAACACCTGGCTGCTGCTGGCCCTGACCTGCGGGGTGGTGGCAGGCTCCATCTGGCTGGAACAGACCTATGCCTGGGCCTCCCGGATCTCCGGGGCCGTACTGGCTCTGGTGGCGGCCATTGTGCTGGTGAACCTGAACGTGATCCCCAGCCATGCCCCCATTTATGACGATATCATCTGGGGATACGCCGTACCCCTGGCCATTCCTCTGCTGCTGCTCCAGGCCAACCTGACGAAGATCTGGCAGGAAACCGGCCGGCTGCTGTTCATTTTCCTCATCGGGGCGGTGGGGACCGTGTGCGGAGCCGTGCTGGGCTGCTGGCTTTTGGGGAGCCGGATCGACGGGCTGGCCAAGGTGGCGGCCATGATGACCGGGTCCTACATCGGAGGCGGGGTCAATTTCGTGGCTCTGGCCGATGCCTTCCACACGGAAGGGACCCTGGTTTCCGCTACGGTGGTGGCGGACAACCTGAACATGGCGGTGTATTTCCTGGTGCTGCTGAAATGCGTGGGCAGCGCCTTTTTCCAGAAACACTACCCCCATCCCCACATGGACCGGGTGGCCCGGGAAGGACGGGAAGACGCCCAGACCCAGGCGGCGGCCTACTGGCAGCCCAAGAACATTTCCTTAAAGGACATTGCCCTGGACCTGTTCTATGCGGTGGCGGTGGTGACCCTGTCCCAGAACCTGGGGAAGGCCCTGGGGGCCGCCATTCCCACCGGCAGCGGCCTGGGACACATGGCCAACACCTTCTTCAGCAGCCAGTATGTGTGGATCACCCTGTTTTCCATGGGGTTCGCCACCTTTTTTGAAAAACAGGCGGCAGCCCTCGCCGGAGCCCAGGAAATCGGCACCTATTTCATCTACCTGTTCTTCTTCGCCATCGGGGTGCCCGCTTCCATCCTGGAAATCCTCCGGAACGCGCCGCTGCTGTTCGTGTTCTGCTTCCTGATGGTGGTGGTGAACATGGCCTTCTGCTTTGTGGGAGGGAAACTGTTCCATTTCAGTCTGGAAGACATCGTCCTGGCCTCCAATGCCAACATCGGAGGCCCCACTACCGCGGCAGGAATGGCCATTTCCCAGGGCTGGACGGCCCTGGTGGGCCCCAGCATGCTGGTAGGCACCTTCGGCTACGTAATCGGCACCTATCTGGGTATGGTGGTCGGGGGAATATTGGGGGCGTGAAAAAGGGACTGTTGCTCTTGCAACAGTCCCTTTGCTTTCCCCTTTATCCGCTCCGCCTCTTCCCCTTCCACCAGGGTGGGACGGTAATCGTTCCAGTCCGGGGTGGAGGAAATCCGGCAGGGGATCACTTTTCCCGGGTCCGTTCCCACCAGATGGCCGTCCCGGAACCGGAAGGTCTGCTGGTAGATGAAGGTGTCCTTGTCTCCCGGGTTGCTGTTGCCTCCGAAACAGAAATTCCCCAGGCTATAGCAGATGGTCTTTCCCTTGTAGGTTTCCAGAGGCTGGATCACATGGGGATGGGCTCCCAGCACCAGGTCGGCTCCGTGATCCACCGCCAGATGGGCCAGCCACACCTGGTCCTCGTCCGGATGGGTTTCCAGTTCGCTGCCCCAGTGGAAATAGACCACTTTCAGCCGGGCCCCTTTTTCCCTGATTTTGGCCAGTTCTGCCATCAGCTGATCGGCGGCCCCGGCTTCCAGGGCGTTGATCCCCACCAGGCCTACAGGGATTCCCTTCACCGGGAGAATCTGGCTTTCCTCATAGCCGAAGGGCATGATTCCGTTGTCTCCCAGGGTCTTGAAGGTGTCCCAGTACCCGTCGCTGCCATAGTCGTAACTGTGGTTGTTGGCCAGGGAGGCGGCTTCCACGCTGCCGGCTTTCAGCACTTCCACATAGGCCGGATCGCCCCGGAAGGCGAAGGTCTTGTCCTGGCGCTGGCCCCGGGTGGTGAGAGGGCCTTCCAGGTTCACCACCGTCAGGTCGTCCTTGGCAAAAACGGACTGGACGCCTGCCAGGAATACGGAACCATCTCCGCCGGCGGCGTCCCAGGCGGCCGGGAAGGTGGCTTCATAGCCGAAACTTTCTTCCGTGCCCAGGGTACAGTCTCCGGCGGCGCTGAGGGTCACGGTGGTAAGAGGGTCTTCCGGAGGCCGGGGAGCCGGAACGGGAGAGGCAGGGGCCGCCTGGGCCGGGGGAGTTTCCGGCAATCCGGGAGATGCTTCCGGAGCCGCAGGAGCGGCTGCCGGGGCGGCAGGGGTTTCCGCCGGGATCGGTGCCGGTACCTTCCGGGCTCCCAGAGACGCCGGGGAGGCCAGGGCGGGAGCTGCCAGAAAGGTCAGGGCCGCCAGACAGGAGATGAACAGGGTGGAAATGGGATGGGTCATAGAGCAGGTTCCTTTCTCTGAAATTTCAGTGCTTATCATAATGAGCCGCATAGCGGCTCGGTCTCGAGTCTCGAGTCTCGAGCCAAATGAAAAATTTGCAGGCAAATCTTTGAACGTGTAAATCGGTACCGTAGGGGCTGCACGCCGGGCAGCCCGCCAAATCATCGATGATCTGCGCATTTTGCGGGGCGCCGGGCCTGCGCCCCCTACGGTTATACACAATAAGAAGAACCTGGCCGAAGGACAGGTTCTATCCAGCGGTCCGAGACTCATGACTCGAGACCCGAGAAAGGTGTATCATATATTTAGACAGTATGAAGCGAGACTTTCTTGGAGAAAGGAGCGTCTTTTATGAAGAGTCTAAAAATGTACACCAGGGATTTCAAAATCCAGGTATGCAAGCTTGTTTTGGAT
>NZ_VULN01000017.1 GCF_009696675.1 Acidaminococcus fermentans | reverse complement strand
GGCAGGGTGTGGAAGCGTAGCAATATGTTAAGCTGACCTGTACTAATATGTCGAGGGCTTGACTTAAATCGGGCCGTTAGATGAAAGAAAGTCTCTTCATGAAGTTTTGAGGGCTCATGCCTTCAGTAACATAATCCGGTGGCGATAGCTAAGGGGATCCACCTGTTCCCATGCCGAACACAGCAGTTAAGCCCTTATACGCCGAAAGTACTCGACTGGAAACGGTCCGGGAGGATAGGGAGCTGCCGGTTAGAAAAATTCCGCATCTGATGGATGCGGAATTTTTTTGTCAGCGGTTCGCTGACAGAAAGAAGGGGCTGTTGCGTTTGCAACAGCCCCTTCTTTCAATTATTCAGCAAATACCCTTTCAGCGCTTCACACAGCTCCATCCCCAACGTATTGGGGCTCAATGGATACCAGGACTGGTCTTCCACTTTTTGCTTTCCCGTTTCATTCCCCAGCCCGTTGTAGGTGTACTGGACCAGATCGGATACCACCCGCAGCCGTACGTCGTATTTACTCTGGAGCAGGATGGTCCGGGTGGCGGTGCCCATGGCTCCTTTTCGCACCCATTTGTTCCAGATGGTCAGGATCCCGGTCTTTTCGTCGTACTGGATACTCCGGGAATCATAGTACACATCATAGCTGCTGTTGCTGCCCACCAGGGTCCAGGCCGCAGCTTCTTCCGTAGGAGGGGTGGGCAGGGCTTCCTCTGTCTTTTTTCCAGAGGGTGCAGGCTGCTTTGTATCATTTGCAACAGTAACTGCTGCTTTCGGCGAATCCTTTTTCTCTTCCTGGGCAAAAAGCAGGGAAGGAACCGACAGCAGAGAAACAAATAATAAAGGAAAGAACAGAGATTTTTTCATAATGTACACCCTTTCTGGTAAATCCATGGAACTATTGTACCACATCGTGTTATACTATAGGTAGTTTAACTGATGGATTAATTTGGAAACTTTTCTAAAGGAGGGACGCCTCATGAAAATCACCTTCCTGGGAGCGGACAAAATTGTCACCGGGTCCTGTCACCTGCTGGAAGTGAACGGAAAGAAGATCCTGCTGGACTGCGGCATGTTCCAGGGACCCAAGCTGATCCGGGAACTGAACCGGAAACCCTTCTCCTTCAACCCGGGAGAAATCGACGCGGTGATCCTCAGCCATGCCCATATCGACCACAGCGGCCTTCTGCCCAAACTGATCAAGGAAGGGTTCAAGGGGTTCATCCACTGCACCCCGGTTACCGAAGAACTGTGCCAGATCCTGCTCCCTGACTGCGGACACATCCAGGAATCCGATGCGGAAATCGCCACCCGGAAAGGTCTCCGGGCCGGGAAATCCGTGGTGGAACCCCTGTATACCGCCGACGACGCCTACCTGACCCTGAAGCATTTCATCACCCACGATTACGATGAAGACGTGGAACTGTATCCGGGGATCACCTTCCGGTTCCGGGTGGCCGGCCATATCCTGGGCAGTGCCCTGGTGAACCTGATGATCGAAGAAAACGGGAAGAAGACCAAGCTGATCTTCACCGGGGACGTGGGCCAGCCCAATGTGCCCATCCTGGACGATCCTCATCAGATTTCCGGCGCCGATTTCATCATTACCGAATCCACCTACGGGAACCGGCTCCATGAACAGATCGACCGGGAAAAGGAACTGTGCGACGTGATGAAGGAAGCCCTGAGCCGGGGAGGCAACGTGATCATCCCCGCCTTTGCCGTAGGCCGTACCCAGGTGATGCTCTACTACTTCCAAAAACTCATGCACAGCGGCCAGCTGCCGGTGGTCCCCATTATGGTGGACAGCCCCATGGCCATCAAGGCCACCCAGGTGATGCAGTTCAACCCGGAAGAATATGATGAGGAAGCCCGGACCATTTTCCGGCAGCAGAAGGGGAAACTCATCGACATGCCCAATGTGAAGTACACGGAGACGGCGGCGGAATCCAAGGCCATCAACGACATGCCCAGCCCCATGATCATCATCTCCGCCAGCGGCATGGCCGATGCAGGCCGTGTGCTCCACCATCTGAAACACAACCTGTGGCGGAAGGATTCTTCCGTGATCTTTGCCGGGTATCAGGCGGAAGGCAGCCTGGGCCGGCGGCTCATCGACGGGGCCAAAAAGGTGAAGATCATGGGCGAAGACATTGTGGTGGGGGCCAAGATCTATAACCTGAGCGGTTTTTCCGCCCATGCGGACCGGAACCAGATGCTGGCCCTGTACAAGGGTATGGAGGAAAAGCCCAAGGCCTTCTTCGTGGTCCACGGGGAATACGATGCCGCCAGCTCCTTTGCCCACCTGCTGAATACGGAACTGGGCTGCGCCACCTACATCCCCAACTTCGGTGATTCCGCCATCATCGACGGCACCGACTGGCGGATCGAGGAAACCAAGGTGATCACCAGCGAACCGGCCATCCAGAACATGCGGGATTACCTGCGGAACTTCGAAAAGGATTATCTGGTGTACAAGGGCCGTCTGGAACAGCTCATCACCCACGATCCCCGCCGGATCCCCGATATCCGGGCCAAGATGGACAAAATCCGCAAATACATTGACGATGTGATGAAAACATTGTGACAGTATTTGACATCCAGAGGGGAAAAGAATATAATAGGAAAGTCGAAATGATGCAGTTTACTTTGAGGATGCTTCCAGACAAGCATCCTCTTGATTTATCTGGAAATAAGAGGGGATTGGGCTTTTATGATTAGAAATGATTTGCGTAACATTGCCATCATCGCTCACGTCGACCACGGTAAGACTACCCTGGTGGATGCCATGCTGAAGCAGAGCGGTGTATTCCGGGCCAACCAGCAGGTGCAGGAACGGGTCATGGACTCCAACGATCAGGAAAGAGAACGTGGGATCACCATCCTGGCCAAGAATACTTCCGTTATGCACGATGGCTGCAAGATCAACATCCTGGACACTCCGGGCCATGCTGACTTCGGCGGTGAAGTGGAACGGGTGCTGAACATGGTGGACGGCGTACTGCTGCTGGTAGACGCTTATGAAGGTCCCATGCCCCAGACCAAATACGTACTGCGGAAAGCCCTGGAACATCATCTGAAACCGGTGGTGGTCATCAACAAAATCGACCGTCCGGATCAGCGGGTGGAAGAAGTGGTGGACGAAGTCCTGGACCTGTTCATCGAACTGAACGCCAACGACGACCAACTGGATTTCCCGGTGGTCTATGCCTCCGCCAAGAAGGGCATTGCCAAGCTGTCCATGGATGACGAAAGCGACAACCTGGAACCTCTGTTCCGCACCATCATCAAAAGCATCCCCGCTCCTGACGTGGATGTGGATGCGCCGCTTCAGATGCTGGTCAACACCCTGGACCACGATGACTATGTGGGCCGGATCGTGGTGGGCCGTGTGGTCCGCGGCACCATCAAGAACGGCCAGAACGTGTGCCTGATGCATGATGACAAGCGCACCACCCAGAAGATCGGCCGTCTGTACACCTACGAAGGGCTGAAACGGGTGGAAGTGCCTGAAGCCAAAGCCGGGGACATCATTGCCCTGATCGGCCTGAGCACTGCTGAAATCGGCGACACCATTGCCGATGTGGACAACCCGGAACAGCTCCAGGGGATCAAGGTGGACGAACCCACCCTGTCCATGACCTTCTCCGTCAACGACAGCCCCTTTGCCGGCCAGGAAGGTGACTTCATCACCAGCCGCCATCTCCGTGACCGTCTGTACAAAGAAGTGGAAACCAACGTTTCCATGAAAGTGGAAGACACCGACAGCGCCGATACCTTCAAGGTGTCCGGCCGTGGGGAACTGCATCTGTCCGTGCTCATCGAAGCCATGCGCCGGGAAGGGTTCGAACTCCAGGTAGGGAAACCCACCGTAATCATGCACCGGGATGAAAACGGCAAGCTGCTGGAACCCATGGAAGCACTGACCATCGAAGTGCCCCAGGATTTCATGGGCCCTGTGATGGAAGGGCTGGGGATCCGGAAGGCTGAACTCCAGAACATGACCGAAGTGGCCGGCTACCTGCGGATGGACTTCATCATCCCTGCCCGGGGCCTGATCGGTTTCCGGAACCAGTTCCTCACCGATACCAAAGGCAACGGGATCATGAACCATGTGTTCGCCGGCTGGGGTGCCTACAAGGGCGATATCCCGGGCCGTACCCGGGGCAGTCTGGTGGCTTTCGAAGCCGGTACCACCACGGCTTACGGCATTGACAAATGCCAGGCCAGAGGCACCATGTACGTGAACCCTGGTGAAGAAGTGTACGAAGGGGAAATCGTCGGCGAAAACAGCCGGGAAGACGATATGGACGTGAACCCCTGCAAGAAGAAACACGTATCCAACATGCGTGCCGCCGGGAGCGACGACGCCGTCCGTCTGGTTCCGCCCCAGACCTTCTCTCTGGAAGGGGCCCTGGAACACATCAACGACGACGAAACCGTTGAAGTCACCCCCAAGAGCATCCGCATGAGAAAGAAGATCCTGTCCCGTCAGGAACGTTCCCGTCAAAGAGCACGG
The DNA here is from genome assembly GCF_009696675.1 of Acidaminococcus fermentans. GTDB lineage: Bacteria > Bacillota > Negativicutes > Acidaminococcales > Acidaminococcaceae > Acidaminococcus. Next base: position 31,110 of record NZ_VULN01000017.1, on the reverse strand, counting down.
AACGCACGGGCATAAGAAAAAGTGGGACTGCTGCATTTGCAGCAGCCCCTCTTTTTTGCTTTCTCTTCCATTTTGGTGTAAAATAAAGAAATACAAAGAAGGGAGGGATGTGCTCATGTTTGCCAGTTTCAAATCGTCCAGATCTTCTGCATCCAGAACTCCGGCAGGGGAAAGTGAGAATCCCGGACTGACGCTCCTGGACACGCCCAACCTGGATCTGTGTCTGCGGACACCGGCCAGCCTGGAGGAAATCGTTGCCTACGGCAAGCTGATCCTGGAAGGCAAGGGCCTCCTTATGTGTCTCAACGACCTGCCGGAACCGGACAAGATCCGGGCTCAGGACTACCTGGCCGGCGTAGCCTACACCATCGGAGCCACAGAAACCGAAGTCTCCCCGGAAGTGACCATGTATCTGCCGGGAGAAGTGAATACGATCAGAGGATAAGTCATTGACAATCGACCATTGACGGGGGCTGCAGCGCAGCCCCCTTTTTTAAAGGAGCACCCATGAACCAATTCGTCCATTTGCATACCCATACCCAATACAGCCTCCTGGATGGGTCCTGCCGGATCCCGGAACTGGTCCAGTATGCCAAGGAGCTGGGGATGCCGGCCCTGGCCATTACGGACCACGGGGTCATGTACGGGGTCATTGAATTCTACCAGGAATGTGAGAAAGCCGGGATCAAACCCATCATCGGCTGCGAAGTGTACATCACTTCCGGGTCCCATCTGGACAAAAGCCTGGAAACCCGGAGCAAACTGTACCATCTGATCCTTCTGGCGGAAAACCAGACCGGCTACCAGAACCTGATGAAGCTGGTGTCTATTGGGGAAGTGGAAGGGTTCTACTACAAGCCCCGGATCGACAAGGACGTGCTCCGCCAGTACAGCGAGGGGCTCATCTGCCTGTCCGCCTGCATCGCCGGGGAAGTGCCCCGTCACATCCTCCGGGGAGAACTGGAAACCGCCGAAAAGACCATGCTGGAATACCTGGACATTTTCGGCCGGGACAACTATTTCCTGGAGATCCAGAACCACGGGCTTCCGGAAGAAGCCACCGTCCGCCAGGAACTCCACCGTCTGGCCAAAAAGCACAACATCCGGCTGGTGGCCACCAACGACCTTCACTATATCCACAAGGAAGACGCCGCCGGCCAGGACATCCTCCTGTGTATCCAGACCAACGCCCGGTACCTGGATCCTCAGCGGATGCGGTTCAATAACGATTCCTACTACCTGAAGAGCCGGGAAGAGATGGAAGCCCTGTTCCCGGAAGACCAGGAAGCCCTGGACAACACCCTGGAAATCGCCCGGCGGTGCAATGTGAAGCTGGAATTCGGCCATCTGCTCCTGCCGGAATTCCCTCTGCCTCCCGGGGAGACCATGGACGGCTACCTGCGGAAACTGTGCGAAGAGGGCTTTCCCTCCCGGTACCCGGATGACGACGGCACCGCCCGGAAACGGATGGAATACGAACTGGGAATCATCAAACAGATGGGCTATTCCGGTTACTTCCTCATTGTGTGGGACTTCATCAACTACAGCCGCCGCCACGACATCCCGGTGGGCCCCGGCAGAGGCAGCGCCGCCGGCAGTATCGTGGCCTACCTTACCGGCATCACCAGCATCGACCCGCTGAAGTACAACCTGATCTTTGAAAGGTTCCTGAACCCGGAACGGGTGAGCATGCCCGATATCGATACGGATATCTGCTACGTGAAGCGCCACCTGGTGGTGGACTACCTGGCCCGGAAATACGGGGAAAGCCACGTGGCCCAGATCATCACCTTCGGGACCCTGGCCGCCAAAGCCGCCATCAAGGACGTGGGCCGGGCCATGGACATTCCTCTCAACGTGGTGAACCAAGTGAACAAACTGATCCCCAACACCCCGGGCACCACCCTGAAAGGGGCCTTGGAAGGGAGCCGGGAGCTCCGGGAACTCCGGGACCAGGATCCCAACATCGCCCAGCTGCTGGATTTTGCCCAGAAAGTGGAAGGGATGCCCCGGCACACCTCCACCCATGCGGCAGGAGTGGTGATCACCCCGGGGGAACTGACGGACTATGTGCCCCTCCAGATCACTTCCAGCAGCGACGATGAGCATGAATACATCTGCACCCAGTACGACAAGGACCGGTCTGAAAGCCTGGGGCTGCTGAAGATGGATCTTCTGGGTCTCCGGACCCTGACCGTCATCGACGACGCCCTGAAGATGATCAAACGGAACCAGGGGGTGGAGGTGGATATACGGCACATCGACCTCCACGATCCCAAAACCTGCAAAATGCTCTGTATCGGGGATACAGCAGCGGTGTTCCAGATGGAAAGCGACGGCATGACCCGGCTCATGAAACAGCTGGCCCCGGAAGGCTTCGAAGACCTGATCCCCCTGGTGGCCCTGTACCGGCCCGGTCCCTTGGGCAGCGGCATGGCTGAAGACTTCATTGCCGGCCGGCACGGCAGACGCACCGCCCAGGTGCTCCATCCGCTTATGGAGCCCATTGTGGCGGATACCTACGGGGTCATCCTGTACCAGGAACAGGTGATGCAGATCGTATCCACCCTGGGGGGCTTCACCCTGGGGGAAGCAGACATTCTCCGCCGGGCCATGGGGAAAAAGAAGGCCAAGCTCCTGGATTCCATGAAGGAAAAATTCCTGGAGGGAGCCCAGAAGCTCCACGGCATCAGCCGGGAACTGGGCGATAAGATCTTCGCCCTTCTGCAGCACTTCGCCGGCTACGGGTTCAACAAATCCCATTCCGCCGCCTATGCCCTGGTGGCCTATGAGACCGCCTGGCTGAAGGCCAACTACCCGGTGGAATACATGGCCGCCTTCCTGAACAGCATCATCACCGTGGCGGACAAGGTCAGCTGGTACATCGGAGTGTGCCGGGATATGGGCATCCAGGTGCTGCCTCCGGACATCAACACCAGTGAAGCCGGGTTCTCCGTGGACGGCCATACCATCCGGTTCGGCCTGGGGGCCATCAAAAGCGTAGGGGATGCGGCCGTGTCCGTGATCCTGGAGGAACGGGCGAAACGGGGACCCTTCAAGGACTTCTTCGATTTTACCCGCCGGGTTGACCTGTCCAAGGTGAACAAGCGGGTGGTGGAAGCCTTGATCAAAAGCGGTTCCATGAACGGATTCGGCCTGCGCCGGAGTCAGCTGCTGGCCATTATGGACCCGGCCCTGGAAGCGGCGGCCAGTGAACAGCGGGACCGGATCACCGGCCAGCTGGGGCTTTTCGGGGAGGAAGACATTGCCAGTGCCAACACCATCCCCATCCCCAACCTGCCGGAAATCCCCAAAGAGGAGATCCTCCGGTTGGAACGGGAACTGATCGGGTTCTATGTGACCGGGCACCCTCTGGATGCCTACCGGAATGCCCTCCGGCGGCTGACGCCGCTCATCCGGTGCAGCGAGGAAAATTACAAGGACGGGGAACGGATCGCCGTAGGGGGCATCATCACCGATCTCCGGCTCCGGTCCACCAGGAACGGGGACCGGATGGCCTCCTTTGTGCTGGAAGATCTGACCGGCAGCCTGGACGTGATCGCCTTTCCCCGGGCTTACGCCGTCAGCCGGGCCAACATCGACAAGGACCGGATCGTCATGATCCAGGGGGTCTTGAAGCTGGACGAGGAACAGGCCCGGATCTTTGCCAACAAAGTGGAGCCCCTCCAGGAGGCGGCCAAAGAAGTCCATCTCCATATCGGCCCAGGGAAGAACACCCAGGCTGTTCAGCAGCAGCTGGGAGGGATCTTCGCCGCCTTCCACGGAAAGAACCCGGTGTACCTCCACGTGGCAGACACTAAAAAGGTCATCCGTACCAATCCCAGGTTCTGGGTGGAACTGGATGCCCCTGGGTTCTCCGAGGCCATAGAACGGGTGCTGGGGAAGGGGAGTATGGAATTGTAGGGTGTTGCCTGGGCAACACCCTCTTTTTCATAAGCAATCCCTTATATTCACAGAAAATCCCCAATTATTTGTCCCACAATTCTGTAGAAATTTCCGTTACAGAACTTGCGTGGAATTATTCGTCAATTTAGAATTAAAGAGGAAAATGGAGAAAATCATACTATACAGATTGTATACAGGAGTTTACAAAATTTGAAAGGCTAGTCTGACAAGTTCCTGCAATCCCTTGCATACCGGGAACACACGTGTTACAATGGGGCTGTGTGGTTTTGAACTATATGATTTTTAGGAGGTCGCTTTGTAATGAACATCGTTGTATGTGTTAAACAGGTACCGGATACCGCTGAAATGAAGATCGATCCGGTTACCAACAACCTCGTCAGAGATGGTGTAACCAATATTATGAACCCCTATGACCAGTATGCTCTGGAAACGGCTCTGCAGCTGAAAGACGAACTGGGTGCTCATGTAACTGTCATCACCATGGGACCGCCCCATGCTGAATCCGTCCTGAGAGACTGCCTGGCTGTTGGCGCTGATGAAGCCAAACTGGTCAGCGACAGAGCTTTCGGCGGTGCTGATACCCTGGCTACTTCCGCAGCCATGGCCAACACCATCAAACATTTCGGCATTCCTGATCTGATCCTCTGCGGCCGTCAGGCAATCGATGGGGATACTGCCCAGGTTGGTCCTGAAATCGCTGAACATCTGGATCTGCCCCAGGTTACCGCTGCTCTGAAGGTTCAGGTCAAAGATGACACCGTCGTGGTTGACAGAGACAACGAACAGATGTCCATGACCTTCACCATGAAGATGCCCTGCGTAGTAACCGTAATGCGCAGCAAGGATCTTCGTTTTGCCAGCATCAGAGGCAAAATGAAAGCCAGAAAGGCTGAAATCCCTGTTTACACCGCCGCTGCCCTGGAAATCCCTCTGGACATCATCGGCAAGGCCGGCTCTCCGACTCAGGTTATGAAGAGCTTCACTCCGAAAGTGACCCAGGTACACGGCGAAATCTTCGACGATGAAGATCCTGCTGTTGCAGTCGATAAGTTGGTTAACAAACTGATCGAAGACAAGATTATTACGAAGTGAGGTTGGGTATAAATGGCTAACACGAAAGGTTTAAAGACCGGTAACGAAAAAGATTTATGGGTCTATGTTGAACATTACAAAGGCGAACCTGTCCATGTTGTATATGAACTGCTGGGTGAATGCCGGAAACTGGCTGACAAATGCAACCAGAAACTGGCTGCTGTCCTAATCACTGACGATGCCAAAGACGTTCCGTCCAAACTGATTGCCCGGGGCGCTGATCTGGTCTATGTGTGCCAGGATCCTGCTTTCAAATATTATTCCACTGACGAATACACCAATGCTTTCTGCGAAATGATCGATGCTTACCAGCCCTCCGCTGTATTCATCGGTGCCACCAACGACGGCCGTGACCTGGGGCCCCGTATCGCTGCCCGGGTGAACACTGGTCTGTGCGCAGACTGCACCATCCTGGACGCTGAAGAAGACGGCCTGATCGAATGGACCCGTCCTGCTGCCGGTGGTAACATCATGGCTACCATCCTGTGCAAAGAACATCGTCCTCAGATGGGTACCGTTCGTCCCAAGACCTTCAAGGCTATGGAACCCGATGCTTCCCGTACCGGCGAAGTAATCAACTACACCCTGAAGAACCATGTGGATGACCGGGTAACCTGCATCCGCAGAGAAGAAGTGGTCAGCGAAGGGGAAATGGCCATCGACGATGCACCGTTCGTATGCTCCGGCGGCCGCGGCATGAAAGCCAAAGAAAACTTCTCCCTGCTGTATGACTTGGCCCATGTACTGGGCGGCGCCGTAGGCGGCAGCCGTGCTGCAGTGGATGAAGGGTTCATCGAACATCCTCGGCAAGTGGGTCAGTCCGGTAAAACCGTTACCCCGAAGATTTACTTCGCCTGCGGTATTTCCGGTTCTGTACAGCACAAAGCCGGCATGAGCAAATCCGATACCATTGTCTGCATCAACAAGGATCCGGACGCTCCTATGTTCGAGATCTCCAAATATGGTATCGTTGGCGATGCTCTGAAGATTCTGCCTCTGCTGACTGCAAAGATCAAAGCCTTCAAAGAATCCTAATTTTACAAACGGAACTGAAAAGTCCGGGCTTATTACAAGTCCGGACTTTTTTTGGAAAAAGTACATGATGCTTTTCCCGGAACCATCATGGATATTTCAGAGGGGGAACATTTCATGAAGAAAACGAAAATCATCTGCACCCTGGGACCGGCCACCGACAAAAAAGACCTGCTGGTGGATATGATCAAATCCGGCATGGACCTGGCCCGGTTCAACTTCTCCCATGGCTCTCACAGCGAATGTGAAGCCCGGCTGAACCTGCTGAAAGAAGCGGAAAAGGAAGCAGGCCGGCTGGTAGGGTATGTGGCGGATACCAAAGGGCCGGAAATGCGCCTGGGGCTGTTCAAGGGGGACAAGACCACCCTGGTGCCCGGCCACGAATTCACCCTGACCATCGACGATGTGGAAGGGACTGCGGAAAAGGCCCATGTGAACTATAAGGGCCTGCCGGAAGAAGTGAAGCGGGGGGACACCATCCTCCTGAACGACGGGAAACTGTCCCTGGAAGTCCAGTCCACCACCGACCGGGAAATCCACACCCTCGTGGTGAACGGCGGGGAAATCTCCTCCCGGAAACGGGTGGCCGTCCCCGGAGCCTTCCTGAAACTGCCCTTCCTGTCCGATGCGGATGTTTCCGACATTACCTTTGCGGCCCAGCACGGCATGACCTATGTGGCCGCCTCCTTTGTCCGGAATGCCCACGACGCCATGGAAATCCGCCGTCTTCTGGAAAGACTGGGGTCTCCCATGGGGATCATCGCCAAGATCGAAAACCAGGAAGGGGTGGACAACATCGACGAAATCCTCCAGGTGGTGGATGGAGTCATGGTGGCCCGTGGGGACCTGGGGGTGGAAATCCCCATGGAAGACGTGCCTATTGTCCAGAAGCAGATCATTGCCAAATGCAACGCCCTGGGCAAGCCGGTGGTCACTGCCACCCAGATGCTGGAAAGCATGATTACCAACTACCGGGCCACCCGGGCAGAAGCCAACGATATTGCCAACTCCATTTTTGACGGCACCGACGCCATTATGCTCAGCGGGGAAACCGCCTCCGGGGCTTATCCTCTGGAAGCCGTCCAGACCATGGCCCGGATCGCCAAACGGACGGAAGAAGCCATCGACTATGTAGGGGTGTTCCAGCACAAGGGCATCGGGGCCCAGGTCCAGATGACCGACGCCATCAGCCACGCCACCGTCCAGATTGCCCAGGAACTGGAAGCCAACGCCATCATGTCCATTACCGAAAGCGGCTACACCGCCCGTATGGTGGCCAAATACCGGCCCAAAGCCCATGTGCTGGGGGTTTCTCCCAAAGAGGAAAGCCTGCGGCGGATGAACCTGTACTGGGGCGTGACCCCCCTGAAAGGGGAAAACAAAGCCAGCACCGATGCCCTTATCGAAGCGTCCCTGAAGAACGCCTTGGATGCAGGGTTGATCAAGAAAGGGGATTCCCTGGTGGTCACCGCCGGCATGAACGTGGGCAAAGTGGGCAGCACCAACCTGATCCAGGTGGTCAATGTAGGCCAGAAGATCGTATCCGGCCAGGGCATCGGCAAGAAAGCCGCCAGCGGTATTGTCCTCCGGGTGGAAAAGAAAGCAGACCTGGACCAGTTCAAACCGGGCATGATCCTGGCCGTAGCCGCCCTGGAAAATGAAATGGGCACCTGTGCCGCCCAGGCCGGAGGTATCATCGCCGAAGAAGGCGGCTTCACCTCCCCGGCTGCCATCATCGGCATCAACTACGGCATCCCGGTGATCGTAGGAGCCAAAGGAGCCATGGAAGCCCTGGAAACCGGGGACCTGGTGACTTTGGATGTGACCACAGGGAGTGTGTATGCGGGGAAGATTAATGTGAAGTAAGCCCTGCGGTGCAGGGCTTACCAGTCGGAAGTCGGGAGTCTGAAGTCGGAAGCCTCAGGACAAATTTGCAGGCAAATTTTTTGAAGATGTCAACCAGTATCGTGGAGAGAAAGCAGACCTGGTTGCTACTAATATGGTCATCCAGGTCTGCATAACTCCCGATTATTCCAAAGAAAATGAATAAAGGGATGCAGCAGGAGTTACAATATGGAATATTTGCATAAAAAACTGATTGTATGGCAGAAAAGTATGCAGCTGGCCAATTGCATTTACGACGTTACAGAAACTTATCCATCAAAAGAAAACCTTGGCTTGATCAATCAGATGAGACGGGCAGCCGTTTCTATTCCCAGTAATATTGCAGAAGGAAGAGCACGCAGCAGTGACAAGGATTTTATTCGTTTTTTGCTGATTGCCAGAGGCTCCTGTGCTGAATTGGATACACAAATTCTGCTCAGTGAAGCCAGAGGGTATCTGACAAAGGAGAAAAGAGATAAAGTCTGCAGTCTGTGTGTTGAAGTAAGCAGATGCCTGACTGGATTAATTGAAAGTTTAAAACAAAAATAAAGGGGCTGTTGCACGTTCTGTGCAACAGCCCCTAGCTATAGAGCCGCGTAGCGGCTCAAGTCTGGAGTCTGAAGTCTGGAGCCGAATGAAAAATTTGCACGCAAATTTTTGAATATGCAGAACCCTTAGACGAAATGATCACTCAGATTGATTTCGATTCTGGTTTTATATAATCAAAAGGACCCGTCCAGCCAGGCGGGTCCTGTCCTGAGGCTTCCGACTTCAGACTTCTGACTTCCGACTACAGGGCTGTTGCACATATATTTTTTATGTGCAACAGCTCCTGTCCAGAAGCTCCCGACTATCGCTGTCTCCACCGATGCCATATCTCCGCACATCCCCAGGACAGCAGCAGCACTGCCAGATAGAACGCTTCCATGGGAACCCGCTGCATCCCAACGGTCCGGTTCAATACATATTCCAGCTGATCGATGAACACCGGGTGGATCAGGTAGATGATGAAAGAACGGTCGCTCATGCCCTTCAGGGCTTTTTTCAGAGGATAGCGGCCGCTTTGGATCACCATGCTGAAAAAGAGTATGGAAGCAATGGTGTAGACCAGCCCCGGCAGACTCAGCTGCTGAAGGTAGTTTACCGTGCTTTCATAGGGCATCTGCCATTTGAAGGTCCAGCGGTAAAAAAGCCAGGTGTTGAACCCGGCGCTGGCAGTAAAGAACGCCGTCAGCAGGGCCTTCCGCCCAGTGATCAGCTGCTGGAAGCTGTCATAATGCCGGGCAATCACTCCTCCCAGAATAAAGATGAACAGGTAGAAAAAAGGAAAATAGTTCAGCCGGTAATTGCACAGGTTCAGCAGGGCCGGGCTGGATGCGATCCAGTCCGGATAGGCCCAGAACCGGAAATTTCCCTCAAACAGTAGCACCTGGGCTGCAAACAGCACCGGCAGGGCCAGTTTCAGGCCGATTTTTTCCATTCCCCTCATCAGGGCCCGCCACAGAGGGAACAGCAGGTAGAACCAAATCAGGATCACCAGGAAATAGATGTGGTACTGGGCCGTGCCGAAGAACAGGGAAAACAGGATGTTGGAAGGATCCAGCACGCTCATGTCCCGGTTCAAAAAGGCGTAGTAGCACAGGTACAGCAGGGACGCCAGCAGATAGGGACGGCCGATGCTTTTCATCCGTTTCTTCACAAAGCTCCCATACCGGAGGGGCTGCTCCAGAGGCTTGCTGTAGAACAGCCCGTAGCCGGAGATGAAAAAGAAGGCCGGTACGCTGTAGCGGCTCAGGATGTTGGTGATGAGCACCAGAAAAGGAGAAGCTACGGCGTCGCTGACCGCCATGCTCCCCACATGGATGGCAATGACCCCCAGCATGCAGATGCCCCGGAGGTTGTCGAATACAAGATTGCGCTGTTTCACAGAAAGCTCCTTTGCAGGTTTACAGGAATATGGGGTACGCAGGATCGGTCCCTGCAGTATTGAAATGAATCTATCTTATCTATTATAATGACCGCCAACGGGATTCTCAACCCTCATTTTGTGAGCACTAGGGTTTTACATCTTCAAAGGAACCTGGCCAGGGGACAGGTTCTATCCAGAGGCTTCCGACTCCAGACTTCCGACTTCCGACTATTGAACACCGTCCGTCTTGCCTTTTTTCGTCCGGCTGATTACAATAAGTTCAGAATATCTGCACATACCCTGAAAGGAGCCAATTCCATGTCCCATTCTCTTCCTCTTCTGGTCCGGGGCGGTCTGCTGCTGGCCATTGGGGTGCTCAGTCAGCAGCTGCGGCTGGTGCTGCCTTTGCCGGTGCCGGTGATGACCCTGCTTATCGGAACCCTGGTGAACGCCACGCTGGTGCTGGCGGGCCGGTTCACCACCCGGGTGCTGGCCTGGACCATCTGCTGGGCGCTGGCCATAATCGCCTTTTTCCAGGGGCACATCTTGGGCCCGGTGGTGCCGGTGATCGCCCTGGGCAACGGCATGTACGTGGAACTGACCCGGGGAGCCGCCCGGGGGCCGGCCCTGTACCTGGGGGCCCCTCTGGGGAAGACCCTGGTCCTGGGCATCGGCATGGTGGGGGCTCTCCATCTGCTCCAGCTGCCCTGGGGGGCCGTTGCCAAAACCCTGGCCCTGTTCCTGCCCCTGCAATTGGCCACCGGGGTCCTGGGCCTGATGCTGGCCAAAGGGGTGGAACAGCGGCTCCAGCCCGTCCGGCCCCCGGTACAGCCCCGGACCAAAGCCCGGAACAGCCGGAAAAAAAGAAAAAAGTTATAGAAGATATTGTATGGAATGTAACAAAACTGTGGATTTTTTTCGGCGGCTGGTGTATAGTAGAGGATATTAACAAAGGGCCCTCCGGGCGGCCGGGGAAGGGCGGGCCTGCGGCACGCCCCTACGCCGTTGCAGGCGGTTGTTGGGACAGTTCGCCGATGGTCCGGCACCAACGCCTGTAGGGGCTCGCCAAAGGCAAGCCCGTCCCGGCCTCCCGGAGGGAAATCTGTTCCCAGCCAAACGCAGCAGCGTTTCTGGATTTAGCGGGCCTCCCAGCGTGAGGACCCTACGGTTTTTATACGCTCATAAGAACTTGGACGAAGGACAAGTTCTGTCCGGGGGCCTGAGACTCGAGGACCCGAGACCGGGGCTCCAGCCCCTTACAAAAGGAGTTCAATCATGCAAATCATAGTTGTAGGGTGCGGCAAAGTGGGGCGGAGCATCATTTCCCAGCTCACCCAGGAAGACAACAACGTGACCGTCATCGATACCAACCCCACCATCATCCGGAACATTTCCACCAATTACGATGTGATGGGAATCGTAGGCAACGGTTCCAGTTTCAACATCCTGGCCAAAGCCGACCTGGAACATACGGACATGCTCATTGCCGTCACCGAAAGCGACGAGGTGAACCTGCTTACCTGTGTCATTGCCAAACTGAACAACCACCAGTGCCACACCATCGCCCGGGTCCGCAGCCCCCATTATTCCGACGAACGCCACTACCTCCAGAAGGGACTGAACCTGTCCATGACCATCAATCCGGAAATGGAAGCCGCCAAGGAAATCTCCCGGCTGCTGAACTTTCCCTCCGCCATTGAGATCGTCAGCTTCGCCAAGGACCGGATCGACATGCTCCGGTTCCGGGTACCCCAGTCTTCCGTGCTCATCGGCCGGTCCCTGAAGGACATTGCCGACCTGACTGAGAACGTCCTGGTGTGCATCATCGAACGGAACAGCAACATCCTGGTCCCGGACGGGAACACGGTGATCCAGGAAGGGGACATCCTGACCATCATTGCCATGCCCCGGGATGCCCAGGCCTTCTTCAAGAAAATCGGCGTCCGCACCAACAAATGCAAAAACGTGATGATCGTAGGGGGCGGCCAGCTCAGCTATTACCTGGCCAAAATGCTTCTGAAGAGCCACACCGATGTGACCATCATCGAGCGGGATATGGCCCGGTGTGAAGAACTGGTGGAAGCCCTGCCCGGGGCCACCATCGACTGCGGGGACGGCACCGAAGAAGAACTGCTGAAGGAAGAGCATCTGGAAAGCATGGACGGCTTCGTGGCCTGCACCGGCATGGACGAAGTGAACGCCATCCTGTCTCTGTATGCCATGAAGCATGTGACCAAGAAAGTGGTTACCAAGGTGAACCATGTGGACTTCGGGGACGTGATCGAAGGGCTCCAGCTGGACAGCATCGTCAACCCCAAACAGCTTACCGCCCAGCAGATCGTCCAGTATGTCCGGGCTGCCGGCAACAGCATGGAATCCAACGTGGAAACCCTGTATCGGCTCATGAACGGACGGGTGGAGGCCCTGGAATTCCTCCTGGACAAAAAATCTCCCCTGATTGGGCCCAAACTGGCGGAAATGAAGATCAAGAAGAATGTGCTGATCGCCGGCATCGTCCGGGAAGGGAAGCTGATCATTCCCGGTGGCCAGGACGCCTTCCAGGTGGGGGATACGGTGATCGTGGTCACCACCCATCTGGGCTTCCACGATATGGAAAACATCCTGGAATAAAGGAGACGGAGCTGTATGAATTATCCTGTGATCGGGCAGGTGCTCAGCTGGATCCTCTGTACCGAGGGGGCCCTGATGCTGCTGCCCTGCATCATTTCCCTCGTTTATCGGGAAGACCAGGGAATGATCTATTTCGCCCTGGCCATCCTGGCCATTGCCCTGGGGTACCTTACCGGCCGGCGGAAGGTGAAAAACAAGGCCATCTACCAGCGGGAAGGGTTCGTGGCCGTGGGCCTGTCCTGGGTCCTCCTGAGCCTCTACGGAGCCATTCCCTTTGTGCTCACCGGAGAGATCCCCTGCTATGTGGATGCAGTGTTTGAAATCGTTTCCGGGTTCACCACCACCGGATCCTCCATCCTCAGCGATGTGGAGGCCCTGTCCCATACCTCCCTGTTCTGGCGGAGCTTTTCCCACTGGATCGGGGGCATGGGGGTGCTGGTGTTCATCCTGATGCTGATCCCCACAAATAGAGGCGGCACCCAGATGAACCTGATGAAGGCGGAAAGCCCGGGCCCGGACGTGTCCAAATTCGTGCCCCGGGTGCGGAACACCGCCATTGTGCTCTACAAGATCTACCTGGGCATGACCCTTATTATGATCGCCCTGCTGGCCCTTACCGGCATGAACTGGTTCCACAACCTGTGCATCACCTTCGGCACCGCCGGCACCGGGGGCTTCGGCATCATCAATGACAGCTGCGCCAGCTACACCCCCATCCAGCAGTGGATCATCACCCTGTTCATGATCGCCTTCGGGGTGAACTTCGGCTTCTATTATCTGTTCCTGATCACCCGCTTCAAGGAAGCCTTTGCCATGGAAGAAGTCCGGGCTTACCTTGGCATCATCCTGGCCTCCGGCCTGGCCATTGCCTGGCAGATCCGGGACCGGTTCGAGACCCTGGAGGAAGCCCTCCGGGCCGCCTTCTTCCAGGTGGGGAGCATCATGACCACCACCGGCTACAGCAGCGTGGATTTCGACCTGTGGCCCAGCTTCTCCAAATGCATCCTGGTCCTTTTGATGATTGTGGGGGCCTGCGCCGGCAGCACCGGCGGCGGGGTGAAGGTAAGCCGGGTGGTGCTCACCTGCAAATCCATCTTCCTGGAACTGGGCCAGGTGCTCCATCCCCATGGGGTCCAGCGGATGCGTATGGACGGGAAGACCGTGGACAGCAAAATGCTCAATTCCATCTACATCTTCCTTACCACCTATTTCCTGATCTTCTTTCTGTCCGTACTGGCCGTCAGCCTGGACGGGTTCAATTTTGAGACCAACTTCACCGCCGTGGCCGCCACCTTGAATAACATCGGTCCCGGCCTGGCCGGAGTAGGCCCCACCCGGAACTTCTATGCATACAGCCACTTGTCCAAACTGATCCTGATCTTTGACATGCTGGCCGGCAGACTGGAACTGCTGCCCATGCTGATCCTGTTCTATCCCAGGACCTGGACGAAAAATTAAGGGTCTGCTGCAGGGCAGCAGACCTGTAACGAGGTATCAACCATGTTCGATCTTCACTCTCACATCCTGTACAACATCCCCGGGGACGACGGTTCCCGGGACCTTTCCATGTCCCTGGCCATGCTGCGCCAGGCGGCGGAGGCGGGGACCGGGGAGCTTTTTGCCACCCCCCATTTCCACCGCCGGGGCATCTGCCCGGACTGGGATACCATCACGGAACGGCTGTCCCAGCTCCAGCAGGCTGCGGACGAGGCCCGGATCCCCATCCGCCTCCACCCGGGGGCTGAGGTGAGCCTGGATGCAGACACCCTCAACTACCTTCCCGGGCCCGGGGAAAGCAAAGCCTACTGCCTGGCCGGCACCGCCTACCTTCTGGTGGAACTGCTGCCCACCGCCGCTCCCCTGGAAACCTGGAACCTGCTGTACCAGCTCCAGCTCCGTGGCTATCTGCCCATCCTGGCCCATCCGGAACGGTACCGGCACATCATGTCCCATCCCGATGCGGTCCGCCAGTGGGTGGAGAAGGGGATCCTGCTCCAGAGCAACTGGGGCAGTTTTACCGGGGATTTCGGAGAATCCGCCCTCCGCAGCGTCCATTGGCTCTTGGACCGGGGGATGATCCACTTCCTGGGCAGCGATGCCCATCGGACCGACTGGCGGAATCCCGACACCCGGAAGGCCCGGGAAGCCGTCCTTGCCTTGGCCGGGGGGACGGATTTCCTGGCCTCCTGCGATGGCCACAGCCGGCTCCTGACCCAGGGGAAGGTGTTCTACCCCGACCCGCCTCACGAGCCCCCACGGAAAAAACGGGGGTTCTGGGCAAAAATTTTTGGCTGAATCCTATTCAGGGAGGATTTTTACCCACTGTTTTTTGTACAATAAAAGCAGATGGAAAACTTCCCCTCCCTGGTGAAAAAAGCAACAAAATACACCTAAAAATCATCAATTCTCGATTAAAATTCACCTGGTTTTCAAATCTGTCAAATTTGAGTTGCAGACGGTCCATTCTTTTGCTATACTACTATATATCTCATTATACGGAAGTATATGGTATATTGGACAGTTGCCTGTAAAGGAAGAACAAATGCGGTCTTCCGTCAACAGAATAAAGAACTTGCGAACAACTTTTCGGGGGGGGTACAGGCGTTTATCTGTGCCCCTCTTGCTTTGTGACAAAATAGAATGATTTTCCTGTACAAATATTGGTATTTACAGAAATACTTTTCTGCAAGAAACCAACGACTCCAAGGAGGCTCCATGAAGAAGAAAATCCTGGCCATGGCTTTTGCCCTGGCTTCTCTTGCCCTTCCTGCCGGGGCGGAAGAATACACTCTGCGCCCGGGGGATCAGCTGAATATCGTCGTCGTTCAGGAGCAGGACATCAGCTCCAATCTCCAGAATTCCCAGGAGACACCCTACACCGTCCGTCCTGACGGCACCGTTTCCTTTCCTCTGGTGGGGGAAATCAACGCCAGCGGCATGACCGTGGACCAGTTCACCCAATATCTCCGGAACGGCCTTTCCCGGTACTATGTGGAACCGGACGTAACCGTGAACATCGTGAAACTGGGGGGCATCCGGGTCCATGTATTTGGAGAAGTGAAGAAGCCCGGCACCTATGAACTTACCAAGAGCCACACCATTATGGACGCTCTGGGGGCTTCCGGGGGCTTCACCTGGGATGCGGCCAAGAAGAAGGTGTTCCTGATCCACCAGGACGACACCAACAAGGCCATCAAGATCAACCTGAACAATATGCTGAAAACCGGCAACCTGAAGGACAACCTGGTCCTGAAGGAAGGGGACATCCTGTATCTCACCAAGAACGGCCGGATCGACTTTGCCCGGGATATTGCTCCGTTCCTCAGCGGTGCTTACATGATTTCGGAAATCAAGGACAACAACGATTAAAAGGAGAAACCATCTTGAACGAACAGGAAATCGATTTGCGGGAACTGTGGCAGATCGTCCGGACCAACCAGAAAACCATCGCCAAGATTACTGGCGGGTTCCTGGGCCTGGCCGTGGCCTATCTGCTCATTGTCCCCAATACCTACCAATCCACCGCCCTGCTGCGGATCAAACAGGAAAAAGGCCTGTCCAGTTCCATTATGGAACAGCTGCCCATGGGCAACGCCCAGCTCACCAAACAGCAGATGAACACCCATGCGGAAATCCTCAAAAGCCGCCATGTGGTGATCCCGGTGATCGAACAGACCGAAGAGGAAAAAGACGGCAAGTATCCCCGGTACGAGGACTATGTGAAAGCTCACATCATCACCAAGCCCTACAAGGATACGGAAATCCTGGAAGTGGACGTAACCGGCAAGACCCCGGAACAGGCCCAGGAAGCCAACCAGCTGCTGGTCCAGGGGTTCCTGGACCGGCTGACGGAGCTGTCCCATGCGGAATCCGCCGCCACCCGGGAATTTTTGGAACAACGGGTGAAATCTTCCAAAAAAGAGCTGGATGATGCGGAAACCAAACTGAAAAACTACCAGGTGAAGCACAAGATCTTCTCCACCGACAACCAGATGAAGAGCCTGGCGGAACGGATCACCGACCTGGACAAAGTCAAGGCCCAGAACAAACTGGATATGGAAACCGCCCAGGCCGCCCTGGGGTCCATCAACGACCAGCTGTCCGGAGCCGGGGCCTCCCTGGCCGACAGCCCTTCCATCCAGCAGGCCAAGAACAAGCTGGTGGATCTGGAAACCCAAAAGGCCGGTTACACCGGAAAATACACCAGCGAGAACCCTAAAATGAAGGAAATCAACCGGCAGATCGGGGCCGCCCGCTACAGTCTCCGCCGGGAGATCCAGGCCATCATCGCCCAGAAGGCGCCCTCTTCCAGCACCGTCCAGCAGAAGCTCCTCAGTGACAAATTCACCAACGAAGCCCTGATCGCCGTGGCCCAGGGGAAGAATTCCGCCATCGACCAGCTGGAAAAGAAGAACGCTGACGAAATCGCCAAGCTGCCCCAGACCCAGCAGGGTTACCTGCAGGTGAAACGGGATGCGGACGTAGCCCAGGAAATCTACGTGATGCTGGCCAAACGGCTGGAAGAAGCCAAAGTGGCGGAAGTGATGGTGCCTACCGAAGTCCAGGTGGTGGACGAAGCCACCCTGCCGGACAAACCCATCAAACCCCGGAAGCTGCTGACCCTGGTGCTGGCCCTGTTCCTGGGTCTCTTTGGAGGCACCGGCTTTACCATTGCCCGGACCCTGCTGAACCGGAAAATCCGTACTGCTGCTGACGTGGAACAGTATCTGGAACTGCCCGTCCTGGGGGTGATCCCGGAAGCGGGAGACCATAAACAGCCGGAAGAAGAAGGATTCTGGGCCGGCCTGCGGAGGAAATTATGGAAGAAATAAAACTCATTGTGGAAATTGACCCCAAGTCTCCCATTGCGGAAACCTACCGGGCCATCCGGACCAACCTCCAGTTTGCAGGAGCCGGTCAGGACCTGAAATACATCTGCTTCACCTCCAGCGTCCCTGGGGAAGGGAAGTCCACCACCATTTCCAATATGGCCCTGACCCTGGCCCAGGACGGGAAAAAAGTCCTCCTGGTGGACTGCGACCTGCGGAAGCCGGTCCAGCACAAGAACTTCGGGGTCATCAACCAGGGGGTCACCAACTGCCTGGCCCAGGGAGTCCCCTTTGCCCAGGTGGTCCATCCGGAAGTGTTCCCCAACCTGGATCTTTTGACCAGCGGCCCGGTGCCGCCCAATCCCTCCGAGCTTATCGGATCGGAAAAAATGGAACAGCTGCTGGACCAGGCGGGCAAAGCCTATGACTATGTGCTCATCGACCTGCCCCCGGTGCTGGCCGTTACCGACGCCGCTCTGTTGGGGAACCTGGCCGACGGCGTGGTTCTGGTGGTCCGTTCCGGCATGGTGGCTCCCGAAGAAGTCCAGGAAGCCAAAAAACGGCTCCAGGCCGGCAAAGCCAACATCCTGGGGGTAGTCTTAAACGGCGTTCCCCAGCAGCACAAAGGCTACGGATACGGCTATTACTATTACGATTATTACGATGAGAACCATGTGAAGCATCACAAGAAAAAGGCAAAAGAGTAAAGAGGGGCCGTAGGGGCCGCAGGCCCGCCCCACGACAAACGATGAACGATGAACGAACAGGAGGTCAACCATGAACCGTTTCATGACCACATCCATGCACAAAAAAATACAACAGGAACTTCTCAACGGCTTCAACATCCTGCTGGTCACCGGGGCCTTCTGGCTCTGCTGGTCCTACTTCTATGCCAGCCAGATCACCCATCCCTTCTACTACGTAGGCAACCTGATCATGGTGTTCCTGTTCGGCCTGTTCTACTACTTTACATCCCATCTGTACAACGGCTACAGCCTGCCCATCAGCCGCATTTACGAGCTGGTGTACAGCCAGGCCCTGGCCGCCCTGATCAGCGACGGTATCCTGTATCTCATCACCATCCTGATCAACCGGCACTACATCAGCTTCTTCCCCTTTGTGCCCACCTTCCTGCTCCAGTTCTTCCTGATCACCCTGTGGACCGTGGCGGCCCACCAGTGGTACTTCCGGGAGTTCCCGCCCAAAAAGACCGTGGTGATCCTGGGCCAGGGCCAGAACGTGAACAAACTGGTGAAGCAGTATGGCATGGACGTCCATTTCGATGTCCAGTCCGTAGTCCCGGTGGAGGAATGCCTGAAGGATATCCCCGGCACCATCGGACAGGCTGAAGTGGTGTTCTGCTGCGGCCTCCACAGCCACAACCGGAACCTGGTGACCAAATACTGCGTGGCTCACAAAATCGGCACCTATGTAATTCCCCGGATCGGGGACGTGATCATGGACAGCGCCAAAAAAGTCCATCTGTTCCATCTGCCCATGATGGCCGTCCAGCGGTACAACCCGTCCCCCGAATTCCTTTTCTTCAAACGCCTTTACGACATCGTCCTGTCCCTGGTGGCCCTGGTACTCTTTGCGCCCATTATGGCCGCCGTGGCCGTGGCCATCAAAATGACCGACGGAGGCGACATCTTCTACCGCCAGGCCCGTCTCACCAAAGACGGCAAAGTCTTCCAGGTGCTGAAATTCCGCAGCATGCGCATGGATGCTGAAAAAGACGGGGTAGCCCGGCTCAGCACCGGCGAAAACGACCCCCGGGTCACCAAAGTGGGCCGCTTCATTAGGGCCGTCCGCTTCGACGAACTGCCCCAGCTGCTGAACATCCTGAAAGGCGACATGGCCATCGTGGGGCCCCGGCCCGAACGACCGGAAATCTCCGCCCAGTACGCCAAAGCCATGCCCGAATGGAACCTGCGGCTCCAGGCCAAATGCGGCCTCACAGGCTACGCCCAGGTCTACGGCCAGTACAACACCACCCCCTATGACAAACTCCTCCTGGACCTGATGTACATCGCCAAACCCAGTTTGTTCGAAGACTTCAAGATCATCTTCGCCACCGTGAAGATCCTGTTCATGAAGGACAGCACCGAAGGAGTGGCAGAAGGACAGGTGACGGCGGAAGTGAAGCCGGTGCATGTGCGGGAGAGAATGAATGGTTAAGCAACAATTAATCTTTCATCGTAAGAAATAGAGGAGAAGAAAAGTGAAAGTTGCCTATGTAATCACGCTTCCTGATTTAGGCGGAGCACAAAGCCATGTTTATGAGTTAATGAAAAATATGCGGGCTATGTATCAGGTGATTCCTGTTCTTGTGACAGGAAAACAGGGGTGGCTGACGGAACAGGCACAGAATCTTGGCATAGAAACACATATTATCCCAGATATAGTACGAGAGATTTCACCAACTCATGACTGGAAAGCTAATAAGGAACTTCAAAATCTTTTTTGCCATATTCGCCCTGATCTGGTTCACTGTCATTCCAGCAAAGCCGGGATTTTAGGGCGCTGGGCAGCAAGACAGTGTGGTATTCCTTCTGTTTTTACGGCACATGGATGGGCTTTTACAGACGGTGTTCCGGAAACAAAAAGAAAAATTTACCGGCTGATCGAAAAAATAGCTGGAAAATGGTGCAAAAAAATTATCTGTGTTTCAGAGTATGATAAGAATCTTGCCTTACGAGAAATACCTCAACTAAAGGATAAGTTGGTTACAGTTCATAATTGTATACCAGATACGGCTTTTCAAAAGAACTGGAAAGAATTTGATGATGAAAAAGAAATGGCTCTTGAAATTGTGACTGTAGCAAGGTTTTCCCCCCAAAAAAAAATCCTGGAAACTTTAAACGTTGTCAATAACGCAGTTTGCCAAGGAATTAAATTGCATTTGACTTTTATTGGGGACGGACCTTTGTTTGCTCAAGCGGTATCACAGACGAAAAAGATGGGCATAGAAAACTATGTTACCTTTTTAGGGGCCAGAACAGATGTAGAAAAACTTTTACCCAATTATGATTTATTTCTTCTTTTGAGTAATTGGGAAGGATTTCCTATCAGCATCATAGAAGCAATGAGAGCAGGGCTGCCTGTAATGGCTTCTGATGTAGGGGGAGTTAGAGAAGCGGTTTCTGATGGCAGAAATGGATGGCTGATTCCTAGAGATGATCATCGTGTTTTGAATCTATTAAATCAAATAGCAGAAAATCCTTCATATCTAAAAAAAATGGCATTGAATGCTCGTAAACATTACGAACAGGACTTCATGATTAAAAATATGACAGATCAAATATTTTCGGTTTACCAGTCCATTATAAAATAAAGCCAAAAGGGTCATGCAAAAAAGAAAGGGAGTGAATTCATGGCAGTCTATGCGATTTTATTGATATGGATCCTGATATGTTCCCAAATTGAATCTAAAAATCTTTTATGGGGTGGGAAAAAAATCCTTTCTGGACGGGCTCTTTGTCTCTTTCTTGCTTTTATCCCTGTATGGTTCGTAATGGCATTTCGTGCTTTAAGTGTAGGAACTGATACGTATGCCAATGCAAGCTATTTTATATCGGCTGCCGGAGCTCCCTCTCTTTCATATCTTCTGCAAGATGGTTTCTGGAAAGTTGGAATAAACCTACTTTCATATTTTTTAGGTTTTTTTCATGATAGGATGGAGATGTACGTTTTATACACTTCTACCATTGTTTCTCTGGGCTTTGCTTTTTTTATTTATAAAACATCTGTAAAAGTCTGGCTTTCCACCTTTCTTTTTTTGACGTTAAATTTGTATTTTATGTCTTTTAATATAAGCCGTCAATTTGTCGGGATTGTTCTTGCCATCAATGCTTTTGTCCTGATTTATAAAAATGCAAAAAGCATCATGGGATGGGGACTATTTTTCTTTGCAATATGGATTCATAATTCGTTAGCTTCATTTTTTCCGGCAGTTTTGGGCTTATGGCTTGTTAAACACTGTCGAACCTATACTAAACTTTATTTAATTTCATTATTTAGTGCGCTGATGCTTTCAGTTGGTTTGCTAGAAGTAGCAAATATTTTCAGTACGTTTTTTCCGCATTATGCAATATACACACAGGGAATTTCTGGAGATAATCTTCTGGAAAATACTGGTGGCGGGAAAATAATAGTTGCTTATATGGCGCTTGGTTTAGTATTACTTATTCATTTTATCAAGAAAAAAATGCAGCATAAGACTGTTGAAAATACGATATTCGACGCTTTTATCCCAGGAGCAGTTTTTTGTGTTGTTTTGGGCATTGGATCCGCAACCAATACTATGATAAATCGAATTACGTTGCCGTATGAATGTTTTTTTATCAGTTTAATCCCATATGTGCAAAATACTTTAAAACTGAAAACAAAATTGTTCTTCTCAATTTTTTTGATTTTGGGAATGAGCGCATATTATTTTCTTTGGGCTTATAGTAATTTGGGAGATGTTTTACCTTATAAAACGTGGTTATTTTAAAATCTTTATGAGTAGGGTGAATACAAATGCTGTTTTCTATTGTTGTTCCTATATATGGAGTAGCACAATTTCTTCCCCAATGTATTGAAAGCATACTGGGACAAAATTATAAAAATTTTGAGTTGATTCTTGTTGATGATGGATCTAAAGATCAATCGGGAAAAATCTGTAATATATATGCTAATAAAGATTCTAGAATTAAAGTTATTCATAAATCCAATGGCGGATTAGTCAGTGCACGCAAAGCCGGAGCTGCTCTTGCTAGTGGAGCCTATATTCTTCCAGTGGATGGAGACGATTGGATTGCTCCTGGCTTATTAGCGGCATTGACAGAGGTAATAGCACAAAACGATGATGTTGAAATGATTTGCTATGGAATGTATCAAGGAAATTCTGAGGGAAAATATGAAAGCAAGCAATTGGATTATGAACCTGGGATATACAGAATTTCTGATATTCAACAAAAAATTTATCCAGCATTAATAAAGGGCTCAAATGGCAAAAGATTTCCTCCTAATTTGTGGGGAAAAGCCATGAAAAGAGAAGCTTATCAATTCTATCAAATGACAGTTCCAGATTGTCTTTCTCTGGGCGAAGATGCAGCAGTTTCCTACCCCTTCATTAGTCAAGCTAATACAATTTATATAATGCCGGAATGCTTTTATTATTATCGTTGGAATGCTCAATCAATGACGAAATCCAGGAAAAAAGGTTTTGATTGGAATGCTTTGCGTTTATTAGAAAAGGTATGGAATGAAAATTTAAGTTATGGATATGACTTTTCGATGCAAATCAATCGCTATATGTGTCATGATTTGTTTAATGTGGCAAAATCCCATTTGCAAACGAATGGAGAATTTTCAAGAATACGGAAAGATATAATTGAAGAATTGAATAAACCCGACTTCCAGTCCTATATAAATCATGCACATTTTGATATGTTTTGTTTAGAGCAAATTCCTCGAATCTTATTGAAATATCGCTTAATTCGAGCAATGAAAATTATTTCTCATTACATTTAAATTATTTAGGAAAATATGAATGTGATATGCTATGTTTAATAATGGCAGCATTCGATTTCTATCTTATTTAAAGTTTAATTCAAGCTACAGACAATTCCAACGAGTATATATATCTTCTAAAATATTAAGATCCCCACCAAAGTAAAAACGGAATGAGATGGCCTCTACTGAATACATTATTGAAGTCAATTTATGTATGAAATCGTGGTAATTTGTTATGCTATGAAGAAAATAATCAAGCTATATCCATACTATAATCAACTATGATAAAGCTGTTAAGGGATGAAAACACTGGCTTAAGGCCGAGTGGGATAATGGCATTGATAATTCGGTTCACTAAGCGAAAGAACAGGTAAATCAATGACCTCGTAAACCATGCCGAATATTCTGTTAACACTGGCCGATTAGCAGGGTACAACAATAAGAGCAAGGCAAGTGGATATAAAAACGACCAATACAATACTTTTTTAGATTAATTTAGTAATTATTTCTACCTATTGCTTTATTTTGTATCCCTCAAAAATGTGTGAAAGAACATAAATTTTATTTGAGAGACTGTTCAATAGAGAAGGAGTAAAAATTGTTTAAGAATAAACTCACTTCAAATATTGTGCACTTATATTTTTTAAGTACAGCACAAATGATATTTCCCTTACTAACTTTTCCATATTTAACACACTGTTTGTCAGTAGATGCTTATGGCATTGTTACATATATTAAAGCAGTCAATACATACTTGCAAATTTTTGTCGATTTTGGCTTTGGATTATCTGCCGTAAAAGATATTGCACAAAGTAATGGAGATAAAAAACGTATTGGAGTTATCACAGGAAATGTTATTGTTGCCAAACTAATTTTAGCTGGAATAGCTTTTTGCCTATTCATTTTCTTTTGCAATATAATTCCAATCCTTCAGCAGAATAAGTTATATTCATTATTATCATTTGCTGCTGTGGTATGTTCTATCTTTTTATTAGATTTCTTTTTTAGAGGGATAGAAGAAATGCAGCTGATATCTCTTCGGTTTGTTATTATGAAGGGAATATCAACAGCTATAACATTTTTAATGGTTAAAGGTGATCAAGATATATTATGGATTCCCTTGTTAGACATCATCAGTTCATGTATAGCCATAATTTTTGTTGGTTATGAAGTAAAAAAATATAATCTCGTTCTGAGAGTTTCTTCTTTTAGGGATATCATTGAAACAATTAAGAATTCGTTTATTTATTTTTTATCGAATATGGCTACTACTGCCTTTAATATCTTAAACACGATGCTTATAGGTATATATATACCGAGTTCGAAAGATATAGCGTATTGGAGTGTTGCAATGACAATGGTTGGCGCAGCCCAGGCATTGTATAATCCTGTTATCAGTGGTGCTTATCCGCAAATGGCTAAAAAACCTTCCTATCGTGTTATTTTAAAATTACTAAAGGTCTTTATGCCATTAGTTGTATGTGGGTGTGTCTTTACTTTCTTTTTCGCTTCTCGTATTATTAACATCATAAATGGACCTAATTATGAAACTGCTGCCTATTTATTGAAATTATTGATTCCTGTACTTTTTTTTGGTTTTCCAGCGATGCTATTTGGGTGGCCAGCTTTAGGTGCCATAAATGAAGCTTCAAGGGTTACCTTTTCGACTATTGCTTCGAGTCTGATTCAGATAATCGGTCTTGTATTGCTGATTATTTTTCATAATTTTACATTGACAGCAGTTGCTTGGCTGCGTGGATTTACAGAGTTTACTCTTTTTTTAATACGATTTTGCTTTTTCATTTTATATAAAGATAAATTTTATGGCTGAATAGAGGAAAAAGAAAATGGATCAAACAGAATTAAGAAAACTTCAATTGATTGAACTTGATATGTTAAAAGAAATACACCGAGTATGTCAAAAAAATAAAATCAAGTATTGGCTTACAGGTGGAACTTTGATTGGAGCAATACGTCATAAAGGGTTTATTCCTTGGGATGACGATGTTGATATTGCTATGATGCGAGAAGATTATAATCGATTTTTAAAAATAGCACCAAAAGAATTGAAAAAAGGATTTCATCTGCAAAATTGGGAATATGAGCCAAATTTTGGACAGCCATATACTAAAATTAGAAAAGATAATACGCTATTGGTTGAAGCAGGTTCACAAGAGGCAAATATCCATCATGGGATTTTTGTCGATATATTTGCGTATGATAAATTCCCTGTTAATAAGCTAGATCTTATTAAGGTTAAATTTTCAATGCAGATTTTGCTGCGAATGCTTATAGCAAAAAGTGGATTAACCCCCTGGAAAGAAGTTAATAGAATCAATTTATTTTCATGGGTTCGTTACCTTCCATTTAGATTCATGGCTAAATTTTTTGATTTTAATTATATGAAAAAAGTGTATAGAAAATATGTACAGAGTTCGAATAAAACTGATTCTAAGTTGATATTTAATTCTTGCGAAACTTATGATGAAAATCATCCTATTCCTGAAGCCTATGTGAAACAGGTTATCTTACATCAATTTGAAGATGCCGAATTTTATATTCCAGCAGAATACGATAAACTCCTGAGAAATTTTTATGGTGATTATATGCAGCTCCCACCGCTGGAACAACGGGAGGGCCATCATGATATTGTAGAATTAAAATTAGGATAGGAGGGAAAATAAGTATGCTTCGTTTTGGAACTGTCAGCTATAATATTTATGCCAATTTTACAAACTATGGATCAGCTTTGCAAAGCTGGGCATTGCACCAGGCTATAAACTTAATTGGCAAAAATAAATGGCACGCAGTACTGGTTGATTACTGTCCTGAAGTTTTGAAAGATAAAAATCCATTAATGCCTTTTGGGAATCTATGGGATAAAGATGAAGAATCCAGAAGGATGTGTGAGTTAAGCTTACCTGCAATCCAGGTCAATTATAAAAAGTTTCAAGATTTTTATACGAATCGATTCAATCGGACCAGGGAGAAATATACGGCAGAAAATTTTGATGATATCATGGAAAACGAACAACTTAATGGATTTGTTTGCGGAAGTGATACGATTTTTTGTATTGATGAATTTGACTTTGATGATGGTTACTATGCAAATTACCCTTGCATGAAAAATGGATATTCGGTTGCTTATGCAGCTAGTTTTGGCGATTCTCATTTTAAAGAAGCCGATTATGACATATTAAATCAAAGAATCAAAAACTTCAAGGCAATTGGGTTAAGAGAGCAAGAGATGGTGCCATATATCAGGAAACATACAGATGTTGCTGTACAAAGAGTGCTTGATCCTACGCTGTTGTTGCCAGTAAAAGTCTATGATGAAAAATTAACAGTTCCCAGGTTGATAAAAGATAAATATATTTTGTATTATTCCAGACGCTATAACCCGAAAATGGAAAGCTATGTTGAAAAAATGGCCCAGGAACATCACTGGAAAATAGTTGAAATTAGTTTGAGAGCTGTAAATGCTAAGAAACACCAAATGTTTTATGAAGCGGGTGTAGAAGAGTTTCTGTCTTTGGTTAAAAATGCTGAATTTGTCATTACCAATTCATATCATGGTATGATCTTTAGTATTCAATACAAACGGCCTTTTGCTATTTTTTCTCGGGAACAGTGTGATACGAAGAATAAAGAACTGTTACAGCTTTTAGGGTTATATGATCGATTGAATTCGTACGACCGAGATTTAGTAGAAGTACCTATAGATTATGATAAGGTTCATTCCATTATTGAATCGGAGAGAGAAGAATCATTAGAATTTCTTAAGAAGGAAATTGAAGGATTTTCGAACTGACTAAGGAGAAAAATGAAAGGGTATCTTCAGACAGGAAATAAATCCCAGTGCTTTGGCTGTGAAGCATGTGCACAAATTTGTCCAGTGAATGCAATTCAAATGCAGGAAGATGATGAGAAATTTCGCTATCCGAGCATTGATGAGTCTATATGTATTCATTGCGGGAAGTGTTTAAAAGTATGTCCTGTGGAACAGTTGCCACCGTTTTATCAGGATTCCCAATATACATTTGGTGGATATTATAATAGTTGGGATGTTAGAAATCAGAGTACTTCTGGTGGAGCGTTTACGGCAATCCTGGAAAGCTGGTTTGAAGATGATTCCGTGATTTTTGGAGCTGTTGCGCAAGGATTGTACGTTTATCATACAGCTGTCAATAAATTAGATAATGCAAGTATTTTTAGAAAATCGAAGTATTTGCAGAGCAGAATAGGTGATAGTTATAAGAAAGCAGAACAATTTTTAAAAGAAGGTAAAAAAGTCCTGTTTTCAGGAACACCCTGTCAGATTGCTGGATTACGAACATTTCTCAAAGATAAAGAGTGTAGCAAATTACTAACAATAGAGGTTATCTGCGAAGGTGTTCCCAGTCCACTGTTCATGGAGAGTAAGAATAATTATTTCAAAAAGAAGTACCATGCTGCAATCAAATCAATCGATTATAGAGATACCGATGTAAAATGGAACCGGAGTCTTTTTAAGGGGAAATGGGATTTTCAAGTGATGTCTGTAATACTTGAAAATGGCAAGACGATAAAACAGGATCGTTGGTTTAATCCTTTCTGGAAACTGTGGTTGAGCCATTTAATGAGTCGGCCTTCCTGCTATCAGTGCCCATTTACCAGGCCTCAAAGAGGTGCTGATATTACCTTGGGGGATTTGTGGGGTGTACATTTATATTGTCCGGAATTATATGGAGACAATGGAGGAGCTTCTTTGATTGTTTGCAACACACAAAAGGGCAAGGATGTATTCGATAAGGCAAAGAAAAAAATGTATGGACACAGCTTAGATTTTTCTACGGCATTAAAATATCAGAGCCCTATGAGAAAATGTATTGAATCCAATCCCAAGAGAGAAGAATTCATGTCCGATTTGAAATCGTTGTCCTATGAGCAATTATGTGATAAATGGTATTCGGGTCCTTCCCTGAAATTGCTTTGGCAAAAATATATATGGGGAAATAGGCAAAAGATTCTGGTGTGGAATATATTCCATGGTCAAAAGAAAGAGGGTAAATAAATCATGTTGAACTTTACTGTCGGTCCTGTACAAGCAAATCAGAATGTATGCGAGATTGGTGCGGAGCAGGTACCCTATTTTAGAACAGCTGAATTTTCTCAAATCATGTTGGAGAATGAGCAGTACATGAAAAAATTTTCCAAAGCAGCCGATGATGCCCGAGTCGTGTTTATTACGGGATCTGGAACGGCAGCAATGGAAGCAACAGTAATGAATACTTTGTCAGATAAGGATAAAGTCCTCGTTGTGAATGGTGGTAGTTTTGGCCATCGGTTTGTTCTGCTTTGTGAACGGCATCATATTCCTCATACTGAAATCAAATTAAATATTGGGCAGGCATTAAGAGAAGAAATGCTTAAACCTTTTAGTGGGAAAGGTTATACGGCATTTTTAGTTAATATAGACGAAACCTCTACAGGTACTCTGTATGATATGAGTATGATTAGTAAATTCTGCAAAGAAAACAATCTCTTTCTGATTGCAGATTCTATCAGTTCTTTTCTGGCAGATCCTTTTGATATGGAGAAACTTCATGTGGATGTGATGATTACAGGTTCACAAAAGGCATTGGCCTGCCCTCCAGGTATTTCTATTATTGTATTGTCTTCTCGAGCTGTAAAACGAGTGGAAGAAATAGAGTGCCCATGTATGTATTTTGATTTAAAAGATGCATTGAAAAACGCTGAACGAGGGCAGACTCCTTTTACACCTGCAGTAGGCATTCTTCGCCAGATTCATGCTCGCCTTCAGGAAATTGACCAGAATGGTGGAGTAGAGGCAGAACAAAAACGAATTGCAGCTCTAGCCCATTATTTTAGAGAACGAATCAAAGATCTTCCTTTTGAATTTGTATCTGAATCTATGTCTAATGCAGTAACGCCTTTACATCCTGTTACGGCGTCTGCCAATGATATTTTTTTAAGATTAAAAGATGAATATCATATTTGGATCTGTCCCAATGGAGGAGAATTAAAAGATCGTATTTTCCGTGTAGGACATTTAGGGGCTCTGACCAAGAAGGATTATGATACGTTAATTGCTGCTTTTGAAGATTTGCAGAAAAGAAATTTGATCTAAAATAGAGAGGAAATTCTATTGTGAAAACAGTTATAACCTATGGAACGTATGATTTACTTCATTATGGCCATATACGGTTATTAGAACGAGCTAAGGCGTTAGGAGATTATCTTATTGTAGGGGTTACCTCAGATGACTACGATAAGACGCGAGGAAAAATCAACAACAAGCAATCTCTCATGGAACGCATGGCTGCTGTAAAGGCAACTGGCTTAGCTGATAAAATCATCGTAGAAGAATATGAAGGCCAGAAGATTGATGATATCAAACGGTATGGTGTTGATGTTTTTACTGTTGGCTCTGATTGGAAAGGGAAATTTGATTATTTAAAGCAATATTGTGATGTTATTTATCTTCCCAGAACGGAAGGTATTTCTAGTTCACAGCTGCGTGCTAAGGAAAACGAACTATCTATTGGTATTATGGGGCAAACTTCTTTTTGGTGGAAATTTGTCAATGAATGCAAATTTGTCAATGGACTCTATTTCGGCGGAATTTGTACGGAGCGTAACCAGTTTGATAGCATCCAAAAACAGGCGGCAGACAAAAATTTAGAAATTCCTTTTTTGACAGATCAATATGATGATTTTCTTGATAAGGTAGATGCAGTATATATCATTTCCAAGCCGGAGCAGCACTATGAGCAAATAAAAAAAGCATTGAATAAGAAGAAAAACGTACTCTGTGAGGCTCCAATCACGGAATCTGTAAAAGATACGCAGGAATTGTTTTCTCTTGCTGAAAAGCAGGGTTGTATCCTGATGGAAGCTATTAAGACTGCGTATGCTACAGCATACGAACGTGTTTTATTAGTAGCTCAAAGCGGTCGTATTGGTAGAATCGTTTCTATAGACGCGACCTGTACCAGTTTGAAGGATGGTATGGGTGAACCTGGCGCAAAGTTGAACTGGCACTGGAATAGTATGGAAGCATGGGGCCCAACAGCAATGCTTCCGGTATTTCAGTTACTGGGAACGGATTATTCCCAGAAATTGATTGTTTCCCATTACTTAGACGAAGCAAAAAAATATGATGGATATACCAAGATAAACTTCCTCTACCCTCATGCTACGGCTACTGTACAGGTAGCTAAGGCTGCAAAATCTGAAGGTGAATTAATAATCACTGGTGAAAAAGGATATATTTATGTTCCTGCTCCCTGGTGGAAAACTGATTATTTTGAAGTGCGATATGAAAATCCCCAGGATAATCTGCGGTACTTTTATCAATTAGATGGTGAAGGGATTCGATACGAAGTTGTTGCTTTTGTAAGATCTATTGAAACGAAGAAAAATGGTACCTATATTGACGAAAAAGTTTCGTTAGCCATTTCAAAGGTTATAGAAGATTGCAAAATGCATAAGGATGTTGTAGAGATTTAAAAGAAGCAGCCTGGGATAGAAATATTCCGGGCTGTTTTTTTGAAAAGGTTCCAACGATTTTTATTCAGAGCGTAATGAAACGAATCAAAGCCAAAGGAGCCCAAATCATCATCTATGAACCCACCCTAGAAGAGGGGACGACCTTCTTCGGCAGCGTAGTGGTCAAATGATTTGGCGAAATTCAAGGCCGCAAGCAATAGTATTATTGCCAATCGGTATGATCCATTGTTTGGATGATGTGAAGGAGAAGGTTTATACCAGGGATTTGTTTGGGAGAGATTGAGGAAAAGGGAATGCCACCGCTGGGATGAGCGGTGGCGGTTTTCGTTTTGAAACAGGGACTATGACAAGATATAAGTTTTATTACAGTTTTTTCCATATGGCTAATTTTAACTATGATATAATATTACTGTAGCGTAATAATTTGGCCATAGTGTTAGAGCCCGTCTGAAATCGCCAAATAGAGCCCAGCTGAATTAGCCAAATTCAGCCCAATTGAAATCGCCATTCTTAAATATGTGGTACGATCAACAACTTAGAATACACTTCGGCCTAGGGCTTAAATCTTAGGCATAGTTGCTGAAATTGGTTCTTTGGGTTTGTTTGCCTGGACTGTATACGTCTCAAGCATTTGCCCGCGGTAGCTGTTTCCTTTAATCATATAGACCACAGCATCATCGAAAATGCGGTCCAAGGAACACAACAGGGCATCATCTTCGTTAAAACATTCCCGCCACTCAGAGGGTGTTTTGTTGCTTGTAAAGATCATGTTGTAATAACCACCCTTGTTGTATC
>NZ_VULN01000016.1 GCF_009696675.1 Acidaminococcus fermentans | reverse complement strand
TCCAAAACAAGCTTGCATACCTGGATTTTGAAATCCCTGGTGTACATTTTTAGACTCTTCATAAAAGACGCTCCTTTCTCCAAGAAAGTCTCGCTTCA
Source organism: Acidaminococcus fermentans (assembly GCF_009696675.1). Classification (GTDB taxonomy): domain Bacteria; phylum Bacillota; class Negativicutes; order Acidaminococcales; family Acidaminococcaceae; genus Acidaminococcus. The sequence continues at coordinate 50,547 of NZ_VULN01000016.1, read as the reverse complement.
TACTGTCTAAATATATGATACACCTTTCGACAGTCACTAGTCACTAGTCTCTAGCGGCAGGAGGGAACCCGCCGGGTGGGTTCCTGGGAACGTATAAAAAGCGCAGGCCGGGATGGGCGTGCCTGCGGCTCGCCCCTACGCCGTTGGGGTCGGATGTTGGTAACAACGGTCAGAGGAACGGATTTTTTGACAACCCCGTTTCTCTGATTTTCTGTTGCATCTCCGATCCCAACGTGGTAGGGGCTGCCCGCAGGGAAGCCCATCCCGGCCGCCGGGTTTCATGTTCAAAGGCAGATGCGTGAGCATCTGGCATCCGAAACGACCAACGATACACCAAAAGACCGCCGGATTTTTCGGCGGCCTTATCATTGGGAAGGAAAACGCCCGGGGCGTTTTCCAACCTACAGCAATCCATGCAATTTTCCAAGTTTTTGGATCTGGTCCAGAGAGTAATGGGTGATCCGGGAAATGGTCTCCATGGGGATCTTTTCTTTCAGCATGGCAATAATGTTGGATTCCCGTTCTTCCTGACGGCCTTCGAAACGGCCTTTTTCAAGACCTTTTGCCAGGCCTTGTTCCATACCTTGTTCCATACCCTTTTCCAGGTTCTTTCTTGCAATGGCGTGTCCGATACCGCACATGGTTTCCGCCTCCTTTTTCATTTCAACGGTCATGGGGATGTGGTATTTTAGCTAAAGAATATGATTTCTATATTGTTAATTTTATCATATTTGATGGGGATGGACGAGAAATGAAAAGCGGCAGAGCCGTTTTTCTGTCTCACGCAGACAGAGACCATCTGCCGGGGGCAGATGGTCATGAGCTGACAGTCACTAGTCACTAGTCTCTAGCGGCAGGAGGGAACCCGCCGGGTGGGTTCCTGGGAACGTATAAAAAGCGCAGGCCGGGATGGGCGTGCCTGCGGCTCGCCCCTACGGCGTTGGGGTCGGATGTTGGATACAACGGTCACAGGAACGGATTTTTTGAAGACCCCGTTTCTCTGATTTTCTGTTCCATCTCTGACCCCAACGTGTAGGGGCTGCCTGCAGGGAAGCCCATCCCGGCCGCCGGTTTTTCATGTTCAAAGGCAGATGCGTGAGCATCTGGCATCCGAAACGACTCACGACGAACGACCAACGATGAACCCAAAAGGCCGCCGAATTGTCCGGCGGCCTTTTCCAAAGTACAAAAATGCGTTATAATAGCCACATGCTTACAATTTACCGCAATAAAGTTTTATTTATGGTATGAGAAATGAGGGGGATTATGGGCAGTATTGTTTCTTTGACGGTGCTTTTTTGCATTTATGCGGTCAGTGAACTGATCGCCATGAAAACCCGGGCGATCCTTTCCACGGTGCTGGGGATTTCGGTGATCCTGCTGGCGGGGTTCTGGTCGGGGATCCTGCCCCAGACCATCATCAAGGATGCCCAGGTTTCTGGCATCGGCATGGGGGTGGTGGGGATGCTGATCGTCTCCATGGGGACCACCATCGACTTTGCGGAACTGAAGCAGGAATGGAAGGTGGTGGTCACTTCCGTGCTCTGTGTGGTGTTTGCAGTAGCGGCCATTATCCTTTTGGGCGGGTTTGTGATGGATCCCAAGATCGCCATTGCCGGTTCTCCCATTTTTGCCGGAGGCAATGCGGCCACCCTGATTATGCTGGCAGCGGCCAAGGAGAAGGGGTTGGCCTATGTGGGGACCTTCTGTCTGGTGCTCCTGGTGACCCAAAAGTTCTTCGGGATCCCCATTGCTTCAGTGGCCCTCCGGCGCCTGGCCCGGCAGCTGCGGGAAGATGAGGCTTTCGTCCGCCGGCACTGTGAGGAGGCGGAAGCAGCAGCCCAGGCGGCCCAAAAGAAGCCTCTGGCCCTGCCTTCGGTGCTGGACAAGCCTTCGGTGTACCTGGCCAAACTGGGTCTGGTGGCCACCCTGTCCTTCTATGCAGCGAAGCTCACCGGGGGCCATGTCCATTATCTGGTCATGTGCCTGATCCTGGGAACGGTGTTCTTTGCCCTGGGGTTCCTGGACAAGGGAATCCTGGGCAAGACCCAGTCCAGCGGCCTGATCATCTTTTTTGTGACCATCGTGATCTTTTCCAACCTGGGGGCCACCACGCCCCAGCAGGTGCTGTCGGTGCTGCCTCCTCTTTTGTGGTCGGCGGTGCTGGGGGTGGCCGGTCTGTGTGTGGCGGCGGCTCTGTGCAGCCGTCTGTTCCGGATGCCCTTTACCCTGGCGGTGTCCCTGGGGATCACCTGCACCTTCGGGTTCCCCACCACCATGCTGATTTCCCAGGAAGTGTCCACGGCCATGGGGGAAACGGAAGAACAGCGGAAGGCTCTCCTGAACTTCCTGCTGCCCAAGATGCTGGTGGCTGGATTCGTGACGGTGACCATCACTTCCGTGGTGCTGGCAGGCTTTGTGGTGAATATTCTGTAGAAGGAGTGTAGGGATATGGATGGACTGGATCTGCAATTGAAGGAATATATTGAGGGAAAGCGGCTGGAGATGCTGAACCTGTGGGCGAAATTCGTCAACACGGAAAGCGGCCCCAAACAGCTGGACGGGGTGAACCAGGTGGGGGATATCCTCCAGGGGGAACTGGAACAGGCAGGGGCCTTTGTGCGCCGGGTGAAGGTGGAACAGGCCGGGGACCTGATCGTAGGGGACTGGAATCCGGGTTCCCCGGAACCGCCGGTGGTGTTCATGGGCCATATGGATACGGTGTTCCCGGCCGGAGCAGCGGCAAAAAATCCCTTCCGGGTGGATGAAGAGGGCAATGCCCACGGACCCGGGGTGCTGGATATGAAGGCGGGGCTGGTGATCGGCCTTTATGCCCTGAAGGCTCTCCAGTCCATTGGCTGGAACAAAAGACCCATCCGGTTCCTGGGGATCCCGGACGAAGAGACCCTTCACATGTTCTCCAATGCCAAGACTCTGATTGCCCGGGAAGCGGCTGGAGCGGCGGCTGCCCTGAATTTTGAACCGGGGCCGGTGGAGGACAGCCTGGTGATCGGCCGGTACGGGGGCGGGCCTGTATCCATTACGGTCCACGGGGTGGCGGCTCATTCAGGCAGTGCCCCGGAAAAGGGACGGTCGGCTGTGCTGGAAGCGGCTCACAAGATTGTGAAACTGGAGGCTGCCAATGACATTCCCCGGGGGAAACTGATCAACTGCGGAGCTGTGGAAGGAGGCATCGGGGAAAACACCATCCCGGACTACTGCAAAATCCGCATCGGCATCCGGTACCGGAACCAGGCCATCGGGGACGAAATCTTTGCTCTGCTCCGGCAGGTGACGGAGGAGTGCACGGTGGAAGGGACCAGTGCGGAACTGGACACCAGCCGGGTAATGGCCTGCATGGAGACCACTGACGGGGTCCTGAAGCTGTACGACCATGTGGCAAAGACCGGAGAGGCCCTGGGCCTGGGGAAACCCCGGGGCATCCAGGTGGGCGGCCTGTCCGATGCGGGAATCACCGTGGGCCTGGGAATCCCCACCCTTTGCGGCATGGGGGTGCGGGGCGCCGGGTCCCATACAGATCAGGAATATGCCCAGGTGGAATCCCTGTATGAACGGTGCCTTCTGGCAGCGGCGGCAGTGCGGCGCCTGTGAGGCGGCCATGGACAGGAGAGTCATTGCCAATGTGATCCTGGGGTTCGGCTGCATCGCCCTGGTGCAGCAGGAATTTTTCCTGGGAGCCGGGCTCATCGCCCTGAGCTGTGTGGTAAGGAAGCAGTAGGGCCGGGTCTGATGTCTCACCCCGGGATGTTGACCGGTCGTGGTATAATACGAATGTATCATAAAATATTACATTTCAAAGGAGACGTATGAAATGAAAGTTTTGCTCTTTAATGGCAGCCGTCGGGAAAAGGGCTGCACCTACACGGCCCTTTCTCTTGTTGCCAAGGAACTGGAAAAGGCCGGGATCGATACGGAAATCATCTATGTGGGTCTGAATGCAGTGAACGGGAAACTGGACGACCTGGTGAAGGAAGCCGCGGCCAAGGCCAAAGAGGCAGATGGCTTCGTATTCGGTTCCCCTGTGTACTATGCTTCTCCCACCGGGGAAATCCAGGTGTTCCTGGACCGGTTTGCCGGGGTGGCCGGAGCTGACCTGCGGCACAAACCGGCTGCGGCCATTGCCTCTGCCCGGAGAGCCGGCACCAGCACCACCCTGGATGTGCTGAACAAGTACCTGATGTACAACGAAATGCCGGTGGTGTCTTCCAACTACTGGAACATGGTCCACGGGAACACGCCGGAAGAAGTGCTTCAGGACAAAGAAGGGGTCCAGATCATGGAAACCCTGGGCAAGAACATGGCCTGGCTGCTGAAGTGCCTGGAAGCAGGGAAAAAAGCAGGAGTGGAAGAACCGGCCAAACCGGCGAAAGTGATGACGAATTTTATCAGGTAAGAAAAAATGAGGCCACTGTACGTTCTGTACAGTGGCCTCATTTTTTGTCAGCGGTCAATGGTCAATTGTCAATGGCCGAAGGAAGAAACCCGCGGTTGGCGGGTTTCTTTGACAAGAGACGCAGCCTTTGGCTGCTAACCCACCACCAGCCTGGCGGCTGGTCCCCCGCCCTTGAAAAGGGCGGATATAGAGAGACGGGTTGGTGTCCTATTGCCTTGTGATACCCGGGCTGTGCCCGGTATCACTATCCGCCCTTTACAAGGGCGGGGGTATCCATGCGCAGCATGGGTGGTGGGTTAGCCGCGGCAGCGGCGTTTTCCTTCAAAAAAATTGCCTGCAATTTTTTCTTTCGGTGGCTGACCGTTGACCGCTGACTGCTGACAGGGGCTGCTTCGGCAGCCCCTATCTTTTACTGGAAAAAACCAGCCCGCTCAGGGTCAGCAGGGTCCCTGCCACTGCCAGAGGGGTGATGGTTTCGTGGAGAATCAGAGCGGAGAGGATTACGGTGACTACCGGGGCCAGGTAGATGAATACGCTGGTCTTTACGGCTCCCAAAAGCTTCACTGCTCCGTTCCAGGTAACGAAGCAGATGGCGGAGGCTCCCAGTCCCAGAAACAGCAGGTTCCCCAGCCACACCGGATTGCAAAGGCGTTCCAGGTCCAGCCGGAAGGGAAGAACCCCCAGGGCGGGGATCATGAACAGGATCCCATAGGCGAACACCCGCCGGGTGGTCAGGATGGTGTTCCATCCCCAGCTGCTGATTTTTTTCACCAGATTGGAGTAAAAGGACCAGACCACTGCTGCCAAAACCGACAGGAGATCTCCCACCGGGCTGAAATGGAGGCTGGTGCCGTTGAAACTGATCAGGCAGATCCCGGCCATGGACACCAGGAATCCGATGAAGAAGTTCCGGCGGATGGGCTCCCGCTGCTTCATGAACAGGTGGTTCACCAGGGCGGTGAAAAAAGGGGCCACGCAGATGATCACCCCCACATTGGAGGCCATGGTATAGGTAAGGGCGATGTTTTCCAGCAAATAATAGAGGCAGATGCCGCAGAGCCCGGCGGCGGCCAGGGTCTTTTCCTGGTCGAAGGTCCGTTTGGGCAGCTTGTGGGGACACAGCACAAAAAGGAACACCAGCCCCAGCACAAACCGGAAGAACAAAATCTCCAGGGGAGTGAAGCCGGTAAGCAGGACTTTGGTGGATACGAAAGTGGTGCCCCAGATGATGACGGTGAACAGGGCCAGGAGACGGCCCCGGGTTTCTGTATTCTGCAAGGTGATGACTCCTTTAAGGTTGTTTAGGTTGATTGACTGGCTGTTTCCTATTATACAGGAGAACCGTCCGGCTGTCTCAAAAAATTCAGTATTTTTCCCAAAAAACGGGAATCAGAAAAAATATAAAAAAAGTTGCAAAAAGTGCTTGACGATTTCCCTTCTATGCCGTATAATCATTCTTGTGTTCGGGGCGTAGCGCAGTTTGGTAGCGCGCTTCCTTGGGGTGGAAGAGGTCGTGAGTTCGAATCTCGCCGCTCCGACCATTTAATTGAACGGAACGCCACAAAGGTCAGCTTTGTGGCGTTTTTTCATATGCAAAAGAACCGGGACGGTCCGTGACCGGTCCCGGCTGCCCATGGTATAATGTACAATGGAAGAATCTGGACCATCTGTAATTGAGGATTGGAGGAATACCTTGCATGTCTGAGCTGCAGGAGAAGATTGCCAAACGAAGAACCTTTGCCATTATTTCCCACCCGGATGCCGGGAAGACCACACTGACGGAAAAACTGCTGCTGTACGGAGGGGCCATCCATCTGGCCGGTTCCGTCAAATCCCGGAAGGCCAACAAGCATGCGGTGTCCGACTGGATGGAAATCGAAAAGCAGAGAGGGATTTCCGTAACCTCTTCGGTACTCCAGTTCGATTATGACGGGTACCGGGTGAATATCCTGGATACCCCCGGGCACCAGGACTTTTCGGAAGACACCTACCGGACCCTGATCGCCGCCGACAGCGCGGTGATGCTCATCGACGCAGCCAAAGGGGTGGAACCCCAGACCAAGAAGCTGTTCTGGGTGTGCCACCGGCGGAAGCTGCCCATCTTCACCTTTGTGAACAAACTGGACCGGTACGGCCGGGCCCCCATGGACCTGATGGACGAAATCGAAAAGGTGCTCCACATCAACGCCTATCCCATCAACTGGCCCATCGGCACCGACGGCCATTACATCGGGGTATACGACCGGCTGAAGAAGCAGGTGGAACTGTTCGACAACGACAGCAGCCACGGATCCAAGATCCTGAAGAGCACCACCGGCAGCCTGGATGATCCTGCCATCAAGGAAGCCATCGGGGAAGCCAATCTCCAGAATCTGATGGATGATATCGAACTGCTGGATATGGCCGGGGATGAATTCGATCTGGCCAAAGTGGATGCCGGGGAACTGACGCCCATGTTCTTCGGGTCCGCCATGACCAACTTCGGGGTACGGAGCTTCCTGGAAAAATTCCTGGAACTGTCTCCGGAACCCCAGCCCCGGAAACTGAAGGACGGGGGCGTGGTGAATCCCACCGACGAGGACTTCACCGCTTTCATCTTCAAGATCCAGGCCAACATGAACCCGGCCCACCGGGACCGGATTTCCTTTATGCGGATCTGCTCCGGGGTGTTCGAAAAGGGCATGACCGTATGGCATGTCCAGGGACAGAAACCGGTGAAACTGGCCCAGCCCCAGCAGTTCATGGCCCAGGAACGGACCACTGTGGAAAAGGCCTACCCGGGGGATATCATCGGGGTGTTCGACCCGGGGATCTTCACCATCGGAGATACCCTGTGCAATGAGAAGCACCCGGTGCAGTTCGAGGATTTCCCCATTTTCCCGCCGGAAATCTTCGCCAAGGTCCAGCCCAAGGATTCCATGAAACGGAAGCAGTTTGAAAAGGGCATTGTCCAGCTGGCCCAGGAAGGGGCCATCCAGGTGTTCAAGCAGAAGGACATCGGGATGGAAAGTTTCGTGGTCGGCGTGGTGGGCGTGCTGCAGCTGGAAGTACTGGAATACCGGCTGCTGAACGAATACAATGCCAAGCTGCTGCTGGAACAGCTGCCTTATTCCGTGGCCCGGTGGGTCTATGCGGATGATCCGGAACTGATCCGGAACATCAAGGGCCTGGACAACGGGATGCTGGTGTACGACAAGCTGGGACGGCCGGTGGTGCTGGTATCCAATGAATGGAACCTGAACTGGATCCTGGAACGGAATCCGGGGATCAACTTCACCCAGGTCCCCAGCGAGGCACGGGCGATTTAAGGAGAAAAGGAAGGAACCTGCCTGAAGCAGGTTCCCGTGAAGGGAAACGCAGCCGGGGGCTGCTAACCCACCACCAGCCTGGCGGCTGGTCCCCCGCCCTTGAAAAGGGCGGATATAGAAGAGTGAAAGTAACGGCTGGTCCCCGCCCTTGAAAAGGGCGGATATAGAAGAGTGAAAGTAACGGCTGGCCCTTCGCCCTTGAAAAGGGCGGATATAGTGAGGTGGACTTATGGACAACAAGAAACCTGCTGTGGATATCCTGGGAGTGCCGGTGACTCCTTTTTCCATGGCGGAAGCAGTGGCGTGGCTTATGGAACGGGTGGACCGGGATCTGCCTACCCAGGTGGTCACCGCCAATGCGGAAATCATCATGATGGCCCAGCAGATGCCGGCCTACAAGGCCCTGCTGGACAAAACGGACCTGATCCTGGCGGACGGGGCCGGCACCGTGTGGGCCGGACGGACCCTGGGGAACCAGGTGCCGGAACGGGTGGCCGGTTTCGACCTGTTCCTGGAGCTTTTGAAGGACGGGGCCCGAAGAGGCACGAAATTCTTCCTGTTCGGGGCGGCTCCGGGAATTGCGGAAGCAGCGGCCGCCAAGGCGGCGGAAATCGCCCCGGGGGTGCAGATCGTGGGCACCCGGAACGGCTACTTCACCAAAGCCGATGAACCGGACATCATCCGGCAGATCAACGCAAGCGGAGCCCAGGTGCTGTTCGCGGCCCTGGGGGCTCCCAAGCAGGAATTCTGGCTGGAAGAACACCGGGATGCCCTGAAGCCTGCCCTGCGGGTGGGCCTGGGAGGCAGCTTCGACGTGCTGGCCGGGAAAATGGAACGGGCGCCCAAATGGATGCAGGAAGCTTCCCTGGAGTGGCTGTTCCGGCTGTACAAGCAGCCCAGCCGCCTGGGACGGATGATGGCCCTGCCGAAATTCGTGGTGAAGGTACTGGAAGCCAAACACGGCCGGAAATAACAGGGTCTGGACTCCACCGTTTTTTGCCGTACAGATTTGGACAAAGAAACTGAGATAAGGTATAATAAAACGATGGGTGGAGGTGAAGATGTGACCAAATACAAATACCATATAGTAAAGGAAGGCTATCCCTTTATCGGGACCATGCTGGCCGTGACCATCCTGGCCGGTTATGTGGCCGGTCCGGTTTTTGCAGTACCCCCGGCGGTCCTGATGATTTATTTTGGCTACTTCTTCCGGAACCGGGTGCTGGATGTGAAGCAGGATCCTGATATCCTGTATTCTCCGGCGGACGGTACGGTGATGGGGGTAGAGGAGTTTTTCGATAAAGAATATCTCAACGAACCGGCCAAGAAAGTGACCATTTTCCTGTCCGTGTTCAATGTGCATACCAACCGGGCTCCCATGACGGGGCTGGTGAAGTACATGCGCTACACCTGTGGGGGGTACGAACCGGCTTTCAAGGATTCGGCACCCATTGTGAACGAACGGATGGCCATCGGCCTGGACAACGGCACCAACCGGATCCTGGTGATCCAGATTGCCGGGATCCTGGCCCGGCGGATCGTTTCCTGGACCAGCCTGGGCAGCCGGCTGAAACAGGGTGACTGCTACGGCATGATCAAGTTCGGTTCCTGTACGGAACTGGTGGTTCCCCGCTCTGTGGAGATCCTGGTCCGGAAAGGGGACAAGGTGCAGGGCGGTATCAGTATCATCGGGAGGCAGAAAGCAGAATGAACTACAAACGCATGGTCCCCAACAGCATCAGCGGACTGAGCCAGATGCTGGGACTGATTTCCATTTATCTGTCCATGGAAAAGGATTTTTCCCTGGCAGCCATCTTCATTATCCTGGCCATCCTGGCCGATTCCTGTGACGGCCGTGCCGCCCGGGCTCTGGGGGTCAGCGGACCTTTCGGGGTGGAGATGGATTCTCTCTGTGACGTGTGTTCCTTCGGCATGGCACCTTCGGTGCTGATCTATACCTATTCCCTCCATGAACTGGGAGTGGCGGGGATGATCATCTCCGGTCTTTTTGCCTTCGGGGCGGCCATGCGGCTGGCCCGGTTCAACGTGAATGTCAGCGATATCCACGGATACTTCCAGGGGATGCCGGCGCCGGCGGGAGCCTGCGTCATCGTCACCTTCGTGCTGGGAGGCATGCAGATCGGCCCGGTGCTCACCTCCCTCCTGACGGTGGCTGTGGCCTGCCTGATGTACAGTGATGTAAAGTATCCGGATTTCAAGGGCCATGGGAATCCCCTGTTCCGGGTGCCGGTGATCATTTCTTTCATCCTGGGGGCTCTGGTATTGTACAGCGATCTGAAGGCCTGGCCTTTTGTGATCATGTTCACCTATACCCTGTGCGGGGTGCTCAATGCTGTGTATGTGAAAGTGACGGGGAAACAGGCCGTCTTTAAGTAAGAGGAGGAAACAAGAGGTTTTATGAGCACGTATTTTGACATCATCATGGTTCCCCTCCAAGTGCTGATCGTCTTTTTCACCATCTATTATTTTGTGATTTCCCTTTTTGGCATTTTGCCCCGGAAAAAAGAAAAGAAGATCCTGACGCCCAAGACTACCTTTGCCGTGATCGTGGCCGCCCACAACGAAGAAAAAGTCATCGGGGAGCTGGTGGAGAACCTCCATATGCTCCGGTATCCCGACGAACTGTATGACATTTTCGTCATCGCCGACAACTGTAAGGACCATACGGCGGATGTGGCCCGGAAAGCCGGGGCCATTGTGTACGAACGGTTCAATCAGGAGGAAGTGGGGAAGGGGTTCGCCCTGGAATGGATGTTCCGGCAGCTGTTTGCCCTGGACAGACAGTATGATGCGGTGGCCATTTTCGACGCGGACAACCTGGTGCACCCGGACTTCCTGAAGGAAATGAACAACCGGTTCTGCAAAGGGGAACGGCTGATCCAGGGGTATCTGGACGTGAAGAACCCCAACGACAGCTGGGTCAGCGGCACCTTCGCCATCAACTTCTGGATCGTGAACCATGTATGGCACCTGGCCAAGTATACCATCGGGCTCTCCAGCGTGTTCGGGGGCACCGGCATGGTGATTGCCACGGAAGTGCTGAAAAAGTACGGGTGGAAAGCCACCTGCCTGACGGAAGACATGGAATTCACCATGAAGTGCCTGCTGGAAGGGATCCCCACCACCTGGTGCCAGGATGCCATCATCTACGACGAAAAGCCCCAGACCTTCAAGGCTTCCTGGAACCAGCGGAAGCGGTGGGCCCAGGGCCAGTTCGATGTGGCAGGCCGGTACATGGGGAAGCTGCTGAAGGAAGGGATCCGGAAGCGGGACATTGTGATCCTGGATGGGGTCATCGATGTGTTCCAGCCCTATTTCATGCTGATCTCCACCTTCTTCGTGCTCTGCAGCACCATCTACAACTTTGTGCCTTTTTACACCAATGTGCTCTATGCCCTGCTGCCTTACCATGTGTGGCAGGTGATCGGGGTGGCCCAGTACGTGATCCCGGCCATTATCCTGTTCAAGATCAACGCGGCCCCCAAGTCCTGGTTCTACACCCTGTTCTATCCGCTGCTGCTCTACAGCTGGGTGCCCATCACCATTTTGGGCTTCCTGCACCGGCACGAACACGTGTGGAGCCACACCATCCACACCCGGAGCATCAGCTTCAACGATGTGCTGGTGCCGGAAAGTGCGGAAACCGGACCGAAGCAGATCGTACTGCCGAAAGAGAAAAGATAAGGGCTGCAAAGCAGCCTGCGATTGGGGGCTGTTGCTCATGCAACAGCCCTTTTTCTGTTTCATCCTTGACAAAATCCCTGCATATTGCTATAGTATGGGTATCAACAGAATAGTTCCGGTAGGCAAGGCTCCTACAGGGATACGGACTGCTGCCGCAACAGGATGGAGACATCCCGCGTAGGTCTGAACAGGCTGCGTCAAACAAGAAGGCGCCGCATAATGCAGTTACACCGCCCTGTAGAGTTGAAGCTCGTACGGTGGCGGTGAAAGCGGCTGGCAGCTGTTTCCACTGAAGTGTGTTTTGCATTTGTGCCGTTCGGGTTTCCCCCGGACGGCTTTTCTGTTATGTGAATCTGAGTCCTGGAAAGGTGGTGGCAAAGCATGGACGGTGCTGGTGGAGGCAGTCATCCTCACGGTTTGGGCAGCGGAATTTTCACAGACTGGCAGTGCCGGTCCGGTTTTGCTGCGCGTTTCTGAGCTGACGGCCTCTTAAAGAGGGGAAACGGTCCCCGGATTTCTTTAGGAGGAGAACATGAAAAAAGAAAATATGGACAAAAAATTCCAGCTGGCGGCCCATGAAGCCCAGGCAAAGCTCCTGGAGGCAGCTGCCCTGGAAACCAACGATGTGATGGCCCGGTACGGTACCGGGGCTTCCGGCCTGACGGAAGAACAGGCAGAGGCTTCCCGGGACAGATACGGAGCCAACAAGGTGACCCGGGAAAAGAAGAAGAGCGTGGCCGCCCGTCTGGTGGAAGCTTTTGTGAATCCCTTTACGGTGATCCTGTTTGTGCTGGCGGGGGTGTCCACGGTAACGGATATCATCCTGCCCCTGCGCTCCGGGAACATGGATGATTTCAACCCGGTGACGGTATGCATCATCCTGACTTTGCTGCTGATCTCCGGGGTACTCCGGTTCGTCCAGGAAACCCGCAGCGGGGATGCGGCAGCGAAACTTTTGGAACTGATCACCACCACCTGCACGGTGATCCGGGACGGGGGCAAAAAGAAGGAAATTCCCCTCCAGGACGTGACGGTGGGAGACCTGGTGTGGCTGTCCACTGGTGATATGGTACCGGCGGATCTGCGGATCCTGGATGCCAAGGACCTGTTTGTGAGCCAGGCTTCCCTGACTGGGGAAAGCGCCCCTCAGGAGAAGGTCCCTTATAAAGTGGATGCCAGCGGGGACAAAGCGGTGACGGAACTGTCCAACCTGGCTTTTATGGGCACCAATGTGATTTCCGGTTCCGCCACCGGTCTGGTGCTGGGCATCGGGGACCACACCCTGTTCGGCAGCATGGCCAGCTCCATGGCCCAGGAGGCTCCGGAAACCAACTTCACCAAAGGAGTGAACTCGGTATCCTGGGTACTGATCCGGTTCATGATGGCTATGGTGCCCCTGGTATTTTTCATCAACGGATTTACCAAAGGGGACTGGGTGTCCGCCTTCCTGTTCGCCATTTCTGTGGCGGTGGGGCTGACGCCGGAAATGCTCCCCATGATCGTTACCACCTGCCTGGCCAAAGGGGCCGTTTCCATGTCGGAAAAAAAGACGGTGGTGAAGAGCCTGAACTCCATCCAGAGCTTTGGGGCCATGGATGTGCTGTGTACGGACAAGACCGGTACCCTGACCCAGGACAAGGTGGCTCTGGAATACCATCTGGATCCCAACGGTCAGTCCAGTCAGCGGGTGCTCCGGTATGCTTACCTGAACAGCTATTTCCAGACCGGGTACAAGAATTTTATGGATCGGGCCATTATTGAAAAAACGGAAGAAGAGGAAAAGGCAGACCCCAAGCTGGTGGATCTGTCGGAGAATTACCGGAAGGTGGACGAGGTGCCTTTTGACTTTGCCCGGCGGAGACTGTCCGTTGTGGTCATCGATCCCAAAAAACGGACCCAGATGATCACCAAAGGGGCGGTGGAAGAAATGCTGGCCATCTGCAGCCAGGTGGAACAGCCGGAAGGGACGGTGGAACTCACCGATGCCCTGCGGAGGAAAATCCGCCAGGTAGCGGACCGGCTGAATGAAGAGGGGATGCGGGTGATCGCCCTGGCCCGGAAAATCAATCCTTCTCCGGTAGGGGCTTTCGGGTCCAAGGATGAACGGGACATGGTGCTCATGGGGTACCTGGCCTTCCTGGATCCGCCCAAGGAAAGCGCCGGCCAGGCCATCCAGGCCCTAAAGGACCATGGGGTCACTACCAAGGTGCTTACCGGGGACAACGAAAAGACCACCCGGTGCATCTGCCGTCAGGTGGGGCTGCCGGTGGAACACATCCTTTTGGGCAGCGACCTGGAAAAAATGGATGACGGACAGTTGGCAGCAGAAGTGGAAGGGACCACAGTGTTCGCCAAGCTGTCTCCGGACCAGAAGGCCCGGGTGGTGGGCGCTCTCCAGGCCAAAGGCCATACGGTGGGGTTCATGGGAGACGGGATCAACGATGCCCCGGCTCTCAAGATGGCGGATATCGGGATTTCCGTGGACAGTGCCGTGGATATCGCCAAGGAAAGTGCGGATATCATCCTGCTGGAAAAGAGCCTGATGGTACTGGAAGAAGGAATCGTGGAAGGCCGGAAAACCTACGCCAACATGATCAAATACATCAAGATGACTGCCTCTTCCAACTTCGGGAACATGTTCTCGGTGCTGGCGGCCAGCGCTCTGCTGCCGTTTTTGCCCATGAGCAGTCTCCAGCTGCTGATCTTGAACCTGCTGTACGAAATTTCCTGCATTGCCATTCCCTGGGACAATGTGGACGAGGATTATCTGAAGGTGCCCCGGAACTGGGATGCTTCCAGCATCGGCAGCTTCATGCTGTGGCTGGGGCCCACCAGCTCGGTGTTCGACTGGATCACCTATCTGGTGCTGTATTTTGTGATCTGTCCTCAGATGCTTTCTGGCGGGGTCACCTACAACCACATTGCTGCCGATGCAGTGGTGGGGCAGGGAGTCTTTGCCGGCATGAACCTGCGGGATGCTTATGAGGCCCTGTTCCAGGCCGGGTGGTTCGTGGAATCCATGTGGACCCAGACGCTGGTGATCCACATGCTCCGGACGCCCAAACTGCCTTTTGTTCAGAGCCATGCGTCGGCGCTTCTGACTGCCATGACCGGCAGCGGCATTGCCCTGTGCACCCTGCTGCCCTTTACCGGGGCCCTGGGAAGGGATCTGGGATTCCTGCCCCTGCCAGGGATGTATTTCGGGTTCCTGGCGCTGGTGGTGGCCGGATATATGCTGCTGACCACCAGCATCAAGAAGGCCTACATCCGGCATTACGGGAGTTTGCTGTGACAGGGAAGAGTGAAGAGGGAAGAGCAGGATCGGCGTGGAAGCGGCGAATCCATTGGGATTCCGTAATCGGCTGATGGAAGGAAAACGCTGCCCTGCGGCAGCTAACCCACCACCAGCCTTGCGGCTGGTCCCCCGCCCTTGAAAAGGGCGGATATACGCTCGGGCTGGTGCCCATTGTTTTTTGTGGGTACAAGGGCGTAAGGCCCGCGTATCCACTATCCGCCCTTTGCAAGGGCGGGGGACCGTTGCGCCTGCGCAATGGTGGTGGGTTAGCAGCGCCAGCTGCGTTTCCCTTCAGGGAACCCGCTGAGAGCGGGTTCCTTCCAAAACGACGAACAATGAACGACCAACGATAAACGACTTATGAAAGGAGCGATTGCCATGATGAATCTGATGAACGTGGAACCGGTATTCTGGATCGGAATGGGAGCCGTGGCGGCAGTGATCTGCCTGATGCAGGCAGTCTGCTGGACCCGGGAACCGAAGATGCGGAAGAATGGATGACCGACGACGATGGGTAAATGAAAAACGCCATTGGGAAAGAACGGGAACGTTCCTTCTGCAATGGCGTTTTTTGTTGGAAGCTGAATACCTACAAATAGGATCATAAAACAGACAATGGTTAACAGAAAAAGCAAATTTTAAAATATTTTACATGGAAGCGTGAATTTAATGTATAATAGTATACATTCACTATAAGGGGGAGATTTGTATGAGTCAAAAAGAAATTGCAGATTTTATGGAGAAAAGCCAGATCAATGAACCTGCTACACCAGAAGAATTCCGGGAAGCTGTCCTGGGTGCCTACAAGGACCGGACACGGCAGATCTATTTCATCTGGCGGAAGCTGAAAGAACTGTATCCGGAAGTGGATGCCAACCGGGTGATTCGGGAAGGTAGCTGGGATTTCGGGTATTACCAGGGGCTGCAGATTGCCAAAAAATACGGAGCCGAAAATGTGGGGCCCAAAGAAGCCCTGCTGGGACAGACTTCCCGGGGCGGACTCCAGGTATTCCAGCAGGAAATCACCGAGTTGGACGATGACAAAGCGGTGAAGATTTTCCATCATTGTCCTCATGTGGAAGCCCTCCAGGAACTGGGGCTTGCGCCGGAAGAAATCAAGATGTTCTGCCGGGATATGCTGGGCCACTGCGATTATGCCATTTGTGCGGCTTTCCCCAATGTGGACATCGATTTCCCCACTACCATTGCTGATGGGGAAGGAAAGGGCTGTGCCATGACCATTACCAGAAAGAAGGAGAAATAAGATGGCAGAAACGAAGAATAAACTGATCCGGAAGCCTACGTTCGGAGAGGCCATAACCCCTCTTTTGGGGATGCTGATTCTTCTGGGGCTGGGCTATGGAAAATTCGGCCTGCCCATCCAGGCCCTCTTGATTGTGGCTGCTTTCGTAGCCTCCCTGATTGCCAAACGGGTGGGCTACGGCTGGGAAGACATGCTGGCCGGTATTACCGATAAGATCCACAGCAGCTTGGGATCTCTGTTCGTGATGGTCTGTGTAGGCGGCATGATCGCCAGCTGGATGGTCTCCGGAACCATACCCTTGCTGATCTATTATGGAATCCAGATCATCAATCCTCATTATTTATATGTGACTGCCTTTTTTGTCTGTGCAGTGATTTCTACTTTCACTGGGACGTCCTTTGGTTCTGCAGGGACTGCCGGGGTAGCCATCATGGGAATCGCCATTGCCCTGGGACTGCCCTTGGATATCACGGCTGGAGCTGTTTTGTCCGGTGCTGTGTTTGGGGATAAATTGTCCCCCTTGTCCGATACCACCATCCTGGCTCCTATTGCAGCAGGGACCACCCTTTACAGACATATCCGCAGCATGATGTATACCACGGGGGCCGCTTCCATTGCATGCATCGTGGTCTATACGATCCTGGGCCTCAACACCAATGTGAGCGCGCTGTCCAATCCGGAACAGGTGACTGCCATGCTGTCCAACTTGGAAGCCCTGTACCATTTCAATCCCATCCTGCTGCTGCCACCGGTACTGGTGTTCTGGGGAGCCTATACCAAAAAGCCCACTATCCCCATGCTGCTCCTGTCTTCTGTCATTGCCCTGGCCATGGGCATGATTTTCCAGGGATTCACCTTGAAAGTGGCCCTGAACGCTTTCGTCAAAGGGTTCAATGTTTCCATGCTGCCGGCAGTAGCTGGGGGAGTCAAGACCCTGAAAGTCATCAACACTCTGTTGAACCGGGGCGGCCTCATGGGCATGATGGGAACCGTACTGCTGGTGTTCTGCGCCTTCGCCTTTGCCGGGATCTTCAGCAAGGCAGGCTGCATCGAAGTGATCTTGGAACGGGTGAAGTCGTCCATCAATTCCGTGGGGAACCTGATCGCTGCCACGGTGGGATCCACCTTATTCATGAGCATTGTGACGGGGAGTTCCTATCTGGCCATCCTGATTCCTGGGGAAATGTTCCAGAATCTCTATAAGAAATTCAAGCTGGCCCCTGAAACTCTTTCCCGTACCTTGGAAGACGCCGGGACCTGTGCCGTGCCCATTGTGCCCTGGTCCGTGGCCGGCACCTATATGGCTACTACCCTGGGGGTTCCTACTGTTCAGTACATGCCCTACGCCGTCCTGTGCTACGGCAGCATGATTTTTGCCCTGATCTACGGGTATACCGGGATTTTTCTGATCAAGGCAAAGGAGGGTAAGGAAAAATAGAAAATGCAGAGAGAGCCTGTTTTATAGCAGGAATCCATTCTGCACCAACAAGCCCGCGACTCACGATTCGCGACTAAGGGGCTGCTGCATAGGCAACAGCCCCTATTTTATGTCTTAGTGTAAAATAGTTCTCGGTAAAATGAATAATCCCTTATAAACTTGCAAAAAGGAAGACCTTCATCTTATAGTATAAGTCGCGACACCAATACTATAGATAGGAGAAGGTCTTCCGCAGACAAGCATTCTATCCCTTAGACAATATCCTGGGCCAGTCACCTTATCAACGATATTCATTGTCGCTCCCTTTCTGGAAAACCATTGGCAGCAGCACTGAACTGGTGATAAGGACTTGGCCTCCGGCCTTGCTGGTACTTTGTACGAGTATACGCCGATTCTTTGGGAGCCGGGAGGGCAGGCCCAGGAGGAGTCGGCGGGACAACATCGGGTGTCGTCGCTCCTGGGGTGGAGCACGCGGGCGATAGAGTCCGGCTTCCTGGTCCGTAGCCGCTGCCTTTGACCGTCAGGGCAAGGCGATAGGCTGTGAGCCTCCCGCCAGGGACGAACGGGTCTGCCCTCCCGGCGGAGAGCATTCGCGGGTGGAAGAGTATAGAGGCTTTTTGCCCTCTGGTCGGTCGTGATGGACTCCACTTCGGGTAGTCCTTACAGCGTCAAGGTCAGAGTATGTTACAGATGGCGGGCCGCCCGGCGTGCGGCCCCTACGGTTCTGTACTCTTCACTCTGTACTTTCGGCCCATGAATGAATAACTATGCTGTGATGAAGGTTTTACCGAGAACTTGTTGACACTTACTTTTTACGTTAACCCAGTTTTCCCCTGCTCCCTGTTATGCTACAATAAACCGGTATGCAGGTCAGATGACTTGACAATATAACGGGGAGAGAGAACAAGATGGAGTATACGGAATCAGAGAATCTGGAGACGGCAGAGGAGGAGAACGGGACCCTGGAAGTCCGCCGGCTTACTTTTACAGAAGCGGTGATGCTGGTGGTGGGGGCCACCATCGGATCCGGGGTGCTGGGCCTGGCCTATGCCAGCCGGAAGGCAGGGTGGCCGGTGCTGCTCACCTGGCTTCTGGCAGCCGGGTTCCTTTCGGTGGCGTCCATGCTCTATGTGGCGGAAACAGCCCTGCGCACCCGGCGGCCTTTGCAGCTGTCCGGACTGGCGGAAAAATATGTGGGGAAGGCCGGATCCTGGCTGATCTTCTTTTCTGTGGGAGCTACCAGTTTCTGCAGCCTGATCGCCTATATCACCGGCTGCGGAAAGATTTTCAGCACCTTCCTGGGCCTGCCCCTGGAAGAAGCCAGCCTGCTGTTTTCCATCGGGGCAACTGCCGTGGTCTGGCTGGGCCTGAAAGTTACCGGGGCGGCGGAAAAGTTCCTGGGGCTGGGGATGATCCTGATGCTGGTTCTCCTGGTGGGGGCGTCCTTCCTCCGGGCCCGGGTGCCTCTGGATGAAATCCTCTATGCCCACTGGACCTGGGGTATCCCGGTGTTCAATATTGCCGTATTCTGCTATGCGGTCCAGTACATTGTGCCGGAACTGGCCCGGGGCTTCCGGGACCGTCCGGAAAAGCTGGTGCCGGCCATCCTGGGAGGCACGGGGATCTCTTTCCTGATCCTGTCCCTGGTGCCCCTGGCGGTGTTTTTGATGCTGCCAGGGAAGGAAATCACGGAAGTGGCGTCTCTTTCCTGGGGCAGGGCCCTGGAGAATCCGCTTTTCTATTTGTTGGTGAATTTCTTTGCCTTCTGTGCCATGCTTACTTCCTTCTGGGCCATTGCTGAAAGCTTCCTTACCAACTGCATCGAGCGGCTGGGGTTCCGGTCGGAACGGGATATCCGGAGCCGGGCCCTGTGTCTGGCCTTTATTGTGATTCCGCCCATTTTCCTGGCCAGCAGCGGTTTGGTGGGCTTTGTCAGCGCCATTTTCAGCGCCGGCACCTTCGGGGGCATCATCATGTCCGTGCTGCCGGTGTTCATGCTCCGGAGCGCCCGGAAAAAAGGAGACCAGGAACCCTGCTGGCAGTGCGGCTGGCTGGCCGCCCGACCCATCCAGGAACTGGTCCTTGTGGTGTTCCTGGCCTCCGGCGTTTACGCCCTGCTGAGCATGGCAGGGATGCTGCCCAAGGGGTGGTGAAAAACGGGGGTGTGTGAAAAAAATTCACACACCCCCGTTCGCGGGCCGCGACCCAAAAAAGGACTGTTGCTTACGCAACAGTCCTTTTTTCATTCAATTCCTGTTTTTTTCTCCCACCAGTTCTCCCACGCTGTCTTCCTGCTGCCCTTCCTCGTCTTTTCCTACACAGTAGGAGGCGAAAAGGGAGCCGGACACGTTGTGCCATACGGAGAAAATGGCACCGGCGATGCCGCCGGCGGCGGTAAAGTACATCAGAGCCAGGGTGGAGGCCAGGCCGGAATTCTGCATGCCCACTTCAATGGTCATGGCCCGGCACTGGGCTTTGTCCAGCCCGAACCGGCGGGCGAAGAATCCGCCCAGCACCATGCCGCACAGATTGTGGAGCATTACCACACAGAGGATCACCAGTCCGTTGTCCACAATGGCCCGGCCGGACATGGACACCACGCAGCCTACGGTGAGGATCACCACCAGGGCAGACAGCATGGGCATCACCCGGATTATCCGGCTGACCTGCCGGGGGAAGAAATAATTCATCCCGATGCCCAGGACAAGGGGCAGCAGCACCATTTTCACAATGGAAACCATCATGGACACAAAGTTGATATCCACCCAGGTGCCTGCAATGAACCACACCAGAAAGGGGGTCACAAAGGGGGCCAGCAGGGTGTTCACCATGGTCATGGAAACCGACAGGGCCACATCTGCATGGGCAATGTAGGAAATCACATTGGAAGCGGTGCCTCCCGGGCAGCAGCCCACCAGCACTACCCCGATGGCGATGGCCTCAGGAAGGCGGAACAGGTGGATCAGCCCGAAAGCCACGGCGGGCATAATGGTGAATTGGAGCAGGGTCCCGATGGCCACGTTTTTTGGCTGGCGGAACACGTTGCGGAAGTCATCCGGGGTCAGGCTCATGCCCATGCCGAACATGATGATGCCCAGAAAGGTGGGAATCTGGGGGGCCAGAGGCTTCATGAGCCCTGGCTCCAGGATCCCCAAAAATCCGATGAGCACCACTCCCACGGACATGTACCGGGTGCAGAAACGTACGATTCCATCCACCATCCGGTCAGCCCTCCAGCACTACATTGTCGATGAGCCGGGTGGTCCCGAACTTCACCGCCACGGCCAGCAGCACACGGCTGGCAATGGGGCCGGAGACTTCCGTCAGTCCGGGCATGCCGTAGAGTTCCACATAGTCGATGTTGCTCATGGGTTCGGCCTTGATTTCAGCAGTTACCTGATCCACCAGCTTCCGGGGATCCCGCTCACCGGCAGCAAAGGCCTCTTTGGCGTGTTTCAGGCTCCGGGAAAGGACCAGCGCCGCCTTCCGTTCTTCCGGAGACAGGTACACGTTCCGGGAACTTTTGGCCAGTCCGTCAGATTCCCGAACAATAGGCATAATACGAAGTTCAACATTCATAAACAAGTCTTCCACCATCCGGCGGAGGACTTCCGTCTGCTGGGCGTCTTTCAGCCCGAAATAGGCCCGGTCGGCCTGAGAAAGATTAAACAGCTTGGTGCATACCGTTGCCACACCCCGGAAATGGATGGGGCGTGTGCGGCCGCAAAGAACCTTGGTGATATTGCCCGTCACTTCCACCCAGGTCATATCCTGGTGGGGATACATTTCAGCCGGCGAAGGAGCAAAGATGGCCGTGGCACCGGCGGCTTCCGCGACTTTTTCGTCTGCGGCCAGCTTCCGGGGATAGGCATCATAGTCTTCGTTGGGGCCGAACTGGGTGGGGTTTACAAAGTCGCTGACGATGACCACGTCATTTTCTTTGGCAGCGGCTTTGATCAGGGAGGCATGGCCTTCGTGGAGGGCACCCATGGTGGGCACCAGACCGATGGTTTTGCCTTCTTTTTTCACAGTGCGGACAAAGTCCTTCAGATCTTTTACGGTACGGAACAGTTGCATAATGACAACACCTTTCGGTGAAAGTCCTGGAATATCCAGTACCCATAAGAGAGAGGGGCACCTTGCCGTCCCAGTCTTTCGATATGTTTTTGGTTCCGGTTCCGAATGGATCCTGACCATAGGGATCATGGCCTGCGCGCGGTCCAGTAACGGATAACCATATATTGGATGGAACCCTAAATTTATCTCCTGCCAGAAGCTCCATCATTCGGGTACCTATTATACTCGAAATAAAAGAATTGTCAAGACAATAAGAAAAAAGTTAACGAAAAGGGGGCTGCTGAGGCAGCAGCCCCGTCAACAGTCAGCTGTCAACGGCTGAAGGAAGGAATCTGCGGCTGCAGATTCCTTTGAAGGGAAACGCAGCTGGCGCTGCTAACCCACCACCCATGCTGCGCATGGATACCCCCGCCCTTGCAAAGGGCGGATATACGCTCGGGCTGGTGCCCATTGCTTTTTATAACATTAGAAAGCCGCACCTATGCATCCCAAACAAGGGGCCTTGCGCCCCGCGTTTCTATCCGCCCTTTTCAAGGGCGGGGGACCGTTGCGCATGCGCAATGGTGGTGGGTTAGCAGCCCTTGGGACTGCGTTTTCCTTCAGAACCATCTGCTCTTAGCAGATGGTTTCCATCGGCCGCTGACCATTGACCGTTGACTGCTGACAAGGGAGTGTGCCGCACGCAACGTGCAGCATACTCCCTTTGTATACATAATAATCCTACAAATTCAGTAAACATCGTAACAATTTTCTCGTTTTCGAGATAATTATTTGTGAACTATTTGTGAACCGATTTACACAAACCGTATTTTGCGTATAATCGTAATTGTTCGAAGTAATACGAACAGTATTTCAAAAACAAGCTATAACGATTGCAAAATAAAATGAAAGCAGGGATGGCTATGATGATCAAACTCGAGCACGTCAACAAATACTTTGGCACCAACCATGTATTGAAGGACGTCAACCTGGAAGTGAAAGAAGGGGAAAAACTGGTAATCATCGGGCCATCTGGTTCAGGAAAATCCACCACAGTTCGGTGCATGAACTTCCTGGAGGAAACTACCGACGGGCATGTGTACATCAATGGTACAGAACTCACCCACAAGAACCGGACCCAGATCATCCGGGACAACATGTCCATGGTATTCCAGCAGTTCAACCTGTACCCGCACATGACGGTACTCCAGAATCTGACCCTGGCCCCCATGAAGCTCCGGCACAAGAGCAAAGAGGATGCGGAAAAAACCGCTTACCATTATCTGGAAGTGGTGGGGCTCCGGCACAAAGCCAATGTGTATCCCACCACCTTATCCGGCGGGCAGCAGCAGCGGATCGCCATTGCCCGGGCCCTGTGCGACGAAAGCAAGATCATCCTGTTCGATGAACCCACTTCGGCCCTGGATCCGGAAACCATCCAGGAAGTGCTGGACGTGATGATCAAGCTGGCCAAGGAAGGGAACATCACCATGGTGGTGGTGACCCACGAAATGGGCTTTGCCCGGCAGGTGGCCGACCGGATCATTTTCATGGAAGACGGCCGGATCATCGACGAAGGCACACCGGACCACTTCTTCGTGAACCCCACCAATGAACGGGTGAAGAAGTTCTTAAGCAAGATTATCCGCTGATTACCACCCGGCGATAATCATAGAGCAGCAAGGAAGCATTTGAAGGAGGTTTTATCATGAAAAGTTTGGGCAAGCTGAGAAAGATCTTTGCAGTAGGGGTCACCGTACTTATGGCCGTATCGCTGTTTGCAGGGTGCGGGGACGAGAAGAAAAGCGCTGACAGTGGTAAATCCTCCAATGTGGCGGAAGACATCGCCGCCATCAAGAAACGCGGGGTCCTGCGGGTAGGCGTCAAGAACGTCACCAAGGGCTTCGGGTATCAGGATCCGGCCACCGGGAAATTCACCGGGCTGGAAGTTGACCTGAGTGCAGAACTGGCCAAGAAACTGGGAGTGGATGTGGAATACACGCCGGTAACGGCAGCCACCCGTACCGCTCTTCTGGATTCCGGAGACATCGATATGGTTGCCGCAACCTTCACCATCACTCCGGAACGGAAAAAGAGCTGGGATTTCACCACTCCCTACTATACAGACCATGTTGGGGTGCTGGTGGAAAAAGCCAGCAACATCAACAGCCTGGCTGACCTGAAAGGGAAAGTGGTAGGGGTATCCTCCGGATCCACCTCCGCCAGAGCCCTGGTGGAAGCCATGATCAAGGCCAAAGTCATCGACGGGGACGGCTTCGATCCCAAGAGCTTCGATGCAGCCACCTGGAACAAGGGGGTAAGCTTCAAACAATACGCCGATTATCCGGCCATTTCCACGGCCCTGACTTCCGGAGAAGTATCCGCCTTCTGCGTGGATAAATCCATCCTGGCCATCTACCACACCGACGACAGGACCTTCATCAAGGAAGAATTCGCGCCTCAGGAATACGGCCTGGCCACCAAGAAGGGCTCCGGCATGAGCAAGTTCTGTGAAGAAGCTGTCCAGGGCTGGCTGAAAGACGGCACCATCAAGAAACTGGAAGCCAAATACAACCTGGATAAATAACGTGAGAAAGTAAATGCAAGGTGGGAAGCGGCAATCCTCCAATTTCGCGGGATTGCCCTTCTCTTTCAACAGGAGGCAATGATTATGGGCGGTTTATTTTCAGAAAAAGCATGGGAAGTGGTCCTGACCCACAAGGCCAGCTTCCTCCAGGGACTGGGGGTGACGGTGGAAAGTGCCCTGGGGGGCATTGTAATCGCCACCGTACTGGGCATCCTGCTGGGGCTCATGGGCGTGAGCACCAGACGGCTTCCCAAAACCATCAACCGGATCTACGTGGAAGCCATCCAGAATACACCGCTCATCCTGCAGCTGTGTCTTCTCTATTATGCCTGCTCCTTCTCCGGACACAAGATCGGGGTGCTGGCAGCCGGGATCATCGCCCTGGGCATCTATCACGGCGCCTATATGGCAGAAGTGATCCGGGCGGGGATCGAATCCATCCCCAGAGGCCAGTTTGAGGCGGCGGACGCCCAGGGGTTCGATTACACCCAGAAAATGGCCTACATCATCCTGCCCCAGACGGTGAAGGTGATCCTGCCTCCTACGGTGAACCAGATCGGGAACCTGATCAAGAACACCGCAGTGCTGTACATCATCGGCGGGGCGGACCTGATTTCGTCCACCTACAACTTCGTCACCGGGGCCAACACCGGGGGTTCCTACGCACCGGCCTACATTGTGTGCGGGGTCCTGTTCTTCATCATCTGCTTCCCCCTGTCCACCCTGGCAGGCCGCTGGGAAGCCAAGCTGAAGGCCCAGGACGAAATGATGAATGCCTGAGGAGGAATGGAGTATGAGTACATTAGCCGGCAGCTTTGCCATCCTGAAAAATCCGGACATTATGTCCTTTATGCTGAAGGGAGCCTGCTTCACTCTGCTCCTGGCGGTGGTTTCCATTACCGCCAGCCTGGGGGTGGCTTCCGTCCTGGCCCTGGTGCGGAACTACTGCACCCGTCCGGCGGAAAGAGTCTTCCGCTGGGCTGCCACTGCCTACATCGAACTGTTCCGGAACACACCGCTTCTGTTCTGGATCTTCATCGGCACCGTATTCTTCCCCGCTCCCGGGGTGCGGCGGATCCTGGGGCTCAGTTCCGTGGAAACCAAGCTCCTGTTCAAGTGCACCATTGCCCTGACCATCTTTGAATCCGCCATCATTGCGGAAATCATCCGGGGCGGCCTGAACGCCATTTCCAAGGGGCAGTTCGAAGCGGGCTATGCCCAGGGCTTCAACATCGTCCAGGTGATGTGGTACATCATCCTGCCCCAGGCCTTCCGGAAGATCATCCCCACCCTGATGAGCCAGGTGATCACCATCATCAAGGATACCTCCTTTATGGCCAACGTGGCCACCATCGAACTGATGGCCCGGGTGAACAAGGTGCTGGGAGGGGCCGCCATGTACAACGGCACCGGCACCATCAACGTATCCGACGTGTTCGTGCTGTTCGGGTTTGCGGCCCTGGTGTATTTCGTCATCAACTACAGCCTGTCCTGTGCTGTCCGCCATATCCAGGCCAACCTGGAAAAGGCGGGGGAGTCAGAACCGGTGGCTGATGTGCCGGCCAATGTGGAAATGGCAAAATAAATCTTAAAAAACTGTTGACAGGAATCGGCTTTTCGTGTAGAATAATCTTCGTTGAGATTCCCCGATAGCTCAATGGTAGAGCACTCGACTGTTAATCGAGTTGTTGTAAGTTCGAGTCTTACTCGGGGAGCCAATTGCAAATCATGCCGGACGGATGTCCGGCTTTTTTTAAATTTACAGGGGTTCGCCGCTTCCCCGGCAGCACTGCAGTCAGAGAGAATATGAGGTGTTTCATTTGGTTGGAATTTTAACGGTCGATCAGAATAAGTGTGTTAGATGCGGGATCTGCTCCAAAGTCTGTCCCAGCTGTATCATTGAAATGGGTGAAAACGGCCCGGTGTGCATCAATGATATGTCCTGCATGTCCTGCGGCCACTGTGTATCCGTCTGTCCCACCGGTGCTCTTGATAATTCCCGCTGTCCCTATGCCGAAACCGAACCCATCCCCATGCCGGTGCTGGATTCCCAAACGGCCTACAACTTCCTGCGGATGCGCCGGAGCATCCGGAACTTCACTCCGGAACTGGTCAGTGAAGACAAAATGAGACAGCTGCTGGACATTGCCCGGTATGCACCTACTGCTGCCAATTCCCAGGGGCTTTACTACATTGTGGTGTCCGACCAGGAACTGATCCGGAAGATCTGCGACTGTGTGGCGGACTGGATGCAGGAAGAAATCGACAACAACTCTCCCCGCCGCCGGTATTTCCGGAAGGTACTGGAAGTGTACCGGGGCCGGGGCATCGACATCATCGGCCGGAATGCCAAACAGCTGGTGTTCGCACTGGCACGGCGGCTGAACGTGACCGGCGTGAGCAACTGTGAACAGGCCTGGGCCTATGTGGAACTGTATGCTCCCACCCTGGGCCTGGGAACCACCATTATGGGCTTTATTGAAACCTGTGCCCGGGCAGATTACGCCCCGCTGCGGGAACTGCTCCAGGTACCCCAGAAACAGGTCATCGTCGGAACTCTGCTGGTAGGGTATCCCAAATACAAGTACAACCGGCTGGTGAACCGCCAGCATCTGAAGGTGGAGTTCCGGTAATAAAGGAGCTGATACCATGATCCAGGGCAAGACCATTATTTGTGAAGAAGTGTTCGTCCAGCTGGTCCGGCTGGCGGCAGAACGGGTGGACCGGGTGAACCTGTGGGAACACACCGGCGGGGGACTCATGTCCTTTGCCAAAGGGCTCACCGGCAAGAACACTCCGGCGGTGGCGGTGGAAAAGACCGACGCGGAAGTGGCGGAAAACGGCACGGTGAAAAAAGGCCATGTGGCCTTCACCCTGAAGGTGTCCGTGGCCTGCGATACCTCCATCCCCGACACCATCGAACAGCTGCGGGAAGCCGTGGTGAGAGAAGTGGTGCGGATCACCGATTTCCAGGTGGACCGGGTGGACATTATCGTGGCCCAGCTGGAAGAGGCGGAACAGGTGCCGGAACCCGAAAAACCGGAGAAAACAGAAGAAAGCCCTGCGGAGGCAGGGGAGTGAGAGAAGGGGCTGTTGCTTGAGCAACAGCCCCTTTGTCAGCCGTCAACGGTCAACTGCCGATGACGGGGCTATTTTCATCTTGGCAGTACGATAAAAATAGGCTGCACAGCAAAAAGTCCGCCCTGGGAGGGGCGGGGGACCATCCGCAAGGATGGTGGTGGGGGCATCGGCGATAGCCGATATTTTGCAGAAACGATGGACAACAGCGGGGTGTCCGGCAGGAGCACGATCTTCATATCCGCAGGTCTCGCTGCAGGATTCCAGGACGGTTGAACCATCCCCCCGCCAAGGTATTCGGTCCTTTCAGGACCTCATGCCCCCACCACCATTGCGCAGGCGCAACGGTCCCCCGCCCCTGCAGGGCGGACTTGGCCTCCGGCCTTGCTTTATAACTGCAAATATAATATTATAAGATAATTCAGTATAATTTCAAGGAGTGTTGACTTTGGCTGGCAGGAACGAAATCCCGGATTACCTGAAAAACTTTTCTCATAAGATGAGGAAAAACATGACAAAAGAGGAACGGCACCTTTGGTTCGACTTTTTCCGGAAATATCCTGTACGGGTGAAACGGCAGGTCATCATCGGAAAGTATATTGTGGATTTCTGCTGTGAACGGGCTCAGGTGATTATCGAACTGGACGGTGGACAGCATTATGAGACGGAAAATAAAAAAGCCGATGCTGAACGGACCCGGCACCTGGAACGGCTGGGATTCTTGGTCCTGCGGTATTCCAACCGGGATGTGATGAGAAATTTTTCCGGAGTGACAGAGAACATCGATCGGATAATCCGGGAAAGAATGAAGAAGTTGGGAACAATATGAGCCGTTGCCGGCTAAAGTCCGCCCTGGGAGGGGCGGGGGACCGTGCGGAGCACGGTGGTGGGGGCATCGGCGATAGCCGATACTTTGCAGGAACGATGGACAACAGCAGTACAATAAAATAGGCTGCACAGCCAAAAGTCCGCCCTGGGAGGGGCGGGGGACCATCCGCAAGGATGGTGGTGGGGGCATCGGCGGCAGCCGATACTTTGCAGGAATGATGGACAACAGCGGGGTGTCCGACAGGAGCACGATCTTCATATCCGCAGGTCTCGCTGCAGGATTCCAGGACGGTTGAACTATACCCCCGCCAAGGTATTCGGTCCTTTCAGGACCTCATGCCCCCACCACCATTGCGCAGGCGCAACGGTCCCCCGCCCCTGCAGGGCGGACTGGGCCGCTGGCCGTTGACAGGGCTGCTGCTCACCGCAGCAGCCCCTTTCTCTTGCCTCTTTTCCTCTTTTGTGCTATGATAATAGCAAACAAATGTTTAGTAAAACAAACGAAAGCGGGGAGAGTCATGGAACAGCGAATCTATGGGGCCATTGATCTGAAATCTTTCTATGCCTCGGTGGAGTGTGTGGAGCGGGGACTGGATCCTCTGGATGCCTGTCTGGTGGTGGCGGACCGGAGCCGGTCGGACCGGACCATCTGTCTGGCGGTGTCCCCGGCTTTGAAGCACTGGGGGATCCCGGGCCGTCCCCGGCTGTTCGAAGTGATCCGCCAGGTGGAAGAAATGAACACTCTCCGTCGGGGATGGCTCCGGGGCCGCCCTTTTTCAGGGAAATCCTTTTTGGCCTCCCAACTGGGCCGGGACCGGACCCTGGAGGTGGATTACATCACCGCCATGCCCCACATGCAGCGGTACATGGAAAAAAGTGCCCAGGTGCTTCAGGTGTACCTCCAGTTCATGGCCCCGGAGGACATCCACGTGTATTCTGTGGACGAAGTGCTCCTGGATCTGACCCCTTATCTGAAATCAGGAGGCTGGACTCCTTACGGCCTGATCCGGGAGATGATCCGCCAGGTGCTGAAGGAAACAGGGATCACCGCCACTGCCGGCATCGGCACCAACCTGTATCTGTGCAAGGTGGCCATGGACATTGTGGCCAAGCACATGGAACCGGACCGGGACGGGGTGCGGATCGCTTCCCTGACGGAAAAGACCTACCGGCAGCTGCTGTGGGACCACTGCCCTCTCACGGATTTCTGGCGGATCGGGCCGGGGATCACCCGGAAACTCCAGCGGTACGGCATGTACACCATGGGGGCGGTGGCCCGGATGTCCCTGGAAGATCCGGACCTGTTGTACCATCTGTTCGGGGTGAATGCGGAACTGCTCATCGACCATGCCTGGGGCTGGGAACCCTGTACCCTGAAGGATATCCGGGCCTATGAGCCCATGAGCAGCAGCCTGGGGTCCGGCCAGGTGCTCCAGCAGCCTGCCACTGCGGAAACGGCCCGGCTGCTGCTGTGGGAGATGGCGGACCTTTTGGCCCTGGACCTGGTGAAGAAGCACCGGGTGACGGATCAGCTGGTGCTGACCCTGGGTTACGACCGGTGCAATCTGGAAGACCCGGAGCGGCGCCGGTCCTACCGGGGAAAGGTGGCAGCGGACCATTTCGGCCGGCCGGTGCCCGTCCACGGCCACGGGTCCCGGAACCTGCCGGGTGGGTACACTGCTTCAGGACAGGTGATCAGGGAGGCGGCCCTGGGGCTTTTCCACCAGGTGGCCGATCCCCAGCTGCTGATCCGGAAGATCTCCCTTACCGCGGAACATGTGAAGGCCCCGGAGGCCTGCGGTTGCTGGGGGCCGAAACGGACCTGTTTGCCCGGGAAGAGGCACCGGTGTACGCCCGGGGCCGGGAGGAGGAACTCCAGGAAACCATCCTGGCCATCCAGGACCGGTACGGGAAGAACGCCCTGCTCCGGGGGAGCAACCTGCTGCCCGGGGCCATGACCCGGGAGCGGAACGGCCAGGTGGGAGGACACCGGGCATGAAGCCGTATGAAGATATGCTGGATCTGCCCCGGCCCAGGATCTCCGGCCATCCCCGGATGGACCGGAAGAAGCGGGCGGCCCAGTTTGCCCCTTTTGCGGCCTTGAACGGTTATGAGGAACTGGTGGAAAAGGCCCTCCGGCGCCATGAGGCGGCGGTGGAGGCCCAGGTGGAACGGATCCGGGACCCGGAAAAACCATAATGTATTTTTATGCATAAAATGCAAATAAAAAATCTGTCCCTATGGCTCCATCTGTGTTATAATGTTCCTATTCTATAAAGGCTGGGCCCAGTGCACCAGTGAATGAGGGGTGGTCATGATGTTTAAAGTATTTATCGATGGCGGCGAAGGAACGACCGGCCTGCGGCTGGCCCAGCGGCTGAAGCAGCGGACGGATATCGAACTGCTCACCATCAGTTCGGACCTGCGGAAGAACCTGGATGCCCGGCTGGAAAAGATCGACCAGGCGGACGTGGCCTTCCTGTGCCTGCCCGATGCCGCGTCCCGGGAAGTGGCGGCAGCCGCCAAGGACTGCGACACCAAGATCATCGACACCTCCACGGCCTTCCGGTGCGACCCGGCCTGGGCCTACGGGTTCCCGGAACTGGGCCCCTCCTACCTCCATGCCATCCAGGAGAGCAGCCGGATCTCCAACCCGGGCTGCCATGCCACCGGTTCCATTGCCGTGCTGGCGCCCCTGGTGAAGGCCGGGTTCATTGCTCCGGACGGGCTCTATACCCTTACTTCCCTGACCGGGTATTCCGGCGGGGGCAAGAAGATGATCGCTTCTTACGAAAATCTCCATGACAAGGAACTGGATGCTCCCCGGATCTACGGGCTGAACCAGCAGCACAAACATCTGCCGGAAATCCTGAAATATGCCGGACTGGAACAGTCTCCCATTTTCCTGCCCATTGTGGCGCCCTATTATGCAGGCATGCTGGTGACCGCCGGGTTCCAGATGCCCCAGGACCTGAGCCTGGCAGCGGTACGGAAGATGTATGCGGATTTCTACAGGAATCAGCCCTTCATCACAGTGGTCCAGAACGAGGAACTGCCCAAGATGCTGGGGTCCAACACCCTGGCCGGGAAGGATTCCCTGCGGATCTATGTGTGCGGCAACGAGGACCGGTTCACCGTGTCCGCCCAGTTCGACAACCTGGGGAAAGGGGCCAGCGGTGCAGCCATCGAAAACATGAACATCGCCATGGGCCTGGATCCGGAAACGGGATTGGAATTGTAAGGTGCTGCGGAGCAGCACCAGCTGGCAGTCACGAGTCATCAGTCACTAGCCGAAAGAGAGAACCCGTCCTTTGGGCCGGGTTCTTTTCATGCAGGGGGACGAAAATTTTGAGGGCGGCCGGGCCTGCCGCCCCTACGGAACCGGAAGCAAAACGGAACTGTGGGGCAGACAGGGAAAATACAGATCCACAGGGATGCCGTAGGGGGCGCAGGCCCGGCGCCCCGCCAACATACACAAGGAGGAACACCCATGGAATATTGGGATATCTACGACAGCAACAAACAGGTCACCGGCCGGAAAATGATCCGGAACGACTGGCATATGAAACCGGGGGACTACCATCTGACGGTGCTGGCCCTGATCCGGGACCCACAGGGGAGAATCCTGATCACCCAGCGGAAGGCGGACAAGGAATGGGCTGCCCTGAAATGGGAAATCCCCGGAGGCGGAGTACGGGCGGGAGAAACCTCCCGGCAGGCGGTGCTCCGGGAAGTGGGGGAAGAGACCGGACTCCATTTTGCCCCGGAAGAGGCCCGGTGCATCCATACCTACCGCAGCGACAGCCCGGAGGAACAGAACAATTATTTTGTGGATATTTATGAATTTCGAGGAGATTTTACCCGGGACCAGGTAAAGATCCAGGAAGACGAAGTGGAAAGCTTCCAGCTGGCCACCCCTGCCCAGATCCGGGAACTGGGAAAACAGGATGATTTCCTTCACTATCACAGAATCGAGGGATTGCTGACTATGGACATCAAAAAAATCACCATTGCAGGAGCAGGGACCATGGGGTATTCCATGGCGGATATTTTTGCCCGGAACGGGTATGAAGTGACCTTGTGGAACCACCGGCAGCCCACCTTGGACAAGGCCAGGACGAAGATCTCGGCGGGTGCGGCGGACAAGATCACCTATACCACCAGTATGGACGCCTTCCGGGGCCGGGACCTGATCGTGGAATCCATTGTGGAGGACATGGAGGCCAAACTGGCTTTTTACCGGGAAATGAGCCCCCTGGCAGATCCGGAAACCATCATTGCCACCAACACTTCCGGCCTGTCCATCAACAAACTGGCGGCAGCGGTCACCGGGCCGGGCCGGTTCCTGGGGATGCACTGGTTCAATCCGCCCACTCTGATCCCCCTTATCGAAATCATCAAAAATGAGGAGACCCGGCCGGATGTGGCCAAAACCATCTATGACCTGTCCCTGGCCATCGGGAAGAAACCGGCCCTGGTGGAAAAGGATGTACCCGGGTTTGCCGCCAACCGGATCCAGCTGGCCGTGCTCCGGGAAGCCCTGGCTCTGGTCCGGGACGGAGTGGTCAGCGTGGAAGGGGCCGATGCGGTGATGAAATACGGCCTGGGCTTTAGGTGGGCCTGCCTGGGGCCCCTGGAAACCGTGGATTTCGGAGGCCTGGACGTGTTCTGCCACATCAGCGAATACCTGATGCCGGATCTGGAAGATTCCCATGAAGTGCCCGCCCTGCTGAAGGAAAAGGTGGAAGCCGGGGATTACGGGGTGAAGACCGGGAAAGGCTTCTATGACTATGCCGGGGACAAGGCCCGGGAAGCCACTGCCGCCCGGGACAAAAAGCTCCAGGCGGTGTATGACGCCCTTTACGGAGGAAAGGCATGACAGGCCCCGTCCCCGCCCACTGCAAGGTCTGCCGGGGAGAATGCCTGAAGAGTGTGGAGTTCCTGGTGGGGCTGCCTCCGGAAAAGGTGACCACCCTGCTCCGCCGGTCGGTACGGCTGAAATTGGCCAAGGGGGAGTACCTGTTCCACGAAGGGGAGCCCTGTGATGCCATCTACATCATCCACCAGGGCCGGGTGAAACTGTGCACCTACGACCAGGACGGCCTGGAACGGATCGCCGGAATCTTTGTGGAGCATGATACCATCTGGGAAGGGGTACTGGTGCCGGACAGCCGGTATTCCGCCTCGGCCATTGCCATGACGGGGGTGGAATGCTGCAAACTGGCCCGGAGGGATTTCGAGGAGGCCATCCAGGAACCGGAAGTGGCCATGCGGATCATCGCTCTTTTGAGCAAGAAGCTCCACGACGCCAACCGGCGGAACCTTTTGAAAAGCATCGCCGACCCCAAGGAACGGGTGGCCGGGCTGCTGCTGTACCGGTACCGGCGGCAGACCAGCGACACCATCACCATGCGCCTGGAGGAAATGGCCGGCAGCCTGGCTCTCCGGCCGGAAACCATCAGCCGGAAGCTGAAGGAACTGGAACGGGAAGGGTACGTAAAAAAGACCGGCCAGAGCAGCATCAAGGTCCTGGATCCGGACCGGCTGATGGAGCTGGTGAATTATTGATACAGGCGGTCAATGGTCAATTGTCAACGGTCAATGGCCGAAGGATAAAATTTGCAGGCAAATTTTTCGGGATGTTCAAATAGGAACCGTAGGGGCTGCACGCCGGGCAGCCCGCCTGAACATCGGACGTACCGGCTTCTGCATAATTTGACCCAAATCAAGGAACCTTTTTTTAAAAACACATACAATGAGACCCATCAAGAGGCGTACGAACTGTGCCCCCTTTGATGGGGTCTTTTTTTATCAGGAGGTATTATGATCCAGGGACGTATCCATTCCATCGAAACCTTCGGGTCCGTGGACGGGCCCGGAACCCGTTTCATCATCTTTGTCCAGGGCTGCAACATGCGCTGCCTGTACTGCCACAATGTGGACACCTGGAAATGCGGCCAGGGGGGCCAGCTGAAAACCGCTGACGAACTGCTGGACCAGGCGGAACGCTACCGGCCCTACTGGGGTCCGGAAGGGGGCATCACCGTCAGCGGAGGGGAACCTCTGCTCCAGATGGATTTCCTGCTGGACCTGTTCCGGAAGGCCAAAGCCCGGGGCATCGGCACCTGCATCGACACTGCCGGCCAGCCCTTTACCCGGAAGGAACCTTTCTTCAGCCAGTTCAAAGAGCTGATGGAGGTAACGGACATCCTGCTGCTGGATGTGAAGCACATCGACCCGGAAGCCCATAAAAAGCTCACCGGCCAGCCCAATGACAACATCCTGGACCTGTTCCGGTATCTGTCGGAAATCAAAAAGCCCATCTGGGTCCGGCAGGTGCTGGTGCCCGGGTGGACCGACGATCCAGGGTCTCTGCAGCGGACCCGGGAATTCCTGGACACCCTTACCAACATCCAGCGGGTGGAAGTGCTGCCCTACCACAACATGGGCCTGTATAAATGGGAACAGCTGGGGATCCCCAACAAGCTGAAGGATGTAAAGCCTCCCACCCAGGAAGAGGTGGACAAGGCCCGGAAAATCCTGGGGGCAGTATAAAATAAGTTAGCCTAAGCAAACTTGACTCCAGTCAAGGTTTTAAAATGGAAAAACGGCTATGATTAAGCCATGAAAAACGAACCAACGGGAACTCAAAAAGGAGGATCTGTAATGAACAGCATCAATCAGAATGTTGCATGGAGAGGTTTTAAAGGCGTGAAATGGACGGACGATGTGGATGTCCGGGATTTCATCCAGAACAACTATACCCCTTATGACGGGGACGAAAGCTTCCTGGCAGGGCCTACGGAAGCCACCAACAAACTGTGGGGCAGAGTCCAGGAACTCCAGAAGGAAGAACGGGCCAAAGGCGGCGTATTGGACTGCGAAACGGAAGTGGTCTCCAGCCTGACGGCTTACGGCCCCGGCTACATCGATGAATCCATGAAAGATCTGGAACAGGTGGTGGGCCTCCAGACCGACAAGCCTCTGAAACGGGCCTTCATGCCCTACGGCGGCATCAAAATGGCGGAAGAAGCTGCGGAAACCTACGGGTACAAGGTGAACCCCAAGTTCCACAAGATCTTCACCGAATACCACAAGACCCACAACCAGGCTGTATTCGATGCCTACACCGCTGAAATGCGGAAAGCCCGCCACAGCCATATCGTAACCGGTCTGCCTGATACCTACGGCCGGGGCCGGATCGTAGGGGACTACCGGAGAGTGGCTCTTTACGGCATCGACTTCCTGATCAACAAGAAAAGCGAAGACCTGAACAACTGCGGATGCGGGGTTATGACCGATGACATCATCCGGCAGCGGGAAGAACTGGCGGAACAGATCCGGGCTCTGAAACAGATGAAGGAAATGGCCAAAGTCTACGGCTATGACATTTCCGCTCCTGCCAAGAACGCCAAGGAAGCCGTCCAGTGGCTGTACTTCGGCTACCTGGCTGCAGTAAAGACCCAGAACGGGGCTGCCATGAGCGTGGGCCGCATCTCCACCTTCCTGGATATCTACATCAGCCGTGACCTGGCCGAAGGGACCCTCACCGAAGAACAGGCTCAGGAACTGATTGACCATCTGACCCTGAAATTCCGCATGGTGAAATTCGCCCGGATCCCCTCCTACAACCAGCTGTTCTCCGGCGACCCGGTATGGGCTACCCTGGAAATGGCCGGCATCGGCATGGACGGCCGGCACATGGTCACCCGGAACGACTACCGGTTCCTCCACACCCTGGAAAACATGGGGCCTTCTCCTGAACCCAACCTGACGGTGCTGTATTCTTCCGCACTGCCGGACAACTTCAAGAAATACGCCGCCCACATTTCCATCACCACTTCTTCCATCCAGTACGAAAACGACGATGTGATGAAGCCGGTATGGGGCGATGACTACAGCATCTGCTGCTGCGTATCCGCCACCCAGACCGGGAAGGAAATGCAGTTCTTCGGGGCACGGGCCAACCTGGGTAAATGCCTGCTGTACGCCATCAACGGGGGCAAGGATGAAAAATTCCTGACCAAAGACGGCAAACACATGCAGGTAGGGCCGGAATATGCACCCATCACCTCCGACGTGCTGGACTACGGCGAAGTGATGCACAAATTCGACCTGATGATGGACTGGCTGGCCGGGCTGTACGTGAACATCCTGAACCTGATCCAGTACATGCATGACAAATACTACTATGAAGCGGCAGAAATGGCCCTCATCGACACCGATGTGCGCCGGACCTTTGCCACCGGCATCGCAGGCTTCTCCCATGTGGTGGATTCCCTGTGCGCCATCAAATACGCCAAAGTTTCCACGGTCCGGGATGAATCCGGCCTGGTGGTGGACTACAAGATCGAAGGGGACTTCCCCAAATACGGCAACGATGATCCCCGGGCGGATGAAATCGCTGTATGGCTGCTGAAGACCTTCATGACCAAGCTGCGGAAACACCACACCTACCGGAATTCCGAAGCCACCACTTCCATCCTGACCATCACTTCCAACGTGGTGTACGGCGGCGCCACCGGTGCCCTGCCTGACGGACGGAAAGCCTACACCCCGTTCGCTCCCGGTGCCAACCCGGCCTACGGCGCAGAACAGAACGGCCTCCTGGCTTCCCTGAACTCTGTGGCCAAGCTGCCGTACGAATATGCTCTGGACGGGATCTCCAACACCCAGACCATCGCTCCGGAAACCCTGGGCCACAATGAAGAAGAACAGAAAGCCACCCTGGTACGGGTGATGGACGGCTACTTCGACCAGGGAGCCCACCACCTGAACGTGAACGTGTTCGGCGTGGACAAGCTGATCGACTGCATGGAACATCCGGAAAAACCGGAATATGCCAACTTCACCATCCGGGTATCCGGCTACGCGGTGAAATTCATCGACCTGACCAGAGAACAGCAGCTGGACGTAATCGCCCGCCGCGCTCATCAGAAGATGTAATGTTTTAGTAAGAAGGGGCTGTTGCATGAGCAACAGCCCCTTAGTCGGAAGTCCGAAGTCTGAAGTCGGAAGCCTCTGGACAGGATCCGTCTGGCTGGACGGATCCTTTTGATTCTGCAAAACCAGAATCGCAATCAATCTGAGAGATCAACTCGTCCAAAGGTTCTACACATTCAAAAAATTTGCCTGCAAATTTAACATTCGGCTCCAGACTTCAGACTTCAGACTCCAGACTTGAGCCGGTCACCTGCAACTGTTCTTAATCAAGTTACAAAAAGCCCTTGACTTTCCTAGTGAAGTAGTGTAGAATCAGAACCATCAAAATCACATACCTTCATCGAGAGCAGCAGAGGGATTTGGCCCTATGAAGCTGCGGCAACCCCCGGAAGGGAAGGTGCCAATTCCAACAGGGATCCCCTGGCAGATGAAAAGCGAGCTCAGTCATCGAAAACACCATCTGCCCAGCAGGTGGTGTTTTTCTTTGTGTGGCTTTCGGGAAGGCGAAAAGGAGAGATGTTCATGAAACTGAAGAAATGGATTGCAGCAGCCGTATCCGTCCTGGCCCTGGCCAGCCTGGTCAGCGGCTGCGGCAGCGACAAAAAGGCGGCCGCCCCGGCGGAAAAGAAGACCATCACTGTAGGGATCACCCCCGGGTATTCCGAACAGGTCATGGAAGTGGTAAAGAAGGAAGCGGAAAAACAGGGGCTGAAGGTGGAAATCAAGACCTTCTCCGACTATGTGACTCCGGACCAGGCTCTGGCCCAGAAGGACATCGACCTGAACTCCTTCCAGCATGAACCCTTCCTGCTGGCCTTCAACAAAAAGAACGGCACCAAACTGGTGAGCATCGGCAAGACCTACCTGGCTCCCCTGCGGCTGTATTCCACCAAGATCAAAAACGTGGCGGACATCAAGGACGGGGACAAGATCGCCATCCCCAACGATCCTTCCAACGGAGGACGGGCCATCCTGATGCTGAGCAAACTGGGTCTCCTGAAAGTGAACCCGGATGTGAAAGCTACGGAACTGACCGTCAATGACATCACCGAAAACCCGAAACACCTGCAGATCGTGGAACTGGAAGCCGCCCAGCTGCCCCGGAGCCTGGATGACACCGCCGCTTCCATCATCAACGCCGGGTATGCCAACTCCGCCGGTCTGTCCACGGACCTGGCCATTGCCAAGGAAGACAATACCAGCCCCTATGTGAACATCATTGCCGCCCGGGAAGAAGACAAGGACAACCCCACCTACAAGAAATTCGTCCAGATCTTCCAGAGCCAGCCGGTGAAGGACTACATCCTGGAAAACTGCAAAGGCAACCTGGAACCGGCCTGGTAATTGGGAAAGAAGGGAACGGCAATGAAGCTTACGGAAGAAGAACAGAAATACGCCGCCCATCTCCAGCGGTTCATCCAGTGCGCCACCGTGTCCAACGCCAATGTGGACAAGGTGGACTGGAGCCAGTTTGAAAAACTCCATGAGGCCTTCCGGGAATTCTATCCCCACATCTATCGCCTGATGGAGCTGGATGAAGTGGGCCAGGCAGGCCTCCAGTTCCACCTGAAGGGCACTGGCAGCGCAAAGAAGCCCCTTCTGCTCATGGCCCATCAGGACGTGGTGGAAGTAGGGGACCGGGGCCAGTGGAAATTCGATCCCTTTGGAGGCGAAATCATCGACGGCTGTATCTGCGGCCGGGGTACCACCGACTGCAAGCACCAGCTGCTGGCGGAAATGGAAGCGGTGGAAGCCCTGCTGGCAGAAGGCTGGCGGCCGTCTTACGACCTGTACCTGTCCCTGGGCTACAGTGAGGAAGTGTACCTGGAAAACGATGTGGACGGGGCGGAAAAGCTCACCCGGCACCTGGAAGAGAAGGGGGTCCGGCTGGGCACCGTAGTGGACGAAGGGGGCGGCCTGTTCCCGGTGGGGGACAAGCTGGAAGCCAAGATCGGAGTGGCGGAAAAATCCCCGGTGAACTTCGAGATCTACGCCACCTCTCCCGGAGGCCATTCCAGCCGTCCCGGGAAAGGGACAGCCCTGGGGACCCTGGCCAAAGCCATTGTGGCCATCGAATCCCATCCTTTCCCTTACCGGTTCACTCCCCTGACCCTGGCCCATCTCCAGAAAAGCGCCAAACTCCAGGATGCCGGCCGCCAGGCCATCTATGAAGACCCGGAAGGCCACTGGCAGGAACTGTGCCAGTTGGCCCAGGAAGATCCGGCTCTGGATGCCCTGCTCCACACCACCATCGCCTTCACCATGGCCGAAGCCAGCAAGCAGCCCAATGTGCTGCCCAGCCGGGCGGCGGCCCAGATGAGCGTCCGGGTGCTCCAGGGGGATACGGTGGAATCCTGCGAAAATTACTTCCGCCAGTTCCTGCCGGAAGGGGTGGAAATCCGCCATGTGTCCGGCAAGGACCCGCTGCCCGCTTCCGATCCCCAGAGTTACGGGATCCAGGTGGCGGAAAAAGTCCTGAAGGACCAGTACGGGGAAAAAGTGGACGTGGTGCCCTTCCTGATGCTGGGAGGCACCGACAGCCACTATTACAAGCGGATCGCCGACAATGTGATGCTGTTCTCCGGGTATCTCCGGGACAGCCGCTGGGGCGCCGCCCACCAGGTGAACGAAAAGATCCCCGCTGATGCCCTGAAGGCCAGTGTGGACTTTTTCAAGGAATTTTTACGGTCTTACTGATATGGAACTGACGTACCAGGTGGATCGGGACCATGCCGGATGCTGCGTCCGCCAGGCAGCCCGGGGTCCCATGCACCTTTCGGAAAAACTCTGGCGGAAAATCAAATGGAACGGCACCATTACCGTGAACGGATCCCCGGTTTCCAGTCCTTCTCACAGGCTGGAGGCCGGGGACCGGCTTGTTTTCCAATGGGAAGAAACGGCGGCGGTGATCCCGGTCCATCTGCCTCTTGCCATTTTGTACGAGGATGAGGACCTGCTGGCGGTGGACAAGCCTGCCGGCATGCTGATCCACCCCACCTGGTCCGGGGCCCGGGATACCCTGGTCCAGGCGGTGGGAGGGTATTTCCGCCAGTCGGGGCAGAAATGCGGCATCCATCCCCTGTACCGGCTGGACCGGGACACCACGGGCCTTCTGCTGGTGGCCAAATCCGCTTTTGCCAAACACGCCCTCACCCGCAGCCACCAGGAAATCTACCGGGAATACCTGGCGGTGTGTGAAGGGGATCTGGCAGAACCCCGGGGCCGGATCCATCTTCCCATCGGCCGGGTGGCAGAAGGGGTGGACCGGTGGATGGTCCGGGAAGACGGACGGCCGGCAGTGACCGATTATGAGATCCTGGCTGGCGGAGGGGACCATACGGTGCTGAAGATCCATCTCCTTACCGGAAGGACCCATCAGATCCGGGTCCATTTCGCCCACAAGGGGCACCCTCTGGTGGGGGACCCGGTGTACGGCACAAGGGACCCAAGGATTGCCCGCCAGGCCCTCCACGCCTGGACCGTCCGGTTCCGCCATCCCAGGACCGGCAAGGAAATATTCCTGGAAGCCCCGGTGCCGGAGGACATGAAGGGGCTGACAGGAAGTCAGGTTTGTACGGCTTTTCTCCCTCAAAATATGCTATAATTGATTAATAAGACCGTAAAGGAGATGGAAACAATGAGACGACAGAAAGGACAGGACATCATCGAATACGCCCTGATGCTTGCCATCATTGTGGGTTTGGGATGGATGGTCTATTCCCATGCGGCCGACGGAGGTCTGCCCAGCTCCATCAATTCCGTCTTCAACAACGCCAGCGCTCTCCTGGGGGAAGCTTCCAAGAAAAAACTCCCGGCCGCCACCACGGCGAAAGATATCATCGAACGGCTCCGGCAGGGACGGTATGAGGGGCTGGCGGATGTGCTCCAGGGGAAACCTTCCAAAACCCTGGTAATTGCTTCGGACAGTGCCGCCGGACAGGAACTGGCCCGGAAGCTGAACATCCAGACCAAAGAAGGGGACGGCTGGTTCGCCAGGGTCCAAACCGATGGGGTAACGGTGTTTTCCTATTACTCCGCAGAGGCAAACAAGGGGATGACCTTCAGTCAGCTGGCAGCAGATTACCAAAAGAATACCAAAACGTATTATGATGCATCTACAGGGGAAAATAAAGCTACGGTAAGGATCACGGAAGGGCTGTTCAACAGCCAGGGGAAAAGTGCCGCGGGTGCAGGGAAGACCCTCTTTGAAAATGTCCCGGGCTACGTGGGACCTTCTCCCAGCGGCAGCGGGTTCATCATCGATCCTACGCGTACCAAAAAATTGAAATAGAAACGGCCGTTTGCGTCAACTTCTTGAACAAACCATGACAAAACCTGCACCTGTGTTGACAGGGCAGGTTTTTTGCTATAAATAAAAAGGTACAGCACATATGCAGGAGGCTTGACAGAATTGAAAACTATGGACCGGCCAAAGCCAATCCCTTCCGGGAAACCCATGGCGGTCTGGTTTCTGCCGCGGCTCCGGAACCGGCTGCCTTCCTTCGTCCAGTGACCAGTGACAAGAGACCAGTGACCGGGGGTGTGAATTTTTTCACACCCCCTTCGTATTTTATTTCACCGCTTCCGCAAATTCTCTTCCGTACTTCCGGCACAGCTCCTGGCTGGCCTGGTCCGGGGCCCACTGGCACCGGAGCCCTTCGTTGACCAACTGGAACCCGGCACCGCCCAGCAGTTCCGTGATCTGTTTCACCGCTTCTCCGCTCCAGCCGTAGCTGCCGAAAGCAGCGGCCTTTTTGTTCTTGAACTTCAGGCCCCGGATCATTTCCATAATGCCCCCGATGGAATACAGGAACCCGTAATTGATGGTGGGGGACCCTACCAGGATGGCCTTGGATTTGAACACTTCCGTCACGATGTCGTTTTTGTCATCCACCGCAGAGTTGTAGATCTTCACCTTCAGGGTAGGGTCCGCTTCCATCAGGCCTTCGGCGATGCATTCCGCCATCCGCCGGGTGGAATTCCACATGGTGTCGTAAATCAGGGTCACCTGGTTTTCCTGGTAATTCTGGGCCCATTCCTGGTAGGCCTTGACGATCTGCAGGGGATCATCCCGCCAGATCACCCCGTGGCTGGGGCAGATCATGCTTACCGGCACGCCCATCTTGAGGATCTCGGCAATCTTCCGGGTGACCATGGGGCTGTACAGGTTCAGGATGTTGGCGTAATACTTCATGGCTTCCCGGTACAGTTCCCCCTTGTCCACTGCATCATTGAACAAGGTTTCGCTGGCGTAGTGCTGGCCGAATCCGTCGTTGCTGAACAGGATGTTCTCCCCGGTCATGTAGGTGAACATGGTGTCCGGCCAGTGGAGCATGGGAGCTTCGATGAACACCAGCTGAGAGCCCCCCAGGTCCAGGGTGTCCCCGGTCTTCACGGTGACGAAATTCCAGTCCTGGTGGTACAGCCCCCGGAGAATGGCTTCCCCTTTCTGGGTGCAGTAGATGGGGGTGTGGGGAATCTCCCGCATCAGGGCCGGCAGGGCACCGCTGTGGTCGTTTTCGTTGTGGTTCATCACAATATAATCAATGGCCTTCAGGTCGATTTCCTGTTTCAGATTGGCCACGAATTCTTCATCAAAAGGCTTCCAGACCGTGTCCATCAGCACCGTCTTCTGATCTCCCCGGATCAGATAGGAATTGTAGGAGGAGCCTTTTTCCGTAGAATATTCATGGCCATGGAACTCCGTCAGTTCCCAGTCGATTTTCCCAACCCAGGTGACTTTATCCGTAATTTTCTTTCCCATATGAAACATCTCCTTTGGCAGCAGTCTGTTTTTCCATGGTTCAAGTATACATGGAATAACCGGGAAAATCCGTTGTCAGTACAACAAATAAGAGAGCAGCAACCCCCTCTGGTATCTCTGGCCCATATGGGGTACAATACAGATAATACTTGTCCATTTGCCCGTGTCCAATTTTCTGCAATTGAAAGGTGGTATTTCCATGAAAATCAAACGTGTTCTGGCCATCCATGACCTTTGTTCTTTTGGGCGCTGTTCCCTGACGGCGGCCATGCCTGTACTGTCCGCCATGGGACACCAGGTGTGCCCGTTTCCTACGGCTCTGTACAGCAACAACCTGACTTACGGGAAATTCGTTTCCCGGGATCTGACGGACCTGATGGCCGGGTACCGGGACCAGTGGAAGCAGCTGGGGCTCTCTTTTGATGCAGTCTACAGCGGCTTTTTGGCAGGGCCTGCCCAGGTGGAACAGGTAATCGCTGCCATCGAGGACTTTGCCGGGGAAGACCGGATCGCCGTGGTGGACCCGGCCATGGGGGACGACGGGAAGCTGTACCCGGTGTTCGATGCTTCCATGGTGGAAGCCATGAAGAAACTGGTGGCCCATGCCACTCTGATCACCCCCAACTATACGGAAGCCTGCCTCTTGACAGATACGCCCTGGAAAGACGCAGCCCCCACTGACGATGAGCTGGAAGCCCTCTGCGACAAGCTGCTGGCCCTGGGACCCAAACAGGTGGTGATCACCAGCGTGCCCTGCGATAAGGACCATCTGAAAATCGTCAGCAGTGAACCCAACCAGCTGTTCCCGGAAGCCTATGAAGTGAAGAAGCTGCCCTTTGCCACCTGCGGTACAGGAGATGTGTTCACCAGCACCCTTTTGGGCTATGTGCTCAATGGCAAAGATCTGAACCGGTGCGTCCAGGAAGCGGCGGATTTTGTCAGCTATGTCATCGACACCACTCTCAAAGCCGGTACCGACCCCAAAGAAGGGGTGGTCCTGGAAGGATGCCTGTGGAAGCTGCTGTTCCCCCAGTCCAAGAACTGCACCACCTGCATGGCGTAAGGGAGTGAAGGAAAGAGGAGGCTGTTGCTCTTGCAACAGCCTCCTCTTTCGGTTTATAATAAAGATTGGTGAAAAAATGTTTGCTTTTGGCTGAAATTCTTTCCAGTTGGGAGAAAGGGGGAGGGGCATGGAATTTGTGAAGAAGACACCGGAGGAGAAGGAGGCCAGTTTCCGGCTGCTCCAGAAAATGTATGCTTCAGAGCCCATCAAGCCCCGGACCCCGCCCGAACCGCTGCCCCCTTTGCTCCAGCAGCTCCGGGCCATGGAAAAGGACGACTCCAGCCGGTATGAGACCACTCCGGAACTGTTCGTCCGCCAGGGGAAACTGGCGGCGGATTACGAGGATGACACAGTGTACGACCTGCCGGTGCTCCATTACTATCCCACCTACCGGGTGCTTACGGACAAAGAGCTCCGGGGGTATTTCGGCTGGCGGACCCGGCTCCGGCATCAGCAGCTGGAACGGACCTCTCTGACCTATGCTTTCCTTTATATATACGAACTGCTGAACCAGATCGGGGTGGAAAATCCCGAGGACGGCTATGAAAAGCTGAAGGCTTTCGGGGAAACCTACGGCCTCCTGGACGACCGGATCCTGCCCTATCTCCACCAGTGGCTCCGGGATTACGTGCTGTATTACCAGCTGAATTCCGCCCTGCTGCCGGAAACCCAGCGGAACCGGCAGGATGAAGCCTATCTGGTGCTGGATGACTGGGAAAATGCCACGGACCAGGAACTCTTCGACGCCCTGGACCTTTTTTCCACCTACCATATGAGTCGGTCCAAACTGTACAAACAGAAACCGGAAGACACCGTGCGGCTTTTGGGCCGGATCTACCGGATGATCCAGGGGTACTGGAAGACCCACCGGAAAAAATCTTTTTTGGAGGAACATGTGGGAGGGCCCGGCTACGAATGGCTGGAGCTGTTTGCCAACGCCGTATTCCTCCGGAAGGAGGACAAACGGGATTTCACGGTGGTGGTGAATCCCCTGTGCATCT
The DNA here is from genome assembly GCF_009696675.1 of Acidaminococcus fermentans. Taxonomy (GTDB): domain Bacteria; phylum Bacillota; class Negativicutes; order Acidaminococcales; family Acidaminococcaceae; genus Acidaminococcus. Next base: position 5,803 of record NZ_VULN01000016.1, on the reverse strand, counting down.
ACCATGACCGAAAGGGCATCTGGACCTTCCGCCATTACGTGTACACCTCCAAACAGCTCCGGAAGCTGGGAAAACTGATGAAGACCCTGGACGGCCTCCTCCGGGAGGAACTGGACTTCCCTCAGCCCCTCCAGCAGCCCCTGTCCTACAAATGGCTCACCCGACTGGTCCACCAGGGGGTGGAAGAGGACCGGAAGGAACAGAAGGAAGCGGAAAAACGGAAAGTGGTGTTCCATCTGGATCAGCTGGACCAGATCCGCCAGGATGCGGCGGTGACCCGGGACAGACTGATGACGGAAGAGGAACGGCGGGAGGAAGCTCTGCCTTCCCTGGAGGACAGAACGGAAGCCCCGGCAGCACAAAAGGCTCCGGAACCTCCGGAAATGGCTCCGGCCCCGGCAGTTTCCGGTCAGGAAGCTGCAGGACAAAGACCGGAATCCGGCAAAATCTCTCCGGCCTCTGGAGAAGCATCCCCGGAACCGGCCGAACCGGCCCGGCCCTGGAATCTGACAGAAGAGGAATACCGCTACCTCCACGACCTGCTCTATGGGGAAGACACCTCCTGGACCGGGGCCAAGGGGCTGATGCCTTCTATTTTAACAGACAGCATCAACGAAAAATGTTACGAAGAATTCGGGGATACGGTGCTGGAAGCCGGGGACCCGCCTTCTGTGATCGAAGATTATGCGGATGACCTGAAAGGAACGATAGAACCATGACGCTGAAGATACCCAAACGGATTGCCCGGACCCTTATCAGCTCCCTGAAAGGGGGCGTGGTGCCCCGGATCGGGCTGCCTTACATTACCGTAGGCCGGAAGAACGAAATCGACGCCCTGCTCCACGATGTGGACGTGATTGCCGACGGGGGCGCTTCTTTCCGGTTCATTGTGGGCCGGTACGGCAGCGGGAAAAGTTTCCTGCTCCAGACCCTCCGGAACTATGTAATGGAAAAGGATTTCGTGGTGGTGGACGCCGACCTGTCCCCGGAACGGCGGCTCCAGGGCACCAAAGGACAGGGACTGGCCACCTACCGGGAACTGGTCCGGAACATGGCCACCAGGACCCGTCCCGAAGGAGGCGCCCTGCCTTTGATCCTGGACCGGTGGATCAACCAGATCCAGCAGCAGGTGGTGACGGAAACGGGCCTGGCCCTTACAGACGGCCGGCTGAATACCCTGGTGGAACAGAAAATCGGCCAGGTGATCCAGGCCCTCAATGAAATGGTCCACGGGTTCGATTTTGCCCGGCTGCTGACTTTGTACTACCGGTCCTATCGTCAAGGGGACGAAGCCACCAAGGCAAAGGTGATCCAGTGGTTCCGGGGAGAATTCCACACCAGGACCGAAGCCCGCCAGGAACTGGGAGTGAACATCATCATCTCCGATGAAGACTGGTATGAATATCTGAAGATCTTCGCTCTGTTCCTGAAGCAGGCCGGTTACGCCGGGCTCCTGGTGTGCATCGACGAACTGGTGAACATCTACAAGATTCCCCATGCCATCACCCGGCAGTACAACTACGAAAAGATTCTCACCATGTACAACGATACCCTCCAGGGAAAGGCCCACTACCTGGGCATCATCATGGGAGGCACTCCCCAGTGTATGGAAGACCCCCGGCGGGGAGTGTACAGCTATGAGGCCCTCCGGTCCCGGCTGGCGGAAGGCCATTTTGCCGGAGAACACAAGGACCTGCTGGCACCGGTGATCCGGCTCCAGCCTCTTACCAGCGACGAAATGCTGGTGCTGGTGGAAAAACTGGCGGAGATCCACGGGGTGCTCTACGGCTATGCCCCGAAAGTGACCCAGGAAGATCTGGTGGCCTTCATCCGGATCGAATTCCAGCGGATCGGGGCGGATTCCCACATCACTCCCCGGGAAGTAATCCGGGACTTCATCGAGGTGCTGGACATCCTGTACCAGCATCCGGAACTGAAGGTGGAAGCCCTGCTCCAGTCCGACAGCTTCCAGTATGCCCAGAACGCCGTGGAAGGGGAGGAAACCGCTCCGGAATTTGCGGAGTTCACCGTATAAGAAAGGATTGCCATGAATATCTTTGACCGGTATGCACCTTTTGTCCAGGATTTCATCTACAGCCAGGGGTGGTCGGAACTGCGGCCCATCCAGGTGGCGGCCGGAGATGTGCTGCTGAACACGGACCAGAACCTGCTGCTTACTGCTTCCACCGCCTCCGGGAAGACCGAGGCGGCCTTCTTTCCCATCCTGTCCCTGTTTGCCCAGAATCCGCCCAAAAGCGTGGGGTGCATCTACATCGGTCCTCTCAAGGCCCTGATCAATGACCAGTTCCTCCGGCTCCAGCCTCTCTGTGAAGAAGGGGGCATCCCGGTGTGGCACTGGCATGGGGACGTTTCCCAGTCCCACAAGGCCAAAATGATGAAGCATCCTTCCGGGATCCTCCAGATTACCCCGGAATCCCTGGAAGCCCTGCTGCTCCACAAACACATGGCCATTCCCCGGCTGTTCGGGGATCTGCGGTTCGTGGTCATCGATGAAGTCCATTCCCTGCTCCGGGGGGACCGGGGAGGCCAGACCCTGTGCCTGATCCAGCGGCTGTCCCGGCTGGCCGGGGTGAATCCCCGGCGGATCGGGCTGTCGGCCACCCTGGGGGATCCGGAAAAGGTGGGGGAATTCCTGAGCCTGGGCACGGGCCGGAAGACCCTGATCCCCCAGGTGAAGGCCCCGGGGACCAAATGGCGGCTGTCCATGGAACATTTTTACGTGAAAGACGCCCAGGCCGGGGAGGACCGGGCGGACCTCCAGGCCCTGCCGGCACTGGATGTGAAGACCGACCAGGCTCCGGCCCAGGCGGACCCGGGACTGGGATACATCTTCGAGCACACCCGGGGGAAAAAGTGCCTGGTGTTCGTGAATTCCCGGGAAGAATGTGAAGGGGTCACCACCAGCCTCCGGCAGTACTGCGAGCTGAACCATGAGCCGGACCGGTTTTTGATCCACCACGGGAATCTGTCCGCCTCCTACCGGGAAACAGCGGAAGAACTGATGAAGGACGAGAGCCGGAACCTGACCACCGTCACCACGTCCACCCTGGAACTGGGCATCGACATCGGCCGGCTGGAGCGGGCCTTTCAGATCGATGCGCCCTGGACGGTGTCTTCCTTCCTCCAGCGGATGGGACGGACGGGCCGGAGGGACCTGCCTCCGGAAATGTGGTTCGTGATCCGGGAGGACGAGCCGGAGATCCGGGCTATGCTGCCGGCCACCATCCCCTGGAAGCTGCTTCAGGGAATCGCCCTGATCCAGCTGTACCTGGAGGAAAAATGGGTGGAACCGCCCCGGCTGGACCGGCTGCCCTACAGCCTTTTGTACCACCAGACCATGAGCGTCCTGGCCAGCAATGGGGAAATGTCTCCGGCGGCTCTGGCGGACCGGGTGCTCCGGCTCAGCTATTTCCACCGGATCACCCAGGAAGATTACAAGGTGCTCCTCCGGTATCTGATCGCCGAAGACCATATTGCAAGGACCGAACAGGGGGGCCTGATCGTGGGCCTGGCCGGGGAACGGGTGATCAGCTCCTTCAAATTTTACGGGGTGTTCCAGGAAAACGAGGAGTTCACCGTCCGGTGCGATTCCCAGGAACTGGGCACCGTGGTGGCGCCCCCTCCTCCGGGAGAAAAGATTGCCCTGGCCGGTCATGTGTGGCGGGTATTGGAAGTGGACCGGAAACGCCATGTGATCTACTGCGAACTGGTTAAGGGAAAAGTGCCCGCTTATTTTGGAGAATGTCCCGGGGATATCCATACCAAAGTGCTGGAGAGGATGCGCCAGGTGCTCCGGGAGGACCGGTCCTATCCTTATCTGATGAAAAACGCCGTGGCCCGGCTCCAGCAGGCCCGGTTCACCGCCAAAGCCTCGGGCGCGGCGGAAAAGCCTCTGATCCAGTTGGGAGGAAAGATGTGGTGCCTTCTGCCCTGGCTGGGGAGCTATGGCTTTTTGGCCCTGGAACGGTTCCTGAACCTGAAATGCGCCCAAAAACTGGGGCTGAAGAAGCTGGATCCCTTCCGTCCCTTCTTTATGCAGTTTACCATGGAAGCGGACGAGGAGACTTTTTTCCAGGTGGTGGAGGAAGAAATCCAGAAGGAAATCGATCCCCTGGAACTGGTCTACCCCCATGAGGTGCCGCTTTTTGACAAGTATGATGAATATCTGCCGGAAGAACTGGTGAAAAAAGGCTTTGCCCTGGGGGTCCTGAACCTGGAAGACGTGCGGAAACGGGTCCGGGAGTGGAGCCACACAGGGCATGGAATGACAGAATGATGAATTTGTGGGGAAAGGGAAGAAATCATGACAGAAACCAAGAAGTCGGCCCATAAACCGGGCCTGGACATGCTCCATGGCTCCATTGCAGACAAACTGTTCTATTTTGCCATGCCCATCGGGCTCATGGGGCTCTTTGAGCAGCTGTTCAACAGCGCAGATGTGTTCCTGCTGGGGCATTTTGTAGGGAAGGACGCCATGGCAGCCGTAGGGAACAACATGCCGGTGATCGGCCTCCTGGTGACCCTGTTGATCGGGATCTCCCTGGGGGCCAATGTAACCATTGCCCAGTATCTGGGAGCCGGGAAGCAGGAAAAAGTGGAAGAGACTGTCCAGACCGCCATTGTCATGGCCCTGGGCCTGGGGGTGCTGCTGACGGCGGTGGGGGAACTGATCGCCCATCCGGCCCTGAAGATCCTGGCGGTGCCGGAAGAGGTCCACGATCTGGCGGCCACCTATCTGCGGATTTTCCTTTTGGGGATGCCTTTTTTGACTTTGTACAACTTCGAAGCGGCCATTTTCCGCAGCTGCGGAGACGGGAAGACCCCGCTCTACAGCCTGGTGGCGGCCAATCTCCTGAACATCACCCTGGACCTTTTGTCTGTAACCGTGTTCGACTGGGGGATTACCGGGGTGGTCAGCGCCACGGTACTGTCCTTTGCGGTGAATTCCGGGATCCTGTTCGTGCTGCTGTGCCGGACCCCTCAGCCCATCCAGCTCCAGCGGCACAAGATGCGGCTGAACGGCCATGAAATGGGGAAAATCCTCCATATCGGGCTCCCTGCCGGGATCCAGGGCATGGTCTTTGCCATGAGCAATGTGGTGATTCAGTCTTCCATCAACAGCCTGGGCACCGCGGCCATGGCGGCGGCTGCCGCTTCCGTAATCATCGAATTCAACATCTACTGCTTCGTAAACGGGTTCAGCCAGGCCACCACCACCTTTGTAGGCCAGAACTACGGGGCACGGAAGCTGAGCCGGTGCTTTGCCACCACCAAGGCGGCCTTCTGGGTGGAAGGGCTGTTCCTTCTGTGCATTACGGTACCCATCCTGTTCTTCGGAGAGCATGTGATCGGTTTCTTCAACCCGGATCCCCAGGTGATCCGGCTGGGGGTGCTGCGGCTGTGGTGGGTGGGGGATACCCTTTACCTTAACGGGGCCATGGATATCCTCTCCGGAGCTCTCCGGGGCTACGGCTATTCCCTGCCTCCGGCCCTTGTGGCCCTGGTGGGCATCTGCGGAGTGCGGCTGGTGTGGATCTATACGGTATTTGCCAACCATCCGGACTACCTGACCCTGATCCAGGCCTATCCGGTGAGCTGGATCATAGCCACCGCGGTGCTGGCTGTGGTGTACTGGCAGTGCAGGAAGTACATTGTAAAGTCGGCCCTGGCGGGGAGATAAAAGGCAGACACCGGGGGTGTGAATTTTTTTCACACCCCCCTTTCATTCCACCCTATCATGCACAATGGTGTTCCGTCCTCGGTTCTTGGCTTCGTACATGTA
>NZ_VULN01000015.1 GCF_009696675.1 Acidaminococcus fermentans | reverse complement strand
TAGCTTTGATTTTTTAACCTGGTTGTCATCCAGGTGACTCGATCTCATCACTAAAAGTGACTTGACCCGCACATCTGTCAACAATATTCAGTTCTCAAAGTTCGTCTCACTGTCTCAGCGACAGCTTCTATATAATACCAGACTTTCGTCTCTTTGTCAACAACTTTTTTCTTTCAATGTTTCAGTTGAAACATTTTGCTGCTGCAAAATCGATTGTCTGTTGCTTTCTCAAGGAGAAAGCTTGTATAGTATAGCAAAGATTGGAAAGGCTGTCAACTATTTTAACAGCCTTTCCGCTTTTTCCTTTACGTCCTGGTTTTTCTCCCGGACCAGGAGCTGTTCCACACCTTCCCGGATGGGATCACTGAGGGTGTATCCCAGGTCTTTCCACTGGTTGAGGATTTCCAGGGCGGTGTTCCGGTTCATCAGGGCCGGAGATTTCAGAGCGGTTTGGAAAAGCTTTTCTCCGGTGCCCGGGAAGCCGTACAGCTGGCTGAGGATCCGGTTCAGGTCCATGTACACCCCGTCCAGCTGTTCCTGGAGGGACACTTCCCCTTCCTGGCACTGCCCAAAGGCTTCTTCGAACCCGGGAATCAGGTCTTCATACAGTTCCATCACATGATGGTCGTGGTGGCTGTCCCCGGTAAGGGCATAGGGCAGCAGGTCCACATGGTCCAGCGGGGCCTGGAGCACCAGTTCCACCGCCTGCTGGGCATAGGGCAGATCCAGGGTCCGGGCCAGGTCGAACCCTTCCCCTTTTTTCATGGCCTGCTGAACGGTCTGGGCGCAGGCAAAGGACAGGAGCAGCTTGCCGCAGGCCTGTTTCACCGTTTCCCCGGCTTTGCCTTCCAGTTTGTTGGTGGCATACTGGAGGATCCGGAGGATCACCTGGTAGTCTTCCAGTTCTTTTTCCTGTTCCCCACAGTGCCGGAGGAATTCCGTAAGCAGTTTCACCGGCTGGGGCATCTCTGAAATCCCGGGTACCGGTTCATCCACCAGCAGGGCATCCACCAGGGCTTCGGCCCCTTCAAAGGCTTTGGCGGTGAGGGTGGGCCGTTCCAGCACTCCCAAAAGATCCACATGGTCCGCCAGGAGCCGGGCGGTGTATTCCGGGTTCACATCGTTGTCCCAGCCTTCCTCCAGCATCCACTGGCGGATCTGGGCAGTCCGGGGATCCAGATGTTCCAGGGCGGCGATCCGGCCCCAGCCGTATACCTGCCGGGCAGTGCGGAAGATTTCTTCCTGGCCGTCGGTCCACTGGAGAAAATTCCGGACGCAGAACAGGGTAAATTCGTTGCACCGGGCCAGGAGCCGGATGTCTTCCGCCACATCTTCCTCTTCCTGGAGGTCGAAGAATTCCAGCAGGGACAGGGCGAATTTAACGATTTCCGGCTGATCCGCCTCCTGGAGCAACCGGTGGGCAAACCAGATAAGGGGTTCCGGGTCCAGGGCTTCCCGCTGAGCATCCACCGCCTGTTGGAGGGGCAGCACAAAGGCATTCATCAGATGGTCTTCTCCCTCTCCAAAGAAGGCTTTCAGCCCCTGGACAGCCTGGTCATATGCTCCGGCCAGGATCTGCCCAAGGATTTCCTGGAGTTCCGGGCTTTCTTCTTCCCCCTTGTCCAGCCCGGTAAGGTTCCCTTCCATGAAGCCGTCACTGTAATAAAACCCCTGGGCCGGACCTTCCGGTTCCATGGCCTGGCGGAGGGAAAACTCCCGGGGCAGGCGGCCCCGTTCATCCAGGGCATCATACAGCCGCTGGAGGATGGAAGGTTGGGTAAAATCAAAATTCTGCATAGGTTCTCCTTTTATCGATAGGAACTTTTGGATACCCGGATCCGGACGTTCCGGTCGTCATAGCCGTTGGCAGCCAGGAACATCTTCAGGATATCCGGATGGTCTTTCATGTCATTTTTCGGGCCCAGGACCACTTCCCGGACGGCACTTTTGGCAAAGGGCATTTCCGTATAAGGCACCAGCCGGCTGGCTTCCGGACGGAAATGGATCTGCCGGTAGGCTTTCCGGTTCCCGGCGGCCATGTTCCCCTCTTCGTCCTTCAGCAGCACCGGCAGCCACAGGGCCCGGAGTTCTTTTTCCGAGGCAAAGCTGGCGTCCTTGCAGTAGTACCGGAGGGAAGAAAAGGCCGCATCGTCAGCAATGGCCCGGCGGATTTCCCGTTCGTTCAGGTGTTTTCCCCGGTTCAGCCGCATGCGGATCCAGTTCCTGGCCAGGGGCAGGAAGTGTTCTGCATACCCTTCTTTCATATAGATGACTTTTTTCAGGTAGTACTTGTTGGCGAAGTCCGCATTGAGGTGGACGGTGGAACAGTCGAAATCCATTTCCCGGGAAGAAAAGCCGATGGCAAAACCCTGGCCGTCGTCCGCATAGGACCGCCACTGGGGCAGGATGTCCCCGGCCTCGGAAAAACAGCCCAGGTAGATGAAGCAGGCGGAATGGTGATAATACAGATCCCGGGCAGTGTCCAGCTGATCCCGCCGGACTTCCCCCTCTTCCGCCAGGTCCTCCAGGGCCTGTTCGAAAATGGGATCCAGCATCCTGTTTTCCCAGGCGTCGTTGGTAAAAGAGGCTTCCGTCAGCCAGAGGCACTGGTTGCGCAGAATATTGAAGAATCCGCTGGTGGAGCAATAGTGGTAAATCATCTGATCTTCCTGACAGGTGGACATGGTGCGCCTTCTTTCTTCCAGGTTTCCTTTCCGGGGTGGCCTGGAGTATTCCACCAGTTATTATACCGTACCCGTCAAAAAAATGCTCGGGGAATCCATGAAATAAAATAATTTTCTGCTTTTTTAGAACATTCGTGTTATACTGTACAAGTGTCTACTTTTTTACAATTTTCAAGAACGGAGGCCCCATCATGTTCCACATTGCCATTTGTGACAGCAATCCCCAAATTCTCACCCAACTCACTGACAACATTCTCAAACTGCCCAATCCATCCGATGTCCTGAGCATCCATACCTTTTTGGGGGAGCAGACGCTGCTCCGGGACTGCCGCCAGGGGTGCTGCTACAACCTGGTGCTGTTGGGGCCCTTCCAGCAGGACCACCGGAATCTGGCCCTGGCCCGGAAAATCCGTTCTTTTGATCCCCAGATGCCCATTTCCCTGATTTCCAACAGTTTCCAGGATTCTCTGGCCGGGTATGAGGTGCCCCTGTACCGGTGCTACCCCCACCCCTTTCCTCCCCGGATTCTCCACCGGGACCTGCAGGAACTGATCCGGAAACGCCGGAACAGCTGCTATACCTTTGTTTTTTCCAACTGGCAGGGACTCCACCGGTTCCCCCTGAAGGACGTGATCTATTTCAAGGCCCTGGGGTCCCGGATCCAGGTGGTGACCGCCCTGGGAAACTATGAGTACCGGGAGACCCTGGGCGGGCTGGAAAAGCAGCTGGGCCGGTTCAATTTCATGCGGATCCACCGGAGCTATGTGCTTAATCTCCAGTGGGTGCGGAATGTGTGGGGCCGTGAAGTGACCCTGCTGAACGGCAGCGTCCTGCCCCTGTCCAAGCACCGGTCCAGGGAGCTGCGGGAGAGTTTGAAGAGGCAGAATATAGAATAATGGGGTGCTGCTGCGCAGCACCCCGTCAATGGTCAATAGTCAATTGTCAATGGCCTGATGAACCCTTCATTCTCTCCCCGATGATCCGGGCCACGTAGACGCCGCTGGCGCTGGCCTGGCTCAGGCCCCGGGTGATGCCGGCCCCGTCCCCGATGGCGAAGAAGTTGGGCAGTTTGGTTTCCAGCTGGTCATCCAGTTCCAGCCGGGCGCTGTAGAACTTCACTTCCACCCCGTAGAGCAGGGTGTCGTCGTTGGCGGTACCCGGCGCCACTTTGTCCAGGGCGTAAATCATTTCGATGATGTTGTCCAGATGGCGTTTGGGCAGCACCAGGCTCAGATCCCCGGGCACCGCATTGAGGGTGGGCCGGAGGAAGCTCTGGCTCAGCCGGTGGGCGTTGGTCCGCCGGCCTTTGATCAGGTCCCCGAACCGCTGGACCAGCACACCGCCTCCCAGCATGTTGGACAGGGAAGCGATGTGTTTGCCATACCGGTGGGGTTCCTTGAAAGGTTCCGTGAACCGGTTGCTCACCAGGAGGGCAAAGTTGGTGTTGCCGCTGTTCTTTTTGGGGTCGCTGAAGCTGTGGCCGTTAACGGTGACGATGCCGTCGGTGTTTTCTGCCACCACATAGCCGTTGGGGTTCATGCAGAAGGTCCGTACCCGATCCCCGTACCCTTTGGTCCGGTACACCAGCTTGGCTTCGTACACTTCGTCGGTAATGTGTTGGAACACGGCGGCCGGTACTTCCACCCGGACCCCCACGTCCACCTGGTTGTTGGTCAGTTCCAACCCCAGCTTTTCGCACTGGCCGGAGAACCATTCCGCCCCGGCCCGGCCGGGAGCCCCGATGAGATAGGTGCACCGGATGGTGTCCGGGCTGTCCTTGAGCACCACCTCATAGCCCTCTTCACAGGGATGGAAGGTATCCACCTGGGTGTCGCACTGGATCTGGATTCCGTGATCCAGCAGGAACCGGTAGATGCTGGCCATCAGTTTCCGGTTGTTGTCAGTACCCAGGTGCCGCACTTTGGCGTTCAGCAGGTGCAGGTCATGGCCCAGGGCCAGCCGTCCGATTTTGCAGTTCTTGGTGGAATACACTTCTCCGGGCGCCCCGTGCTTCAGGTTGATTTCATCCACGTAGTCGATGAGATCCATCACGGTCTTTTTGGGGATGTAATCACTGAGCCAGCCTCCGAATTCAGTGGTGAAATTGTACTTGCCGTCGGAAAAAGCCCCGGCGCCCCCGAATCCCCGCATAATGCTGCAGGGGGTGCAGCGGACGCATTTTTCCACTTTCCCGGCGATAATGGGACAGCTGCGGAAATCAATGGCATGGCCTTCTTCCAGGATCAGCACCTGGGCCTTGGGGTATTTCAGGACAAATTCATAAGCGGCGTAAATGGAGGCAGGCCCCCCGCCAATAATTGCTACATCGACTTTTTTCATCATTTTTTGAACACCTCTTTGTCGTTGACGGTATTGAAGATAATGGAGGAAAGCTGATTGATGGTCTTGCGGCTCTCTTCCGGACGGACGGCCTTGTCCATCATGACTACCAGCACGTATTTTTCCTTGGCATAGACGATTCCTGCGGCGCCCAGCTGCTGATTCTGGTCGGACTGAACCCCGGCGATCTTCACCTTTTTGGGCAGCAGGGCTCCCAGGAGGTTCCGGTCCGGCTGTTTCCGGAGCAGTTCCACCAGGTAGGCATCCTGCTTCTGGGAAACCGCCTTCCCCTGGTACAGCCGGGTGAGCAGATTCACTGTATCGTTGACAGAGGTGTAGCTGAGCCGGCGTTTTTCCCCGGGAGCCAGGGTATCCTGACTGTTTTCTCCCTGGGGCAGCTGGGTGGTGCCGATTTCCGTATCCGCATACCCCTCTTTGGACAGCCACTGGTTCAGGTCTTCCCGGCCGGCAATCCAGATCAACTTGTACAGGGCGGTGGTATCATTCTGGAGCACCATGTCTTCCAGTAGGTTCCGGATGGTGACCCGGCTGCCCGCAGGGACTTTCCCCAGTACCGGGCTGGCCGGCTTCCGGTCTTTTTCCCGGATGGTGTACACTTCGTCCAGGGACAGGTCCCCGTCTTCCACCTGCCGGAGGACCCCGGCGGCCACATAAAGCCGGGCCAGATCCCCGGCGGGCATTTTACCGGAATAGTTGTAGAATACATCGTCATTTTCCAGGGAATGGTAGTACACAGAACAGGCGGCACCGCTCTGGGCGATCACGTTGTTCAGATAGTCATAGGGCAGCTTGGTGTCCTGGGAATGGACCGTCTGGGCATTCTGGGCCTGCTGCTGTTCCTGATATTTGGGACTCCGGTGGAGAAGGGTCAGAGAGACCGTCCCCACCACAACCAGGGCAATGAAACAAAGGATGATTTTTTTGTTGATGCTCATAATGTACTCATGACCTTTCTGTGGACCTTCAGCCAGTTTTCCCGTTCCCGGTAATCCGGCAGCACCTGGGCCACCGCCTGCCAGAAGGCTTTGTTGTGGGACATATTCCGGATGTGGCACAGTTCATGGACCACCACATAGGCTATGACTTCCCGGGGGCAGAATACCAGGGGCCAGGAGAACCCGATTTCCCCCTTCCAGTTACAGTACCCCCATCTTTTTTTGGCCCGGCTGCATTTGACCACCGGCAGCCTGAGACCCATCTGGGAGGCATACCGGCTCACCAGTTCCCCAAGCACCGGACGCAGCTGGCCGATCAGGAACCGGGCCAGGTTCTCCCGTGTCTCCTGGTCCCCCATCTCCAAAAGGCCTTCTTCTTTCCGGTAAGAGAACCCGGTTCCGGGCCGGAGACGGAGGGTGCAGGGACGGCCGAAGAGCAGGAAAGTTTCCCCGTCCTGAAGGCGCAGGGTGTGATGCTCTTCCCGTTCCCGGCGGACCCTGGCCTGGGCCCCGGCAATCCATTTTTCTTTTTTTGCCACAATCCGGAGCAGTTCCTGGGAGGAGATCCCGTAAGGGACCCGCAGCACCAGGGTGCCGTCCTCCACCACCTCGAAGCCGATGCTCCGGCGGAAGGACTGGATGATCCGGGCATTTTTCAGTAAAGATTCAGCAACCATAGCTTTCCTATTATAGCATAGAACATTGACCACTGTCATACTTTCTCCTATAATATCAGTATTATACGGAGGAAGTGTAATACTATGGATGATCTGCAAATACCCACATCAGCCCTGACGCTGATCCTGATTGTGTTTATATCCCTGTCCGCCTTTTTTTCCGCTTCAGAGACGGCTCTTACCGGGTCCAACAAGCTGCGGCTGAAGAACCAGGCCAAAAGCGGCAGCAAAAAGGCCCGGAAAGCTCTTCGGCTGCTGGACCATTTTGACGACGCCCTGTCCACTATCCTGATCGGGAACAACGTGGTGAACATTGCCACCGCTTCCCTGGCGGCGGCGGTTTCCACGGCGGCCTTCGGTCCTTCCGGTCTGGCCCTGGCCACGGTGTTCACCACCATTGTGATCCTGATTTTCGGGGAAATCATCCCCAAAAGCGTGGCCAGCGATGCCCCGGAAAAATACGCCATGGACTGTTCCGGCCTGCTCAGTGTGCTGGTGGTGCTGTTCGCTCCTTTGAATTTTCTGTTCCGGATCATGAAGAACCTTTTCAACCGGTGCCTGCGGAAAAAGGTTTCCCACCGGTTCGCCACGGAAGATGAACTGCTGCTGATGGTGGACGAAGTGGAACACGGGGGCGGCATCAACAAGCAGGACAGCCTGCTGATCAAAAGCGCCATCGAATTCAGCGACATCCGGGTCCGGGAAATCATGACGCCCCGGGTGGACATGGTGGCCATGGATATTTCGGAAGGCAGCGAAGAAGCCCTGAAGCTGTTTGGCAGCCACGGTTTTTCCCGTCTGCCGGTATTCAAGGATGACTACAGCGAGATTGTGGGGATCCTCCACGCCAAGGATTTCCTGGCAGCCTATCTCCAGGACCCCCACTGCAGCCTGCAGAAGCTGATCAAGAAGGCAGCCCTGGTCCACCAGTCCACCAAGATTTCCCGAGTGCTGAAGACCCTCCAGGAGGCCAAGGTGGAAATGGCCATGGTGATGGACAGCTACGGCACCGTCCGGGGGCTGGTGACCACGGAAGACATTGTGGAGGAACTGGTGGGCGAAATCTGGGACGAGCACGACAAGGCGGTTTCTTCCTTCCGGAAACTGGGGAAGAACCGGTACCTGGTTTCCTGCTCCTCCAATTCCCAGAACGCCAACCTGTTCGACCTGTTCAAGTATCTGGATCTGGATATCGATGATTACGGCCTGGAGAACAATTCCATCAGCGGCTGGGTGGTGGATACCCTGGAGACCATTCCCAAAAAGGGCGATACCTTCGACTGCCGGAACCTCCACGTGACGGTGACCCAGGCCAATGAGCACCGGGTCCAGGAGATCATCGTGGAAGTGCGGCCGGTGAAGAAGGATAAAAGTGAAGAGTGAATGAAAAGGATGTGGTTGGTATGGAAAACCGTTTTTTGATCGTGGTGGATATGCAGAATGACTTTGTGGGCGGGAGCCTGGGGTCGGAAGCGGCCCAGGCCATTACCCCGGCGGTGCTGAGGAAGGTGGCCCATTTCCCCGGGAAGGTGATTTTCACCCAGGATACCCACGGGGAGGATTACCTGGAGACCCAGGAAGGAAAACGGCTGCCGGTGAAGCACTGCATCAAGGGGACCCCGGGCTGGAAACTGATCCCGGCCCTGGAAAAACTCCAGCAGGAACATCACTGGCCGGTGATCCAGAAGCCCTCCTTCGGTTCGGTGAAACTGGCGGAAGACCTGAAGGAACTGAACCGGAAGCAGCCCATCCAGAGCATCGAGCTCATTGGCCTGTGCACGGACATCTGCGTAGTGAGCAACGCCCTGCTGCTGAAGGCGGCCCTGCCGGAAGTGGAGATCCGGGTGGACAGCCAATGCTGTGCAGGAGTAACGGAAGAAAGCCATCAGGCGGCCCTCGCCACCATGAGGAGCTGTCAGGTGGTGGTGGAATAAAAAAAAGAAATGGGGCTGTTGCACATACGCAACAGCCCCGTTTTTTACAGCACCTTCACCAATTCCTCGTTGCTTCTCCGTTCCGTGTGGAGATGGGCGGCGTGGACTCCTTCTGCGGCGTAGCCCATGGGCATGAGCAGCAGGGGTACTTCGTTCAGTTCCAGGCCGAAGGCATCGGCGGTCTGGGTCACCGGGAAGTAGTTCACCCAGCAGGATCCGATGCCCTGTTCCCAGGCTTCCAGCATCATATGGGTGGCCACAATGCTGGCGTCCTGTTCCCCGGCACGGATGCTGTGTTCAAAGGGGTTCACCCATTCCTCGTCCTTCCGGACGGTGACCATGAGCACCACCGGTGCATTGAAGGCGCACCGGGTCAGTCCCCGGATCTTTTCCAGGGCTTCTGGGCTCTGGAGCACGTACACCCGGTAGGGCTGATAGTTGTGGCCGGTGGGCGCGATCCGTCCCGCTTCCAGGATGGCGTCCATTTTTTCTTTTTCGATGGGTTTATCACTGAATTTCCGTACAGAATATCTGGCTTTGGCCAGGTCCATGAAGGTCATTTTCTTTCATCCTTTCGTTTTTTGATGGCTTACCAGCTCAGCACTTCCGGTTCCCCTTCTGTGATCAGGAGGGTGTGTTCCCACTGGGCGCTGTCTTTGCCGTCAGCGGTGTGGACGGTCCAGCCGTTCAGTTCGTCGATCCACAGTTCCGGCGTGCCGGCGTTGATCATGGGTTCGATGGTGATCACCATGCCCGGCACCAGCAGCATACCGGTTTTCCGTTTCCCCACATGGGACACAAAGGGA
Organism: Acidaminococcus fermentans; assembly: GCF_009696675.1. Taxonomy (GTDB): domain Bacteria; phylum Bacillota; class Negativicutes; order Acidaminococcales; family Acidaminococcaceae; genus Acidaminococcus. The sequence goes on along the minus strand of NZ_VULN01000015.1, from coordinate 57,422 downwards.
TCTTCGTGCATTTCCAGTCCCACACCATGGCCGCCGAATTCCCGGACCACGCTGCATCCGTGTTTCTGGGCAAAGCTCTGGATGGCCGCCCCGATGTCCCCCAGGGTGTTCTTCCAGCCTACGGCGTTTTCCATGCCCCGCTTCAGGCATTCTTTGGTAATGCCCACCAGGTTCTTCCGTTCCGCCGGCACCCGGCCCAGCATGAACATCCGGGAGGCATCCCCCACATAACCGTCGAAAATGGTGGTGGCGTCCACGTTCACAATGTCCCCGCTTTTCAGCACCTGGTTGGGATCCGGGATCCCGTGGCAGATCACGTCGTTGACGGAGGTGCACACGGATTTGGGGAAACCTTCGTAGTTCAGGCAGGCGGGAATGGCGTGGAGCTTCACCGTGGTATCATACACAATGGTGTTGATGTCGTCGGTGGTCATCCCCACTTTGATGTTTTTTTCCACCGCATCCAGCACTTCTGAATTCACCTTTCCGGCTTTCCGGATCCCTTCGATCTGTTCCGGAGTCTTGATCATGTCCATCCGGGGCACTTCATAGCCTTTGGCGGCATATTCCATCAGTTTCAGTTTCAGTTCGCTTCTGTCCAACCTGCATCCTCCTTTGCGCGGAAAAGAGATTTCCCTGCGCTATTCTATTTTCTTCCAAAATACGATATAATAGAGTCTCATTGTCCGGACCGGCTAAACAGTCAGTCCGATGAATCATTATAACACAAATCTTGCCGATTTTTTTCCTGTTTGTTTCGGAATTGTTTAACCCCATTGCTTATAATAAGGAAAAGACAGAGGGGCCTGGCCCCAGAAAGGATGAACTACTATGGATCTGTTCCTGAACATGGTCCGGGGCTTCTGCATGGCCCTGGCCGACAGCGTCCCCGGGGTATCCGGCGGTACCATCGCCTTTGTACTGGGTTTCTATGATGAATTCATCAGTTCCCTGTATGTACTCACCCACGGCAGCCGGGAGCTGAAGCGGGAGGGCATCCGGTTCCTGGCCAAGCTGGGCATGGGCTGGTTCATCGGCATGGGATCTTCGGTGCTGGTGATTGCCAGTCTGTTCACCAGCCGGATCTATGAGCTCAGTTCCCTGTTCCTGGGCTTCTCCATTTTCTCCCTGCCCCTCATTATCAAGGAAGAAAAGGAATGCCTCCGGCGTACCAGCAGGATCATCTACATGATCCTGGGGATCGTGCTGGTACTGGTGATTGCTGCAGTGAACCCCACCGGTGGCCAGGGTACCAATGTGGAAATCGCCCATCTGACGCCCTTTTTGGGCGGATACATTTTCGTCTGTGCCATGATCGCCATCTGTGCCATGGTGCTGCCGGGGATTTCCGGATCCACCATGCTGCTTATTTTCGGGCTGTATGTGCCCATCATCAGCGCTATCAAGGAATTCCTCCACATGAACCTGTCCTATTTCCCGGTGCTGTGCATCTTCGGATTTGGGGTGCTGGCCGGGATCGTAGGGATCATCAAGCTGGTGAAGAACGCCCTGGACAACCACCGGGCCGCCATGGTGTACTTCATCCTTGGGCTGATGGTCGGATCCCTGTACGCCATTGCCCAGGGCCCCACCACCCTGAAAGTGCCCCAGCCTGCCATGACCTGGGAAACTTTCCACATTTTCTGGTTCCTCATGGGCGGCGTGTTCCTGGCAGCCCTCAATGGATTGAAGGCGTTTACGGAAAAGAAACTGAAGCCGGAGGAATAAAAAAGGGCTGTTGCATGAGCAACAGCCCTTTTTTGCTATTTTTGTTGACTCTTTCGTTAGTGTGTGCTAACATATCACGTATGAGGATTAGGTTTCATAAATAAATTGTGAAAAGAGGTAGCATCATGCCTTTGACATTTGCCGACGCTGGCAGGGACCTGACCGTCCTGCGGGTAGGCGGTTCCCCCAAGGTCCGTACCCACCTGGAAAACCTGGGCATCACCCAGGGTGCGGTGATCTCCATTGTCCAGCATACCCCCAGCGGGCTGATCCTGAACATCCGGGAATCCCGGGTGGCCATCAGTATGGAAATGGCCGCCAAAATCACAGTACAGTAACAGCAGGAGGAACATCAGAATGACAACTCTGAAAGACGCCTTGACAGGCAAAGATTACGAAGTGGTAAAACTCCATGGCACCGGAGCCATCAAGCGCCGGATCATGGATATGGGCATCACCAAAGGGACTCCGGTGCACATCCGGAAGGTGGCGCCTCTGGGAGATCCGGTGGAACTCAACGTGCGGGGCTATGAACTGTCCCTGCGAAAAGCCGATGCGGAAATGGTGGAAGTGAAAGAACTGTAATTTTTTATCTTTTTATTAGCTTTTTCTAACTGATTTTAAAATTAGTAATAGATGGGAAAGAAGGTCACGATTTATGGAATTCAAGATTGCCCTTGCCGGGAACCCCAATACCGGCAAGACCACCCTGTTCAACGCCCTGACGGGTTCCAATCAGTTCGTCGGGAACTGGCCCGGGGTTACCGTTGAGAAAAAAGAAGGAAAACTCATGGGCCATCCGGATGTGATCATCCAGGACCTGCCCGGCATTTATTCCCTCTCCCCCTACACCCTGGAAGAAGTGGTTTCCCGGACCTATCTGGTCAAGGAACGGCCGGATGCCATCCTAAACATTGTGGACGGGACCAACCTGGAACGGAACCTGTATCTCAGCACCCAGCTGGCTGAACTGGGGATCCCCATGGTGATGGCCGTAAACATGATGGACATGGTCCGGAAAAACGGGGACATCATCAATATCGACAAGCTGTCCCAGAAAATGGGCTGTCAGGTGATCGAAATCTCCGCCCGTACCGGGGAAGGGATCAAGGAAGCCGCAGACCTGGCCGCCAAGGTGGCCAAACACCAGCAGGTGATGGTGGCCAGACATTCCTTCGACGGCCCTGTGGAACACGCCCTGGCCCACATTGAAGAAGCCACCCAGGGAATGCTCCCGGCCCATCAGGAACGGTGGTATGGCATCAAACTGTTCGAACGGGATGAAAAAGTCCAAGAAGCCTTGAAGCTGCCCCAGTCCGTCATCGACCACATCGACGGGGACATTGAAGCGGTGGAACAGGAAATGGACGACGATGCGGAAAGCATCATCACCAACGAACGGTACAAATACATCAGCTCCATTATCCATGAATGCAACATCAAAAAGAGCAAAGGCAAACTGACCACCTCCGATAAAATCGACAAGATCGTCACCAACCGGTGGCTGGCCCTCCCTATTTTTGCCGCCATTATGTTCCTGGTCTATTACGTATCGGTGACCACCATCGGGACGGATGCTACGGACTGGGTCAATGACACCCTGTTTGGAGACATGATCATCCCGGCTGCCCATGATCTGATGGAAAGCCTGGAAGTGGCTGACTGGCTGGACGGGCTGATCGTGGACGGAATCATTTCCGGGGTGGGCGCCGTGCTGGGCTTTGTGCCCCAGATGGTGGTGCTGTTCATCTTCCTGGCCTTTTTGGAAGCCTGCGGCTATATGGCCCGTATCGCTTTCATCCTGGACCGGGCTTTCCGGAAGTTCGGCCTGTCCGGGAAATCCTTCATCCCCATGCTGATCGGCTCCGGCTGCGGCGTGCCCGGGATCATGGCTTCCCGTACCATTGAAAACGAATCCGACCGGCGGATGACCATCATGACCACCACCATGATCCCCTGCTCCGCCAAGATGCCCATTATCGCCCTGATCGCCGGGGCTTACTTCCACGGAGAATGGTGGGTGGCTCCTTCCGCTTACTTTGTGGGGATCTTCTCCATCATCCTTTCCGGGATCATCCTGAAAAAGACCAAACTGTTTGCCGGTGATCCGGCTCCCTTCGTTATGGAACTGCCCCCCTACCACATGCCCACCCTGGGGAACATCGGCCGCAGCGTCTGGGAACGGAGCTCCTCCTTCATCAAGAAGGCCGGCACTGTGATCCTGCTGTCCACCATCCTGGTGTGGTTCCTGTCCAGCTTTGGCTGGGACGACGGTGCCTTCACCATGCTGGAGGAAGATGCCCTGAACGAAAGTATCCTGGCCTTCATTGGTTCCAAAGTGGCCTGGATCTTCGCTCCCCTGGGCTGGGGTGACTGGAAAGCTGCTGTGGCTGCCTTCACCGGGCTGATTGCCAAGGAAAACCTGGTAGGGACCTTCGGGATCCTGTACGGGCTGGCAGATGCCGCAGAAGACGGCCAGGAATTCTGGGGCACCTTTGCCCAGGACTTCTCGGTGCTCAGCGCCTACTCCTTCCTGGTGTTCAACCTGCTGTGCGCTCCCTGTGTGGCTGCCATGGGCGCCATCAAACGGGAAATGAACAACGGCCGCTGGACCCTGATCGCCATCGGCTACCAGTGCGGTTTCGCCTACTGCATGGCCCTGATGTTCTATCAGTTCGGCAGCTTCGTTTCCACCGGCACCTTCACCCTGGGTACGGCAGCCGCCTGTGTGGTACTGGCCATCATGGTCTACCTGCTGTGCCGTCCGGCTCCCAAGTACAACGGAGAAATCCAGATCAAAGATGCGGCGGATGTAACGGAATAAGGTATAATGGGGGTGTGGGGATTCCACACCCCCGTTTTGTCAACAGTCAGCTGTCAACGGTCAGCGACCGAAGGAAGGCAGATGCAAAGCGTCTGCCAATGCATAAAAGGAGAAATGACCTATGGGTACATTTGTTGTGGGCCTGGTGCTCTTTCTCATCGTTGCGGCAGTGATCCGCAAGATGTACAAAGACCACAAGGCAGGGAAAAGTTGCTGCGGAGGAAACTGCGGAAGCTGTGGACTTTGCAGGGGGAAGAAATAAAAAACGGGGCTGTTGCATAAGCAACAGCCCCGTTTTTTATTTCACTCCCAAACTCTTCACCCAGTCCTTCACCTGGCTGTCCTGGATGGTGCCGGTAAAACAGCGTCCCTGGAGCCAGGTGCCTTTGCTGCCGGCCATTTCCTTCAGCTGGTCGGCGCTGCTGCCCAGGCCGGAACTGTAGGCGGTGGCAAAGGGGATCACCGCCTTGCCGGTAAAATCGTTGCTCTTTACGAAGGTATCCATGGGCCAGGCGGCAATGCCCCACCAGATGGGATAGCCCACGAATACGGTGTCATAGTCCTGCCAGTTGGCCGGTTTGGCGTTCTTCAGAGCCACGTTCCGCAGACTGGCGTCATCATGTTCCTTGTAGACCCGGGCGCTTTTGTTGTTGTAATCCAGATCTGCCGGCGTATAGGGCTTTTCCAGATCCAGCAGGTACAGATCCCCGCCGGTTTCCCCGGCAATGGTCTTGGCCACCTGTTCCGTCCGGTGGGTATTGGTGTAATAGACCACCAGCACCTTTTTGGCCTTGGCCGGGGCCTTTTCCGCAGCCGCCGTACCCGCTGCCTTGCCCCCGCCATTCTGGGCAGCCTGCTGTCCGCCGCAGGCCGTAACCGCCAGCAGAGACAGCGCCATGCAGACGATAGAGATTGCTTTTTTCCACTTCATATTGTTTTCCTCCTTACCTTCTCCACGTTATTTTTATTGTATACCGGCAGTCACTGCCATGAGAAGGAACGTTTTAGGATTCCTACACACCGAATCTTTTCATCCCCTCATTGATCACCTGAGCCATTTCCTGTTTCATATTCCAGTCGCCGTGGATTCCGTCCAGGGCCAGTTCCGTAGGCAGGTCTCCCCCATTTTCAAAGGAGGCCGCCACGTCGATATGGTCCCGGTTGCGGATGTAGGCATTCACCTGGGCAAAGGACTGACGCCAATTGTCGGCGGTGGGTTCGTCAAAAGCTTTCTGGATGTTGGCGGGATTGATGGGCGGCAGGGTGAGATAGATGGGACGGATACCCAGGGCTTCCGCCTTCCGGCCGATCTCGTCCAGATCATGGATCACTTCTTCTGCCGGCACCCCTGCCCGGAGGCTGTTGGTGCCTCCCAGGATCAGCAGGTACTTCAGAGGGAAGGACCGCACATCCCGTTCGAACCGCTCCACCATCATGGCGCTGGTATCCCCGCTTTCCGAAAGGTTCACTGTAGGAAAGGCCAGATAATGGCTGTAGCTGTAGGCATAATCCACGGGACTGAAAGAAAGATGTCCTCCTCCGTGGGAAATGCTGTCACCGTAGATGCCCACCCGGATTTTCCGGGAAGGCAGGGTGGTGAACTTCTGGGGCAGGCTCCACTGGCCCACCGGATTCCCCTCCTTGTCCATGCCCCGGACCCGCCAGTAATAGGTCCCCAGCCGGGGTGCCTCGTCATACAGATCCGTAAGAGAGGTGACCTGGGCAAAGACCCGATACCGGGAAGGTGCGGTCCCTTCCGTATTCTCTGGCATCCGGTCCGTTACTTCCACTTCGTACTGGACTGCTCCCGGGTTCCCGGTATAGGCATAGACAGGATAAAGCAGCAGGGAGCCATTGGTATCCTCCATCCGGCTCCGAGGCACCGGGGCATTCCGTTCCACTTTCCGCAGGCTGCTCTCAACGGCCGCCGGCTGGGAATAGTTCCCCAGAGGCCGGCCATCCAGGTCAAAAGCCCGTACCCGGTAATACAGGACGCCGGTCGTCTGTTTCTTCCGTAGTTCCTCCAGAGGCAGCAGGGCCTGGGCGGAATAGACCCGGCTGTTCCGATATAAGGCATGGTCTGCTTCCCGGGCGGGATCCAGATTTAGAGGAATCCCGTCCAAAAGTTCCAGTTCATACCGGACAGCATCCAACTGTTCCGGCCAGGTGAGTAGGCCCAGATTCGCCCGGGACGCTTCCACCATTGCCTGGCGGTTCATCGCTGCCACAGGGGAAAGCCCTGCTGCCCGGCGCACCGTACAGGAACTGACCAGGATCACCGGAACGGCCGCCAGTGCCAGAAGACTCATGCCCAGGGCCTTTTTTTCCAGGCCGGGCAGTATTTTTCTTTCCATGATGCTTTCCCCTTTCACAGCTTTACTCTGTTTGCTTTACATCCAGCGGCGCAGACCGCGGCCAATGGGATGCTTACTTCCATCCCTGTACTTTCCGGATCCACTCTTCCACTTTGTCCTGGCTGGTCACCTGACGGCTGCCGCCGGTGGAATCGAACTGGATGGTCAGTTCCGGACCGAAAGAAGCCCCTTTACAGGCTTTTTCCATATCCTTCAGGGCATGGCCGGGCCAGCCTCCGTGGGTGGCAAAAAAGGTCGCTTTCTTCCCGGTGAAATCCTGGCTTTCCAGGAAGGTCTTCATGGCCGGAGCCATGGTATACCACCAGGTAGGGGTGCCCACCGCCACCGTGTCGTAGTCCTTCAGGTGGAAATACAGAGGGGCCAGTTCCGGCTTGTACCCTTTGGCGATATCCTTTTCCGATTCCCAGACTACTTCATCGTAGCTTTGATTCTTGTAGGCACTCAGGGTATCGATCCTGGCAAGATCGGCCCCGGTTGCCTTCTGCAGTTCTTCCGCAATCTTTTTCGTATTCCCGTTGGACCAGGAATAATAGACAATCAGCATCTTGGACATATTTTTCCCGCTTTCCTTTATTCTTCTCCCTGCTGTCATTTTTCCATATGGTACAGCAGATAATCCACATTGGTGAGTTTCTCCTGCTCCCGGTGGAGCTTGGCCAGGATTTCCTTCCGGTACTGGCGGAGACACCGGCACTGGCACCGGTCATTCTTTTCCTGGAGGATCTTCCGGATGGTCTCTTCCGGACAGCCTGCCGCCTGGAGCTCTGCCTGGCTCAGTGCCGTCTTTTTGAGGCTTTCCGCCTCCTTCTCATTCATTTCCGTATACCTCTTTGGCATACCGGAACGCCGCCCAGGCTTTGGGCCAGCCGGCGTAGAACCCCAGCTGGGTGATGGCCTGGACCATTTCTTCCCGGGTCACCCCGTTCTTTTTGGCGGTGGCCATGTGATACTGGAGGGAGCTGTCCGTCAGCCCCTGGGCGATAAGAGCCGTCACCGTCACCAGGCTCCGGTCGTGGAGGCTCAATTTATCGTTGGCGCTCCACACTTCTCCAAAAAGGATGTCATCATTGTACCGGGCAAAATCCGGGGCAAAACTCCCCAGCTGATCCCGTCCTGCAGTCTGTACCACCTTGACCGGTTCTTTTTTCTGTTCCATGGCCAAAACCTCCCCTGTCTGCAATCCAATTCCGCTTATCGTCACAACCGCCAGAATCCCTGCTGTCATGTGCCAAAACCATTGTTTCCGTTCCATGGGGCCTCCTTTTATTTCAGTTTCCCGTATTCTTCTGGATCCACCCCTTCACACCATTCATTGCTGGTGCCTTCTCCGGGCACTTCCAGGGCAAGGTGCTGGAAGGCGGAATCCGGGGCCGCCCCGTGCCAGTGCTTCACTTCCGGAGGGATGTTCACCACGTCTCCGGCTTTCAGCTCCCGGGCAGGTTTCCCCCATTCCTGGTAATAGCCCCGGCCGGCGGTGACGATGAGGATCTGTCCCCCTCCTTTGGCTGCATGGTGGATGTGCCAGTGGTTCCGGCAGCCCGGTTCAAAGGTCACCACAGCAGTGGGCACCTGTTCCAGGGTCAGCATATTCAGATAACTCTTTCCATCAAAATATTGGGCATAGCCCGTATTTTCTTCCCCCAGGGCAAAGGGGCTCATTTTTTCCAGTTCTTCCAGATCCATAGGTTGATCTCTCCTTTCCTGTTCTTCCTGTATTGTATTCCAAACTCTTTAAGATGTATAATACTTATAGCAACTACTTACAAATGCGTTTTTTCTATTGCAGGAGGGAACCATGGAAATCCGTACCCTGAAATATTTTCTGGCGGTGGCCCGGGAACAGAACATGACCGAAGCCGCCAATGTGCTGTTCGTCACCCAGCCCACCCTGTCCCGGCAGATGGCGGACCTGGAAAAGGAACTGGGCAAAAAGCTCTTTGTCCGGACCAACCGGAGCACTACCCTGACGGAAGAAGGGATGCACCTGCGCCAGCGGGCAGAAGAGATCCTGGCCCTGGTGGACCAGACCAAAGAAGAGATCCGGGAAGACGACATGGACCTTTCCGGCTGCATCCGGATCGGTGCCGGAGAAACCCGGGCCATGCATTGGATCACCGACACTTTCGGGGAACTCCATCAGGAATATCCCAGTCTCACCATCGAACTGTTCACCAACAACGCGGACGGGGTCCAGGAACGGCTGGAACACGGGCTGCTGGATTTTGGTCTGTTCATCGAACCCTTCAACCCGGAAAAATACAACTTTCTCCATCTCCCGGAACCGGACCGGGTGGGCATCGTCACCAGTCTCCACAGTCCCTGGGCCCATCTGGAAAAAGTGACCCCCAAAGATCTCCTGGCCATGCCCCTTCTCATTTCCTCCCGGACCACCCAGAAGACCTTTGATTTTTCCCGCTGGTCCGGCGGTCAGGTGACCCTGGATAATCTCCAGGTGGCAGGCCGTTTCGACCTGATCGGCAACGCATCCCTGCTGGTCCGTACCGGTCAGATCAATGCTCTGGGTCTGGACAATCTGCTCCAAATCGAAACCCAGGGGCTGAAATTCATCCCTCTGGATCCGCCCCTATCCGCCGGCAGTCTGGTGGCCTGGAAGAAGTTCCGTCTCCTGTCCCGGTCCAGCCAGGTGTTCCTGGACCGGTTAAAGCAGAAACTTTCTGATTTTTCCCATTGACAAACGTATATGAAAAGTGTACCATTGAATCATATAAAGATAGAATTATTATTAAAATAATTTTATTTTTAAATTGGTATGTTGTGACTAACTGAAGGTTCTGACAAACTGATTTTCCAAGACAGAGGAGGTACGCGTATGTTATTCACCACCACACAGGAACATGAAGAATTCCGCGCCAAAGTACGGGGGTTTGCGGAAGCCAAGATCAAACCCATTGCGTTCATGCTGGACAAGGAAAACAAGTTCCCTGATGAACAGGTCAAAGAAATGGGCGAACTGGGATGGATGGGCATCCCCTTCCCCAAAGAATATGGCGGTGCCGGGCTGGACTACATCAGCTACGCCATTGCCGTGGAAGAACTGGCCCGGGTGGACGGAGGCGCCGGTGTTATCCTGTCCGCCCATGTGTCCCTGGGCTCCTATCCCATCTTCGCCTTCGGCACCGAAGAACAGAAACGGAAATACCTGGTGCCCCTGGCTTCCGGGAAAAAAATCGGGGCTTTCGGCCTGACGGAACCCAACGCCGGTTCTGACGCCGGGGAAACGGAAACCACCGCGGAATTCGATGGTACCCACTGGATCCTCAACGGGAACAAGATTTTCATCACCAACGCAGGGAAAGCCGATACCTATGTGGTGTTTGCCGTCACTGAACCGGGGAAAGGCACTCGGGGCATCAGCGCCTTCATCGTGGAAAAAGGCATGCCGGGCTTCACCTTCGGTGACCATTATGACAAACTGGGGATCCGTTCTTCTGCCACGGCGGAACTGATCTTCAACAATGTGAAGCTGCCCAAGGAAAATCTGCTGGGCAAACGGGGCCAGGGCTTCAAGATTGCCATGGCTACCCTGGACGGCGGCCGGATCGGGATCGCGGCCCAGGCCCTGGGAATCGCCCAGGGTGCCTATGAAGCGGCTTTGAACTACTCCAAGGAACGGATCCAGTTCAATGCTCCCATCTGCCAGAACCAGGGTGTTTCCTTCAAGCTGGCGGATATGGCCACCAAACTCCGGGTTGCCCGGTTCCTGGTATACAGCGCTGCGGAACTGAAGCAGGAACACCAGGATTACGGCATGGAAAGCGCCATGGCCAAGATGTACGCTTCCGATGCGGCAGTCTCCATCACCAACGATGCCCTCCAGATCTTCGGCGGCACCGGTTACCTGAAAGGCATGGATGTGGAACGTTTCTACCGGGATGCCAAGATTACCACCATCTACGAAGGCACCAACGAAATCCAGCGGGTGGTCATTGCCTCCCACATTACGGATAAGATGTCCGTGGCCAAGCATGGGGGCGCTCCCAAGCAGAATGCAGCCATTACCGGGGCCCGGAAGAAACAGATCTTCAAGGACGGCACCCCGGAAGAACAGGTGGCTGCCCTGGTGGAAGCCCTGAAGAACGACGGCTATGACTTTACCGTGGGCATCCCTCTGGATACTCCCATCTCCGATGCGGAACGGGTGGTCAGCGCCGGCAAGGGCATCGGGGAAAAGGCCAACATGAAGCTGATCGAAGAACTGGCCCGCCAGGCCGGGGCTGCGGTAGGTTCCTCCCGTCCTGTGGCGGAAACCCTCCAGTATGTACCCATTGACCGGTATGTGGGCATGAGCGGCCAGAAGTTCAACGGCAACCTGTACATTGCCTGCGGCATCTCCGGTGCAGTCCAGCACCTGAAGGGCATCAAGAACGCCACCACCATTGTGGCCATCAACATCAACGCCGGGGCCCCCATCTTCAAGAACTGCGACTACGGCATCGTAGGGGACGTGAAGGTGATCCTGCCGCTCCTGGCCAAGGCCCTGAACAACGGCCAGCCCAAGAAACCCGCTCCTCCCATGGTCAAGATGAAGAGACCTCTGATCCTGAAAGACATGCCGGAAGGCCGCTATGTCTGCAAGGGCTGCGGTTATGAATACAACCCGGATCTGGGCGACCCGGATGCGGATGTGAAGCCGGGAACCAAGTTCCAGGATCTGCCGGAAGACTGGGTATGCCCGCTGTGCAACTCCGCCAAGACTGAATTCGTACCCGTAAAGTGAGAAAAGGAGCATAACTATGGAATGTGTAAGAAAATTAACCAATGACTTATACTGGGTAGGGGCGGATGACCGCCGGCTGGCACTGTTTGAAAACATCCATCCCATTCCCCGGGGCGTTTCCTACAACTCCTATCTGCTGCTGGACGAAAAGACCGTGCTGTTCGACACTGCGGACTGGTCCGTATGCAAGCAGTTCCTGGAAAACGTGGAAGGGGTCCTGAAAGGCCGGAAACTGGACTACCTGATCATCAACCATGTGGAACCGGACCATGCGGCTTCCATCGAAGAAGTGCTGCTCCGGCACCCGGAAACCACGGTGATCAGCAATGAACAGGCCTTCACCCTGATGGACCAGTTCGGCTACCGGGTGGAAGGGGAAAAACAGATCGTGGTGAAAGAGGGCGACACCCAGAAGTTCGGGAAGCACACCATCGCTTTTGTGGCCGCTCCCATGGTCCACTGGCCGGAAGCCATGGTCTCCTTCGACCTGACCACCGGTACCCTGTTCTCCGCCGATGCCTTCGGTTCCTTCGGAGCCCTGGGCGGCCGGATCTTCAACGACGAAGTGAACTTCGACCGGGACTGGCTGGATGATGCCCGCCGGTACTACACCAACATCGTAGGGAAATACGGACCCTTCGTCATGGACCTTCTGGGCAAGGCCAGCCAGCTGGACATCAAGATGATCTGCCCTCTCCACGGGCCGGTATGGCGGAACAACATCAAATACATCGTAGACAAGTACATCCATTGGGCCACCTATGAACCGGAAGAAAAAGGTGTGCTCCTGGTCTATGCCTCCATGTACGGCAACACCGAAAGCACTGCTTCCGTACTGGCGGCCAAGCTGGCGGAAAAGGGCATGACCAACATCCATATGTACGATGTGTCCAAAACGGACATTTCCTACCTGATCTCCGATGCCTTCAAATACAGCCATCTGGTGCTGGCTTCCGTCACCTACAACCTGGGAATCTATCCCAAGATGCTGAACTTCCTGGAAGACATGAAGGCCCTGAACCTGCAGAAACGGATCGTGGGGATCATCGAAAACGGATCCTGGGCCTGCACCGTAGGCGGTCTCATGACGGAATTCCTGGAAAACAACATGAAGGCCATGACCGTCCTCCAGGACGGGGTGACCATCAACTCCCGGATGACCGGAGGCCAGGAACGGAGCATGAACGATCTGGTGGATGCCATTTTGAATTCCATGAAAGAAGCGTGAAAAAAGGGGCTGTTGCTTATGCAACAGCCCCTTTTTTTATTCCCCCAGCTTCAAACTGGGATCTGCGTTCAGGTCCAGGTTGGCGAAGTCCTGGTTCAGATACTGGTAGTAGCCCCGTACGCCGATCATCACCGCGTTGTCGGTGCAGAGTATGGGGGTGGGATGGACCAGTTCTGCTCCCGCTTCCCGGGCCCCCTGGGCCAGGGCTTCCTGGAGGCATTTGTTGGCGGACACCCCGCCGGCCAAGACAATCTTTTTCAGGCCTGTGGCCTGGATGGCTTCCTGGCTTTTCTTCACCAGCACGTCCACAATGGCCTGCTGGAAGGAGGCCGCCACATCTTCCCGGCGGAAGCCGCTTTTCCGCTGTTCTTCCGTATGGATGTGGTTGATCACGGCGCTTTTCAGGCCGCTGAAGCTGAAATCATAGCAGCCGGGCAGCAAAGGCCGGGGAAAATCCACCGCTGCCGGATTCCCGTTCCGGGCCAGCCGTTCGATTTCCGGGCCTCCCGGATAGGGCAGCCCCATGAACCGGGCGATTTTGTCAAAGGCCTCCCCTGCCGCATCGTCCCGGGTCTGGCCCAGGAGCCGGAAGGTGTTGTAATCTTCCACCACCAGAAGGGAGGTATGTCCCCCGCTGACCACCAGGGCCAGGAAGGGAGGCTTCAGATCCGGATCCGCCAGGAAATTGGCGAATACATGGCCTTCCAGATGGTTCACCCCGATGAGAGGCTTCCCGCTGCCCAGGGCCAGCCCCTTGGCGGCAGAAAGGCCCACCAGCAGGGCGCCCACCAGCCCCGGTCCGTAGGTCACGGCAATGGCGTCCACGTCCTGGAGGGTCATTTTGGCGTCGGTAAGGGCCTTGTGGATCACCGGCATCACATGTTCGATATGTTTCCGGGAAGCGATTTCCGGCACCACGCCCCCGAACTTCCGGTGGACCAGGATCTGGGTGGATACCACATTGGACAATACCTCCCGTCCGTTCCGGATCACCGCTGCCGCCGTTTCGTCACAGCTGCTTTCGATTCCCAATATATTGATTGCTTTTTCCGTCATAATCTCCTCGATTTACAGGTCCCGGCGCATAAGCACCGCCGCTTCCCCGTTGTCTCCATAATACCCCGGCCGCCGGCCGCATTCGGTAAAGCCCAGATGGTCATAGGTCCGCCGGGCCGGGGTGTTCCCTTCCCGGACTTCCAGGGTCATTTCCACCGCTTCCAGACGGAGGGCTTCCGCCACCATGGCTTCCACCAGGGCCAGCCCCAGTTTTTCTCCCCGGCGCCGGGGATCCACCGCCAGGCGCATGACTTGGGCTTCTCCCGCCACCAGCCAGAAGCCCCCGAAAGCCACCGGCACTCCTCCTTCTTCCAGGGCGATGTAATGGCTCAGCCGGCCTTCCAGTTCGTCCCCCCAGGTTTCTTCTGTCCAGGGTTCTCCGAAGGATCCTGCGTCCAGAGGCAGCAGCCAGGGCAGATCTTCCCGGGTCAGAGGTCTTACCGTCCTTCCGGATGTCTCTTTTCCCATAGTTCCTCCGCTTCCGACCGGCGAATGTAGAAAGGATCCATACCGAAATAGCTGTGGATGTCCCCTTCCGGCACATATTGGGCCGCACCCAGGATGGCCACGGAAGACCCTCTGGGCAGCCGGGCGCTTTCCGGGGCCAGGGTCACCCGGTCACAGGCTTCCGTCCCGGGCACCCGGTGGCATTCTCCCATAAGGATGGCCGGCTCCGAGCCCTCCTGGAGCTGGGCGGCCAGTTCTTTGGCAGGTGCAATCCGCACCGGTTCCATTTCTTCCAAATGGTCCCCGTTCCACCGGTAGCTGCCCACATACAGATTCCCCTTCTGGGCATCCAGCACCGGAGTCAACCGGACTCCAGCCACCGGCAGGTTATAGGCAATGGCTGCCAGGGTATCCACCGCCACCAGAGGCCGTTCCAGGGCGTAGGCCATGGCTTCTGCAGTGGCCATACCGATCCGCAGACCGGTGAAAGAACCCGGGCCCCGGCTTACCGCCAAAAGGTCCAGATCCTCTTTTTTCACCCGGGCCATGGCCAGCAGGGTTTCCAGCTGGGGCACCAGACCTTCAGAATGGGTAAGCCCCACATTCACATCCAGGCTCCCCAGGATTTTCTTTCCGTCACAGACGGCCACGGAACACACCCGGGTCGCCGTATCAATTCCCAATGTCAGCACGATTTCAACCTTCCCGGCCCTTGGGAGCAAGGAGCGCCCGGGCCAATTCCTCATACCGTCTGCCGTGAGGGAGCAGTTCCACTTCCCGTCCCTCACCCTTGCGGGTAAATTTCAGTTCCAGATTTTCTTCCGGCATATAGTCCGGAAACAGTTCCGCCCATTCGATGAATGTGACCCCGTCTCCCCCGGCATATTCAGAGAACCCGATGTCTTCCAGTTCTTCCGGCCAGTTGATCCGGTACAGGTCGAAATGCTTGATGTTCAGCGTCTTCCCATGGTACACATTCATCAGGGAAAAAGTAGGGGAGGTGACTTCCTGAGGATCCACTCCCAGAGCCGTGGAGGCTGCGGTCACCAGACAGGTCTTGCCGGTCCCCAGGTCTCCGTTCAGCAGGAACACATCCCCTTCCCGGCACAGAGCCCCCAGGTTCCGTCCCAGAGTCTCTGTGGCCGCCGTATCCGCACAATAGACAGTTTCCGCCATACACTCACCGTCCTTCCAGTTCATTGCAATTTATAATTATAGCATAAAAAAAAGAGGGACGCACCTGCGTCCCTCTTTTTTTGTCAATGGTCAATAGGGGAAAGCTCCCCCTTCCCGCTTATTTCACCACCGGTCCGGCGGAGGCGATGTCTTCGGTTACTTCTCCCTGGAATTTCTTGAAGTTTTCCTGGAAGAGACGGGCCAGTTTCCGGGCGGTTTCGTCGTAAGCTCCCTTGTCTTCCCATGTGCTCCGGGGATTCAGCACGTTGCTGGGCACATTGGGGCAGGATTTGGGGATGGAGACCCCGAACATGGGCATGGTGGTCCAGCCTTCCTTGCCCAGTTCCCCGTCCAGAGCCGCGTGGATCATGGCCCGGGTGTAGGCCAGCTTCATCCGTTTGCCAACCCCGTAGGGGCCGCCGCTCCAGCCGGTGTTCACCAGGTACACGTTGGTTTCATGCTTGGCGATCCGTTCTCCCAGCAGCTTGGCATAGGTCAGGGGAGGCAGCGGCAGGAAAGGCGCCCCGAAGGCCGTAGAGAAGGTGGCCTGGGGTTCCGTGATTCCCCGTTCCGTACCGGCCACCTTGCTGGTGTAGCCGGTAAGATAATGGTACATGGCCTGTTCTTTGGTGAGTTTGGAGATGGGAGGCAGCACCCCGAAAGCATCGGCGGTCAGGAAGATGATGTTCTTGGGATGGCCGGCCATGCTGGGCAGCTTGGCGTTGGGGATGTAGTTCAGGGGATAAGCCACCCGGGTGTTTTCCGTAATGCTGTTGTCGGAGAAATCCGGCACCCCGTTCTTGGGATCCACCACCACGTTTTCCATTACCGCACCGAACCGGACAGCCCGGTAAATTTCCGGCTGGCTGTCTTCCGTCAGGTCGATGCACTTGGCATAGCAGCCCCCTTCGATATTGAACACCCCGTTGTCTCCCCAGCCGTGTTCGTCATCCCCGATCAGGGAACGCTGAGGATCGGCGGACAGGGTGGTCTTGCCGGTACCGGACAGGCCGAAGAACAGGGCCACATCTCCTTTGTTCCCTTCGTTGCAGGAACAGTGCATGGTCAGGATGCCCTGACGGGGCAGCAGGTAGTTCATCACGGAGAAAATGGATTTCTTCAGTTCCCCGGCGTACATGCCACCGCCGATCAGGACCACTTTCTTGTCGAAGTTCAGGATGATGAAGGTTTCAGAATGGGTATGGTCCGTGGCCGGATCCGCTTCCACGCTGGGCAGGGAGATTACCGTGAAATCTTCCTGGACGGTGCTGGGTTCATCGGTCTTGATGAACAGCTGGCTGACGAAAACGGTCTGCCAGGCCATTTCGTTGATGAATTTCACCCGGATCTGGTATTTGGGGTCTGCCCCCGCCTTCACGTTCTTCACATAGACCTTGTGGGTCTTGATGAATTCTTCGCATTTGGCATAGAGCCGGTCGAAAGTTTCCTGGCTGCAGGGCTGGTTGTTGTTCCAGTTCACCACATCATGGGTCAGAGGGGTGTCCACAATGAATTTGTCCTTGGGAGAACGGCCCGTATGGGTCCCGGTGGTTACCCGCAGCGCACCCCGGTCGGAAAAGGTCCCTTCTCCGTTACGGATGGCTTCTTCAATCAATTCACGAACGCTCAAATCTCTTACAGTTTCTTTCGCTTCCGCTAACAATCCGGCACTGATCATTTGTTTTTTCCTCTCCTATATCCATCGATTGGACTCCATAGACGGAGGAGCCGCTTTATTGTATACATAGAACATTATAAGATATTTTGCCTGCCTTGACAACAGCGGTATTCAGAAAATTACAGCAGAAAAGGGCTGCTGCCCACGCAGCAACCCCTTTTCCTCAGTACAGAATCTTGTTTGCAATGACCATCCGCTGGATCTGGTTGGTGCCTTCGTAGATCTGGAGGATCTTGGCATCCCGCATTTTCTTTTCCATGGGATAATCTTTCATATAGCCGTAGCCGCCCATGATCTGGACCGCATCGGTAGCCACTTCCATGGCCACATCGGAAGCGAAGCATTTGCTCATGGCTGCTTCCTTGCCGAATTCCACGCCCTGGTCACGCATCCAGCAGGCTTTGTGGACCATGAGACGGGCGGTTTCCACTTTCATGGCCATATCGGCGATCATGGCCTGGACCATCTGGAAGGAAGCGATGGGCTGGCCGAACTGTCTCCGTTCCCGGGCGTAATGGGCGGCAATGTCCAGACAGGACTGGGCCAGCCCCACAGCCACAGCGGCCACGAAAGGACGGGCGCTGTCCAGAGTGTTCATGGCAATGCGGAAGCCCTGGCCTTCCCGGCCCACCCGCATGGATTCCGGAACCACCACATCTTCCAGGATCAGTTCACAGGTGTTGGAGGGACGGATCCCCATTTTGTCTTCTTTCCGGCCCACGCTGAAGCCCGGAGTGTCTTTGGGAACGATGAAAGCGGTCAGACCCCGGATGCCGCCGGTTTTCCGGGTGTTGGCGAACACCAGGAAGCTGTCGGCAATACCCCCGTTGGTGATGAACACTTTGTTCCCGTTCAGTACATAGTGATCCCCGTCTTTCACGGCTTTGGTGGCCACAGCCCCGGCATCAGAACCGGCTCCCGGTTCGGTAAGGGCGAAGGCGGCCAGTTTCCCGTCGTTGAGCAGGTCGCACTGATATTTTTTCTGTTCTTCATTGCCAGCCAGCAGAATGGGATAGGAAGCCAGTGCATTGGCGGCAATGGAGGTGGCGATGCCGGCGCAGCCTTTGCCCAGTTCTTCATAGATGGTGGCAATAGTAATGCTGTCCAGTCCAGGCCCGCCGTATTCTTCCGGAACAACCAGGTTCAGCAGGCCCATATCCCCTGCCTTCTTGAAGATTTCCGGTCTTGCATGATTTTCCCGGTCCATTTCTTCGGTATAGGGAACGATTTCCTTATCCACGAAATCCTTCACCATCGCCTGCAATTCCTGTTGCTCTTCGGTTAATGCGAAATCCATAAGGGTCCTCCTGTTTTATGGTTTATTCTCAATTTTAAGCCTAAATGTATGAATATTTTACCACTTTTTGGGTATTTCGTCAAAATGACCGACGACGAACATGGTCCCTGTTACATCGGCCATTTCCTTCCCGGTATGGTCATAGATCATTACCCGGGTCACCAGGGTGGAACGGCCGGCATGGATCAGGGAGGCTCTGGCCCAGACCTTTTCTTTGGCACTGGAATTGCTGATGAAGTTGATGGAACTGGACAGGGTGACCACCTTGCAGCCGATGCTGTAGCCCACCGCCCCCATGGCCGTATCCGCCAGGGTAAACAGGGCTCCTCCGTGGATCACTCCGTACCGGTTCCCGTGTTTGTGTTCCGGGTCCGCGTCCATGCTCAGTTCACAGTAGCCGCACTCCACTTTTTCCAGTTTCACGTCAGCCAGTTTCATGAAGCTGTTTTCTTCGAATTTTTTGACCATCCAGTTGGGGATTTCTTTTGCTGTCAGCACTGGTTCCACTCCTTTATTCCTGCTGTTTTGTCCGCTTTTTACAGTATATACACACGTACCCGCCGACGGCCCCATTCCAGCGCCTGTCCGCGGTTGTCAAAAGCCAGGTCGATCTTGTTGCCCTTGATGGCAGAGCCAATATCACAGGCAAGTCCTTCGCCGTAGCCCATTATGTACAGTCTTGTGCCCAGAGGGATCAGTACCGGATCCACTGCCACCACACCCCGGCGCATCATGGCACCTGTGTAGGTGACTCCTGTGACCCCGGGATCCTGAGGACTGTATCCTGTGGATTCCATGATCCAGATTTTCCGGAAATGACCGAAACTCAGGCCACTCTGTTTGCTCATTAAATTGTAAATGGACCAGGTCACATCCCCGGTCTGCGGTTTCCGATTCTTCTGTTGGAATTTTTTTACTGCAATCTGTGTCCCTGTTCCGAACTCTCCATCTATATCGCCGTTGTAGTAGTGCAGTTTGGACAACATAGCTTGTACTTCTTCCACCTTCTGACCCTTGGACCCCAGGACTGCCACCGGTTTTACGGCGGCAGCCCTGCCAGTCAGGGGCATCAGGAAGAGAAGCAGGAGCGCCAGCAGGAGACCAAAGGTCTTGCGTTGCACAGCGCGGCAGCCTCCTTTTCCATGGTCTTACAGGATGTTGTTTTTATAATCGGTGTACAGGCCTTCCAGTTCTTCCATCTTGGCATCCAGAGTCTTCTGGAGGTCGGAAGCCTTGTCAAAGTCACCGGCAGCAAAGGCTTTGGCAATCTGGGTGAACAGGCTGGTGCTGGTGTCCGTATCTTTGGCGATCAGGACCCGCAGTTCCTGGACTCTCTGCCACATGCCGTCATCCCAGGCGGTGCTGCTTTCGCTGGTCACCGGTTTCATGGCCACCACTTTGGCCCGGTAGTCAGGGATGATGTGTTTCAGCAGTTCGGTCTGCCAACGGATCAGGGCACCCTCTTCGAAGGATTTCAGGTAAACCGGTTTGATGATGTCGCCGGCAGTGAGCACGGCCACCTTTTCCGGATACTTGTCGAAAGCCTTGCAGTTTTCCCAAACCGTTGCAGGGGGAGCTCCGAAGTATTTGTTCCGTTCTTCTTCGGTGTAGTCTTCGAATACATCGTTTTCAGAACGGTATTCTCTGTCTTTTTCCAGATAGAAGCCGTCTTCACCGGACTTCTTGGACAGTTCCGCACACAGTTCATCCGTGCTCTTGCCGGAAGCCAGGGCAGCCTTGATGCCGTCCAGGGCAGCCATGTAGAAGCCTGCCAGAGCCATGTAGGTGTTGGTGAAGGGGTTGGGAGCCCGCATTTCGAAACGGGTGGCCTTGGGGTTGTCCAGGTCGCGGATCAGGCCGGCCAGGATGGTACGGTTCCGGGAGGGGACGTCCGGAGCGATGCCCAGGGAGGTTACGATGCAGATAGGAGCTTCGAACCCGGGTTTCAGCCGTTTGAAAGCGTCGGTGGTGCAGGAAACGATGGGGTTCAGCACTTCATAGTTCTTCAGGATGCCCATCAGTGCCCCATATCCTACAGCGGACAGGAAATCTTTGGTCATGTCGGCCGGGCTCATCAGGTTGTAGAATTTGCCATCCTTGGTGAGGCAGCCCAGGCCCACATGGGTGTGTTCGCCGCTGCCGGCAACCCCCACGATGGGTTTGGCCAGGAAGGAAACTTCCAGTCCGTTGGCACGGAACACTTCCTTCACAATGGTGCGAACCAGGATTTCGTTGTCAGCAGCCTGGAGGCCGTTGGAATATTTCCAGTCGATTTCCAGCTGTTCATTGACGTGGGTCATGTTGCCGTTGGCATCCAGCTGGCCCCGGACGCCGCCCACTTCTTTGTGGCCCATTTCCGGTTCCAGGCCATAGTAGCCCAGGATCTCCACAGCCTGTTCCAGAGCGGTACGAACGTTGCCCCGGGTACGGGCCCAGTACTGTTCCTGCATGATCTGAGAGGAGGACAGGGCTTCGGTGGAAACGTCTTCCGTAGGGGTCTTCACCCAGAATTCCAGTTCCGTAGCGGAAGTGGAAGTGATCTTTTCCACATCTTCCGGAGCAAAGGCCAGGCCGGGGACTTTCCCTTCGGCTTTCATGGCTTTCAGGATTTCATCGCCTACATAGCGGAGGGTTTCCTTCAGCAGGTACCGGGAATCCACAAATTCCCCATTGTGTTTCAGGAAGCAGGGAACACGCAGGGTGCCCACCATTTTCCCGGTCTCCGGATCGATGTGTTCCATGTTGTAGTCCACGAACCAGTTCACGGACAGGTCTGCCACCATGTCCACCCGGGCATCGTTCAGAGAGGCAACCCCGGGCAGCACTACGGAAGAACCGTCAGTCTGGGCGGTATGGCTGTAGAGCATGGTTTCCATGTTGTCCAGCAGTGCGCTGATGGGTACCTTTTCGTCGGTGTCGTTGCCGGCGAAGTCAATGCCCATGAAGGACACAAATTTAATCTCAGGATGTTGAGCGAGCAGTACGCGTAAGGTTTCCGGTTCCAATTCACTGGGTTTAATCACGTAAAGCAGATCTTTTTCGTACATAATCATGTACCCCTTTCCCCTCGAAAGTTCTTTTTGAATACCTGGCCTGGACTGGAACAGAGCTCCTGTTTGCAGGTGTGTCTCCATCCCTTTTGAATCTTGCCTTACCAAAACCTGTATCCTTTGGTCTTTGATTACGTGGTTTATTATAACACAAAAGTTTCCCATCGCCTAGAGGAAAATGGGATTTTCTCGAATAATTTTATTCATCAATATATGATTGTTCGAATTTACGTCTTTTCAAGAGAAATTTTACAATTTTTTCAGGATGAAAAGAGGTCGAATAGGGAGAACTCCGAACTTTAGTAGAGTAAAAAGGGGCTGCTGCAATGCAGCATCCCCGGTCGTGGGCCACTACTTCCCCACTATCTGCCGGTAATGCTGGCGGGCGTCACGGTAGGCGGCCAGGATGGCCTTTCCGGAGGAGCCGAAATACCGCCGGGTCACTTCCTGTTCCAGGAACTGGGATTCCTCCAGGATGGAATGGTTCAGGAACAGTTTCCGGATGAAGTTCCGGGTCAGCTCCAGGGTGGCGTTGCAGTCCACCTCCACGATTTCCCCGGTCTGTTCCACCACCTCAAAGGCCATGTAGAACACCCCGTAGATCTTGGTAATGGCATTGTCCATATTGGTCCGGGCTTCCCCGGTAAGGTAAAGGGTTCGTTTGTCCATGTGACTGTGCTCCTTTGGTTGCACTGGTACTGTAAAGGCAGCAGGCGTCAGCCCCGGCAGATATCCGCCCTTTTCAAGGGCGGGGAACCGTTGCGCTTGCGCAATGGTGGTGGGTTAGCAGCCGCTGGCTGCGTTTCCATTCGAAAAATTTGCCTGCAAATTTTTACATCCGGCCGCTGACCGCTGACAAATAAAGGGGTGCTGCACCCAACGTGCAGCACCCCTTTATTATACCAATTACGCCATCATTTTCAAAACATACCCGCAGATCAGTCCGGCGAAGTTCCCTATGGCAGCCCCCAGGACCCCCATCAGGACCCCGATGCCGGCATAGGATTCGTTGTAGGCGGACGCCACGATAGGTGCGGAGGCCGCCCCGCCGATGTTGGCCAGGGAGGCGGTGGAAACCATGCACAGATCCCAGTGGAACAGCTTGGACAGGATGTACATGCCGATCACATGGACCACCAGGATGAAGAACCCGTACACCACCCACATGGGAGCACTCAACAGGTCCGTTACGGAAGCAGTGGAAGCCAGCAGGGACACCACTGCATACAGGTACACACTGGAAAGTTCTTCCACAGCAGGGACCTTGCCCAGAGGGCTCATGGCACAAATCAGGCCCAGGACAGTGACGAACACGGTGGTCATGGTCCCTTTGTCGAACATGGCCAGTCCCACACCCTTCAGCATGGTGTTGAGAGAAGCCCCCACGCTCTGGGCAATGGCAGACACCAGCAGGGAAACACCGATCAGGAAGATCCAGTCAGCCGCCGATGCCTTTTTCTTTTCCTTGGCCACTTCCGCAGCTGCTGCATCAGCCACTGCCTGGAGTTTGGACGTATCCGCCTTCACCGAGTTGTTCCATTTGTCCGCATGTTTCACCATCAGGAGCAGCAGGGCGATCCACACGGAATAGCACACGGTATCCAGGGCCAGGGCGCAGCTGTAGGCACCCGCATCCACCGGCAGTGCCGCCTGCATGGCCGCCATGTTGGCGGAGCCCCCTACCCAGGAAGCGTACAGGGCCGCCACAGCGCCCCAGGTGTCATGGCCCAGGAAGCCTTTGAAAATGGGGTAGCCCACCACAAAGCCGATGAACAATGTCACGGAGCAGCCCAGGAAGATGGCCACCATCCGGCCTCCCAGTTTGGCCAGTTTCCGGAAGTCGCACCGAAGCAGCATCACAAAGATCATGGCATACAGCAGGTTGTTCTTCAGGGCCTTGTAGGCTGCGGACACTTCCTTGGAATGGTACAGGCCCATGGTGCAGAAAATCATGTTCAGCACATAGATCCACACCAGAGGGGGCACCAGGTTGAAGATCTTCCACTTGGTATACTTTTCCAGTGCCAGCAGGACCCCTGCCAGGCACATGAGGAAGGCAATGTAGGTAAAACCGTTGGTGATGACCATAGAAATCTCCCCTTTCTTTTCCCCGTCAGGAGGCTAGTCGTCCAGATACCGGATGCCCCGGACCCCGGTGACACCCAGCCCCGGCCCGTCGCTGACCGTGATTTCCTTTTCGTTGAAGACGGCGCCGCCTTCCACCGGATCTTCGGAACAGAGCACCGGCCCGTCCAGATCCACCCGGGTAATGATTTTCCGGGCACAGGCCAGGTGCACCGCCGCATTGACGCTGACCTTGGCCTCCAGCATGCATCCGATCATGCACTCCACCCCGCAGACTTCCGCCAGGGTGGCGATTTTCAGGGCGTTGGTAAGACCGCCGCATTTCATCAATTTGATGTTGATCAGGTCCGCCGCCTGCATCTGGACGATTTTCAGAGCGTCCTCTACGGAGAACACCGCTTCGTCGGCCAGTACCGGCACATAGGACCGTTCCGTGACGTATTTCAGCCCTTCCAGGTCGTGGGCCTTTACCGGCTGTTCCACCAGTTCGATATCCAGGCCCTTTTCCTGCATCTGGTTCAGCAGGCGTACTGCCTGTTTGGGGCTCCAGGCCTGGTTGGCATCGATGCGGATCCGGATGTCCGGCCCCACAGCCTTCCGGATGGCGGCCAGCCGGGCCACATCCAGGGACGGATCGATGCCCACCTTCACTTTCAGGGTGTCATAGCCCCGTTCCAGGGCATTCACTGCATCCCGGGCCATTTCTTCTGGGGGATTCACGCTGATGGTGATGTCCGTAACGATCTTGTTCCGGGCGCCTCCCAGCATTTTGTACACCGGAATCCCGTACTTCTTGCCGTACAGGTCCCACAGGGCCATGTCCGCCGCAGCCTTGGCACTGGAATTCTTCACGATGCAGTCCTGGACCGCCCGGGTGATATCTTCGAAGTCATCCACGTCCCGGCCCACCAGGGTCTTGCTGATATGATCCTGGAAGGCGCCAATGATGGCTCCGGTGGTATCTCCGGTAATGACTCCCGTTGGGGGCGCTTCCCCGAATCCCACCTCACCGGTATCCGTGTGGATCTCCACAATGATATCCTCCACACTGTTGACCTGCCGCAAAGCGGTTTTGAACGGTACCCGAAGGGGAACGGAAATCCGTCCCAGGCGAACTTTCGTGATTTTCATTGGCTTTCCCTCCTTAATTGCACAACCATTGTTCTTCATTGAAAGCCAGCGAGACTGGCTTCCTCCGGCCGCTGACCGTTGACAGCTGACCGCCTTTATTTCGCCAGCCGGTACAGAGCCTCCGCATAGATCTTGGCGTTGAGCACCAGTTTGTCGATTTCCCAGTATTCATTAGGCAGGTGTTCCCGCACTGCATCCCCCGGGAAAATAGGCCCGAAGGCCACAATATTGGGGATGCTCTTGGCGTAGGTGCCGCCTCCGATGCAGATGGTCTTCGGTTCAAAGTCCGTCAGTTCTCCGTACACCTGGAGCAGGGTCTGGATGTAGTCGGTTTTGGGATCCACATACAGGGATTTCTTGTGGGTTTCGCCGACCTTCCGGAACCCGGCTTCTGCGAACTGGGCATCCAGTTTGGGAGCACAGTCCTCATAGGATTTGGTCACCGGATACCGGTAGTTGATCTTCAAGGTCAGTTTCCCAGCGTCTCCGGCAATAACCCCCAGGTTGAAGGACAGCTTCCCGGAATCCGGATCCTCCAGGCAGATGCCCAGGGATTCCCCGTGGATCTCCGTACCGATCTTTTGACCCAGGAACGCCAGTGCCTGATGGAGATCATCCCCAAAGGGCAGTTCCGCCAGAGCAGCCAGGAGACGGCCGATGGCATTTTCTCCCTTTTCCGGAGAAGCTGCATGGGCCTGGACTCCCTGGGCAGTGACTTTCAACCCTTCCGGGATTACTTCCCACTGGACCTTGGGATCCTTTTCTCCATATTTTTCCAGGATCTTGGCGGCTTCTGCAGGCGCGCACTGGATGGTGGCGGAAGCCAGGGCCGGCACCACGTTGAAGGCGGAGCCCCCTTTGATTTCCTTCAGAACCAGACCACCCTCCTGGGTGTAGGCCCGTTCAAAGGTTACGTTGATGATGCCTTTTTCCCCGTTGATCACCGGGTATTCTCCATCGGGGGTGAACCCGCACACAGGGATTTCCCCGCCTTTTTCCAGGTAATGCTTCATGTCCTGGCTGCCGGTTTCCTCGTTGGTACCAAAGAGGATCCGGATCCGCCGTTTCAGGGGAGCCCCGCTGTCCTTCAGGGCCTTCAGGGCATAGAGGGCGGCGGTGGTGGGGCCTTTGTCATCCATGGTGCCCCGGCCGTAGACGTTTTCTCCGTCCGCTTCCCCGCTGTAGGGATCCTTCGTCCAGCCGTCCCCTTCCGGCACCACATCCAGATGCCCCAGGACGGCTACCATTTCCGGTCCTTCCCCGTATTCACACCAGCCCATATAGTTGTCCACATTTTCCGTGCGGAAGCCCATTTTGGCCGCTTCTTCCAGCATATAGGCCAGGCATCGGGCCGGACCTTCCCCGAAAGGCTTGCCGGGCACAGCCGGTTCCTGGACACTTTTGATCCGGACGGCTTCCTGCAGGGTTTTCACCATGGCTTCCCGATTGTTGTCTACCAGTTTTGCTAAATTCATTGTACGACCTCCTGATGTTTTTCCCTCAGAGCCTGCTGCCGGGGTACAAAAAAGCCCAGCAAAGGCGCAGCAAAACCACTCTGCCCCATGCTGGGTCTCACAATGCTCCCTGAGCTATTGGCCATAGCCCACACAAAATGAAACAGCATTCTCTATGGGTCTTACAACTTAAGTTTACCGTATCCGCCCGTCTACTGTCAATGAAGTATTCCGATTTTTTAACATTATATAGTATGCTGTATACATGTTGACTGTCTTTTTGTTCACCGGTATAATGGGTACTGGTAGTGACGGAAAAGCCTGATTTTTCCGTCGAAATTCCGGAACTGTTCAAAGGAGGTCTTTTTATGCAAACGAAGCACCATCTGAAATGGCTGGCGGCCCTGGGGCTGTGTGCCGCCGTGCTCATGCCCCAGTACGCCCTGGCCCGGAAGGCCATGGATCCCAAGGCGGCCAAAGCCCTGTCCGCCCAGCTGGATGAAATGGTGGGCCATGACGGCACCCATGTACCCGGCCTGGGAGTGGAAGTGTACAAGAACGGAAAGAAAGTCTACACCCATTTTGCCGGACACCGGTATTTTGCAGAAAAGCCCGGCCAGAAAGACCTGCCCATCACTCCGGATACCCGGTTCCGGGCGGCCTCCGTCTCCAAGATGTTCACCGGCTTTACCATCATGCAGCTGGTGGATGAGGGGAAGCTCCGGCTGGACCAGGATGTAAGCGAGATCCTGGGCTTCCCTCTCTGGAATCCCAACTATCCGGACACCCCCATTACCGTCCGGATGCTCCTAAGCCACACCTCCAGTCTCCGGGACGGGAAGCTCTATGCCATTCCCCCGGAATACTCCGTCCGGGAATTTTTCGTGAAGGACGGGAAGTTCTATGAAAACGGGGACCATTTTGCTCCCGCCGGCCAGGCTCCCCGGGAATACTTCAAGTACTCCAACATCAACTACGGCCTTCTGGGTACCATCATCGAAAAAGTCACCGGGGAACGGTTCGATCTGTACCAGAAAAAGCACATCCTGAAGGACCTGGACATCAAGGCGGACTACACTGTGGGGAACCTTTCCAAAGGAGCCTTCAAAAACCTGGGGGTGATCTACCAGAAGAACAGCAATGGGAAATGGGATGAACAGGGGCCCTGGATCCCTCAGATTGATGACTACCAGGGGAAACAGCCTCCCAAAGACCAGGTGAAGGTCCAGAACCCGGACCACCGGGACCTGGATGCCTTCTACAGCCTGAAGGACTACCAGCCCGGCACCAACGCCACCTTCTTCTCCCCGCAGGGGGGCCTGCGGATCTCCTACGACGAACTGGGCCATGCCCTCCAGATGGTCCTGAACAACGGGAAGTACAAAGGTAGACAGGTGCTCCGGCCCGGGGCCCTGCGGGAAATGATGACCACCCAGTGGACCTGGGATCCGGCCAGGAAGAACGGGAACACCTACGGAGGCTCCATCGAGGCCTACGGCCTGGCCATGTATCCCATCAAGGGCAGCGGCACCTCCCGGGTGGTGAAAGACCATGAACTGGACCTGTGGGGCCACACCGGGGAAGCCTACGGCCTCCTGTCCGGCCTGTTCGTGGTCCCCGGCACCAAAAACGGGTTCATCTACATGATGAACGGAGAAGCGGTGGCCGAAGACGAGGACCCCAGGAGCGAAGGAAAATTCAGCGGGAACTATGTGTGGGAAGAGAATATCATGAATGCCATTTGTGACAAGGCGTTCTTTTGAAAAAAGGGACTGTGAAAAAATGATTTCTCATTTTTTCACAGTCCCTTTTCCAATTCCCCCTCATACTCCTCCAGCACCTGCTCAAAGGCTTCTTTTGTCAGGCACTGGTTGATGGCGTTCCGGTAGTGGGCGCTGTGAGAGAGACCAGTGAAGTAGCAGGCTCCATGGTGGCGCATTTCCCGGATGGCCACTTTTTCTCCCTTGAAGGCAATCAGGTCCCGGAGATGGCGCCGGACCATGGCAAACCGTTCCTCCAGGGTCACGGCTGGAATGGGTTTCCCGGCCAGGGCCGCCTTCACTTCCCGGAAGATCCAGGGATTTCCCTGGGCTCCCCGGGCGATCATGATTCCGTCACAGTGGGTGGTCTCCCACAGGGCCAGAGCATCCCGGGCGGTGAACACATCTCCGTTCCCCAGTACGGGAATGGACACGGCCTCCTTGACCTGGCGGATAATGTCCCAGTCCGCCTTTCCGCTGTAGAACTGCCCCCGGGTACGGCCATGGACTGCCACTGCCGCCACGCCGGCCTTTTCTGCCAGTCGTGCGATCTCCACCGCATTCCGGTGTTCCTCATCCCAGCCGGCCCGGAACTTCACCGTCACCGGCAGGTCCACCGCATCCACCAGAGCCGCCAGACAGGCATAGGCCCGTTCGGGGTCCTTCATCAGGGCGGACCCTTCCCCATTGGCCACGATTTTGTGCACCGGGCAGCCCATGTTGAAGTCGATGATGTCCGCCCCGTGTTCCGCCACGATTTTCGCACCCCGGGCCAATTCCTCCGGCACCGAACCGAACAGCTGGATGGCCACCGGATGCTCCCGGGGATCCACTTCCAACATGGCAAAGGTCTTGGGGTTCCTGAACAGCAAAGCCTTGGCGCTGACCATCTCCGAAACCGTGTAATCCGCCCCCAGCTCCCGGCAGATCACCCGGAAAGGAAGATCCGTAACCCCGGCCATAGGGGCAAGGGCGATGGGGAGCCGGGTCGGGAGGAGGGTTTGCAGCGTTTTTTCGATGTGAGTTGTCATTTAGGAGTGCTCCTTTACTGATTGTCAATGGCCGAATGAAAGCAGGAAGCAGCAATTCACTGCTTCCTGCTTTTGAATCTGTTCCTTGTAAAGAACTGTCTGAAAGAAAGCCAAGGCGAAAACTCAATAACAACTGAGTTTCCACTTACAGACAGGAACAGTCATTCCGTTTTCAATTTTTCAAAGCCAACGAAAGTTGGCTTCCTTCGGCCATTGACCATTGACAGCTGACCGCGACCCGCGACCGCCTTTATTTATTCATCTCATGCAGAATCCGCAGGCCTTCCAGGGTGAGGAAGGGTTCTACTACGTCCACCTGGTCGGATTCGCTGGCCATCAGTTTGCCAAAGCCTCCGGTGGCTACTACAAAGGCCTGGCCTCCCAGTTCTTTTTTCATCCGGGTGATCAGGCCGTCCATCTGGCCCACAAAGCCGTAAATCACGCCGGACCGCATGGCGTGAATGGTGTCCCGGCAGATTGCCTTGGGGGGCTTGATCAGTTCGATCCGGGGCAGCTTGGCCGCTTTCTGGAACAGGGCTTCAGTGGAAATGCCAATGCCCGGGGCAATGGCGCCACCCAGGTATTCCCCGGCAGGGGTCAGGGCGCAGAAGGTGGTGGCGGTGCCGAAGTCGATGATGATCAGATTCCCCTTGTCCCCGTACATGTTGTGGGCAGCCACTGCGTTGACGATCCGGTCGGCCCCGATCTGGGAGGGATCATCGTAATCCAGTTTCAGACCGGTTTTGATTTCGCTGGTGACCACAAAGGGAGTGATGCTGAAGAAACGCTTGCACATGTTGCACAGGGGTACCAGAAGAGGCGGCACTACGGTGGAAATGATGATGTTTTCGATATCCTTCATATCCATACCGCTGTAGGCAAACATGCTGCCCAGGATGATGCCGAATTCATCGGAAGTCCGGGAGCGGCTGCTGGAAATTCTCCAGTGTGCCTGCCAGGTATTGCCGTCGTGAACCCCTACTACGATGTTGGTGTTGCCAACATCCATGACCATTAACATGGTGAAAACCCTCCATATCGGTTTCTAGAATGACCGGCCTGGGAATCCCTCAGAAGCACCCTGCAGCAGGGCTCCCGGCATTCTCTCTCCGTACAGGTCCGGTCCATAAACGACTTTATTATAGGGGCAACGGGGGGAGTTGTCAAGGAAAAGGGGGTAATGCTGTATGTTCCATACAGCATTACCCCCTTTGTCAGCGGTCAACGGTCAATTGACCGTCTTTACTCCCACATCCCCCCTGCCTTCAGGGCCCGGCGGATGCGGGTGCCCAGGAAGGCGGTGATCAGGGCTTTTACGATGTCCAGGGGCAGGAAGGGGGCCACGGACAGAGCCAGGGTCTTTTCCCAGGTCATGGGCTTGTGGAGGAAAAAGGCGAAGCTCAGTTTAAAGCCGATGGCTCCGATGATGTAGCACACCACCGTCACCCCGGCCAGGGCCAGGAAGTTCTTCCACAGGCTGTCCCCGGCCCAGGATCCCCGGCTGACCTTCCCGGCCAGCCATGCCACCACCGGGAAGCTGAGGATGAAGCCCCCGGTGGGCCCTGCCAGCATGACGATGCCGGCCTGGCCCTGGTTGAATACGGGCAGCCCCACACAGCCCAGGACCATCCATACCAGCACGCTGGCCAGTCCCCACACCGGTCCCAGCAGGAACCCGGCCAGGAGCACCATCAGAGTCTGGAGGGTCACCGGCACCGGTCCCAGGGGAATAGTCACATAGGAACTGAGGATGATCAGGGCGGTGAACAGCCCGGCTCCCATCATGTTTCTGGTCCGGTTCATGCGTATTTCCCCTTTCCCTGGGCCGGACGAATGGAAACATCCCCGGCCAGGACGGTTTCCACCGTACCGTCCTCTTTCTTCACCTGGAGAGCCCCGGTATCATCGATGTCCAGGGCCGTCCCCACATAGGTCTTGTCCGGTGCGATCACCTTCACCTGTTTTCCCAGGGTGATGGAATATTTCCGCCACTGGTCCAGGATGGGGCCGAACCCTTCCCGGCAGGCAAGGTCATAATAGTATTCCAGATAATCCAGCACCTTGGCCAGGAGAGCCACCCGGTCCACCGGTTTTTCCGCTGCATCGGCAATGGAAATGGCGGCGGCCCGGAGTTCTTCCGGCACCATCTCTTTGGGCACGCACACATTGATGCCGATGCCCACCACCAGATAGTTGATGTGGCCGAATTCCGCACTCATTTCCGTAAGGATCCCCACCAGCTTCTTCCCGTTCAGCAGCACATCGTTGGGCCACTTGATCCGGGCATCCACCTGGCAGACTTCCCGGATGGCCCGGACCACCGCCACGGCGCTGAGCAGGGTCATTTTGGGGGCTTCCTGGGGCAGGAAGGCGGGCTTCAGCAGCAGGGAGAACCACAGGCCCTTGCCTTTGGGACTGAACCAGCCCCGGGCCAGCCGTCCCTTGCCCCCGGTCTGTTCTTCCGCCACACAGACGGTTCCGTCGGCGGCGTTTTTGTCCGCCAGCTTCTTCAATACTTCGTTGGAGCTGGTGACGCTTTCCTCATAACAGATGGACCGGCCCACGAACCGGGTATGGAGATGGGCCATGATTTCCGAAGGCAGCAGTTTGTCCGGCACGGAAGTGAGCACATAGCCTTTTTTGGTGAACGCTTCGATGCCGTAGCCTTCCTTTTTCAGGGTCTGAATATGCTTCCAGATGGCCGTCCGGGTAATTCCCAGCTGTTTGGCCAGTTCCTCGCCGGAAACCGGTTCCGGCGCTTTTTTACGAAGGATGTTCAGGATTTCAGTACGCATGACAGTCTTCCTTTCGTTCCCTGTTGGGAGAAGTATGTTAACGCAATTGCTTGGATAAAGGGCTGTTGCCTGAGCAACAGCCCTTTCTTGTCAGCAGTCAACAGTCAGCGGTCAGCGGCCGTTGACAGGCTGCTACCAAGGCAACAGCCTTTTTACGCCTGAGGCACTTCTTTCGGTACCGGCGCCATCACGGGTTCTTCGGCCGGTTCTTCGGCTGGGACCGGTCCGATGGGGGCCGGGGTACCGTCGGCGGGCTTCTTGGGTTCTTCCTGAGGCGGCACTTCGCCTTTTTCCAGGATATGGCCGTATTTCAGCAGTTCCTGGATCTCGTGGCCTTCCAGGGTCTCCCGTTCCATCAGGTTCTGGGCGATCAGGTGCAACTTGTCCATATGGTCGGTGAGCAGCTTCACGGTGCCTTCGTAGGCTTCGTCGATGAACCGGCGGATTTCCCCGTCGATCTGGGCTGCCACTTTTTCACTGTAGTCGTTCTGCCGACCGATGTCCCGGCCCAGGAACACCTGTTCCTGCCGGTGGCCGAAGGTCACAGCCCCCAGCACATCGCTCATGCCGTATTCGCAGGTCATCCGCCGGGCCAGTTCCGTAGCCCGCTGGAGGTCGCTGCTGGCCCCGCTGGAAATCTCATGGAGCACCAGGGCTTCCGCCACACGGCCCCCCAGGAGCACCTTCAGCTGATCCAGCATTTCACTGCGGGTGGCATAATACCGGTCTTCCGTAGGCAGGCTCAGGGTATAGCCACCGGCACGGCCTCTGGGGATGATGGTCACCTTGTGCACCGGATCCGTATGGTCCAGCAGCATCCCCACCAGGGTATGGCCCCCTTCATGGTAGGCGGTGAGCTTCTTCTCTTCGTCGGTGATCACCCGGCTCTTCCGTTCCGGACCCATCATCACCCGTTCCGCGGCTTCTTCCAGGTCGCTCATGGTGATGGTCACCTGGTTGTGCCGTGCGGCCAGCAGGGCCCCTTCGTTCACCAGGTTGGCCAGGTCAGCCCCGGTAAAACCCGGGGTCTGCCGGGCAATGACTCCCAGATCCACAGAAGGATCGATGGGTTTGCCTTTGGTGTGGACCCGGAGGATGGCCCGGCGTCCCCGGATATCCGGCTTGTCCACCACAATCTGCCGGTCGAACCGGCCCGGACGCAGCAGTGCCGGATCCAGGATATCCGGACGGTTGGTGGCGGCAATCATGATGATCCCTTCGTTGGCACCGAACCCGTCCATTTCCACCAGCAGCTGGTTCAGGGTCTGTTCCCGTTCATCATGGCCCCCGCCCAGGCCGGCGCCTCTCTGGCGGCCTACGGCATCGATTTCGTCAATGAACACAATGCAGGGAGCGTTTTTCTTGGCCTGGTCGAACAGGTCACGGACACGGGAGGCCCCCACCCCCACGAACATTTCCACAAAGTCAGATCCGGAGATGCTGAAGAAAGGCACCCCCGCTTCCCCGGCCACGGCTTTGGCCAGGAGGGTCTTCCCGGTACCGGGAGGTCCGTAGAGCAGCACCCCTTTGGGGATCTTGGCTCCCAGCTGGTTGTACTTCTGGGGGGCCTTCAGGAATTCCACCACTTCTTCCAGTTCCTGTTTGGCTTCATCAGCCCCGGCTACATCCTTGAAGGTGACCCGGCTCTTGCCGTCCCCATAAAGCTTGGCCTTGCTCTTGCCGAAGCTCATGACCCGGCTGCCGCCCCCCTGGGCGTTGTTCATCATGAAGAACCAGAGGATCACGATGACCACCATGGGCAGGAGAGAAGTCAGGATATTGCTGAGCATGGAAGGCTGGGGCGGCAGTTCCGCCTTGATTTCCACATCCCGGGCCCGGAGGGTATCCACCAGTTTGTCATCCCGGGGCGCAATGGTGGTGAAGTCGGCACCGTTTTTCAGCTTGCCTTTGATCACCGAATTGTCCACAATGGTTACACTCTTCACTTCATCCTGCTGGACTTCCTTGATGAAGTTGCTGTAGCTCATTTCGTTCTTGGGAGTGCTGGAGGCATTGTAATAATCGTAAATCCAGACCCCTACAATGACAATGAGCAGGTAAAATACCAGATTACGGATAAACTTACTCACACTAGAGCTCCTTTCCTGTCTGAACCATTCCGGGAAGGACCGGCAGACATGGAATTATTTTTCATAGACGGACCGTTTCAGGATACCGATATAGGGCAGGTTCCGGTATTCTTCGTCGTAATCCAGGCCGAAGCCCACCACGAATTCATCGGGAATCTCGAACCCGGCATAGTCCGGCAGCACCTTCACCAGCCGGCGTTCCTTCTTGTCCAGCATGGCTGCTACTTTCAGGGTCTTGGGGTTCCGGTTCCGGAACAGTTCTCCCACTTCCTTCAGGGTGAGTCCGGTGTCGATCACATCGTCCACAAGCAGCACGTTTTTGCCGGCGATGTTCCGGGAGGTATCATAGTCGATGTCCACTTTGCCGGAAGATTTGGTGCCGGAACCGTAGGAAGAAGCCTTGATGAAGTCGATCCGCACCGGCACGGTAATGTGCTGGGTCAGTTCCGTAAGGAAATAGGCAGCCCCCTTCAAAAGGCCGATGACCACCAGTTCTTCTCCGGCATAATCCTTGCTGATCTGGGCGCCCATTTCAGCGATCCGGGTTTTTAAGGTTTTCTCATCAATCAGGACTCTTTCAAGATTTTCGTTCATTTCTCTGACGCTCCTTTTGTGCTAGCTTGGCGGCCCGTTCTTCTTCCCGGGACCGCTGGTTTTTTCCCACCATCAGCCGGCCGTTCAGATAGATCAGCCGGACACCGCCGGGGACATCTAGGGACTTGTTGCCCACGCCCCGTTCAATCATTTCCAATATTTTGCGGACATGATCATAACTCATTTCCGCTCCGCCCACCCGACGGACCAGGATCCGGATCACCCGGCTCTGGAGAGCCAGGGGCAGGGCGGCAAAATCCTTCTCCACCTTGATATCCCAGGTGTCGAACACTTCCCGGCCATAGGCACCGATGTAACGGCCGGCCAGTTTTTCCAGATAGGCCTCATCACTGGCAGCCAGAGCTGCCGCCTGGGCCAGTTGCTTCCGGATCTGGGGATTCTGGGTCTCCAGAAGGGGCAGCAGGGTCTTCCGGACCCAGTTCCGCTTCAGGCTCTGGTCCTCATTGGAACTGTCCTCACACCAGGCAAGGCCCATTTCCTCACAGTAGGCTTCCGTATCCCGCCGGGTGATTTCCAGAAAGGGACGGGCCAGATATCCGCTTACCGGCAGCATTCCCCGCATCCCCCGGGTACCGGCGCCCCGGACCAGATTCAGGAGCACGGTTTCCGCCTGGTCATCCTGATGATGGGCCAGGAAAATGGCAGCGGCACCGGTTTCCTGCCGGACCTTTTCCAGGGCTCCATACCGGAGCTTCCGGGCCGCCTCCTCCAGGGAAAGCCCTTCCCCTTCCGCCAGGGACCGGACATCCACATCCACCCGCCGGAAGGCCAGGCCCCGGTTCCGGCAGTACTCTTCCGCCTGCCGGGCATCCTGTTCCGCTTCCTCCCCCCGGAGATGGTGCTGGACATGAACTGCCAGCACATCCACCCCGTCTTCTTCTCCCTGGGAGGCCATCACATCAGTGAGGCACAGGGAATCCGCTCCGCCGCTTAAGGCGGCGATGACTTTCGTCCCCGGTTTCCACAGGGGGGACTGGGCCACCAGCTGCCGCAGGCTGTTTTCCAAAATACTCAACGTTTTCACCTTCTAATTAAAAAAGGTACTTCCGAGGAAGTACCTTTTGTGTTCATCAATCTCCTCTGCGAGCACCACGGCCGCCCCGTTTGGACTCCGTATTCCGTTTCAGATCCAGCAGACGATCATCGCTTTCCTTCAGGAACCGGGAAAGCTTGTCCTCGAAGCTCATGGGACCCTGGGCCCGGGGAGCTCCATGGAAGGGTTTGCTCTCGAACCGCTTCTTCCCTTCGAACCGTTTGTTTTCGAAGTGTCTGTTTTCAAAATGTCTGTTTTCTCCCGCCGGTTTCCGTTCCGGTGCAGGAGCAGGAGGCATCAGGGCTTTCAGGGACAGGCCGATTTTCCCCTTGTCGTCAATGGAAACCACCTTGACGGTAACCTTATCCTTTACCTTGAGGAAATCATGTACATCTTTGACGAAGACATTGGAAACCTCAGAAATGTGAATCAGACCAACCTTATTTTCGGGCAATGACACAAAAGCACCAAAATTCGTAATCCCGGTGACAATACCATCAACAACTGCGCCTTTTTCCAAAGCCATAAGTCAAAGACATCCTCCTTTAATCAGTGGGTATTACGTTAACCATTATACCGTTGTTAACGAATTTTCGTCAAGAGGGAAAAGGGGCTGCCGCATGCGCAACAGCCCCTTTTGTCAATGGTCAACAGACATCTTTATGCTTCCTTCCCCTCATACTCATACCCCGCCTTCAGGATGGCGCTTTTGAAGTCGTTTTCGGGGACGTTCCGGGTTTCGGTGACTTCCACGGTGCCGGAGGTGTGGTCGGCTTTGGCGCTGGTGACCCCTTCCAGGCCTTCCAGGGCTTTCTTTACCCGGCCTTCGCAGTGGGCGCACATCATGCCCTTCACTTTCAGAGTCACGGTGGTGCCGTCTGCAGCTGGTACCGGGCAGGCAGCAGGCTGAGGCGCCAGGTCCGCTTTTTCCACCACAGCCGCAGCCGGGTTCTTCCGTTTCTTGTCATGGCTGGCATCATGGAGCTTGAACAGGTTCAGCCGCAGGGCATTCATGCACACGGTGAAGCTGGAAATACTCATGGCCGCCGCCCCCACCATGGGGTTCATCTTGTAGCTGAACAGCCCGGCTGCCAGAGGGATGCAGATGACATTGTAGAAGAAGGCCCAGAACAGGTTCTCGTGGATGTTGGTCACGGTGCCCCGGCTCAGCCGCACCGCTGCGGATACGTCCGTGAGCCGGCTGTTCATCAGCACGATGTCGGCAGAATCGATGGCCACGTCCGCTCCGGCACCGATGGCGATACCGATGTCTGCCCGGGTGAGAGCCGGCGCATCGTTGATGCCGTCCCCTACCATGGCCACCAGGCCTCCGGCTTTCTGGAGTTCCCGGATCACCGTTTCCTTGCCTTCCGGCAAGACCCCGGCCACCACTTTGTCCACCCCGGCCTGACGGCCGATGGCTTCGGCAGTCCGCTGGTTGTCCCCGGTGACCATGACCACTTCGATGCCCATGTTCTGGAGTTCCTTGATGGCCTTGGCGGAATCTTCCTTGATCACGTCAGCCACGGCGATCATCCCGGCCAGCTTCCCGTCTTTGGCGAACACCAGGGGTGTCTTGCCCTGACCGGCCAGTTCCGCTCCTTTGGCTTCCATGGCGTCATCCAGGGCCCCCAGGCTCTTCAGAAAGCTCAGGCTTCCGCCAATGAGTTTCTTCCCTTTCTGGATCACCTGGAGTCCGTTCCCGGGCAGAGCCTGGAAATCATCCACAACGTCTGCTCTGAGACCTTTGGCTTCCGCTTCTTCCACTACGGCTTTGGCCAGGGGATGTTCGGATTTCTGTTCCAGGTCATAGGCCAGCTGGAGCAGGCTTTCTTTGGTATAGCCTTCCGCCGGCACCACATCGGTTACCTTGGGCTGGCCTTTGGTAATGGTCCCTGTTTTGTCCAGAGCCACCACTGCCACTTTCCCGGCGTTTTCCAGGGAAGAGGAGGTCTTGAACAGGATGCCGTTCTTGGCCCCTACCCCGCTGCCCACCATAATGGCTACAGGAGTGGCAAGCCCCAGGGCGCAGGGGCAGGCGATGACCAGCACGGCGATGCCCCGGGCAATGGCGGAGCCCAGAGGAGCTCCGGCGATCAGCCAGCCGAGGGTGGTGACCAGGGCGATGCTGATGATGGCCGGCACGAACACGGCGGAAACCTTATCGGCAATCCGGGCAATGGGAGCCTTTGTGGCCGCCGCATCGCTGACCAGTTTGATGATCTGGCTCAGGGTGGTGTCTTCCCCTACCCGGGTGGCTTCACATTCCAGGTACCCGGACTGGTTGATGGTGGCGGTGGAAACCTTGTCTCCGGGCTTCTTGTCCACCGGCAGGCTTTCCCCGGTCAGGGCGCTTTCGTTGACGGCGGAATTGCCCTTGACCACCACCCCGTCCACCGGGATGTTTTCTCCGGGACGGACGGCGAAAATGTCCCCTTTCTGGACTTCATCGATGGAGACGGTGACTTCCTTCCCGTCCCGGATCAGCACAGCGGTCTTGGGAGCCAGCTTCATGAGCCCTTTCAGGGCATCGGTGGTCCGGCCCTTGCTCATGGCTTCCAGCATCTTCCCCAGGGTGATCAGGGAAGGGATCATGGCTGCGGTTTCAAAGTACAGGTCGTGCATGTACATGTGGTGGAGTTCTTCGAAGGGCGTTCCGTGGGCGGTCAGGAAGGTGATATCATAGAACACCGCCAGGCTCCACAGGAAGGAAACGGAAGAACCCAGGGCCACCAGGGTATCCATATTGGGAGCCCCGTGGAACAGGGTCTTGAAACCGCTGGTGTAAAAGTCCTTGTTGATGTACATGACGATAATGGCCAGGAGCATCTGGGTAAGCATCAGTCCCAGATGGTTCCCGTCCAGCAGAGCGGGCACCGGCCACCCCAGCATGTTGTGGCCCATGGTGATGTACATGAGCAGGAACAGGAACCCCAGGGAGGTAACCAGCCGCCGGCGGAGCCGGGGCGTCTCATGGTCCTTCAGGGCTTCTTCATCGGCGGCCAGCTTTTCCGCCACTCCCTGTTTGGCCTGGGCGGCTCCTTTGACGGAAGCCCCGTAGCCTGCGTCCTCCACGGCCTTGATAATATCCCCATCGGAGGCGGTCCCTTCCACCCCCATGCTGTTGGTCAGGAGGGAAACCGATACCCCGGTGACCCCGGGAACCCCGGCCACCGCCTTTTCCACATGGGCCTGGCACGAAGCACAGGTCATGCCTGTTACTATATATTGTTTCATAACCGATCCTCTCTTTCTATACCCTACCAGGGTATCCTTCTTTCATGGTCATATCATACTCTGTTGGGGGATATTTGTCAAGAGAAAAAGGGGGGTGTGAAAAATTCACACCCCCCTGTCACTGGCCTCTTGTCACTGGTCACTGGATAAAGAAAGGCAGCCGGGCTGCGGCTGTCTTTCATTGTATGAAGCTGGCTCGGACGCGCCTTTGGCTTGTCCTTGCTCTTCAGAAGAACTCACAACAAGCAACAGATTAAAAGAAAAGCAACGTCTTTTTTATTCGAAAGAACCCGTCAGCCACGGATTCTTTCCATTGGCCAGAGACCAGTGACAACCAGTTAAATCTGTCCCAGCGCTTTCAGGATCACTTCGGCGATGGCGGCGGACCCTACGTAGGTGCCGATGAAGATCACGCAGGCCAGGACCACGATCCGCCAGCCGGTTTTCTTGAAGGCGTCCATGTCCTTGCCGATGGAGATCCCCGCGTAGGCCAGGATGGGGGTACACAGGGCCAGGAAGCCCACTTTCTTCATATACATGTTGACCACTTCAGAGCCCGGGAACCCGGGATAGGTCAGGATACAGCCCAGGGTGGTAATGTAGGCCACCGCCGGGATCCCTCCGGGGATCACCCGGGCGGCCACGATCCCTGCCAGGGAAATGGCGATGAGGATCACCATGCCGGGGACTGCGTCCATAAAGGGAATGTTGCTGGACAGGGTATTGGCCACCAGGGACAGGAAAGCCGTGATAATGAGGACCAGCGTGGTTTCAGGCAAAGTAAACGATCTCATTTTCCTTCCTCCTCCTTGGTCAGCACATGACCGTATTTGATGATGCAGCATTTCTTGTAGAGCCATTCCGTCAAAGGCAGGGCCAGGAACACGGCCATGTATACCCCGTCCAGACCGGAAAGCATGTTGGAGGCGGTGGCGAAAGCGGCCAGTTGGTCAGCCATTTCCGGATACATCACCGTCAGGGTCCCCAGGGAAGCGGACATCATGCTGGCGCTCCCCACCCCGGAGGCCATGGCCAGGGAATAGGGATGGAAGATCTTTAAAGCTGCCAGGAAGGAAGCCATGATCCCGAAGAACACAGTGCCGCACACGGTACCGGCAATGTACACGCTCATGACCCCCCGGCCTTCCGGAGTATCCAGGCCGTATTTTTCACCGATGAGAGCCACGTTGGGTTCCCGGGCGATGGAATGGGCGGCCCCGATGGTCTCCCGTTTCAGCCCGAAGGCCACCGCCAGGGGAACCCCCAAAAATACCGTCCCCAGGTTCCCGAATTCCTGGAGGATCAAAGCCGGGCTGGCACTGATGATTTTCGGCAGGGTGGGCCCCACCAGGGTCCCATACCGGGCCATAAGCAGCATCAGGGTAATGCCCACCAGGGAGCCTGCGTCTTCCATGTCCTTCTGTTTGGTCAGTTTAAAGAAGTTGGGAGTGGTCAGGATCCCCAGGATCAGGGCATAGAGCATGGGGACAAACACCACTTTCCCCGGGCCCAGATTGAAGGATTTGATACCGATCAGTTCGGCGATGACCACCAGGGCCAGGGCCGTAATGTGCAGTTTCCAGTTAATCATGGTCGGGTTCCTCCTCGCTGAAATAGCCATCCAGTTTGGCAATGTATTGTTCTTTGGTAAGCGCCGGCTTGAAATCGGCCAGGATCTTCTTGGCTTCCTTGGCATCATCGCTCAAAAGGTCGATGACCATGCCGGCAAAGGCTTTCCCGGGCAGGAGCGCCGCCGCATGGAAATCCACCACCTTGAAATCCGGTCCGTGGAGCAGTCCGTCCACCCCGCCGATGAAGGGATGGATGGCGGGCATCAGATGGGACACATCCCCCATGTCCGTGGAGGCGCTGAAGTGGCCGGAGTTGGTGATTTCCACCTCCGGGAAGGCGTCCTGGGCATTGTGGACGAACAGTTCATTCATTTCCGGGTTGCAGATGAGAGGCAGCTGGCCGGGCAGGGTGTCGATGTTCACCTTGGCCCCGATAGCGGCGCCCCCCGCCCGGAGAGCCGCATCCACCTTGGCGTTGGTCCGGTCGATGGCGTCCATGGATTTGGCCCGGACATAGGTTTCGATCCGCACATCGTCAGGCACATTGTTCACCAGGTCTCCCCCTTTGGTAATGATGGGATGGACCCGGATGGCATCGTCATCCCGGAAGGTTTCCCGGAGGGCATTGATCCCCATGATCCCCAGCATGGCGGCGTTCAGGGCGTTGATACCCTGGTCCGGAGCGTCGGCGGCATGGGCGGCCTTCCCCACATACTGGATGGTCTTGCCGATGAACCCGTTGCTGCTGGTACCGATGGCCACCACCGGTTTGGGGGTCCGTTTCTGGGAATGGATCATCATGGCCATGTCGATGTCATCGAATTCCCCTTCATAGATCAGTTCGCCTTTCCCATGGAGGAAATGAAGCTTCCCTTCTTTCCGGAGCTTTTTCCGGTAGGCGATCTGGACGTATTCTTCCGCCGGGACCCCGAAGAACACCACATTCCCGCACAGGTCCTTCATGACCCCGGTTTTGGCAAGGCCGTAGGCAGCGGCCAGCATGGAAGACTGCTGCATGTGGTGGCCGCAGGCGTGGGCAGCCCCGGTATCCGGATCCGCTTTGGGATGTTCCGGGCAGCCAATGGCATCCAGTTCCCCCAGGATGGCGATGGTGGGACCGGGCTTGCCCCCTTTCAGGACCCCTTTGACAGCAGTAATGGCCATTCCCTTCCGGTAGGGGATCCCCAGTTTGTCGAACTGGGCCGCCAGTTTGGCGGAAGTCTTGAATTCCTTGAACCCGAATTCCGGTTCCGAAGCCACATCCGCTGCATAGGCCTGCAGCTCCTGAGCAGAATCATCAATCATCTTGAACACTTTTTGTTTCAGTACTTCCTTATCCGTAATCTCCACTCCCCTAACGAAAAATTATTGTACGCACTTATCATACTCTTGTTTTGTTATTTTATCAACATTTTTGTTTTATTTTACATAAGTAACCGTTTTTGTTACGTTTTAGGTGTAAAAGAGAGGGTGCTGCAGAGCAGCACCCTCTTTTTTTGTCAATGGTCAATTGTCAATCGTCAATGGCCGAATGATAAAATTTGCAGGCAAATTTTTTTGAAGGCGAAAGATGCCTTTGACAGCTTTACCCGATCAACAGCACACTCAGATCATTTACATTGGTCCCGGTGGCTCCGGTGATCAGGAGACCCTTGGTTTTTTCCAGGGCATGGTAGGCGTCGTTTTTGTCCAGTACATCGGAAATGGCAATGCCTTCTTCCGCCAGCCGGGCTTTGGTGGTTCCGTCTCCGTAGCCTCCGGCGGCGTCGGTGGGGCCGTCGGTGCCGTCGCTGCCAAAGGAGAACACCGCCACATTGTCCAGGCCGGCAATGCCGTCAGCGGCGGCAAGAGCGATTTCCTGGTTCCGTCCTCCC
This sequence comes from Acidaminococcus fermentans, assembly GCF_009696675.1. Classification (GTDB taxonomy): domain Bacteria; phylum Bacillota; class Negativicutes; order Acidaminococcales; family Acidaminococcaceae; genus Acidaminococcus. Next base: position 15,149 of record NZ_VULN01000015.1, on the reverse strand, counting down.
TTGCCCCGGCCGTGGAGATGGACCACCGTTTCTCCCCCGGCCAGCACCGCCAGCTTCTTTCCGCTGGCTGCGTACTGCCGTCCGATAGCCGCCAGGAAGCTGCCTGCCTCCTTGGCCTGGCAGTTCAGGCTGGTGGTCAAAAGCCAGGTCTCATACCCCAGCTTTTCCGCCGCCTTCTGGCCTGCCGCCGCCAGTTCCGTCACACTGCCGGTAATCACCGTTTCCACATTGTCCAGGGTCTTGGGGGTCTCTTCCCCCAGGGCCTTTTCCGCATCTGCCGGCAGCATGATTTTGAACTTCCGGATCACCTCCAGGGCTTCCTCACAGGTGGAGGAATCCGGATAGGCCGGCCCGGAGGCGATCATGTCCAGGGGATCCCCGATGATGTCGCTGAGCACAATGGCATACACCTGGGCCGGAGCGCAGAGCCGGGCGAATTTCCCGCCCTTTACAGAGCTCAGCCGTTTCCGCACCGTGTTCATGGATACGATATCCGCCCCGCTGGCCAACAGGTCCGAGGTAATGTCCTGGAGTTCCTTCAGGGAAATCAGAGGCTTTTCGAAAAGAGCCGAGCCCCCGCCGCTGATCAAAAACAGCACCGTGTCTTCCGCCGTCAGATCCTTGACCAGGTCGATGGCCCGCTGGGTAGCCTTCAGGGAGTTCTCATCCGGCACCGGATGGCCGGCTTCCCAGATTTCCAGAGGGGCCAGTTCCCCCTTGCTGTGGCCGTATTTGGTGATCACGATCCCGCTGGAGATCCGTTCGTCCAGGATCCCCACCGCCGTTTTGGCCATCTGCCAGGCGGCCTTCCCAATGGCCACCACCACGATTTTCCCCCTGCCGAACTCCTTATGTTCCAAAGCTTTTGCTACCGCCGCATCAGGAAGCGAAGCCCTAATGGCCTCCTCCATTATGGTCTCTGCATCTGTACGTAATGTCATGGTGTTTTCCCCCTCAAAATATTGCGAACTGGTTTCATTATAGCATATTCTTGCACCGGCCGCCGGCCCAATGGTACAATGAGGACAAAACAGCTGCAAAAGGAGCTTTTTCATGACCCTGTACAATGATTTCATGGCCTGGGTACCGGCCCTGGTGATCCTGGCCGTTACCATCCTGTTTTACATCGGCTTCCGGATCGTCAGCATCCGGGTGATCCGGTTCATCCTGGACAAACTGCCCTTTGCGGCAGATGAAAACATTTCTGCCGCGGTGTACCGGCCCGGGCGCATGGCCATTGCCGTCTTCGGGGGCTATACGGCCCTTGCCAATTCTCCCTGGGAGAGACTGGCCCAGACGGCCCTTGTATCCAATACGGTTTCTTCCCTGCTGGTGATTGCCTTTTACTGGATCCTGTACAATTTCAGTTCCACCACCAGCGTCCTGTTCGACCACTTTTTCAGCAAATCCGGCAAAAAGCTGGATCCGGCCATCAGCGGACTGTTTTCGTCCTTCTTCCATGCCCTGATCCTGTTTTTTGCTCTGGCCACCGTGCTGAGCACCTGGGGGGTCAACATCAGCGGATTCATTGCCGGGCTGTCCATCGGCGGCCTGGCAGTATCCCTGGCGGCCAAGGACTCCCTGGCCAACATTTTCGCCTGTCTGGTGATCCTCATGGATCAGCCCTTCCACGTGGGAGACTGGATCATCTGCAACAATGTGGAAGGCATCGTGGAATCCATTTCCTTCCGGAGCACCAATGTGCGGACCTTTACCCAGGCTCTGGTGTACATCCCCAATTCTCTCATTATCAGCACCCCCATCCAGAATTTCACCAACCGGCACATGCGCCGGCTGGAAATGACCCTGGGGGTCACCTATGACAGCACCCGGGAGCAGATGGAGGAACTGGTCCGGAAAATCAGGGAATTTCTCCAGGAAGACCCGGACATTGTGGACGAAGGGATTACCGTGGCCTTTTCGGAAATGGGAGCCAGCAGCCTGGACATCAGCATCGTCTGCTACTGCCGGCACACCAGCTACGATAAATTCATGAAGAGCAAAGAACGGATCAACCTGGAACTGATGAAGCTCCTGGAAGAAACCGGCACCAGCGCCGCGTTTCCCAGTACAAGCGTGTATATTGAAAAAGGACCGGCCGCCTGAGCGGCTGGTCCTTTTTGGTCGGTCTTACAGCCCTGCCTTCCTCACCAGTTCGATGATGTACTTCGTTGTCTTGTCGAAGTCTTCGTCTACGGGGATGGTGTAGTCGGCGTATTTCAGGTAGAGGGGCAGCCGTTCTTTGTACAGCTGGGTGAGCCGGTCTTCGGCGGAATTCAGCAGAGGACGGGTCACTTTGTCCACGCTGCCGGCAATGGCCGCCAGGTCCCGGTTCAAAAAGAAGATCTTCCCGTTCTGCTGGAGGTAAGCGATGTTCTCCGGCCGCTTCACCACCCCTCCCCCGCAGGAAATGATAATCCCGTCCAGAGCGGCCAGGGTCTTCACCGCCTCTGTTTCCGCTTGGCGGAACACGTCCTCCCCTTCCTGGAACAGGTCCTTGATGGTGCGTCCGGTCTGTTCCACCACCTTGTCGTCCGCATCCAGCACCGGCCGTCCCAGGGCCTTGCTGAGTTTCCGGCCGATGGTGGTCTTGCCGGCGCCGGGCATGCCGATGAGTACAATATTAGCCATGAAAAGTTGCCTCCAGTTGTTTCATGATGGCAGGGATCAGGGCCGGATCCAGGGTCTTTCCCTGCCAGATTTCTTCCGAAGCCACCGCCTGGGCCACCAGCATGTACAGGCCGTTGCAGGTTTTGGCTCCCGCCTTCCGGCCATCGGCCAGGAACCAGGTTTCTTTCGGGTTGTAGATAATGTCCACGGCAGCGGCGAACCGGCCGGTGAATTCCGCCGGTACCGGACTGGCCTCCACCTTGGGATACATGCCCACCGGGGTGGTATTGATGATCACCTGGCCTCCCTCACTGCCCTCCAGGGCTTCCTCATAGGTCTCCAACCGGGTGTCCGGCCGCTGGGCCAGGAAATGAGCCAGGGCCTGACCAGCTTTCTCCCTGTCCCGGACCAGGATCCGGATGGAGGCCGCTTTCCGGTCCGCCAGTACCTGGAGGACCGCCTTGGCGGCCCCTCCGTTCCCCAGCACCGTCACATCCCGGCCTTCCAGCCCGATGCCGGCGGCCTGTAACATCCGGTCAAAGCCCAGGTAATCGGTATTGTACCCTTTCACCCCGTCCGGAGTAAAGGACAGGGTGTTCACCGCCCCGATTTTTTCCGCTTCCGGGGCAATGGCGGTCAGATAAGGGATTACCGTTTCTTTGTAGGGAATAGTCACATTGCTGCCCCGGAGCCCCTCCGGGTTCTCCCGGACAAAGCAGGGGACTTCTTCCGGTTCCTGTTCCAGCAGCCCATAGGTATCCCCGGTCCCCAGGGCCCGGAAAATAGCCTGATGGATCTGGGGAGACAGACTGTGCCCCAGCACCCGTCCCAAAAGTCCGAATTTCATCCTTTTACTGCTCCTTTCCGTGGTCTGCAGGATAGTTCCCCAAAATCTTGCATTCCGTGGTGTCTTCCGGCAGATCAGCCAGGGCCTGACGGACCGCCGGGTCCGTCAGGTGACCGGTAATGTCCATATGGAAATAATATTCCCAGGGCCTTCCCGGTATAGGCCGGGATTCGATGTTGGTCATGTTGATCTGGTACCGGGCAAAATGGGAGAGCACCCGGTACAACGACCCGGGCTGATGCTTCAGGCTCACGATCAGGGTGATCTTGTCCGCTTCCGGCACCAGCTCCCGCTCCCGGCTGATCACAATGAACCGGGTGTAGTTGCTCTGGTTGGTGTTGATGCCCCGGGCCAGGATGGCAAGGCCGTACTGTTCCGCCGCCTGGGCCCCGGCCACCGCCGCCATGTACCCGGTCTTTTTTTCTGCCACCAGTTCCGCCGCCTTGGCGGTGTTGAAATAGTTGAACTGGCGCATGGCCGGATGCTCCTTGAAAAAGGTCCGGCACTGGGAAAATCCCTGGGGATGGGAATACACTTCCCGGATGTCTTCCAGTTTCGCTCCCGGCCAGGCCAGAAGGCAGTGCTCCACCTTCACGATCTTTTCCCCTACAATAAAGGCGCCGTACCGGCGGACCAGGTCGTACACCTCGGTGATCCCTCCGGTGGAAGAATTTTCAATGGGCAGGACCCCATAGCGGATCTCCCCCTTCATCACGGCGTTGATTACATCTTCAAACAGCATATAGTTCCGTGCTTCCACCGGCCGTCCGGCGAAATACTGCCGGAGGGCCAGGTGGCTGTAGGCCCCAGGGACGCCCTGATAGCCCACAGGAATGGTTTGTTCTCCCATGCTCTACCTCCGCTGTGCCACAAGCTGCAGATCCAGCAGGGTCCAGGCGGTCACCGCCTCGATCACCGGCACCGCCCGGGGCAGGATGCAGGGATCGTGGCGCCCGGTAACTTCCAGGGTGGTGTCTTCCCCGGTAACCACATTCACCGTATGCTGGGTCTTTCCGATGGAAGGGGTGGGTTTGATCACCACCGTAAACAAAAGGGGCATGCCGTTGGTGATGCCTCCGGTGACTCCCCCGTTGTGGTTGGTGGTGCACACCACTTTCCCGTCCCGGTATGCCATGGGATCATTGGCCTCACTGCCCCGCATGGTCCCCAGGGCGAATCCATCCCCAAAGGCAATGCCCTTCACCGCCGGTACGGAAAAGAGGGCATGGCTCAGCCGGCTTTCCACGGAATCGAAATAGGGTTCTCCCAGGCCGACAGGCAGGCCCACTGCCATGCATTCAATGGTGCCCCCTACGGAATCCCTGTCCTTCTGGGCAGCAGTGACCTGGGCGGCCATGGGCTCCCGTACCGCCGGATCCAGCACCGGCAGGATCTCTCCGGAAAGGGCCCGGAAGGTTTCCGGATCTTCTCCCAGAGGATTGAACCTTCTGTCCCGGATCCCGGCCAGAGACGCCACATGGGCCCCGATAAACATGCCCTCTTTGGCCAGCAGCTGCTTGGCCACTGCCCCGGCAAACACCAGAGGCGCCGTCAGCCGTCCGGAAAAGCTGCCCCCGCCCCGGTAGTCGTTGCAACCGTGAAATTTCACATATCCTGCATAATCCCCATGGCCCGGCCGCATGATTTCCTTCATTTTGCTGTAATCTTTGGAATGGGCGTTGCTGTTGGGAATCCGGGCGCACAGGGCCATGCCGGTGGTCTTCCCGTTGAAGAACCCGCTTTCAATGATAAAGCTGTCACTTTCCTTCCGGGGGGTGGCCAGTTTGCTGGTTCCCGGTGCCCGGCGTTTCATTTCCTTTTCAATGGCTTCCAGATCCAGTTCGATCCCGGCCGGCAGCCCGTCCATCACCACGCCGATGGAGGGTCCGTGGGATTCCCCGAAAATGGTCAGCCGGATCTGTTCACCCATTACACTGCTCATACTGTCCTCCTGCTGCTGCAAAGTCCTGCCAGAATTCCGGATAGGATTTGGCCACACATTCCGTCCCCACCAGAGTGAGAGGTTCCCGGCACAGGATGCTGGCCACCGCCAGGCTCATGGCGATCCGGTGGTCGTTCCAGCAGTCCACGGTGCCTCCCGTAAGTTCCACCACCCCGTCGATGGAAAGGCCGTCCGGCCGTTCCGTAATTTTTGCGCCCAGTTTGTTCAGTTCCGTGGCCATTGCCTTCAGCCGGTCACATTCCTTCAGCCGCAGCCGTTCCGCATGGATGATCTCCGTATGGCCTTCGCTGAGAGCGGCGGCCACGGTCAGCACCGGGATGATGTCCGGGCAGTCGGCGGCATCGATGGTGGTCCCCACCGGGTCCGCCGGCCGGCTGATCAGTTTGTCTCCTTCAAAGACCACCTGGCCGCCCATTTTCTGGAGAATGGGGATGATGGCCTTGTCTCCCTGGAGAGACTCCGGATCCATCCCCAATAGGGTCATGGTCCGGCCCAGCATCCCGGCCGTAAGCCAGAAGGCGGCCTGGGAATAATCCCCTTCCACTGCCCCTTCCCGGGGCCGGTACTGCTGGTTCCCGGGGATCCGGTACTGCCGGTAGTCCTGGTGTTCAATGCTGATGCCGTACTGCTTCAGGGCGGAAAGGGTCAGGGCAATGTAGCTCTGGCTTTCCAGCTTCCCGGTGATTTCCAGGGTGGAATCCCCCGGCAGGAGCGGCAGAGCAAAAAGCAGGCCGCTGATGAACTGGCTGCTCACATCTCCGGGCAGGGAAAAAGGGCCGGGACGGAGCGGCCCCTGGACCGTCAGAGGAAAATTGTCCTCAGCGCTTCCCTTTTGGAACACCAGCCCCTGCTGGCGGAAAATGGCTTCGTAGGGTTCCAGGGGACGGCTGCCCAGCTTCCCGGCCCCCACAAAGGTAAAAGGTTCCTGGCACAGGGCAGCCAGCGGGATCAGGAACCGGAGGGTAGACCCGGATTCCCCGCAGTCCAGCACCGTCCCTGTCTGATGGGGCCGGCAGCCTTCCACGGTAAAGTGGGCCCGTCCTCCTGTTTCTTCCTGGGAAGTGATTTTTGCCCCCAGCTGCCGGAGACAGGCACAGGTGGCCAGGATATCCTGGCTGAGGCTGACCCCTTCCACCTGGCTGGTGCCTCCTGCCAGGGCCGCACAGATCAGGGCCCGGTGCCCCATGCTTTTGGAAGAAGGCACCCGGAGCGTCCCTGAAAGAGAACCAGGTTCGATACGCAGTGTGGTCATGGTCTCATCCTTTCACATAGGGTCTCAGATCGGCAAAGTCCACCTTTTTCAGCAGGCTCTTTCCGATTTCCGGAACGATCACCAGAGTCATCTGGTTCCCCCGTTTTTTCTTGTCCATGGTGATCCCTTCCAGGATATGCTGATCGCTGATGGGATCTTCCGTGGGAATGTTGTATTTTTCCAGGAGATGACGGATCCGGTCTGCGGTACCGGGCTGGGTGATCCCCATTTTTTCCGTGTTCCGGGTGAGCCGGACCATGCCGATGGCCACCCCTTCCCCATGGGTGTATTTTTCATAATGATAATACCGCTCCACCGCATGGCCGATGGTATGGCCGAAGTTCAACACCATCCGGGCGCCCACGTCCCGCACGTCCTCTTCCACCACCTTCACCTTGATCCGGCAGCAGGCGGCGCTGATTTCTTCCGCATGGGCCAGGATGTCCTCATCCCCGGAGAAATTTTCCAGGGCCGCAAACAGCTCCGGATCCCCGAAGGCGGCACATTTGATTACTTCTGCCAGGCCATCGTGGAGATACCGCCGGTCCAGGCTCCGGAGCAGTTCCGGATCCATCAGCACCCCTTTGGGCTGGTAAAAGGCCCCTACCAGGTTCTTTCCTTCCGGCAGGTCCACCGCCACCTTGCCTCCCACGCTGCTGTCGATCTGGGCCAGAAGGGTGGTGGGCACCTGGATGAAGTCCACCCCCCGGAGGAAGCTGGCGGCGGCAAAGCCCCCCAGGTCTCCCGGCACGCCGCCCCCCAGAGTGATTACCAAATCGCTGCGGGTCATACCGAAATCCGCACAGGCCCGGACCATGTTCCCGTAGGTGTCCAGGTTCTTGTGGTCTTCTCCCGGTTCCATCACCACCCGGCGCACCTGGAACCCCTGGGCCAGGAGCTGCTGCTCCAGGTCCGCTCCATACAGGCTGTCCACCGTCCGGTCCGTGATCACCGCCGCCTTGTTTCCCCGGGCCAGTTCCCGGATCTTTTTCCCGAATCCGGTCCAGGAATGAGGTGCGATTTCGATGGTATAGGAGTCTTTCCCCAAATCAACGAAGATTTTTTCCATAAAACATGTCCCTTCTTTTCTTTTTGGCCTGATCCATCATCTGCTCCAGTTCTTCCCGGTCATCCTGCTGGAGGGCGCTTTTCCAGTGTTCCAGCTGCATTTCCAGCTTGTTGATCTCCCGGAGCACCGGTTCCTTGTTCAACAGGAACAGGTCGCTCCACAGCTTGGCGTTGATATCCGCCACCCGGGTGGCATCCCGGAAAGACCCGGCCACAAAGTACTTGGTGTTTTCCTGCATGGAATCGCTGTTGATCAGGGAAACCGCCATCACATGGGGCAGATCGCTGGTGTAGGCGATGATGCTGTCATGTTCCTCCACCGACAGTTCCACCACCCGGGCACAGCCCAGTTCATAGGCCATGTTCCGGAGCCATTCCCGGTGTTCCGGCCGGTTGTTGTCCCGGTGGATCAGGATGAAATTGGCTCCCTGGAAGATCTGGGAGGTGCTTTGGCTGTATCCCTTGCCTTCCCGGCCTGCCATGGGATGGGTGGGGACGAAATCCATCTCCGGTCCCAAAAGAGCATCCACCTGGTCCGGGATACTGCCTTTGATCCCCATCACATCGGTCAGGAGTACATTTTTTTTGAAATACCGGACATGGTCCTTCACAAAGGGTACAAAGGCGCCGGGGTACATGCAGCAGATGATCACATCCGCCTCCCGGAGGAGCTCCGGATCCTCATCGGCCAGTTCCGTTACATACCCTTCGTCCAGGGCCATCAGAGAAACGATGTGGTTCCGGTCCATGCCGATGATCCGCTTCACCTTCTGGCTTTTCAGGGCCTTGGCGTAGGAGCCTCCGATGAGCCCCAGCCCTACAATGGCAACAACAGTATCCTGCAGTTTCTTCATGATGTCTTTCCCGCTTCCGTCTTACAGATCCCGGCCCACCGCAGGAGCCAGTACCTTCAGGTCCTTCATCAGCTGGTCGAATTCCGGCAGGGACAGGCTCTGGGCCCCGTCACACCAGGCGTGCTGGGGATCGTTGTGGGTCTCGATGATCAGCCCGTCAGCCCCGGCGGCAATGGCAGCCTTGCTCATGGTGGGCACCATCCAGGCCTTCCCGGTGGCATGGCTGGGGTCCACGATCACCGGCAGATGGCTCAGCCGCTTCACCGCCTGGACGGCGGACAGGTCCAGGGTATTCCGGGTATAGGTTTCAAAGGTCCGGATCCCCCGTTCGCAGAGGATCACATTTTCGTTCCCTTCGGACATAATGTATTCTGCACTCATGAGCCATTCCTCGATGGTGGCGGACAGACCCCGCTTCAGCAGAATGGGCTTATTGATTTTCCCCAGTTCCTTCAGCAGGGTGAAGTTCTGCATGTTCCGGGCCCCTACCTGGATCAGATCCACTTTTTCCACAAATTCATCGATTTTGTCCGCGGACATGATTTCCGTTACAATGGGCAGATGGTTGGCGGTGCCGGCTTGACGGATCATATCCAGGCCCTTGTCCCCCAGCCCCTGGAAGGAGTAGGGAGATGTACGGGGTTTGAAGGCCCCGCCCCGGAGCATGGCCGCCCCGCTCTTTTTCACGGCGGCGGCAATGGTATCCATCTGTTCCTGGCCTTCCACAGAGCAGGGACCGGCGATCACCGCCAGCTTTTTGCCCCCCACTTTCACGCCGCTTACATCGATGATGGAATCATCCGGGTGGAACATCCGGTTGGCCCGTTTGAAAGGTTCCTGTACCCGCATGGCCTTATCCACCCAGGGATTCACCATGAAATCTTCCGGATCCAGGATACTGGTATCCCCTACGATCCCCAGGACTTCCTGGTTTTCCCCGATGCTGTCATGGATGGTGAAGCCTCTTTGTTCCAGGCTCTTTTTCAGTTTTTCAGACGCTTCTTTGGGTGCACCCTTCTTCATTACAATAATCATGTTGTTTTCCTCCTGTCCTGCTTTCCTACTATCCTACTTTTTTTCTGACGGGGGCCTCTCCACAAAAAAAGCAGACTCGCAAGGAGTCTGCTTCAGGGTTTCACTTCACGGAAACCGCCGGAAGGCCGGAGCCTCAGTCTCTCTTCACGATGGGCAAACTGTTCAGTTCATGGCAGCCAAAATAACCAAAGCCAAAATAATAGCTCTGGGTAAAGGTAAAGCCATATGCAGTTTCCCATTTCAGAGAAGAAAGAGTCATCTGTCAACCCGCCTTTAACCATTGGAATGAATCTATAATACTCCCGTTTACAAAATCCGTCAATAGAGAATTAATTGGAGCCAGATTGAAACGGGAATGTGTAATGGGTGTTACAAGAGCTGTTACCTCTCCAACGCCACATCCAGATCTTCCAGGGCATGGCCGGTGGCGTCGGAGAAACGGACCCGGAGATTGCCGAACCGGGGCAGGTTCTTTTCCGGGATGGTCACCACATGTTCTTCCGCCAGGGCTTCACTGCCGTCATCCTGGGTACCGGTGGGATCCTGGATGGCCACAGTCACATTCAGCAGCCGGCCGAACAGTTCCGCCTTGGTAATGGCCAGCTTCCCGTTCTGGCCGTTGGTGTTCATAGCCGCATAGAGCACCAGCTGGTTGGCATAGGAGGGGCCGGAATACCGGCGCCGGGCCTGGAGGACCTTTTCCTGCTGGGTGGTCAGCTTTTTCACGCTGGCCAGTTCCGGAGCGTCCGCTCCCCCCTTGGGAGGGATGAAGGCGGTGCACACCAGGCCCGGTACGGTCTTTTCACTGTCATGTTCCCAGTCCGTGTGGGCATCCGCCGCCTGGAACAGCACCCGGCCGTCCTTCACCACCCGTTCCGATACAAAAAGTTCTCCATCCGCCAGTTTGGGCCGTTCCGCAGCATAAGCCGGAGCCGCACAAAGGGCTGCCAAAAGGGCCACCGCCATGGTTTTTTTCCACATCATAGGTTTTCACTCCTTATGGGTGCCAGGCACCCGGATTTTTCTCTTCCCTATTATACACTGTTTTTGACCGAAGAGTCAGGGGGAATTCAGGGAGCAGGTGGGGAAATCCGTAGGGGCCGCACAACCGGCGGCCCGCCAGGTCCTTCCCTCTTCCCTCTTCACTGATTCTAATGTAACCCGATTGCATTCAGTTGGATTTTTATCTATAATAGGGACAGGTTGACAATCGATTATGAGGGAGGTTTTTTCAATGAGCGAATGTGATCACTGCGATCATTCCCACTGCTCCGGCTGCGAATCCAATCCGAAGCAGAATCCCCAGGATGCGGCCATTGCCGATTTCCTGGCCCATGTAAAACATAAAATCGTCGTCATGAGCGGCAAAGGCGGCGTGGGCAAAAGCACGGTTTCCGTAGATTTGGCCCTGATTCTCAGCCAGCGGGGCTACCATGTGGGCCTGATGGACGTGGATCTCCACGGCCCCAGCGTGGCCGGCATGCTGGGCTTCATGGACAAGCACGTCCAGGTGGAAGGAGAAAAGCTGATTCCCTTCCGGTACAGCGACCATCTGGAATTTTTGTCCGCCCAGGGCTTCCTGGCCCAGCAGGACGATGCCCTGATCTGGCGGGGTCCCCTGAAGGTGGGGGCCATCCGGCAGTTCATGAGCGACACCAAATGGGATCCTTTGGACTACCTGATCATCGACTGCCCTCCGGGCACCGGGGATGAACCCCTGACCGTGGTCCAGACCATCAAGGATGCGGAAGCCATCATCGTCACCACCCCCCAGAAAGTGGCCCTGGCCGATGTGCGGAAATCCCTCAGCTTCTGCCAGCTGGGCCATATCCCTGTCCGGGGCATCATCGAAAACATGAGCGGATTCGTCTGTCCCCACTGCGGACAGGAAGTGGACATTTTCAAAGCTGGCGGCGGCAAGGCCCTGGCGGAAGAAAAAGGCCTGCCCTTCCTGGGCCGGATCCCCATCGATCCCCAGGTGGTGGCCGCCGAAGACGAAGGCAATCCCCTGGAAAACATCAGTGAAGCCAGCCGAAAGGCGCTGGATGCCATTGTGGATAAAGTGGTGGAACAGGATAAGTAAGAAAAAGGGAGCTGTTGCATGTGCAACAGCTCCCTTTTTTCACTTCTTCACCATAAACAGCGGGATCTCATTCTTCCCTACCATATTATGCTCGTCCCGCGCCACTTTTTCTATGTATTTGATATCGCCCAGGTTCTCTTTTTCCTGTGCCAGGGCGTCGTTTTCCGCTTTCAGCTGCTGGACTTTGTTTTCTGTCCGTATCCTTTCCTGACGGAGCTGGTAGATCCAGTATCCCCGCTGGAGAGCTGTACCCAGCAGCGCCACCGGAGGCAGGACGACCAGCAGGATAAGCAGGGTACGTCCGATAACCGCCCAGTCCAAACGCTTTTTCTTTTTAAGGCCCATTTTCTTGCCTTTCCACCTCTGGAAGGAAATTCTCTCCTGCAGAGGATAAAAAAAGCAACCTGACACCGGGAGCATCAGGTTGCTGGATCTGCCAATTATTTGTTTACGGCATCCTTAAAAGCCTTCCCGGCTTTGAAAGCAGGAACGTTGGCTTCTGCAATTTCAATGGTTTCGCCAGTGCGAGGATTCTTGCCGCTGCGGGCATTCCGAACGCGAGCTTCAAAAGTACCAAAGCCGATCAGCTGTACTTTATCTTTGTTGGCAACAGCTTCTTTAACAGTATCGATGAAAGCGTTCACAGCCTTTTCAGCATCTTTTTTGGGCAGTGCGGTTTTGGACGCAACTTCAGCAATCAATTCACTTTTGTTCATGAGATAAATCCTCCTAAATAGGTATTGCGCCTGCATGGCTGGCGCCTGACTATGGTCATATTAGCACAATCATAGGAAAAATGCACGTGTTTTTTGGGAAAATCTTGAAAACAAGGGGCCAGAGCAGGGGCCGCAGCCCCGGTCGCGGGTCACGACTCGCGACCTGTGCCCCCATGTTGGTCAGCTGACCGCTGACCGTCCCCTACTGCTCTCTTTGCCTCCTGCCACCGGTGTTCCAGTTCTTCCAGAGTCAGGTCTTTCCATTCTTTTCCTTCCTGCTTCACCTGGGCTTCCAGCTGCTCAAAACGGCGCTGGAATTTGTTGTTGGCCCGGTTCAAAGTGGTTTCCGGTTCCAGGTCCAGTTTCCGGGCATAGACGGCCAGGGCAAAGAGCAGGTCCCCCAGTTCCTCTTCCGTCCGGTCCCTGTCCCGGCTCGCTGCAGCCTCCTGGAGCTCGTCTTTCTCTTCTTCCACCTTCTGCCATGCAGCCGGGGCATCGGGCCAGTCAAACCCGGTTTTGGCGGCTTTGGCGCTGAGTTTGTAGGCCCGCATCAGGGCTGGCAGCCCCTTGGCGATGCCATCCAGGGCATGGGTCCGTTCAGTCTTTTCCTGAGCCTTCAGGGTCTCCCAGTTGGCCATCACTTCCCCGGCCCCTGTGACCTTGGTATCGCCGAAAACATGGGGATGCCGGTGGACCAGCTTCTTCACCACATCATCGATTACATCCTGCATGGCAAAGAGCCCCTCTTCTTCCGCCAGCCGGGCGTGGAACACCACCTGGAGGAGCACATCCCCCATTTCTTCCCGCATGCCGGCTACATTGCCGTCGTCGATGGCTTCCAGCATCTCATAGACTTCTTCCACCAGTTCCCGGCGCATGGAAGTATGGGTCTGGACCCGGTCCCAGGGACAGCCTCCCGGCTCCCGGAGTACCCGGACCAGTTCCATGAGAGGCCGCAGATCCAGGACCCCCGGCTGGTGGATCCCTTTTTCGTGGAGTGTTTTCATCGTTTTTCCTCTTTCTTTCTTTTCAGTTCCCGGAGTTTCAGTTCTCCTGTGGCCAAAAGGCACAGGCCATAGACCAGTGCCCCCGCAAGGATCTCCAGGGCCAGCCGGACCACATTTCCCAGGGGAAGCCGGGCCAGGACGGGCCCCATGACCCACAGGGCGGCTCCCATCAGGGCGGCGGAAACGCCGATCCGGAGGCAGTTCTTTCCGGGCAGGGTGAGCCCGTCACTGTGGTGCATCCACAGCAGGTTCCCCAGACCGGCCACAGCCAGGTTGGCATCGGTGGCCCAGGCGGCCCCCTGGATGTTCCACACCGGATTGGCGGTGAGGGTCCACAGGAGCCCCACTTTTACAAAAAGACTCAGGAACATGTTCACCATGGGAACCCGGGTGTGGCCCAGGCCCTGGAGGATGGCAGTGGACACCTGGTGGAGCCCCAGGAACAGGATGGCCGGGGCCAGGGCCGTAATGACCCGCCCGGCATGGATAGTGCCGTAGAGCACCTGGGAAATGGGGTTCCCCAACAGGTACACCCCTACCGCCGCCGGCACATTCAGCAGCAGGAAGAACCGGAAGGCCCGGCGGGTCTTGCTCACCATCAGGGGCCGGTCCCCCAGTGCCTTGGCTTCCGCCACCGCAGGCACCACCGAAGCCGCCAGGGAGTTGGTGGGAATGGTGCCCATGTTTACCAGGGGCATGGCCATGCCGGACAGATAGCCCAGGGCCCGGGTGGAATCCGCCACCGTAAAGCCCGCCGCCAGCAGCCGGTCCGGCACCAGGATCATTTCGATGCCGCTGACCACCGGCACCATCAGATTGGCACAGGTCACCGGCAGGGCCAGGGACACCAGCTGCCAGGCGGTCCGGGTCAGGGAGGGTCTTTCTTCTGACAGGGCCGTCACCGGTTCCTGCTGCCACCGTTTCTGCTGCCGGTGGACGAAGTACAACAGAGCCCCCAGGCTCACCACCGCTCCCGGCACGGCCCCAAAAGCCGCTCCGGCAGCTCCCCAGGGAAGACCCCAGGGAAGCAGGGCCCAGGCCAGGAGCACCATGGTCACCACCCGGGTGAACTGTTCCAGGATCTGGGACACCGCAGTAGGAGTCATTTCCTGGAACCCCTGGAAGTAGCCCCGGAAGCAGGCCACAGGAATGGACATGCCGATGGCGGGCACCAGTGCCAGCATGGCGTACCGGGCCCGTCCGTCCTTGACGATGCCCCCGTCCATGAGCCAGGGGATCAGGGCCCAGGCCAGAGCGGCAAAAAACACTCCGGCCAGGGCCATGAGCCCGGCGGAAATCCCCAGGATCCGCCGGGCCCCCTGCCGGTCTCCGGCGGCTGCCCGGCGGGAAATCAGGATGGACATGGCTGCAGGGATCCCTGCAGAAGACAGGGCCACCAGCAGCAGATACAGGGGATAGGCGATCTGGTACAGGCCGATGCCTTCACCTCCCAGCAGCCGGGACAGCAGGATCCGGTTCACCGAACCCAGGATTTTCACCATAAGCCCTGCCGCCGTCAGGATCAGGGTCCCTTTCATAAACCGGTCCGCCATCACGGCCTCCTTTCTTCACTCTTCACGAAAAGTGTCAAGGTATTTAGACACATAGAACCGTGACATTTTTCTACCCTGCTAATTGTTTGTATTTTTCATTCGGGGTTACATAATCGATACCCGAATGAATACGATTAGCATTGTAATCAATAATATATTCA
>NZ_VULN01000014.1 GCF_009696675.1 Acidaminococcus fermentans | reverse complement strand
AATGTAAGCCGGTATCTGGAAGCCCGGAACGAAACCATGGCCGCCATGGCCAGAGAAGAGACCCAGAAAGTCCTGGGCCAGGTCCTTTACGCCGCCAGCAACGGAATGAAGAACGGATTTGCCCGGTCGGATGCGTGAGCCCCGGCCTGCGACCGGGGGGGTGAATTCTTTCACCCCCTTTTTTATGTTATAATAATCCCAACAAGACTATTGGAGGGATCGTTATGTCAGCGGACCAACTGCCCCACAATCATGGAGAAAATATCAACTACATCCTGAAAGATCTGCCGGAAAATGCCAATTTTTCTGCGGTGTCCGGGCTGTTCAGCAGCCTGGCGGACGCCAACCGGATCAAACTGTTCTGGTTCCTGTGCCACATGGAAGAATGTGTCATCAACCTGTCGGCCCTGATGCACATGAGCAGCCCGGCTCTGTCCCATCATCTGAAGATCCTCCGGGAAAACGGCCTGATCATCAGCCGCCGGGCCGGCAAAGAAATGTACTACAAAGCCGCCAACACCGAGGAAGTCCGGCTCCTCCACCACATGATCGAACTCCTCATCGACATCACCTGCCCGGAGCAGGAGGGAGAAGCAGACAGTACAGAGTGAAGAGTAAAGAGTGAAGAGCCGGGCCTGCCCCCCTGACCGCATAATCCCCTGCCCCCGTCCCTCTGGGACAGGGGCGCCTTTTTATGATATAATAAAATATAAGTATCCATTTTTTTCAATTTCAAGGAGGTCATTCTCATGATTCAATTTACGTATACCATCCAGGATCCTCAGGGTATCCATGCCCGTCCCGCCGGCATGCTGGTAAAGGAAGCGGCCAAATTCCAGTCCAAATGCAGCGTGGCCGGCAACGGCAAGACCGGGGACCTGAAACGGATCTTCTCCCTGATGGGCATGGGAATCAAAGCCGGCATGGAACTGACGGTTTCCGTGGAAGGACCGGATGAAAAAGAAGCGGCAGCCGCTCTGGAAGCATTCCTGAAAGCCAATCTGTAAGGAGGACAGTCCATGAAGCTTGTACAAGGGAAGGGAGCCTCAGCCGGGGTTGCGGCAGGGCCCATCCTGGTAAAGCCGGCAGGCCGTCAGCCGGAGATCCGGCTGGACACCTGTCTGGATCCCCAGCAGGAACTGAAACGGCTCCAGGCTGCCCAGCAGCAGGTCATCGAAATCCTGGAAGGGCTGAAGGAAAAAGCCCGGCAGCAGGTGGGGGAAGAAGAAGCCGGCATTTTTGAAGTCCATCAGATGATGGTCCAGGATCCGGATCTGTGTGACACCATTACAGGTCTGATCCAGGAAAACCACATGACGGCGGAAGGGGCGGTCCGGGAAGCGGGCAGCCAGTTCGCCGCCATGCTGGAAGCCATGGACGATGAATACATGCAGGCCCGGGGGGCCGATGTGCGGGCGGTGTGCGGCCAGCTGGAAGATGCCCTGGCCCAGGGAGGCCGGAGCTGGACGGAACTTCTCACCCAGCCTTCCATTATCTGCGCCGACGACCTGACTCCCAGTGAAACCCTCCAGCTGGACAAATCCCTGATCCTGGGCTTTGTGACCAGCGGAGGCAGCGCCAACTCCCACACCGCCATCCTGGCCCGGACCATGAAGATCCCTGCCATCGTCCATACAGGAATCACCCTGGATGAAGACTGGAACGGTACCCTGGGAGCCCTGGACGGGGGCACCGGGAATTTCTGGCTGGATCCGGAACCTCAGGTGCTGGAAGCCCTGAAGGAAAAACAGCAGCAGCACCGGGCGGCGGAAGATGCCCTGGAACAGTTCCGGGGGAAACCCACCTGCACTGCCGACGGCCGGACCATCGCCCTGTACGGGAACATCGGCCAGCCGGAAGACATCGACCTGGTGCTCCAGAACGACGGGGAAGGGGTAGGCCTGTTCCGCAGTGAATTCCTCTATCTGGGACGGGAAGACTATCCTACGGAAGACGAACTGTTCGAAGCTTACTGTACCGCTGCCCAGGAACTGGAAGGCCGGAAGCTGATCATCCGGACCCTGGACATCGGGGCGGACAAAAAAGTGGGCTATTTCCAGCTGCCGGAAGAAGAGAATCCGGCTCTGGGATTCAGAGCCATCCGGATCTGCCTGAAGCGGCCGGAAATTTTCCTGACCCAGCTCCGGGCCATTCTCCGGGCTTCCGCCTATGGGGAAGTGGCAGTGATGTTCCCCATGATCGTATCCGTGGAGGAAGTGAAGGCGGCCCGGGCCCTTCTGGAACAGGCGGCAGCCAGCCTCCGGGCAGGAGGAATCCCCTTTGACGAAAAGCTGGAAGTGGGGATCATGATAGAAACCCCGGCGGCGGCCATCATCAGCGACGACCTGGCCCAGTACGTGGATTTCTTCAGTATCGGCACCAACGATCTGACCCAGTACACTCTGGCGGTGGACCGGCAGAACGCCAGCCTGGAAGAACTGGGGAAGGCCAGCCACAAGGCGGTGCTCCGGCTTATCGACCTGACCATCCGGAACGGCCATGCCGGGGGCTGCTGGGTGGGCATCTGCGGAGAAGCCGCAGCAGACCCGGAACTGATCCCTTATTTTGTGGCCATGGGTGTGGATGAACTGAGCATGTCCCCCGGGAAGATCCTGGGGGCCCGGAAGCTGATCAGCACCCTTCGGGCGGAATGAGAAAGGAGGCGGACCGTTGATCGATCTGGATTTGAAACAGGCGGCGGACAAAGCCATTGCCCTCCAGCCGGATAAACGGGTCCTGCCTTTCCTGTACCAGGACCAGGCCCTGTTCATCAAACGGAAACTGTCCAACCACCGGAACGCCTTTGCCAAACAAAGTGTGGAAGGGGCCTTCTGGTGCGAGGTGTATAAAATCATGACGGTGAACCAGTATTTTCCCCTGGCACCGGAAATCGTCCTGCTCCAGGATGACTATTTTGTCATGAAAGCGGTGGGCAAGACCCTCCAGGGGGTGGCCAAGGAAGCCCCCTGGAAGGACTGCCGGCTGGAAGCCTACCACAAGGCAGGGGAAGCCCTGGCGAAGCTCCACCAGATGGGGCTCCACCATGGCCGGCCGGCTCTCCGGGATATTGCCTATGACAAGGAACAGGACAAGATCACTTTCCTGGACTGGGAAAATGAAAAGCGGTTCATCGACGCGGACCCCCGGGTGCTGGATCTGTTCCTGTTCGTCCACAGCTGTTTCCGGGAAAAGAGTTGGAAAGACAGGAGCCTGTTGGAAGAAGCCATGAAAGGCTACTGCAACAGCCCGGTGGGACGGGAAATCCTCCGCCAGGCCAAGGCTCTTATCGGCAGATACAAAACGGCTTTTGCTCTGTGCGAAAAGCTCCGGTGCTTCGGCTGGCGGGACGTGACCAGCCTGGATGATGCCCGGAAGTTCATCCTGGAACGGGAGTAAGGAGAAACCATGCATTTTGGACCTCGATTGGAGGCAGTGGCGGCCCTGGTGCCTCCCTGCCGGACCCTGGCAGATGTGGGCACGGACCATGCCTACCTGCCGGTACTGCTGCTCCAGGAAGGAAAAATTGAGCAGGCCATTGCCGGGGATGTGGTCCCCGGTCCCTGTGAGGCGGCCCGGCACACGGTCCGGCAGTTCCATCTGGAAGAACGGATCACCGTGCGCCAGGGCAGCGGCCTGACCGTGGTGGCCCCGGGCGAAGTGGAAACGGCTGTCATGGCAGGCATGGGGGCGGAAACCATGCTGCAGATTCTGGGGGAAGCCCCGGAGGTGTGGCAGCATCCCGCCTTCCGACATCTGGTGCTCCAGCCCATGAGCGATTCCTGCCGGCTCCGGCTTTGGGCGGAAGACCATGGCTGGGCGGTGGTCCGGGAGGAGCTGGTCCGGGAGGGAAAGCGGCTTTATGAACTGCTGCTCCTGGAACCATCCCCGGGCTGGAAATATCCTGGCAGCTGCCGGGAAGTGGGGGATGATCTGGTCCGCCGGCATCATCCCCTGCTGGCAGAATTCGTGGCGGAAAAGAAAAAGAAGATCCAACGGCTGCTGACCCAGATGGACCGGAGTGAGCGGGCCCGGGCCAGCCGCCAGTACAAGGAATATGAGACCCTTTGGAAACAACTGGAGGAAATTGACTGTGGAAACGGAAGAAATGGGAAGTAAGGAAACCACCGTAACGGACATTTGTCTGTTCATGAACCAGCTGGCCCCTGTAGCTTATGCGGAAAGCTGGGACAACCCGGGGCTGCTCCTGGGACATCTGGCCCAGCATGTGCACAAGATCCTGGTGGCCCTGGACCTGAGCCCGGAAGTGGCGGAACAGGCCATCGAACAGGAATGTGACATCATCATCACCCACCATCCCTATTATTTCAGCCTGCCCAAGACCCTGGCGGTTACGGACACCAAGATGGAAGTGCTCTATGAGCTGATCAAACACGATGTGGCTCTTTATGCGGCCCATACCAACCTGGATGCGGCCAAAGGCGGGGTTAATGATGTACTGGCCGCCCGGCTGGGTCTGGAAGATGTAACGGAAATCCCCCGGAAGGACTGCCCGGAACAGGGACTGGCCCGGATCGGGGTGCTGGCCGAACCGATGGAACTGAAGGCTTTCGCTGCCAAGGTCCGGGATGACCTGGGTGCGGAACACCTGACCTTTGCCGGCGGGGAAGAACCGGTTTACAAAGTGGCCGTAGTAGGCGGCAGCGGAGCCGACTTTATGGAGGATGCCCTGGCGGCCGGTGCCGATACCCTGGTTACCGGAGATCTGAAGTACCATGTGGCCCAGAAGGCCCTGAACCTGGGGCTGAATGTAGTGGACGGCACCCATCAGCTTACCGAGAGCCCGGTGATCGACAAGCTGGAACAGGTGCTCAACACCTGGCGGGATGAATCCGGCCGTCATTTTGAAGTGATCCGTGCCGAAGAAGAACGGATCCTCCAGACGGTGTAAGGGGCGGCTGTCATGATCCGAGATCTGCAGTTGGGGAATGCCATGGAACAACCCTGCCTGGTCCGCCTCCAGAAGGTGGGCACCTCCTCCAACGGCAAGCCTTATGCCAAGGGGCTGCTGGAAGACAACAGCGGCTGCATTCCCTTTATCTGTTTCGAAGCCGGTCCCATTGGCCGGCTCCGGACCATGGAGGCCCCTTCTCCCTATATCATCGGGGGAAAGGTGGATGTGAACAAATATTCCACCACCATGGCCTACCAGGTGATTGTCCAGAAGGTCCAGGCGGTGACGGAAGAGGACGATCTGTCCAATCTGCTGCCCAGCGGCCACATCGATCTGGAAAAATACAAGACAGAATTCCAGGCCTTTATGGGCCGGATCCAGGATGACGGCCTCCGGGAACTGGTGGAAACCCTGTTTTCCGGGAATACCCTCCGGCAGTTCTTGAAGAATCCGGCGGGAATGCGGCTCCACCATGCCTATGTGGGCGGGCTGCTCCACCACACCGTGTGCGTCACCCGGCTGGCCGTGGCCATGGCCGGGGCCATCGGGAACGTGGATCTGGACCTGGTGATTGCCGGGGCCCTGCTCCATGACCTGGGAAAGATCCGGGAAATCTCTTCGGATCTGGGATTCCCCTATACCACCGAAGGCCGGCTCATGGGCCATATTTCCATTGGAGCCATGGCCGTGGACCGGGCTGCCCGGAAGATCCCCGACCTGTCGGCGGACCGGCGGGAACGGCTCCTCCACATCATCCTCAGCCATCACGGGGATCAGGACAAAGGATCCCCGGTGGTGTGCGTCACCAAGGAGGCCTTCATCGTCCATTATGCGGACGAAGTGGATTCCATCATGAATCAGTTCCACGAAAAAGAACGGAGCGAATCCTGGGAATACGACAAAATGTTACAGCGGTACCTGTGGAAGGTTTGACGGATTGACCAACCTATGGTATCATTTCATCCAGTGAGTGCGGAAAGATAATCGCGGCAGCCTTTGTGCTGATGAGGAAAGTCCGAGCTCCGCAGGGCAGGATGCTGGATAACGTCCAGTGGGGGCGACCCTAAGGAAAGTGCCACAGAAAACAAACCGCCGGCTTTGCCGGTAAGGATGAAACGGTGCGGTAAGAGCGCACCAGCGGTCAAGTGATTGGCCGGCTTGGTAAACCCCATCCGGAGCAAGACCAAATAGGGAAGGGATGAAGCGGCCCGCTGATCCTTCCGGGTAGTGTCGCTTGAATCTGCAGGCAACTGCAGGGCTAGATAAATGATTATCGTTGACAGAACTCGGCTTACTGAGCACTCACCTTTTTGAAAAATACCTTGTGCGGAAGCACGAAGGAGGAAATACCATGGAAATGATGCATATTGGCAGCGCAGACGCTTTTGACAAACTGATCCAGGATGCAGGCAAACCGGTACTGGTGGACTTCTGGGCCACCTGGTGCGGTCCCTGCCGGATGCTGGCTCCCGTTATCGAAGACCTGGCAGCAGAACATCCGGAAGTCCAGTTCGCCAAACTGGATGTGGACCAGGTGCCAGACGTGGCCATGCGGTTCAACGTATCCGCCATCCCTACGGTGGTGCTGTTCAAGGCCGGCAAGGAAGTCCAGCGCTTTGTAGGGGTTGAACCCAAAAGTGCCTACGAACAGGCTTTGGCCGTTTTATAACGGAAAGGAAGACAATGCATGAAAAAGATCTCTTTTGTCGTGCCTGTCTTCAATGAAGAGGAGAATATCCACGAGTTTTACAGGCGCCTTACGCAAGTAATGGCGCCTTTGCCGTATGATTACGAAATCCTGTTCATTGACGATGGTTCCAAAGACCGGACCAGCCAGCTGATCCGGGAACTGGCAGAGAAGGATCCCAATGTCCAGGGGTATGTGTTTGCCCGGAATTTCGGCCACCAGCTGGCTCTGACCTGCGGTCTGGACCAGTCCACCGGGGACGCGGTGATCTCCATGGACGGGGATCTCCAGCACCCGCCGGAAATGGTGCCGGAACTGCTGAAAAAATGGGAAGAGGGCTTCGAAATCGTCCAGACCGTGCGGAAAGCCACGGAAGACGCCACCTGGTTCAAAAATATAACCTCCCGCTTATACTACAAGCTGATCAATTCCATGAGCGAAGTGCGGATCACCCCTGGGGGCAGCGATTTCCGGCTAATGGACCGGAAGGCGGTGGATGCCCTGAACCGGTTCCGGGAACGGGCCCGGTTCATCCGGGGGATGGTGAACAATCTGGGGTTCCGGTACACCACCCTGGAATTTGTGGCACCGCCCCGGTTCGCCGGCCATTCCAAGTTCAATCTGCGGAAAATGCTCCGGTTCGCCCTGGACGGGATCACGGCTTTTTCCCGGGTGCCCCTGCGGCTGGCCCTGTATGTAGGGTGCATTGCAGGGCTGGGGAGCATCCTGCTCATCGGTCATGTCATTTATGTGAAATATATTATCCAGGATGCGGTTCCCGGGTGGACCACCCTGGCAGCGGCAGAGTTCTTCCTGGGAGGTGTGGAGCTGATCGGCATAGGGATCGTGGGAGAATATGTGGGCCGGATCTTCGATGAAGTGAAACAAAGACCTTTGTATATTATTCGTGAACATATCGTGAAAAGTGGTAACAGCCAATAGACAGCGAATAAGAGAATTGTTATAATTAGAACCGGCAAAACTAAATAAAAAAGCCGAATCACAGCAATGTGAACGGGGGAACCAAAGTGGGGTTAATTTCTTCGGAATAGGGCATCTCGACCCGCACCCGGCAGCTAACTTCGTAGGCGTAATCGAGAGGATGTGTTTATTATATTTAGGAGGATGATGCTTGGCGTAGTGCTGGCAGCGGCAACCACCGCAGCAGTGGCACTGCCTGCGCAGAACGTTTTTGCCAGTTTCAAACAGGGTCAGTCAGGACCGGAAGTGGCAGCCATCCAGGAACAGCTCCTGATGGAAGGCTACGATATCGGGATCCCTGACGGGGTCTATGGAGCCCGTACCGTGGCTGCAGTAAAGAAATATCAGGCCAGCATGGGTCTGGCAGCAGACGGGGTCATCGGGAACTTCACCTACAAAAAGCTCATGGGCAGAGAAATGCCCACCCACCGTACGCTGAACACCAACCGGGGCTATGGCAGCAGCTATGGTTACGGCAGCAGCACGGCCAGAGAGCTGATCAGCACCGCTTACGACTATGTGGGCGTGCCTTATGTATTCGGGGGGACCACTCCCTGGGGCTTTGACTGTTCCGGTTACACCCAGTACGTGTTCCGGCAGATGGGGATCGAAATCCCCCGGACAGCGGATGCCCAGTACTATGCTTTCCCGAAAGTTTCTTCCAGCGAGCTGGAACCGGGAGACCTGGTGTTCTTTGAAACTTATGAACCGGGCCCTTCCCACTGCGGCATCTACATCGGCAACGGTCAGATGCTCCAGGCAGGGAGCAGCACCGGTGTCACCGTATCCAACGTATTCAGCGGATACTGGGGCGCAAGATATATCGGAGCGGCAAGAGTCCTCTAACAGCCGCTTCCCCGTCAGGGATGATCCCTGACGGGTGTTTTTTTGTATGGAGAACATTTGCCGGTGGCAGATGGCTTTGCATGGAAACGCAGCCCCATCGGCCGCCGGCCGTTGACAAAAGCCGCCGGACTTACCGGCGGCCTTTCTTGCCATTTACTTTCCCCGTCCAGTACGGTACAATTAACACGATTGACTATAAAAACTGACAGAATGGAGAAAACCATGAGCAACGAAAACAAAAAAGTCAAAGTCCATTACGAAGGCACCCTGAACGACGGGACCAAATTCGATTCTTCCTATGACCGGGGCGAGCCTTTGGAATTCGTGGTCGGGGCCGGCATGATGATCAAGGGGTTCGATGATGCGGTCCGGGATATGGCTGTAGGGGAAGTGAAGAACATCCACCTGATGCCGGAAGAGGCCTATGGCCAGCCCAATCCCCAGAACATCCTCACCGTGGAAATTGCCAAGATGCCCGGTTCGGAAAACCTGGAAGTGGGCCAGCGGGTGGCCCTGGGCACCCCCAACGGCCAGCAGATCCCGGTACGGGTTACGGAAAAGACCGAATCCACCATTACCTTCGATGCCAACCACGAAATGGCCGGCAAGGAACTGAATTTCAAGATCGAACTGGTCGAGGTGGAAGGGTAAAAGGAGGATTCTCATGAACCCTTTGTATTTCCTGGAACACCAGTTCTTCCCGGCTGTGGTTTATCCGGATCCGGAAGGGAAGCAGATCAGCCCTTTTCTTTTGGGGAATGCCTTTGGAACCCTGTGTGCCAGTGTTCTGGCGGATCTGCCGGAAACCGGGGACGAGAACGAAAGGTTCTATCAGGAAGAGGATTTCACCGCGGAAGGACTGGAGATCCGCAATGAACATACGGGGCACTCCCAGTTCTATGTGCTGCGGATGCATTTTCCTTTTGAAGCGGGCTGGAACTTCAACACTCTGTGCCCCCGGGCCTACCTGGTCCACGGGCTCCAGGGAGAAAATCCCCGGTATTATACGGTGGAATATGACGCCAATACCATGGGGTATATGCTGTGCAGCTGGGACGGAGAAGGGAACCACACCAATTTCGGCCCGGTGGACCTGGGAGAAGACCCGGAACTGGCCACGATCCTGAAACGGGAGAAGGGGAGGGCCGCTGACCATTGACAGCTGACCATTGACAAAGGCCGCCGGAGGTTCCGGCGGCCTTTCTATTGGGAAGGAAAACGCCAGGGGCGTTTTCCAACCCTTCCATTTGTGCTATAATGGGAGCAATTCTGTACGAGAGAGGCTGGCTGGTTCTTATGGGTATTTCATTGGCAAAGGGCCGCAGGGAATCCATCATCCTGCGGACCAGTTTCATCGGTATCGGAGTGAACGTGCTCCTGGCCGGGTTCAAGGCGGTGGTGGGGTTTTCCACCAACTCCATTGCCATCCTGATGGATGCGGTGAACAACCTGTCGGACGTGCTGTCTTCGGTGATTACCGTGGCCGGGGCCAAACTGGCGGACCGGAACCCGGATTTTGAACATCCCTTTGGCCATGGCCGGTATGAATACCTGAGTGCCCTGGTGATTTCCATCATCATTTTCTATGCCGGGGTCACGGCCATGGTGGAAAGTGTGAAAAAAATCATCGAACCGGAGGTGCCGGAATACACCACCGCCTCTCTGATCCTTTTGGTGGTGGCAGTCATTGCCAAGATCATTCTGGGCCGGTATGTAAAGGCCAAAGGCCAGGAAGCGGATTCCGGAGCTCTCATCGGGTCCGGGTCCGATGCCCTGTTTGACGCGGTACTGTCTTTTTCCGTACTGGTGGCGGCTTTGGTGTATCTGGAATGGGGGCTCCCTCTGGAATCCTATGTAGGGGCCCTGATTGCCTGTTTCATCCTGAAAAGTGGCTATGGGATGCTCCGGGATACCCTGAATGAAATCCTGGGAGAGCGGCCGGATCCCCAGCTGGTCCGGGAAATCAAGAATCTCCTGGTGGCGGAACCGGAAATCCAGGGGGCCTATGATCTGATGATCAACAACTACGGACCGGGCCGGAACTATGCCTCTGTGCACATCGAACTGCCGGATGTGATGACCGTGGAACAGGTGGACCTTTTGACCCACCGGATCCATGAAAAAATCTTCAAGGCCACCGGGGTCCATCTGTCCGGGGTAACAGTGTATTCCTACAATACCCGGGATCCGGAGGCGGCAGCCATCCGGGAAAAAGTGAGCCAGATGGTGATGCGGCACCCCTGGGCCCTCCAGGTCCACGGGTTCTATGTGGACCGGAAAGCAAAGACCATGCGGTTCGACGTGGTGGTTACCTTCGGCCGGGACCGGGGACCCATCGTCCAGGAACTGAAAGAAGAAGTGGGGAAGCTGTATCCAGGCTACGCGGTATCGGTGGACGTGGACAGGGATATATCGGCGCTGCAGGGGTGAAAAAGGGCTGTGAAAAAATGAGGAATCATTTTTTCACAGCCCTTTTAGTCGGGGGTGTGGATTTTCACACCCCCGTTATTTCACTTTCTCCGCCAATTCCGGGAACGGGGCCAGGACTCTGGGGAGGATCCCGTTCATACAGGCTATGGCAATGCCGTAGTTGGTCATGGGGATGTTTTGTTTATGGGCGGCACTTTGCCGGTAGGCCACTTCCTGGGGATTCAGCATACAGGCCCCGCAGTGGACGATGAGCTTGAAGGGGCTCAGGTCGTCAGGGAATCCCTTGCCGCTGCTGTAATGGAAGTCAGGCTGTGCCCCGGAATACTTCCGGATCCAGTTGGGCAGCTTTACGGTACCGATGTCGTTGCACTGCCGGTGATGGGTGCACCCTTCGGAAATCAGCACCGGATCCCCGTCCTTCAGGTCTTTCAGCTTCAGGGCTCCATCCAGGAAGGCGGTGAGCTGGCCTTTGTACCGGGCAAACAGGATGGAGAAGCTGGTGAGCCGGATCTCCGGAGGCACCATCTGGTTCACCGTATGGAAGGCCTGGCTGTCGGTAATCACCAGGCTGATCTTTTTGCCCAACAGGCTGATGATCCCGGTCAGTTCCTGGGGCTGGACCACAACGGCACTGCAGTGGCCGTCCAAGAGTTCCCGGATGGTCTGCTGCTGGGGCAGGATCAGCCGTCCCTTGGGAGCGCTTTCATCGCAGGGCACCACCAGCACCATCAGGGCGTTGGGTTCCAGCAGGTCCAGGAGCAGGGGCTTTTTCACCCCATCTTTTCCCAGGGCCTGGGAGATCCGTTCCTTCAGTTCCCAGATCTGGGTACCCGCCTGGGCACTGACCAGCATGCTGTGATCCTTCAGGTCTTCCGGCAGGGTGAAGCTGGGCACCAGGTCGCATTTGTTGAACACTACCAGGTAGGGGATCTTCCGGTCCCGGATTTCCTGGAGCAGCTTCCGGTCGAAAGCATTCATGCCTGTGGACGCATCCACCACCAACAGGGCGATGTCCGTGCTCCGGAGTACCAGCCGGGCCTTTTCGATCCGGGACTGGCCCAGGTCCGTGTCGTCGTCCATCCCCGGGGTGTCGGTGAGGAGTACCGGCCCCAGAGGCAGGATTTCCATGGCTTTGGAAACCGGGTCGGTGGTGGTGCCCTTGTAGTCGGACACAATGGCCAGGTCCTGGCCGGTAATGGCGTTGATCAGAGAAGATTTGCCGGCGTTCCGGCAGCCGAACAGACCAATATGGACACGTTCCCCGGACGGGGTGGCGTTAAGAGATGCGGGCATGGAAAGTTCCTCCTTCAGGAATTGAAATTTGCCGAACATTGGTCAAACAGAAAACATAAATTGTTTGTGAATATCATACAATAAAAGGGGGGAAGGTGCAAGGGCTGCGTTTCTCTTCAAAAGGACCCGTCAGTTACGGGTCCTTTCCAGCGGCCAGCGGCCGGTAACAGGAGACCGGTGACAGGGGTTGTTCATACAACGTGCAACAACCCCTCTTGATTTTTCAGACAGTTTCCATGTATACTAATACTCGTTTGCAGGCGTAGAAAACTTCTATTATATGCAGCAAGGGATGTGAGCCTATGGAAGATGTGTATTGTGCAGCCTTGGCAGATCTGCTGAGCTACGAGGCCCCTCAGGGGGTACCTTTGCTCCGGGAGGCCTTCGGGTCTCTGGAAAAAGCCTGGAAGGCGGGGACAGGGGAACTGAAGGAGGCGGGGCTTTGGAGCCCGGCTCTGGACAAGGTCTGGCAGTCGCCCCACCGGAGAAATCTGCCGGAAAGGATCTGGGACTGGTGTGAGCATCACCAGGCCCGGGTGATCAGCCGGTGGAATCCGGACTACCCGGTTTTGGTGGACCAGCTGGCCGCTCCTCCACCAGTGCTCTATGTAAAGGGCACCCTGCCGGACCAGCCGGCCTGTGTGGCGGTGGTAGGGTCCCGGAAGGCCACGGATTACGGTCTGGCCGTGGCCGCCCGGTTTGCCCGGGCGGCGGCCCTCCGGCAGGTGCCGGTGATCAGCGGGGGCGCCTACGGCATCGATGCGGCGGCCCACAAGGCGGCCCTGGATGCAGGCGGCCCCACAGTGGCCGTACTGGGCGGCGGACTGGGGGAATTGTATCCCCGGCGCCATCTCCGGCTTTTTGACCGGATCGCCCAGCAGGGAGCCCTGGTGACGGAATATGCCCCCTGGACTCCGCCCCTGCCCCAGAACTTCCCTCTGCGAAACCGGATCATCGTGGGCTTTTGCCGGGCAGTGGTGGTGGTGGAAGCTGCCATCCGCAGCGGGGCCATGAGCACCGCCCATGCCGCTCTGGACGAAAACCGGGAACTGTTCGCCGTCCCCGGGCCCATCTTTTCCGAAACCAGCCAGGGCACCCACCATCTCCTGAAGCAGGGAGCCCGGGTGGGGGATGATCCCCAGGAAGTACTCACCAGCCTGCTGGGGCCGGAAGAGGGAACTCTGCCCCAGGCCGGAGAAGAACCGGACCTGTTCCGGGATTTCGCTCCCGATGAAAAAGAAAAAGCCGGGGCCCTGTGCCGCTGGCTCCAGAAACACCAGGGCAGTTCCCTGGAACAACTGGCCGATGCATTCCCCTGGCCCCTGGCCGTGCTCAGTACCCTGCTCCTGGAGCTGGAACTGTCCGGCCGGGTCCAGCGGAACAGCCGCAATCGCTATCATGCAGTTTAGGAGGAGAAAATCGTGACGAATAAACTGGTCATTGTGGAATCCCCTACGAAAGCCAAGACCATCGAAAAATTTCTGGGCAAGACCTTTACGGTACGGGCCTCCATGGGCCATCTCCGGGATCTGCCCAAAAGTCAGTTCGGTGTTGACGTAGAGCATCATTTCACTCCCAAATACATCAATATCCGGGGGAAAGGACCTTTAATCAAGGAACTGAAGACCCTGGCCAAAAAAGCCGACAAAATCTATCTGGCAACGGACCCGGACCGGGAAGGGGAAGCCATTGCCTGGCACCTGAGCTACATCCTGGGGGTGGATCCGGCGGCTCCCTGCCGGATTTCCTTCCATGAAATCACCCAGACCGCCATCAAAGGGGCTCTGAAGGATCCCCAGTCCATCGACATGGACAAAGTGGACGCCCAGCAGACCCGGCGGATCCTGGACCGGATCGTAGGGTACCAATTGAGCCCTCTCCTGTGGCGGAAGATCCGGAAGGGCCTCAGCGCCGGCCGTGTCCAGAGCGTGGCGGTGAAGATCATCTGCGACCGGCAGAAGCTCATCGACGACTTCGAACCGGAGGAATACTGGACTTCTTCCGTGGTGCTGGCTCCCGGCAAGACTCCCAAGATCACGGCGGATGTGGTGAAACGGGATGGGAAGAAACTGGAAATCCACAACCGGGAAGAAGCGGACCAGGTGACGGAAGACCTGAAGAAGGCCAGCTACCAGGTGACGGACTGCTCTGTCCGGGACCGGCTGCGGAAACCGGCGCCTCCCTTCACTACCAGCAGTCTCCAGCAGGAAGCCAACAAAAAGATGAACTTTTCCACCAAAAAGGTCATGATGCTGGCCCAGCAGCTGTACGAAGGGGTCACCCTGGGCCGGAAAGGCTCTGTAGGGCTCATTACCTATATGCGTACCGACTCGGTGCACCTGGCGGATGCGGCGGTCAGCGAGATCCGGGGCTATGTGGATGCCAATTACGGTCCCAGTTACCTGCCCAAGAAACCCAATGTGTACAGCAGCCGGAAGAATGCCCAGGAAGCCCATGAAGCCATCCGTCCCACCAGTGTGAGCCGGACTCCGGAAGATGTGGCGCCCTATCTGGACCGGGATCAGCTGCGGCTCTACACCCTGATCTGGAAGCGGACGGTGGCCAGCCAGATGGCCAGCAGCGTCAGCACCCTCACCACCCTGACCATTGCCGGGGACAATTACGAACTCCGGGCCACCGGTTCCGTGGTAAAGTTCGACGGGTTCCTGAAGCTGGCGGACCGGAAGGACGAGGAAAAGGACAAGAAGGTTCCGGCTCTGGAAAAAGGCACGGCCATGAACCTGATCCGGGTGAACGAGGCGGTCCAGCACTTTACGGAACCCCCTGCCAACTTCACCGAAGCCACCCTGGTCAAGGAACTGGAAGAAAAGGGCATCGGCCGGCCCAGCACCTATTCGCCCATTATCCAGACCATCCTGGCCCGGGGCTATGTGGCCAAGGAAGGGAAGAAGCTGCTGCCTACGGAACTGGGGAAACTCACCATCGACATGCTGACCCAGTATTTCTCCCCCTTCATCGACGTGCCCTTCAGCGCCCATATGGAAAGCGAACTGGATGCCATCAGCGAGCACAAGACCGATAAGGAAACGGTGCTCCAGGAATTCTACGGTCCTTTTGAAAAGGCTCTGAAGGTGGCGGATGAAAACATCCCGGTGGTGGAAAAGCCCGTGATCGTCAGCGATGTGAAATGTGAGAAATGCGGCCGGTTCATGGTGGTGAAGGAAGGCCGCCACGGCAAGTTCCTGGCCTGCCCCGGATTCCCGGAATGCCGGAACACCAAGCCCATCCTGGTGAAAGTGGGGGTGAAGTGCCCCCAGTGCGGCGGGGATCTGATCGAACGGCACAGCAAGACGGGACGGCTGTTCTATGGCTGCGCCAACTATCCCACCTGCCGGTTCACCTCCTGGGACAAACCCACCAACGAAAAATGCCCCCAGTGCGGCAGCATGATGGTGGAACACAAGGAGCGCAGCGGAAAGACCGTGCTCCACTGCAGCAAAGAGAAGTGCCCCAACGCTTCCCTGAAGAAGAAATGAAAGGAAAATTTCCATGACCGTCCATATTATCGGAGCCGGGCTGGCAGGCTGTGAAGCGGCCTGGCAGCTGACCCGCCGGGGGATCCCGGTGATGCTCCACGAAATGCGCCCGAAAAAAAGCGACCCGGCCCACCATACGGCCCTGTTCAGTGAGCTGGTATGCAGCAATTCCCTTCGGGCCAACAACATTGAAAACGCCGTGGGCCTGCTGAAGGAGGAAATGCGCCGGCTGGATTCCCTGATCATCGCCTGCGCCGATGCCCACCAGGTGCCTGCCGGGGGAGCCCTGGCAGTGGACCGGGAAGGGTTTGCCCAGGCCGTCACTGACGCCATCCGGGAAAATCCCCTGGTGACCCTGGTGGAAGAAGAGGTCACTGATTACAGCCGGTTCGCTCCGGAGGACTATGTAATCACCGCCTCCGGACCTCTCACCAGCGGGGCCCTTTCCGAAGCCATCCAGCAGCTGGTGGAAAAGGATTACTTCCATTTCTTCGATGCGGCGGCCCCCATTGTCACCGTGGATTCCCTGGACCAGGACAAGGTGTACAAGGCTTCCCGGTACGACAAAGGGGAAGCGGCTTATTACAACTGCCCTTTCACCAAAGAGGAATACCTCCGGTTCTGGCAGGAACTGTGCCATGCAGAAACGGCTCCGGTGAAGGATTTCGAGCACAATGTGTTCGAAGCCTGCATGCCCATTGAAGAAATGGCCCTCCGGGGAGAAGACACCATGCGGTTCGGACCTCTGAAGCCGGTGGGACTTCCGGATCCCAGGACCGGGGAGGACCCCTATGCAGTGGTCCAGCTCCGCCAGGACAATGGGGCCGGGACCCTGTACAACATCGTAGGGTTCCAGACCCATCTGAAATGGCCGGAACAGAAACGGGTGTTCCGGATGATCCCGGGACTGGAAAATGCGGAATTCGTCCGGTACGGGGTGATGCACAAAAACTCCTACCTGAACAGTCCACTGCTGCTGAACCCGGATTATTCCCTCCGGAACCGGCCTCATTTCTATTTTGCCGGTCAGATGACCGGGGTGGAAGGGTATGTGGAAAGCGCCGCCTCCGGTCTGGCGGTGGGAATCTATGCTGCCCGGGCCATAGCCGGGAAAAAACAGGTGCTGTTCCCCAAAGAGACTGCCATGGGAGCCCTGAGCCACTACATCAGCAACCCGGAGGTAAAGCATTTCCAGCCTATGAACATTAATTTCGGGCTGATCGCCCCCTGGGATGGCCCCAGGATCCGGGGGAAAAAAGAGAAAAATGCGGCTATAGCTGCCAGAAGTCTAAACTTTCTCGAAAATGTAAAAAATAACTTGCATGATTAGTCTGAATATGGTAGTATGAATTGTCGGGAATTCAATAAAATTCGTACAATTTGAGGCTTGCCATGGAACTGACACATACTCCGGGTTCCTCAGAAAAACTTGGGAAATGGGCGGAGGACTTTGCCACCTATCTGGAGGTGGAAAAGGACGCCTCCCCCCTGACCATTGAGAATTATCTGGCGGATATCCGGCATTTCAGAGACTTTATGGTCCGGCGGAAGGAATCTTTCAGCTGGCCCCAGGTCACTGTCCTGGACATCCGTTCCTATCTGGCGCTGATGCACGATGATAAACTGGCCCGGCGGACCATCGCCCGAAGGATTTCTTCTCTTCGTTCTTTCTACCGGTATCTCCGGCGGGAAGACCGGGTGAAGACCAATCCCTTTACCCAGGTGCGGACTCCCAAACTGGAAAAGAAGCTGCCTGTATTTTTGGAAGAATTTGAAATTAATCTCCTGCTGCGGATGCCGGACTGTACCACTGTCCTGGGCCGCCGGGACAGGGCCATCCTGGAATTCCTCTATTCTACAGGCTGCCGGGTTTCCGAATTGGTGGGACTTACGCTGACCCGGGTGGATCTGGGCAACCGGTATGCCATCCTGATGGGGAAGGGCCGGAAGGAACGGCTGGTGCCTTTGGGGCATCCCTGTGTGGCGGCCATGGAAGACTATCTCCGCCGCAGCCGAAGGCAGCTGATGGTCCGGTACCAGGCAGCTCCTCATCAGGCTGTGTTCGTGAACAGCCGGGGGACACCTCTCAGCAGCCGGAGCGTACGGAGGATCCTGGACAAATACGTGGACATGTGTGCCCTGCAGAAACATGTGAGCCCCCACACCATACGGCACACCTTTGCCACCCATCTGCTGGATCACGGGGCGGATCTGCGGGCTGTACAGGAATTACTGGGACATGTGAGCTTATCCACAACACAAATTTATACTCATGTGACGGCGGAACGTCTCACCGCAGTCTATGAGAAACATCATCCAAGGGCCTAGGAGGGACTTACTATGTTAGCTTTACTGGAAAAAACGCGTATGATCAACAAACTGCTTCAGAACACGGAAACCGTCAGCTACAAAAAGATGGCGGAAGTGCTGAAGGACGTCATCAAGGCGAACATCTACATCGTCTCCAGCGACGGAGAGCTGCTGGGCTACTCCATCCTGGACGGCTTTGAATGCGAGCTGATGATCAAAAAAGTGCTGGATGTGGGCCGTTTCCCTGCCGACTATGTGAAATGGCTGGAAGGAATCCGGGAAACGTCTTCCAACTACCGTCTGGTGAAGAACATGTGCGCTTTCAGCGAAGGGACCAAATGCCTGTTTGAAAGCAAATACACCACGGTGGTGCCCATTTTCGGGAACGGTGTCCGTCTGGGGACCCTGATCCTGGGGAAATTCAAGAAAGAATTCGTGGACAGCGACCTGCTGCTCAGCGAATATGCCGCTACGGTCATCGGCATGCAGCTGCTCCACGACAAAGCCATGCATATTGAAGAAGCCAGCCGGAAGAAGGCCATGGTCCAGATCGCCTTCTCCAACCTGAGCTACAGCGAACTGGAAGCCATTTCTGAAATCCTCAAGGCACTGCCCGGGGACGAAGGACTGCTGGTGGCCAGCAAGATCGCCGACCAGGCCGGGATCACCCGGAGCGTGATCGTCAACGCCCTGCGGAAATTCGAAAGCGCCGGGGTGCTGGAAACCGAATCCCTGGGAATGAAAGGGACCTATGTACGGATTCTCAACGAATACCTGCGGGATGGGCTGAAAGAACACAAAAAATAAGGAAATGGGGAAAAGGGTCAGGCTGCAGGATGCAGTTTGACCCTTTTTCGGCTTTATGGTAGTATGATAGGGATATGGGGCTGCTGCCCCGTCAGCTGTCAACGGTCAGCGGCCGCAGGAGGCCGGCTGCGCCGGCTCTGATTTGAATTCTACCTAATGGAAAGGAAATTTTCCCTATGCTCAATCTGGATGCGTCTCTGATCTACCGGATCCCGGCGCTGCTGTTTACCATTACGGTCCATGAATATGCCCACGGGGCCATGTCCGCCAGCCTGGGGGACCCTACTCCCGAATCGGACGGACGGCTTACCATGAATCCCCTGGCCCATCTGGACCTGATCGGGTCCCTGATGCTGGTACTGGTGGGGTTTGGCTGGGCCAAACCGGTGCGGGTGGACCCCCGGTATTATCCCAACCCCCGGGAAGGGATGCTGAAAGTGGCTTTTGCAGGCCCGGCCAGCAATCTGTTCGTCACCTTTCTGGCCATGTTCCTCCAGCTGTTCCTGGCCCGGTACTTCAACGCCGGCCGGGGCGTGCTGCTGTTTTTGAACTGGCTCATGCTGTACAATGTATGGTTTGCCTTCTTCAACCTGATCCCCATTCCCCCCATGGACGGATACAAGGTGCTCCAGACGGCGCTGCCTCTGGACAAGGCCCTGGCCTATGAGCGGATGGTGGGGCCCTATACCAACCTGATCCTGATCATCCTGTGCTTTACCGGAATCGTGGGCCTGGTGATCAATCCGCTGTCCACTCTGTATCTCCAGCTGTGCCGGGGAATCCTGGCCCTGTTTCTGTTCTGACCGGGAAGAAGGCGGCCTGTGTACCAAGTGAAACTGGCGGATTTCCAGGGCCCGTTGGACCTGCTGATCCACCTGATTGAAAAAGACAAAATCGATATTTATGATATTCCCATTGTTTCCGTTACGGAGCAGTACATTGCCTACATCAATGCCATGCAGGAATACAACCTGGACGTGGCCAGCGAATTTTTGCTGATGGCGGCCATCCTGCTCCAGATCAAATCCCGGATGCTGCTGCCCCGGGACCCGGAGGAAGAGGGGGAGGAAGAACCGGATCCCCGGCAGATGCTGGTGGACATGCTGGTGGAATACCGGAAAACCAAAAAGCTGGCCCAGGCTCTCCGGGAATGTCTCCAGCGGGCCAGCCTCCAGACCGCCCGGTCTCCGGAACCCCAGGGAAAGGTGCTCCAGAAGGTGAAGCGGTACGGCCTGGCGGACCTGCTCCGGGCCCTGGCCGGGCTCATGCCCCGGCAGGAGGACGAGGAAACGGTGATTCCCCGGCAGGAATTCCCCGTCCAGGAACGGATGGAGGCCATCCGGGAGACGCTGGGCAAAAGAAAGGAAAAAATGGATTTCCGCCAGCTGCTCCAGGACCGGAAAAACCACAGCGAGGTGATCGCCACCTTCCTGGCCGTGCTGGAACTGCTGCGGCTGAAGGAAATCGATCTGATCCAGGAAGAGCCTTTCGGGCCCATGGTCCTGGAACCCCGGAAGGAGGAGGCCCATGAAACTGAAGAAAACCGCTGAGCTGGAAGCCCTGCTCTTTGCCAGCGGGGATCCCCTGACCCTGGAGCGGGCGGCAGGGGCCCTGTTCTGTTCCACCGAAGAAGTGGCCCAGCTGCTGGAAACCCTCCAGCAGGAATACCAGCAGGCCGGCCGGGGCATCGAACTGCGCCAGGCGGCGGGAGGCTGGCAGCTGGTAACCAAGAAGGAAGCGGCGGGCCTGGTGCGCCGGCTCCAGGAAAAACAGGAAGTGAAGCTGTCCAATGCAGCCATGGAGACCCTGGCCATTGTGGCCTTCAAGCAGCCGGTGACCAAAAGCGAAATGGAAGCCATCCGGGGGGTGAAGGTGGACGGGGTGCTGAGCACCCTGGTGGAACTGGACCTGGTGGGGGAAGTGGGCCGGAAGGAAGTAATCGGCCGGCCCATCCTTTACGGCACTACGGAGGAATTCCTCAAGGCCTTCGGCCTCAATTCCCTGGAGGATCTGCCCCAACTGCCGGAAGAAGTGCTGGAAGGCCGGCTGGAAGAACCGGAACCTTTATTTGACTGAGTGAAAGGATTAGACAACCATATGGAACAAACCAAAGAACGGCTCCAGAAAGTCATGGCAGCCGCCGGTGTGGCTTCACGCCGGGAATGTGAAAAGATCATCCTGGCCGGACGGGTGCAGGTGAACGGAAAAACGGTGACGGAACTGGGCACCCGGGTGGGGAAGGCGGACCGAATCACCCTGGACGGGAAGGCCATCCACCGGAAAAGCGCCCGGCACACCTACCTGCTGTACAAACCCAAAGGGGTGGTGACCACCATGAAGGATCCCCAGGGCCGGCGGACGGTGGCGGATCTGATGGCGGGGCTCCACCAGCGGCTGTACCCGGTGGGACGGCTGGATTATCTCACAGAAGGGCTGCTGCTCATGACCAACGACGGGGAGCTGGCCCAGCATCTTACCCATCCCAGCCACCATGTGGACAAGACCTACGAAGTGGAAGTCCACGGCCGGGTGCCGGAAGAAAAACTGGACGTGCTCCGGCTGGGGGTGCCCCTGGAAGACGGGCTCACTTCTCCTGCGGTGGTATATGTGAAGGAATGGAATCCGGACAAAAACCTGACCCGGTTCACAGTGACCATCCATGAGGGACGGAACCGGCAGGTCCGGCGGATGTGCGACTTCATTGGATTCCCGGTGAAATCCCTGAAACGGATCCAGGTGGGAGACCTGACCCTGGAGGGGATGAAAAAAGGAGAGTTCCGGGAACTGACTCCCGAAGAAGTAGCCTCCCTGGAAGGACAGGATAACAAATGAAGCGGGTTGTGATTGTGGGAGCCGGAGCAGCCGGGATCCTGGCGGCCATCAAGGCGGCGGAAAACGGAGCCCGGGTGCTGCTCCTGGAAAAAATGGCCATGCCCGGCCGGAAACTGATGATCACGGGCAAGGGACGGTGCAACATCACCAACGCCTGTGACATGAGGGACATGATCCCCATGCTGCCGGGAAACGGAAAATTTTTATTTGGGGCTTTTCATACCTTCACCAATCGGGATATAATGGAGCTGTTGGAAGAAAACGGACTGCCGGTGAAGGTGGAACGGGGAGGCCGGGTGTTTCCCCAGAGCGACCGGGCCCTGGATGTGGTGGAAACCCTGGAGAAGATCCTCCGGAAAAAGAAGGTGGAACTGCGGACCAACACCCGGGTCCGGGAACTGGTGCTGGAACAGGGACGGGTCACAGGGGTGGTCTGCGGGGACGGCAAGATGATCCCGGCGGATGCGGTGGTCCTGACCACCGGCGGGGCTTCCTATCCCCGGACCGGTTCCACCGGGGACGGGTATGCCCTGGCCCGGGAAGCCGGGCACACCATTGTGCCTCCCCGGCCGGCCCTGGTGCCCCTGGAAAGCGACGACCCGGAGATCCGGTCCCTCCAGGGCCTGAGCCTGCGGAACGTGCGGGCCACCCTGCTGAAGGGAAACAAGGTGCTGGGCCAGGAATTCGGGGAAATGCTCTTCACCCATTTCGGGGTCAGCGGGCCCATTGTGCTGACCCTGTCCCGGGCGGCTTCCACCGCCTGGAAGAAGGATCCCCAGGCTCTCCTGGACCTGTCCATCGACCTGAAGCCGGCCCTTGCTCCGGAACAGCTGGACGCCCGGGTCCAGCGGGATTTTGCCAAATACAGCCGGAAGCAGCTGAAAAGCGGACTCCATGATCTGCTGCCCCAGAGCCTGATCCCGGTGATCATCGACGCCGCCTGCCTGAAACCGGAGCAGGAAGTGAACCAGATCACCCGGAAGGAGCGGCAGCGTCTGGTGGAGACCCTGAAAAACTTCATGGTGCCCCTGACCGGCACCCGTCCCCTGGCGGAAGCCATTGTCACCGCCGGGGGCGTAAGCACCAAAGAAATCAATCCCTCCACCTTTGCCTCCAAAAAAGTGCCCAACCTGTACTTTGCCGGAGAACTGATGGATGTGGATGGATATACCGGCGGCTACAACCTCCAGGCAGCCTTTTCGTCAGGCTGTGTGGCAGGGACTCACGCCGCTTTGGATGGAAAAGAGGAATCTGTGTGAAAAAAATCATCATTGCCATTGATGGCCCGGCGGGAGCCGGCAAAAGCACCATCGCCAAAAAGGTGGCGGCCCTTCTGGGCTATGCCTACATCGATACGGGAGCCATGTACCGGACGGTGACCCTGCGGTTTTTGGAAAGCGGGAAGCCTTTCAGCGACGAGACGGTCACTTCTATCGCGGACCAGATTGCCATTACCTTCCGGTACGCTGATGGAGTGAACCGGGTCTTTGCGGACGGGGAGGAAGTCACCGATGCCATCCGCAGCCTGGAAGTGTCCCGGAACGTGTCCAAAGTGGCAGCTGTAGGCGGGGTGCGCACAGCCATGGTGGCGGCCCAGCGGAAGATCGGCTGTGAGGGCGGCGTGGTCATGGACGGCCGGGACATCGGCACCGTGGTATTCCCTCAGGCCCAGCTGAAGGTGTTCCTGACAGCTTCTGTGGAGGAACGGGCCCGGCGCCGGTATCTGGAACTGAAGGAAAAGGGTACGGAGGTATCCCTGGAAGACCTGGAAAAACGGATCGCCCAGCGGGATGCCCTGGATGAAAACCGGGAGATTTCTCCCCTCCGGTGTGCGGAAGACGCCCGGTATCTGGATTCCACCCATCTTTCCATCGATCAGGTGACGGAACAGATTGCCGCCATGGCCAGAGAGGTGCTGTAACATGTGGTACCGCTTTGTCCAGCTGATTTTTTCCATCCTGTTCCGGATCATTTACCGGCTCCGGGTCATTGGACGGGACAACATCCCCAAAGAGGGACCGGTAGTGATCGCCTGCAACCACGTAAGCCTGCTGGACCCGCCCATGGTGGGCACGGCCTCTTCCCGGCCAGTCCATTTCATGGCCAAAAGTGAGCTGTTCGTACCGGTGCTGGGAACCCTGTACAAAAGCCTGGGAGCCTTTCCGGTCCACCGGGGAGCAGGGGATGCCCATGCCATCCGGACAGCTCTTACCATCCTGAAGCACAAAGAGGTGCTGGGGATCTTCCCGGAAGGCCACCGGAGCCGGGACGGGAAACTGGGCAAAGCCCAGCCCGGGGCTCTGGCCATTGCCCTGAAGGGGAAGGCGGAAGTGGTGCCCACCTGCATCCTGGGCAGCGACCTGAAACGCCGGAAAAGCTTCTGGCCCAGGATCACCGTGGTGTTCGGCAAGCCCATGAAGCTGGAAAACGAACAGGGAAACAAACTGAAAGTGGAGGAGCTGAGCGAAGAGCTGATGAAGGAAATCCAGGCTCTTATGGACGCGCACAGCGATAATTGACGGATGAAAATCTATGTTGCAGACCCCTGCGGATTCTGTTATGGAGTAAAAAGAGCAATACACGTTGCAGAACTGCAAGCAAAAGGGTATAATGATAGTATTGCCACTCTGGGTGAATTGGTTCATAATCCCCGTGTTGTCGAAAAACTGAAACAGCAAGGTGTAGAATGCAAGGAGAAGCTGGCGCAATTCGCGGCTGGCGATACAGTCATATTCCGATCCCACGGTGTGGGCCCTGCTCTTTATGAGGAGGCCCGCCAGCGGGAACTGAAAGTCATCGATGCCACTTGTCCTCATGTGCGGAAAGCACAGAAAACGGCTGCCGAACTGGCGGACGAAGGCCGTTTTGTCATCATTATTGGGGAGAAGCGTCATCCTGAGGTGCAAAGTATCAAGGCTTGGGCAGGCAGCGATTCTGTGATCATCGAAACACCCGATGATCTTGGATCTCTTCCTGAAAAAGATAAGTTTGGGGTAGTCAGTCAGACGACTTTTGAAGCTGAGAAGTTTAACCTTCTGCTTCGAATGGCTCAGGAGAAACGTCCGGGCGACTATAAAGTCGTGCGAACCATTTGCACTGCCACCGCAGAACGACAGGCTGCCGCACGGCAGCTGGCAGGGAAAACAGATGCTTTCTTCGTGTTTGGCGGCAAGAACAGTGCCAACACGAGACACCTGTGGGAACTGGCCAGGGAAATCAACCCCCGTTCCTATCTTTTGCAGGACGCCAGCGAGATCACTGGACCGATGCTGGCCGGAGCACAAAAAATTGGCATCACTGCTGGCGCATCGACGCCGCAGGAAATTATTGAGGAGGCTATTGGAACTATGGAAACGATGGAAAGTTTGTTGGGCGAACAGGAATGCATGAAATTGCACATTGGCATGATTGTGGAGG
The DNA here is from genome assembly GCF_009696675.1 of Acidaminococcus fermentans. GTDB lineage: Bacteria > Bacillota > Negativicutes > Acidaminococcales > Acidaminococcaceae > Acidaminococcus. The sequence goes on along the minus strand of NZ_VULN01000014.1, from coordinate 42,902 downwards.
CTACCGTGGTAGAGGTGACCGATGATGAGGTCGTGGTAGACTTCGGGTATCAGAGTGAAGGTTCTGTGGCCTTCGACCAATGGACTTTGGGTGGGACCAAGGACACCGTAGCCCCCACTGTGAAACCGGGCGACAAAGTGACCCTGAAGGTTATTGCCAGCGAAAACCAGGATGGTCTGGTTGTTCTGAGCAAAATCAAGGCTGAAGCTGACCAGGCTTGGCTGAAACTGCCGGAAGAACTGGCTGACAAGAAGACTGTTCAGGTAAAAGGCCTGCGGGCTGTAAAAGGCGGCCTGACTGTTTCCTATGATGGACTGACTGGCTTCATCCCTGCTTCTCATCTGGATCTGAAGCATGTGGATGATGTGAAGGAATATGAAGGCAAAGACCTGGAAGTTTCCCTGCTGGAAATCAACCCGGAAAAGAAACGTCTGGTATTCTCCCGGAGAAACGTCCTGCGTGAAGAACGGGCTGCCAAGAACGCTGCCTATAAAGAAGAAAGAGCCAAACGGGAAGAAGAACGGAAAGAAGCCCTGGAAAAGGCTTTCCAGACCTTCCATGAAGGCGAAACTGTGGAAGGGACCATCAAGAGCATCGTTGATTTCGGTATGTTCGTGGAAATCGCTCCCATGGTCCAGGGCCTGGTGCACATCTCTGAAGTGTCCTGGGACCGCAGCGTGAAACCGGCTGACCTGTACAAAGTGGGCGAAAAGATCAATGTGTACATCAAAGGCCTGGATGAAGAAAAAGGCCGGATCAGCCTGTCCATCAAAGCTCTCCAGGAAGATCCCTGGGTGGCTGCTGCCAAGGAATTCCATGTGGGCGATGTAGTGACCGGTACTGTGGTACGGTTCCTGCCCTTCGGTGCCATTGTGAAACTGAACGACAAGAACGAAGGCATGATCCACATTTCCGAAATCGCTGAACAGCGGATTGAAAAACCGGAAGATGTTCTGGAAATCGGCCAGGAAGTGAAAGTGAAAGTCCTGCGTGTGGATACCGAACACAAGAAGATTGCCCTGAGCATCACCAAAGCCAAGGAAGATGCCGAAAAGGCTGAAATGCGTCAGTATCTGGGCAAGAAGAGCACTCTGTCCCAGGGCCTGGGTGAAAAACTGGCTGAAGCGGAAGCCGAAGCAGAAGCTCACAAATAAGCTGTCGGAATAAGCGGGGTTTATACAGATGAAAAGCCGGGAGAGCCGTAAAATCGATCACATCAAGTATGCCGTGCACCTTGAGGATGGTCCAAGGGCCACCGGCTTTTCTGATGTGCAGGTGATGCATCGCTGCCTGCCCCAGGTGGACCGGAGGAAAGTGGACCTTTCCACCAGCCTGCCCGGGGTGGGCATTCTGCCCCACCCTCTGGTGATCGACGCCATAACGGGAGGGGCGGAGAAAGTCACCCATCTGAACCGGAAACTGGCCCTGATCGCCCGGGAAACCGGGTGTCCCATGGCCGTAGGGTCTCAGTACGGAGCCGTCCGGTCCGGAGAGTATGCAGACACCTACAAAGTGGTCCGGGAGGAGAATCCCGACGGGGTGATCTTTGCCAACGTCAGTGCACTGGCCACTCCGGAGGAAGCCCGCCGGGCTGTGGACATGGTGGAAGCCCAGGCCCTGGAGATCCATCTCAACAGTGCCCAGGAATTGGCCATGGAAGAAGGGGACCGGGATTTTTCCCGCTGGCTGGAACAGATCGCCGCTATCTGTGAACAGTCGGAAGTCCCTGTAATCGTGAAGGAAACAGGCTGCGGTATGGAACGGGAAGACGCCAGACGGCTGCTGGACTGCGGGGTATCCATCCTGGATACCGGCGGGGCCGGCGGCACCAATTTCCCGGCCATTGAATGCTGCCGCAACCGGGAAGGGAACAAAGAACTGATCGAGTGGGGCATTCCTTCGGCCCTGTCCCTTCTGGAAGTGGTGGAAGCCAAAGGCTGGCAAAAGGGCATTATCGCTTCGGGAGGCATCCGGACGGCCCTGGACGTGTTCAAGGCCCAGATGCTGGGAGCCAATGCTGTGGGGATGGCTGGAAATATCCTCCGTTTTGTCCGGAACGGCGGGGGACCCCAAAGAGCCATAGACTGGATCCGGCAGCTGCTGGAAGCTGTGAAAGATTTTTACACCCTCACCGGGTGTACCAGAGTGGAGGACCTGCGGCAGGTGCGGTATTATGTTACCGGGGACCTGGCCGCAGCGGTCCGCGCTCTTCCCTACGGGGAAAAATGAATTTAACTGAAAGAGGTTCTTTCCATGAGCAAACCCATAGTTGCCATTGTCGGCAGACCCAATGTCGGCAAATCAACACTATTTAACATATTTGCCGACAGCCGGATCTCCATTGTGGAAGATACCCCCGGTGTGACCCGGGACCGTCTCTATGCTGACGCGGAATGGCTGGACCGGAAATTCACCATGGTGGATACCGGGGGCATTGAAATGCAGAATACTGATTCCATTGCGGTTTCCATCCGCCAGCAGGCGGAAATTGCCGTGCGGGAAGCGGATGTGATCCTGTTTGTGTGTGATGCCCGTACCGGGATTACCAACGACGATATGGAAGTGGCCAAAATGCTCCGCCAGTCCAAAAAACCGGTGGTGCTGGCCGTGAATAAGGCAGATACTCCCAAACAGGAGGCAGAAGCCTACGAATTCTACAACCTGGGCATCGGGGAACCCTACCTGATTTCCGCCTCCAACCGGCTGAATCTGGGGGACCTGCTGGATGCCGTGGTGGAGAAATTCCCTCCGGAATCCGACGATGACGAGGACAATGAAGACGTGATCAAGGTGGCCATCATCGGCCGGCCCAATGTGGGCAAATCCTCCATCTTCAACGATATTATCGGCCAGACCCGTTCCATTGTCAGCGACGTGGCGGGCACCACCCGGGACGCCATCGACGTGCCGGTGGAAAAAGACGGCCAGACTTACCTGTTCATCGATACTGCCGGCATGCGCCGGAAAGGGAAAATCGACGAACCCATCGAAAAATACAGCATCATCCGGACTCTCCGGGCTGTGGACCGGAGCGACGTGGTGCTCCTGGTACTCAACGCCGAGGAAGGAATTACGGAACAGGACAAGAAAATCGCCGGCTATGCCCATGAGGCAGGGAAGGGCATCGTAATCGTGGTGAACAAATGGGATCTGTATCCCAACAAGACGGTGATGTCCACGGAAGAATTCACCAAGAACATCCGCCACGAACTGATCTTCATGCCCTACGCCAATGTGGTGTACGTATCCGCTCTGACCCAGCAGCGGATCAGCCGGCTGCCGGAAATGATCAAGGATGCGGCGGAAGCCAACGCCATGCGGATTTCCACCAGCGTGCTGAACCAGGTGGTCACCGATGCGGTGGCCATGAACCAGCCGCCTATGGAAAAAGGCAAACGGCTGAAGATCCTCTACACCACTCAGGTGAAGGTAAAACCGCCCACTTTCGTGATTTTCTGCAACGAACCGGAGATCATGCACTTCTCCTACCAGCGGTATCTGGAAAATCAGCTGCGGGAAGCCTTCGGGTTCAAGGGCACGCCCATCAACATCATCGTCCGGGGCAAGAACGAGGACGAGGCATAAGGACGGTTGATGATTATGGATTACTTTCTCAGTGCACTGATCGGGTATCTCCTGGGGTCCATTTCCTGCGGGCTGCTGCTGGTGAAGCTGGTATGCGGCATCGATATCCGGGATTATGGCAGCCACAACATCGGTGCCACCAATGTGTTCCGGACCGTAGGGGCCCGGATGGCATCCTTTGTGCTTCTGGGGGATCTGCTGAAAGGGGTGCTGGCCCTGTACCTGGTGAACCGGTTTGTTTCTCCGGATCTGACGGTACAGCTGGTATGCGCCGCCTGTGCCATACTGGGCCACAGCTTTTCCTGGATGTGTGGATTCAAGGGAGGCAAAGGGGTGGCCACCGGTCTGGGGATCCTGCTGTACTTCATGCCGGAAGTGGCGGTGTTTTCTCTGACCATCTGGCTGGCAACGGTATTCGTTACCCGTTATGTGTCCCTGGGGTCCATCCTGGCGGCTCTGGCGGCTCCTTTTTCCGCCTGGTACCTGGGGTATGACTGGAAACTGGTGGCCTTTGCAGGCCTGTGTGCCATCGTTGTGGTGGCCCGTCACTACCAGAACATGATCCGCCTGAAAAATGGCACAGAAAGCAAGATCCGGCAGGGACATTGGAAAAAATGATAGGGGTGTGAAAGGATTTACACCCCGGTCACGGGTCGCGGGCCATGGGCCGCGAGCCTGGACGCTGAATCCGGTTGTTCTTTTTCTATAGAATGATAAGGTAACATCGGTTGGAATCAAAAAACGGGTCTTCGGTTTGCACCAACAAGCCCGCGACTCGAGACCCGCGACCAAAGGGCTGTTGCACCTGCAACAGCCCTTTCTATTTGCAAAGGAGTTGAAACCATGAAAGCAGCTGTGATTGGGGCCGGGAGCTGGGGAACGGTACTGGCCCAGATCCTTTCGGACAACGGCCGGGACGTGTGCCTGTGGGCCCGGAACCCGGAGAAGGCGGCAAAGATCCGGGAAACCCGCTGCAACGGGGATTACCTGCCGGATTTCCGGCTTTCCCCCTCCATCCAGGTGACGGCGGATTTAAAGGAAGCTGTCACGGGAGCGGAAGTCCTGGTGTTCGTGGTGCCTTCCAAAGGGATGGGGTCCATTGCCCGGCAGGTGGCGGCCATCACGGACTGCCGCAGCCAGGTGATCCTTACCTGCACCAAGGGATTTGATCTTGCCACCCATAAACTGATGACGGATATCCTGGAGGAAACTTTCCCCCGGGCCCGGGCCATTGCTGCCCTCAGCGGTCCCAACCTGGCCCGGGAAATCGCCCAGCAGCAGCCGGCTGCCACGGTGATTGCCTGCCGGGAGATGAAAGAGGCCCGGTTCCTCCAGCAGTGCTTCCTGACTCCCTACTTCCGTCCCTATACCTCCACGGATCTTGTGGGGGTGGAACTGTGCGGCTGTGTGAAGAACTGCATTGCCCTGGTGGGAGGGATGCTGTCCGGCCTGGGGCTGGGAGAAAATGCCCAGGCGGGACTGATCACCCGGGGACTGGCGGAACTGACCCGGCTGGGGGTGAAGATGGGAGCCCGGCGGGCCACTTTCTTTGGTCTGGCCGGGGTGGGGGACCTGATTGCCACCTGCACCAGCCCTCTCAGCCGGAACCGGTCCGCCGGCTATGCCCTGGCTCAGGGCAAGACCCTGGAGGAGATCACCGGCGGCACCCATATGGTCATCGAAGGGATCAACGCCACGCCGGTGGTCCGGGAACTGGCCCGGGCCCATCAGGTGGAAATGCCCATCATCGAACAGCTGTACCAGGTGCTGTTCCAGGGAAAGGATGTGCGCCAGGCCATCGGGGATTTGATGAAAAGAACTGCCAAGAAAGAGTAGCATTATTCCACGCACTATGATATAATGTCTTCCTAGGAAGGATTAACATTCTTATGGAAAGGATAGATAACACATGAACAACGAGAAGAAATCAGAATTTTATTTGGTAAGAGAAGAAATTCTTCCAGAAGCAATCAAAAAGACCATCCTGGTCAAAGAAATCCTGAAGCGGGGTAAAATGAAGACTGTCAACGAGGCCGTAAGCAAAGTGGGGCTCAGCCGCAGTGCTTACTACAAATACAAGGATTATGTCTTCCCGTTTTACGATGCCAGCAAGGAAAAGGTCATTACCATTTCTCTGCTGCTGGAACACAAGCCTGGGGTACTTTCCAGTGTGCTGAACACGATTGCTGCCGATGGGGGGAGCGTCATCACCATCAACCAGGGTGTGCCTCTCCAGGGTGTGGCCAATACCACCATTTCGGTGGAGACCAAGTACCTGAACATCGATATGGAAGCCCTGATGGACAAACTCCGGCTCATTGACGGAGTGAAGCGGCTGGACGTGCTGGGCCAGGTGGACTGACCCGGGAAAGAAAAACAGAGGAACCGGCTTCCCGGAAGGGGTAAAACAGGATATCTGCAGGATTTTCAGAGGGCTGTCGTTTTCGGCAGCCCCTTTACAACAGGAGGATGAGGGGAATTGGCTAAGAACGAACAGAAGAAAATCAACATCGGACTGCTGGGAGCCGGCACCGTGGGGGGCGGTGTGATCCTGGTGCTGAACCAGAACCGGCCGCTGATCACCGAACGGGTGGGGGCGGAAATCTGCATCAAAAAGGTCCTGGCCCGTCATCCGGAAAAGGTCCGGGCCCTGGATGCCTCCCTGGCCACCACAGACAAAATCGAAGACATTGTCAACGATCCGGACATTGACATTGTGGTGGAACTGATGGGACGGGAACACCCGGCCCTGGAATACATGGAGGCGGCGCTGAAAGCCGGCAAGAACGTGGTCACCGCCAACAAGGACGTAGTGGCCGTCCATGGAAAGGAACTGTTCGAACTGGCGGCGGCCAACCATGTGGACTTCCTGTTCGAAGCGGCGGTGGCCGGGGGGATCCCCATTATCCGTCCTTTGAAGGAAAGCCTGGCAGCCAACAAAATCAGCAAGATCATGGGGATCATCAACGGTACCACCAACTACATGCTTACCAAAATGACCCAGGATCATATGGATTTTGCGGAAGTGCTGAAGGAAGCCCAGGACAAGGGCTATGCGGAAAGCGACCCTACCGCCGACGTGGGGGGCTTCGACGCAGCCCGGAAGATTGCCATCCTGGCCTCCATTGCCTTCAACAGCCGGGTGAGCCTGGACGATGTGTATGTGGAAGGCATCGACAAGATCTCTTCCCGGGACATTGAATACGCTGACGAACTGGGCTATGTAATCAAGCTCCTGGGGATCGCCAAGCAGAAGGAAGGCAAAGGGGTCAGCGCCCGGGTCCATCCCACCATGCTCCGGAAGGACCATCCCCTGGCTACGGTGAACGATGTGTTCAACGCGGTGTATGTGGAAGGCCAGCCCGTAGGGGAAGCCATGTTCTTCGGCCGGGGCGCCGGACGGATGCCTACGGCCAGTGCCGTATGCGGGGATATCATCGAAAGCACCCGGAACATCCTGGCCGGCTGCACCGGCCGGGTAGGCTGCACCTGCTACGAAGCCAAACCCATGCTGCCCCTGGAAGAAATCATCTCTCCCTGCTACATCCGGATGCTGGTGGAAGACCAGCCCGGTGTCTGGGCCACCATTGCCTCCGCCTTCGGGGAAAACAAGGTCAGCCTGAAGACCGTTGTCCAGAAACGGTCCCTGGGCACCCTGGCGGAAATCGTGGTGATCACCTACGGGGTCTCTGAGTTCGCCCTGCGGAAAGCCGCCGACGCCCTGTCCAAACTGGCTGTGGTAGCCCGGATCTGCAACATCATCCGGGTGGAAGACAGCACCCTGGACTGAGGAAAGAGGCGCTGACCATGGCAGATATGTTGAAAAAAGTGACGGTACAGGTCCCTGCCACCTCCGCCAACTGCGGACCCGGGTTTGACTGCCTGGGGCTGGCCTGTACCCTGTACAACCGGTTCACCTATGAACGGGTGCCGGAAGCAGAAGGCATCCAGGTGGAAGCGGAGGGCCAGGGAGGGGAATCCCTGCCCCAGGGCCGGAACAACCTGGCGGCGGAAGCTTTCTGCATCCTTTGGGAAAAACTGGGGAAACCGGCCACCGGCCTGCGGATCTCCACCCGGATCGAAGTTCCCGTATCCCGGGGCCTGGGCAGCAGTTCCACTGCCATTGTGGCCGGGCTTACAGCGGCCAATGCCCTGGCGGGCAGCCCTCTTTCCAAAGAGGAGCTGGTGACGGAAGCCACCCGGATCGAAGGCCACCCGGACAATGTGGCTCCGGCCATTCTGGGGGGCATTACTGTGAATGTCATGGAAGAGGGGAAGGTGGAAAGCCTGAAGCTTGCCCTGGCCAGACCCCTTCAGCTGGTGGTGCTGGTGCCCTCCATCCCCCTGCCCACTTCCAAGGCCCGGGCGGCTCTGCCCCAGGAAGTGTCCCACAAAGATGCGGTGTACAATGTAAGCCGGGCGGCTCTCCTGGTAGGGTCTCTTTTGACCGGGGACTATCACTTCCTGCGGACGGCCCTGGAAGACCGGCTCCACCAGCCCTACCGGCTGCCCCTGATCCCGGGAGCGGAAGAAGCCCTGGAAGGGGCCCGGCAGGCGGGAGCCTACAATGGAATCATTTCCGGCGCCGGTTCCACCCTGTTGGCTTATGTGCCGGCGGAGGGAGATGCCCGGAAGGTGGGAGAAGCCATGGCGGCGCCCTTCCGGAAACGGAACATCGAAACGGCTCTCCATGTGCTGGACATTGATCCGGAGGGAGCCAGAGTCATCGATATCCAATAAGGAGGAATCACCATGCTGCAGTTCCATTATATCTATCATGCCTGTTTCACTCTGTCTGACGGGAAGACCACCCTGCTGTTCGACCCCTATCTGGAGGGGAATCCGGAAGGCCTGAAGCCGGGGGATGTGGCAGCGGACGTGATCTTCATTTCCCATTATCACGGGGACCATCTGGGTTCTGCCTATGAAATCGCCAAAAAACAGGATGCCCTGATCATTTCCACGGCAGAAATCGCCAATGATGCAGCCCAACACGGGCTCCGGTCCCATGCCATGCACCTGGGGGGCACCCATCAGTTCCCCTTCGGCCGGGTGCGGGTGACCCCCGCCTTCCACGGCAGCGGTATTGCAGGCGGCCACGCCTGCGGGTTCATGGTGGAATTCGGGGGAAAGACCGTGTATTTTGCCGGGGACACCAGTGTCTTCGGGGATATGGCCCTGCTGCCCCGACTGGAAACCATCGATGTGGCTCTTCTGCCCATTGGGGACAACTTCACCATGGGCCCCAAAGACGCCCGTCTGGCGGCGGAACTGCTGAATGTGCCCCTGGTGATCCCCATCCACTACAACACCTGGCCTCTCATCGCCCAGGATCCTGCAGCTTTTAAGAAGGAAGTGGAAACCACCACCCAAAGCAAAGTGCTGGTGGTGGAACCGGGGAAGACGGTGGAATTGTAAAAAAAAGGGGGTGTGAAAAGGTTCACACCCTCGGTCACTGGTCTCTCGGCCAGTGACCAGTGACAACCAGAGGGGGTGACGCATTGCGTCACCCCCTCCTTTACAATACGCCTCAAGTAAAGTACAATGATGATTGTTGAGTTCCAGTCGCACCTTACTATAAACTGCTTGGAGTGATTTTCATGAATTTGTATCTTGGGGTCATTGTAGGTTATGCGCTTTTGCTGATCCTCCTGGGTCATCTGGTGGGGAAACATGTGAAAGGTGCAGCGGACTTCTTTGTGGGCGGACGCTCCTTCAATGCGGGGCTTTTGTTCACAACCCTGATTGCAGCCAACATCGGAGCAGGTTCCACAGTGGGGGTAACGGGACTGGCGTACAAATTCGGGGTTTCCAGCTGGTGGTGGATCGGCTGCAGCGGCCTGGGGTCTCTGATTCTGGCCTACATTGTAGGGCCGGCTGTGTGGAAAGTGGCCCGGAAGTACAATCTGTACACCATGGGGGATTATCTGGATTTCCGCTATTCCCACGCTTTCCGGGGAGTCACCTCCACCATGATGGCCATCGGCACCCTGGCTCTTTTTTCCGGCCAGCTGCTGGGCATTGCCTGGATCCTGAATGTGGTGGCGGGGATTGAAAAACTCTACGGCATCATCATCGCCGCGGTGGTTGTGACTCTGTACTTTTCCGCTGGGGGCATCAAAAGTGCCGCCATTGTGAATATCATCGAACTGATCGTGATCCTCTTGGGATTCTGCATTGCCACACCCTTTGCCCTCCAGTATGTGGGAGGATGGAGCGGACTCCAGGCCGCTGTGGCCAGCCATATGGCCGATCCGGCCCTGACGGCGAAGTATTTTGCCTGGGATGGCATGGGCACCACCGCCATTGTGGGGTATTTCCTCATGCTGACCCCGGCTTTCTGCATCTCTCCGGGGCTCATCGGGAAAGTCTATGCGGCCAAAGATGAAAAAGCCGTCCGGGTGGGGACCCTGTGGAACGGCATCGTCCAACTGGCGTTCGCTTTCCTGCCCATGCTTATCGGCATGTGCGCCTATGCGGCCTTTCCGGATCTGGGGAACCAGGAACTGGCCCTGCCCAAGGCCATGAAGGAAATGATGCCTTTCGGGGTATCCGCACTGGCTCTTTCTGCTATTTTTGCCGCAGAAGTGAGCACCTGTGATACGGTGCTGTATATGCTGGCCACTTCTTTATCCAAGGATTTGTACAAAACCTTCTTCCGTCCGGATATTTCCGATGAGGAACTGCTGAAGGTCAGCCGGAAACTGACGGTGCTCTGCGGCATCGCCGGGATCTTCATTGCCTGCTACATGGCCAACATCATTACCGCTTTGGCCATTTTCTATTCCCTGATGACCGTATCTCTGGCAGCTCCCTTCCTGTTCGGCCTGTTTACGGAAAAAGCCTCCACCCGGGGGGCCTTCTGTTCCGCCGTGCTGGGGGTGGCTGTGGTGCTGGGGCTGAAGTTTTTCAATGGAGGCAAGGGCATCGGCATCCTGAATTCCACCAGCCTGGGGATCATTGTGGCTGCTGTGGTGATGCTGGTGAGCCTGTGGGTGTTCCCCCGGCAAAAAACTGGGGAAAAATAAGGAAGACAGTGGGGAAGGGGAGCCTGGCTCCCAAAAATCTATTGAGTAACGAGGTATGACCCATTGAACAAGAAACAGAAACGGCTGGCCCTGGGCCTTGTACTGGCCGGCCTTTTGGGGACCGGCACCGCCTGGGCCTCTCCCCTGGAACAGGGTGTGAAGCCGGCGGAAACCGTTCTTTTGGACGAAACTGATGGACCGCTGTCCCATGTCCAGAAAAAGAAACAGGACAAGAAAGAAAAAGTACAGAGAAAAGAAGAAGTCCGGAAAACAGATGAGGAGCAGGAGAAAAAGCCCCTGAGCTTCCGGGAACGGATCCGGCGGCACCGGAAAGAAGAGGACAAAAAGGACCGGAAACAGAAAAAAGCCCGGGACCTGCAGGAGAAGAAACCGGCCCGGGAAGAAAAGACTCATACGGCGGAACCTCCCAAAAAGGAAAAACGCCGGGACAGAGAAAATGAACGTCCCAGGACTCCGGTGATCCGGGATCTGGGGCCGGCGGACCAGGACAGCCTGGTGATCCGGAAGGGTATGATCGCTGTAGTGGGAGAAAAGCTTACCCTGCCCCGGTGGCCGGACCCGGACAAACTGCTGAAGCTGGAAAACCAGGACCGTGTGATCACGGATCCCAGCCTGCAGATCATCATCAACCATCTGACCACCAGGGCGAAGATCTGGGAACTGCCGGACAACTACCAGGAAGTGACCATTGCCGGACCCGGCGAAGCCACCCGGGACCAGGCGGTGGTGCTGCTCCGCCGGTACAATCCCAAACTGCCCATCAAGGCCACCCCGGAACAGATCGTGGATCTGTACTACCAGGAAGCCAGCCGGGAAGGGCTCCGGTGGGACATCGTGTTCTGCCAGGCCCTGCTGGAAACCGGATTCTTCCGGTTCGGGGGCACGGTGGTCCCGGCCCAGAACAACTTCTGCGGTCTGGGGACCACCAGCGCTACGGTCCAGGGCGCCTGGTTCCCCACTCCCAGGGACGGGGTCCGGGCCCATGTCCAGCATCTTATGGCCTATACCACCGACCGGCTGCCGGCCACCCCGGTGATCGACCCCCGGTACTATCTGGTGTACAAGGGCAAGGTCCAGAACGGCTTCTACACCCGCTGGTCCCAGCTCAACGGCAAATGGGCCACCGGCAGCTATTATGCGGAGAAGATCCTGAATCTCCACGAACAAATGAAAAAAATCATCGCCATTTCCGGCAATGACTGGGATGGAGGCGTATTGAAATGATGCACATTGTACTGGTGGAGCCGGAAATCCCCGGGAATACCGGGAACATCGCCCGGCTCTGCGCTGCCACAGGAGCCAGCCTGCATCTGGTGCGGCCCCTGGGGTTCTCGGTGGATGACAAATACCTGAAGCGGGCCGGGCTGGATTACTGGCACCTGGTGGACATCCACTACTATGATTCGGTGGAGGAGGTACTGGCTGCCTATCCGGACAGCCCCCGGTTCCTTTTGACCACCCATGCCCACAAATCCTACAGCCGGGTCCACTACGGCCCGGATTCCCTGCTGATCTTCGGTAAGGAAAGTGCCGGTCTCCCGGAAGCCTTCCGGCAGGCCCACGAAGAGGAGTGTGTGCGGATTCCCATGGTTTCCGAAGCCCGGTCCCTGAACCTGGCCAATTCGGTTTCCATTGTGCTTTATGAAGCTTTGCGGCAAAACGATTTTGATCTCCAGGAGGGAACCATATGATCTGTATCAAGGAATTCGAGTTTGACGCAGCCCACTATCTGCCCAACTACCACGGCAAATGCGAGCATCTCCACGGCCACACCTACAAGCTGGTGGTGAAGGTGGAAGGCCATCCGGACCAGGAGGGGATGGTACTGGATTTTGTCCAGTTCAAGCATACGGTGAAGGACCTGGTGGTGGACCAGCTGGACCACCACTGCCTCAACGACATCCTGCCCCAGCCTTCGGCGGAAAACATCGCCGTCTGGGTCTGGAACAAGCTGAAGGAACCGCTGACCGGGGCCAACTACACCCTGTACGAAGTCCAGGTGTGGGAAACCAGGACCAGCGGCATTGTGTACCGAGGTGAATCATGCTGAAAGATGTCCAGGCGCAGCAGGATCTGCGTCACATTGCCCTGAAACACGTGGGAATCCGGAACCTCCGGTGGCCCATCCTCCTGGCGGACCGGGAAAAGGGAACCCAGCACACGGTGGCGGAAGTGGCCCTGGCGGTGGATCTGCCCCAGGAACAGCGGGGGACCCACATGAGCCGTTTTGTGGAATGTCTGAAACAGGTGGGGGCCATCCGTCCCCACGAACTGGAAGAAGTGCTGGACCATCTCCGGCAGAAACTGGAAGCCCGGAAGGCCCTGCTGGAATTTTCCTGTCCCTATTTCATCACCAAGAAGGCCCCGGTCAGCGGCATTGAAAGCTACCTGGACGTGGACTGCCATTTCCGGGCGGAAAAAGGGGAGACCTTCTCCCTGGAAGTGGGCGTGGATGTGCCCATCCATACCCTGTGCCCCTGCTCCAAGGAAATCAGCAAATACGGCGCCCACAACCAGCGGGCCTGGGCAAAAATCCGGATCCGTTCCACCCAGCCGGTATGGATCGAGGAACTGGTGGAGATGGCGGAAAAAGGGGCGTCCACCCCTCTGTATTCCCTGCTGAAGCGGCCGGACGAAAAATGCGTCACGGAAATGGCTTATGAGAATCCCCGGTTCGTGGAAGACGCGGTCCGGGAAATCGCCCTCCAGCTCAATGGGGATCCCCGGATCGACTGGTATACGGTAACGGTGGAAAGCGAAGAAAGCATCCACAACCACAATGCCTTTGCCACGGTGGAGAAAGAGGTGTGACATGTTCCTGACCATTCCGTCTGAACGGATCCGCTATGAAATGGAAAAAATCGAAGTCCATCCCATGGGGATGGAACTGATGGCTCCCAAAGCTTCGGTGGAGCCCCTGAAGCTGCTCCAGATCCGCACCCCGGCTGCCAACATCCTGAAACAGGAAATGCTGGCCCTGGGCGGGGAATGTGTGAACCCCAAGGGCACCATCAACTGCAGCCTGGACCGGGTGGATGTGATTCTCCTGGGGAACCGGCGGCAGTACCGGAAGCTTTTGACCAAGCTGGGGACCATGGCCAACTGGTTCGGCATCCAGTCCATTATGGACGACCTGTGGGAATTCCTGGAACCGGGACCTGTGGTGACCCTTCTGGCGGACGGCCGGAAGCTGACCTATGAAAAAATGCGGGTGATGGGGATCCTGAACGTGACCCCGGATTCCTTCTATGCCGGATCCCGGATCAGCGGGGAGGAAGCCCTGCTGAAAAAGGCGGAAACCATGCTCCGGGATGGGGCGGATCTGCTGGATATCGGGGGAGAATCCACCCGGCCGGGGGCGGATCCCGTGACCCCGGAAGAGGAAAAACGCCGGGTCACCGGGGCCCTTTCCGCCCTGCGGAAGCAGTTTCCGGAGGCCATCCTCAGTGTGGATACCTATCATGCGGAAACGGCCGAAGCGGCCCTGGCCGCCGGGGCGGACATCATCAACGACGTGACCGCCGCCACCGGGGACGGACGGATGCTGGACGTGGCCGCCCGGGCCAAGGCACCCCTGGTGCTGATGCACATGCGGGGGACGCCCAAGACCATGATGGGGGACGAAATGAAGACCTACCACAATGTGGTGGGAGAAGTGTCCCAGTACCTGCTGGAACGGGCGGCAGCCTGTGCCCGGGCGGGACTGGGAAAGGACAAGGTGATCCTGGATCCGGGCCTGGGCTTTGCCAAGGATCTGGAAGGGAACCTGGCCCTGTGCCATGGGCTGGGGGAAATGACCGGCCACGGCATCCCGGTGCTCCTGGCCGGCTCCCGGAAAGGGTTCATTGGCAAGGTGCTGGGGGATCTGCCCGCGGAAGAGCGGCTGGAAGGGACCATGGCCCTGTCGGCGGCGGCTCTGTACGCCGGGGCCCAGATGGTGCGGGTCCATGATGTGAAGGAAAATGTCCGGCTGATCCGGATGCTGGAGGCGATCCGGAGATGCCAGTAGCCTATGTGGCCCTGGGCAGCAACCTGGGGAATAAAGAAGAAAACATCCGCCGGGCCCTGGAGCTGATGGAGAAACACGGCATCCGGGTGCGGCAGGTTTCGCCTCTTTTGGCCACGGAGCCCTATGGGGTGACGGACCAGCCTGAATTCCTCAACGGGGCGGCGGAAGTGGAATGGACGGGGGATCCGGAAAGCCTGCTCCATACCCTCCTGGCCATCGAGCAGGAAATGGGCCGGCAGCGGAAGCGGCACTGGGGAGAGCGGAACATCGACCTGGACCTGCTTCTTTTCGGGGACCAGTGCATCCACAGTGAAGACCTGGTGCTGCCCCATCCGGATATGGCCAACCGGAGCTTCGTGCTGGAGCCCCTGGCCGCCATTGCTCCCCAGGCAGTCCATCCGGTATTCCACCGGACCATCGGGGAACTGTGGCAGGATCTTCAGAAAAAACAAACCAGAAAGCAGGAATGAGTCATGGGTGAACGAGTGAAGACAGGCGTGGTCCTGTTTCTTCTGTATACGGTATTATTTGCGGTTTCTCAATTGTATCAGGTGGTGCCCGGCCTTAGCGGGCTGCGGATCCAGGCCATGCTGTCCGTACCCTACGGGCTGATCTTCGGCCGTCTGGGTGCCATTGCGGCGGCCCTGGGAGCAGCGGCGGGGATGGCCCTCACCGGCGGCAGTTCCAATTTCATCCCCATTGAATTCCTGGGAGCCCTGCTCTCCGCCTATCTGCCCTTCCGGATCTGGCAGGGGATGCGCAGCCCCCGGGAACCCTATCTGTGCGTGGAAGACCAGCGGACGGCCACCATGTTCTTTGTCCTGAGTGTGATCGGGGCCGTACCCATGGCGGTGTTCCCGGCAGTGGGGGGCGACCTGTACCAGGTGGTGCCGTTCCCGGCTTCCTATCCCCGGATTTTCCTGGCTTCCCTGGTGTGCACCGTAGTGGGGGGCTTCCTGGTGTACAGCCAGGCGGCGCCCCGGATGTTCCGGGGTGCGGGAGAAGCCCTGTGGAACCGGATCCGGGACAACAAGGGAACCACCCGTAGCATGGCGGTGGCCATGCTCCGGATCGCTTTGACCGGGGGCTTCCTGGGCCTGGGCCTGGCTTTTATCTTCCCCAATGAATTCGAACTGATCATTGTGGAATATGTAATGGGGATCTTTGCGGCCCTGCTGTTCATCCTGACCGCTGTATGAGGGACCTTCCATGATGTATCGACTGACCTTCATCGTCCAGCTGCTGCTGGTGGTGACCTTTCTCTGGACCTGCAGCACGGTATTCATGGGCCTTCTGACCCGGCGGAAAGAGAAACCGGTGACGGGAGAACCCAGCCGGTTCGCCATCCTGGTCTGCGCCCACAATGAAGCCAATGTGGTGGGGAAACTGTTCCAGAGCCTGGAAGACCAGGACTATCCCGGGGACCTGTACCGGGTGTTCCTGCTGGCGGACCACTGTGAGGACGGAACCCCGGAGGTGGGCCGGCGGTATCCCCATGTGACGGTGCTGGAACGGAAGGAAGGCCCCCGTACCGGAAAAGGGGCGGTGCTCAGTTGGGGCATCCCTCTCATCCGCCAGCGGTATGGCGGGACCTTCAGCCATATTGTGATCTTCGATGCGGACAATATGGCGGACCGGGGGTTCCTGGCGGCCCTGGACGGCAGCTTCCGACGGGGAGCCCGGCTGGTGATGGGAAACCGGCTGCCCCTGAATCCCTTCGACAACCTGATTTCCCAATGGTACAGCATGTACTGGCTCAGTGTGGACCTGTTCAGCAAGCCCCGGGCCAATGTGGACCTGCCGGGGATCATCTCCGGCACCGGGTTCGGCTTCGATGCTTCCCTGCTGGATCCGGAAGGCTGGCATACCCGGACCATTGTGGAGGACATGGAATTTTCCATGCAGCAGAACTTCAAGGGCGTGTTTTCCGTTTACCAGGACGATGCCCGGTTCTATGACGAGCAGCCGGTGACCTGGAAGGGGATGGTGAGCCAGCTCCGCCGGTGGATGACCGGCAACTATCAGATTGCCCGGGAGTACCGGAAGGAGTGGCTGGCCCATTTCCGGGCCCGGCCCGATGCCCGGCTCATCGACAATTTCGTCCCTATGCTCATGTGCGTGGTGTTCGGCTTCTATTTCCTGTCCAATGTACTGTGGGTGGGGTACCATGCGGTGGAAGGCAGACCCCTGTTTGCCCTGAAGGACGTGCTGTGGTGGACCATGCTCTATGGGCTGAGCCTGGTGATGGGCACCTGCGCCATCAAGGCCGGGGACCTGCCGGTGAAACGGATGCTGCCCGGCATCCTCACCGGAGGCTTTTTCTGCATCTTCCTGTCCCTGGTGGCCGTCTGGTCCGTGTTCTTCCCCCAAAAGCAATGGATCCCCATAGCCCACGTGCACCAGGAGGGGCCGGAGAAATAGGGGGCAGCAAAGCTGACCGTTGACAAAGGGGCTGTTGCATGGGCAACAGCCCCTTCTTATGGTATAATGGATACAGAATATTCAGCCAGAGGAGGGATTGGGATGAAAAAAATGACACGGAACCTGGTGGGTCTCCTGACGGTGCTCCTGAGCCTGCTGTGGGCTTCTGCAGCCCTGGCTTCTTCTCCCATCAGTGCTGACGGAACCTTTAACGGTATCCGCATGGCCGGCAAAGTACGGGTGGTGGAATACAATCCGGACATCAAAGTCCAAGTGGTCACCAGTTTTCCGGATCTGAAGGTGAAAGTGGTGGATCATTTTCCGTCCGCCATCGGGGAATGGCAGTTCGTGGAATACGGCGAAGACTTTACCATCCAGTTCGTCACCAGTTTTCCGGACATCCGGATCAAGTACGTGACCAGTTTCCCGGGGATGCCTTGATGTGAGTGGAGAGTGAAGAGTGCAGAGGGAAGGGGAACCACCCCTTCCTTTTTTTTTCATTTCATCATATAATAAACTATTGAGACTTTTTACTACCGATTAGTTACTCTATATAGAAGGGAAACAGAAAACCAATGACCAAAAGTTACACCATTCTGAATTACGGCTGTCAGATGAACGAGAGTGATTCGGAACATTATGCCGGGCAGCTGTCCGACCTGGGGTACCATTATACGGAAGACTATCACGATGCGGATGTGATCCTCATCAACACCTGCTGCGTCCGGGAAAGCGCGGAAAAGAAGATCCTGGGAAAAATCGGGGAGATGAAGCAGATCAAACGGGAAGATCCTTCCAAGGTCCTGTGCGTTACCGGCTGCATGGCCCAAAAAGACGGGGAGGACTTTTTGAAAAAGTATCCCCAGGTGGACCTGCTTATCGGCACTGCCCATGTAAACAACTTCAGCGCCATTTTGCAGGATTATCTCCAGCAGAACGACCGGAAGGCGGGGATGTACAACGATCTGACGGTAATGCCCAGGGAATTCGAGGGGCATTTCGTCCGGAAAAGCAGCTATGCCGCCTGGGTACCCATCATGTACGGCTGCAACAATTTCTGCACCTACTGCATCGTCCCCTATGTCCGGGGCCGGGAACGGAGCCGGAGCGCCGATGCCATCTGTGAAGAAATCAAGCATGCCGTGGACCAGGGCTACCGGGAATTCACCCTTCTGGGCCAGAACGTGAACTCCTACGGCAAGGACCGGGGAGAAAAGGATGCCTTTGCCGCTCTCCTCCGCCAGGTGGACGCCATCCCCGGGGTGGAACGGGTTCGGTACATGACCAGCCATCCCCGTGACATGAGCGAGGAACTGATCCGCACTGTGGCGGAAAGCAAACATGTGTGCAAGCATTTCCACATCCCTGTCCAAAGCGGGAGCACCCGGATCATGCAGGCCATGAACCGGGGCTACACCCGGGAATCCTACCTGCAACTGGTGGACACCATCCGGAAATATGTGCCGGAGGCAGTGCTTACCACTGACATCATCGTAGGCTTCCCCGGGGAAACGGAAGAAGATTTTGCAGAGACCCTGAGCCTGTTCGATACCGTCAGCTACGACGCCGCCTATACCTTCATCTATTCCAGACGGTCCGGGACCCCGGCTGCCACCATGGCAGATCAGGTGCCGGACAAGGTGAAGAAGGAACGGCTGAACCGGCTTATGGAACTTCAGAACCGGCACAGCCTGAAACACAATCAGAAACTGGTGGGACGCACCCTGCCTGTGATGGTGGAAGGGCTCAGCCACAACAACAGCAAAATGTGGAGCGGCCGCACCGATGGGAACAAACTGGTGCTGTGGCCGGTGGGAGAGCGGTTCTTCAACCCGGGAGATGTGGTCCCGGTGACCATCGAAACCGCCCAGACCTGGCTCCTTAAAGGTCGTGCTGCCTTATGACCGCCCTGACTCCCATGCTTCAGCAGTATCTGGAAATCAAGGAACAGCACAAGGATGAGCTGCTGTTCTTCCGTCTGGGAGATTTCTACGAACTGTTCAATGAAGATGCCCTTACCGCCTCCCGGGAACTGAACCTGACCCTGACCAAGAGGGCCGGGGGAAAAGCCGGGGCTTCCAGTTCCATGCCCATGTGCGGGGTGCCCTTCCATTCGGTGGACGGGTACCTGGCCAAGCTGATCCGGAAGGGGTACAAAATCGCCATCTGCGACCAGATGGAAGACCCCAAAAAGGCCGTGGGCATCGTAAAGCGGCAGGTGACCAAGATCCTTACTCCGGGCACGGTGCTCAGCGATGCGGTGCTGGAAGAAAGCCACAACCAGTACCTGGCCTGTCTGGAACAGAATCAGGACACCCTGTGCCTTTCCTACGCCGACGTATCCACCGGGGAATGTGCCTGGTACACCGCCCGGGGCAAAGACCGGGAAGAAGCAGTGCTGGACCAGCTGTACCGGATCCAGCCGGCGGAACTGGTGCTTACCGAACCCAACGAAGCTTTCGGTACCCTCCTGGACAAAATGGTCCAGAAGCTGCCGGACTGCATGATCAACCACTGGGACCCCATCCCGGAACTGGATTACTTCACCCGCCATTTCGGCAGTGACAGCCCGGGGGCAAAAATCCCTCTGGTCCGGGGCACTGTGGAGCACATGCTCCAGTACATCCACGAAAATGTGAAAAGTGACCTGGCCCAGATCAACCGGCTCCGGGAAATCACCACCGATGCGGTGATGAACCTGGACGCCACCGCCATCCGGAACCTGGAACTGGTGAAGAACATGAAGGACGGCACCCGCCACGGCACCCTGCTGGATGTACTGGACTACACCCGCACCGCCATGGGGGCCCGGCAGCTCCGCCAGTGGGTGGAAGCACCCCTTCTGGACACCGCCCGGATCCGGCTCCGGCAGCAGGCCATCGGTACCCTGGTGGACAATGCCCGGCTCCGGACGGACCTGGGGGATGCCCTGGGGGAAATCACCGACCTGGAACGGATCCTGTCCCGGATCGAAGTGGGTTCCGCCAACGCCCGTGACCTGGCTTCCCTGCGGACCGCTCTCCGGGCCCTGCCCCAGGTGAAAAATCTGCTGGACCAGGTGCCCCAGGGTCTGCTCCATACCCTGGACAGCCGGATCAGCCTCCATGAGGACCTGCTGGATGAACTGGAACGGGGCATTGTGGACGACCCGCCCTTTACCGTCCGGGAAGGGGGCATGATCCGGAAAGGCTTCAACGCCGAACTGGACGAAGTCCATGATATTGCGGAAAACAACAACCAGTGGATGCTGAACTTCGAACAGAAAATCAAGGATCAGACCGGCATCAAGAATCTGAAGGTGGGGTACAACAAGGTCTTCGGCTACTACATCGAAGTGTCCAAAGGCCAGGTGTCCCAGGTGCCGGATACCTTTATCCGGAAGCAGACCCTGGTGAACGGGGAACGGTACATTGTGCCGGAACTGAAGGAATTCGAAAACAAAATCCTCAGCGCCAAGGAAAAGATCCAGCAGCTGGAATACTACCTGTTCAACGAGATCCGCCAGGATATCCGGGGCCATCTGGTGGAAGTCCAGGAAACCGCCCGGGCCCTGGGGGTGCTGGATGTGCTCTATTCCCTTGCCATGGCTGCCTTCAAGGGGAACTATGTGTGCCCCCGGCTCAATGACCGGCAGGAAATCACCATCAAAGACGGCCGGCACCCGGTGGTGGAAAAGCTCCTGGAACGGGAACTGTTCGTGCCCAACGATGTGCATCTGAACAACACCGATGAACGGCTGATCATCCTTACCGGCCCCAACATGGCCGGGAAATCCACCTACATGCGCCAGGTGGCCCTTTTGACCCTCATGACTCAGATGGGCAGCTTCATCCCGGCCCGGGAAGCGGACGTGTGCCCG
Source organism: Acidaminococcus fermentans (assembly GCF_009696675.1). GTDB lineage: Bacteria > Bacillota > Negativicutes > Acidaminococcales > Acidaminococcaceae > Acidaminococcus. The sequence goes on along the minus strand of NZ_VULN01000014.1, from coordinate 21,979 downwards.
GTGGACCGGATCTTTACCCGGGTGGGGGCCAGCGACGACCTGGCCACCGGCCAGAGCACATTCATGGTGGAAATGAACGAAGTGGCCAACATCCTGAAATACGCCACCAGCCGCAGCCTGATCATCCTGGATGAAGTGGGCCGGGGCACCAGCACCTACGACGGCATGAGCATTGCCCGGGCGGTGGTGGAGTACATCAACGACAGAATCAAGGCCAAGACCCTTTTTGCCACCCATTATCACGAACTGATCGAACTGGAACAGCTGGATCCGGGGATCAAAAACTATTCCGTGGCCGTAAAGGAAAAAGGGAAGGAAGTGGTGTTCCTCCGGCGGATCGTCCCCGGGGGCACCGATAAAAGTTACGGGATCCATGTGGCCCGGCTGGCAGGGCTGCCGGAAAAAGTGGTGAAACGGGCGGATGAACTGCTGGAAGAATACACCGCCCAGGGAACGGCCGTGAAACCGGCGGCACCGGCTCCGGCCAAAACCCCTGCACCCAAAGAAGAGAATCTCCAGCCCAGTCTCTTCGGAGACGTGATCGGAGACACCCTCCGGAACTTGGATGTGATGACCATGACGCCCCTGGAAGCCCTGAACACCCTGTACAAGCTCCAGGAAGAAGCCAAACGGGAAGGAGGCCGCAGCTGATGAGTGTCAAAGTGCAGCTGCTGGACCAGAACACCTCCAACCAGATCGCAGCCGGGGAAGTGGTGGAAAAACCCGCTTCCGTGGTGAAGGAACTGGTGGAGAATTCTCTGGATGCCGGCGCCGATACCATAGAAGTGAGCATTTTCGCCGGGGGGACGGAATTCATCCGGGTCCGGGACAACGGGTCCGGCATGGACGAAGCCAACGCCCGGATGGCCATCCTGCGCCATGCCACCAGCAAGATCGTGAAAGCGGACGACCTGCTGACCCTCCATACCCTGGGATTCCGGGGAGAGGCCCTGCCCAGCATCGCCTCTGTATCCCACTTCACCCTGCTCACCCGGGAGACCGGGGCGGAATTCGCCACCCGGATCACCCTTGACGGAGGAGAGGACCTGGACGTGGAAACCATGGGGGGCGACGTGGGCACCACCATTACGGTAAAGGACCTGTTCTACAATGTGCCTGCCCGGCGGAAGTTTCTCCGGACGGTGAATACCGAAGGCCGCTACATCAGCGACATCCTGTCCAAGATCGCCCTGTCCCGGCCCGATGTGCACATTGTCCTTACCCGGGACGACAAGGAAGTCATCAACACGCCGGGCAGCGGGGACCTGGTGGATACCATTGAATCCCTGTACGGGAAAGAAGTGACCAAGGAACTCTTGACGGTGGATTATGCCCAGGACGGGATCACCCTGAAAGGGTTCATCAGCCGTCCCACTTTGCTGAAGGGCACCCGCCAGTGGCAGACCCTGTTCGTGAACGGCCGGTGCATCAACAACCGTATGGTGAGCAAGGCCATCGACCATGCCTACCAGTCCCAGATTCCCAAGGCCGGGTTCCCCTTTGCGGTGCTGAACATCGGCATCGATACCCACCTCATCGACATCAACGTCCATCCCCAGAAAAGCGAGATCAAATTCGGGGATGAAAGTGCCGTGTACCGGGCGGTGTACCATGGCCTGTGCCAGGCTCTTACCCAGCCCATGGCCGGGAAGAGGGAAGGGGACGGGTCCGTGGCCCTGGCCCAGCCCGGGTTCCGGAAAATGGAACCGCCGCTGGCGGGAGTTCCGGCCGGGAGAGCCCCTGAACCGGAACAGAAGCCCCTGTTCCAGGGGGGCGACAAAGGGTACCAGCCCCGGACCAGCGCCTTCGGACGGAGCTATGCCTCCAGTCCTTCCGGCAGCTACGGACAGCCGGTGTGGAAGGTCCCAGATGCCATTTCCGAAGACACCACGGCGAAATTCTTTGCAGCCCAGCGCCGGGACGACCTGGGAGCCTCCGGGGAAACGGCCGGTGCCGGGAATCCGGCTCCTGAAGGGGAGGCCCTGCCGGCATCCCGACCGGGAGAAGAGGCTTCTCCCAGCGATGAGACCCTTACGGAAGAAGCCCGGGACGGCGCTTTGGCCAGCGGTGTGGACCTGATCTGGCCTCTGGGCCAGGTGGACCGGGTGTTCATCATCGCCCAGTCGGAAACTGCCCTGTATCTTATCGACCAGCATGCCGCCCACGAGCGGATCATGTACGACAAATTCATCCGCCAGCAGCAGGAAATCCCCTCCCAGCAGCTGCTGCTCCCTCTCTTCCTCAATGTGACCCGGCCCGATGTGGACCTGATCGAGGAATATCGGGATGAATTTTTGAAGCTGGGGGTGGATGTGGAACCGGCGGGAGAAACCTCCCTCCGGGTGTCCGCCCTGCCGGCGGATGTGGAAAGCAGCCAGGCGGAAGGGTTCATTGAAGACATCCTGAAGCTGCTGTCGGAAAACAAAAAAATCAAGGCCAGCGACCTGCGGGAAAGCGTGCTCCATTACGCCGCCTGCCACAGCGCCATCCGGGCCGGGGAAGTGCTGAACATCCGGCAGATGCGTCAGCTGATCCTGGAGCTTCTCAACACGGAGCATCCCTTTACCTGTCCCCATGGCCGGCCCTGCATGATCCAGCTGACCAGCGACGAACTGTACCATATGTTCAAACGAACCTGAGGAAGGAGCGATCCATTCATGTCCATCTATGCGGTGACGGCCATCCGGAAATGCGGCACCGAACTGTACAACGAAGCCCAAAGCTGGGCCCGCACCCTGGATCTGCCCTATATTCCCCGGCCCATCCACGGTACCCTGGACCAGCTGCTTCGGGACAGGGGGCTGAAGGCGGTGCTGGTGGCCACCCATCAGGGACCCCAGGTGTATACGGAAGAAGGGATCCTGAAATACCATCCCTCCATGGGGGTGCCCCGGATCCGGAACCTGAAGCGGGGCGGGTCGGACCATCTGGCCCAGGCCTGCGGCTTCCGGCCCGGCATGCGGGTACTGGACTGCACCCTGGGCCTGGCGGCAGATGCAGTGGTGGCCTCCTTCCTGGTGGGCCCTGCCGGGAAAGTGGTGGGGCTGGAAGCCTCCCCGGTGCTGTACTGGGCTGTGGCCCAGGGACTGCAGCACTACGAGATCGAGGACCCGGACATTACCGCCAGCCTCCGGCGGATTGAACCCCGGCTGGGGAAGGCGGAGGACCTTTTGCCTGCTTTTCCTGCCGATTCCTTTGATGTGGTCTATTTCGACCCCATGTTCCGGAAACCGGTGGGGAATTCTGCCAGCATGCAGCCTCTCCGGCCCGCCTCCTACCACAAGCCCCTGGATGCCGGGATGATCCGGGACGCCCTGCGGCTGGCCCCCCGGGTGGTGGTGAAGGAGCGGGATGAAGACCTGCTCCGGAGCCTGGGAGCCCGGGAGATCCAGGGAGGCAAATACAGCAAGCTCCGGTACGGAATCATCCTCCGGGAGGAAGGGGACCAGGATGGAAAATAAACCCAGAGTCATTGCCATCATCGGCCCCACTGCCACCGGCAAAAGCCACTGCGGCATCGCCCTGGCCCAAAAACTGGGGGGAGAGATCATTTCCGGAGATTCCATGCTGGTGTTCAAACACATGGACATTGCCACCGCCAAACCTACGGCGGAAGAACTGGCCCTGGTGCCCCACCATCTGGTGGACATCCTGGAGCCGGACGGCAAATTTTCCGTGGTGGATTTTCAGCAGCAGGCGGACCGGCTGATCCGGGACTGCAATGCCCGGGGGAAAGTGCCCATCCTGGTGGGAGGCACCGGTCTGTACATTAAGGCCCTGCTGGAAGCCTACGATTTTTCCCGGGTGGACGAGTCTTCTGCCCTGCGCCGGCAGCTGGAGGAATTCGCCGACCGGGAAGGGAATGAGGCCCTTCATGACAAGCTGAAAGTATTAGACCCGGTAAAGGCCAATGAATTGAAGATTAACGACAGAAGGCGTATAATAAGGGCAATCGAAACGATCCGGGGCGGGGACCGGGTGTCCACGGCCAAGGCCACTGAAAGTCCCTACCAGGCGGTCGTATTCGGGTTGACAATGCCTCGCGATTCTTTGTATGAGCGGATCAACCGGCGGGTTGATCTTATGGTGGAACAGGGCCTTTTTGAAGAAACCAGGAAGCTGGTGGCCATGGGGGTGCCGGAAACGGCCCAGTCCATGAAGAGCATCGGGTACCGGCAGGTGCTTCAGTATTTCCATGGTGAATGGACAAAAGAAGAAGTCATCGCCAAACTGAAACAGGCCACCCGGAACTTTGCCAAGCGCCAGATCACCTGGTACAAGAAAATGCCCTACATCCAGTGGTTCCAGCTGGACGATCCTCCCGATTACGGGAAATGTGTCGCAGCCATGCTGGCAGCCCTGGCAGAACAGAAGTTTATTCCGCAACAGGAACCCTGAGGCGTTAAGCGGCCCTTCGGCCACTGAAGCTCAAGGCGGATGCTGCCCAGGCAGACTCCGTGCCAAATCCCAACAAGAGAGAAGGAATACCTATGACAACAGGTAACAATAAACCATTGAATTTACAGGACAGCTTTCTGAACAAAGTACGCAGCGAAAAAAAGACCATTGTGGTGTATCTCCTTAATGGCTTCCAGGTCCGTGGCAGGGTCTGGGGCTTCGACAACTTCACTGTCATCATGGAAAGTGAAGGGAAGCAGCAGCTGATCTACAAACATGCCATCTCCACCATCGCTCCCTTGGAAAACGAGGCAATTCTAGTGCTGAAAAAAGGGAATGATCAGGGTGTCACTAAGGAATAAACTGGAAAAAGAAATCAATCTGTTTTTGGAATATCTGACAGTGGAACTGGGGCTGGCCTACAACACCCGGGAATCCTATGGCCGGGATCTCCGTCTGTTTGCAGGCTGGATCAAAAAGCCCCTGGAAGAAGTCCAGCGGGAAGATATCCTGGGGTACATGCGGATGCTGAAGCAGCACCAGTACGCCCCCACCTCTGCTTCCCGGAAGCTGGCGGCCCTCAAGGCCTTTTTCCGCTTTATGACCGCTGAAGGGTTCCTGGAAGAGGATCCTTCGGAAGTGGTGGAAGCAGGGAGCCGGGGAGTGGTGCTTCCCAAGGTCATGAGCCTGGAGGAAGTGAAGCAGCTGTTTTCCGCTCCCGACCTGACCCAGCCGGAAGGGTTCCGGGACCGGACCATGCTGGAAGTGATGTACGCTACGGGCATGCGGGTTTCCGAACTGCTGAACCTGAAACGGGCCAGTGTGAACCTGGAGACCCGGTATGTGATCGCCTACGGGAAAGGATCCAAGGAGCGGCTGATCCCTCTGGGACAGTACGCCATCCAGTTCCTGAAAAAGTACCTGGCGGAAGTGCGGCCTCTTTTTGTGAAGAACGGGAAGGACGATGACAGCCTGTTCCTGACCATCCGGGGCACTGGCATGACCCGTCAGCGGTTCTGGCAGATCATCCGGGCCTACGGAGTGAAGGCGGGGATCCAGAAGCCTCTTACACCCCACATCCTCCGGCATTCTTTCGCCACCCACATGCTGGACAACGGGGCAGACCTCCGGACGGTCCAGGAGCTTCTGGGCCATGCGGACATTTCCACCACCCAGATCTATACCCATCTTACCAACAACCGGTTGAAAAAAGTCTTCGACAAAACCCATCCCAGAGCGTAACGAGGTGAAAAAACATGATGAAAACCACACTCTTAATGGGCCTGATGACCGGTCTCCTGCTGCTGATCGGCGACTATATCGGCGGCAGCAGCGGCATGACCGTGATGCTGGCCTTTTCTTTGATTTCCAATGTGCTGCTGTACTGGTACAGTGACAAACTGGTCATTGCCCAGTACGGGGCCCAGCCGGTGGACGCTCAGAGCGCTCCCCAGCTGTACGGCATTGTGGAAAGCCTGGCCCGTCGGGCCCAGCTGCCCATGCCCCGGGTGTATGTGGTGGATACCATGCTGCCCAATGCCTTTGCTACCGGACGGAATCCGGAACATGCGGCGGTGTGCGTTACTACAGGGCTCATGGAAATGCTTACCCCCCGGGAAGTGGCCGGGGTCCTGGGACACGAAATGAGCCATGTGAAGCACAATGACATTTTGATCAGCACCATTGCCGCCGGCATGGCCGGGATCATTTCCGTCATGGCCCGGTTTGCCTTCTGGTTCGGGGGAGACCGGGATGACCGGCGGAACAACCCCATTGCCGGGGTGCTGATGCTGGTGCTGACCCCTCTGGCGGCGGCCATTATCCAGCTGGCCATTTCCCGTACCCGGGAATACATGGCTGACTTTACCGGGGGACAGCTCAGCGGGGACCCGGATGCCCTGGCGGACGCTCTGGAAAAGATCGAAGGGTACGCCCGTACCCGGACCATGCCCAGGGCCACGGAAGCCACTGCCCACATGTTCATCATTTCCCCGTTTTCCGCCAAAGATGCCCAGGCCATTTTCAGCACCCATCCGCCTACAGAAAAGCGGATTGAGCGGCTGCGGGAAGAAGCCAATGAAATGAGGAACCGGGGATTGATCGATCCGGTGGTCTAAAATTGGGGCTGCTGCCGAAGCAGCAGCCCCAATTTTTTTTGTCATCATACTTGCAGGCCAATCACTTTTATTTATAGGAAAATACTGTATACTGTATATCCAGTGCACACACGATTTCGTTAAACGACGAATAAGGTCAAAATTATAGTTGGTAATATTCTGATTATTCTCTTGTTATTTAATCGGAAGTATGCTACAATGATAGCCGTAACGAGGGGTTGTCCTTCTGGAGGGGACAGCATTGTTGCGAAAGGTTTCATAATTTTTTATTATTTCAGAGGGGGTCTTTTGTATGTCGCCTGCAATTATGAAGTACTTCGGTACTTTGACAACCAAAGCAGGGAGCGTCGCAACGTTCAAGTTCGAGTATCTGACTACCTTGGGCATTGCGGCCATCGTGATTTTCCTGGGCCGGTTCCTGGTGGCCCACAGCAAGGTACTGAGAAAATATGCCATCCCGGCACCTGTTGTTTCCGGTATTATCATTTCCATTATTATTGCCATCATCAAAGGATCCGGTATCATTGCTTTTAAATTTGATACCAAAATCATGAAAGACCTGTGCCAGAACCTGTTCTTCCTGTGTGTGGGCTACGGGTTCAGCACTCAGCTGATCAAGAAAGCCGGTGGCAAGCTGGTGGTCGCCATTGCTGTGGCTGCCTGCCTGCTGATCACGCTCCAGGATATCCTTGGGGTTGTGGTGGGCAATCTGGTTGGCCTGCATCCGCTGCTGGCTCTCCAGTGCTCTTCCGCTTCCATGTCCGGCGGTGTTGGTACCGCTTCCGCTTTCGGGCCGATCTTTGAAGCCAGAGGCGCAGCTGATGCCACGACCGTAGGGGTGGCAGCCGGGACCATGGGCAACATCATGGGCTCCCTGATCGGCGGCCCTGTAGCTGCCTTCCTGATCCACCGGCATCACCTGAAAGCTGACCCCAACGATCAGCCTCAGGCAGAAACCAAGGAAACCATCAACAAACTGGACAACCAGAGAATGGTAGTTGCTTTTGCTTACTCCCTGCTGTTCGCTGCCATCGGTATGCCCATCTACTGCCTGCTGGACAACATCCCCATGATTTCCATGCCGAAATTCATTGGGTGCCTGTTTGCCGGCGCCATCTGCCGGAACATCCTGGAAGCCATGGGCAAAGACACCTATGTGCCTGAATTCAACGCCATCCAGGATATGTTCCTGGAACTGTACCTGGCTCTGGTGCTGATGACCATCGACATCACCGCCCTGGCTCCTGTAGCCGGCCAGATGGGTGTGGTTCTCCTGGCACAGGCCATCTTCATGGCTCTGTTCGGCATCCTGGTTTCCTACAACGTGTTCGGCCGGGATTACGGTGCTGCTGTTATGACCGCAGGGAACTGCGGCTGGGGCTGCGGCTCCGGCCCCAACGCTGTGGCCAACGAAAAAGCCGTTATGGAAGAATACGGCTGGCACACCGTTGCCTGGGTTCTGTATCCGTCCTGGTCCGTTATCTGCGACGATATCTACAACCCGATTTTCCTGTCCATTTTCTCCAACTTCGTTCTCTGATCGAAGCAGGAAATCCAGCGAAACAAAAAGTGGTCCCACTCCAGGGGACCGCTTTTTTGTATATGAAAAGACCGCTGACAGAAAAGGGGATGCTGCACGGAAGGTGCAACACCCCTTTTTTATATGTATACAGAATACACACAAACGACTATTGGAAATAATAAAAATACAGTTACAGTTAACAATATTCGGAAAATATCCTTGAGATTTCACAGTTTCTTTGCTAAAATTGAACATGTAAACCGGCTGTCCCTTCTGGAGCGGGACAGCCAATCTGGAATCATACTTTATATCTTTAAGGGGGGTTCATTATGGAGAGGATGATTATCAAATTATCCATGTTCCACACACTGGCATTGGGAGTACTTTCTATCTGGTTCGGCGACTGGCTGAGAGCCAAATTCCCGTTCCTGAAAAAGTACTGTCTGCCTGGTGCAGTTGTCGGCGGTACGATTTTTGCCATTATCAGTTTGTGCCTTTACAACGCCGGGATCTGCGAGCTGCAGTTTGATTACAAAGTGGCCAACAGCCTGTTCTACTGCATCTTCTTTGCTGCCAGCGGTGCTGCCGCCAGCCTGAGCCTGCTGAAGACCGGGGGCAAATATGTGGTGCTGTTCTGCATTTCCGCTGCCGTCCTGGCAGCCATCCAGAATGCCATCGCTCTGGGCCTGGGCACGGTGCTGAAGGTTCCGCCTCTGCTGTCCATGATGACCGGTTCCATTCCCATGACCGGGGGCCACGGCAACGCTGCCGCCTTTGCACCCATTGCCGTACAGTTCGGTCAGAGCAATGCTCTGGAAGCGGCCATTGCAGCTGCTACCTTCGGTCTGATTTCCGGGGCCATCATCGGCGGGCCTTTTGGCCGGTTCATTGTCCGGAGACATCACCTGGAAGATCCTGCCCTGGATGGAAAAGGTGAAATGGAAGAAGAATCCGGAAAATCCACCATGGGCAATCTGATGCACAAAGGGGATATTGTCCAGGCCATGTACCTGATGTGCTTCGCACTGGGGGTCGGCGGTGCGTTCTTCACCGTACTGAAAGCCCTGCACATTTCCTTCCCCATCCACGTATGCTGCATGTTTGCCGGCATCCTGATCCGTCTGTTCTTTGACGCCAAGAAAGGGGAAGATCATACCGCCCTGTATGAAGGCATCGACACCGTTGGGGATTTCTCCCTGGGGCTGTTCGTATCTATGTCCATCATTTCCATGAAACTGTGGACCCTGGCCGGCATGGGGCTCCAGCTGTTCATCCTGTGCATGGTACAGGCCGTGTTCATCATCTTCTATGCTTACTTCGTGGACTTCTTTGGAATGGGCAAGAACTACGACGCCGCTGTGATTGCCGTTGGCCACACCGGGTTCGGCCTGGGGGCTGTGCCCGTTTCCATGGTGACCATGACCGCCGTCTGCAAGAAGTACCGGTACTCCAAACTGGCCTTCTTCGTGGTACCGGTGATCGGCGGGTTCCTGAGCAACATCACCAACGCCATTATCATCAGTAAGTTCCTGGACATTGCACATACCATGCAGATGGCCATGGGGCTGTAAGCAAAAGATTGGCAACAGAATATCCATTCCATCCAAAAGAGGATCCTGCTCCAGGGGTCCTCTTTTCCCGTATTTGAGAAAATTTCCCCAGCCGCATCCTGCCTTGCTTCCCATGAACACACGTTTTTGTCAAGTCTTTATTATTTTTTCTTCCGTGATATAATGATACCGATTTGCCAAAGAGGGGAGGGAGAACCATGCACATTGCCGGCTGGCAGAAAGTTTCTCTGGTGGATTATCCGGGGAAAGTGGCCTGCACTTTGTTTACCGGGGGATGCAATCTCCGGTGCCCCTACTGCCACAACAGCGAGCTTCTGGAAGGCCCGCTGCCTGCCCAGGATATCCAGGAAGTCCTGGCTTATCTGGACGCCCGGAAAGGCATCCTGGACGGTGTGGTGGTCAGCGGAGGAGAGCCCTGTCTCCAGCCTGATCTGGCAGCCTTCCTGGCACGGCTGAAGGAAAAAGATCTTTTGGTGAAGCTGGATACCAACGGGTGTTATCCGGACCTTCTGGGAGAGATCCTGAACCGGCACCTGGTGGATTACGTGGCCATGGACTGGAAAAACGCTCCGGAAGACTACGCCCTTACTGTGGGCCGGGAGGTATCCCCTCTGGAACAGGTGACCGGGAGCCTGGATAAGCTCCTTTCCGGATCCGTCCCCTTCGAGCTTCGTACAACCGTTGTGGAACAGCTCCACACCGAACGTTCGTTTGAAAAAATCCGGGATTACCTGGAGCCGCTCCTTGCCAAAAAAGGGAAAAAGATCCCGGCTTTTTATCTCCAGGCTTTCAAGGACCGGGACACCGTCCCCTTTGCCGGCTTCACTGCTCCGGATAAAAAATCCCTGGAACGGTATGCAGCCTTGCTGGAGCCCCTGGCGGACAAGGTTGGACTGCGGGGCGTATGACACAACATCTAGTATACAACGTTGTATATTACCACCATATATTGACAAGCGTTCCAATACGGGCTACAATGAAAGAGCATTTTGGAAGAGCAATCAAGAGAAAGAGGGAATGGAGCCATGTATTCAGTGGTAAAACGCGATGGCCAGATCGTTGATTTTGACGTGACCAAGATCAGCAGTGCCATTACCAAAGCATTCGAAGCACTTCACAAAAACTACCATCCCAGCATCATCAACATGCTGGCTCTGCAAGTCACTGCCGACTTCGATCCCAAGATTAAGGACAATCTGATCAGCGTGGAAAGCATCCAGGACAGTGTGGAAAAGGTACTGTCCGATTCCGGCTATGCCGATGTGGCAAAGGCCTATATCCTGTACCGGAAACAGCGGGAGCAGATCCGGAACGTGAATTCCTCCCTGCTGAACTACAAGGAACTGGTGGACAACTACCTCCATGTCAACGACTGGCGGGTAAAGGAAAATTCCACGGTCACCTATTCCGTAGGGGGCCTGATCCTGTCCAACAGCGGAGCCATTACCGCTAACTACTGGCTGAATGAAATCTACGACAAGGAAGTGGCTGACGCCCACAAAAGCGCTGCCATGCATATCCACGATCTGAGCATGCTCACCGGCTACTGCGCCGGCTGGAGCCTGAAACAGCTGATCCAGGAAGGACTGGGTGGCATCCCCGGGAAGATCACTTCTTCTCCCGCGAGCCACCTGTCCACCCTGTGCAACCAGATGGTGAACTTCCTGGGCATCATGCAGAACGAATGGGCCGGAGCCCAGGCTTTCTCTTCTTTTGATACCTATCTGGCGCCTTTTGTGAAAAAGGACAACCTGAGCTATAAGGAAGTGAAGCAGTGCGTCCAGTCCTTCATCTACGGGGTGAACACTCCCAGCCGGTGGGGTACCCAGGCACCGTTTTCCAACATCACCCTGGACTGGACCGTCCCCGACGACCTGAAAGACGTGCCTGCCATTGTGGGGGGTAAGGAACAGGACTTCACCTATGGGGACTGCAAGAAGGAAATGGATATGGTGAACAAGGCCTTCATCGAAAACATGATCGAAGGGGACGCCAACGGGAGAGGCTTCCAGTATCCCATTCCCACCTATTCCATTACCAAGGATTTCGACTGGAGCGATACGGAAAACAACCGGCTGCTCTTTGAAATGACCGCCAAATATGGCACTCCTTACTTCTCCAACTACATCAATTCCGACATGAAACCCAGCGATGTCCGGAGCATGTGCTGCCGGCTGCGGCTGGATCTCCGGGAGCTGCGGAAGAAATCCGGGGGCTTCTTCGGGTCCGGGGAATCCACCGGGTCCGTAGGGGTGGTCACCATCAACATGCCCCGGATTGCCTACCTGGCCAAGGACAAAGATGATTTTTACCGCCGACTGGACCATATGATGGACATTGCCGCCCGGAGCCTGAAGACCAAACGGACCGTAATCACTAAGCTGCTGGATGCCGGGCTCTATCCCTACACCAAACGGTACCTGGGCACCTTCAAGAACCACTTCAGTACCATCGGGCTCATTGGCATGAACGAAGTGGGGCTCAACGCCAACTGGCTCCAGAAGGACCTGACCCATCCGGAAACCCTGGAATTCACCAAGGAAGTGCTGACCCATATGCGGGAACGGCTGAAGGATTACCAGGAACAGTACGGAGACCTGTACAACCTGGAAGCCACTCCGGCGGAATCCACCACCTACCGGCTGGCCAAGCACGACAAGGAACAGTATCCGGACATCATCACCGCCAACGAACACGGAACCCCGTATTACACCAACTCCTCCCATCTGCCGGTGGGGTATACGGAAGACCTGTTCACCGCCCTGGATATGGAAGATGATCTCCAGACCCTGTACACCTCCGGTACCGTATTCCATGCCTTCCTGGGCGAAAAACTGCCGGATTGGAACTCTGCCGCCGGTCTGGTGCGGAAGATTGCCAACAACTACAAGCTGCCCTATTTTACCTTGTCTCCCACCTACAGCATCTGCCGGGAACACGGGTATCTGAACGGGGAACAGTACACCTGCCCCTACTGCGGCAAGAAGACCGAAGTCTACAGCCGGATCACCGGATATTATCGGCCGGTGCAGAACTGGAACGACGGGAAGATCCAGGAATTCAAGGACCGGAAAGTCTATGACCTGGGCCAATCCCATCTGAACAAAGAAGAAGCCAAAGGCCAGCGGCCCCAGTTCCGCAAACCGGTGGTGAAACCGGCTCCCACTGAAGCCAAACAGGTGGTCAGCGCCGGCAGGGACAAAGGCTGGATCCTGTTCGGGACCCACACCTGCCCCAACTGCAAAATGGCTGTGAAAGAACTGGAAAAACACGGAGCCGCCTTTACAGAGATCTTCGCCGAAGAACATCCGGAACTGGCGGAAAAATACCAGGTGCAGAGCGCACCCACCCTGCTGGTAACCCAGGGAGACACCCTGAACAAAATCGAAGGGTTCGGACCCATCCGGGCCTTCATCAAGAAGCAGGGGATGTAAAAGAAAAAGGGATGTTGCACGGGCAACATCCCTTTTTTGTCTCGAGACTCGAGACCGAACCGCTGCGACCGGCCCTGCGGAGCCTAACCGATTGGCCGGTAGAAATCCGTAGGGGGATGACCAAGGGCTGCGAAGCAATCCCGCCCGGTCATCCCGTATGCACGGACGAATGATGGAGCGGCGGCAGAGAAAAAACCGCCCAGAGAGCCCTCCAGAACGCCATACAGGAGAAAAGCCGGTATGTGGCCAAACGCATCATGCCAGGTTGAGAAAAACGGCAATGCCTGGCTAATGTAAAAACGATAAAAAGTATTGACTTTAAAGTAAAAGGATGGCCTGTTGAGAGGAGAAAATAAGATGAAAGTTAGGTATATTGGCCCCAATCAAGGGGTAGATGCGTTTACAAGTAATAAAATTTATGCAGTTGTTGGGGTCAAGGTTCCTTGGATAAAAATCATAGATGATTCGGGAGAAGACTATGTTTATTTGATTAACGAACCTCGTTTGCTGGATAGTGAGGTATCTGGTAAGTTTGAAATTGTTGAAGATGATGAAAATGGTACGTTAAAAAAAGCTTTTGACGAAGCAAAAAAATGGGCAAATCCAAACTGATTTTTATCGAAGAAAATCCCCCTGCTCCGGCAGCGGGCTTTTCTTCTGCCTGAATTTCATAGTGTTATACAAGGGCACCGGGAAACCGGCTGCCCTATTTTTATGCACAAAAAGGAGAGATGCAAGATGAAGAATGTGAAAACTATGGCCCTGGCTCTGGCAGCCGGTGTGGAACGCGGCTTTCCAGACTTTGAAAAAGTGCGCAAATTTTGCTCTGCTGATTTTTGAAAAGTTGGCAAAAAGTTGGCAAAACAGGCATGAAAAAAGGAACGGTGTGAAACGTCCAAACTGGTTTAAAAACCCCAAAACCCGCATGTTTACAAGGTTTTTAACAGTATGTGACGCTAACCCGTTCCCGTAATAAGCATTGGTGGAGATGAGGGGAGTCGAACCCCTGTCCGAAAGCATTGCCATGCGAACTTCTCCGAGCGCAGACTGCATATTTTGTTTCGCAGCCGGCTTGCCTGCAGACGGGCCAGTCGACCTGCTATCTCGATGGGTTTCCCTGTCATCCTCCGAGAATTGGATGGCAGGTATCCTGCAAGTGTCGTCTATTCTTCTTCAGCAGGAATGAAGAGGAAAGACGTTAGCAATTTAAGCTGCTAAAGCGTAAGAATCGTCTGCGTTTATAACGCGTTTCCACCGTTTAATGGGGTTGGCGGAATCCCAGCTCGCTTATCGCACACCATCTACCCCCGTCGAAACCGGTACATCCCCAGGTATAGTGTGTACATTGTATTTTATCATGCCCATGTGGCTCCGTCAAGGGAGGCCAGGATTTCCCGGGCCCGGTCCACATCTTTTTCTTCCACATCGATGTAGTACATATCCCGGTCGATTTTTCCTTTAGGGCCAAAATCCCGGATATCCAGCTTGGCACCGCAGCCGCAGGCGGGGGCTTCGCTGGGAAGGGAGGTGGAGGAAAAGGAAATGCCGGCGTTTTTCAGGGCTTCTTTGGCAGTTTGCCAGTGGGCTTTGCAGCCTTTTTCCTTATAAACAGTGATCTTTTTGGTGAAAAATCCCATAAGGGGCCTCCTTTCAAATAGCAGATAATATTTTAAGCAAAGAATTATTATTTATTTACTATTATATCACATTATCCCCTTTCTTTCCTCCTGTTTTTATGGTATCATGGACTTGTCAGAAAAGATTGTCGACGAAGGCTGACAACCATACCATTTGCTTGTGAGGAGGAATTTTTTATGGAACAGAAATTCTACAAATGCGCTCATTGTGGGAAGATCATCGCTGTTGTGAAAGAAACCGGCGTGCCGGTAATGTGCTGCGGCCAGAAGATGGATGAACTGGTGCCCAATACCACGGACGCCGCTCAGGAAAAACATGTGCCGGTAGTGGAAGTTTCCGGCAATATCGTAACGGTGACCGTTGGTTCCGTGCTCCATCCCATGCAGCCGGAACATTACATTGAATGGATCTCCCTGCACACCAAACAGGGGAACCAGAGAAAAGAACTGAAGCCGGGGGATGCTCCCAAGGCCGTGTTCGCCCTGGTGGATGGGGATGAAGTGGAATCCGCTTACGCTTACTGCAACCTCCATGGGCTGTGGAAAAAGTGAATTTGGTTGTTAACGGTTAATAGTCAATGGCCGTTGGATGCCAGCACAGCTGGCTTTGAATGGATAAAAAGGACCTGCCGAACATCCGGCAGGCCCTTTTTTATGCTATAATCAACATAAAATCCCTGTCAAGGAGGCCTTTCCCATGTCGTTTCCCCTTTTCTGCATCACCAACCGGCATTTGTACTCCATGCCCTTTCTGGACCAGCTGGACCGGATCCTGACCCTTCGTCCGGCGGGAGTGATTTTGCGGGAAAAGGACCTTTCTTTGGAGGAATATGTTTCCCTGGGCCGGCAGGTGCTGGAAAAATGCCGCCGGGCGGGGGTTCCCTGCTGGTTCCATACTTTTGTGGAAGCGGCGCTGGAACTGGAGCCGGAGGGAATCCAGCTGCCCATGCCGGTGCTCCGGGCCTTGCCTCACAGGTGGCGGCAGAAATTCCCAGGGCAAGTGGGGGCCTCCTGCCACAGTCTGGAAGAGGTGCTGGAGGCAGCCTGGCTGGGGGCGGACTGCTGCACCTTCAGCCATATTTATCCCACCCGGTGCAAGCCGGGTCTGGCGCCCCGGGGCCTTGAACAGCTCCGGCAGGTGTGCGCCCAAAGCCCCATCCCCGTCTACGCCCTGGGAGGCATCACCCCGGAAAAGGTCCCGGAACTGAAAGAAGCCGGAGCCGCCGGGGCGGTGATGATGGGGTGGTGGGGAACTGTTGCCAGTCCAACCCCTTGACTTGCAACCTGGTATCCTATAATATGAAGGAATAAAACCAACTGTGAAGGAGTGGGCCTATGAAAAAACAACTGCTGGCCCTGGCGTTTTCCTGCTTTGTCCTTTGGGGCAGCGGGGATGCCCTGGCGGCCAAACCCACTGATTGGAGCCTTCTGGGAGAAAATACTTCCGGAGCCTACTATACGGACCTTGCCTCGTTCCGCCAGGAATCCAGGACCCCGTCCCTGACCCAGGCCACAGCCCGGGCAGTGCTGAAGAATCCCTCGTTCATCCGGCTGCTGGATCACCTGTATGCCAAGGATCTGAAAGAGGATGATTCGGCCAAAGAATGCATTATGGATGTGGAAATCAACCAAGCTGACCACACCTACCGGATCAACCAGATCCAGGTGCTGACCCGGAAAGGGAAGAGCCTGGAAAAGAAAAAGATCAAAGAAGAATTTCTCCCCATTCCTCAGCGGACCTTTGTGGCCGCCCTGGAAAAAGAGATCCAGGCCTGGAATCTGGAGAACAAAAAGGAGCCTGTGAAACATGAAAATCCGCGGATTTGAAAAAATCTCTTCCTATAAAGAGGTGGATTTCCCCCTGCCCAGCCGGCAGACCGCCCGGAGTGCCGGGTACGACATTTATCTGCCGGAAACCGTGACCATTCCGGCCCACAGCCAGAAAATGGTCCCCACCGGAGTAAAGGCCTACATGCAGGACAACGAATACCTGGGCATCCACATCCGGTCCAGCATGGCGGTGAAACGCCACCTGCGCCTGGTGAACAACGAAGGCATTGTGGATGCGGATTACTACAACAATCCAGACAACGAAGGCCATTTGCTGCTGGCCCTGGCCAATGACAGCAGCCAGGACGTGACCCTGGAAAAAGGGGAACGGGTGGCCCAGGGGATTTTCTATACGTATCTGCTGGCCGATGATGACGCCAGGGCTCCCAAACAGGAGCGGAGCGGCGGCTTCGGCAGCACCACGAAATGAGGGATGACCATGACGGACAATAAATGGAAGAAAATGATCGGCCTGGTGGACACCATGGGAGACTGGGGCGGCTACCAGCTGTATGAATGGTTCAAACTGTTCCCGGAACAGCGGGAAACGGCCCTCCGGGAATATATTTATTTGAAGGCTCACCTGATCCGGGGCTGCCTGACGGCCCTGAAAAAGGACCTTTCCAAAGAAGAATGGAATGAATTCTACCTGGCCCTGGGCAAACAGATGGAAGCCACTCCGGATTACAGCTACGGAGCCACCTATGATGGGCTGGTGGAAGCTCTCCGGGGCTACGAAGGCCAGAACCTGGCCCAGCAGAAAGCCATCTTTGCCAAACGGAGCACCATTGACAGCACGGTATATTCCCAGCAGTTTGTAAAAGATTTAACAAATTTCTTCAGCCGGACCCAGGCGGAACTGCGGAAAGGGCTCCGGGACTGAAAAAAGTTGTCTTCGGTAGTGAATAAAGGTTGACAAGTTGAAGATAAACTCCTATACTGTTACCATAACTAAACAAAAGATAGAGGCGCGGAAAACATCAGTAATTCTCTGAGGGACACCGTTGAGGGGAATGAAAGGGGAACCGCCGAAGCAAAGCTGCGGGTGCGCGCTTATGCTGGGATGCAGGTGAACAATCTGCAGACTGTCGCCTTTGGGTGGAGAGCTATCAATGGGAACGGAACCAAGTCCCCTGCCACGGCAGGAGCGGCTTCTTTTCTTGCAGGTCATTGGGCTCGCCTCGATGACCTGCTTTTTTGTCTCCCAAAGGATCAACAAAGGAGAGAT
This sequence comes from Acidaminococcus fermentans, assembly GCF_009696675.1. Classification (GTDB taxonomy): domain Bacteria; phylum Bacillota; class Negativicutes; order Acidaminococcales; family Acidaminococcaceae; genus Acidaminococcus. The sequence goes on along the minus strand of NZ_VULN01000014.1, from coordinate 4,242 downwards.
GCACAGAATGATCAAAGTGATGGTAAACGGTGCCCTGGGCAGAATGGGGCATACAGTGGTACAAACGGTCCTGCAGCAGAAGGATATGGAACTGGTGGGCGCCGTGGACGTGTTCGGCAAGGACAAAACCGTGGAAGGCTGCCCGGTGGATACGGACCTGGTACAGGCCCTGGAAGCCCATAAGCCCGATGTGGTGGTGGACTTCACCCGGCCGGATGTGGTCATGGGGAACCTGCGGATCATCCTGAACGCCGGGGTCAACGCCGTAGTAGGCACCACCGGCTTCACCCAGGAAAACCTGGGTGAACTGAAGGGCCTGGCGGAAAAGAACAACGTGGGCATCCTGGTTTGTCCCAACTTTGCCATGGGGGCGGTGCTGATGATGAAAATCGCCGCAGAAGTGGCCAAATACTTCCCCCAGGTGGAGATCATCGAAATGCATCATGACAAAAAGCTGGACGCTCCCAGCGGCACGGCCATCCTTACCGCCCAGAAACTGGCGGAAGTCCGGGGCGGCTTTGTCCAGCAGGGGAATCCCGATGAAGTGGAGAAACTGCCCCATGCCAGAGGCAGCGAATATGAAGGGATGCGGATCCACAGCGTACGGCTGCCCGGGTTCGTGGCCAGCCAGGAAATCATCTTCGGCAGCATGGGCGAAACCCTTACGGTGCGCAACGACCCGGTGAGCCGGGAATGCTACATGCCCGGTGTGATGCTGGGCTGCCGGACCATGGTAAACCGCAAGGGCCTGGTGTACGGACTGGATCAGATTCTGGATTAAGGATAAGAGGAGACGAAAATCATGAAAGAATACAACTTGGCAATTCTGGGTGCTACGGGCGCCGTTGGACAGGAATTCATCAATCTGCTGAACGAACGGGACTTCCCCTTCAAAAACCTGAAACTGCTGGCTTCTGCCCGCAGCGCCGGCAAGGAACTCACCGTCCGGGGCAAGACATATAAAGTGGAAGAAGCCAAAGCCGACTCCTTTAATGGGGTGGATGTGGCCCTGTTCGCCGGCGGCAGCATCTCCAAGACCTTTGCTCCCATTGCCGTAAAGGCCGGTGCCGTGGTGATCGACAACTCCAGCACCTACCGGATGGATCCGGATGTGCCTCTGATCGTCCCTGAAGTGAACCCTCAGGACATTACCAAACATCACGGGATCATTGCCAACCCCAACTGTTCCACCATCATCATGGTCATGGCCCTGAAACCCATCTACGATCTGGCCCGGATCAAACGGATCATCGTCTCCACTTACCAGGCTGCTTCCGGCGCCGGCAAAGACGGGCTGGACGAACTGGAAAACCAGATCAAACAGGCTGCCCGGGGCGAAGAAATGACCGCCAAGATCTTCCCCAGCGCCAGCGCCAAGAAACATTTCCCGCTGGCTCTGAACCTGGTGCCCCAGATCGATATCTTCCTGGACAACCTGTACACCAAGGAAGAAATGAAGATGGTCAACGAAACCAAGAAAATCTTCTCCGATCCGGAAATGCGCATTACTGCCACCACCGTCCGTGTTCCCGTATACCGGAGCCACAGCGAATCCGTCAACGTGGAACTGGAACATGACGTGGAACTGGAAGACATCCGCAAGGCTCTGGCCGGCTTCCCCGGCGTGGTGCTCCAGGACGATCCTTCCCAGCAGATCTATCCCATGCCTCTGTACACCTCCGGCAAGAACGATGTGTATGTGGGCCGTCTGAGACGGGATGAATCCGCGGCCAACAGCTTCAACTTCTGGTGCGTAGGGGACCAGATCCGCAAAGGGGCTGCCCTGAACACCCTGCAGATTGCGGAAACCATGGTGAAGAACGGCTGGCTGTAAGAGAAAACCAAACGAGATATTCGAGGGGAGCCTGAGTTTAAAATGAAAATCATTGTACAAAAATTCGGTGGAACGTCCGTTGCTACGCCTGCCACCCGTGAAAAAGTGGTGGGCAAAGTCCAGGAAGCCATTGCCCAGGGATATTCTCCCATTGTGGTGGTGTCCGCCATGGGACGCCGGGGAGATCCCTTTGCTACGGATACCATGATCGATATGCTGAAAAGTGTGAACCCCAACCCGGCTCCTCATGAACTGGATCTTCTGATGGCCTGCGGAGAAATCATCTCCTCCACGGTAATGGCCGCCACCCTCCAGGAAAAAGGCCTGAAGGCTAAAGCCCTTACCGGGGGCCAGGCCGGCATGATCACCGATGATGAATACGGCAATGCCAAAATCCGCACGGTGGAACCGGACAACCTGCTGGAACTGGTGGAACAGGGGATCATCCCTGTAATCTGCGGGTTCCAGGGGGTAACCGCCGATCACAAGAACGTGACCACCCTGGGCCGTGGGGGCAGCGATACCTCTGCCGCCGCCTTCGGGGTAGCCGTCCATGCGGACAAGGTGGAAATCTACACCGACGTGGACGGGGTCATGACCGCCGATCCCCGGATTGTAAAGGATGCCCACATCATCAAACAGATCTCTTATGATGAAATCCGTGAAATGGCCCACCAGGGCGCCAAGGTCATCCATCCCCGGGCGGTGGAAATCGTTATGCGTTACGGGGTCCCCATGGTGGTAAAGAGCACCTTCTCCGAAGCCCCTGGTACCCTGATCAGCAAGGAAGACCAGCCCAAGGAAATGGAAGAAACCGATTCCCTGGAAGAAAAACATGCCTGCGGGGTGGCCAGCAAGAACAACATCGCCTTCTTCTCCGTGAACCTGGAAACCAATGACGGGGCTGAACTGTTCGACACCCTGGCCAAAAACGGAGTGAGCATCGGTACCATGAGCCTCCAGCCCCATTCCCTGATGTTCGCCGTGTACAGTGCTGCTGCCGCTGATGCGGAAAAAGTGCTGAAAGCGGAAAACTGCAAGTACACCAAAGTGGAAGACTGCGCCAAAGTGACCGTGGTGGGCTCCCATATGGGCGGTGTGCCTGGCATCATGGCCCGGTTCATCAACGCTCTGGCCAAAGCCGGCATCGAGATCCTTCAAACTACAGATTCTGACAACCTGATTTCCGCCATTGTACGGGAATCCCAGGTAAAAGAAGCAGTCAATGCCCTGCACGCTGCTTTCCAACAATAAAAGGTGGTTAGCATGAACAAGAAACCTTATTTCGGAAGACTGATTACAGCAATGGTGACCTTCTTCAACGAAGACGGCTCCCTGAACGCGGACGGGACGGCGGAATTCGCCTCCTGGCTGCTGGACCACGGCTCTGATTCCATCCTGGTCAGCGGCACCAGCGGGGAAGCCCCCACCATGACCTATGCAGAAAAAGAAGAACTGTTTACCAAAGTCATCGCCAAGGTAAGAGCCAAAGGCAAAGGCCAGGTGATCGTAGGCACCGGCTCCAACAACACGGCGGATGTACTGGAAATGAACAAACTGGCAGAAAAAGTGGGCGCCGATGGAGTCCTGGTGGTGGGGCCCTATTACAACAAGCCCTCCCAGGAAGGTTTCTACCGTCATTTCAAGACCATTGCAGACAATACCAGCCTGCCCATTGTGATCTACAACGTGCCCGGACGGACCGGCAGCAATATTTTGCCTGCCACCGTTGCCCGTCTGGCCCATGAATGCAAAAACATTGTGGCCATTAAAGAAGCTGCCGGCAATGTAAGCCAGGTGGAAGACCTGTACCGTCTGGTGCCGGAAGATTTCTCCATTTACAGCGGGGACGATGCCCTGATCCTGCCTTTTATGAGCGTAGGCGCCGTAGGGCTGATTTCCGTCCTGAGCAATGTGAACGGAGAACTGATCCAGGAGATGATGCAGAGCTTCGAACAGGGTAAAGTCCAGAAGGCCCGGGACTTGAACAAGACCATGGTCCTCCAGTCCCGGAGCATGTTCCTGGTGAGCAACCCCATCCCCATCAAAGAAGCCGTAGGACTGATGACACCCTTCAACCCGGGGCCCTACCGTCTGCCCCTGTGCCCCATGACCGACGAAGAAAGAGAAAAGGTCACCCGGGCCTGGAAAGAAAGCGGGCTGTTGAAGTAAACAAGGTCAAGGGTCAACGGCCTGAGACCAGGGGGTGTGAAAAAATGATTCTTCATTTTTTCACACCCCCCTTTTTTTGCTATAATAGGGTCTGTACACCATAGCAGGGAGTGCACTTGTCAACAAAAATTGGACACAAAACTAAAAAAATCAGGCATAAAAAACGAATCGATGTACAAGATTCATCAACTTTTCTGACATCCTTCAAGCTTGTTAGACAAACCATGCCATCGATA
>NZ_VULN01000013.1 GCF_009696675.1 Acidaminococcus fermentans | reverse complement strand
ATGGCTCTCGAAAAACTAGCTTTGATTTTTTAACCTGGTTGTCATCCAGGTGACTCGATCTCATCACTAAAAGTGACTTGACCCGCACATCTGTCAACAATATTCAGTTTTCAGGGTTCCAACCTCGCTGTTTGTAACAGCTCATTTATATTAACAAATCATTTGGAATTTGTCAACAACTTTTTTCTTTGTCTTTCATTCCTCTGACTTGTCTGCTTCCTCAAAGAGAAAGCTTGTATATAATATCAAACCTTCTCTTTGCTGTCAACAGTTTTTTTCAGCCAGGCAGCCAATTTGGCATGAGGTCCTGCCAGAGGGCGCTGGTCCCACTCTTCCGGAGCCAGCCAGGCCCAGTCCGGAGATCCCTCCTCAGGACAGTCTCCTCCGTTCATCCCATAGCCGGTCATGTGCCAGATCTGGTGGGTGAACACATGCCTGTGATGCCACAGCTCCGGCCCTGCAGCTCCCTCCAGCAGCTGTTCCAGTCCTGCCCTGGCCTTGTCCGGGTCCGGATCCAGCACCATGGGGAATTCCCACATGGAAGCCAACATCCCTTTGGCCGGCCGTTTGTGGAGCAGATACCGGCCTTCCCGGCACACCAGGCCGCAGGCTGCCGCCAGTTCCTTCTGGGGGGCTTTGGCTTTGCGCACCGGCAAAACCTCCGTCTTCTCCTCTTTCAGAGCCCGGCAGGATTCCCGCAGGGGACATTCCCCGCACCGGGGATGTTTGGGGATGCATACTTCCGCCCCCAGGTCCATCATAGCTTCGTTAAAGTCCCCGGGCCTGTCTGCCGGTATGGCGGCTTCTGCCAGGGCCGTAATGGTTTTCTTTCCTTGGGTGCCGGTAATGTCTTCTTCCACTCCGTAAAGCCGGGCCAGCACCCGGAGCAGGTTTCCGTCCACTGCCGGAACCTTTTCCCCAAAGGCCATGGACAGGATGGCTCCCACCGTATAGGCTCCGATGCCTGGCAGGTCCCCCAGGGCCTTCCGGTCCCGGGGCAGCTGACCGTCCCATTCCACCATCACCTGCCGGGCCGCCTTGTGGAGGTTCCGTGCCCGGCTGTAATACCCCAGCCCCTGCCAGGCCCGGAGCACCTGGTCTTCCGGTGCCTGGGCCAGATCCCGGATGGTGGGGAACTGTTCCATCCACCGGTGGAAATACCCTTTTACCGTTTCCGTCCGGGTCTGCTGGAGCATGATTTCCGATACCCACACATGGTAGGGATTCCGGGGATGGGACTCCCGCCAGGGCAGCTCCCGCCGAAAGCCATCGAACCAGGCCAGGAGAGTTTCCGTCCAGTTATTTGGTTTCATCCAGATGGACCTCCTGGAACACAGAATCGATTACATGGTCCCCGTCCGGGGCAAAAAGGATGGTCCCCCGGAGCTGTTTCCCGGCCAGCAGCCGGGGCAGCCAGATCCGGTCCGCCTCCCACATTTCCTCATAGGGCAGCTGGTCCAGGGAAAACCACCTGGGTTCCATTTCTTCCGACAATCGGGGCACTCCCTGCCACCGGCGGACAAAATACACCATGCCTCCATGGGACCATGTGCCGTCAGAAGGCTGGTCAAAGTACAGATCCGCCATCAGGTCCAGGTCTTCCGGCCGGACCTCAAGGCCGCTTTCTTCCCGGAGCTCCCGTACGGCGCACTGGCGCATGGTTTCTCCCGGCTCGATTTTCCCTCCGAAGCCGTTCCACTTGCCCACGCCCATGCCCCGTCGCTTCCGGCCCAGGAGCACCCGGTTTTCTCCGTCCAGCAGATACACCAGTGACGTATCCCTCATTTGGTCAGCACCGCTTCCACCAGGGCCTTCAGGAACCGGAACCGGGGTTCCAGACTGCTGATCAGGCCGTATTCCGTTACCGCATGGCCATTGCCTCCAATGGGGCCCAGGCCATCCAGGGTGGGGATCCCCAGGGCGGAGGTGAAGTTGCCATCGCTTCCCCCGCCGGCAGCCTGCCACTGGAAGGAGATACCCTCTTTTTGAGCCACCTGCTCTGCCAGACGGCAGAAGGCCAGGGATTTTTCTGTAGGCTTCATGGGCGGACGGGCCACGCCCCCTTCCACCTGGACCTTCACCCGGTCATCGAAGGGATGAGCTTCCAGTTCCCGGATGGCCCGGTCGATCCGTTCCCCTTCGCTGCTCTTTTCGATCCGCACATCGATGACACACCGGCACTGGGCGGCCACCACATTGGCAGCGGTGCCCCCCTGTACCAGTCCGATATTCACAGTAGTGCCGGCAGCCCGGTCAGCCAGGGCAATGATCTTTTCTCCCCAGCGGATGAATTCATTGATGGCGCTGGCTCCTTTATCCGGGTTCACCCCGGCGTGGGATGCAATGCCCGTAAAGGTCAGTGTGTACTTGCAGATGCCCTTCCGCTGGTTCACCAGGTCCCCATTGGGCCGGGCACTTTCCATGATCAGGGCATGGTCCGCCTTCCGGGCTTCCCGTTCGATTACCGGCCGGGAATACCGGGAACTGATTTCCTCATCCGGATTGAACAGCAGGCAGATGTTCCCCTGGATTTTTTCCCGGCTCACCGCTTCCGCCAGGTACACCATGAACAGGTCCCCGCATTTCATATCCGCGGAGCCCGGGCCTTTGTACTGGTCTCCCTCAATGGAAAAAGGACGGTCCTTTACGGTGCCTTTGGGGAACACCGTATCCATATGGCCCAGGAGGATTACGTCATAATGGTCCGGGTTCCCCCACACTGCCTTTACGCAGGGGCCCACCTGGTCTCCCACGGAAATGGTTTCTGTATGCCAGCCGGCTCCCTCCAGCCGCCGGCGGATCCAGGCCGCCACCTGAGCGGTCCCTTCCGGGTCCCGGCTGAAGCTTTCCGTATTCACCAGGGTTTCCAGATCTTTCAGATAGTCCTGCACTGCCAATGTCATGTCCGATTCCTCCTTCTCCCGGCTCCCTGCCGGCACTGTACTGGCTCTATTATATCAGCTTCGTGTAAATTGTTCTCGGTGAAAAAAGAAAGGGTACTGCCCGTCTTGCGCAGCACCCTTTCTTTTTTACCGCTGTACCATCTTTTTTACATGATCCAGGAACTCCTCCTGCCGGGCCAGGGCTTTTTCCGCCTGGGTCAGGGTCACCGGCCGGAAATAAATGGTCTGTCCCGGCTTCATCTGGGCCAGCCGGGGCAGATCCGCCTGGATCACCTGTCCGATCTTGGCATAGCCCCCGGTGGTCTGCCGGTCCGCCATCAGGATGATGGGATTCCCGTCTGCCGGCACCTGGATGGACCCGAAGGTCACTGGTTCGGAGATCATCTCCAGGCTGCTGTCCCGGTAGTGGAGCGGTGCTCCGCTGAGCCGGTATCCCATCCGGTCCGACTGGGCTGTGATGGTGTAGCTGCTGTGGAAGAACTCCTGAAGGGTGGCATTGTCAAACCAGTCCGCCTGGAGTCCCTGGGTCACCCGAATGGGCTCCCCGGTAAAGAGGCCGGTGGTTTCCACAGACCAGCCCAAGGTGCTGAAAGGCTTGCCTCCCGTTTTGGCCAGCACAGCCTTCAGCCCTTCCTGTTCCGCCGTCAGTTCCCCGGTTTCAAGTTCCGTGCCGTCAGCCAGAGGAGCACCTCCCACTCCGCCGATTTTGGCTCGGAGATAGGTGCTTTTGCTGTTCATCACTGCCGGCACGGCAAAGCCCCCGGCCACCGTCAGATAGCCCCGGGCCCCCTGGGCCGCAAAGCCGAAGGACAGGGTGCTGTCTTCCTTCACATACACCGCCCGGTTGAGAGGCACCGGTCTGCCCCCCAGTTTCGCCCCCAGGTCCGCCCCGGTAAGGGCGAACACCAGTCCTGCCGGCAGCTTCAGGAAGGGCCCGCTCATGGTCATTTCCAGAGCCCCTTCCCGGGCTTTGTTGCCTACCAGGATATTCCCCAGTTTCAAACTGAACAGGTCCATGGCCCCGCTGACCAGGACCCCGTATTTCTGGAATCCGTACCGGCCCGTATCCTGGAGCGTAGTGAGAGGGCCGCCTTTTTTCACCATAATCTTCATTTCCGGCCACCTTCCTTCTCTTTCGCTGCCAGTTCCTTGTATTCCTCAGGAGTTATGCTGACAAATTCCAGCCGGTCACCGGCCTGGAGCAGGCTGGGATGTTCCAGATCCCAGGGACGGAACAGGGCCAGGGGAGTCCTGCCGATCAGCTGCCAGCCTCCAGGGGTTTCCAGGGGATAGGCACCGGTCTGGGAACCGGCAATGCCCACGGACCCGGCAGGGATGGCCAGCCGGGGAGTCTTCTTCCGGGGGGTGGCGATTTCCGGAGGCAGTCCTCCCACATAGGGGAAACCGGGGGCGAACCCGATCATATACACCAGATAGTCCCCGCCAGTGTGGATTTTCACCACTTCTTCCGGCGTCATATGGTGGTACTCCGCCACTTCTTCCAGATCCGGTCCGTATTCCCCGCCGTAGCACACAGGGATCCGGATCCGGTCCCCTTTCTTTTCCTTGGTGAACCGGATCCCTTCCAGGAGTTTTTTCACCCGGGCCGCCGCTTCCCGGTAGCCTTTGGACAGCCAGTGGTCCTCCGGCAGAGAAGATTCCCGGGCCAGTACCAGGGGATCGTAGAACACCGTCACACCGGTGTAGGAAGCTTCAAATTCCAGGAGTCCCGGGAAAGGATGCTGTTCCAGTTCCGTCACCAGAGCCCGGGCACACCGGAGGATCTCCGGGTCGATGGTATTGCCGAAGGAGACCATCAGGGCCCCTTCTCCCACCGGGCGGATCTGGGCAGCCTGCAGATATGCTGTTGCTTTTTCCATGGTTATTCCACCTTTTTATCCCAACAGTTTGGGGAGTAATTTGCCTGCTGTTTCCACTGCCAGGCAAAGCATCACAGCGAAGATGATCCAGCCGGTGACCGACAGGAACCGGGGATGCTGATAATCCCCCACAATGGCCTTTTTCCGGGATGCCAGGAGCAGGGCTCCCAGTACCAGAGGCAGGATCAGCCCGTTCAGGGCCCCGGCCAGGATCAGTACCTTCACCGGTTTGCCGATGAAAGCGAACACAGCAGCGGAAAAGATGATGAATCCAATGATCAGATACCGGTAGTTTTTGTTCAGTCCTTGACTGAAGGTACGGATGAAGGAAACGGAAGTATAGGCGCAGCCGATGACCGAGGTAATGGCCGCGGACCACATGACCACGCCGAAGATCTTGTACCCCACTTCCCCCACAGCCAGCTTGAACACGGAAGCCGGCGGGTTGGAAGGATCCAGGGTAAAGCCCTGGCTGATGACCCCCAGGGCCGCCAGGAACAGGAATACCCGCATAACACTGGTGATGCCGATGCCAGTCAGAGAGCTCCGGTTCACCTGGTCCAGCTTGTCTTCTCCGCAGATTCCCGCATCCAGCAGCCGGTGGCCGCCGGCGAAGGTGATGTAGCCTCCTACGCTGCCTCCCACCAGGGTGACGATGGACATCAGATCGATGTGCTCAGGCATAAAGGTCCTGGCCACCGCTTCCCCCACTGGAGGATGGGAGGTCACCGCCACATAGACAGTGAGCAGTACCATGACGCCTCCGGCAATCTGGGCGAACTTGTCCATCAGGGTTCCCGCCTCTTTGCTGGAAAAGATGAAGATGGCAATGGCCGCGCTGATGAGAGCCCCCACAATGGGAGAGATCCCGAACAGCACATTGAGCCCCAGGCCGGCACCCCCAAGATTGCCGATGTTGAAGGCCAGGCCCCCGAACACCACAAAGGCGGACACCAGATATCCCAGGCCGGGCAGCACCATGTTGGCAATGTCCTGGCCGGGCTTTTTGGCTACGGCAATCACCCGCCACACATTCAGCTGGGCAATGGCATCGATGATGATCATGGCCAGGATGGCGAAGCCGAAGCTGGCTCCCAACTGGCCGGTAAAGACAGTGGTCTGGGTCAGGAAGCCCGGCCCGATGGCGGATGTGGCCATCAGAAAGGCTGCCCCCAGCAGCACGCTGATGTTGGATTCTTTTTTCATAACAACTTCCCCCTCATTTGGATCCTGTTATGGTTTTTCTGGGCTTTTGGAAACGGTCCGGCTGCTTTTTCTCTTTTTTACAGCACGCTCAGATCCGCATTCTTCACGTCGGTGATGAACATGTGTCCCGGCGCATGGGTGATCATGAATTCCGGCTTCACCGCCATGGCCACCGCCTGGGGCGTCACCCCGCAGGGCCAGAACACCGGCACTTCCCCTTCCCGGATGGTGGAGGGATCTCCAAAATCCGGTTTGCTGATGTCCTGGATGCCGATGGCCGCCGGGTCGCCGAAATGGATGGGAGCCCCATGGACATTGGGCATCCGGCTGGTCACCTGGATGGCCCGGATGGCCGCTTTGGGAGTCATGGGACGCATGGAAACCACCATGGGCCCATGGAACACCCCGGCCGGAGTGCAGGGAATGTTGGTGATGTACATGGGCACATTGTGGTTTTCCGTAATGTGCCGCACATCCAGCCCCGCATCCAGCATGGGCCCTTCAAAGGAGAAGCTGCACCCCAGCAGGAAGGCCACCAGGTCATCCCGCCAGTACCCGCTCAGGTCCGTCACTTCGTCGGTCAGTTCCCCGTGCCGGTAGATCCGGTATTTGGGGATGTCATACCGCAGGTCCGCATCCGGGGCCACCGCTTTGGGCACCGGGCTCCCCACTTCCGTTACGTCCAGCACCGGACAGGGCTTGGGATTCCGGGTGGTGAACAGGAGGAAATCAAAGGCCAGTTCCCTGGGCAGCACCACCAGGTTGGCCTGGGCATACCCGTTGCACATGCCGCTGGTGAAGCTGGTGATTTTCCCTTCCCGGATCAGTTTCCGGACTTCACTGGGATTCATTTGGCTGTAATCCATAAGCAGATTCTCCTTTGCATGAAATTATTTCAGGAAGCTGCCGGCGGCAGCAATCTCCACCCCGTTTTCCTGGAGGGCTTTCCGGATCTTCTGGGTAAACAGCAGGGCCTTTTCCCCGTCCCCATGGACGCAGATGGTATCCGCCTTCACCGGGATCACCTTGCCACTGAGAGTGGTCACCTGGCCCTTCAGCACCATGGACAGCACCTGGGCGATGGAGGCCTCTTCATCGGTGATCATGGCACCGGGCTGGGTCCGGGGAGTCAGAGAACCGTCTTCCTGATAGCTCCGGTCTGCAAACACTTCAGAAGCCACTTTCAAACCGACTTTTTCCGCTGCCTTGACGCTTTCGCTGCCAGCCAGGGCAAACAGGATGATTTCCGGATCCACATCATAAATGGCCTGGGCAATGGCTTCCGCCAGGGCCGGATCCTTGGCCGCCATATTGTACATGGCCCCATGGGGTTTCACATGCTGGAGCCGGGTACCTGCCGCTTTGGCAAAGGCGCTGAGAGCCCCCACCTGGTACACCACCATGGCGTACACATCCGCCGGGGAAACGGCCATTTTCCGCCGGCCGAATCCGACCAGATCCGGATACCCGGGATGAGCCCCCAGGGCACAGCCGCTTTTCACTGCCAGATCCACGGTTTTCTTCATTACGGAAGGATCCCCGGCATGGAACCCGCAGGCAATGTTGGCCGAAGTCACCAGAGGCAGGACCTTGTCATCCATCCCGATTTTGTAAGCGCCGAAGCTTTCTCCCAGGTCAGAATTCAAATCGATTTTCATATTACTACTCCTTTCTTTATGCTACGCTACGAACATTAACGATATTACCATGATTTTTGTTTCCAATTAACTCTGTCACAATTTCTTCACCTTATACTGTATACACACCTCTATTGTGTCAAATTTGTAATACATTCACAAAATTTCACCCCAGCATCTTCAGGATGGTCTGGAGACTCATGTACAGCATCACGGCGAACACCAGCCAGCCGGTGTAGAACAGGAAAGAAGAATGTTTGTAAGCCCCCACGATTTTTTCCTTCTTGGCCGCCAGCAGCAGAGAGCCCAGCACAATAGGCAGGATCAGGCCGTTCAGGGCCCCCACCACCACCAGCACCGTCACCGGTTTGCCGATGAAGGAGAAGATGAAGGAGGAGAACAGGATGAAACCGATGATCAGGTACCGGTGGTATTTTTCCAGCACCGGGCTGAAGGTCCGGATGAAGGAAACGGAAGTGTAGGCGCAGCCCACCACGGAAGTGATGGCCGCAGACCACATCACCAGCCCGAAGATCTTGTACCCCAGGTCACCGGCGGCCAGTTTGAACACAGAAGCCGGCGGGTTGGCCGGGTCCAGGGTCAGCCCCTGGGAAATGACCCCCAGGGTGGCCAAAAACAGCAGCACCCGCATCAGGCTGGTGATGCCAATCCCCATGGCGGAGCTTTTGTTCACTTCCTTCATGTTTTCCACCCCGGTGATCCCTGCATCCAGCAGCCGGTGCCCCCCGGCAAAGGTGATGTAGCCCCCTACACTGCCCCCTACCAGGGTGACGATGGACATCACATCCACCGTATCCGGCATGACGGTTTTGGCAATGGCCAGGCCCACGGGAGGATGGGAAGTGATGGCCACGTAAATGGTCAGAAGCACCATCAGACCTCCCACAATCTGGGCAAACCGGTCCATCAGGGCCCCGGCACTTTTATTGAGGAAAATGAACACGGCGATCACCGTGCTGATGAGAGCCCCGGTTACTGGGGAAACTCCCAGGAGCACATTGAGGCCCAGGCCAGCGCCCCCAACGTTTCCGATGTTGAAGGCCAGACCCCCGGCCACCACCAGGGCGGAAACAAAATACCCCAGCCCGGGCAAAAGGGCGTTGGCAATGTCCTGGCCGGGCTTTTTGGACGCCGCGATGATCCGCCACACGTTCAGTTGGGTAATGGCGTGGATCAGGATGGTGGCCAGGATCACAAAGCCGAAGCTGGCCCCCAGTTTGCCGGTGAACACCGTGGTCTGGGTCAGGAATCCCGGTCCGATGGCCGAGGTGGCCATCAGGAAGGCCGCCCCCAGCAGTACACTCCAGTTGGATTCTTTCATGATTGTACTCCTCCGTTCCGTCATTCAATTCTGTAAATTCTGATACAAAAACTTGAACTGCTGCCTTCCTGCGGTCCCCCTTTCCCATTCCAGCGTAATAAAGTGCACGCCTTTATTATAACCGAAAGCTTAACCTGTATTCATTAGAATTTATGGATAATTTGATTTATGTAAAAAAAGAAGTCAGACCGGCACCGGCCGGTCTGAAAGTTCATCGTTTGTCGTTAACCAGTAAGGATAGCAGATGCTCCCGCATCTGCTTTTGACCATAAAACCCGGAGGCCGGGAAGGGCCCGCCTGCGGCAATCCCCTACAGCGTTGGGGTCAGCGGACCAATGGAAAATCACAGAAACGGGATTGTCGAAAAATCCGTCCTCCTGACCCATATCCCCAACCTCCGGTACCAACGGCGTAGGGGCGTGCCACAGGCCCGCCCTTCCCGGCCTGCGGATTTCATACGTTTTCAGGAACCCGTCCCGGATTCCCTCCAAACTCTTCCCTCTGCTCGATCCCATTCAGAACTGCCAGCTCACCCCGGCATTCACCTGCCATTTGGTGCGGATCTGGCTGCTGAAGGTCCGGCTTACATCTGCGTATCCCTGGATCTTGGGACTGAACCGGTAGGTTCCTCCAAACCCGGCTTCCCACCAGCTGTCCCCGTGGTCCACGGCCGTTTCCAGGGTTTCCCCGTTCCGGGCCGCCATGGCCACCGTCTGGGCCCCGCCGAATTCGTGGAGCCAGGATACCTTTCCGTAATAATCAAAGGGATGCTTTCCCTCCTTGTGGCTCTTGCCGATCAGGATCCCCAGCCGTCCGATGGCGCTGTTGTACCCTTCCCGGTACACGTCCGTACCCCGGCTGGTGGTGTACCGGGTGCTGCTCAAGTGGCCCAGCACCAGCTGGCTCTGGGGTTCCAGGAACAGTTCTTTATCCTTGTCCAGGTACAGGGTCTTCCCGTATTCCACGCTCAGGCTCTGTTCCCGGGTCCGGTAATCCGCCTTGTCCGGATAAGGCCCCCAGGTGCTGATGTGGCTGTCGTCCCGGCCCACCCGGGCCACCACATCGGTGTAGCTGCCATGGCTGCCGTACCAGGTGCCGTAGAGGCCTCCGGCCAGGGTATGTTCCCGGCCGCTGCCGGTTTGGTAATCCGGGGAGGCGATTCCCCGTTCCCCGAAGAATCCGTACACGCTTCCTGGGTTGTGGTGCACATCGTACCCCAGCTGGAACAGGTTGTACCGACTGGTAAATCCCGGTCCGCTGAACCGGCCGCCCCGATTCCGGGCCCACAGACCATCTGCATCGTCACTCTGGAACTTCCGCTGCCGCAGGTTCCCCCGGCGCTGGCGGAGGGTATCCAGGCTCAACCGGTAGAACCCGTACACACTGTCCCCGCTGTTGAGCACCGGACGGGTGTCCGCATTTACGGTCTTTTCCAGTTTGGTCAGGTACCATTCCGTGTCCTGGGCATCCGTCACCCCCATGGAGTTCCGCACATAGGACCCGTTCTGGATGGTGGGCGTCACATCCCACAGGCCGCCCCGATTCAGGTTTTCACCGGTAAAGGAAGCCCTGCCGCGGTCATCGGTGACCAGCAGCAGATGCCGGGTCCCGGTGACTTCCTTCCCCCGGGCAAAACTGGCGTCATAAACCTGGATTTTCCCGGAAGCACCATCTTCCGCCTCTTTCAGGTGCACCTTGTCCCCGTCGATCTGGCTGTCCAGGTCTGTTTTCATGTAGAAGATCCCGTTGCTGCCTCTGAAAGTGTCAGCCGACAGCTGCTGATACGCCGGATTGGCCGCCATGTTGACCATAGCCCCGCTGTCGAGGGTAAGATGGGTGACAGAACTGTCCCCGGTCATATTCCACCGGGCCCCGTTGGCCAGGTCCAGTTCCAGTTCACTGCCCTCTCCCTCCACACCAGAAGCCCCGGTAAAGAAGGAATCCCCCGTATCCAGCACGGCACGAATCGTGCCCCCATTGCTGGCCAGCATGTTCCCCTGGATGGTTTTCCGGGTGCCGGCGGCCGTCAGGTCGATAATACTGTCCGTGTCCTGGCTGAACAGGGAGTACTGCCCCCCTATAATGTTGGCGCTGCCTGCAAAGATAACGGCGCCGGATGTTTTGCTTTCTACACCACGGCCTTCCGCCGCAACGGTGGCATTGTCCAACAGGCTGGTGATTCCCTGGGAAAGGCTGGAAATACCCACGCCGTTTTCCCCTTTTACCGTAACAGAAGCATTTTCACCAACAATCGTTTTCCCGCCTTCTTCACTGACAATCCCTGTTCCTTCGCTGCCGGTTACGGTAATGGAGGCGTTATTTCCCAGACTGGTGATGCCATCGTAAAAACTGTAAATGCCTTTGCTGCCTCCCAGATCTTCTGATTTTTCCCCGGTTACGGTAATGGAGGTATGGTCACCTGCAACAGTATATCCGTTATTATAGCTGACAATCCCCATTCCGCCTTTACCATTTACAGCGATGGAGCCGCTTTCCAGAGAGGTGGTTCCACTATCGGTATAAATCCCCATTCCTTCCAGACTGTTTACGGTAATGGAAGTATCGGTTCCCGTCAGGGTGGTACCTCCATAACTGGAAATCCCTATAGCATTCCCCCCGGTGTTGGACACGGTAATGGATGCACGGTTTCCGACTGAGGCAGTGCCCCCGGATTCGGTGTCAATGCCGGCAATACTTCCTCCATTTCTGTTTGTGGCTGTCAGAGAAGCATCATCGCCGATTTCAGCATTTCCGTTGTCACTGGTAAAAATGGCATATGTAAAACCATCTCCTTTGTTGTCTGCCGTAACGGAAAGTCCATCTCCTGCCACTGTTTTCCCCTGGCTGCCGGTATTTATCCCGTAAGCAGCCACCGACGCATCGGCTGCAACAACCACATTGCGGCCCAAGATAGTGGTTCCCTTATCTTTTGTAAATATCCCAGTCACAAAACCAGCAGGGCTGGATACCTGAATCCGTGCTGAGTCTCCCAGGGTCGTTTTCCCTCCCTCATTTTGGGTAAGGACACCTGTGGCATCATATCCATTAGACGATTCTACCGTGGCATCAGGTCCCAGTTCAACAACCGATCCATTGACAATCATTCCATAGCTGCGCGTGTTTTTGTATGGGCCACTGGAGCCTGTAGTAACCAGTTCGGGATTCACTGTTGCTGTGATGGAAGCCTGTTCTCCCAGCGTTACGGCTGTACCGGCCTGGGCTTCCAATCCAATCACATTATGGGTACCATCCGTTTCCTGGATTGCCTGGATAGTGGTCTGCGCACCGCCCAGCAGACTGCTTCCCTGGTCCTTGACTTCCAAACTGATGATATCCCATTTACCATCTCCATCAATGGATCCACCAGCCGTTGTAATCGTTTCACTTTGCTTTCCCAGATCCAAGGCAGCCCCCTGGGACACTTGTATGCCTATGATATTCTTCAGCCCTATCTCCAACGGCTCTGCATAGGCAGTGAATGGACTTTTGGTTTCATCTGCCATCACCGTATCCCTGGTTACCGAAATCCCGATCTTATCATGTGTCTCTGCCGCTGCAGGCAGGGCCACCCCCCACACCGCCATGGATGCCAGTGCAAAAACGATTTTTCTTTCCACGCCCGTCATACCAACACGCCCCCTGTCCAACTTCGGATTCCCTGTTCGGTCTGTTTTTCAATGATTCATATTGATTTTATTTTCTTTCTCAAAAGGAATTATTATCCATTCAGTGGTGTAAAAAGTCCTTGTTCCCGGATTTTTCCACCCCACTGCAATCCGTTCCTTTTCCGCATCTTCACTATACCAGTAACTACAGGATTTTCCCATTATAGGAAACTTAACCGGGCCATAAACTTTGGTTAATGGAACAAGTCCATGCACCTGTCCCAGGGCTGTATCCAGAAAAACAAAAAAGCCCTCCGGCCCCGTGCTGCCTTTTATCCAGGTAAAGCGCAGGAGCGAAGGAGAACTTTTTTATGTTAGGTTTTTGTTAAGAATGATATTGAAAATTTAAAAGGAGAGGATTCGTTGATCGTTCATCGTGAGTCGTTATGGAAGGAACCCGTGACCGAGTTCCTTTGAATAAAGACGCAGCTAACGCTGCTAACCCACCACCATTGCGCAAGCGCAACGGTCCCCCGCCCTTGCAAAGGGCGGATAGTGACACTAGGGCACGGCCCACGTGTCACGAAAGCAATGTGGCGAAGCCCCGAGCGTATCTCCGCCCTTCGTAAGGGCGGGGGTCGCCGCCCGGCATTTTTTGGCGTTCTCCACAGGTATCTCCGCCCTTTGCAAGGGCGGGGGACCAGCCGATAGGCTGGTGGTGGGTTAGCAGCGTAGGGCTGCGTCTCTCTTCAAAAGCATCTGCCTGCGGCAGATGGTCTCCTTTGGCGTGAGACGGAAAAGCGGCTTTGCCGCTTTTCACACTCCCTGTCATCCTCTTCCTTTGATCACCCGGACCCGCTGGATGGTGGGATTGCCGTTTTTGTCTTTGGCAATGGTGTCCACCCGGATCCGTTCCAGTTCCGGTTCGAACTCATTCAGGAGCCGTTCACTGAGCCGGGCGCCCTTCTGCATTTCCCGGTAGACCACCATGGCGAATTCGTACCGGCTCATCATCCGGTCCCCTTTGAATTCTCCGTCCGGATACCCTTCCACCATGCCGTTTCCGTACAGCTGGGCGATTTCCTCATAGGCCCAGTGGTTCTTTTCCACATCCGGGAACAGTTTGGTCAGGGTGGGATCCAGCTTCCGGCCGGCGGATACATCCACCAGGGCTCCCCGGAGGTTTTCCACTTCTTTCCGCAGGTCCTTGATTTCCTTGGCCATGGCCACCCGGCTGTTGGACACATGGTTGTGCTGGCCCAGTTTGAAGGTAGCGCCCACGTTCACCATATTTTCACCGCCGCCGGTGCTGCCTCCCAAGCTGAGCATTACATCCTCGTTGGGCCGGTAGAAGGCCCCCAGGGCCACGGCGTTGGCGCCGCTGTAACTGCCGGCACCCACGGCGAAATCCAGTTTGTCGTCCGGATCGAAATCCAGAGGATGGAGAGCCGCCAGGGCTGCCGCATTGGCCCCTGCCCGGTCCACCCGGGCGTCCAGTTTGGTAATGCGGCTTCCCATGTTCTGGACGTCCCCGGTAAGATTCCTGATGTCTCCCGTATTTTTCTCCACATCCGTACTGATTTTTTTCAACTGAGCCACGTTCACCGCATCGGTGTCCCGGGTCCCGGCGGCCACACTGGTGATCTGCCGGGTCAGTTCCGTTCCGCTGCCTACGGCCACGGCGGCTCCTGTTGCCACCCAGGTGGAGGAAGTATCTGTGGAGGCCTGTTTAGTGGAAGGATCATAGCCGGCTTCTCCCGCTTCCACCGAAGCCAGGGACCCGCTCCCCAGGGCCACGCCCCCTTTCACTGTCGCATTGGCATTGTGGCCCAGGACCACCACATTCTGCTGGTCCGTAGCAGTCACATTGTCCGCCGAACCAATCACAATACTGTTGATGGCGGAAGAAAGAGTACGGTTATCCCCCAGCAACAAAGCCGTATCCGTATCTTCCACCGTATTGCCGGACCCGATCACGGACACATGCTGGACATTGGAAGCGGTATTTTTGTATCCGGAAATCATATTGTTCGTACTGACGGCTCCGCTGGTCCCGGTCACCTGGTTCCCCACCCCGATAATGGCTGTTTTCTGGGTGTAATCCGCCTTGTTCCCGCCCCCGATGGCCAGGGTGGCCCCGCCGCTGTCGGAGGCGGCAATGGCCGTCCGAAGTTTGTCCGCAAAGGCTTTGGCGGAATCTCCGCTGTCCGTGGGAACACCGTCCAGACTTGTCACTGAATTGGTGATTTCGTTCCCGGCCCCATAAATCAGCGCCCCGTTGGAATTGACCGCCCGGTTGGCTACCCCGCTGATGGTATTGGCAATCCCTGCATAATAGTTTCCTCCCATGGATTCAACGCTGTTCAGAGCTCCGTTGATGGTGGCCCCCAGGTTCTTCACCGGATTGGCCGTACGGCCCCCGTTGTATTCACTGGAAATGATGTTGTACACACCGGTGCTGGTGGTGAACGCCCCGTTGCTGAAGCTGTTGGCCCCGATGGTGGTGGCATATACATTTAGGGCACTGGTCCGGGTGGAAGCACTGTCCACGGTAGTATCTCCCAGTTCTCCCTTGTAATTGTGGGACCCAATCATGATGCTGCCGGTACGGGCAAAGGTATTGTCCCCCATGGCAATGCTCCCCACGACCTTTGTGGGATCGGCCGGGATCCGTGCGGAAGACCACCAGCTTCCGCTGTAGGTTGTCTGGCCAAAGGCAAAACTGGCTTCTCCTCCTCCGGCCATATTTTCGATCCTGGCATTTTTGCCAATGGCGATGCTGCCGCCCTGGCTGGCGTAGTTGTTGATGTTGGCTCCGTTTCCCACCGCAATATCCCCGGTAGCATTCCTGGCTCCGTTGGAATAGGAAATGCCGGCCCCTTTGCCAAGGGCCACATTCTCTGCTTTGGGAGCGCTGCTTCCTGTGCCCACAGCCACACCATTGCCGGATCCTGCTGCACTGTCCGCCCCATAGGCGCAGTTGCCCAAAGCGGCCAGGACCAGCAGAGTCAAAACAGCACCCCGTACTTCTTTTTGTCCTTTCCTTTTTGCCGTTCCTGACAGTTTCATACCACCTGATACAAATTTGTTCATATGCTCTCCTTTTTCCCCATGAATCCTTGCCTATTTGGTGGTATAATCCTATCAATATGTCATTTTATTTACAATATGTATATAATATAAATAAAATATCTTTACATTAGTCCAATTTTATATTTCATCTATCTATATCATCAACAACTCCCGCTTTTTTCTTTTCCTTTCTGTTTCCCTTCTGTCTTGTAGCTGTATGGTCCTTGCCTGTCCCCTGGAAAACCTCTCTGTCCTCCTGTCCCATAAGAAATACCCTGCCATTTTCAGCAGGGTACCTGGATTATCCATGTGAAGAGGGCTGTTGCATGGGCAACAGCCCTCTTCACATTACTTCCCATAATGTTTTTTGCTGTCTTCCACGGTCCGTACTCTTTCGATACTGGGATTGCCGTGTTTGTCTTTTTCGATCACGTCGATGCGGATGTATTTCAATTCCCCGTCGAACTCCTTCACCAATCTGCCCAGGGTACCATCCTGATCCAAAGCCGGATTGGACCCGGCTCCGGCCATAATGGCCCGATAGACCAGGGCTGCGAATTCATACCGGGTCATCATCCGGTCCCCTTTGAATTCTCCATCCGGATACCCTTCCACGATTCCCGCTTTGGCCAGTTTGGTCACGTAGTCATAGGCCCAGTGGTTTTCAGGGATATCCGGGAACAGGGTGTCTTTGTCCACTTTCAGCACCGTCCTGCCGGCCATCTGGTTCATCAGGGTCTTCAGCTGCTGCATTTCCCCATCCTGTTTGGCCACCAATTCCTTCAAACTCCGGATTTCCTTGGCCATGGCCACCCGGCTGTTGGATACATGGTTGTGCTGGCCCAATTTGAAGGTGGCCCCCACATTCACCATGTTTTCACCGCCGCCGACGCTGCCTCCCAGGCTGAACATCACATCCTCGTTGGGCCGGTAGAAAGCCCCCAGGGACACTGCATTGGCGCCGCTGTAACTGCCGGCACCCACTGCAAAGTCCAGTTTGTCGTCTGGATCGAAATCCAGAGGATGGAGAGCCGCCAGGGCTGCTGCATTAGCCCCCACCCGGTCTACCCGGGCGTCCAGTTTGGTGATGGACCGGCCCACCTGGTTCACGGCAGAATCCAACTGGTTCTTGTTCACCGCATCGGTTCCCTGGGTACCCGGTGCCACATCGTGGATCTGGCTTCCGCCCATGGAAATGTCTCCTGTGGCCAGCTTGATGTCCCCGCCTTTGCTGCTGTCACTGCTCTTGATGGTGATTCCGTCGCTGGTCATGGTAGTATTGCCGGTGGTGACACTGGTAAGCCCGGTAAGGTCTTTGGCCAGTTTCACAGACAGACCGCTGTCTCCGTTCTTCACCACGCCGATGTTCCCGTCGGACAGATTGTCCGCCTGGGCACCGCCGGTGAGACTCAGATCCTGGCCCAGGCCCACGGTCAGCTGCTGGCCGTCGTCCCCGGTAAACTTCCGTCCGCCGGAGATTTTGTCATCCACCACTTTCAGCTGGTCTTCCGTAGCGGCCCGTCCGGACTGGATATTGGAAGCATCCCAGTTCTTGTTGTCCAGACCGGTCAGATAGCTGCCAGCATCCGGGTTGGCTCCGCCGCCATTCTGATTCCCCAGGACTGTTTTGCCCCCCAGGATGATCTGGGCCTTGTTCCCGTCGATTTTCACCTGTTTGGACGCATCATCAGCATCCCCCAGAGTAATATCGTCATTCAGGTTCACTTTGTTGTCGGCATCCACGGTGATGTTCTTGCCGCTTTTGGCTTTCACTGCGTCTGCTACTTTGCCGGCTTCTTCTCCGATGATGGTATGCACATCCCCAACACTGGCGGCATTGTTCCAGTTTTCCTGGCCGGCCGTACTGGTGTCGTAGACCTGCCCGTGGATGCCGCTGCCCATGTTGGTGATCTGCTGCTGGCCACCATTGATGCCGTCTTTGGTAATGGTGATGTCACCGACTTTGACTTGGTTGGTATCCACTCCATCTTTGTTGATAGTAGTTTCGCCGGCTGTTACGCTGCCATCCATACCCAGATGGATGTCTTTATTCAATTCCACTTGAATGGCACCATTGTCCACTTTGGTAGAGATGTTGGTTCCGTCTCCTTTGACAGTGACCGTTTCTCCCAGGTTTTTCTTCACAGAGTTCCCATCATCGGCAGCCAACCCAAAGCCGCCGTTGACACCGGCATTTTTGATTTCATTCAGCTGAGACAGATTTACTGCATCTGTATTTGCCGTCCCATTGGCCACGTTGTGGATCTGCTGCCCACCCATGGAAACATTCCCCTGAGAAATCTGGATCTTGCTGTTTTCATCGGCACCGCTGAGTGTCAGTCCAGACCCGTTGAGCAGGGTATTCCCCATGGTCACGGAACCGTTGGCTCCCAGGTTCAGGTCTTTGTTCAATTTCACCAGCAGCTGACCGTTGTCGCTGTCCTGGCTGGATACCACACCGATGTTCCCATCCGTGAGGTCGGCTTCATTCTTGGCATTGCCCTTGACGTTGACCTGCTTGTTCAGTTTCACAGCAGAAGCCGTGCCAAAGTCGCCGCCGAATTTCAGGCCGTCATCCAGGGTGGCAGCTTCATGGGTATCCCCCTTCGGATCCTTATAGACGATGCGGGTCATGGTTTCCCCATCCTTGCCGTTCAGGCCAGGCGTACCTGCCGTCGTCCAGATATCCGTAATGCCGTCTTTCCCGTTGAGACCGATATGGCCTTCGGCACCATCGACGCCGTCTTTCCCGTCGATGCCTTTGATGGTGACGCCATCTTTGCCGTTTTCTCCCTTGATGGAAATGCCGTCTTTGCCGTCGATGGCCACGCCGGAGTTCCCGTCGGCCCCGTTGATGCCCATATGGCCATCCTGGCCCGGAGCGCCGTCTTTCCCGGCACCGCCGATGTTCAGGTTATCGCTGAGCTTGAGATCATAGATCTTATGCCCATCAACAGCCGTCGTCTGGGCAATCTGGAGATTGCCTTCCGTATAGGTACCTTCAGCAGCAGGAGCGGCTTCACCATTGGCCTTAACTTCCGTATGGTGTTTGTCGACATTCTCAATCGTCTGCTTGACTTCATGCAGCTGGCTGCCATTGACGGCATCCGTCGAATTTTCGCTGACATCACCTGCCGCGATATTCGTGATTTTATTGCCGCCATTGTTCAGGCCCTGATCCGTCAGGCTGACATTCTTTGTCGTGTCAGTCGGGTTCGTCGTATTCGTGATGGTGACACCACGGTTGTTGATGGTCGTATTGCCCATCTTAACAGAGCCACTATCCCCCAGGTTCAGATCCTTGTTCAATTTCACCAGCAGCTGACCGTTGTCGCTGTCCTGGCTGGATACCACACCGATGTTCCCATCCGTGAGGTCGGCTTCATTCTTGGCATTGCCCTTGACGTTGACCTGCTTGTTCAGTTTCACAGCAGAAGCCGTGCCAAAGTCGCCGCCGAATTTCAGGCCGTCATCCAGGGTGGCAGCTTCGTGGGTATCACCCTTCGGATCTTTGTAAACAATCCGGGTCATGGTTTCCCCATCCTTGCCGTTCAGGCCAGGTGTACCTGCCGTCGTCCAGATATCCGTAATGCCGTCTTTCCCGTTGAGACCGATATGGCCTTCGGCACCATCGACGCCGTCTTTCCCGTCGATGCCTTTGATGGTGACGCCATCTTTGCCGTTTTCTCCCTTGATGGAAATGCCGTCTTTGCCGTCGATGGCCACGCCGGAGTTCCCGTCGGCCCCGTTGATGCCCATATGGCCATCCTGGCCCGGAGCGCCGTCTTTCCCGGCACCGCCGATGTTCAGGTTATCATTGAGTTTCAGGTCGTAGGTGGTCAGACCATTGGAATCCGTAGAGGATTTCAGCTGGAGATTGGTTCCGGTATAGGTATCCGTCCCAGCTTTCGTTCCCCCTTCCACGGTAATGGCAGTCTGCTTGCCAGCCATATTTTTCACTTCGTTCAGCTGGGACAGATTTACTGCATCTGTATTTTCCGTCCCATTGGCCACGTTGTGGATCTGCTGCCCACCCATGGAAACATTCCCCTGGGAAATCTGGATCTTGCTGTTTTCATCGGCACCGCTGAGTGTCAGTCCGGACCCGTTGAGCAGGGTATTCCCCATGGTCACGGAACCGTTGGCTCCCAGGTTCAGATCTTTGTTCAGTTCGATTTGGAGATCTGTACCATCTACTTTGGTCGCAATATTCTGGCCGTCGCCCTTTACCTTAATCGTACTGCCCAGATTTGTAGATGTACTTGCATCATCATCTGCGGAAAGCCCAAAACTGCCGTCACCAAGCACTTGATTTATAGTATTGATGTCACCGGCCACTTGGGTGCCCAAACTGTACAGCTGATCTTCCGTAGCAGCCCGACCTGATACATAAGTAGACGGATTCCAAGTGGTGTTGGTCAAATTGTACGCATAGTTCCCCGCCGGTACTACAGTATGAGTTGAAGTCTCTAAATCCCCATCATTTACATGTCCAACAGTCACGCCACCGATAATAGCCCGGCCATTGGTTCCGTCCAATGTAATGCTCTTCTTGCTATCGCTATTGGTAATGGTAATACCAGCCGATTCCATCTTTGTGTTCCCAGCAGTGACGGAATCCAGGCTCTTCAGATCTTTGGCCAGTCGGAAGGTGATCTTATTGTCGCCTACAATGGTACCGATATTGGCATCGGTGGTCAGCTGGCCTTTGGTCAGAGTCGTGCCGTTGTCAGCAGCACCGGTCAAAGTCAGATATTCATCGACCAGACGGGTTACGTTCCGGGCCACACCATCTGAGCCGTAACGGGTATTGCTGCTGTCTTCCTTGGCATCCCCGATGGTGGCCAGCATGGTGTTTTTCCACTGGGCCACGTTCACCGCATCCGTATCCTGGGTACCAGCGGCCAGGCCCGTCAGCTGGCGGGTGTAGGTGGTGCCGCTCAGGCCGTCGGTACCAATGGAAACAGCGCCCAGATTGCTTTGCCATACGGTAGACTTAGGGTCGATGGTACTGGTCCAGGTGCCCCCTGTGCTTTCCGTAGAGTTTTTGGCCGATGCCCAAGTATACCAGCGGCCGCCTATAGCTGCCGAAGTACTCCAGCGGGGACCACCCGCCGCACCAGCAGCACGGCCTACAGAGGAGTTACTGCCAAGGGCTATGCTGCCGACACTGCCATTGGCTGTAGCTCCGCTGCCGATGGCGATGCTGTCCGCATTGTTGGCCTTGGCACTGTCACCAATAGCCACGGATTTCCCCAGATTGGCCAGGGCTGCATTCCCCAAAGCCACACCGCCGGCTTCCCGGGAATGGGCACTGGTACCGATGGAAACGGCATTGTTTACATTGCTCCGGTTATCTCCATTGCCGGCGCCTGTGCCAATGGCAATTTCACCTTCGGAAAGAGCCGCCGCCTGATAACCGGCAGCCACACTGTTTTTCCCCTGTGCTTTGGCTTCCGGCCCCACAGCCGTTCCGTTCTCACCGCTGCCATCTGCTTCTTCGCCTATCGCTACTGCAAAACGCCCAGCTGCTTTTGCTTTGGCGCCTACTGCAATGGCCCTGGTAGCCGAAGCGCTGGCTTCTTCACCTACAACGGTACTGCGTGCACCGCTGGCAGTAGCTTCTGAACCAAGAGCTGTAGCCAACTGTGCCGAAGCCTGGGTCCCATGACCCAAAGCCACCGTCCTATCCCCCGTAGACCGGCTCTCTGCACCCAAGCCCAAGGAATAATAGCCCGTTGCCTGCGCTGTTTCCCCAATAGCAACAGCGCCCTTGCCATTCCAATCCGTATCAATATCGGTGGTCCGCTCATTTCCGGCAACGGCCCCATTCCCCAAAGCAATAGAGTTGCTGGACAAGGCTTTGCTGTTTACCCCAATGACCATACTGTTTTCATATTCCAAGACGGTGGAGGTTCCATCCACTTTTTTCCCAGTTGTACCTGCTGTCTGCCCGGATTGCACATTTTGGCCGATGGCAATCCCGTGGACCGCATTGATGGTATTGGCGGATCCGATGGCGGTGGAATTGCCGGAACGCCCATTGATACTGTTGTCATGGCCCACAATGACCCGGCCGCCCTGAGCATAAGCTCCGGTTTTATTGGTTTCCACATAGGAAGCCGTGGGCGTCTCAGCTGTATTGTTGGCCCCGATGACTACATCGTCCTTCCCATTGGCAACGGCAGTATTGCCAATGGCAATGGCATTCTGGGCCGTCCCCCGGATACCGAAGGTACTGCCATCCTGGACATATGTATAACTGCTTCCCACATGGGCAGAATGACCGATGGCGATGGCATAGTCGGACAGAGCCTGGCTGCCCCAGGCCAGGGCCACTGCTGTGTCTCCAGAAGCCTGGCTGCCGCCAACGGCCAGGGCGCCCTTTCCATTGGCAGAGGATCCGTTCCCCACTGCCAAGGTATTGATATCCCCATTAGACGTAGTCCCGGCATCCACCGAACTGGCGGCCCATACCGGATGCACGCCGCTCAGCAGCAGGCCACCGGCTGCACAGACAGCCAAGAGACTGGTCTTCAGGCTCTTCCCTGCTCCGCCGCTGATTCGTTCACTTTTGTCCTTCCCATGGCTCTTGGCCAATTCGGACACCACCACATAGGCGTTCCGTACTTTGCTCCAGATGACCTTGTAAATTCTGTTCATGGTTTCTTTCCTCTCCGGGCTTTTTGCCCCTGTTTGCCCTACAGACAAATTTCCGTTTTTGAAAAAAAAATTGTTTTTGTGAAATTTCTGTTTCACATTGAATTTTCTTTCAGGAATCATTATTGGTTCATTCGTAAAAAATAATCTCTGCGAGCTGTTTTCTCCCCTTTCAGCAAAATCCATGCCGTTTCTCCGGTTCTTATGCTACCATTCTCAGGAGAGTTTTTACAACTTGTAAAGATTATTTATAATTTATGTATATTCTTGTGTTATTTTATGGAACACATGTCTATACACGTGTTGGTATGTGTTTTTCTTTTCCCCATTTCCTTTTCATCGGGCATAAAATAAATTAATGGAATACTTTGATAATTTAAAAGATCCAAGAGGCCTGTTTTCCCCACAGACCGGGTGTGAAAATGCGTTTCCACACCCTCTTATGCCAATATCCCCAGTTGCTTCAGCCCTTCTCCCAAGGCTTCCAGGTCCTCGTCATTCCGGGCTTCCACCTGGAGTACGTGACGGCCCTGGGTAATGGTTACAATCAGGGGCCCTTTTTCTTCTTTCAGCCGATCCATGTATTGGCGCACGTCCCGGCGGCTGTACAGATCCATGGGAACCTGGATTACCCCGTACACTTCGTGGGCAAGGGTCAGTCCCCGGACGATACCTCCATTGTCCACCACTACGTTCAATTCCGCTTCCAGTTCTGCTGCATCCATTTTCCGGCTCTGGCAGCGGAATTCCTGGTGAAATCCCTTTTCCGGCACTTCTCCGGCCAGCTGATACCCTCGGGCTGTAGAGATGATCTTCTTCCCGCTGCTCCGGAGCAGGGCCACATCCCCTACAATGATCTGCCGTGTCACGTTCAAAGCCTTGGACAGTGCCACCCCAGTAAGGGGTGCTTCGGCGTTCTCCAGCATTTCGTACAGTTTTTCTCTTCTCATCTGATTGTCCATAATCATACCCGCTTTCTCTGTAAAGAATCTCTCTTGTTCAGAATATCAAAGTTCTCAATGAAGTTTATCTATAAAAACAGTTATTTCTTACGGAAGAACATTTTTGTATTATACCACAATTTTTGATACGTTTCACGAATATTTTATTCTTTTTATTTATAATTATGTAAATATCTCTGTCCAGTGTTCTGCCGCCATCTGCCCATTATACCGCCTCCTGGTCACACATTTATCTAGACATGCAAAATCGGACGAAAAAAAATCCATTTTCTGTATCCTTTATCTTACTAAAGCATACCAGGAAAATGGATTTTTTCGAAATATATTTTTATTAAGAGTAATATTTAAAAACTAAAACTCCCTCTTCCGTTACAGTCTTCCGGCCATGATTTCCAGGCCCCGTTTCCGGAGCAGGTCCATCATGTCCTCCATGTACCGGGGGAGCTTTTCCCGATGATGGAAGGCGGCCACTACAGTCCGTTTGTGTTCCGGGATGTCCAGCTGGTACAGGTTCACAGCTTTGGAATACCGGAAGATACGAGTGAAGGCTTCCCGGACCAGGGTGATGCCGAACCCTTCCGCCACCATCTGGAGGATCAGTTCAATGCTCCGGATGGTATAGATGTGCTGGGGCCGGATCTTGTATTTCCGGAAGATTTTCTCCTGGAGTTCCCGGGAGGACTGCTCCTGGGTGGTGGACAGGAGCACCTGGCCGTCCAGGGCTTCCGGAGACAGGATCCCGTAAGGCTGACCTTCCCGGAATATAGCCTGGCTGTTAAGGGGATGGCCCTGGGGCACCGCCACCAGGAATTCTTCCTGGAACAGTTCCCGGCGGTCCATGGATTTGTCCAGATTCTCTCCATTGACGATGATCATGTCCAGTTCGTGGTTCTTCAGCAGGTCGTCCAGGAACATAATGTTCCCCTGCCGAAGGGTCAGTTCCACATGGGGCCATTTGCTGCAGAAAGTCTTGAATACCCGGGGCAGCAGCCAGGCCCCCCGGAGGAGAGAAATCCCCAGCCGCAGCCGGCCGGACTCATCACTAAGGAGCATGCTCAGTTCTTCGTCAAACTGGTTGGATTCCTCCAGCATCTTCCGGGCGTAATGGACGTACCGTTCCCCCGCCTTGGTCAGTTCGAATTTCTTTCCCTGCCGGTCGAACAGGGGCATCCCCAGATGTTTTTCCAGATTGCTGATATAAATGCTCAGGGCCGGCTGGGATATGTACAACCGGTCCGCTGCCCTTGTAAGATTCCCACATTCCGCCAGCGTGCACACATACCGCTGTTCTTTCAGTTCCATTGTATCTCCCCTGCCTGTTGTGTTCTTTTATTTTTCTCATAAAAAGTATTTGCTTCTTTTATGATTCCACAAAAGCTATTATACAATAAAAGTAATAATATGGCAAAATCCGTACGTTTTGTTACATATATCCAGTTATATGTATAGTTATTTCCGAATAATGTCTTTACTGTCCCAGAAAGGCGCATTCCGGGGGACAGGGACAAAACCCGGAGGCCGGGATGGGCTCGCCTGGGGCAAGCCCCTACCGCGCTGGATTCAGAGTTCCTCACAAAATCCAAGAAACGAAGTTGCCGAAAATTCCGTTCCTCCGAGTGTCGTACTCAAACATCCGACCCCGACGGCGTAGGGAGAGCCCCGGGCCCGCCCTTCCCGGCCTCCGGATTTCATACGTTTTCAGGAACCCGCCCGGCGGGTTTCCTCCCTAAGCTGCTGACTAGTGACTGGGAACTGCTCCTGCCCCTGGACCCCGGCAATATACCGTTCCAGGGCCTCCACATAGGCTTTCCCCAGGCGGCTGAGATGGGTCTGTTTGTGGTTCAGAAGGCCGATGTGCATGTCCCCTTCTTTCTGGAGGGGCACGGCGATAATGCTGGCCCCGTTCAGCTTCTGGTCGATGACCCCGCTGCAAACGGTGTATCCGTTAAGGCCGATCAGCAGGTTGAACAGGGTGGCCCGGTCGGTGACCCGGATGTTCTTGCTGCGGACCACGGTGCTGAAGATCTCTTCGGAGAAATAGAAGGCGTTGTGGTCCCCCTGGATATAGGACAAATAGGGATAGGGGGCCAGTTCTTCCATGGAGACGCTTTCCCGTCCTGCCAGGGGATGGGAGGCGTTCAGGAACACATGGGGCCGGGCCACGAACAGTTCCCGGAACACCAGGTCGTTGGCCTTGAAGATCTTCTGGAGCACGGCTCGGTTGAAATCGTTGTAGTACAGGATCCCGATTTCACTGCGCATATGGGCCACATCGTCGATGATGGTGTAGGTCTGGGTCTCCTGGAGGCTGAAGTCGTAGGCGTCCCGGCCGTATTCCTTGATCAGGTCCACAAAGGCGTTCACCGCAAAGGAATAATGCTGGGTGGACACGGTAAATTCCTGCTTGCCTCCCGCCTGCTTCTTGTACCGGGATTCCAGAAGATCCGCCTGTTCCAGCACCTGCCGGGCATAGCCCAGGAAGATTTCCCCGTCCCTGGACAGATGGACCCCCTTGTTGGTCCGTTCGAAGATCTGGATACCCATTTCCCGTTCCAGTTCCCGGACCATCTTGGTCAGGCTGGGCTGAGTGATGAACAGGGCTTTGGCCGCCCCGCTGAAGGTCCCTGCCTCAGCAATGGCCACAATATAGCGCAATTGTTGTAAAGTCATGGTTTTTCCTGCTTTCTTTCGGTTTCTTCCGTCCGTATGGTTCTCATTATACCATAGCCCCTCAGAGATACGGGGCAATATCCTTTTTCCGCAGCAGCCACAGGGGGATCACCCCGCCCAGGGTGCCGTCTCCCACAAGGAGCAGCGGGGCCAGGAAGCCCTGCCACAGGGGCCTTTCCCCCCCAGGCTTCCCCCTCTCCTCCAGCCGAAAGGAAGGCAGGTAGAGGCCTACCACCGGCCGCTGACCGCTGACTGTTGACGAAAAGGGAGTGTGAAACGTGCGTTTTTCCACGTTCCACACTCCCTTTTTCCTCAGTCCATGGTAAATCCATTGTCCCCCTTCAGGAGGTTCTTCTTCATGTACAGCACCCAGTTGCCGATGTTGGTGCCGTGGTCGGCGGTCCGTTCCATGTATTTCAGGAGCAGCACGTAGTCCACGTAAGAGGCCACGTCATCAGGATCTTTCTTGATCTCGTCGGTGAGTCTGGGCAGCAGCCGTTCGAAATCCGCATCCACGATGTCGTCCTTGTCCCCGATGTACCGGGCCTTTTCGTCGTCCCCTTCCAGGTAGCACCGGAAGCTTTCTTCCAGCAGGGACTGCATGTCCTCGTACATCTCTTTGAACCCTTCAGGAGGCTTCACCACCGGATTCCGCTCCAGGATCCGGGCAATGTACAGGGCCATGTCGGAGCAGTGGTCCGCAATCCGTTCCAGTTCGCTGAGCACCCGGAAGGTCCCCATCAGGCTCCGCCAGTCGGAAGCCACCGGAGACTGGAGCACCTGGACGGTCAGGTCTTTCCGCATGATCCCCCGGATCTGTTCGTCGAACTTGTCGTCCCCGTCCCGGACCATCCGGGCTTTGTCCAGGTCCTGGCTGAACAGGGCCGTCTTGGTCTCTTCCAGGGTCTTTTCCAGGCTGGTGATCAGCACCCGCACATCGTCCTGGATTTCCGCCAGGGTCTTTACATAGGCATCTCTCATAATGGCTCCTCTCTCAGCCGAACCGGCCGGTGATGTAAGATTCCGTCCGAGGTTCGGAAGGATTGGTGAACAGGGTTTCCGTATCGTTCATTTCCACCAGTTCTCCCAGGTAGAAGAAGGCGGTCTTGTCAGAAATACGGCTGGCCTGCTGCATGTTGTGGGTAACGATGACGATGGTGTAATCCTTTTTCAGTTCCAGGGCCAGGTCTTCGATTTTCTGGGTGGAAATAGGGTCCAGGGCGGAGGTGGGTTCGTCCATAAGGATCACCGAAGGCTGGGCAGCCAGGGTACGGGCGATGCACAGCCGCTGCTGCTGCCCGCCGGACAGGCCCAGGGCGCTTTTGTCCAGACGGTCCTTCAGTTCATCCCAGATGGCCGCCTGGCGCAGGCTCTTTTCCACGATCTCCGTCAGCTGGGCTTTGTTGGTGATGCCCTGGACACGGGGACCGTAGGCCACGTTGTCAAAAATGCTCTTGGGGAAAGGAGAAGGCTGCTGGAACACCATGCCCACCCGGTACCGGAGGGCCAGAGGATCCACTTCCTTGAAAATATCCTTTCCTTCGAACAGGATCTTCCCTTCCACCCGGCAGCCGGATACCCAGTCGTTCATCCGGTTCAGGGTCTTCAGCAGGGTACTTTTGCCGCACCCGGAAGGCCCGATCAGGGCGGTGATTTCATTGCGCTTCACTTTCATATTGATATCCTTCAGGGCCTGGTGCTTCCCGTAGAACAGGTTCAGGTGCTGGATATCGAAGACCAGTGTTTCCGGAGAAACAGGTCCGTTTCCTTGCTCACTCATCGGCAGTTCCCTCCATCTTCTTTTCCAGTCTCCAGCTGATGTACCGGGCCAGTACGTTGAACAGCACCACCACCAGCATCAGGATGGCGGAAGTGACCCCGGCGATCTTGCCCGCATCCGGGCTCAGGGCTTCTGTCCGCATGACCCACACATGGAGGGCCAGGGTTTCCCCGGGACGGAAGGGGTTCAAAGGGCAGGTGGTGGAGCTGAAGTCCCAGTTGCCCCAATCGATGTCCGTGGACATCCCGGCGGTGAACATCAAAGCGGCGGCTTCCCCGAAGCCACGGCCCGCTGCCAGGATCAGGCCGGTCATGATCCGGGGCAGGCAGGCCGGCAGCAGCACGTTCCAGATGGTCTGCCATTTGGAAGCCCCCAGTCCCAGGCTGCCCAGGGTGTATTCAGGGGGCAGGTCCTTCAGGGCGTTTTCCGTCACCGACACCATAAGGGGCAGGGTCAGGATGGAAACGGACAGGGCGCCGGCCATCAGGTTCCACTGGGAACCGGTCATGACGATGAACACCAGGTAGCCGAACAAGCCGACTACGATGGAAGGCAGGGAAGACAGGGTCTCCACCGCCATCCGCACCCAGTTGGTCAGTTTCCCGTCCTGGGCGTATTCCGCCAGGTAGATCCCGGCGGGAATGCCCCACAGGGCACTGATCACCAGGGCCAGGAACACCAGGTACAGGGTGTTGAAGAACATGTCCCGGAGGCTCAGCAGGATATCCGTGCTGAGGGCTCCCAGGCCCTGTCCCACCACATCCAGGATAAAGGCGAAGAGCAGGACTGCGGACCCGGCTGCGCCGGCGGTGAACAGCAGGCTCATGAACCAGTCCATGGTCTTTTTCTTGGCAATGTCTCCCATGGTCAGTCCTCCTCTTTCAGTTTCAGGGGATCTTTACCAAAGGTATGGATGATAAAGATCAGGATGAACGAAATCACAAACAGCAGCAGACCCAACGTCCACAGGGCTGCACTGTATTCCCCGCCTTCCATGGCACCGCCCATGTCGTTGGCGATCACCGTGGTCATGGTGGACGCCGGCAGGAACAGGGACGTGGGGAACCGTTTCATCTGGCCGATGACCATGGCCACGGCCAGGGCTTCCCCCAGGGCACGGGCCAGGCCCAGCACCACGCCGGTGAAGATGCCCCGCTGGGCAGCCGAGAGGATCACGTTCCGGATGGTTTCCCACCGGGTGGCTCCCAGACCGTAGGAAGCATCCCGCCAGCTCTTGGGTACCGCCAGCATGGCGTCAGCGGCCATGGTGGTGATCACCGGGAAGATCATCACCGCCAGCACCAGGGACGCGGCCAGTACCGAGAACCCGAAGGGCATGGGGAAGATTTTCCGGAGGAAGGGCACCAGTACGGTAAGGCCCACCCAGCCGTAAATAACAGAAGGGATCCCGGTGAACATTTCCACCACCGGGCGGATCAGCCGCTGTACCGCCGGAGACGCCATTTCCGACATGTAGATGGCCGCTGCCAGGCTCACCGGCAGGGCAAATACCAGGGACAGGAAGCAGGTGACCAGGGAGCCGCTGATGAACATGGCCGCCCCTACCTGGCCGCCGCCCTCCATGGTATCACTGGGTTTCCACTGGGCGGAAAACAGGAATTCCGTAATACTGTGGCCGAAATCCCAAAAGGTGCCGCTTCCCTTCACGAGAAGGAAAGCGGCCATCAGGAAAGGCAGCAGGGCCGCTGCAATGCCGCAGGCCGTGATTACAGTCTGTGACAAGGATTCTTTGCGGTGAACCTGTACCAGCTTTTGTGAACCCTTTTCATTAATCATGAGCGGTATCTTTAACCTGCATCTTGCTGCTCACACCATAACCCAGTTCTTCGATCCGTTTGCCGTAGTCGGCGGACAGGATGTAATCCAGGAAGGCTTTGACGGCAGCTTTCGGATTCTTGCTGGTGTAGATGTGTTCATAACCCCACACATTGTATTTGCCGGAGTAGGTGTTTTCCAGGGTGGGAGCCACACCGTCGATGGAGATGGTGGCTACGGTGTCATTCTTGGTCAGGTAAGGCAGAGCCACATAACCGATGGCCCCTTTGTTCTGGGCTACGCTCTGTACCAGCAGGCCGGAGTTATCGGTTTCCAGAGATTTGTTGGAAGCTTCTTCCGCACCGCCCATGGCGTATTTGGCGAACAGGGCACGGGTACCGGAGGTCTTGGGCCGGGTTACCAGGGTAATGGTTTCATCCGGGCCGCCCACTTCTTTCCAGTTGGTGACTTTGGCGGTGAAGATGTCGGTAAGCTGCTGTTTGGTCAGGCTCTTGACTTTTTCAGCCACATCCTTGTTCACGATGGTGGCCACAGTCATAACGCAGATCTTGTGGTCTTCCAGTTTGTCAGCCTTGTCTTTGGGCAGTTTGGAAGCCGCCGGTACGTCGGAGTTCCCCATATCCACGGACCCGTCGGACACCTGTTTCAGGCCCATGCCGGAACCGCCGGCGTTCAGGCTGATGCTCACTTCCTTATGCTGCTTCTTGAAGCTTTCGGCAGCATCCTTGACCAGAGGCAGCAGGGCGGAAGAACCGGACCCGGTGATGTTTCCGCTGACCGCAGCCGGCTTCTTGGTGTCAGCAGCCTTCTGGCCGCCGCACCCCAAAGCGCCCATGACCATCATCCCAGCCAGGACTGTCACAGCCAGTTTTTTCCATTTGTTTTTCAAGATCATCTTCATCGCTCCCTTACAGAAAATCCATGATGACAGTAGTATTGCTTTTGTCTATAGCTATAAGATACCAGAGCCATGTAAAAAGTAAGAGCAGGGTTTTGTAAAGAATTGTAAAAAAAGAGAGTGTCGCTTTTGCAACACTCTCGTCAATTGACAGGCAAAGGGCGCCGCCCTTTACCTTCCCAACCTCATCTTGAAATCTTCATAGCCGAACCGTTTCAGCACCTTCACCGTCCCGTCCTCTTCCAGCACGTCGATATCCGGCAGGGGCATGCCGTTGAAGGTGTTGTTCTTGCAGGTGGTGTAAATGGCCATGTCTCCGAAGAGCAGCAGGTCCCCCACTTCCAGTTCCCCGTCGAAGCTGTAGTCTCCGGCCACGTCCCCGGCCAGGCAGGTACCGCTGCCCAGCCGCCAGGTCACAGGCCGCTCTCCCGGTTCCCCGGCTCCGTAAAGGGGCGGCCGGTAAGGCATTTCCAGCACATCCGGCATATGGCAGGCGGCGCTGGTGTCCAATATGGCGATCTTCACCTCTCCGTTTTCCACCACATCCAGCACCCGGGTGGCCAGGTACCCGGCGTTCAGGGCACAGGCTTCTCCCGGTTCCAGGTACACGGTAACGTCCCAGGCCTTCTGGGCCCTGCGGATGCATTCCTCCAGCAGGGGAATATGGTACCCTGGCCGGGTGATGTGGTGGCCGCCCCCCATGTTCACCCATTTCATGTGGGGCAGCACATCCCCGAACTTTTCTTCCACAGCATCCAGGGTCTTTTTCAGGTCCTGGGCATCCTGTTCGCACAGAGTGTGGAAGTGGATCCCGTCCAGAAGCTCCACCAGATCCGGGGTCATCCAAGCATCCCACTGGGCCCGGGTGGTGCCCATCCGGCTGCCGGGGGCACAGGGATCATAGATGGCATGGCCTTCCTGGGTAGAACATTCCGGGTTGATCCGGAGCCCCACGCTTTTCCCGGCCTTTTTGGCCATGGGGCCCCAGGTCTTCAGCTGCCGGGGGGAATTGAACACAATATGGTCCGCCACCTGGCACACTTCTTCCATCTGGTCTTCCCGGTAGGCCCCGCAGAACACATGGACTTCCTTCCCGGGCATGGCTTCCCGGCCCAGTTTGGCCTCATAAAGGCCGCTGGCTTCGGTGCCGGCCAGGTAGGGCTCCAGCACCGGGTACAGGTCGTAGTTGGAAAAAGCCTTCTGGGCCAGGAGGATCCGGCAGCCGGTCCGGTCCTGGACCCCTTTCAGGATCTCCCCGTTCCGGCGGAGGGCTGCCTTGTCCAGGATGTAACAGGGAGTGGTCAGCCCTCCGAAGGCGGCTTCCGGAGTCTTCCCCCGGAGCCCTGCAAAGGCGGGCCGCTCTTCCCGCACCTTGTTCCAGTCCATTATTTCACCAGGGCCGGATCATGGGATTCGCTCCGGGGCAGGCCGTGCTTGTCCAGGGCATCCAGGAAGGGATCCGGATCGAATTCTTCCACCGTGTGGACCCCGGGAGTGGTCCATTTCCCAGTAAGCAGCATCAGGGCGCCGCACATGGCCGGCACGCCGGTGGTGTAGCTGATGGCCTGGCTGCCCACTTCCCGGTAGCAGGCCTGATGGTCGCACACATTGTAGATGTAGTAGGTCTTTTCCTTCCCGTCCTTCTTCCCGGTGAAGATGCAGCCGATGTTGGTCTTGCCCTTGGTCCGGGGACCCAGGCTGGCCGGATCCGGCAGCAGGGCCTTGAGGAATTTGATGGGGACGATTTCGTGGCCTTCAAAGTTGATGGGGGTGGTGGACAGCATGCCCACATCCTCCAGACAGCGCATATGATCCAGATAGCTCTGGCCGAAGGTCATGAAGAACCGGATCCGTTTCACCCCGGGGATGTTCTTGGCCAGGCTTTCGATTTCTTCGTGGTGGAGCAGGTACATGTCCTTTTCTCCCACCTGGTCGAAGTTGTATTCCCGTTTGATGCTCATGGCCGGGATTTCCACCCAGTGGCCGTTTTCCCAGTAGCTGCCGGGAGCGGACACTTCCCGCAGGTTCACTTCCGGGTTGAAGTTGGTGGCAAAGGCGTACCCGTGGTCCCCGCCGTTGCAGTCCAGGATGTCGATGGTGTCGATGGTATCGAATTCATGCTTCTGGGCATAGGCGCAGTAAGCCTGGGTCACCCCCGGATCGAAGCCGCAGCCCAGCAGGGCGGTAAGGCCGGCCTTTTCGAATTTTTCTTTGTAGGCCCACTGCCAGCTGTAGTCGAAGTAGGCGGAGAATCCTTCTTCCTTGCAGCGTTTTTCGTAGATGGCCCGCCATTTGGGATCGTCCGTGTCTTCCGGTTCGTAGTTGGCGGTGTCCATATAGTTCACCCCGCAGGCCAGGCAGGCATCCATAATGGTCAGATCCTGATAAGGCAGGGCAATGTTCATCACCAGGTCCGGCTGGTAGCTTTTGATCAGGGCGATCACCTGGTCCACATGGTCCGCATCCACCTGGGCGGTGGTGACTTTGGTGGCGGTCTTCCCTTTCAGTTTTTCCGCCAGGGCATCGCATTTGGATTTGGTCCGGCTGGCAATGCACAGCTCGGTGAACACATCGCTGACCTGACAGCATTTCTGGATGGCTACAGAAGCAACTCCGCCGCAGCCGATAACAAGGACTCTGCTCATGATATTTTCCTCCTTGGAATATTGTGTCTAAGAGGTCTGCTGCACAAGCAGCAGACCTGAGTCGGAAGTCTGGAGTCGGAAGTCTGAAGCCCCAGGATAGGACCCGTCTTTATGGCCGGGTCCTCAGTAATTTGTAAAACCGGATCCGATTTACACATTCATAAATTTGCCTGCAAATTTATCCTTCGGCTCCAGACTCCAGACTTCAGACTTGAGCCGCTGTGCGGCTCTACAGCTGGTATGCTGCTTTTGCAGCATACCTTTACAACAGCGCCAGCAGCAGTTCCCGGACCACTTTGCAGGCCACGGCTGTGGAGGCTCCGCTGGCATCCAGCATGGGGGCCAGTTCGTTCACATCGGCAGCCACCACATTGGTCCTGGCCACCAGCCGCAGGGCGTTCAGCAGCTGCATGAAGGTGATGCCCCCGGCTTCCGGGGTCCCGGTGCCCGGGAACACGGAAGGATCCAGGCAGTCCAGGTCGATGGTGAAATACACCGGAGCCTGGCTCTTTTCCAGATCCCGGACCAGCTGTTCCAGCCCTCCGAAACTGAAGGGATGCAGGTCCGTGTGGGCATGGGCGAACTGCCATTCTTCCCGTTCCCCGCTGCGGATGCAGAACTGGTGGATTTTCCCGTCCCCGATCAGGTCGTGGCACCGACGGATCACACAGGCATGGCTCAGTTTCGCCCCCAGGTAGTCATCCCGCAGGTCCGTGTGGGCATCAAAGTGGACGATCTGGAGGTCCGGGTACTTTTTCAGCACTGCCCGGAAGGCGCCCAGGGTCACCAGGTGTTCGCCTCCGATCATAAAGGGCAGCTTCCCGTCCTGGAGGATAGTGGCAGTCCGGTCCTCAATGT
Source organism: Acidaminococcus fermentans (assembly GCF_009696675.1). Taxonomy (GTDB): domain Bacteria; phylum Bacillota; class Negativicutes; order Acidaminococcales; family Acidaminococcaceae; genus Acidaminococcus. Next base: position 41,237 of record NZ_VULN01000013.1, on the reverse strand, counting down.
CCTTCAGGGCCATTTCCGAACTGCCAAAGCACAGTTCCAGGTCCCCGCTGTCGAACACTGCATAGTCCGTCAGATCCTTGTCCTGGTAGGGACTGTAGGTTTCCAGGCCGAAGCTTTCGTGGCGGATAGCGGAAGACCCGAACCGGGTGCCGGGCCGATAGCTGGTGGTGGAATCAAAGGGGGCTCCGAACAGGACGATTTTGGCCTTTTCGTAAGGAGCGTCGCAGGCCAGGAAGGTTTCCACATTATTTGTCAGCATTTTTGCAGCCTTCTTCCGTTTCCACTTCTTTGAGCATTTCCTCCAGGAAAGCCGGCAGCCAGAAAGCTCCCACATGGAGCCGGGTGGTGTAGTACCGGGTGTGCATGTTCAGGGCTTCCCAGGCGGGAGCGTCCAGGTCGTTGATGGGATGGTACTTCTTGCTGGCAAAGCCGAAGGTCCAGTACCCTGCCGCATAGGTGGGGATGTGGGCCTGGTATACCTTGCTGATGGGGAAGGTGCTGACGATCCGCTGGTGGCTCCGCTGCATGGCAATGGCGTCTTCCTTGTAGAAGGGGCTCCCCTGCTGGTTCACCATGATCCCGTCTTCCCGGAGGGCATTGTAGCAGCTGCCGTAGAATTCCCGGGTGAAGAACCCTTCGGAGGGACCGAAAGGATCCACGGAATCCACAATGATCAGGTCGTAGGAATTTTCCCGGTGGCGGATGAATTTCAGGGCATTTTCAAAGTAGATGTGCACCCGACGGTCGTCCATCCGGCAGGCGTTCCCGGGCAGGTAATTCCGGCAGGCTTCCACCACCATGGGATCCATTTCCACCAGGTCGATTTTCTCCACCCGGTCGTACCGGGTCAGTTCCCGGACCACGCCCCCGTCCCCGGCGCCGATCACCAGGATGTCCTTGATGCCCTTGTGGACGGCCATGGGCACATGGGTCATCATTTCGTCGTAGATGAATTCATCCCGTTCCGTCAGCATCACGTTCCCGTCCAGGGTGAGCACCCGGCCGAATTCCGGCGTCTCGAAAATATCGATCCGCTGGAAGTCACTCTGTTTGGAGAACAGGTGACGGTTGACCCGGAGGCTGTGTTTCACATCCGGGGTATGGAATTCACTGAACCACATTTCCATTGGTTGTATCCCCCTCTTATGCTAATACATTCAGGTGGAGCAGTTCCGGATCTTCCGAACCGGTCATGCTGCAGCCCTTTTCTTTGGCGTACCGGATATGTTCCAGTACGGTTTTGGTGATTTTTTCCCCAGGGGCCAGAAGCGGGATCCCCGGAGGATAGCACATGACGAATTCGCTGCACACCCGGCCCTCACACTGCTCCAGAGGCAGGCTTACCTTCTCGGCATAGAAGGCTTCCTGGGGACTGGTGACCACCACCGGTTCCACATATTCCTGGGTGAGCATGCCGGTGGGATCCTTCTGATACCGGCGGCGGATTTCCGCCAGGGCGCTGACCAGCCGTTCCAGATCCTGGATCCGGTCCCCCATGGACAGGTAGGCCAGGATGTTGCCGATATCCCCGAATTCGATCTGGATGTCATAATCATCCCGGAGGATGTCGTACACTTCGATGCCGGCCAGACCGATATCCAGGGTGTGGATGCTCAGTTTGGTGTTGTCGAAGTCGAACACGGAATCTCCGTTCATCAGTTCCCGGCCAAAGGCATAGTAGCCTCCGATGTTGTTGATTTCCTGCCGGGCGTATTCCGCCATGTCCACCACTTTGTGGAAGATTTCCCGTCCGTGGAGAGCCAGCCGCCGGCGGCTGATGTCCAGGCTGGACATGAGCAGGTAGCTGCCGGAGGTGGTCTGGGTCAGGTTGATGATCTGGCGCACATAGCCGGCGTGGACCTTGGGACCGGTGAGCAGGAAGCTGGACTGGGTCAGGCTGCCCCCGCTTTTGTGCATGGAGATGGCGGCCATGTCGGCCCCGGCGGCCATGGCGGAAACGGGCAGCCCGCTGCCGAAGTAGAAATGGGTGCCGTGAGCTTCATCGGCCAGGCACAGCATCCCCGCATCGTGGGCCATCTTTACAATGGCCCGGAGGTCACTGCACACTCCGTAATAAGTGGGGTTGTTCACCACCACAGCCACCGCGTCCGGGTTCTCCCGGATGGCCTTGGCCACTGCATCCCGCTTCATCCCCAGGCTGATCCCCAGCCGCTTGTCCACGTCCGGGTTCACGTACACCGGGATGGCTCCGCAGAGCACCAGGGCATTGATCATGCTTTTGTGGACGTTCCGGGGCAGGATGATCTTGTCTCCCCGTTTGCAGGCGGACAGGATCATGGACTGGACGGCACTGGTGGTGCCCCCCACCATCAGGAAGGCCTGGCTGGCTCCGAAGGCGTCAGCGGCCAGCTGTTCCGCCTCCCGGATCACCGACACCGGATGGCACAGGTTGTCCAGGGGCTTCATGCTGTTCACATCCACCCCCACACATTTTTCGCCCAGGAACTCCGTCAGTTCCGGGTTGCCTCGGCCCCGTTTGTGGCCGGGTACGTCAAAGGGCACCACCCGCATTTTCCGGAACTTTTCCAGAGCTTCGTAGATGGGCGCCCGATCCTGTTTCAACCGATATTGCTTTTCCAAGCTTTTTCCCTCCCCAGTTCATTTTTTACTTCTGTACAAAAAAACGCAAGCTGCCCCCTTGCAGCTTGCGTTTTAAGGTCTCATCCGGTATTTCGGTTTGCTTCTATCAGGGGATCCCCCGTTACGAACGACTCTTATTGACCGTTTCACAAGTCTGCGCACAGACGCATTGCGGTTATGAAGTAACCAACTTATAAAAGTTGAACCCAAAAGTTCAATCAATAAGGCTGCAAACCAGTTGCCGCCAATTCGGCAGTGGACCCGGCTGTCCGTATGGCCTTGACCGGACAGCTGCCCCGAAAAGGCAGTACCCCTGTCCAGTGGTCCGTGAAATTTCTGAAAATCCATGAACGAATCTTCAAACCGTAAAAATTTTAACATACCCCCACCCCGTTGTCAATTTCATCTTGTTTTCCCCTCCTCCCCGTGCTACCATGGGGACAGACTTTTTCAAAGGGAGCTGTTGAAATGACAAGGGCAGAATGGGTACGGAGCCAGATACGGAGCCCCTGGCACTGGGGGAGTATGCTGGCACTGTGGGGACTGGGATATTACACGTTGGGCTGGGCAGGCCGGGGGCATATGACCGCCGCCATGGCAGGCTGGGGGCTTTTCCTTTTGGTGGAAACCGCCTCCATGCTTTGGACCATGCTGGCCTTTGCGGGAGCCATGCTGTTCCTGTCCCGGATATTTCCACCGGCGGCCATTATCTTTCTCATCATCGGCATCGTGTTCTTCATCCTCCGGATCCGGTACGTGATCCAGAACGCCCAGCTGCTGGCCAGCGGCTTCCTGGTGTACCTGGTGTACTATCATCTCTTCGCCGATCACATGCACCTGGGCGGGAAACTGGTGGAAGCCTGCTACAAGCTGGTGACCCTGAACCACCTGTTTGCCCTGTCCTGGCAGCTCCGGCACTTTTTGGCCTACCTGGCCATTCTCCTGGCCGCCGGGCTGCCGGTACTCCTGGTCCATCTGTTTCTCTGGATGGCCTACCGGAAAGGGTATGAAAGCCGCAACGCTCTTACGGTGCTGTTCGGCCTGCCCCTGGTGGTGATTTCCTTCCTGCTGCCGTTCCTGAAGATTTTGGGGGCCTTCGACGGAGCCGCCTTTACCGACGCTGGCCATGGAGGTCATATGGCTCCAGACGGGTTCCACGGCACCGGGGACGGATACGCTCCCACAGGCGATCACCCGGTTCCCGTCCACCACGTAAACGGCTATTTCCGATCCACCCCCGGGGGAGGCACCACCTATGTCCATCCCCATGTGGCCACCAATCCGGACGGGATCCTGGAAAACAACCTGTCCTACCACGGGCCCCATCCCCAGCCAGGCCCGGCGGACGCACCCCATGCCCCTGCCGGCGCCGGCCACACGGTCCACGGACCCAATGTAGACACGGTGCCGGGGCTTGGGAAGGAGAAAAAGGAAAAGGAGCTGTGAAAAAATGATTTCTCATTTTTTCACAGCTCCTTTTGATCAATCAAACTTCCGGTCGTACAGATCGCTCTTGGCCAGAAACTCTTCCACCGTGGCAAAGCCCAGCTTTTTCAGCAGCTCGATCACGTAGGGGTTTTCCGCAGGAGTCTTGTACTGGGCCTCATCACTGTAGGCCTGTACGTTCTTCTTCCCTTCCTCCCGGTTCACCAGCGCTTTGGGGCCGCCTACGCAGCCGCCTTTGCAGCCCATGCCTTCGAAGAAGTTCCCTTCATGGTTCCCCTTCAGGATGTTGTCGATCATGGCCCGGCATTCAGGCACACTGTCCGCCCGGCGGATCTTCATTTCAATCTTCCGGTGGGGATTCAGCTTCTTCACCGTGGCATCCACAGCCGCTGCCACCCCGCCGGCGTAGGCATAGCAGATCCCTGCCTTGGAAGCGTGAGGCACATTGTCCTCTTCCAGGGTGGTCAGGTCCAGGTTGGTGGTGGAGAACAGGTCCCGGAGCTCTTCATAGGTGAGCACGTAGTCGATGGCTCCCTTCAGATCCGGTTCCTTGATTTCCGCCTTTTTGGCCATGCAGGGCCCGATGAACACGGTCTTGGCTTCCGGATGGAGCACCTTCACCGTCCGTCCCCCGGCGATCATGGGAGATACGGAACCGGGCACATTGGGCATCAGCTGGTGGTACAGCCGGCGGATCATGGCGATCCACATGGGGCAGCAGCAGCTGGTGAGCTGGAAGTCCCCTTCTTTATTGACGTTCTTGTCGAATTCCAGTGCTTCCTTCAGGGTCAGGATATCAGCGAACACCGCCACTTCCAGCATCCCGGAAAAGCCCAGCAGCTTCAGGGCCGTCCGCAGTTTGCCGGCGGTGACTTCCGGGCCGAACTGGCCAGAGAAGGCGGGAGCCACCAGGGCATAGATGGGGGTATCTCCCTTCTTCAGTTCTTCCACCACGGGAATGATGTCCTTTTTGGTCTTCAGGGATTCCAGTTTGCAGGCATCCACACAGGCCTGGCAGCCCACGCATTTGTCCGGATCGATCTGGACCCCGTCAGCACTGGGATGCATGGCATCCCACTGGCAGACCTTCACACAGTCCGCCTGCTTGTCTTCCGAACAGGTGCAGGGCTTCACCCGCCACACCAGGCTGGTTTCTTCCGGATGGGCCAGGCATTCGATCATCTTGGGATCGGCGTTGTCGATGTCTTCCACATTCTTCCCTTCCGCCGCCCGTTTCAGCATCTTGTGATACAGTTCATCCAAAGTCAGGTTTTTCGCTTTGCTGTCTTCCATTTTTTCTCCCCTCGTCAATGGGGATTGCTGCCTGGCAGCAATCCCAAGCCGGAAGTCTGGAGTCCAAAGTCTGGAGCTTCTGACTTCTGACTTCTTTACTCCTTACACAATTTTCGTGGACCATCCCTCGATGTTCCATACCTGATCCACCCAGTCTTCGTAGAATTCCGGTTCGTGGGACACCAGAAGCAGGGTTCCCTTGTATTCCCGGAGGGCCCGCCGGAGCTCTTCCTTGGCTTCCACATCCAGATGGTTGGTGGGTTCGTCCAGCACCAGCAGGTTGGCCGGCCGCTGCATGATCTTGCACAGCCGCACCTTGGCCGCTTCACCCCCGGAAAGGGCCGTCATCCTGGTGGTGATGTGGTCGTTGGTGAGGCCGCAGGCGGCCAGGGCAGCCCGGACTTCCGAATTGGTCATCCCCGGGTATTCCTGCCACAGTTCCTCCAGGGCAGTGTTCTGGTTCCCTTTGGCGCTTTCCTGTTCGAAATACCCTACGGACACGAAATCTCCCTGTTCCACACTGCCTGCCACTGGAGGGATCATCCCCAGCAGGGTCTTCAGCAGGGTGGATTTCCCCAGGCCGTTGGTGCCCCGGATGGCGATTTTCTGGCCCCGTTCCAGCTTCAGGTCCACCTGTTTGGTGAGAGGCACATCATACCCCAGCACCAGGTTGCTGGCAGTAAGCACGAACCGGGACGGGGTCCGGTCTTCCAGGAACCGGAAATGAGGCTTGGGCTTTTCCGCCCGTTTGGTGAGAAGCTCCATTTTGTCCAGTTTCTTCTGCCGGCTGTTGGCCATGCCCCGGGTGGCCACCCGGGCCTTGTTCCGGGCGATGAAGTCCTGTTCCTTTTTGATCTCCGCCTGCTGCCGTTCGTAGGCCGCCTCTTCCTGGCGCCGTTTCAGGGCCGCCATCTCTTCGAACTTCTCGTAGTTCCCGGTATACCGGTCCAGCTTCAGGTTGTCCACATGCCAGATGATGTTGGTCACCGCATTGAGGAAGGGTACATCATGGGAAATCAGGATGAAGGCGTTTTCGTAGTCCTGGAGATACCGGGTAAGCCACTGGATGTGCTCCGCATCCAGGTAGTTGGTGGGTTCGTCCAGGAGCAGGATGTCAGGGTTCTCCAGCAGCAGCTTGGTGAGCAGCACCTTGGTCCGCTGGCCCCCGGACAGTTCGTCCACCTTGTGTTCCAGGCCGATGTCCCGGAGCCCCAGGCCTCCGGCCACTTCTTCGATTTTGGCATCCAGGTTGTAGTAGTCCGCCGCTTCCAGCCGTTCCTGGATTTCCCCCACTTCCTCCATAAGCCGTTCCATTTCTTCCGGGGAAGCGCTTTCCATTTTGTCGTAGTCCCCCAGCATTTCCTGTTCCTGTTCCACCAGGTCCTGGAAGGCGGTGCGGAGGGTTTCCCGGATGGTCTTCCCGGGCTCCAGGGCGGAATGCTGGTCCAGGTAGCCCACTTTGGTCCGCCGGGCCCAGGTCACCTTCCCCTCATCGGGGGTCAGTTTCCCGGTGATGATGGACATAAAGGTGGATTTCCCTTCCCCGTTGGCCCCCACCAGGGCCACATGTTCCCCCTTTTCCAGGCGGAAAGAAACATCGTCGAAAATTTCCCGTCCCCCATAGCTGTGGGAAAGATGGGCAACATCCAAAACACTCATGCAAGAACTCCTTTTGCTGATTCGTTCACCGCCAGCAAAGCTGGCTTCCTTCGGCCATTGACCATTGACCGCTGACAGGGTAAAAAATACTTTTCACCCTCTATAATCGGTTAAGTATACCATAAAATCCTCTTCCCGTTCAATGATTCCAATGGTTGCAGAAACAACAGACATCTGTACAGACTGTATGTTACAATGTCCCCGCTAAGGGTCTGCCGCACGGGTGGCGGACCCATGACCCTTATAACTGCGCTGCAAGAGGAGAAAAACATGGGTTATCAACTGACACAAGAAGGACTCCGTCAGGTATTCGCCGACTGGAGCCGGGAGTATGACATCTACGCTCCCAAACGGTTCGAAGGGACCGGCCGCTTTTCTGAAACGGATGTGATCCGCTACGGGACGGTGACCGCGCCGGAAGAAGTGATCTGGGACCAGCGGTCCGACTATTCCTGGAAGGAAGCAGTGCTGCCGGTCTGCCAGACCCTGCTGTACTTTACGGAAGAAACGGTCACGGAAGCCAAGGATCCGGACCGGGGCAAGATCGTCCTGCTCCGGAGCTGTGACCTGGCTGCGGTACAGCGGTTCGACTACATCTTCCTCCAGAACGGACCGGAAGATTCCTACTACCGGTCCCGCCGGGACAAGATCAAATTCGTCCTCATGGGTTGTGACCATTCCTTTGAGGGCTGTTTCTGCGTCAGCATGGGCACCAACCGTACCGCCGGCTGGGACGCAGCCCTGAACCGCCGGGAAGAGGGCTACCAGGCTGAAGCCGCCGACAGCTTCCTGGCCGCCGCCCTGGAAAAGGCCGGCACCTCCTGCGGGGATGTGGTCCCTGACGCTGTGGAAACCAACGACTTCACCGTCACGGTGCCGGAGAACCTGACCGGTGCCGTGGCCCAGAGCACCATCTGGGACGAATACGACAAACGGTGCATCAAATGCGGCCGGTGCACCCTGGTGTGCCCCACCTGCACCTGCTGGTCCATGCAGGATCTTTTCTACACGGAAAACGGCAAAGCCGGGGAACGGCGCCGGGTCCAGGCTTCCTGCATGATCGACGGCTACACCGACGTGGCCGGGGGCCTGAAGTTCCGCCAGAAGGGCGGGGAACGGATGCGCTTCAAGGTGCTCCACAAGGTCCTGGACTTCAAGAAACGGGCCGGATACCAGATGTGCGTGGGCTGCGGCCGGTGCGATGCCATCTGCCCGGAATACATTTCCTTTGTCCGCTGCATTGACAAACTGGCGGACGGCATGAAGGAGGTCACGAAAGATGAAAGATAACACCTACCTGCCCTTCCGCTCCGAGATCCTGGAAGTGATCAAGCATGCGGACCTGGAATACACCTTCCGGATGGCCTATGACCGGGGCAAGGAACATCCGGTAAAACCGGGCCAGTTCTTTGAGATCTCCATCCCCAAATACGGGGAGGCTCCCATTTCCGTCAGCGGCATCACCGACCATTCCCTGGATTTCACCATCCGGAAAGTGGGCAGCCTCACCAACGAAATCTTCGAAAACTACGTGGGGGACCATTTCTTCCTCCGGGGCCCCTACGGCAACGGGTTCGACGTGAACATGTTCAAAGGCAAGGAGATCATCCTGGTGGCTGGTGGGTCCGGCCTGTCCCCCATCCACGGGGTCATCGACTACTTTGCGGACCATATGGACGAATGCGAACGGCTGACGGTGATTGTGGGCTTCAAATCCCCCCACGACATCCTGTTCCGGGAAGACCTGAAACGGTGGAAACAAAGCGGCATGAACCTGATCTACACCGTGGACAAGGCGGACGACGACCCGGACTATGACGGCCATGTGGGCCTGGTGACCCAGTACATCCCGGAAATGAACCTCCAGGATCCGGACAACGCCATTGCCGTGGTGGTGGGTCCTCCCATGATGATCAAATTCTCCATCAAGACCCTGCTGGGCCTGGGCTTCGACGAAGAAAAGATCTGGGTCTCTGAATCCCGGAAAATGTGCTGCGGCGTGGGCAAATGCGGCCACTGCCGGATCGGCGAAATCTACGTGTGCCAGGATGGACCGGTGTTCAAATACACCCAGGTCCGGTCCTTCATTGACTAGGAGGCGTCCCATGCTGGATATGGATTGTGGAAAACTGAAAAAGAACGCCTACCGGGTGACCAAGCACCGGGGCATCACCTCTTCCCGGGTGCGGGTACCCGGCGGCCATCTCACCGCCGATGTACTGGGGAAGATCCAGGAAATCGCGGAAACCTACGGCAACGGCCAGGTCCATCTGACCATCCGCCAGGGCTTCGAGATCCTGGGGATCCCCTTTGAAAAGGTTCCCGAAGTGAACAAGGCTCTCCAGCCCATCATCGAGGAACTGGACATCAACCAGGAAGCCCCCGGCACCGGCTATCCCGCTTCCGGGACCCGGAACATCATGGCCTGTGTGGGGAACCGGGTGTGCCCCTTCGGGAACTACGACACCACCGCCCTGGCCAAACGGATCGAAAAGGCCATCTTCCCCAACGACCTCCATGTGAAGGTGGCCCTTACCGGCTGCCCCAACGACTGCTGCAAAGTGCGGATGCACGATTTCGGGATCATCGGCATGACCGAGCCCCAGTTCGATCCCTCCCGGTGCATCAGCTGCGGCGCCTGTGTGAAGAAATGCAAACAGCTTTCCGTGGAAGCCCTGCACATGGACAAATTCCGCCCGGTGCGGAACGTGGAAAAATGCATCGGCTGCGGAGTCTGCGCCCATGCCTGCCCCAACCGGGCCTGGACCCGGAGCAGGACCCAGTATTTCCGGATCACCCTTTTGGGCCGCAGCGGCAAGAAGAACCCCCGGATGGGTGTGGACTTCATCAAATGGGCGGATGCGGACAGCGTTGTGAAGATTGTCAGCAATGTGTATGACTACGCCCGGAAGTACATCGACCCGGAAGCTCCCGGGGGCAAGGAACACATTGGCTACATGGTGGACCGGACCGGTCCGGAAGAATTCCTCCGGTACATCCTCCGGGACGTGCACCTGCCGGAAAAGGCGGAAGTGTACAAACCTCTCTACTGGAACGGGATCCGGTATTGGGGATTGAAGTAATAAAGGGTGTGAAAATACTTTTCACACCCTGTCACTAGTCTCTAGTCACTAGTCTCTAGCTGATGGAAGCCAGCTGTCGCTGGCAAATATAGGAGTTGTGAATTATTTTTTCACAGCTCCTTTTTTGTTATAATGGACCCATGAAAGGACTGATACTCATGAAATGGCTCATTGCTTCTGATATCCATGGGTCCGCCTTGTTCACCCGGCAGCTGCTGGAACGGTTCCGTGCCGAAGGGGCCGACCGACTGCTTCTTTTGGGCGACCTTTTGTACCACGGGCCCCGGAACGACCTGCCGGAAGGCTATGCCCCCAAAGAGGTGATTGCCCTCCTGAACGGCCTGAAGGACCGGATCTTCTGCGTTCGGGGCAACTGCGAAGCGGAAGTGGACCAGATGGTCCTCCAGTTCCCGGTGCTGGCGGACTATGCCCTGCTGGAATGGAACCATCACCTGATCTTCGTCACCCACGGCCACCGGTACAACCTCCAGCACCCGCCTCTCCTCCAGCCCGGAGACATCCTCCTCCACGGCCACACCCACATCCCCGCCAACGAGCCCTGGGGCCAGGACAATCGGTACTGGAACCCGGGCTCCGTTTCCCTGCCCAAAGCCGGCACTCCCCACAGCTATATGGTGCTGGAGGAGGACCGGCCCCTCTGGAAAGCCTTGGAATAGGAGGACCAGGATCATGACTCCTTCCAGAAAAATTTCCTTTTCTCTTTTCCTGGCGGTGCTGGGAATGGTTTCTTCCGGGTTCCGGCCTTTGCCGGCTCTGGCCCGGGAGGATGCCGCCAAAATCTCCCACGCCCGGAAAAGCTGGCCAACAATGTGAATCTGACCTACAACTACAAAGAGGACACAGCGGCTCCCGGCTGGATTTCCCTGTATCACAACTACAGCCAGGCTGATTCTTACTACCCCGCAGGAACGGAAGAGCAGGATGAACTCCCCAGCTACAGCCGGTGGAAGGCTTACACCAACGGACTGGACTGGCGGGACGGCTGGAAAGTGGGGAAGCATTCCACCGTCACGGCAGGGATCACCTGGCAGCACACCTCCCTGGATACGGAGCAGAACCTGCTGGATGCCCATAACTTTGCCAAGAACTACAACCAGGGCATCAGCAATCTGTCCGGCTATGTGACCACCAAGACCCGGTACGGCAAGCTGTCCCTCCAGAGCACCTCCCTGTTCAATCACAACACCCGGTTCGATAATGAATATGTGTACGGAGACTCCCTGGAATACCGGCCGGACGACAGACTGACCTTTTACGGATCCCTCCAGCGGATCTATTCCGTCCCCACCCTGGACGAACTGTACTACAACAATTACAACCGGGATTCTGACGGAGCCTGGAAGATCCGGGGAAATGAGCACCTCCAGCCGGAAACCGGCTTTAAATGGAACGGAGGCATCCGGTACCGGCTCAACAGCCACAGCACCCTGGGGGCCAACGCCTTTGTGTCCCACATCAACAATCCCATTGTATGGTACAGGGCAGCCGGGACCTGGACACCCAAAAATCTGGAAAGCCAGAACAAGGACGGGATCCAGGTCACCTGGGAAGACCAGTTCAGTCCCCGATACGGTCTCACCGCCTCCTACGCCTGGACCCGTACGGACACCACCTACGGCAGCGGCATCGATCCCCAATACACCGATGAAGTGGCGCCCCATGCCGTCAAGGCGGCCCTCACCTACCGGGACAAACGGTGGACCAACAGCCTGCTGTTCCAGGCCGCCTGGGGCCGGGACAAGGGATGGTACACCGGCAATGCCTTCACCCTGGACGCCAATGTCAATTACAGATTCAACCAGCACTGGAACACCTGGCTGAAGCTCAGGAACCTGCTGGACGAAAGTTACGAAGACGTGGGCTCCCGGACCCTGGGCGACTGCCCCGCCTACGGCCGCACGGCCCTTCTGGGAGTAACGTATCGATTGTGAAAAAAGGTCTGTTGCGCATGCAACAGCCCCTTTCACTTTTTCACCGTCTCCCTCAGATTCTTGAAGAACCGGTCGATGATCCGGTTGTACACTCCCAAGGGATCGTTTTCACTGTCCCGTACCCGGGCATCTTCGCTGGAGGCCACCAGTTTCCCGGTTCTGGTGTCGAACCACAGGAACCGGACGGTGACGCTGGCATAGGGCACGTAATAATCCGGGATGTATTCCGGATAGGTGATGGTCCGATAAAACGTATGCCAGTTTCCCTGGTCATCCCGGTAGCTGTCATCGATTTCCCGGGTCTTCCATTCCGTATGGGCGGGCACCAGGTAAGAATCCACCTGGCAGTTGTCCAGGGCGGCCAGGATGTACAGCTGGGCCCCTGCGTCCAGGGCTGCCTGGGGGATGGCCACTGCTCTTCTTTCCCCATCTGTTGTCTGGACCTGACTTTTCCCGTCTTTTTCCCCTGATTTCTCTGTTTTTCCAGCAGAAACCAGGGGGTCTTTTTCTTCCCCTTCTCCCGGCAAAAGAGCCCGGAACTGGATCTCCGGGGCCAGTACCACTTTCACCCCCTTGGCCTTTCCGGCTTTTTTCCGGTAGTCCTGAAGCATTTTCTGAGCCTTGGTACCACTCTGGAGATGGTAGCCGCTCATATCCATATCCGACAGGTACACCGTCTTCACCTGGCTGAAATCATAGTCCGTATCCTGCCAGCTGGTGTATTCCGCCAGAGTTCCGGAAGCCCCGGCCATAGTCAGGATTCCCCCCAGCACCAGCGTACGGATGCCTTGCAGCAGTTTCATGGATCTCATCCTTTCTGTTTTTTCTGATTTTTTACCAGTCTGCCGGGAAAACATGAATCCGGCAGACTCAGTATATCATAAGGTGAAATCCGGATACAATAAAAAAGGGGGTGTTGCACGGTTGTGTGCAACACCCCGGCCTCATGAGCCCCATAGCGGCTCGGTCTCGAGTCTCGAGTCTCGAGCTAAATGAAAAATTTGCAGGCAAATTTTTGAACGTGTAAATCGGTACCGTAGGGGCTGCACGCCGGGCAGCCCGCCAAATCATCGATTATCTGCGCATTTTGCGGGGCGCCGGGCCTGCGCCCCCTACGGTTATACACAATAAGAAGAATCTGGCCGAAGGACAGATTCTATCCAGTGGCCCGAGACTCACGGCTCGAGACCCGAGACAAAAAAGAGGCTGTTGCATGCGCAACAGCCCTTTTTTACAGAACTCAGATCAGTTCCAGGATTGCCATTTCAGCAGCATCGCCGCGGCGGGGAGCCGTTTTGTAAATACGGGTATAACCGCCGTTGCGGTCAGCGTATTTGGGGGCGATTACATCAAACAGCTTCTTGGTGGCATCTTCATCCACGAGGAATGCCAGAACCTGACGACGAGCGCTCAGATCACCTTTTTTAGCCAGGGTGATCATTTTATCAGCCAGACCGCTGATTTCTTTTGCTTTCGTTTCAGTGGTTTCGATTCTCTCGTTTTTGAAGAAGGCGGTCAAGACGCTGCGGAACATAGCTTTCCGGTTGCTGGTGTTCCGGTTGAATTTTCTGTAGGACATCTTTCGTCTTCCTCCTATTCTTCATCAGAATTGCGCAGGTGCAATCCCAATTCTTCGATTTTGTTCTTGACTTCTTCCAAGGATTTGCTGCCCAGGTTGCGGACGCAAATCAGCTCGTCTTCCGTCTTGTTGATGATATCTTCTACCGTATTGATGCCGGCCCGTCTCAAGCAGTTGTTGGAACGGACAGTCAGATCCAGATCATCGATGGACATCTGCAGCACAGAAGACTTGGTGCCTTCATCGCTGGTCTTGGTACCATCTTCGTCCCCCTGGATGCGGGGCACGTTGGTGGTCTTGAACAGAGCCAGATACTTGATCAGGATTTCGGCTGCAGAAGTCACAGCTTCATCCGGCCCCAGGCTCCCATCGGTCCATACTTCAAGGGTCAGCCGGTCGTAGTTGGTCACGTTGCCCACCCGGGTATCGGTGACACCGAATTTCACACGGGTGATGGGGGAGTAGATGGAATCCACAGGGATGAAGCCGATGGGCTGATCCTTGGATTTGTTCTTCTCCGCCTGGACGTAGCCACGGCCCACGTCAACGTAGATTTCCATGTTCAGGGATCCGTTCTTGTCCAGGGTTGCAATGTGCAGCTCCGGATTCAGAACTTCCGTGTCCTGATCGGTGATCACGTCGGCGCCGGTCACTTCGCCTTCGCCAGCCTTCTTGATGTAGAACGTCTTGGGTTCAAAGGAGGTCTGGTCATCCAGACCCACTTTGAAGCACAGGGCTTTGATGTTTAATACGATATCCGCAACGTCTTCTCTGACTCCCTCAATGGTAGAGAACTCATGGAGGACTCCATCGATTTTAATGCCCGTCACAGCCATGCCGGACAAGGAAGAAAGCAGTACACGACGCAGACTGTTACCTAAAGTAATACCGTATCCACGTTCCAAAGGTTCCCAGACGAACTTGCCATAACGTCCGTCAGGAGAAATTTCGTCGACAACCAGGCTAGGTTTTTCGATTTCCTTCATGCGGAAGCCTCCTTTCGCGCATTACCACAATACGCGGTATAAGTAAGTGGAGAACAGTATCGGATTACTTGGAGTACAATTCGACGATCATCTGTTCTTCAACAGGTACGTCGATGTCTTCCCGAACCGGCAGACGGTCAACCTTTCCGCTGAGGTTTTGAGCGTCCACGGAGATCCAGGCAGGAACGGAGGTCTTGCCCAGGACTTCAGCCATGCCTTTGAAGTAGGCAGAGCTGCGGCTGTTTTCCATTACGGAGACTACATCCCCGGCTTTAACCAGAGCAGAGGGGATGTCCAGGCGCTTGCCGTTTACGGCAATGTGGCCATGGGTCACCAGCTGGCGAGCCTGACGGCGGGTATGGGCCAGGCCCATGCGGTATACCACGTTGTCCAGTCTGCGTTCCAGCAGGATCAGCAGGTTGGCACCAGCGATGCCTTCCATTTTCTTGGCTTTTTCATAGTAGCCGCGGAACTGTTTTTCCAGAACGCCATAGATGAACTTGGCTTTCTGTTTTTCAGCCAGCTGCATACCATATTCGCTCTTCTTTTTGAACTGGCGTTTCGGCTGCCGGTTGGATTCTTTCATAACCCCAACGAAAGCCGGAGACATGCCCAGAGATCTGCATCTTTTCAGAACAGGAGTCTTATCAATAGCCATCTAGTCTTTCACCTCCAATTATACTCTTCTGCGTTTCGGCGGACGGCAGCCGTTGTGAGGAATGGGAGTCACATCTTTGATGGATTCCACTTCCAGGCCTGCAGCCTGCAGAGCGCGGATAGCAGCTTCACGGCCAGCGCCGGGGCCCTTGACGAATACTTCGATCCGTTTCAGACCATGTTCCATAGCGGCTTTGGCAGCGGATTCAGCAGCCATCTGAGCTGCAAAAGGAGTGCTTTTCCGGGAACCGCGGAAGCCCTGACCGCCGGCAGAAGCCCAGCTCAGGACAGCCCCGTTCAGATCGGAAATCGTTACGATCGTGTTATTAAAGGTGGAGCGGATATGTGCTACACCAGCTTCAATGTTCTTGCTTACTTTCCGTTTGGCACGGACAACTTTTTTACCAGCCACTCGTCTAATCCCTCCTTAGACAGACTTACTTCTTAGCGCCGGCCACTTTTTTCGGGCCTTTGCGGGTACGAGCATTGTTCTTGGTGTTCTGACCCCGTACAGGCAGGCCTGCACGATGTCTCCGGCCGCGGTAGCAGCCGATTTCCACCAGGCGTTTAATGTTCAGGGATTCTTCACGGCGAAGGTCCCCTTCCACTTTGTATTCATGATCCAGGATTTCACGCAGCTTGGCAATTTCCGCTTCCGTCAGATCCCGGACACGGGTGTCAGGGTTGATCCCGGTTTTAGCCAGGATTTCCCGGGACAGGGTCAGACCGATCCCGTAAATGTACGGCAGAGCGTATTCGATACGTTTATCTCTAGGCAAATCTACACCGGCGATACGAGCCATTCAAAGCACCTCCTTCTTATCCTTGTCTCTGTTTATGTTTCGGGTTTTCGCAAATGACCATGACGCGGCCTTTGCGTTTGATAATCTTGCATTTTTCGCAAATGCGTTTTACAGACGGTCTTACTTTCATGTTGCTTGAACCTCCTCTTGCCAATCCTCTTATTTGAACCGATAAGTAATCCGACCCCGGTTCAGATCATAGGGCGTCAGCTCTACGGTCACCTTATCCCCTGGGAGGATCTTAATAAAGTTCATACGTATTTTTCCGGAAATATGTGCCAGGATTTCATGATCGTTTTCCAGTTTTACCCGGAACATCGCATTGGGTAAAGATTCCAAGACAGTACCTTCTACTTCGATCGCATCTTGTTTTGACACGCTTATGCCTCCTTACCCTTTTACAGCAGCGACCACGTCAGCATACACCTTGTCGATGGGCTGAGTGCCGTCAATTTCCCTGTACACGCCTTCCGCCTTGTAATACGCAATGAGAGGAGCAGTTTGGCTATGGTACGCTTCCAAACGTTTTTTCACAGTGGTTTCTTTGTCATCATCCCGCTGGTAAAGTTCCCCACCGCATTTGTCGCATACGTTTTCCTGTTTGGGAGGATTGTACACCACATGATAGGTGGCACCACAGTTTTTGCAGATCCGCCGGCCGGTAACCCGGGCTACCAGGTCTTCATCAGGCACGCTGATGTTGACCGCAGCAGTCAGGGAGATCCCGAGATTCTTCAGGATGTCGTCCAGGGCTTCTGCCTGATCTTTGGTACGGGGAAAACCGTCCAGGATGAATCCTTTGGCACAGTCCGGCTGGCTCAGACGTTCCTTCACAATGCCGATCGTGACACTGTCCGGAACCAAACCGCCGGCGTCCATATATTTCTTGGCTTCTTTCCCCAATTCCGTCCCATTTTTCACAGCCGCACGGAACATATCTCCCGTAGAAATATGGGGAATGGGGAAATCGGCAACTAATTTTTCCGCTTGGGTCCCCTTGCCTGCGCCAGGAGGTCCCATTAAAAGAATATGCATGTTCTCTCTCCTTATTTCATGAAACCCTGGTAGTGCCGCATGAGGGTCATGGACTCTACCTGTTTCATTGTGTCAAGCGCTACGCCAACTACGATCAACAAAGCCGTTCCGCCGAAGTATACTCCGGAAATTCCTGTGAGCCAGACGATCATGTTGGGCATAATAGCAATGAACGCCAGAAAAACAGCACCCGCCAGGGTGATCCGGTTCATCACCTTGTCCAGATAGTCCGTGGTCGGTTTGCCAGGCCGCAGCCCGGGGATGAAGCCGCCGTATTTCTTGATGTTGTCGGACATATCCGGGATGTTCAGGCTTACTGCGGTATAGAAGTAAGTGAAGAACAGGATGAGCAGGATGTACAGCGAGGTCTGCAACGGTGTGCCCCATGCTAAATAGCCGGCCACTTTCTGGATCCAGGGGATCTTGATGAACTGCGCAATGGTCACAGGAAACATCAATACGGAAGAAGCGAAGATGATGGGCATAACACCGGCCTGATTCACCTTCAGGGGAATGTAGGTGGTGTGTCCGCCGTACATCTTCCGACCTACGATCCGCTTTGCGTACTGGACGGGGACTTTCCGGTAGGAAACCGTAATGGCCACCACGAACATCACCATCAGTACAGCCAGCACAGCGAAGATCAATACGTTGAAGACGTTGATAGTTCCTGCCTGCAGGTACCGGCCGATCACAGCCAGCCCGTTGGGCAGTCGGGAAATGATCCCGGCAAAGATGATCAGAGAAATCCCGTTCCCGATCCCTTTGGCCGTAATCTGTTCCCCAATCCACATCAGCAGCAGAGAGCCTGCGGTAAGGGTGATGACGATCATGGCAAAGGAGAAGAAGTCAGGGTTGTTGACTGCCGCCCGCAAGCCATATGCCATCCCGATTGCCTGAATGGCGCCCAGGCCCACCGCCGCATAGCGGTTGATTTTGTTGATTTTTTTTGCTCCTTCCGCTCCCTCTTTGGACCATTCTTCCAAAGTCGGGATCACCACTGTCAGCAGCTGCGTAATAATTGACGCATTGATGTAAGGAGTAATGCTCATGGCAAATATGGAGAATTTGCTGAGAGCACCGCCGGAGAACAGATCCAGAAGACCGAACAGGTTTCCACTGGTGAAAAGCCGTTCGATCATGGCTGCGTTAACCCCCGGAACGGGAATTTGCGTACCAGCCCTGAATACTATGAACATCGCAAGGGTAAATAATACTTTCTTTCGGAGTTCCGTAGCCTTTAACAGGTTATCAAGGGCTGATGCCAATTAGATCACCTCTACCTTACCGCCGGCAGCTTCGATCTTGGATTGAGCAGTTTTGCTGAAGCCCATGGCTCTTACCGTGACCTTTTTGGTCAGTTCGCCATTGCCCAGGACACGAATGCCGTCACGGATGTTTTTCACCAGGCCGGCTTCGATCAGGGCTACAGGATCGATTACAGCACCGTCGTCAAAGCAGTTGAATACTTCCACATTGATCTCAGTGTAATGTTTGCCGAATTTATTGTAGAAACCGCGTTTCGGCAGACGCAGGTACAACGGCTTTTGGCCACCTTCGAACCCAGGACGTTTCACCCCGCCGCTACGGGATTTCTGACCTTTTTGGCCTTTGCCGGATGTTTTGCCCAGGCCGGAACCAAGACCGCGGCCTACACGGACGCGAGCTTTTTTGGAGCCGGCAGCGGGAGCCAATTCATGCAAATACATTTGCAGACCTCCTTATTACGCCTTCACTTCTTCTACTTTGACCATATGTTCCACTTTGTGGATCATACCGCGCAGAGCAGGAGAGTCTTCTTTCACAACGCTGGTACGGATCTTGGTCAGACCCAGAGCCTTGACAGTAGCGCGTTGGTCTTTGGGATACCCGATTAAGCTACGGGTCAGCGTGATTTTTACCTGTGCCATCATGCTACCTCCTTAGCCTAACAGTTCTTCAACAGTTTTGCCGCGCAGAGCAGCAACTTCTTTGGCGTTCTTCAGGGATTTCAGACCCTGCAGAGTTGCCCGGACCACATTGTTGGGGTTGGAAGTACCCTGAGATTTGGTCAGGATGTCCCGAACGCCAGCCAGTTCCAGGACGGCACGGACAGCACCGCCGGCGATAACCCCGGTACCTTCCATAGCCGGTTTCAGCAGGACGCGGCCTGCACCGAACACACCGATTACTTCGTGAGGAATGGTGGTGCCTTTCAGAGGAACGGTGATCAGGTTCTTTTTGGCATCATCCACACCCTTGCGGATTGCTTCGGGAACTTCGGCAGCTTTGCCCAGGCCCATGCCAACCTTGCCGTTTTCATCACCAACAACAACCAAAGCAGAGAAGGAGAAACGACGTCCGCCTTTTACGACCTTAGCTACGCGGTTGATGAAGACTACTCTTTCTTTGAAGCCATCATCTTGTTTTTCGTAATTAGCCACTCTTTTGTCCTCCCTCTGTTAAAATTCCAGACCAGCTTCGCGAGCCGCTTCAGCCAGGGCTGCTACACGGCCGTGATACAGGTAACCACCGCGGTCGAATACAACAGTCTTGATGCCCTTTTCCAGAGCTTTTTTGGCGATTTCAGTGCCGACAGCTTTAGCAGCTTCGATGTTGCCGCCGTAGTTGGCTTTGTTGGCCTTTTCCACGGTGCTGGCGGAAACCAGAGTTTCACCAGTTTCATCGTTGATGATCTGAGCGTAGATGTTGCTCAGGCTGCGATATACATTGAAACGGGGTTTTTCAGCCGTTCCCACAATATTTCTGCGCATACGCAGGTGACGTTTCTGACGTGCTGCGTTTTTATCTTTCTTGTTCAGCAAGAGATTCACTCCTTCCTATTAGAAATTATTTCTTGCCTTTGGCGCCGGCTTTACCAACCTTGCGGATGATATGTTCGCCTACATAGCGGATCCCTTTGCCTTTGTAGGGTTCGGGAGCACGCAGGCTGCGGATTTCAGCAGCCACAGCACCAACTTTTTCCTTGTCGATACCGGAAACGATGATTTCCGTGGAGTTCGGGCAGTCGAAGGAAATGCCTTCGGGAGGATCCATCACGCAGGGATGGGAGAAGCCCAGGGTGAAGCTCAGGGCTTTGCCCTTCTTGGCTACACGGTACCCAACACCCTGGATTTCCAGGTGTTTGGAATACCCTTCCGTAACGCCGATGATCATGTTGTTGATCAGGGTACGGGACAGGCCGTGGAGGCTGCGGTGCACCTTGTCGTCGGAAGGACGGGTCACGGTGATCACCCCATCATTCAGGGCCACGGTCAGTTCTTTGCTGATTTGACGGCTCAGTTCGCCTTTCGGTCCCTTAACGGAGACCAGGTTATCTTCCACCGTTACCGTAACTTTATCAGGGACGGTAATCGGAGCTTTTCCAATTCTTGACACTTATAAGCACCTCCGGTCTAGGGAATATCTTACCAAACGTAAGCCACTACTTCGCCGCCCAATCCAGCTTTCCGGGCAGCCTTGTCGGTCATCATGCCCTTGGAAGTGGAGATTACGGCGATGCCCAGGCCGCCCAGTACGCGAGGCAGCTGGTCTTTCTGGGTGTAGACTCTCAAACCGGGTTTGGAGATACGCTTAATGCCGGAAATAACTTTTTCCTTGTTGGGACCGTATTTCAGCTGTACACGGATCACATTCTGGTGTTCACCGGCTACGACTTCGAAATCTTTAATGAATCCTTCGCTCTTCAAAATCTCTGCAATGGCAGTTTTGATTTTGGAGCAGGGGATTTCAACTCTATCGTGATGAACCGAATTGGCATTACGGATTCTCGTAAGCATATCGGCAATCGGATCAGTCATGGTCATTTATAAAAGCCCTCCTTCCTTTTTCCGCTCTTACCAGCTTGCTTTCGTTACGCCGGGAATAGCGCCTTCGTAAGCATACTTCCGGAAGCAGATACGGCAAATGCCGAATTTGCGCATGTAAGCATGCGGTCTGCCACAGATCTTGCAGCGATTATATTTGCGGACCTTGAACTTCGGTTCCGCTTTCCATTTTTCAATCAATGCGGTCTTTGCCACGGTTTTCCCTCCTTATGCCCCAAACGGCATACCCAGAAGCTTCAGCAGTTCTCTGCCTTCTTCATCGGTTTTAGCAGTCGTTACGATGATAACATCCATGCCGCGGACTTTGTCGACTTTATCGTAGTCGATTTCAGGGAAAATCAGCTGTTCTTTCAGGCCGATGGAATAGTTGCCACGGCCGTCGAAGGACTTGGGGTTGACCCCTCTGAAGTCACGTACCCGGGGCAGGGCAATGTTCATGAATTTATCCAGGAATTCATACATCCGGCTGCCACGCAGGGTGACTTTCACACCGATGGGCATGCCTTCACGGAGTTTGAATGCAGCGATGGATTTCTTTGCCTTGGTGATGATGGGTTTCTGACCGGCGATCATGGTCATGTCAGCCACAGCAGATTCAATAGCCTTGCTGTTGGTCACTGCTTCACCGCAGCCAATATTCAAAACAACTTTTTCCAGTTTCGGAATTTCGTTGACGTTCTTGTAATTGAATTTTTCCATTAAGCCTTTCACAGCTTCGGAATTGTATTTGTCTTGCAGTCTCGTTGCCATCTGTTTTCCTCCTTTCCCGAAGATTATTTATCGATGACTTCCCCGCATTTTTTGCAGGCTCTGACAAAACCATTGCCAGCGGCCACTTTTTTGATACGGGTCGGTTTCTTGCAGGACGGGCATACCAGCATTACGTTGGAAACGCTGATGGGAGCTTCCTTGGTAATGATCCCACCCTGAGGGTTGCTCTGAGAAGGTTTCGTGTGCCGTTTTACCTGGTTCACGCCTTCCACAGTCACCTTGGATTTCTTCGGGAAAGCAGCGGTCACTTTGCCTTCCTTGCCTTTATCTTTACCAGCCAATACCACCACGGTATCGCCTTTTTTCACGTGCAATTTCACGGCTTCAGCCATTTCTGCAACACCTCCTTGTTCTTAGAGCACTTCCGGTGCCAGGGAAATGATCTTCATGAAGTCTTTATCACGGAGTTCCCGGGCAACAGGCCCAAAAATACGAGTGCCCTGAGGGGTCTTATCGTCTTTGATCAGAACCGCAGCGTTTTCGTCGAAACGGATGTAAGAACCATCCGGACGGCGGGTGCCTTTTACGGAACGCACCACAACGGCCTTCACTACATCACCTTTTTGGACAACGCCACCGGGTGTAGCATCTTTGACAGAAGCCACAATGATGTCACCGATGTTGGCGTATCTCCGATAGGAACCGCCCAGCACACGGATGCACATAATCTTTTTGGCGCCGGTATTGTCCCCAACATTCAGCACAGTCTGCTGTTGAATCATGGTTTACCTCCCTTGCCAAGCTATGCTCAGCAGTCTATCTTATTTTGCCCGTTCTACGATTTCAACGACGCGCCAGCATTTGTCTTTGGACAGGGGCCGGGTCTGAGCAATCTTCACGATATCCCCAGTATGAGCATCATTGTTTTCGTCATGAGCCTTCAGTTTAATGGTATGCATTACGCCTTTTTTGTAAAGAGGGTGTTGAACCAGACGTTCAATAGCGACCACAACGGTTTTCTGCATCTTGTCGCTTACGACTTTACCAGTACGCGTAACACGCAAGTTTCTCTCTTCAGCCACGGAATGTTTCCTCCTTCGCTTAGGGTCTAACCCGGATTAAGCGTTCACTTCGCGTTCCCGCTGGATCGTTTTGATCTGGGCAATGGATTTCTTGACTTCTCTGATCTTCATCGGATTGTCCAGTTGTCCGGTTGCCATTTGAAAACGCAAATTAAAAAGTTCATCTTTTAAGCCTGCCAGCTTGGATTCCAGCTCTTCAACAGACATTTCTCTGATTTCGTTAGTTTTCATTAAGCTTCACCACCTACTCCATTTTCACGCGCGGTGACTTCGGCATCCAGCTGTTCCTTCGTAACGAAGCGGGTCTTGATCGGCAGCTTGTTGCCGGCCAGACGCATAGCTTCCTTAGCGATATCTTCAGTAACGCCTGCCATTTCGAACAGAACCCGGCCAGGTTTAACCACGGCTACCCAGTATTCAGGAGAACCTTTACCACTACCCATACGGCTGCCAGCAGCTTTGGCAGTTACAGGCTTGTCAGGGAAAATCTGGATCCATACCTGACCGCCACGTTTGATGTAACGGGTCATGGCGATACGGGCGGCTTCGATCTGCCGGTTGGTGATCCAGGACGGTTCCAGGGCCACCAGGCCGAACTGACCATGAGCCACTCTGTTGCCCCGCATTGCACGGCCTTTCATGCGGCCTCTATGCTGTTTACGATGCTGTACTCTCTTCGGTAATAACATTATTTCGCCCCTCCTTCTTGCGCTTCAGGAGCTTCCTTCTTCACGGCCTTGGTCGGCAGGACTTCGCCTTTGTAGATCCATACCTTTACGCCGATCCGGCCATAAGTGGTATGAGCTTCAGCAGTCCCATAGTCGATGTTGGCACGAAGGGTATGCAGAGGAATGCTGCCATCACGATAGCTTTCGGTACGGGCGATTTCAGCCCCGCCCAGACGGCCGGCGCACTGGATCTTGATCCCTTTGGCACCCAGACGCATGGTACGGCCCACGCACTGCTTCATGGCACGGCGGAAAGCGATCCGGCGTTCCAGCTGGGAAGCAACGTTTTCAGCAACCAGGGTGGCATCCATATCCGGTTGTTTAACCTCGATGATGTTGATGTCCAGCTTGCTGTCGGTCATTTTGGCCAGGTCTTTTTTCAGCAGTTCGATGTTGCTGCCCTGACGGCCGATGACGATACCAGGTTTAGCGGTGTAGATGCTGATCCGCATCTTCTGTTCCGTTCTTTCGATGGTAACCCGAGAGATACCAGCCTGGAATTGTTTATCTTTAATGAAATCACGAATCTTGATGTCTTCCAACAGATTCTTTTGATAGTCTTTGTCGGCGAACCATTTGGAATCCCAATCATCGATTACGCCCACTCTGAAACCATGTGGATTAACTTTTTG
The DNA here is from genome assembly GCF_009696675.1 of Acidaminococcus fermentans. Classification (GTDB taxonomy): domain Bacteria; phylum Bacillota; class Negativicutes; order Acidaminococcales; family Acidaminococcaceae; genus Acidaminococcus. The sequence goes on along the minus strand of NZ_VULN01000013.1, from coordinate 17,163 downwards.
ACCCACTATTCATTCCCTCCTTCTGTCAGGATGATTATTTTTCGGAAACAGCCACGGTGACATGGCTGGAACGTTTCAGGATCTTGAAGGCCTGTCCACGGGACCGCGGATGGATTCTCTTCATGGTGGGACCCTGGTCAACGAAAGCGTTGGAAACGACCAGATTGTCAGCGTTCATGTCAAAGTTGTGTTCAGCATTCGCAACAGCGGAGCGAAGAACTTTTTCAATAACCTCAGAACCAACTTTCGGGGTAAACTTGAGGATTGCAAAGGCTTCGTTCACAGACTTGCCCCGGATCAGGTTGATCACGATGCGCAGTTTGCGAGGTGCGATACGGATGTATTTGGCAACAGCTTTAGCTTCTTGCATCTATTTTATCCTCCTTCCCCTGATTATTTCGTTACGGCAGCGGCTTTATCGCCATGGCCCTTGAACAGACGGGTAGGAGCGAATTCGCCTAATTTATGGCCGACCATATCTTCGGTGATATACACAGGCACATGTTTGCGGCCATCATGGACAGCAATGGTGTGACCCAGGAATTCAGGGAGAATCGTGGAGCTGCGGGACCAGGTTTTAACGACTTTCTTATCCTGGGCAGCGTTCAGCGCTTCAATTTTCTTCAGCAGACTAGCTTGGACATAAGGTCCTTTTTTAACGGATCTGGACACTCTGTATGCCTCCTTTCAACAAACTCTGTTATTTCGTTCTGCGTTTCAGGATCAGTTTGGAAGAAGCCTTCTTGTTCTTCCGGGTACGGGTACCAAAAGCACTCTTGCCCCAGGGAGTAACAGGACGCTTACGACCAACAGGGGAGTGACCTTCACCGCCGCCATGAGGATGGTCGTTCGGGTTCATTGCCACACCACGGTTGGCGGGACGGACACCCAGCCAGCGGGAACGGCCTGCTTTACCCAGAGTCAGGTTTTCATGATCCAGGTTGCCGATCTGACCGATGGTGGCACGGCAGTTGATGTGTACCTGACGCAGTTCGCCGGAAGGCATACGCAGCAGGGCATAGCTGCCTTCTTTGGCCATCAGCTGGATGGCAGCGCCGGCGCTCCGGCCCATCTGGCCGCCTTTGCCGATCTTCAGTTCCACATTGTGGACCATGGTACCCAGAGGGATGTTCTGCAGGGGCAGTGCGTTGCCCACTTTGATATCGGCTTCGGGACCGCTGACAACAACGTCGCCCACCTTCAGGCCCTGAGGAGCCAGGATGTAGCGTTTTTCACCGTCTGCATAGTTCAGCAGAGCAATGTTGGCGCTCCGGTTGGGATCATATTCGATGGTCGCAACTTTTGCGGGGATGTTGTCTTTATTCCGTTTGAAATCGATGATACGATACTGTCTTTTGTGACCGCCGCCCTGATGACGAACCGTCATTTTACCGGTGTTGTTCCGGCCGGCATGCTGGTTCAGTTTAACAACTAAAGGGCGATGGGGCTTGTCCGTAGTGATCTCTTCAAAGGTGGACACAGTCATGCTGCGTCTGGAAGGAGAATACGGATTAAAGCTTTTAATAGCCATTGTTTGACCTCCTTAGACGAATTACATTCCTTCGAAGAGCGGAATTGTATTACCTTCAGCCAGTTTTACAATTGCTTTCTTGTAATCGGAACGCTTGCCTTCATATTTGCCCATACGCTTGGTTTTACCCAGAACGCGGATGGTGTTGACATTCACAACCTTCACATTGAAGATGGCTTCAATGGCCTGGCGGATTTCAGTCTTGTTTGCGCCCATTGCCACTTGGAAAGTGTATTTGTTGTCCTTCATCATGTCAGAAGTCTTTTCGGTCACAATGGGTCTGATGATAATGTCGCGAGGATTGGCAGCCATTATGCGAGCACCTCCTCAATTCTTGCTACGGCATCTTTTGCCAGCAGTACTTTTTCCGCATTCAGGATATCGTAAACGTTCAGGCAGTCATTGGACAGGGCCTTTACTTTTTCGATGTTGCGGGAAGATTTTTCTACGTTTTCGTTTTCCCCGTCAGTGATGATCAGGGCTTTTTTGTCGACAGCTTCGAAGCCATTCAGCAGAGCAACTGCATCTTTGGTCTTGGGAGCATCGAAGGTCAGGTTGTCAACCACAACCAGAGCACCTTCAGCGACTTTTGCGCTCAGTGCGCAGCGGATGGCCAGACGACGGGCCTTCCGGGGCATATCTTTTGCATGGCTCCGGGGAGCAGGACCGAAGACGGTACCACCGCCTACCCACAGAGGAGAACGGACGGAACCGGCACGAGCCCGGCCAGTACCTTTCTGTTTCCAGGGTTTTCTGCCACCGCCCCGTACCATACCGCGGGTCTTGGTTGCATGAGTGCCCTGACGTTCGTTGGCTTGCTGCATAACAACAGCCTGATGGACAACGGCTTCGTTGAATTCTACGCCAAAGACGTAATCCATCAATTCTATTTCTTCACCGGTCTGTTTGCCGGTCATATCGTAAACTGCTACTTTCGGCATTGAAACGCCCTCCTTTCGTTAAACCTTATTTTTGTTCTGCTTTCACGACATCGGGACGAACCGTGTCTCTCAGCAGCAGGAAGGTACCAGCGGCACCAGGTACAGAACCTTTCACCATGATCAGGTTGCGGTCCTTGTCCACTTTTGCGATCGTCAAGCGCTGTACAGTCGCGCTGATTCCACCCATACGGCCAGGCAGTTTCTTGCCTTTGATTACACGGCCGCCAGGACCGGAATGCATAGGACCATTGGAACCAGGTTCACGATGAGATTTGGAACCGTGTTTCATAGGACCACGTGCGAAGTTGTGGCGTTTGATCGTACCAGCGAACCCTTTACCGCGGGAAACGCCGACAGCGTCAACCAGATCGCCGGCTGCGAAAATGTCAGCAGCAATCTTGTCACCGACTTTATATTCAGAAGGAGCATCCAGACGAACTTCGCGGACAACCTTTACAGGAGCCACACCAGCTTTGTCGAAGAAGCCCTTCATGGGTTTGTTGACTTGTTTTTCTTTGATATCCCCAAAACCCAGCTGAACAGCATTGTAGCCGTCTTTTTCTTCCGTTTTGTTCTGCAGTACGACGCAGGGACCCGCTTCCACAACAGTTACGGGAACCAAAGTACCGTCAGCTTCAAAAATTTGGGTCATACCTAATTTTTTGCCTAAGATTCCTTTAGCCATCATCGCACCTCCTTACGCTTTGATCTCGATATCTACACCAGCAGGAAGATCCAAGCGAGTCAGTGCATCGATCGTCTTAGCTGTAGGTTCCAGGATGTCAACCAGTCTCTTGTGGGTCCGCATTTCGAACTGTTCACGAGAGTCTTTGTTTACATGAGGGGAACGCAGAATCGTATAGATGTTTTTTTCCGTAGGCAGGGGAATCGGGCCGGAAACCTGAGCACCGGTACGTTTCGCCGTTTCTACGATTTTGGAAGCACTCTGATCCAGTGCTTTGTAGTCATACGCTTTCAGGCGTATACGGATTTTTTGAGTCTTTGCCATTGTTTTTAATTCCTCCATTCGCCACGTTTCCAAGAACGGACATACTCAGCAGAAGTTCCCTTCTTTGCCAGCGGGCCAGAAGCCATCTTCTGCCTCATCGCGGGCCCTGTAAAGCATAAGAATATGAGGGGCTTTGGCCAAGCCCCTCATATGGGCTTTCTTTAGATTGAATCGGAAGGATTAGCCTTCGATTTCGGTAACAACACCGGCACCAACGGTATGGCCGCCTTCGCGGATAGCGAAACGCAGACCTTGTTCGATGGCGATCGGGGTGATCAGTTCAACATCCATCACCACGTTGTCCCCAGGCATAACCATTTCGGTGCCTTCAGGCAGGTGAGCAACACCGGTAACGTCGGTGGTACGGAAGTAGAACTGCGGACGGTAGCCGTTGAAGAACGGAGTATGACGGCCGCCTTCTTCTTTGGTCAGTACGTAAACCTGGCCTTTGAATTTGGTATGAGGATGGATGGTGCCCGGTTTGGCCAGTACCTGACCTCTTTCGATTTCGGTACGGTCGATACCACGCAGCAGGCAGCCGATGTTGTCGCCGGCTTCAGCCTGATCCAGGGTCTTCCGGAACATTTCCAGACCGGTAGCTACGGACTGTTTCTTTTCGTCGGACAGACCAACGATTTCAACAGTGTCCCCAACTTTGATCACGCCACGTTCCACACGGCCAGTAGCTACGGTACCACGGCCAGTGATGGTGAACACGTCTTCGATAGGCATCAGGAACGGTTTTGCCAGGTCATGGACAGGAGTAGGAATGTATTCGTCAACAGCCTTCATCAGTTTCCGGATGTTGTCTTCCTGTTCTTTGTCCCCTTCCAGGGCTTTCAGAGCGGAACCCACAACGATGGGCACTTCGTCTCCAGGATAGCCGTACTGGCTCAGCAGGTCACGGACTTCCATTTCAACCAGTTCGATCAGTTCAGGATCGTCAACTTGGTCGGATTTGTTCAGGAACACTACGATGGCAGGTACGCCAACCTGGCGGGCCAGCAGGATGTGTTCACGGGTCTGAGGCATGGGGCCGTCAGCAGCGGAAACAACCAGGATGGCACCGTCCATCTGAGCAGCACCGGTGATCATGTTCTTTACATAGTCAGCGTGCCCCGGGCAGTCAACGTGTGCATAGTGTCTGGTTTCGGTTTCGTATTCAACGTGAGCGGTGTTGATGGTAATCCCACGTTCTCTTTCTTCCGGAGCCTTATCGATATCGGCATAAGCTTCGAAAGTGGCTTTGCAGCCCGGAGTTTCGGACAGGACTTTGGTGATAGCCGCAGTCAGAGTGGTCTTGCCGTGATCGACGTGACCAATGGTACCAATGTTAACATGGGGTTTGGTTCTTTCAAATTTCTCTTTAGCCATTGTGATATCCTCCTAGTGATGCCAGGACATTAGTCCTGTGCGGTTCCCTTATTTTTGGCAATGATCGCTTCCGCGATGTTCTTGGGAACTTCTTCGTAATGGTCTACTTCCATGGAGTAGTTGCCGCGGCCCTGGGTCTTGGAACGCAGGTCCGTTGCATACCCGAACATTTCGGACAGGGGAACATAAGCCGTGATAACCTGTGCACCGCTTCTTGCTTCCATGCCTTCGATGCGGCCCCGGCGGGAGTTCAGGTCGCCGATAACGTCGCCCATGTACTCTTCAGGGATGGTGACTTCCACTTTCATGTACGGTTCCAGCAGAACAGGGTTTGCTTTCAGGGCACCATTCTTGAAGCCCATGGAACCGGCAATCTTAAATGCCATTTCAGAGGAGTCGACTTCGTGGTAGGAGCCGTCGAACACGGTAACTCCGATATCCACCATGGGATATCCGGCGATGACACCGTTTTCCATAGCTTCCTTGACACCGGCTTCAACAGGAGCGATGTATTCCTTGGGAATGGCACCGCCAACGATCTTGTTTTCGAACTTGAAGCCTTCGCCCGGCTGCAGCGGAGTCAGTTTCAGCCAGCAATCGCCGTACTGCCCTTTACCACCGGACTGCCGTACGAATTTACCCTGGCTTTCCACTTCCTTGCGGATGGTTTCTCTGTAAGCTACCTGCGGGTTGCCCACGGTGCAGTCTACATGGAATTCTCTCTTCAGCCGGTCAACGATGATGTCCAGGTGAAGTTCGCCCATCCCGGAGATGATGGTCTGGGAAGATTCCGGATCCGTGCGGACACGGAAGGTGGGGTCTTCTTCAGCCAGCTTGCCCAGGGCGATGCCCATTTTTTCCTGGTCAGCCTTGGTCTTGGGTTCGATGGCCACGGAGATAACCGGTTCAGGGAACACCATGGATTCCAGGATGATGGGAGCTTTATCGTCGCACAGGGTATCACCGGTGCCAGTGTCTTTCAGACCTACGGCAGCAGCAATGTCCCCGGCAAATACTTCTTCGATTTCCGTTCTGTGGTTGGAGTGCATCCGCAGGATACGGCCGATCCGTTCTCTCTTGTCTTTGTTGGAGTTGTAGACATAGGAGCCGGCGGTCAGGGTACCGGAGTACACTCTGAAGAATGCCAGACGGCCCACATAGGGGTCGGTAGCGATCTTGAAGGCCAGAGCTGCGAAAGGAGCGTTGTCATCGGAAGGCCGTTCTTCTTCTTCCCCGGTTTCCGGGTTGGTCCCTTTGATGGCGGGCACATCCAGAGGAGAGGGCATGTAGTCGATGATGGCATCCAGCAGCGGCTGTACGCCTTTGTTCTTGTAGGAAGAACCGCAGGTCACAGGGAAGAGCTTGCACTGGCAGGTCATCTTCCGGATGGCGCCTTTGATTTCTTCTTCAGTCAGATCTTCACCTTCCAGATATTTTTCCATCAGGTCGTCGTCGCTTTCCGCAACGGCTTCCAGCAGGATCTGGCGGTATTTCTGGGCTTCTTCCACGTATTCTTCAGGGATGGGTTCGAATTCTTCATCCTTGCCCAGCTTGTCCCCGTAAATGATGGCCTGCATCTTTACCAGGTCGATCAGGCCTACGAAGCTGTCTTCAGCGCCCATGGGAACCTGAATGGCAACTGCGTTGGCACCCAGACGGTCTTTCATCATCTGGATTACGTTGAAGAAGTCAGCCCCGGTGGTATCCATCTTGTTTACATAAGCGATACGGGGGACGTTGTATTCTTCCGCCTGACGCCATACGGTTTCGGACTGGGGTTCAACACCGCCTTTGGCGCTGAATACAGCCACAGAGCCATCCAGTACACGCAGGGAACGTTCTACTTCAACGGTGAAGTCAACGTGCCCCGGGGTGTCGATGATGTTAATGGAATGGCCTTTCCAATGGCAGGTCGTAGCAGCGGAAGTAATCGTAATACCACGTTCTTGTTCCTGGACCATCCAGTCCATGGTGGCAGCCCCATCATGAACTTCACCGATCTTGTGCGTCTTGCCGGTGTAGAACAGGATACGTTCCGTGGTCGTAGTTTTACCGGCATCGATGTGAGCCATGATACCGATGTTTCTAATTTTATCTAAGGGAAACTCTCTACCCACGAATTACTCCTCCTTAAGGAATCTTACCAACGATAGTGAGCAAAAGCTCTGTTTGCTTCAGCCATCTTGTGCGTGTCTTCGCGTTTCTTCACGGAAGCGCCGGTGTTGTTGGCGGCATCCATCAGTTCGCCGGCAACCCGTTCGCACATGGTCTTTTCACCGCGCAGGCGGGAATAGTTGACCAGCCACCGGATACCCAGAGTGGTTTTCCGGTCAGCTCTGACTTCCACAGGAACCTGGTAGTTGGCACCGCCCACCCGGCGTGCTTTTACTTCCAGGACAGGCATTACGTTCTTCATGGCAGCGTCGAACACTTCCATGGGATCCTTCCCGGTCTTGGAATGGATCAGATCGAATGCGTCATATACGATACGCTCAGCAACACCTTTTTTGCCGTCGAGCATAATTTTGTTGATGAATCTGGTTAACAGTTTGGAACCATATACTGGATCCGGTAATACGTCTCTTTTGGTTACAGGACCTTTTCTCGGCATCTGTATTTCCTCCTTCGTTATTGTCTCATTCTACAGCAGGCAGCTTATTTCTTGGCTGCTTTCGGGCGTTTTGCACCGTATTTGGAACGGCCCTGGTTGCGGTCAGCAACACCGGCGGTATCCAATGCGCCGCGAATGATGTGATAACGAACACCGGGAAGATCCTTGACTCTTCCGCCTCTGATCAGAACAACGGAGTGTTCCTGCAGATTGTGGCCAATACCAGGAATGTAAGCAGTGACTTCAATCCCATTGGTCAGACGGACACGGGCAACCTTCCGCAGAGCAGAGTTAGGTTTTTTCGGAGTGGTGGTGTACACTCTCGTGCAGACACCGCGTTTTTGCGGTGAATTTTTCAATGCTGGCGCCGTGGATTTTTGAGTAATAACTTGTCTACCTTTACGAACCAATTGGTTGATTGTAGGCATTCCGGCACCTCCTTTCTCGAGAATAAGATTTAATGATTATGAAGATCTGCCGTTTCCGGCAGATTCTACCGGGTTTTGAGCACAGCGGCTACGGAAGCTCCCACATGGATGCCGCAGGCCTTGCCGAGTTCCAGCATAGTATCCACATTTTCCACTGTGATGCCCTTGGCTTCACACAGGTCCCTGACAGGCCCTGTTACATGGTCATCCGCATCCCGGGCGATCAGGACTCCTACGGCCCGATCCCGGGCAATGGCCTTTTGGGACTGCTTCACACCGACTACAACCGGCGAACCGTTTTTTACGTCTGCGAGAAACATTTGACACCTCCAAAAGACATACTACCCCTCTGTGACACTGTGGTATTGTAACATTACTGACAGCCAATGTCAATATTTTTTCGGGATTTTTTTCGGTTTTCGGCCACATTTTATGCGCTTCTTTCTTTACACAGTTCCGTGCGTTTCTTTTAGTGTAAACAAGGGGAAATTTCCTCGCTTCCCGGACACTGGTACCGCAGTAAAGCAGGGAAATTTTCGCAGATTTAAGGTCAATTCAGCCGAAAAAAATGCATTTTTTATACAAGAGTTCACAAAGTTTTTACAAATAAAAAGAAACCCGCCAAAAGCGGGTTTCCTCCTCCGGCCGCTGACCGTTGGCAGCCGACTATTGACAATCCTTATCTCTTATACCCCGGCGTATTGCAGATCAGGGCGATGAACACCAGATCCTCCTTGCCGGTGTTCTTCAGGCCGTGGGTGCCTCCGTCGGCGCAGAAGGTCACGTCCCCGGCCTTTACGGGCAGCTTCTTGTCCTCGTCGGTGTATTCCCCTTCTCCCTGGAGCAGGTAGTAGGTCTCATTGTTTCCCAGATGCTGATGGACAGGGACGGCACAGCCCGGATGCAGGGTGATCTGGGCGAACAGGTCATTGTTCCCCTGGAAAGCGGACGGGTCCATGAGGATTTCCTTTTCGATGGTCCCGGTCCCTGGATTGTTGACCACCTGTTTTTCTCGTTTCGTGAATACTGCCATTGGGCATTCCTCCTTCACATTTCCTGTCTGTATTATAGCCAGTCTTCCGATTTTCCTCAACGGCCGTGCCGACGTTTGTCCCGGACCATCTTCTTGCTGGTCTTGTACACCTTGGCCAGGCCGGACACCAGCAGGATCCCCATGGCAATGGCTGTGGCATCCAGGGCGGCGGACACAAAGGTGTGCATCCCCAGGCTGTAGGCATTGAGCATGGTGTAGTTCATGGCCCGGTACAAGGGCAGTCCGGGCACCAGGGGGATGATCCCCGGAATGGAGAAGATGGGCACCGGCTGCCGGTACCAGCGGGCAAAGATCTCGCTGCAGATGGAAAGGGCCACAGTGCCGGCAAAGTTGCTGAGCATGGAGCTGAGGCCGAAGCCGCTCAACAGGATAATGTACACCCCGAAGCCCACCATACCCACGAACCCCGCCTTGTACAGGCAGCTTTCCGGGCATTTGAACAGTTTGCCGAAGGCCACGGTGGCGAAAAAGGAAAATACGGTTTTGATGAAAATGGTTGCTGCCAGCGGCATAAAAGCCTCCTACATGTACAGTATGCCCAGGACGGTGGCGATGCCGATGGCCACCCCGCCCACCAGGAAAATGGCTTCCCCGGCCCGGCAGGTGCCGCTGAGCAGGTCTCCGGCCATGAAATCCCGGATCCCGTTGGTAAAGGCCATCCCCGGCAGGTAGGGCATCACGCCTCCGGCAATGGCCAGTTCCATCACAAGGTCCGGACAGGCCATCCGGAACAATACCACCGTAAGACAGATAATGGCCCCGGCCATGGTGGTCTCCCAGAAGCTGCTGGGACGGAAGGGGGACACCGCCTTCACAAAGGCCATGGAAAGCAGGGACCCCAGCAGGGCCGCCAAAAATTCCAGATAACCGCCTCCCAGCACCACGGCGAAGAAAGCCCCGGCCAGGCCGGACCAGAAGATCTCCTCCCGGGCCGGACGGGGTTTCCGCATGGTCTTCTCCTCCAGGATGGCCATGGTGTCCTGGAAGCTCTTTCCCCAGGTGGGCATGTGGAAGCTCATGTCGTTCACTTCGCTGATGAGGGTCAGATCCGTCCCCCGGTGGGTCACCCGGTACATGAGGCTGGCCCCTTCCATGGTCTCCTCCCCGATCATGATCAGGGAAGGGGTGCAGAAGGCCGCAATGGTGTTCATGCCTCCCTCGTGGCAGATCCGCAGCATGGTGTCCTCCACCCGGTAGGTCTCCGCCCCGCTGACCAGCAGGATCTTTCCGGCGGTCAGGGCGATTTTCAGCACCTGTTCCTTGCTCATGGATGCTAAGGTACTTTTGGTCATAGTTTCACCTCGGTTGGGCAAAAAGGGCCCCTACCGCCGCCCGGAACCGGTTGGCCCCGCCCATGGAGGGATGGGGCACCGCCGCACAGGGCACCCCGTATTTCTCCAGGGTACCGGCGCTTTTCCGTCCGATGGCGATCACCTGGAGCCCGGGCACCAGGTCCAGGAGCATCCGGGCATAGCGGATTCCCTGATCCAGTTCCGGTCCCGTGGGAGTCCGGTTGGTGAGGATCCCGGAAGGCTTGTAGGGATGGAAGGGGAAAATGTTCCACAAAATGGTCTGGAAGGGAGCCAGCCCCTGGGCCGCCAGTTCTCCCCACATAATGGTGGCGGTGGGTTCGTTGAACCCTTCCTCCTTCTGTTTCCGGTTCAAAAGAGGGCTGTCCGGATTGCTGGTCCGCCGGTAATCCCAGCCTTCTCCCAGCACCACCTCCGGCCGCACTGCAGGATGGTGGCCCAGGAGGATCCGTTCGCTGGTCATGGCCATGCCGGAAAAATGGCCCCCCTGGTATCCCAGTCCTTCCGCAATGAACAGGAACCGGGCCTGTTGCCGGAGCTGGAGGTACCGGCGGAAATTGGCGGACCGGATCACCGGAGCTTCCGGTCCGATATCGCAGGAGGGATCATACTCCCCCCAGGGATTGAAGCAGCCGTCCCCATGGAACTGCTGCAGAGCATGCAGAAATTCGTCGATTGTCATTCCAGTGACTCCATGAGTTTTTCCCATTTGTCCATAAGCCCGTCCAGGATCTTGTCCTGTTCCGCGTACTCTTCCGCCAGTCTGGTGCTGGTTTCCAGGTCCTGCTGGTTGGCCGGGTCGGCGATCTTGTCACTGAGCACCTTCTGGAGGGCTTCATATTCCCGGATCTTCAGTTCCACCTGGGGCAGCAGCTTCTGGGCTTCCGCCGGGCTGTAGGGCTTCTTTTCCGTTTTCTTTTCCGCAGGGGACGCCGGGGCTGCCGGTTTGGCGGCCGCCGGTTCCTGTGCTCCCTGGGACGCCGGCTTTTCTTCCTTCCGGGAGGCAGCCGGTACCGCCGGAGCCGTTTGTCCTTCCCGGCTCCGGTTCTTGTCCCGTTCTTCCAGATAGAAGTCGTAGTTTCCTTTGTAATCGGTCACATGGCCTTCTTCCACCGCCCAGATCCGGCCGGCCACCTCGTTCACCAGATACCGGTCGTGGCTTACCAGGAGCACGGTGCCGTCAAAGGTTTCCAGGGCCGCTTCCACCGCCTCCTTGGCGGCGATGTCCAGATGGTTGGTAGGTTCGTCCAGGAGCAGGCAGTTGGCCCCGTCCAGCACCAGCTTCAGCAGCACCAGCCGGGCCTTCTGGCCCCCGGACAGAGTCCCGATCACCTTGAACACATCCTCCCCGTGGAACATCATGCTCCCCAGGAGACGGCGGGTCTGTTCGTCGGTGAGCCCGTATTCCGTCAGGAAGTTCTCCATAATGGTCTGTTTCTCGTCCAGCCGTTCATAGCTCTGGGAGAAATAGCCGATCTTCACCCGGTTCCCGATCCGGGCTTCCCCCTTAAGGGGCGGCAGTTCCTGGAGGATGGTCTTCAGCAGGGTGGATTTCCCGCAGCCGTTGGGACCGATGATGGCCACCTTTTCTCCCCGGCGCAGGGTCAGGTCCACATCCTGGAGCAGGAGATGCTGGGGATACCCCACATCCAGGTGTTCCAGCATGATCACCTTTTCCGCACACTCCGCCGCATGGGGCAGCCGCAGCTGGAACTCTTCCTCCTGGACCGGGGCGTCGATCCGCTCCAGCCGGTCCAGCTGGGACTGGCGGCCCCGGGCCATCTTGCTCTTGATCCCCGCCTTGAACCGGCGGATGTAGGCCTCCTGCCGGGCGATGTATTCCTGCTGGGCCTCATAGGCCCGGGTCTGGGTCAGCACCTGGATTTCCTTCTGTTCCAGATACCGGGAATAGTTCCCCTTGAACCGGTGGATCGTGCCCCCTTCCATTTCCAGGATCTCTTCCACCACATTGTCCAGGAAGGCCCGGTCATGGGAAATCACCAGCACTCCGCCCCGGAATTCCCGGAGGTACTTTTCCAGCCATTCGCTCATGACGATGTCCAGGTGGTTGGTGGGTTCGTCCAGGATCAGCATGTCCGGAGAATTCACCAGGGCCGCCGCCAGCTGGAGCCGGGTCTTCTGTCCCCCGGACAGCTTGTCCGCCCGCCACTGCCAGGTGTCTTCCGGATACCCCAGCCCCAGCAGCACCCGTTTGATGTTGCTTTCGTAGTGGTACCCATCCAGATGGGCATACCGGCTTTCCGTCCGGGCATACTGGTCCAGGATCCCCTGGAGCTCTTCTCCCTGGGCCCGGCCGCTGGCTTCCTCCAGCCGGCGCATCTTCTCCCGCAGGTCCAGGATATCCGGGCAGGCGTGCTGCATGAACTCCCGGACCGTTTCCTCCCGGAAGTCGTCAAACCCCTGTTCCACATACCCCAGCCGCAGTTCCCCGGCGAACTTCACCGATCCTCCGTCGGCAAAATCCGGGTTCAGCAGACACCGGAGCAGGGTGGTCTTCCCGCTGCCGTTGACCCCCACCAGGCCCACTTTTTCTCCCTGGCGGATGGTAAAGCTTACATTCTGAAAAATATCGTGGACGCCGAAACTTTTTTTCAGGCCGTCCACGGTCACCAAAATATCCATACTCCTTATTTCTCGTATCCTTTGGGATGCCCTTCATGCCACCGCCAGGCGGTTTCCACGATTTCTTCGATCTGGCTGTGCTTGGGCTCCCAATGGAGCTCCTTCTTGATTTTTTCCGAAGAGGCGATCAGTTTCGCCGGGTCTCCTGCCCGCCGGGCCTCTTCCTTCACTGTAAAGTTCCGTCCCGTGACCTTCTTCACCGCGTCGATGATTTCCCGGACGGAAAAGCCGTTTTCCGTTCCCAGGTTGTAAGTCCGGCAGTCCCCGCCGTTCCGGAGATGGTCCATGGCCAGTACATGGGCGCTGGCCAAATCCTTCACATGGATGTAGTCCCGGAGGCAGGTGCCGTCAGGAGTGGGATAATCCGTGCCGAAAATGGACACGCTTTCCCGCTGGCCCAGGGCCGCCTGGATAATGAGAGGGATCAGATGGGTCTCCGGCCGGTGGTCTTCCCCGATGTTCCCCAAAAGGGACGCCCCGGCGGCGTTGAAGTACCGGAGGGCCACATAGCGCAGGCCGTAGGCATGGCTGTAGTCTTCCATCATCTTTTCGATCATCAGCTTGGTCCGGCCGTACACATTGGTAGGCTGGAGAGGCATGTCTTCCGTAATGGGCACCTGGGCCGGTTCCCCGTAGACAGCCGCTGTGGAAGAGAACACCAGCTGTTCCACTCCCGCTTCCCGCATGGCATCCAAAAGCCCCAGGGTACCGGCCACATTGTTGTAGTAGTATTTCCCCGGGTTCACCATGGATTCTCCCACCTGGCTGCTGGCCGCAAAATGGAGGACCCCGTCGATTTCATATTCCCCCAGGATATGCTTCAGGAAGTTGAAGTCATGGATATCCCCTTCGATGAGCTGGACCTTGTCCGACACCGCATCCACATGGCCGGTGCTGAAATTGTCATAGACAATGGGCGTATATCCGTTGGCCGTCAGTTCTTCCACCACATGGGAGCCGATATAGCCGGCTCCCCCTGTTACCAGTACATTCATCCGTTTTGCCTCCTATGCTCTTTCTCCGCCGATCAACTCCAGCATTTCCCGGGTCTTCTGTTTCAGCAGATCCTTGTCCCCCCGGGTTTCCACATTCAGCCGCACCACCGGTTCCGTGTTGGATTTCCGCAGGTTGAACCGCCATTCATTGTACACCACGCTGAGCCCGTCCATCCGGTCCTGGATCCCGGAACGGAAATGTTTGGACAGCCGTTCCAGCACTTCGTCCGCATCCTTCACCTTCAGGTTGATTTCCCCGCTGCAGGGATACTCGCTGATCCGGGCATCCACCAGCTGGGACAGGGTCATGCCGGAAGTGGACAGAAGGGAAATCAGCAGCAGCCAGGGGATCATCCCGCTGTCGCAGTAGGAGAAATCCCGGAAATAATGGTGGGCGCTCATTTCGCCCCCGTACAGCACACCCTGCCGGCGCATGCATTCCTTGATGAAGGCGTGACCGCTCTTGCACCGTACCGGCTGGCCGTCGTACCGGGCAATGATGTCTTCCGTGTTCCAGGTGAGCCGGGGATCGTAAAGGATCTTGCTGCCGGGATGCTTCTGGAGGAAGTACTGGGCAAAGAGCCCCACCAGATAATACCCTTCGATGAACCGGCCGTTTTCGTCAAAGAAGAAGCACCGGTCGAAGTCCCCATCCCAGGCGATCCCCAGGTCGGCCCCGTTCTTTTTCACCGCTTCTGAAGTGGCCGCCCGGTTTTCCGGCAGGAGCGGGTTGGGCACCCCGTTGGGGAAGGTGCCGTCCGGGGTATCGTTGATCATGATGAACTGGCAGGGCAGATGCTTGGCCAGTTCCTTCACAATGGGACCGGCCCCTCCGTTCCCCGGGTTGGCCACGATCTTAAGCGGCAGCAGGCTCTTTACATTGATATAGGAAAGAAGATGGTCCACATAGCTGGGGACAATATCCACTTTTTTGTAGCTTCCCTGTTCCGCCGCCTTGGGCACCCGGGTCTCGAAATCTTCCGCTGCCACCAGTTCCGCCAGGTCCTTCAGCCCCGTATCCGCAGAAATGGGCCGGGCTTCGGAACGGACCAGCTTCATGCCGTTGTAGTCCTTGGGGTTGTGGCTGGCGGTGATCATCATGCCCCCGTCAGTTTTCAGATGGGCGGTGGCAAAATAGATCATTTCCGTGCCGCACTGGCCCAGATCCTGGACATTGGCCCCGGCATCCCGCATGCCCTTTACCGCCGCTTCGCTGAGGGCCGGTCCGCTGAGCCGGATGTCATGGCCCACCACCAGTTCTTTGGCCTGGAGCTTCCAGGCCAGGGCCCGTCCCAGCCGGTAAGCCAGGTCTTCGTTCACTTCGCTGGGGACGATGCCCCGGATGTCATAGGCTTTAAACGCTTTGGTACTGATCATGATGGTTCCTCCCCACAATTAGTCGTTCTCATCCAAAAGAGCCAGGTTTTCCATGGGCAGCAGGTCCTGGGCCTTGCCCAGGGGCACCCGCAGGCCGCTCCGGTTCAGGATGGCCATGCTGCCGTTTTTCAGCACAATATCCGTCCGGGCCAGTTCCCGGAGCACAAAGCCCAGGGCCACCAGGAAATTCAGACGGTCCTTTTCCTCCAGGGTAAAGGTCTGGTAATCGGTCTTTTCCAGGAGCAGCCGCTGGAAGAACTGGATCTGCTCCCGCTGTTCATTTTTCAGGGTCTCGGTGGTCTTGTACACATGGCGGACCACTTCCAGCAGCCGTTCTCCCCGGGCCTCCGCGTCCGCCAGGAGCAGGGACTGGGTATCCGTATCCGTCTTGAAATGGACCGCCTCATCCTTGGTCATTTTGGACCCGTCCTTGTCGGAAAAATACCCGGGCCGCAGCACCTTGGGGAAGCACATGATGGATTCCAGCACGCTCATTTCATCCAGGGCCGTCACTTCTGAAGTGTACAGAGGCTGGTCCATGATCTGTTCCATCACCAGCTTGGCCTCGTCCCGTTCCAGTTCCGACTGGCTGTAGGAACTGGCCGCTCCCCCCTGGAGAGCCACCACCGTCAGCATCCCGGTGCCTTCCGTATCCAGTTTCTTTTCCTGGATCCGTTCCACCACCCGGCGGATCCGTTTCAGCTTCCGCACATCCTGGGGCAGCAGATGGAGATTCTTATGGGTCTTGTAGGTATAATGGCCCGGTTTGTTCTCGATCTTGTCCAGGATGGCAAAGACCTTGTCGTAGCAGCCCCAGATATGGAGCTTCAGCCGGCCCAGTTCTTCCACTTCCGGAGTCAGCTGCTCCAGCACCTTGTAGAATTTGAACCTTTCTTCATTATACCGTTCAATGGCATTTTTCACCATATTTTCAGAGCTGGTGGCACTTTTATACAGTTTCAGTCCGGCAGCGCCGATCCCGGCAGCCGCCCACACCACAAGAGGTATTGGCATAGGATTTCCTCCGTTTCCTGCACTGTACCCACAGCGGATACAAGATAACTCTACAAATTATAGCCCGATTCCCCAGGTTAGTCAAAACGAAAAGCCGTTGAAAGCTGTCCCCATCCGTTGTAAAATGGGAAGACAGAACCTAAGAGGAGGAACACCCATGAAAAAATTCCTGGCTATGGCCACCCTGCTCCTGACTCTGCTGGCCCTGCCCCTGACGGCAGGCGCGGAACGCAGCGGCTGGAAGAGCAGCACCTTTGCTTTTAAAAATGTGAAAGTCGTGTATCTGAAGGATCTTTCCCGGCAGGATACGGACTTCCGGAAAGCCCATCCCGCCTTTACCCGGGACGACGATGCGGTCCGGAAGACCCTGCTGACCCTCCAGCGGGACTTCAAGAAAGAAGGGGTCACCGTATACAGCAACCCGGTGATGCTGCCGGACAAAAAGCTCCGGAACACCATCACCCTCCAGGTCCAGGTGAACCCGGTGGGAATCGAGACCGCTGACGGCACCGAACCCGCTGCCCGGAAAGGGAACAAGCTGGCCAAAGGGGAAACCGCTTACGCAGGCGTCACCTTCCTGGCCACCAAGAACGGCCAGACCATCTACCAGGTCACCGATGCACGGACCAGCACGGAATACGATTCCGACACCCTGCTGGCCGCCATCATCCGCACCGCCACCGACGAAATGACGAAGAATGCAAAGAAATGACAAAAGGCACCGCGTTTGCGGTGCCTTTTTTGTTGCGGAAAGGTGTCAAGGCTTTTAGACACATCGAACCGAGACACCTCGTTAACTTACTAATTGCTGGTATTTTTCATTCGGAGTTAAATAATCAATACTCGAATGAATACGGTTTGCATTGTAATCGATTA
>NZ_VULN01000012.1 GCF_009696675.1 Acidaminococcus fermentans | reverse complement strand
TCCAAAACAAGCTTGCATACCTGGATTTTGAAATCCCTGGTGTACATTTTTAGACTCTTCATAAAAGACGCTCCTTTCTCCAAGAAAGTCTCGCTTCATACTGTCTAAATATATGATACACCTTTCCCTGGCCGCGGGTCACCAGTCACGGGCCAAATGAAAAATTTCCAGGCAAATTTTTGAACGGGTAAACCGGTACCGTAGGGGCTGCACGCCGGGCAGCCCGCCAAATCATCGATTATCTGTGCATTTTGCGGGGCGCCGGGCCTGCGCCCCCTACGGTTATACACAATAAGAAGGACAGGTTCTATCCAAAGGCCCGAGACTCGAGACCCATAGCTCGAGACCCCAAAAAGGGGCTGTTGCTCACGCAACAGCCCCTTTTTCTTACACCGCCACACTCATGGCGTCCATGCCCAGTTCTTCCCGCACTTCCTCCCAGATCACCGTCCGGGCCTTTTTAAACCCGTTGAAGGTGGTGGCGGAAGCGGAGGTGTAGGCCCCGCAGACAGGGACCAGCAGCAGGTCTCCCACTTCCAGAGGCTCGGTCATCTTCCCCCGGAACATAATGTCCAGGGAATCGCAGCTGGGCCCGGCGAAAGTGGCCGGGATCTTTTTCCCTTCCTTGAAGCTGATCAGCTTGAAATCCCACTGGTCGAAGATCACCCCGGAGAAAGTCCCGTAGATCCCGTCATCCAGGAAATACCAGTGCTGGCCGTTCCGTTCGTTTTCCCCGATTACCCGGGTGATCAGGTTCACGGCGGTGCCGCACATGTACCGGCCCGGTTCTGCCCAGATCTCCAGGTCGGAGAAGTCTTCCTGGAGCCGGGCAGACACCTGGTCCAGGAGAGCCGTCAGATTGTAATGGACTCCGGTTTCCGGAATGGGGAAGCCCCCGCCGATGTCCAGTACCCGCATGGTCAGTCCCTTGGCCCGGGCTTCGGCCATCAGTTCCTTGGTAATGTCCATGGCGTGGAAATAGGGATCCGCCGCCACCGTCTGGCTGCCTACATGGAAGGCAATGCCGGCCACATCCAGTCCGGCTTCTTTGGCCTTCAGCATCAGGTCCAGGGCTTTTTCCCGGGGGCAGCCAAACTTCTTGTTCAGGTCCACATGGGCCTTGGCATTGTCGATCCGCAGCCGCAGCAGCACCGTGGCGCCCGGGCAGTGTTCCGCGATCTTTTTGATCTCGCTTTCGCTGTCATAGGTCATCCGGTACACCCCGGCATCCCGGCAGGCCTGGAACCCGGCATCCAGCTTGATGGGGTTGGCGTAGATCATCCGGTCCCCGGAAACGCCCAGCTGGCTCAGGGTACGGATTTCTCCGTCGCTGGCCACGTCGAAGCAGGCTCCCTTGTTGATCAGCAGATCCAGGATATGGAGGTCCGGATTGGCTTTCATGGCATAATGTATTTTCAATTGCGGGATATGCTCCCGCAGGATATCATAGTTTTTCTCAACCTGTTCCAGAGACAGTACCAGAAGAGGAGTTCCATACCTTTCAGCCAGGCTGGTGACAGCATCTTGGGTCAATTGGAAAAAGCTTTGTTCGTTCATTATCCATCCCCCTTTGGGCCTGCAGCTGCGTTCCGGCTTTTGCCGGGACAGACGCGGCCTTCCTTAAATTCGTAGTTCATTATACTACGATGAACTGAAAGTGCAAGAGGAAAATAAAGGAAAATCGAGGAGATGGAAGGAGTTTTAAGGAGTTTAAAGAAAAATATTCACCAATCACTTTTGTTCAGCATAACAATGAATAATTCTGTTTTGCTCAATTTTGGACGAATCAGGGAGTATGAGCCCGTATGAGCCCGTCCGGTCCATTGTGAAACAAAAGAAACACCCGCCGGAAAAGGCGGGTGTTGGATAAATATTCAATTGTAGTGAATATCTGCACACTATCAGGAATTGACTCCCGTAATCACATCGCAGCCCATGTAGGGACGGAGCACTTCCGGCACCACCACGGACCCATCGGCCTGCTGGTAGTTTTCCAGGATGGCGGCCACCGTACGGCCTACAGCCAGTCCGGAGCCGTTGAGGGTATGGACGTATTCCGGTTTGGACTTGGCATCCCGGCGGAACCGGATATTGGCCCGGCGGGCCTGGAAGTCTTCCGTGTTGGAGCAGGAAGAGATTTCCCGGTATTTGTTCTGTTCCGGGAACCAGACTTCCACATCGTAGCATTTGGCAGCGGAGAAGCCCAGATCCCCGGTGCACAGGCACACCACATGGTAGGGCAGCTTCAAGGCCTTCAGGATGTCTTCCGCATTGCCCACCAGTTTTTCCAGTTCGTCATAGCTGGTTTCCGGTTTGCAGAACTTCACCATTTCCACCTTGTGGAACTGGTGCTGCCGGATCAGCCCCCGGGTATCCCGGCCGGCGCTGCCGGCTTCAGCCCGGAAGCAAGGGGTCATGGCGGTAAGATAGATGGGCAGGTCGTCCCCGTTCAGGATTTCACCCCGGTAGTAGTTGGTCAGAGGCACTTCAGCCGTGGGGATCAGGTACATGTCCTGGCCTTCCACTTTGTACATGTCTTCGTGGAATTTGGGCAGTTGCCCGGTACCGGTCATGGAAGCGGTGTTCACAATATAAGGCGGGATCACTTCCGTATAGCCGTCCTTCCGGGTGTGCTGGTCCAGCATGAAGTTGTAGACGGCACGTTCCAGACGGGCACCAGCCCCTTTGTAGTAGTAGAACCGGGCACCGGACACTTTGGCAGCCCGTTCTGCATCCAGGATCCCCAGTTTTTCCCCGATTTCCCAATGGGCTTTTGGTTCGAAGTCAAAATGGGTGGGTTCCCCCCATTTCCGCACTTCCGGATTTTCCGTATCATCCTTGCCCACCGGCACATCTGCCGCCGGCATGTTGGGGATGGTGAGCATCACAGCCTGGAGCCGTGCTTCCACATCCTTCACCTTTTTGTCCGCTTCCGCGATTTTGTCCCCCAGGGCCCGCATGGCGGTGATTTTTTCCGTTGCGTCTTCCCCGTTCCGCTTCATCTGGCTGATTTCAGCGCTTACCGTATTCCGCTGGCTTTTGTCTCCTTCCACTTCCTGGAGCAGGGACCGGCGTTCCTGGTCCAAAGCCTTGAATTCTTCCAGATCCACTTTCGCATGACGGTTTTTCAGAGCCTGGGCAACCTTTTCCGTGTTGTCCCGGACAAATTTCAGATCCAACATAACTATAACCCCCAAAAATTCTATGCAATACTTCTGTCATTATAGCACAAAAGCCCCGGAAAAAGCATCCTTTCCTGCCTACAGGGCAATTCCTTCTTTGGCCGCCAGGGCCCCGAACACCTTGTCCATGTTTTCCGTAATCACCAGGGTGTCCGCCTTCATATGGACGGACAGAGGATCCCGGTTCAGGATCACCAGCCGTTTCCCATGGAAATAGTTGATGAAGGAGGCGGCCGGGTACACGGTCAGGGAGGTGCCGGCAATGATCATCATGTCTGCTTCCGAAATGGCCCGTACAGCATTTTCCACCGCTTCATCCGGGAGCATCTCTTCATACAGGGTAATGTCCGGACGGATCACGCCCCTGCAGGAGCAGTGAGGCACCGGTTCTTTGGATTCGAAGATGTAGTCCGCAGGATAGGTCTTCCCGCAGCTCATGCAGTAGTTCCGCAGGGCACTGCCGTGGATTTCGAACACCTTCCGGCTGCCGGCCTTCTGGTGGAGCCCGTCGATGTTCTGGGTCACGATGCCCAGCAGCTTCCCGGTCTTTTCCAGGGCCGCCAGATATTTGTGGGCCTTGTTGGGCTGGATCTTCCGGGTATCCATTTTCTGCCGGTGGAATTCGAAATAGACTTTTGGTTCATTCACCAGGCAGCTGTGGCTGAGAAGGTATTCCGGCCGGTACTGGTCGAACCGCACATCGTGCTGGTTGTACAGTCCATCCTTGCTGCGGAAATCCGGGATGCCGCTGGCGGTGGAAACCCCGGCCCCTCCAAAGAACACGATTTTCTGAGATTCCCGGATCCATTGATCCAGGGTGTCCACATCCTGCTCAAATTCTTTCTGTTCCATGGCTGTCAGCTCCTTTATTCTCCTCCATATTTGGGTTTCGGTGCCGGTGCCGGGACCTTTTTACCCGCCCGGACAGGGGGCTCCGGATCCTTCCACTGGAGGCTGTTTACCGAATGGTCGATGACCTTCTGCTGGTCCCGGGCTCCCAGCTGGAAATAATCCAGGGAAAGAAGGGTGCCCTTCCGGAGGAACACGTATCCCAGGCTTTTGCCTCCCGGGGTCACTTCTTCCTCCACAATACAGGTCCGCCCTGCCGCTTTGGAGAAATAGGTCCGGTTTTCCTTCAGGGACAGGCCCGGGTGGCTCTTCTCCCACTTGGCCCGGCGGTTCTCCGTCATAAGCCGGCAGAGATTTTCCCGGTCCTGGTCACACAGATCTTCCAGGCTGTCCGGCAGGAAAGCATAGTCCATGTTTTCCTGGAGAGACTGGAAGATCACCCCGGTGACCAGCTGGTTGTCCAGATGGAGCCGGGACAGCTGGTGGGGATCCCCGGGATCCGCTGCCTTCTGGATGTCCACGCTCCCAAAGGGGATTTCGTAGGAAACCCCGCTGTGGGGCAGGGTGATCCGTTCATAGGCCCCGCCGATTTCCAGCGAATCCAGCACCTGCCGGACGGCCGGTTCCAGGGTCCCGGCCTCTTTTTCAGGAATCAGGAAGCTGAGGCTGTACAGATTCTTCCGGTCCCCGAAAAAGTACCGGTCCGACACCTTCCCGTTTTCCAGCTGCCGGATGTGGAGCCCCTCCCGGCCGGCAAATTCGCCCATTTCCGCAGCCTGGACCGGGATGTCCTTGGCTTTGGCCTCTTCTTCATAGGTCCGCAGGGTCAGTTCCAGCATGATCTTTTCCGACTGGAAAGGTTTGGCTTCCTTCTCACCGTCGGTTTTCATCATGGCCCCGTTGGCCATGTACACCAGCATCGTATCTCCCCGGGAAGCCCGCATCAGGATGTCTTCCTGGTGTTTGCCCCGGCCGTAAAGGCCCTGGAGGGCAAAGCCCTCCGGCAGGGAAAACTGTACATCGTTCCGGGGATCCTTGAATTTCTCCCGGGCCTTTTCCCGGGTGCCGTATCTGGCCAGCAGTTCCGCCTTCAGATCCTTCTGCCGGGAAATACCGGACTCCGCCAGAGGCTGGCTGATTTCCAGATGGCCTCCGGCCCCCTCCGCGGGTTCCTGGGCAGCCGCTCCTTGTTCAGTTGTGTTTCCGCCGGCGGCCCAGGCGGCCGGCAGCAGGCTTCCCCACAGCACCAGCGCCAGGAGCAGCCCCTTCATGGATGGTTTCATATGGACTCCTGTAGGCCCAAGGCCCCTTCTGTTGGATGGATCGTTACAGTTCTTATTATAATCCATACGGGGAAAGGAAAAAAGGGGCTGTTGCATGCGCAACAGCCCCTTAGTCGGAAGTCAGGCGTCTGAAGTCGGAAGCCTCAGGACAGGATCCGTCTGGCTAGACGGATCCTTTTGATTACGTACAACCAGAATCGAAATCAATCTGAGCAATCATTTCGTCTAAAGGTTCTACACATTCAAAAATTTGCATGCAAATTTAACATTCGGCTCCAGACTTCAGACTCCAGACTTGAGCCGCTATGCGGCTCTACAGCTAGGGGGTGTTACACGCAACGTGCAACACCCCCTTTTTTTACGCCACAAAATCTCCGTTCACATCCACCAGTTTCCCGGGATTCATGATATTGTTGGGATCCAGGGCTTGTTTGATGGCTTTGATCAGTTTTACTTCCCCTTCAGGGGTGCAGCGGGCAAATTCTTCCAGCTTCTTGTAGCCGATGCCGTGTTCCCCGCTCATTTTTCCGCCCAGGGCATAGACCCGGGGGAACAGGTCTGCATGGAAGGCTTTGATGGTCTTGAACCAGTCTTCCGGAGACAGGCCGTATTTGTTCAGAGGCAGTACATGGATGTTCCCGTCCCCGATATGGGCCACGGTCACGGTGTACAGATTGTATTTCTTTTCCAGTTCAGGGATCTGGGCGGTCATTTCCGCGATTTTGTCCAGAGGTACCACGAAGTCTTCGGTCTGGAACATTTTGTCAATGTCCCGGGCAGCTTCAGCAAACTGTTTCCGCAGGGTCCAGATCCGCTGATCCGCTTCGAATTCATCGATGGAGCCATTGGCTTCCGCCAGGTCGCAGAGTTTTTCCATTTTCCGGTCAGATTCATCCTGGTCGAAGCTTTCCACCGTAACGATCACGTAGCAGCACCCTTCCTTCACATGGGGCATTTCCATGTTGTCCAGGTATTTGCAGGTCATGTCGATGGCGGAGTTGCCCATATATTCAATGGAAGTGGGATCGATGCCGGCCTTCAGGATCTTGTTGGGCAGGGCAAAGGCTTCCTTGTCCGTATTGAACACGCAGACCATGTTGAAGGAATAGGGAGGCAGAGGACGGAGCTTTACGGTGACTTCCGTGATGATCCCCAGGGTCCCTTCACTGCCGGCAAAAAGCTGTTCCAGACACAGGCCGGTGGAGCATTTCTTCAGCCGGGCGCCCACATCCACAATATCCCCGGTGGGAGTGACCACTTTCAGGGCATAGATCTGATCCCGGGTGGTGCCGTACCGGACGGCCCGGTTGCCCCCGGCATTGTTGGCCACGTTGCCGCCGATCTGGCAGGATTCCGCACTGGACGGATCCCCGGCGTACATGACACCGGCCTTCTTGGCTTCTGCCTGGAGCTGACCGGTGAATACCCCGGTCTGACAAACGGCATAGAAATTGTCCGCATCCAGTTTCAGGATCTTGTTCATCCGCTGGAGTTCCACCACCATGCCATGATAGATGGGGATGGCGCCGCAGGCCACACCGGTGCCGGCGGACCGGGGGGTGATGGGTACCAGATACTTGTTGGCCAGTTTCACCACTTCTGCCACTTCTTCGGTGGTGCCGGGGAATACCACCACTTCCGGCTTCTTGAAGAAATGGGGGTTCCCTTCTTCATCGGTCTGGTACTGTTCCAGATACTCTTCATCGGTCTTTACATACCGGTCCCCTACCACTTTTTTCAGTTCTTCCACTAGTTCCGGCGTAACCGGGTTATACTTGTGTTCCATTTTTATACCCTCTTCCCTGTATATTGTAATCCATACGTTTTTTCGTCTTTCTCTCACTGACGATGATGTTCCCTAGTATACCATATTCTGTATACAAGTAAAGGGCTTTTTTCTTTTCTTTATGTTATATATACATATTTTTTATTTAATTTATACATTTTCTACGGAAAACTGTAACGTTTTTTATAGAGAAATGGGATTTCAGCGCATATTCATCATATGAATTATTTTTATTTACATTTTTTCATTCCTTGCCTCCCTCACATCCGTTCTGCCTCCGGAGACAGTCCGGAAGCAAAAGAAAACCCGGGAGACAAGCTCCCGGGTTTTCCTGAAGGGAATCGATTTTTTACAAGGGATCAGCCTTGGACAGGTTTGTCTGCAATATCCAGTTCCCCACTGTCCACTTTCTTGGCCCGTTTCCAGAACAGGCAGAAGGCAACGATGGCGAACACAACGCCTACAGGGTAGGCAATGGAAGTGCTCAGCTGCAGCCCTTCCTTGGCAACCAGGATGTAGGTGCAGGATACGGCGCTCATGAAGGTAGCAGGGATAATAGCGATCCAGGCATTGCCCTTGTTGGCGTACAGGTACATGGCACCGGACCACAGTACCAGCATGGCCAGGGTCTGGTTGGTCCAGGAGAAGTATCTCCACAGGATGGTTACGTCTACCTGGGTCAGGATGCCGCCTACAGCGATGATGGGCAAAGCCAGTTTCAGACGGGAAGCCAGGGTGTGCTGGTCAATCTTGAACCAGTCAACGATGGTGTACCGGGCGGAACGGAAGGCCGTATCAGCGGAGGATACAGGGCAGGCAATAACACCGATCATGGCGATGACGGTGCCCAGATAGCCCATCAGGCCGGAGCAGATGTCATATACAACGCCGCCGGCGCCATGGTATTTCACAAAAGCGTCGCTCAGGCCGGCAGTGTTGCCATAGAAGGAAACACCGGCAGCAGCCCAGATCAGAGCAATGATCCCTTCGCAGACCATGGCTCCGTAGAAAATCTTGTGGCAGTCACGTTCACTCTTGATGCAGCGGGCCATAATAGGAGACTGGGTGGAATGGAAACCGGAGATGGCGCCGCAGGCCACGGTGATGAACATGATCGGCCAGATCGGGGTTCCTTTCGGATGCATGTTGGTGAGGGTGATTTCAGGAACATGGTACCCTTCAGCAAAGAGCATGGTCCCAACGCCCACAGCCATGAAGATCAGGCAGAATCCGAAGAACGGATACAGTTTCCCGATCAGTTTATCCACCGGCAGGAAGGTAGCACAGAAATAATAGATCAGTAAGATAACCAGCCAGAAGTTGTAGCTGAGCGGGGTAATCTTGGTCAGCAGGCCGGCAGGGCCAGTAGTGAAGGCAACGCCTACCAGGATCAGCAGCACAACGGAGAACCCACGCATAATGTGTCTCATGGTCGCGCCCAGATATTTGCCGCACAGTTCGGAAATAGAGGCCCCATCGTTCCGTTCGGACAGTACGCCGGAGATGAAGTCATGGACACCGCCGGCAAACACCGTGCCGAAAGTGATCCAAAGGAATACAGCCGGGCCCCACATGGCCCCAGCCAGAGCACCGAAAATAGGACCCAGGCCAGCAATATTCAGCAGCTGAATCAGGAAAACCCGCCAGTTTTCCATAGGTACGTAGTCAACGCCATCTTCCAGACGATAGGCAGGAGTCTTTCTGTCATCGATAGGAGGACGGAATCAGCTTTCTACGTATCCGCCATAGATGAAATAACCACCAATTAAAATAGCAAGACACACAAAGAAGCTAATCATTGAATAAAACCCCCTTCTGCGAACCCCTTCAATTCGCAAGTTTTACTGTCGAGTTCATTATAAGCCTTCTTTCACAAAAAATCCACAGGAATTGTGGTAATTCTGTGTATATTTACTATATTGCGTTAAATGAAGAGGGAAGGTGTATCACCTTCCCTCTTGTTGAAAACACATGTGATTTTGGTTGTAGACAATTGCCAAGAAGTTACTTCCTTTTCAGACCCCACTGGCTGTAGATGTGGAGCCCGTCTGCTTCCGGCACCAGTCCGGTGAGCCGCACCAGGTCGAACAGGTTGAAGCCCTTCACTTTCAGCTGGGCCAGTTTGCTCTTCTTGATCACGTCGGTGAAGTCCACCGTCAGGCTCTGATCGCTGAAAGTGCAGATCAGGTCGTCCCGGTTCACCACCGTCATGTTGAAAATGGCGTTCACCAGGCTCATGATGATCCGGGTACCCAGGAGCCGTACCAGCAGTTCGCCCAGCTTGTTGTCCGCAATGGCGAAATCGTGGATCCGGAACCGGGCATAGGAGGCGGTGTTGTTAAGGGCCAGAGCCTCGATTTCCACATCCGCAGTAAGGGTCCCGTATTTTTCATGTTCCACAGTGACTTCCAGCTGATGGTCCCCCTTGTACCGGCATTCCCGGAACTGGAATTCGCTGTCCTTCATGGCTTCTCCCAGGCCCTTGGCCAGGTCCGTATAGGGGACTGCCACTTCGCCCCGGCGCAGCTGTTCGAAGGTCTGGGCGTTCACCCACCGGCTCACCCCTTCCTTGAAGGGAGCCACCAGTTCGTTAAGGTCTTCCACATAGGTGCCCATGTTCCCGGCCACTTCGCTGAGCCGGTCCGCAGCTTCATCCGCCCGGCTCTTCAGTTTGTCGAAAAGGGGTTTGGCCTTTTCCGCCACTTTCCGCCGTTCATCCCCCAGAGGGATGTTCCTGTTCTTGTCCTTGTTAAATTCCCGGAATTTCTCCATGCCTTCCTTCCGGGCCTGTTCATAGAGATCTTTGAACTGGCTCAGGTCATCAGGCCGGCCGGCATCCAGCCAGGCGTTGGCCGCTTTCCCCACGGCGTAGGTGATGCCTACGGCCATGGGAACCTGGAGCGGCGGGAAGGGGATTACCGTGAACACGGTCTGCCCCACGAAGGAAGCCCCCAGGGACCCTACCAGCCCGGCAATGGCCCCGGTTTCCAGTTCCACTCCCCGCAGGTCACAGAGCCGGGTGATCATGTACACCTCGTTGGCCATGAGAGCCAGGCTCCCCAGGAAAGGCGTCATGACAATGACACTGGCCCGGGCAGCCCCCCAACGGATAATCCGTTCCGATTCCCGGGCAATGTCTTCCGGACCCAGGGCCTCTTCCTCGTCCACTTCTTCATCCATGGGACGGGTTTCCGCTTCTACCGCATCTTCTTCCTTTTCCATTTCGTCCCGTTTATCCATTTCTTCTGTCATAGTAATCCCTCCTGTCATTGTCTTCACAACAAACCGGTTTTCTGCCTTTAGTATAGCATATTTCCCCGGGCCCGTCAGTCTCCAGGGCCCGGTGTCTGAAAAGTGTCACACATTCCCCTCAGTCCGGGATCACCGCCACCTGGCCGTCGCCGAACACCCCCCGGCAGCAGTCGGTGTACACTTCCACAAAGGCGTAACCTCCGTACAGGGCCAGGTTCCGTCCCTTCTCCAACCCTTCCGGCAGCGGTTCCCCCTTGTGGAAATGGCGGATCACCTGTCCCTGGAAGTCCAGTATGTGCACATCATAGGAATCATCGATCCGGCAAACTGCCAGGATCCCCAGGAACTGTCCCAGGCACCGGATTTCCGGAAAATCCTTCCGGATGGTTTCCAGTACCTTTTCCAGGAACCGGGGGTCCAGCTTCCCGGTCCTGGCCGGCAGTTGTTCTTCTCCGATAGGCCGTC
The DNA here is from genome assembly GCF_009696675.1 of Acidaminococcus fermentans. GTDB lineage: Bacteria > Bacillota > Negativicutes > Acidaminococcales > Acidaminococcaceae > Acidaminococcus. The sequence continues at coordinate 67,449 of NZ_VULN01000012.1, read as the reverse complement.
CGGAAGCGGGTACCGCCCTTTCTTTCCCCCAGTTCCGGATCTGATTGATTTTTTCCGGGCTGGTCTGGGAAAGAGGCACTACATTTTGGAAGGAGGACAGGATCTCGCTCCGGGTCAGGTCCAGCAGCCGCTGGGCTTCCCCGTTGTCTTCGCTGATATCCGGCACTTCCGTCAGGATCAGGGTCTGGTATTCCTTTTGTTCCTGGTGCATCTTTCCGATGAGGGCGTCTCCGGTGCTTTCCCCTCAGCCATTGTCCTTCCCCCTGCTGTCAGTTTGGTTCCATTGTACAACAAAAGAGGGCCTGTGAAAATATTTTCACAGGCCCTGATCACCCTTCAGCGGCTGGCCACCATCTTTTCCCTTTTGTCCTGTTTCACCGGCACCACCAGCTTCTGTCCCGGCTGGATGGCCTGGCGCAGATCCAGATGGTTGGCTTTGGCGATCCGGTCGATCACTTCCCGCACATCCTCTTCCGGATGGGTGTACTTCCGGGCAATGCCCCACAGGCTGTCCCCCCGCATCACCACCACCTGTTCCGTATGATAACTGGTGGGAACCGCTTCCATCTCCAACACTCCGCGGGAAGAAACCCCCAACAGGACCAGCACCAACCCCAGTAAAAGTTTCTTCATTTTTCTTCCCTCCACTCGAACTTTTGTTTGTTATGTGTATGATATCACGTTCTGTTCGCTTTTTCAATAAGTTTATAAAACTCTGTTCGTTTTTTCTTATCCAACGGGGAATGGTTATAACCGTTCCCCCTCTGTTGGAATCTCCTGAATTACGTTATAATGAAAAAAAACGGCAAGGGAAGGTGCGATGGAATGGCGCTGATATATTGTGTGGAAGATGATGAAAACATCCGGGAACTGGTCCGTTATGCCCTGTGCAGCCAGAAATTCCAGGCGGAGGCCTTTCCCGACGGAGCCTCCTTCTGGAAGGCCCTGGAGGAAAAGAAGCCGGATCTGGTGCTCCTGGACATTATGCTCCCGGGGGAAAGCGGCCTGGAGATCCTGAAGAAGCTCCGGGACCAGCCGGCCACCAGCAGCCTCCCGGTAATCATGCTCACTGCCCGGACCAGTGAATACGATGTGGTCACCGGCCTGGACGCCGGAGCGGACGACTACATTTCCAAACCTTTCGGGATCATGGAACTGCTGAGCCGGGTGAAAGCGGTTCTCCGCCGGGGTACCCAGCAGAAACCCCAGGACCGGGACCTTTTGGTGTGCGGGGACATTACCCTGGACCTGAAGAAGCACCAGGTGACCACCCAGGGCCAGCCCTGCGAACTGACCGTAAAGGAATTCGACCTGCTCCATTACCTGATGGCCAACGCCGGCATCGTCCTGAGCCGGGACCAGATCATGGAAGCGGTATGGTCCTTCTCCTATGCCGGAGAAAGCCGCACCATCGACATGCACATCCGGAGCCTCCGGCAGAAACTGGGAGAAGCCGGCCGGATCATCCAGACTGTCCGGGGTATAGGGTACCGGATCCAGTAAAGGAGCACGCCGCCTATGAAAAAACAGATCTATCTCCATCTGTTCCTGGTGGGACTGGCCTGTATCCTGATCACCGCCCTGGTATGTGCCTTCGCCTCCTGGCAGACCGCCAAGCGCCAGACCCTGGCAGATCTTCAGCAGGTGTCCCAGGTGATGAGTACGGAACTGAACCACCACAGCGATTCCTATGTGTTTCTCCAGCGCTCCAGCCAGGCGTCCCCGGACCTGCGGTTCACCTGGGTGGACAGCCACGGCACCGTGCTCTACGATTCCTATGAAGAAGCCGGCAGCCTGCCCAACCACCGGGAACGGCCGGAAATCGCCCAGGCTCTGGGAGAAGGCCAGGGCAGCGATGCCCGGCACTCCTCCACCCTCCAGGAAGTGACCCTTTATGCGGCCCAGCGGCTGTCCGACGGCTCCGTGCTCCGGGTGGCCCGGACCCAGACGGAACTGCTCCGGCCTCTGGAAGAGCTCCTGCCCTGGTGGATCATTTCCCTGCTTCTCCTGATCCTGATCTGCCAGTTCACCGTCCGCCGGCTCACCCAGGGGCTCCTGGATCCCCTGGACCAGGCCACCCGGTATCTGTCCCAGGTCGGCCAGGGAGACACCACGGAAGAAGAACGGCAGCTGTTCCACACCTCCTATCCGGAGCTGCTCCCTTTCCTGGCCACCATTGACCGGCAGGGAAAACAGCTGGACCAGAGTCTGCGGAACCTGGAACAGGAACGGAACACCATGAAGCGGATCACCGACAGCCTGAAGGAGGGCGTGATCCTCCTGGACGACCAGATGCGGATCCAGTGGATCAATGCCTGGGGATTCCAGCTGCTCCAGCAGGAAGAGAAACCCACTGCCGGCCGGCCTCGGCTCCTGGGGAAATTCCTTATGCCCTTCCTGCCTCCGGAAGCCCGGATTCCCCAGGGCCGGCTCCGGAGCAGCCAGCCCTGGAGCCAGACGGTAAAATACCGGAGCCGCCAGTACCAGCTGGATCTCCAGCTGCTGAAGCCTCCCCAGGGCCGGGCCACCCGTATGCTGATCATCCAGGACATTACGGAAGCCCGGGAACGGGAACAGCTGCGGAGGGACTTTACCGCCAACGTAACCCATGAACTGAAGACCCCCCTTACCTCCATCAGCGGCTTTGCGGAACTGATGGCCGCCGGCATGTACCAGAAGAAAGAGGACATTGCCCATTTTGGCCAGCTGATCCGGAAAGAAGCCGCCCGGCTGCTGGAAATGATCAACAGCATCATCTTCCTGTCCCGGATCGAGGAAATGCCGGCGGAGGCCATGCAGGAAGCCGTTCCTCTGGGAGGGCTGATCCAGTCGGTGGTGGAATTCATGGATCCCTTCTGCAAGGACAAGCAGGTGACCATCCACTGCCAGCTTACGGAAGACAAGGTCCGGGGCAGCAGCAGCATGCTCCGGGAAATGGCCATGAATCTCATCGACAACGGAGTGAAGTACAACCGGCCGGGAGGCCATGTGTACGTAACCATGAAAAAAGAGGAAGACCAGGTGATCCTTACTGTGAAGGACACCGGCATCGGCATCCCAGAAGACGTCCAGGAACGGGTATTCGAACGGTTCTACCGGGTGGAGGGCAGCCGGAGCAAGCAAAACGGCGGCAGCGGCCTGGGGCTGTCCATCGTAAAACACATTGTTGAGCAGCACAAAGGGACCATCACCCTCACCAGCCGCCTGAACGAAGGCACCACCTTCGTGATCCGGCTGCCGGGGGCATGAAAAAAGTGGCTGTGAAAAAATGATTCTTCATTTTTTCACAGCCACTTTTTTACTCCACGATTTTCCGTTCGTACGGATCGCTGCTGATCCCTTTGGCCAGGATCTCCTTGGCCCATTCCTGGGCACAGAACAGGGAATGATCCTTGTAGTTCCCGCATTCCTTTTCTTTCGTTCCGGGCACCTGGTCCCAGGTGGTCTTCACCACCAGTTCCAGGGCTTCCTTCAGGGCTTTGGCCACGTTTTTGGGATCATGGACCCCCCAGCACAGGAGATGGAACCCGGTGCGGCAGCCGAAGGGAGAGCAGTCCAGATAGCCCTTGATCCGGGGCCGCAGGTAAAGGGCCAGGAGATGTTCCAGGGTGTGCATTCCCCCGGTGGGGATTTCCTGCTGGTTGGGCTGGCACAGCCGGATGTCATAGTTGGAGACAATGTCCCCATGTTCCCCGGTCTCCTGGGAAATCAGCCGCACATAAGGAGCCTTGACCTTGGTATGGTCCAGGGTGAAACTTTCGATAATGACTTTTTCCATATTCATTCCTCCAATAGCAGGGGGCTGTTGCATGTACAACAGCCCCCTTTTTTACTTCTGCATGGCCGGGTTGTCCCGGTTGGCAATCTTTTTCTGGTACTCTTCCTTCACAAAGTTGGTGGCCAGCATATCGATTTCTTCCACTGTAGCCACCCCATGGCGCAGGTTTTCCTCCAGGAACGGATACAGCAGTTCGATCTGTTCCTTTTTGTCAATCATGGTAATGATCACCGGCAGGTTGATGGCTTCGGAAACACTGATGAACAGTCTCCGTTCCTTCCCCCGCACCCGGCTCCCATAGCCCTGGGTCCCCCGCATCACCGTGCAGCCGGCGATTTTATATTTTCCGGCAATGTCGAAGATGGCCTTGTAAAAAGGTTTGTCCTTGTAGAAGAAGTCCTCCCCTACATAGATGGTCAGTTTGGTCAATTTCAGAAATTCAGCCATACGTCTTCCCTCCATTTCGGATGAGTTTGTCTTTTTTCAATTTTATTGTAACATAAACTAATTGTTTTCGTAATAGTTAAAAAGGGGTCCGTTGCATGGGCAACAGACCCGCTGACAAACTGGGGCTCACGCTCCAGTCCCCTTCATCCTTTTCCGCTTTCGGTAATAGGCGTTCCCCACGCCGCCCACCACCAGCAGCACCATGAGCCAGCCGGCGGCTTTCACCGGGTTCAGGTAGGTGACGGTGGCATCCATGGGGGTCTCTTCTCCCAGGGGCAGCTTCCAGGTCAGGGTCCGTTTGTCGTCGCTGACCTGGGTGGCGTTGGTATCATCCACCGCCGTAGGCAGCACCAGGGTGAACCGGAGGTCGAACTGTTTCAGAAGGGTCTGGAGCACGGCCTGGGCATCCCGGTTCTTCAGTTCCTCTTTGGGGGCCATGTTGATCCCGGTATGGACGCTGATGGTATCGAACAGCAGCCCTCCCTGGAGCCGGACCACCGGCTCCTTCTTTTCCCGGGACACCTGGGCCGGTTTGGCCTTTTCCCCGTTCTGGGGCCCGGCAGCATCCTGGGCTGCCTGTTCCCAGGTCCGGATATCGAAGGTCTTCAGCACCTTGGAATCCTTGATGTCCTTTACCTGGTTGTAGTGTTTGGTGGCCACAAACCCTTCATACTGCCCTTCCTTGGCAGGCCGGACCCCGTATCCGTCCTTTCGGAAATCCTCCTCAAAGGCATCCACGGTGGGTTTCAGCACCGGTGCCGTTACCAGTTTGCAGGTCAGGTCCGCCGCCCCCAGACGGGTGATTTCCATGGTAATGTGGCCTTTGGCGCAGCCGCTGAACAAAAGGCTCAGCAGCAGGCACCCAAGGAGCATGATCTTTTTCATAACGCCCTCCCGGCTGTCTTGTATCTTCCCCTCGCTTCCCTTCCGGTTCCATCCTGAGGAACCGGCACTGACTCCTTGCCTTTCCCGGGAAAAACGAGTAAGATTGAATTGTCAAAATTCTAAAAGAGAGAAGTGGATATCATGAAAGAATTCCGTATCGGCGCCGTAGGCGAAGCCACGGACACCGTCCTCCACACCAACACCGCCGCCGCCATGGGCAGCGGCTCCCTGGATGTCTATGCCACCCCGGCCATGCTGGCCCTGATGGAAAAGGCCGCCTGCAATATTGTGAATCCCTGCCTGGACGAAGACACCACCAGCGTGGGGATCGGGGTGAACCTGTCCCATGACGCCGCCACCGCCGTAGGCAAGACCGTAACCGCCAAAGCGGTGCTGGTGGGCGTGGATGGCCGGAAACTGACCTTCAAGATCACCGTGTCCGACAACTACGGCACCATCGGCCAGGGCACCCATGAACGGTTCCTGGTGAACAAGGCCAAATTCCTGGGCAAACTGGCGGCCAAGGATCAGAAATGATCACAGCCGGCGGGTGAGGGTCTCCATGACCATCAGGTTGCTGACCACTCCCACTCCGCCGGGAACCGGGGTATAGGCGGAAGCCCTGGCCTGTTTGGCGGCTTCCGGAACATCCCCCACCAGTTTCCCGTTCTGGGAATTGATGCCCACATCCACAACCACAGCTCCTTCCCGGAGCATGTCTTCAGTGATCAGGTTGGGTTTTCCCACTGCGCTGATGACCATATCTGCCTGCCGCACAATGGCAGGCAGATTTTTTGTGCGGGAACGGCAGACGGTGACAGTGGCATACCGGCCCATAAGCATCAGGGTAAGGGGCCGGCCCACCACTTCTCCATACCCCACCATGGCCACATTCTGGCCTTCCAGAGGGATCCTGTAGTAATCCAGGAGAGCCATGCAGGCCCGGGGAGTACAGGGGCCCCAGGGGGTGATCCCCAGGTACAGCTTGCCCCCGTTGATGGGATGGATGCAGTCCATGTCCTTTTCCGGGTCCAGCTGGCTGATCAGCTGCATCCGGCTGATGTGCCGGGGAAAGGGCACCAGGGGCAGGATCCCGTCCACCTGGGGATCCAGGCTCAGGTTCCGAAGTGCCAGGTCCGCCTCTTCCTGGGTGGCATTTTCCGGAAGTTCCACATCCCGGGTATGGATGCCCAGGCTGGCAGCGGTTTTCAGCAGGCTCCGTTTGTACACATGGGCCGCTTCATTGTTTCCCACCAGGAAGGTAGCCAGGGTCAGGGTCTTTCCGGCGAACCGGTCCCGGAGCTTCCGGCGGATTTCTTCTGCGACCGGTTTCCCGGCCATGATGATCTGTTCCATACTCCCATCCTTTCCTTACCGAAAATACACGGTCACCGTATCCCCGCTGTGGAGGACGGTCCCCGGTGCCGGGTTCTGCTTCCAGCTGGTGCCGCTGCCCACCGGGATCAGGGACAGTCCGGCGCCGCCCAGGGCTCCGGCCACTTCCCGGATGGAATGGCCGGCCAGGTTGGACAGCTTCACCGCTCCGTTCCCGTCCGCTTCCAGGGTCACCAGAGGCGCCGCCTCCTTGGCGGTTTTGGCCAGGAGGGATTCCACCGTGGGAATTCCGTCCCAGTTGCTGGGCTGGACCCCTTCCGCCACCAGGATCTGCTGGAGGGTATCCCGGAAAATAGGTGCGGACACCTGGGAACCGTAGAAAGCCCCTTTGGGGGAATCCAGCATGATGATCATGGCATACCGGGGAGCATCGCTGGGCACAAAGCCCACAAAGGAGGCAATGTACACCCCGGGGATGTATCCCCCTTTGGGGGACAGTTTTTCAGCAGTACCGGTTTTCCCGGCGATCTTGTACCCTTTGATCTGGGCGGTCTTGCCGCCCCCTTCGGAAACCACTTTTTCCATCATGGTCCGCATTTCTTCCGCCACTTCCGGGGTGATCACCGTCCGGACCACTTCCGTCTTTCCTTCCTTCAGCACCTGGCCGTCAGGACTGGTGACTTTCTTTACGATATAGGGCTTCACCAGGTTCCCTCCGTTGGCAATGGCGCAGATGGCCCGGAGCATCTGGAGAGGAGTCACCGCGATGCCCTGGCCGATGGCCATGGTGGCCACGTCGGAAGGCACCATATCCTTGGGATTGTACAGGATCCCCGCTTCTTCCCCGGGCACATCGCTGCCGGTGACACTGCCGAAGCCAAAGGCCTTGGCATATTGGGTTTCCCGTTCCCCGCCCAGCTTCAGGCCCAGGTCGGCCATACCGGTGTTCAGGGAGAACTTGATCACGTCGGTGAAGGTCACATGGCCCATGCCCTTCCCGTCCCAGTTCCGGATCCGCCGGCCTCCCACGTCAATGGACCCCTGGTCGTTGAAGGGGGTATTGGGGGTGATGACCCCTTCCATGAGCCCCGCCGACCCCATAATGGGTTTGAACACGGATCCTGGTTCGTAGACGATCCCTACTCCCCGGTTCATGTAGGCCCCTTTGGGAGCATTCCCGAAATGGTTGGGATCGAAGGTGGGCCGGCTGGCCATGCCCAGGATCTCCCCGGTGTTGGGGTCCATGAGGATGGCGGCGGCACTGGCTGCATGGGTCTTTTTGATGGCCTCATCCAGGCTCTTTTCCAGGATGAACTGCATCCGGGCATCGATGGTCAGCTGGACCGTGTTCATCCGCCGGACCTGGACCTGGTTCAGGGCGCTGCGGCCCACCAGTTTCCCCTTGGCATCGAAGAAGCTCCGTTTTTTCTGTTTCCGGCCCTTCAGTTCTTCATCCATGGAGGCTTCCATGCCTTCCAGGCCCTGGTCGTCGGTGCCTACAAAGCCCAGCACCTGAGCGGCCAGGTCGTTTTTCGTATAGAACCGTTTGCTTTCTTCCTTGAAGTGGAAGCCGCTGAGTTTCTGATCCTTCAGGATGGCTTCCACCTGGTCCGCCTCATGGGGATCCAGGGTCCGCTTCACCCAGATGAACCGCCGGTCCGGCTCGCAGAATTCCTTATACAGCTGGTCCGCTTTCAGATCCAGCACCGGAGCCAGGGCATCAGCGGCCACCCGTTTGGGATCCCGGCTGGGCATTTTCCCGGCCGGCCACCGTTCCGGATTGTCCACCAGTTCCTGGGGATCCACATAGAGAGACTTGCTCACCACGCTGACCGCCAGTTCCTCCCCGTTCCGGTCCACGATGCTGCCCCGGGGAGCGATTTCCGTATGTTCCCCGGTGATCTGGTCGTTGGCCTCCTGGGCCAGGGTGCTGCCCTGGATCACCTGGAGCCAGAACAGCCGCAGGATGATTGCCAGCACCGCTACCCCCAGGACTTTCCCCAGGATCACCGCCCGGAGCTTCCCTTCGTGAAGGACAGCCTGATGGGTGGGATCCAGCTTCAGCACCGGTTCCCTGGGAGCCTGCGGTGTGTTTTTCTTTTTTGGGCTGAAAAAGGACGGCCGCTTCACCGGGACCACCTCCCTGTTTCCTTCCGGACCGGCCGGGAGACCGGCTTACCGGCAGCAGGCGCCGGCTGCCTTTTTCCTTCCGTTTCCATCCGGTACACTGACAGCACCAGGCCGATTCCCACCAGGGTGATGATCAGGGAAGTGCCCCCGTAACTGATGAAGGACAGGGGCACCCCGATGACCGGCAGGATGCCGCAGACCATGGCCATGTTGGCAATGGCCTGGCCCACCACCAGGAAGTTCACTCCGCTGACCAGCAGGAATCCCCGCCGGTCCTGGGTGTTCTGGCCGATCCGGTAAAGAGACAGGCCCATGAGCAGGAACACCAGGATCAGGAACAAGGCTCCCACAAAGCCCCATTCCTGACAGAAAACGGCAAAGGCAAAGTCCGTATGGGCTTCCGGCAGGTAAAAGAACTTGCTGGTCCCCATACCGGCGGATTCTCCGAAGAACAGGCCCCCGCTGCCAATGGCCATTTTGGCCTGGACTGCCTGGTACCCGTTTCCCTGAGGATCCAGTTCCGGAGTCAGCCAGATCCGCACCCGGTTCATCCGGTAGGGAGCCTGGATCACCGCCGCCACAGCCCCGCCCAGAAGGCCTCCCAGCAGGATGCTGAAATCCTTCCAGGGCAGACCGGCCAGGAGATACAGCACGATCATCAATGTCAGGATGATGGCCGCCGTCCCCATATCCGGCTGGATCAGCACCAGGAAGGACATGAAGGCCGCCTCCAGGAAGGCCTTGCAGGTTTCCTTTTTGTGGAGGCGGGGCGGTATGCCCTGTTCCATCAGCCGGCCCAGGCAGTCGGCCCCCAGGAGGATCACCGCCAGTTTCACGAATTCCGACGGCTGGAAAGAAAAAGGCCCGATGATCAGCCAGCGCTGGGCACCTTTGATGCCCTTGCCGAAAATATCCACGGCGATGAGAAGGGCCGTGCAGCCGGCGCAGAAAATCTGATTATACCGGAAGACCTTGTGGTAGTCCCATTTCCGTCCGATCCAGTGCATCAGCACAAGCCCTACGGCCCCGTAGATGAAATACCGGATCAGATAGTGGTAGCCGTTGCCGAACATGTCCCCGGCCGCCACGAAACTGGCGCTGAATATATTCACACCCCCCAGGAGCATCAGGAAATAGGTGAGATGCACCAGGGCATCCCGGGGATTGCTCCAAATCAAAAACCGCTTTCCCATGGTCCGCCTCAGATCCCTTAAAAGGCCACTTCGCAGAAGTTGATGTTCTTGCCCCGGGCGCTGAACTTCTGCTCATATTCCGTCTGGGCTTCGTTGAGGATATCCGTATGATGGAGGTCCGTGGTAAGTGCCACGATTTCCAGTCCGAATTCTTTGAACTCCTCTACAGAAAAGGCAAATAAATCATCATTGTCGGTCTTGAACCGGAGATGACCCCCCGGCTTCAGGATTTCCCTGTACTGGGCCAGGAAGGTCCGGTAGGTGAGCCGCCGTTTGGCGTGCCGGGCTTTGGGCCAGGGATCGCTGAAATTCAGGTAAATCTGGTCCACTTCCCCGGGAGCGAACCAGTCCAGGAGATGGGCAGCGTCTGCATGGACGATCCGGGCGTTGGGGATTTCCCCCTCCCGGAGCTTCTTCACCGCATAATAGCACACTTCCCGCTGGGTCTCGATGCCCAGGTAGCCGATTTCCGGATGGAGTCCGCTCATGGCCGTGAGGAACTGGCCTTTGCCGCAGCCGATTTCCAGCTGCACCGGCCGTCCCCCCAGCACCGCCTGGGACCAGTTCCCCTTGTATTGTTCCAGCTGGTCTTCCAGCAGTTCCTTTCCCCGGAAATCTTCCAGAGCCTGAGGGATCCAGGGTTTCTTACGTAAACGCATCTGTTTTTCTCCTTATTGTCTGAACAAGAGGGTGGTGCTGCACATACTGTGCAACACCACCTTTTTTATTTCTCTTTCTTTCCCCGATTCTTCTTCTCTTCCGGTCCCAGGTTGAATTTCTTCAGGTACCGGTACAGGGTCACCCGGCTTACGTCCAGCATCAGGGCCAGTTTGCTGATATTGCCCCCGGCGGCTTTCCAGGCGGCCACAAAGGCATCCTTGTCGTGCTTCCAGGATTTTTCAATCCGGTGTTCTCCCGGCAGTTTGATGTGGGAGGCTTCGATGACGCTTCCGGAGGTGTGGAAGAAGGCTTGTTCGATGACCCCCTGGAGCTGTTTGATGTTCCCGGGCCACTGGCAGCTGTTCAGCAGCTGGAGGGCTTCCTTGGACAGGGTCTTGCCAGGCATGTTGTGCCGGGCGGCCATTTCCGTCAGGATGTGGTTGGCGATCACTTCCACGTCTTCCACCCGCTCCCGCAGAGGCGGTACCCGGATCACCGTCCCGATCACCTGCTCATACAGGTTCCGGGAAAACAGTCCCTTGTCGGTCAGCCGTTTCAGGTTGGAATCGCAGGCGGCGATCACCCGCACATTGTATTTCCGGCGGGTGCCGGTTTCCCAGTTCAGGACCCCGTTCTTCAGGGCGTCCGCCAGGGCATCTTCCAGTTTGGTGGGGAATTTTTCAATTTCGTCCAGGAACAGGGTGCCTCCGTTGGCCAGTTCCAGGGCCCCGGCGGTTACATGGCCGGCTCCGTCGTCGCTGCCGAAGAATTCCGCTTCCAGTTCCGCTTCGGACCCGTCATGGCCCCGTACGGTAATGAGCGGTGCCGCCGCTCTGGGGCTGGCCTGATGGATCCCGTGGGCCAGGCGCTGTTTGCCGGTACCCGGTTCCCCCTGGAGCAGCAGGTTGTTGTCCCCCCGGGCCACCCGGGCGGCCTTGTGCTGGAGGGCCAGGAACTCGCTGGAATTCCCCACCATGCTGTACAGACTGTACCGGGAGCTGTACCCGGTGGCATGGGCGATGGTGGTCTTCAGGTCTTCAATGGCCATGGTGATGATCACCACACTGTCCACCTTCCCCCCGGTCTTCACCGGCAGTACGCTGGTCACATCTTCATAGGTCCGGTCCTGGGTGATCCAGGTGATTTCCTTCCGGATGGTGCTCTTCCCGGACAGCCCTTTCTGGATGGGGATGTGCTCATAGTTCAGGAACACTTCATCCAGCCGGTCCTTCCCTTCCATCCGCTTCCGGCCATTGCTGTTGGCATACCGCAGGGTTCCGTCCGGGTTCACCCAGTAGACGGAGGCGGGGATCTCTTCGGAGATCAGGCCGCAGACCTTCCAGTAGGCCAGCATGGTCAGGAAGTTCTCCACGGAATATTTCATGGTCATGAGCAGGCTCAGCAGGATGTCATAGGGCAGATCGTTCTGGTCCAGGGAGAACAGGGACAGGATGTACCGGCCCTGGCCGGCCACATCGATGGGAGCCGAGCAGGCATCCCCGGAATGGCTTTCCCGGATCCACATTTCCGGGCCGAACATCAGGAAGGGCACATTGTGGCTCCGGGCCACACAGATGCTGGAAGTACCCACATCCTCCTCCAGGACCCGCATGCCCTGGATATCCTCGATGCTCCGCTGGAAAAAGGGCAGGGCATAGTTCTTCAGTACATACCCGTCCTCATCCACCAGCAGCATGCTCAGGTTGTGAGAATTGAAATACTGTTTGTTCTGTTCAAAGAGCCCGTCCACATACTTCACCACATCCTCATGGACTTCCAGGGCCTTTTCCAGCTCCTGGGGCGACAGGCGCACCCCGTTGGACGGCATGGTCTCATGGTTCAGTTTCCGTGCTTCGCACCGGCGCCAGGACTCCGCTACCCACGGATGGACGTTGGGGTCTATAATGCCCTCCTCCACAAATTTGTTGTAGTAGCTGGTCAGTTTTTCCTTATTGCGTCGTTCCCTAATCATCGATTTACCCCCTGATTCGCTTTAGCGATATGATTTGTGCACCGGGACCAGGACCCGTTTTGCACCGTAATATCTGGATTTCCAGTAATCGTCGGACAGACTGCACAGCCGTACCCCCCGGGAGGAGGTGGCATTCCAGAACAACCCGTTCCCGGCATAGATCCCCACATGGGATGCCCCGGGCTCGTAGGTGGAGAAGAACACCAGGTCCCCGGGCTTCAGCTGCCGCTGGGTCACAAAGAGGCCCTTCTCGAACTGCAGGTCCGCCGTCCGGGGCAGCTGGGCCTTGTGCTGCCGGAACACGTACTGGACATAGCCGGAGCAGTCAAAAGCCCGTGGAGTGGTCCCTCCGAAGCTGTAGGGAACCCCCTTGTACCGGGAGGCGGTCCGGACCACATCCTCTCCCTTCACCCCGTGGATCCCCTCTTTTTCAAAGGCGGCCTCCTGAATCCGAAAATAGGTGGTGTCGTCCACTTTCCCGGTGGCCGGCAGTTTGTGTTCCTTCTGGAAGTTCCGGACCTGGGTTTCCAGTTCCCGGGTGTATTTCCCCGTCTGGGGGGTCTTCATGCCGATGGCGTTCAGTTTGATCTGCACCGTTTTGACTTTCCAGCCTTTGTCCCCCACCTTCAGAGGAGCCGCCCGATGGGCAGCCGCACCTGCCGAAAGGGGCAGAGCCAGTACAGCCAGGACCAGCGCTGTAACGAGCTTATGCAGTTTCATAGTGGTGCCTCTTTTCTTGTAACCGGAAAAATCCCTTCAGAATATCAGAAATGATACACTCTCAATACTCCATATTAGTATAAACTTCCCAATCCGTCAATTTTGAAAGTTTCTCCATGGAAACTTCCAGCTCCCGGAGCAGCCGGTCCCGGTCCTGGGGCAGGGTTCCGGCCAGGGGCACGTAGTTGGAAATGTGGTTGCTCCGGAACAGGGTGTGGTTCCCGGGCCGGATCTCCACATGTTCCAGCATGGTATGGACTTCCCGGGCCAGTCCCGCCGGAGACAGCAGTTCGAATTCCCCGGCTTCGAACTGCCGGAGCATCTCCGTTCCCTTGTACAGCCGCAGGGTCAGCACGCTGAGCATGTTGGGCTGGATGGCAGTGACGGCTTTGCCGGTTTCCACAGCATGGCGTTCGCTGCCGTCTTTGCCTCCCAGACCGGCGATTACCATCATGGACAGCTTCATGCCGCAGCGGACCACTTTCTGGCCGGCAGCAACGGCTTCTTCCCCGGTAACCCCTTTTTTGATCCGGGCCAGCAGCTCCGTGTCCCCGGTTTCCAGGCCGAAATACAGCATCTTCAGGCCCGCTTCCTGGAGCCGGATCATGTCCTCATCGCTTTTCCGCAGGATGTCCCGGGGACCGGCGTAGGACGTGACCCGCTGGAGGTTGGGGAAGGTCCGGTAGAGCACTTCCAGGATCTTCAGCAGCTTTTCCGTAGGGAGCACCAGGGCATCCCCGTCCGCCAGGAAGATCCGCTTCACCTGGTTCCGGGCATACTGGGCCGCCAGGGCGATCTGCCGGGAGATCTCCTCGTCCGGGCATACAGTGAACTGCACGTCCTTGTACATGGCACAGAAGGTGCAGGTGTTGTGGGCGCAGCCCCGGGTCACCCGCAGGATGAAGCTGTTGGCTTCGCTGGGGGGACGGAACACCGGCGTATCATAATCATCGAAATAAAGTCCAAACATGGGTATTTCCTCCAGAGTTTTAAAAAATCGCTTCCTAAAATATATATGGCTATATAGACAGTGTTTTCACAAGATTTTTTCAATTCTTTCAGCTGTACAAAAATCCACCTGCCACGCTCATTATTATAAACTATTTTACAATTTTCTGCATGAGTTTTTGTAAACTTTTTGAGAAGAAAAATTTTGCGTAATTTTTTTCATCTTCTCTTGACAGGCCTCTTTCACCCCTTGTTTTTTGCGATTTAACAATATATAATTTTTACTTGAAGTTGACACATGAAAGGTTAGAGGTGAACTGAATGTCTGCACAAGAAGCAAGTTTCATGGGCGGTGTAGAAGTACCCCCCAGCAAGTCCTTGACCGACAAAGTGGCCATCGAAAGATGCCCGGCTCCGGACGTGGTGTACATTCCGCTTTCCCAGCACATTGGTGCTCCGGCCAAGCCGGTGGTAAAACCAGGGGATAAGGTCACGATCGGACAGGTGATTGGTGAAGCAGGCGGTTTCGTCAGCACCAACATCCATGCCAGCGTCAGCGGCATGGTCATGAAACTGGAGAATCGGTATATGCCCAACGGCATGATTTCCCAGTGCGTGGTCATCAAAAATGATGGCCAGGACACCCTGTGCGAGGATATCAAACCCCGCAGCGAGGAAGAAATCACCCCGGATCTGATCCGTCAGGTCCTGCGGGAAAAAGGGATCGCCGGCATGGGCGGCGCCACCTTCCCTACGGCAGTGAAGTATGCTCCTCCCAAGGAAGGCCACTGCCCCATCGACACGATCCTGCTGAACGGGATCGAATGCGAACCCTTCGTCACGGCTGACCACCGTACCCTGCTGGAATACGCCGACGAAATCATCCAGGGCCTGAAGTACTTCATGCTGGCCTCCGGCGCTGCCAAAGGCGTCATCGGCATCGAAGACAACAAGCCTGACGCCATCGAACTGATGCAGAAGAAAGTGGCCGGGGAAGCCAACATCGAAGTCTGCGTCTGCAAGGAAAAGTACCCTCAGGGTTCTGAAAAACACCTGATCTATGCCGCTACCGGCCGTACGGTCCCTGACCGGGGTCTGCCTGCGGATGTAGGGGTGATCGTGGACAACGTGGGCACTGCGGTGGCAGCCTGCCGGGCCGTCAAGAACAACATCCCCCTGTACGAAAGAGTCGTAACCATCAGCGGTGACGGCGTAAAGAAACCGGGGAACTATATCGTCCGTCTGGGGACCCTCTACAGCGACGCTGTGGAAAAAGCCGCCGGCGGTCTGGAAGGGGCTCCCGGAAAGATCATTTCCGGCGGGATGATGATGGGCTTTGCCGTCAACTCCCTGGACTACCCCATCACCAAGGGTTCCAGCGGTCTCCTGATCTTCAATTCCAACTCTCCTTTTGCCCAATATCATGAACCGGATCCCTGCGTGCACTGCGCCCGCTGCGTGGATGCCTGCCCCATGAAGCTGGAACCCACGGAAATCGTCCAGGCTGTGAAGAAACAGAACTGGGATGATGCGGAACGGTTCTTCTGCCATGCCTGCATCGAATGCGGATCCTGTGCTTTCGTATGCCCTGCCCACATTCCTCTGGTGCAGTACATCCGGATGGGCAAGCAATTTATCAGAGGGAAAGGTGACGGCGGTCACAACCCCTTCTATAAATTCGACAAATAATTTCGCGAAAGGACTGGATATTGATTATGGAACCTATTAAAGAACCGAAACCGCTGGTTCTCGTTTCCTCGTCTCCCCACATGCACTGTGGGCTCACCATCAGCAAGTCCATGCGGGAAGTCATCCTGGCACTGGTACCGGCTGTCCTGGCTTCTGTCTATTATTTCCGCGTGGATGCGGTCCGGGTGATCGTATGCTGCGTGCTTTCTGCCATTATTTTTGAAAAACTGGCCAACAAGGTTATGGGCGTGAAGAAGGACACCATCAAAGACGGCTCTGCTGCTCTGACCGGTCTCCTGCTGGCCCTGTGCCTGCCTGCTTCCCTGCCCAGCTACATGGCTGTCCTGGGGGGCATGTTCGCTGTTGTGATCGGCAAAGCCATTTTCGGCGGCTTGGGCAAGAACATCTTCAACCCGGCCCATATCGGCCGTGCCATCCTGCTGGCTTCTTTCCCCCAGCAGATGACCACCTGGGTCATCCCCGCCACCAAAGCGGCTGCCGTAACAGCTACCACCGCCGGGGCTGACGCCACCACTGCCGCCACTCCGCTGGCCGTAATGCGGATGACGGAAAAAGTATGGCAGGCCGGCGGTGCCGCCGCCTCCCAGCTGCCTTCCCTGTCCGACCTGTTCATCGGCAACGTGGGCGGCTCCCTGGGTGAAACCTGCGTCCCTGCACTGGTCCTGGGCGGCCTGTACCTGATCTGGAAAAAGCTCATCGACTGGCGGATCCCTGCCTTCTATCTGGGCACGGTGGTTGTGATCACCGGGATCTATGGGGCTGTGATGGGTTATCCCTCCACTTTCCCTCTGTACCATCTGTTCGCCGGCGGCCTGATGATCGGTGCTTTCTTCATGGCCACTGACTGGGTCACCTCCCCCATCACCAAAAAAGGCAAGATCATCTATGCCATCGGTCTGGGCGTCCTGACTTCCCTGATCCGTCTGCGGGGCAGCTACACGGAAGGCGTGTGCTATTCCATCCTGATGATGAACATGGTCACTCCCATGATTGACCGGTTCGTTCGGAACGTATCCTTCGGAGGAGGTCAGAAAAAATGAGCAACCTCTTTGTGAAATATACCGGCATCCTGGCAATCATCTGCGGCGTCAGCGTAGGTCTTGTGGCCGCCGCCCATGAAGGGACCAAGGATACCATTGCCAAGAAACATGAAGCCGATACCCGGGCCGCCTACAAGGTGGTGCTGCCCGATCTGGGCAATCTGAAAAAGCTGCCGGCTCCCGGCGGACTGATCACTGATGTACAGCAGTCCTCCAAGAACGGCAAGCCCAACGGCTACATCTACACCGTGACCCCCAGCGGGTACGGCGGAAAAGTGACCCTGATGGTGGGCATCTCCAAAGATGGGGACAAAATCACCGGGATCAAAGTCATGAACCACAGTGAAACCCCTGGCCTGGGCGCCAAGAGCACGGAACCTGCCTGGCAGGCCCAGTTCAAGGGCAAACCCCTGAAGGATGCCCTGGCGGTCACCAAACAGGAACCTGGCAAGCCCAATGAAATCAAGGCCATCACTGCGGCAACTATCACTTCCAGAGCTGTGGTCACCGGCGTCAATGCCGCCCGGGAAGACTACATGAAGAATCATGCCAATGGAAAGGACTGATCGAGATGCTGCATGAATTGACCAAAGGTATCATCAAGGAAAACCCACTGTTCGTCCAGCTGCTGGGTGTATGTCCGTCGCTGGCCACCAGTACTTCCATGACCAACGCCATCGGTATGGGCTGTGCCTTTACCTTCGTGCTGGTTTTCACCAACATGATCATCGCTGCCATCCGGAAACTGATTCCGGACCAGATCCATATTCCCTGCTACATCGTGGTTATCGCTTCCGTGGTAACTGTGCTGGAAATGCTGATGAACGCTTTCGTACCGGCGCTGTACGCAGCCCTGGGCGTATTCGTTCCTCTGATCGTGGTTAACTGTATCGTTCTGGGCCGTGCAGAAGCCTTCGCCTGCGACCACGGCGTGATCGAATCCGCCCTGGACGCCATCGGCATGGGCATCGGCTTCACCTTCGCTCTGAGCTGCATCGCCTTCTTCCGGGAACTGATCGGTTCCGGCAAACTGCTGGACCACGCCGTTCTCCCTGCTGCTTATCAGCCGGTACTGATTTTCATCCTGCCGGCCGGAGCCTTCCTGACCATGGGCTTTGTATTCGCCACAGTCAACTACTTCAAAGAAAGAGGTGCTCACAATGCATAGTACTTTCGGCATTCTCTTCAGCTCCATTTTCGTTTCCAACATCATTTTGTCCCGGTTCCTGGGAATGTGCTCCTTCCTGGGGGTTTCCAAGAACTTCAAGAACTCCGTGGGCATGAGCGCCGCCGTATCCTTCGTTATGCTGCTGTCCACCATGCTGTCCTACGCCTGCTATCATCTGCTCCTGGTGCCCTACCACCTGGAATACCTGAAGACCCTGGTCTTCATCCTGGCCATCGCCACCCTGGTACAGCTGGTTGAAATGTTTATGAAAAAGGCCATGCCCTCCCTGCACAAGGCCATGGGTATCTACCTGCCTCTGATCACCACCAACTGCGCCATCCTGGGGATTGCGCTGATCAACGTGGAAAGCAACTACAGCTTCCTGGATTCCTGTGTGAACTCCATCGGTACGTCCATCGGTTACACCATGGCCATCCTGCTGTTCTCCTGCATCCGTGAACGTCTGGACGAAAAGGCTCTGCCCAAATGCCTCCAGAACCTTCCCATTGCCTTGATCACCGCCAGCTGCATGTCCATTTCCATGATGGGGATGAGCGGCATCCATTGAGTTAGGAGCTGAAAATTATGATTACAACTGCTGTGATTCTGGTCGCAGTGCTGGGCGGCGTATTCGGCCTGGTACTGGCTACGGCCAGCAAGAAATTTGCCGTTGAAGAAGATCCCCGGATCGGGGAGATCACCAACCTGCTGCCCGGCGCCAACTGCGGCGGGTGCGGGTTTGCCGGCTGCGGGGCCATGGCTGACGCCATTGTTTCCGGTCAGGAAAAAGACGCCACCAAATGCGTGGTCTGCAGCGCGGAAAACAAAAAAGCCATTGCCGCCATCATGGGGGTGGAATCCAACGATGACGAAAACGCCGTCCGCAGCATCCCCCGTCTCCACTGCAACGGCTGCACCGCCAACCGGACCCCTGTGGCCAACCGGGAAGGCATCAAGAACTGCTATGTGAAGGCTGCCAACGCCGGCGGCCCCGGCCAGTGCAACTTCGGCTGCTTCGGGGACGGTGCCTGTGTGGACGCCTGCAACTTCGGCGCCCTGAAAATCGGGAAAAACGGCCTGCCTGAATTCGACTACAACAAATGCGTCAGCTGCGGTGCCTGCTCCAAGGCCTGCCCTCAGCTGCTGATCGAAATGATCCCGGCCAACGAAAAAGTCCTGGTACAGTGCAACAACCGGGAAAAAGGCAAAGCCGCCATGACCGACTGCAAGGTGTCCTGCATCAGCTGCGGCATGTGCGTACGGAACTGCCCACAGAAATGCATTACCCTGGAAGATACACCCAACGGCAGCATCCCGGTCATTGACTACACCAAGTGCGATGGCTGCGGCATCTGCGTACAGAAATGTCCGCGGAAGTGCCTGGTTGACATCGTACCGGTAGAAGGCGATCCGGAGGCCCCCAAGAAGGCCGAACCCACCGGCTGTGCCTGCTGCGCCATGGCCGCTCAGTGCCCTTCCGCCCAGGCCCAAAAGCAGGAATAATGCAGGGAGCCTTCATGAAAAAACTGTTAGCATCGCTTCTGGTTTTCAGCAGCCTGACTTGTGCAGGCTGCTTTTTTCAAACCGAAAAACAGGAAGACACCCGGTTCATGATGGACACCATCGTCACCATCACCACCACCGGGAACAACACCGACGGTCTGAAGGCAGCCACCAATGACGCCTTCCATCTGTTCCAGACCATTGCCAACCAGACGGACCCCTATACGCAACAGGGGCCGGAAGACCTGTACGCCGTGAACCAGAGTGCCGGCCAGGGCCCCCACAAGGCCTCCCCCTATCTCATGGACATCCTGAGCCAGGTCCGGCCCATGGGGAACCGGGATCTGGATCTGACCCTGGGTCCGGTGATCCAGGTGTGGAATGCCCACAAGGAAACCAAGACCGTCCCCAGTGAGGGAGAAATCGCCCAGGCTCTGGCCAAAACCGGCCCTGAGAAGTATACTGTAGACACAGCCGCCAATACGGTGACCCTGGCTCCCGGCACCCAGCTGGATCTGGGAGCGGTGGCCAAAGGCTACGCAGTGGAACAGGCCGCGGACCTGTTGAGCCGGGACAAAAGGGTGAAGACCGCTCTCATCAACGCCGGCGGCAACATCAAGGTGCTGGGCACCAAGGAAGACGGCAGCCCCTGGAAGATCGGGGTCCAGGATTCCCGGAATCCCCAAAAGATCATCGGGACCCTGGCGGTGAAGGATGGTACAGCCATTGCCACCAGCGGGGACTACCAGCGGTATTATGAGGTGGACGGAAAACGGTACCACCATATTCTGGATCCCCGAACCGGCTGGCCTGCCTGGCATGCCCGGTCCGTTACCGTGGTCACCCGGTCGGCCTTCTGGGCGGACTACTATTCCACCCTGCTGTTCGTACTGCCGGAAGACCAGGCCATGGCCCTGGTGGAGAACAATCCCAATCTGGAAATGCTCTATGTGGACCTGGACGGGAACACCTACCTGTCTTCCGGTCTGAAAGACATCTATACCCCGGAAAAGTGAGGAGACCCTATGCGCAAGAATGATTTTTGGCTGATCCTGGTGCTGGCGGTGCTGGCCCTGGGAAGCTGGTTCCTGTTCCATTCCCGGACCGCCGACCGGGACAAGGTCCTGGTGGTCCGGAAGGACCAGCAGGTGATCCAGCGGATCGAACTGAAAAAAGTCACCTCGGAAACCAAACTGATCATTCCGGTGGACCATGGGGAACTGGTGGTGGCCTACGACCGGGAAGGGGGCCAGGTGGTGTCCTCTCCCTGCCCGGACCAGGTCTGCGTCCGCCAGGGCAAGATCACCCGGTCCGGCCAGACCATCGCCTGCGTACCGGAAAAAGTCCTGCTGACCCTGACCACTGCTGCAAAGGAAAATGATCATGATGCCATCCTCCGATAAACTGTCCATCCACGAAATCACCCAGCTGGGAGTACTGCTGGCCGCGGCCATCGCCCTCCGTCTGGCGGAAACCAGCCTGGCCTGGCTGCTGCCCCTCCCCGGGGCCCATCTGGGCCTGGCCAATACGGTGACCATCATCGTGCTGTACCTGTACGGACCGGGGAAGACCGCCCTGTTCCTGACCTGCCGGATCCTCCTTACCGGTCTTTTGTTCACCGGCCTTCTGACCCCCGGGTTCCTGATCGGCCTGGGAGGTGCCGCCCTGAGCTTTGGAGGCATGGCCCTGGCCCGGAAGCACCAGTGGTTCTCCACAGTGGGAGTGGGACTCCTGGGAGCCTTCCTCCACAACTGCGGCCAGATTCTGGTGGCCGTGGCCATTATGCGGACCCCGGCCCTGTTCTCCTACCTGCCGGTGCTGATCGCCATCGGCATCCCCACCGGCCTGTTCACCGGCTTTTTGGCCGGGTTCTTCCTGGAGAGGATGAAGGAGAAGGGGTCTGCTGCCTGAGCAGCAGGCCGTTGACCATTGACCACTGACAACCATACAACAAGGAGCATTCAAATCCATGGAACCTGCCACTACCTTTGAGGAACTGAAAAAACAGCTGGAGGACTGTGCCTCCTGCCCCCTCCGCCGGGACTGCCAGGCCCCGGTGGGCTGGTTCGGCAGCCTGGAAAGCCCTCTCATGATCGTGGGCGAAGGCCCGGGCGGAGTGGAGGATGACTACGGCTGTCCTCTCATCGGCCCCAGCGGCCAGCTG
This sequence comes from Acidaminococcus fermentans, assembly GCF_009696675.1. GTDB lineage: Bacteria > Bacillota > Negativicutes > Acidaminococcales > Acidaminococcaceae > Acidaminococcus. The sequence continues at coordinate 45,796 of NZ_VULN01000012.1, read as the reverse complement.
CTGGACAAGGCCCTCTGGTCCGTCCGGATCACCCGGGACCGGGTCTACACCACCAACGTGATCAAATGCCGGCCCAAAGGGAACCGGACCCCCACCGTGGAAGAAGGAGCCTTCTGCGCCCGGATCTGGCTGGAACAGGAGATCCGGCTCCTCCGGCCCAAAGTGATCCTGGCCCTGGGCAGTGTGGCTCTCCGGTACTTCAAGGGACCGGAAGCCCGGATCACCCGGGAACGGGGCCAGTGGTTCACCACAGGGGAAGGGCTCCCCTGCCTGGCCACCTTCCATCCCTCCTACCTGCTCCGGCTCACCGGTCAGGCCCAGATCGCCGCCAAATGGGACGTGTTCCACGACCTGGAAGCGGTGAAGGCCAAGGTGGAGGAACAGTGCCCCGGCTACAGCTGGAGTTCCGGTACCCCGGTGCATCTGTTTGAATTGTTTCGGAAAAGAGGCTGAAAAGGCTGCCGCAATGCGGCAGCCTTTTCTGTGCTAAAATAAAGGAAAGAGAGGTGTTTCCTATGACAATCCTTGCTTCTTTTGCGGTCCCCCATCCCCCCATCATCCTGCCGGAAGTGGGCCGGGGGGAGGAGAGAAAAATCGCCGCCACCACCGCTGCCTATGAGGCAGTCATGAAACAGGCGGCGGAGCTCCATCCGGATACCCTGATCATCACCAGTCCCCATGCGGAAATGTACCTGGACTACTTCCACATGGCCCCGGGCCGGAAGGCCCAGGGGAACTTCGCCCAGTTCCGGGCCCCCCAGGTGGAGATTTCCGCAGCCTATGACCAGGAGCTGGCATCCCTGATCGCCGACGAAGCGGAAAAAGCCGGGATCCCGGCGGGTTTTGAAGGGGAACGGAATCCGGACCTGGACCACGGCACTATGATTCCCCTGTATTTTTACCGGAAATACGGTTCCCTGGACCAGGTGAAAGTGGTCCGGATCGGCCTGTCCGGCTTCGGTCCTGATGTCCATTACCTTTTCGGCCGGTGCATCCGGGACGCGGCGGACAAGCTGGGCCGCCGGGCGGTGTTCATCGCCAGCGGGGACCTGTCCCACAAACTGAAGGAGGACGGTCCCTACGGCTATGTGCCGGAAGGTCCCGTCTTCGACCGGCAGTGCACGGAAGCCCTGGGCCAGGGGGACTTTTTCCGGCTCCTGACCCTGGACCATTCCCTGTGCACCCGGGCGGCGGAATGCGGTCTCCGCTCCTTCTGGATCATGGCTGGTGCCTGGGACGGCCGGGACGTGGCCTCCCGTCTCCTGTCCTATGAGGGACCCTTCGGGGTGGGCTACGGAGTGGCTTCCTTCCTGCCCCAGGGACCGGATCCTGCCAGGCAGTTCCTTTCTCCGCTGCTCCAGGCGGAGAAGCAGCAGCGGGAGGACCGGATCGCCCGGGAAGATCCCTATGTGAAGCTGGCCCGGCTGTCCGTGGAAACCTGGGTGAAGCACCGGGAAATGGCCTCCCTGCCGGCCCATCTCCCCCCGGAGATGCTCCAGACCCGGGCAGGTGCCTTTGTCTCCCTCCATCTCCATGACCAGCTCCGGGGCTGCATCGGCACCTTCCTGCCCACCCAGGCCAATGTGGCGGAAGAAATCCTCCGGAACGGGATCTCCGCCGCCTCCCGGGATCCCCGGTTCCCACCGGTACGGCCGGAAGAACTGCCCTTCCTGGAATACAATGTGGATGTGCTCAGCACCCCGGAACCGGTTTCCGGACCTGAAGGACTGGATCCCCGGAAGTACGGCGTCATTGTGAAAAGTGCCCGGGACGAACGGAGAGGTCTTCTGCTGCCGGATCTGGATGGAGTGGATACAACGGAGGAACAGATTGCCATCGCCCGTCAGAAAGGAAATATAGCGGCCACAGAGCCTGTCCAACTGTACCGGTTCCAGGTGGTGAGACACAGATGACGGAAACAGACGCCCTGCTCACCTGCCCTCTCTGTCCCCATCACTGCCGGCTGGCCCCGGGGCAGGCCGGCTTCTGCCGGGCCCGCTCCAACCGGGACGGACGCATCCTGCCGGACAATTACGGCTTCCTCACTTCCCTGGCCCTGGACCCCATCGAGAAAAAGCCCCTCCGCCGGTTCCATCCCGGCAGCCAGATCCTGTCCCTGGGCAGCTGGGGCTGCAGCCTCCGGTGTCCCTTCTGCCAGAACGCCTCCATTGCTCAAGCCGGACCGGAAACCGCCCGGCTCCGTCTGGATCCGGAGCAGCTGCTGGCCCTGGCCCTGGAATACCGGGAAAAAGCCGGCAGCATCGGGGTGCCCTTTACCTACAACGAGCCCCTGGTGGGCTATGAATATGTCCGGGACTGTGCCCGTCTGCTGAAAGAGCACGGCCTTGCCACGGTCCTGGTGACCAACGGGTTCCTGTGCCGGAAGCCCTGGGAAGCCCTGCTGCCCCCGGTGGACGCCGCCAACATCGACCTGAAAGGGTTCACCCCGGAGTTCTACCAGTGGCTCCAGGGGGATCTGGAAACGGTGAAGACCCATATCCGGCTGGCAGTGGAAGTCGGCTGCCATGTGGAAGTGACCACCCTGGTGATCCCGGGGAAAAATGACGGAGAGGAAGACATGGAAAAGGAGGCCCGATGGCTGGCCTCCCTCTCCCCGGATCTCCCCCTCCACATTTCCCGGTACTTCCCCCGCTGGCACCTGGACCTGCCCCCCACCCCGGTGGAAACGGTGTACCATCTGGCCGCTCTGGCCAGGAAATGGCTGAAGTACGTGTATGAGGGGAATTGCTGACCGTTGACAAAAAAAGTGGTGCCTGCGTGTATTTTTTGCACAGGCACCACTTTTTTATCTCCACCACCCTGCCTTCTGCTGGATGGGATTCAGTTTATGGACCTGTCCGTGCAGGACCTGTCCGCTTTGGGCATCCACCAGGAACTGGTAGCCCATGCCGTCTTTTTCACACCGGGCCAGATACACCCCCGGGAAAGCATTGGCCGCCTTGGCCATTTCCGGACGGGGCATCCCCGGCTGCCGGGAAGTGGCTCCGGTCCGGCTGTCCTTCCGTTCTTCCTTCTTTTCTCCCGGTTTCCGGTCATCCAGGGTAATGCTCTGGAAGGTGATGGAGGAAGGATCCGTTCCCAGGGTGCTGGCAATGCTTTCCTTCACCGCATCAGTGGACACCAGGGTAATATTCTGCTGGGCCGCCATGTTCTGGAGCATCCGGGTCTTGGCCTGGGCTTCCTGGAGCCTGGCTTCCGCCTTGGCCTTGTGCATGGCGAACTTGCCTCCCCCGGCCACAATGGCCAGGGCCACAAGGCACCCGGCGCCTTTCTTCAGCCGCTGAGGGGTGATCTGTTTCCGGCCCCATTGTGCTGCTTCAACCAAACGTGCTTTGCATTGTTCCATTTTTTCCTTTTCCATAACAAACCCTCCTCAGATGGATGCTGTGTTTTCCTTTTGATGGTTACAGTATAGGGGAGGAAGATGAAAAAGGAATGAAAAGCCAGAAGGTGCTTCCCTTTCCCACCTGGCTTTCGGCGCCGGCTTTGCCTTTCATCAGTTTGGCGGCGGCGGCCACGAAGGAAAGCCCCAATCCCAGGCCTGTGTTCTGTTTCTTGTTCCGGGAAGGATCCGCCTGGTACAGCCGGTTCCAGATCTTATCCAGTTCCTCCCGGGGCAGGCCGTTCCCATCATCGGTAATGGAAAGCCGGACGCCTCCCTCGGCTTCTTCCAGTCTCACCTGGATCCGGGTCCGGGTGAACTTCAAGGCATTGTCCAGATAGTTGCTGAGGATCCGGTTCAGCAGCGGTTCATCCCCCAGCACCTGAAGATCCGGAGCGATCCGGGCCTCCCACTGGAATTTCCCCGCCTGGGGCAGCTTCTGATAATCCTCCAGGGTCTCCCGGACCAGCCGGCTCAGGTCCACCGGCACCAGTTCCAGATTCTTCCGGTTCCCCAGCCGGGACAGTTCCAGCAGCTGGTTGATCAGCTGGCTCATCCGCCGGGACTGCTGGAAAATATGCTGGAATTCCTCCCGGGCTTCTTCCAGATTGTCCGTATAATCCTTGCCGAATTCGCTTTCCGCCATGATCACCGCCGTGGGAGTCCGCAGTTCGTGGGACACATCGGAAGTGAACCGTTTCTCCCGTTCCAGGAGTTCTTCGATCTGTCCCAGCATCCAGTTGAAGGTCCGGCCCATCTGGTGGATCTCATCCCGGCTGTCGTCCAGGGGGATCCGCTGGGACAGGTCCCCGGTTTCCCCAATGGCCCGGGCCGCCTCGCTGATGGCCCTGACCGGAGCAAAACTCCGTTTGATGATCTTGTAGCCCCCCAGGGTCACCAGGATCAGGAACAGGGGCAGGGCAATCAGCGCCCCCAGCAGCATGGCCTGATGGTACCGGGCATACACCGTATCCGCCAGATAGCCCCGGATGAACCGGCCCGGCCCGTGGTATGTCCCTTTCCGGAATTCCTCCCGATCCGGCCGCAGGGGCAGATCCAGATAATGATAGGGCACCCCATTGATCACCACCGGCTGAGGTCCCCGGCCAAACACGGGCTCCTTCGGATGAGGCGCGTTTTCCGGTTCCGTCCCCTGAAGCAGATTTCCCCGATCGTCCCGTAAGGCCAGATACACATTGTCATCATAGGCCCGGAATTTCCCCCCTTTTTCCATATACCGGTCCCCGGCTTTTTCCACCGCTTTGGTCAGGCTCCGGGTGGCGGTCCGTTTTTCATAATCCGCCCCCATTTTCAGGATCACCCCGGTGAAAAGCAGCAGGATGATGGACAGGAACAGGGTGTACCACAAAGTGACCCGGAGGGAAACCGGGAGACTCTTCAGCTGCTTCCACCTTTTTTGCAGCCAGTGACAGACGGCTGTTTTATACTTTAAGGACATAGCCGGTGCCTCTTACGGTGTGGAGCAGTTTGGGTTCGAAATCTTTGTCGATTTTTTTCCGCAGGGTCTTGATGTACACATCCACCATATTGGAATACCCTTCATAGGAAAAATCCCAGGCGTGTTCCAGGATCTGTTCCCGGGACAGGACCGTCCCCTGGTTCCGCAGGAGATAATCCAGCACGGAGAACTCCTTGGGAGTCAGAGAAATCTCCTGGCCCCCCCGGGTCACCTGATGGGTCCGGGTATCCAGGGTGAGATCCGCCAGGATCAGCTGGGTCCGGGCTGTCTGCTGGGCATTGCTCCGCCGGAGCAGGCTCCGGATCCGGGCCAGCAGCTCATCGAATTCAAAAGGCTTCACCAGGTAGTCATCTCCCCCGGCATCCAGGCCGGTGACCTTGTCCTGGGTGCTGTCCAGGGCCGTCAGGAACAGGACGGGCACCCGGCTGCCCTTTTCCCGGATCTTCTTCACCAGGGTCAGCCCGTCCATTTCCGGCATCATGATATCCACGATCAAAAGATCGTATTCCGCGGCGTCCAGATACTCCAGGGCTTCCTTCCCGTTGAAGGCGCAGTCCACGGAGTAGGCTTCGATCTTCAGCCGTTTGGCGATGATTTTATTCAGCGTGGGTTCATCTTCCACCACAAGGATTTTCATGCAGCATCCCTCCCATACTTCTACATTGTACAGGATAGCAGAGGAAAATGAAAAGCCAGTGAAGGGTGGATCTGCAGAAGAACTCCTATTGATTATAGTTAGTGTAACCTAAAATATTTTCACCAGGTTATAAGCCGCATTTTTCCTTGTTTTTTAACAGAAATAGAGTACAATATCTACAGGGGAGAAACAGTGGCAGAAAAATTTTTAAAAGTTTTTTCGAAAAAAGCTTGCATCCCTAGTGGATGTATGCTAGAATTGCTCCTGTAAGTAAAGACTAACCGCATTGTCTTTATTTTTTTCAAGGCTAATGGTTATGATTTCCTAACCATTAGCCACTCCCCTTGCTTATTGTCTTTGAGGACCTTCCTACCGATGGTCTTCAGCTCATTGTCATAAAGGAAACACCGGGTTGTGTGCCCCGGTGCCTCCACTCCCTCTCTGGGAGGGACCGCCACTCCTCAGGCCCTCCCCAACCGACCCTTTTTTATTGTCAACCTTCAAACAAAAACAGCGGCAGAGAAGCGCAGCTCTGCCGCTGTTTTTGTTGGGGCTGTTGCATGCGCAACAGCCCCTTAGTCGGAAGTCAGGAGTCTGAAGTCGGAAGCCTCAGGACAGGATCCGCCTGGCTGGACGGATCCTTTTGATTATGTAAAACCAGAATCGAATTCAATCTGAGCGACCATTTCGTCTAAAGGTTCTACATATTCAAAAATTTGCCTGCAAATTTAACATTCGGCTTCAGACTTCAGACTCCAGACTTGAGCCGCTATGCGGCTCTACAGCTAAGGGGGTGTTGCACGGAACGTGCGACACCCCCTTTTTTTTACATCTGGAACACACCCATGATCCCGGCAGCAAATACGGTGATGATGCTGAGGATCCACAGATAGGGAGCGGAGAATTTCAGCTGTTCCTTCAGGGATACCCCGGCCATGCCGATCAGCAGCCAGGTGGTGGCGTTGTGAGGAGTCACCATGATGCAGAAGTCTTTCCCGATCAGCATGCTCATGGCAATATCGTGAGCGGCCACCCCGAACTTCTCCGCCACCCCGATGCACAGAGGCATGAAGCCGAAGAAGAAGGAGTCGGTGCCCAGCATCATGCCGAAAGGCACGGACAGGCAGCCCATGACGGTGGCCAGTTTGGGCCCCAGGGCATCCGGCATAATGTAGATCAGGATATTGGCCATGCTCTTCATCATCCCGGTGCCGTTCAGGATCCCCAGGAAGATCCCGGTGGTCAAAAGGATCATGGGAGTCAAAAGAGCCGCGGAAGCATGGCGTTTCACCGCGTTGGCCTGCTCCTTGGCGGAACGGAAGTTGATGATCAGGGCAGCGGCCAGGCCGATCATGAAGGCGCCGTAGAGAGGAATCTTGGTGAAGCACATGAGCAGGATGACCACCAGGGTCACCAGCCAGTTGATCCACACCAGTTTGGGCCGTTTCAGGCTGGGATCAGCCGGCGCATCGTTCCCGGCCATGCTCAGGTCTTCACTGAGTTCCGCAGCCTTCCCGGTGGGGTTCAGGCCGGCGCCCCGTTTCTTTTCCAGGAGGCCCAGGTAAATGCAAAAGGCCAGCACAATGATCAGGCCCACACCCTGGAGAGGCAGCAGTTCATGCCACAGGATGCTGGCATCGGTTTTCAGGATAATGGCAGTACGGGCCACAGGGCCGCCCCAGGGGGTCAGGTTCATGATACTGATGGCGGCGGAAATGATGCAGCACAGCACCACAGGACGGATGTGGAGCTTTTTGTACAGGGGCAGCATGGCAGGGACGGTGATCAGGCAGGTCCCGGCAGTAGTGCCGTCCAGGTGGGCGATGGTGGCGATGATCCCGGTGGCGATGGTGACCAGGACAATGTTGTTCCCGGCTTTCTTGGCCAGGAAGTTCATGAGAGGATCGAACATGCCCACATCATTCATCAAAGCAAAGTAAACAATGGAAAACAGGAACAGGATGGCGGTGGACATGGTGGTGCCCACGCCTTTTTTGATGAAGGCGAATACTTCTGCAGGGGCAAAACCGCAGAGCAGGGCAATGATAATGGGGAATGCCACGAAAATGGGGATGGCATTCATCTTGGAGGAGATCAGACAGTACACGACCAGTCCGATCAGGACGAAACCAGCAATACCTAACAACATGTTGTACTCCTTTCTGCCAGGAAGCAGGAGAAGGAAGGGCCTGTGCCCGCCTTCTCCTCTTCAGGTTGGACGGCAGATCTTATTTTTTGCTGCCTGCGTAGTAGTTGATCAGACAGCCTGCAGCCAGGATGTCTTTCTGGGAGGGTTCCACACTGCCCAAGTGCAGGGTGATCTCCCCGGTCTTCTTTCCGTCCCGGATCAGGAAGCCCTTGTATTCATCCTTGTCACTCAGGAGGATTTCCCGAACATTGGGGACATAGACCAGATCCCCCACCGCCAGTTTCCGGGAGTCTTCATAGGAAGTCAGGAACGGCAGCATTCCCCAGTTCATCACATTGCTGCGGTACCGTTTGGTGGCATATTCCAAGGCAATGTTGGCTGCCCCGCCCAGTACCCGCTGGCAGGAAGCCGCCTGTTCCCGGGCGGACCCATCACCCGGTTTGTTGGCATAGACCACCGAACCTACAGAAGTATCTTTCTCCATCTGGTCCACAGATTCCTGCAAACACAGAGCATTTTTTACAGAACTGTACAGATTGTTCAGTTCTTCACAGTTTTCCCCGTCCTGCCGGGCTTTTTCCAGGGTCCGGACAGCTTTGGCCCGTCCCACATATTCCGGCACCTTCCGGCTCAGGGCAAATTCGCTGAGGGCATAGGGATCGCTCCGGTAGGAAGAGGTTTCCCCGGAGGGGATCAGTTCGTCGGTGGTGGTCACCGGATCATCGATCCAGGCAGCCACTTTCAGCAGCAGGTTCTTGTTGAGCTTTTCAATGGAAGGCCAGGGTTTGATGGAAGGTCCGTACACCAGCTCTTCCTTTTTGTCCGGCTGGCCGATGCCGTCGAACACCTTGTGGTCATAGGGCAGGCTGTCGTAATGGTAAGCCGGCACGCTGTCGTCGTAGTCCACCTCCGTGGCCGGGGTCAGGGCCCCATGGTTGGCCGCCGTGGCTGCCACGCTCCGGGCATCCATCAGGGCTACGGAAGCGATCTGTCCCTTGCCAGGCTTGCTCCCTTCCCGGTTGGGGAAGTTCCGGGTGGTGTGCCGGACGCTGAATCCCTTGTTGTTGGGAGTATCCCCAGCGCCAAAGCAGGGGCCGCAGAAAGCGGACCGGACCACGGCGCCGGCGTCCATGAGATCTGCCAGGGCTCCGTTGCGCATCAGTTCCATATAGATGGGATGGCTGGAGGGATAGACGCTGAAGGCGAACCGTTCGCTGCCGATGCTCTTTCCTTTCAGGATATGGGCGGCCGCCACCAGGTTTTCGTACAGACCGCCGGAGCAGCCGGCAATCAGACCCTGGTCGCAGTGCATCTTCCCGTCATAGTATTTGTCCGCCAGACCCAGGGACAGTTCCTTGTTGTCCAGCATGTTCACTGCCTGTTCTTCGATTTCCGCCAGCAGGTCTTTGCCCCCTTCGTTCAGTTCCTTGATGGTGTACACATGGCTGGGATGGAAGGGCATGGCAATCATGGATTCCACCTTGTCCAGATCTACCACCACGGCTCCGTCGTAGCAGGCCAGATCTCCCGGTTTCATTTCCTTGTAGGCTTCCGGACGGTGGTGGAGTTCCAGGTAGTCCTTTACGGTGGTGTCCGTGGACCAGATGGTGGTCAGGCAGGTGGTTTCCGTGGTCATCACGTCGATGCCGTTCCGGAAGTCCATGGACAGGCCGGCGATCCCCGGTCCCATGAATTCCATCACCTTGTTCTTCACGAAACCGTTTTTGAAAACGGCTTTTTCAATGGCCAGAGCCACATCCTGGGGCCCTACCCCATGGCGGGGTTTCCCTTTCAGATAAATGGCGATCACCTGGGGCCGCTGGACATCGTAGGTATGGCCCAGGAGCTGCTTCACCAGTTCCGGACCTCCTTCCCCGATGGCCATGGTGCCGAAGGCCCCGTACCGGGTATGGCTGTCGGACCCCAGGATCATCTTCCCGCCGCCGGCCATCCGTTCCCGCATGTATTCATGGATGACAGCCATATGGGGCGGTACGTAAAGACCCCCGAACCGCTTCACGGCAGACAGGCCGAAAACATGGTCGTCCTCGTTGATGGTGCCTCCTACGGCGGCCAGGCTGTTGTGGCAGTTGGTCAGGATGTAGGGGATGGGGAAATGGTCCAGGCCGCTGGCAATGGCCGTTTGGATGATCCCCACATAGGTGATGTCATGGCTGGTGAGAGCATCGAACTTCAGATGGAGGTCTTCCATCCCGCTGCCCTGCTGGTGGGCTTCCATCACCTGATAGGCCAGGGTCTTCTTCACCCCTTCCGCCCGGTCGGCTTTAACCCCCTGGGCAGCCAGTTCCTGCTCCGTCAGCAGCTGTCCATCTCTGTAATATACATTCTCGTGGATCAGTTCAACCATTTTTGTCCTCCTCCAAAATTCCGATTCAATTGTGCACAGCCTTATCATAGAATTCTCTGTGAAATAACACAAATACGTGTTTATTTGTATCAGCCATCAAATTATTCTATGGCTATTTTGAAACCACCGGCAGGCGGTTTCAAGGTTTTCCACAATTGGGAGAACCGGGACAGGTTCTTTCCATGGGCCTGAGACTCATGGCTTGAGACTCGAGACCCCAAAAAGGGACTGCTGCTCATGCAACAGTCCCTTTTGGGTTTGCTGGTTTCCAAGAGGCGACGCTCTCTTTCGAGATCTGCCCGCTGTCCCCTCTTTCCCTTTCAGTGTACCTGTTCCCGACCTAAAAAACAAATAGGATTTTATTCGGTTTTGCGATAAAATATATTTATCCTTTTAAGCCCTGAAGGAGGCCCCCTTATGGACAACAAAGACATCCTGCTGCTGAAGACCCTCTACGAAGAAAAGAACATCACCCACACCGCCAAGCGGCTGTTCCTGTCCCAGCCGGCCCTTACCGACCGGCTGAAACGGCTGGAGGCGGAATTTGGCTGTACCCTGTTCCTCCGCCAGCCCCGGGGGATCCAGTTCACTTCGGAAGGAGAACTGCTGTACCGGTTCTTCCTGAAAACTGAAGCCTCCTACCTGAAGATCCGGGACACCCTGTCCGACGCCAGGGTCCACCCGGCCGGCACCCTGTCCATTGCCTGTTCCAACGTGTTCGCCAAATACCATATGCCCCGGATCCTGACCCAGTTCCGGCAGACCTACCCCCGGATCGAAATCCACATGAAAAGCGGGTTCAGCCATGACCGGTACCGGGACTTCCTGGAAGGGAAATACCATGTGTGCATTGTCCGGGGCGGCCACAACTGGAACGAAGAAAAACGGCTCCTGTGGCAGGATCCTCTCTGTGCCTTCAGCCGGGACCCTCTGAACATGGATCTGCTGCCCAGCTATCCCTACATCCATTACATCACCGACCCCATGCTCCAGAACGTGCTGGACGAATGGTGGTACGCCCACTACCGGAAGCCCCCCTTCACCATCATCGAAACCGATGCCATGGACACCTGCCTGAAAATGGTCCAGGAAGGACTGGGGTTCACCCTGCTCTCCCGGAGCTGCGGCCAGGACACTCCCCAGGTCCACCCCACCGTGCTCACCACTGTGGAAGGCCAGCCCCTGATGCGGGAAACCTGGATGTACTACCGGAAAAACTACCACCTTCTGGCCAGCGTCCGGGCCTTTGTGGATTTCATGAAGGAGAAGTATTAAGAGGCGGCATAGGCGCCGCCCCGGTCAGCGGTCAACGGCCGATGGAAGGAACCCGGACACGGGTTCCTTTGCAAGAGGACGCAGCCTGCGGCTGCTAACCCACCACCAGCCTACTGGCTGGTCCCCCGCCCTTGCAAAGGGCGGATAATGAGTACCAGGGCATATGCCATGGCACTCACATAATGCAATGGGCCGAAGGCCCGAGCAGATATCCGCCCGTTTCAAGGGCGGGGGACCGTTGCGCTTGCGCAATGGTGGTGGGTTAGCATCCAACGGATGCGTTTCCAATCAAAAGCAGTTCCCTTTTGGGGAAAAAATTACGTACTTCCCAGCGAAATTTTTACTGTCTGCAATAAGCGTTGGGGAAATAAAAAGGGGCTGTTGCACGTTGCGTGCAACAACCCCTTGAGTCGCGGGCTTGTTAGTGCTGGCCGAAGGACCCGTTTTGCTGATTCCAGCAGATTTTGCCTTGTCATCCTATAGAAAAAGGTCAAACGGCTTGGACGTCCAGGCTCGCGACCCATGACCCACGGCCCGCGACCGGGGGTGTGGATACATTCACACCCCCTTACATATGCCCCATCTGGTGCATCTGATGCATTGGAGCGGGCATAGGCTGCCAACCGGTAATGGTGGGATCCACCATGCCGAACACCATGGCCACGTGGCTCACCACCAGGAACCCGATCAAAAGACCGAAATGGCGCAGGGTCCGCTGCTGATCCGTGAGATGCTTCCCTGTGATTCCCAGTTCCATGAGAGCAATGGCCCCCAGGGGAACGATTCCCAGCAGATAGGCCACGATGGCCAGCTGGTCCGCCCAGCCCTTCCAGTGGATTCCGGGCACAACGTTCACCAGAAGATACAGCACTACCAGAGCGAAATACACTCCGGCAGCAATTCCCAGCCAGTGATTCCAGGTCTTCCAGCCCGCCGCTTTGCCGTTGTAATAGGTGGTGTAGAATTCCGTGGCCACCAGGGATTCCGCCAGCACCACCGGGATCACCATAAACAGGATCAGGTTCCAGGGCTGGTTGGCCGCCAGCAGATCCATATAATTCGTCATAACCATTGCACATCGCTCCTTTTCAGCAGTTCCTTAAAATCATAGTTGTATTATAGGGATAGAATGTGCAGATGGTGGGAAGAGAATATGAAGAAAATATGAAGGGGTTGTTGCCTAGGCAACAGCCCGGTCAACGGTCAGCTGCCAACGTTCAACGGCCGCTGACCATGGACCGCCAACAGGCCGGCAGCCTATGCAGCCGGCCCTACAATTCCACCACAAACTCCGCCCCGCCCTCTTTCCGGTTCCGGGCAGTGATGGTCCCGCCCTGGGCTTCCACGAAGCTTTTGGCCAGAGAGAGCCCGATACCGCTGCCTCCAGAAGCCCGGTTCCGGGATTTGTCTCCCCGGTAGAACTGTTCGAACACATGGGGCAGGTCTTCCGGGGCAATTCCCGGCCCTTCATCGGCAATGGTCAGCCGCACCCGGTCTCCTGCCGGTTCCGTTTTCAGCAGGATGGGGGTCCCCGGATGGGTGTACCGGATGGCGTTGGTGATCAGGTTGTACAGAATCTGGTTCAGCCGGTCCGGATCCAGCTGCCGTTCCGGCAGACCGGGTGCCAGTTCCTTTACGAACCGGAGCTTTTTTTCTTCCAGCAGAGGTTCCAGCATGTCCGCCGCCCGTTCCACTTTTTCATCCAGATCCACCGGCTGGAGATGGAGTTCCAGACGATGAACCTGGGCCAGGGACAGATCCCGGAGATCTCCCACCAGCCGGGTCAGCCGCATAACCTCTTCCTGCATGGAGAACAGCTTGTCCGGAGCCGGTTCCTCCACTCCGTCCAGCATGCTTTCCAGGTGGCCCTGGAGCACCGCCAGCGGGGTTTTCAGTTCATGGGCGATGTTGGCCAGAAGCTCCTGCCGGTTGCTTTCATTGGCCGCCAGTTCCGCGGACATCTGGTTGAACACTTCCGCCAGCTGGCCCACTTCATCCTGGGTATCCACCGGGACTTCCTGTTTCAGGTCCCCCTGACGGATCTTTTCCGCCGCCTGGGACAGCTGCCGGAGAGGCCGGGTGATGTTCCCGGACAGGAAGTAGCTGACCACCAGCCCCACTCCTGCAAACAGGAAGCCAACCCACCACAGGGACTGGTGATAGGATTCCACAAAGGTCCGTTCCGCCACCCCCAGCATCATCCGGTGGTGCATGCCTCCCATGCCCATGCCGCCCCCCATCATCCCACGGCCCATGCCCCGGCCATAGCCGCCGGCTCCCTGCTGGCCCGCCAGGGCGGAAGGATCCTGGAGATACTGGAAAAAGTGGGTTTCCATCTGTTGGCTGCAGATGGAAATCACAATCAGGGCACAGACCAGGATCAGCAGGAAAGTGCTCACCATCATTTTGTTCCGTACACTGTGAAAGCGCATGGCCTCAGCCTCCGAATTTGTAGCCGATCCCGTACACCGTCAGGATGTACCGGGGATTTTTGGAATCCGGTTCGATTTTCCGCCGCAGGTTCCGGATGTGGGCATCAATGGTCCGTTCATAGCCGTCAAAGGCAAATCCATGGCTGTTTTCCATTAATTGCAGCCGGTTGTAAACATGGCCAGGGCTTTTCATAAGGACTTCCAGCAGGCTGAACTCAATGGGAGTCAGTTCGATGGATTTCCAGGTGCCGTCCCCTTCCTGGCGCAGCAGCAGATGCCGGTCCAGATCCAGCTCCAGATTCCCGGCCCGGATCACTGTTTCCGGTTTTTCCTGCTTCTGCTGGCCATAGGCTCCGTAGGTCCGCCGGAGCAGGGCCCGGACCCGGGCCACCAGTTCCCGCATGCTGAAGGGTTTGGTCACATAGTCATCCGCCCCCAGTTCCAGTCCCATGAGCCGGTCGAATTCCGCATCCCGGGCCGTGAGCATGATAATGGGCACAGTGCTTTTCTGCCGGATGGTCCGGCACACGTCCCGGCCGTCAATTTTGGGCAGCATCAGGTCCAGCACCAGCAGCTGGGGCTGTTCCTGTTCAAAGACCCGGAGGGCCTCCTCCCCGTCCCGGGCGGAAAACACCGTAAATTGTTCTTTTTGGAAATAGTTCACCAGAAGATCCAGCAGCTTGGGATCATCGTCCACCAGCAGTACAGAGTAGTTGTCCATAAGCGCCTCCTTGTTGGAGACATTATATAAAAAGGAGGTGTTGCTGTGCAACACCTCCTTTTTTCAGCTCTGCTGCCCCTGGCCGTTGTCTTCCCAGCAGGGGGGCCGGTCCTGGTTCCAGCAGCCGCCCCGGCGGCCGGCTCTCCGATGATGTCCGTTCTGCTGATAGTAAGGGCATCCAACCTGGTTGTCCAACGTTTGTACAACCGGCTGATTTTCCGTTACCGCTTCCGCTGCATGAACCGGAGATACCGCCAGCAAACGGGGTCCGGCAATGCTTCCTGCTGCAAAGAATGCTGCTGCCACTGCCAGAGTCTTGAATTTGGTTGTCATGATGGATCATCCTTTCTTTCTCATCCAGGAGGGTGGGTTTCTTTTTCCTTTGTCTTTATTATACCCGTTCCCTGTGCAGGAGTTGTTGGGGAAATATGAAGAAAATATGAAGAGGGAGGCATGGAACGTGCCCCCTCTGTCAGCGGCCCCCTACTTCAGGCTTTCGTAGATCCGTGCCAGATTCTCTTCCATCTGGACCAGATAGTCTCCTTCCCCTTCTCCCCCTTCCAGGGTGTGGATGGGCACCACTTTGGCTCCCACTTCCCGGGCCAGGGATTCACTGGTCTTGGGGCTTACCGCCGCTTCAGTGAAAATGGTCCGGACCTGATGGGCCCTGCAGTATTCCACCAGGCTGGCCAGCTGCCGGGCATTGGGTTCTCCGGAGGCAAAGACGCCTTCCACGCTGTTCTGTTCCAGGCCGAAATCCCGGCACAGATAGGCAAAGGCTGCATGACCGGTGACGAATTCCTTCCGGGGGAGATCCTGGAATTTCCCTTTGTAGGCAGCTTCCAGCTGCCGGAGACGGCCGATGAACTTTTCTCCGTTTGCCTGGTAATAGCCGGCGTTGACCGGATCCGCCTGGGACAGGCCCCGGACAATGGCCGCCGCTTCCACCTGAGCACAGGCAGGGCTCAGCCAGGCATGGGGATCATACTGGCCGTGTTCCCTGGCTTCCTCGGCATCCTCATTGGCAATGGGAGTCACTTCCCGGGCCGCCACCACCTGGACCAGGTCCCGGTTTTCCGCCGCCTTCACCATTTCTTCCGCCCAGGGTTCCATACCCAGTCCCTGGATCACCAGGACCCGGGCCCGGCTCAGGTCCTTCATGCTTTTGGTGGTGGGCTGGAATTCATGGGGCTCCGTCCCTTCCGGGATCAGGGTGGTCACCGCCACCTTGTCCCCTCCGATGGCTTCCGTCATTTCCTTCATGGCATAGAAACTGGCCACCACCGGCAGTTTCCCCTCTTTCGTCTTTTCCGGGGCCGTCTTTCCCCCGCATCCCGCCAGCAGCACCAAAGCCCCCGCCAGCAGCAAAAATAAAATCCGTTTCATTGATTGTTTCCTTTCCTTTTGCATAGCCCTGTAATGGCTAAAGCAAAATCGTGGGGAAATGCAAACCATTTGCATTTTCGCGAAAGATATCATATCATATAGAGTATCGTCCGTCAATAAACGCAAATGATTTGCATTTGCGCCATTATACTGGAAAGAGGTCGTACCATGCTTCAAATATCCCATCTGTCCTTTGCTTATGAGCAGGGACCCTATCTGCTCCATGACCTGTCCATGGAAATCCATGACGGGGACTATGTGGCCATTGTAGGAGAAAACGGCAGCGGCAAAAGCACCCTGGTAAAGCTGATCCTGGGGCTCCTGTCTCCCAGCAGCGGCACCATCTCCTGCACCTTCCGCCGGCCCGCCTATGTGCCCCAGCCTACGGACATGATCAACAAGCAGTTTCCCATTACTGTCCGGGAAGTCCTGGACTATACCCGGAAAGTCCTCCAGATCAAAGACCGGAATGCGGTGGACCGGGCCCTGGACCGGATGCACATCTCTTCTCTCCAGGATCATCTCATCGGTGCCCTCTCCGGCGGTCAGTACCAGAAGGTGATGATTGCCAAAGCCCTTTTGGGAAAGCCGGATCTGATGATTTTCGATGAACCTTCCACCGGCATGGATCTGAAAAGCCAGGATGACCTGTATCCCCTGATCCATCATCTCAACGAAGAACGGGGGATCACGGTGATCACTGTAGAGCACAACCTGCGGTATGCCGCCCACAACGCCTCCAGCTTCTTCCATGTGGTCCGGGGCCAGGGGCATTTCTGCACCCCCCAGGAATACATCCGGGAATACCTGGCAGAAAACGGAGGTGACTGCGCCCATGTTTGATTACGCCTTTATGCGGAACGCCCTGGCGGTGTCCCTGCTGATTTCCCTTATCTGTCCCCTGATCGGCACCTTCCTGGTGCTCCGCCGGTACTCCATGATCGGAGACGCCCTGAGTCATGCGTCCCTGGCAGGGGTGGCCACCGGTCTCCTGTTCCATGCCAACCCCATTATCAGCGCCTTCTGTGTCACTTCCTTCTTCGGCCTGCTGATCGAAGTGCTCCGGGAAAAATTCCGCCGGTATGCAGAACTGACCCTGGTGATCGTCCTGTCCCTGTCCGTGGGCATCGCCATTACCATCATCAGCTCCGGCCTGGTCCACGCCAATGTGGATTCCTTCCTGTTCGGCAGCATCCTGACCGTAACCCAGGGAGAAGTGACCACCGTGGCCATCCTGACCGTGGTGTCCCTCCTGGCCATTTTCAGCCTGTTCCCCCAGCTGGTGCTCCTTTCCTTTGATGAGGACGGCGCCCGGATCCTGGGCGTGAAGGACCGGGCCATCAACTATGTGTTCTCCCTTCTGGTGGCTGCCACCATTTCCGTGTCCATCCGGATCGTGGGGATCCTGGTGATCAGCTCCCTGATCGCCCTGCCGGTGGCCACCGCCCTCCAGCTCCGTCAGGGATTCAAGAGAACCATGGCCCTGGCGGTACTCTTCAGCTTCCTGGACGTTATGGCCGGTCTCTTTGCCTCCTATTACATCGGAGCCGCCCCAGGGGGAATCACGGCCATTGTGTCCGTCCTGCTCCTTCTGCTGGTCCTCTGTTTCCAGACCCGGCGCCAGAAACGGCAGGTGCGCCATGGATAAGAACGGATCTCCCCTGGACGCCCGGCAGCTGATCCGCCGGGCCGGCCTGAAATGCACCCAAGCCCGGTGCCAGGTGCTGGAACTGCTCCTGGAACAGCGGGAAGTCCTCAGTGCCGACGATATTTATGAAAAACTCCTCCAGGCCGGAGCCAGCCTGAATTTTTCCACCGTGTACCGGATCCTGGAAAGCTTCACGGAAAAGAAGCTGACGGAAAAGGTCCTGCTGCCCCAAAGCCGGAAATACGGGTTCCTGCTGTACACCCTCAGCCACACCCACCACCTGATCTGCCTGGGCTGCCACAAAGTGGTGAACATCGACGGCTGCCCCCTCCACGGCTTCGAAGAAGAACTGGCCCAAAAGACCCGGTTCGAAATCGTGGGCCATTATCTGGAGCTGTACGGATATTGTGAAGAGTGCAGGAAAAAGGGGCGCTACTGAGCAGCGCCCCTTAAAGCCGTTCTGCCCCTTCAAGCGGCAGAACGGCTTTTTATCAATCCCCACACCGGAAGCAGAATCAGATACACTCCCAGGACCACGGAGCTGTGAGGGGCTCCGGTGGTGTCCAGGATGGTGGCGCAGGCAATGGACCAGGGAATCAGAGGAGAAATCACCACCGCCGTGTTCTCCAGGTCCAGGGCCAGCTGTTCCCGGTCCTTCACAAAGGGACTGCACAGCTGGTGGGTGAGCACGATGCTCAGGGTCTGGTTGCAGGACACCATGCCGGTAAACAGGGCGGCCAGGATGATGGCCGGATAGGTCCCCGCCTTCTCCTTCAGCTGCTGGAACAGTCCCTCGATGCCTTTCAGCAGCCCGGTGCCCTTGAAGATGCCTCCGAAAGAAGCGGACAGACACACAATGGAGGCCACCCGGACCATGGAGGTGATGCCCCCGCCGCTGAGCATCCCTGCGTATTCCGGGTCTGACAGATGATAGCCGGTGGCCAGGATCCGGACCAGATAGGCCCAGGGCCAGCCCTGGACAAAATGGCACAGGAGCAGGGCAAGGAAGATGCTTACGGCCATGTTCTTCTTCACGGACACCCGGAAGAAGCTCAGCACCAGGATGCTCACCGCCGGCAGTACCAGCCAGGGAGTGAAATGGTAAATGTCATACAGACCGCTGACCATGGCGCCCACCTGGCCCATACCCGGCAGCCACAGGCCCAGCCCCAGATAGAACAGGCTGGCCAGGGCAAAGGGGACCAGGGCAAACCGGGCCATGTTCCCGATGTTTTTGTAGATGTCCGTTCCTGTAAGCACGCTGACCAGAAGGGCACTGGTGGAAACCGGAGACATCCGGTCTCCGAAATAGGTGCCGGACAAAATGGCGCCCCCGCTGTAAAAAGGAGAGATCCCCAGGGTCTCCCCGATGGACAGGGTAATCACCCCCATGGTGGCCGCCGTGCCAAAGGACGTCCCCAGCAGGAAGGATACGGCGCAGTTCAGCCAGAAGGTAAGCAGCAGGAACACGGAAGGCCGGATGAACCGGACCGCCAGGGCAATGATGTAGCCGATGGTGCCGGAAGCCCGCCAGGCCGCCGTCAGCATGCCAATGAGGATGAACACCAGGAAAATGGTCTTCACTGACAGGACTCCCTCCCAGGCCATTTTCAGCACGGCCCCGAAAGAGTGCCCCCGGTACAGTCCATAACCGAAAAACAGCAGGAACCCTACAAACAGCGCCCCCAAAAGGGGCAGTCCCGTAAAAATAAACAAAAAAAGCACGAGGCAAAAAGCCCCCAGGATAAGATTTTCCATAACTTGTGATAACTCCGTAAAAACTGTCAATGGTCAGCGGTCAATGGTCAATGGCCATTGACAAAGGGTGTTGCCCAAAGGCAACACCCTCATTATATCACGTAATCGGTGCCGGATTGAAGATGCACAGATCGTTGTGGAAGCCGTACTGATCGCTGTAGGGCTTCTTCTTTCCGCTGGCCACATCCAGGATGAACCGGAAGATCTCCGTGCCCACTTCCGGGATGGTGGCTTCCCCGGTGGCCACCCCACCGGCAGAAATATCGATCATGTCGAACCAGTTGTCCTTCATTTCGTTCCGGCTGCACACCTTGATCACCGGGGCAATGGCCAGGCCGTAGGGGGTGCCCCGTCCGGTCATGAACACCTGGAGCCCGATCCCCGAAGCCAGCTGGCTGGGGCCGCACACAATGTCGCTGGCAGGAGTGGCTGCATAGATCAGCCCGTGTTTGGTGGGTTTTTCCGCCGGGGACAACACTTCCACAATGGGACTGGTGCCGCTTTTGGCAATGGACCCCATGGCCTTTTCCACAATATTGGCCAGGCCGCCCTTTTTGTTCCCCGGAGTGGGGTTGGCATCCCGGTCCACACCCCCATCAGCCAGGTAGTCGTCGTACCATTTCATTTCCGCCGCCAGTTTGTCCCGGACTTCCCGGTTCACGCACCGGGCCGCCAGCATGGGCACCCCGTCCCGGACTTCCGTCACTTCACTGAACATCACCGTGGCGCCGCCTTTTACCAGCATGTCCGCCGCGTAACCGGCACTGGGATTGGCGGTGAGCCCGGAAAAGGCATCGGAGCCGCCGCACTGGAGCCCCACCACCAATTCACTGAGAGGCAGTTCTTCCCGCCGGCGCTGCTCCAGTCTTTGGAGCTTCTTTTCCGCCATGTCCAGGATGGCCTGCATCATGGCGTCATGGCCGTGGCAGTCCTGGAGGGTCAGGCAGTTGTCCGGATTGATTTCTTCCGGTTCCAGCAGCCGGTCATAGGTGAGCTTTTCACAACCCAGGCCGATGAGCATGATTTCCCCGCCGAAATTGGGGTGCCGGATCAGGTTCCGGACCGCTCGGATGGGGATCTTGGCCATGGGAGCGTTGATGGCCACCCCGCAGCCATAGGGATGGTTCACCGCCACCACATCATCCACATGGGGATACTTGGGCAGCAGTTCCCGGCGGATCCGGTCCACTGCCACATTCACCACCCCGGCGGCACACTGGACGGTGGTCACCACCCCCAGCAGGTTCCGGGTGCCTGCCGGACCCTTTTTGTTCCGGTAGCCCCACCAGGTGGTCTGGACCGGATCCGGCAGTTCTTCCGGCGGAACGATGTGGGTGGCATAGGGCAGATCATGGAGGGCCGGACTTTCCGGCAGGTCCAGCATGTGTTCGTTGATCCAACTGCCCTTGGGGATGGCGTCCTTGGCATAGCCCAGGACCACCCCGTAGCGGATGATCTCTCCCCCTTTGGGAATATCCTCCAGGGCGATTTTGTGGGCCTGGGGAATGGGCTGGAGGGAAACCACTCCCGGCAGTACTTCCGTGCCCACCGGCAGGTCATGGACGGCAATGGCCACATTGTCCTTGTCCTTGACCTTGATTACAAGAGGTGCAGTCATAGGATTTCTTCCTTTCTCAGATTTTTGTCAGCAGGGTCCCTGCTGCATCGAATTCCAGGGCTTCCGGTTCATCCAGGGCTTCCAGATGAGGGTACTGCCCGGCCTTTACGGCTTCATAATAGCTTTCGCTGAGCATCACGGTGCCGATGTGGGAAGTATTGGGGATCCGGACCACCCGGACTTTGGCCGGGTCCCGGTCCACCCCGTTGGTGGTACGGATGCACAGCTGGATGGCTTCCTTGTCCGTGGGCACCACAAAGGGAATCATCCCGGATTTGAACACCGTGTTGGTGACGATGTTGGGATACATGGCATCCATGTCGATCTTGTTGAACAGCCGGGCGGTGATGCAGTTGGCCAGGCCGATGCCCAGGGCGTTCCCGTGGGAGGCTTCCGACAGGTCCAGGAAGCAGGTCCGCTGGACCTTCAGGCCTCCGTGGGCGTATTCGGTGGAGAAGGTCCCGGCAATGTTGGGGTCCACCCCGGTGCCGGAATAGTTCTTCCCGATTTCATCCACCACCAGCACATCCGCTTCCTTCACCAGCAGGGAGGGCATGTTGGCAAAGGCGAATTTCAGCCACTCCGCCTCTTCCTCGATCATGTGCGGGGTATCGATGGCCACGATTTTGCAGGTTTCGTCGTAGGCGTTTTCAATGGAGGGGATGGCAAACAGGATGGGGGCTTTTTCCAGGAACACTTTGGCCATGGAAGGGATGTGTTCCGCAATCTTTCCCATACCGTCGGCGTGAACGTTTTCCGCCCCTTTCTGTTTCCCCAGGCCCACCGCCATCATTTTGCAGGGACCGCTTTCCACCTTCCCCCGGAAAGCATTGTGCGGCTTCAGCCGGCAGGAGAGGATGATGCCGTCCGCCTCATAGGCGTTCTTGTCCATGTACACCGGCCGGCCGGAACCGCTCATGCCCAGGTACACCGTTTCCATGCTGCTGCGGATCTCACAGCCCATGGCTTCTTCGGTGATCCCGTAGCCGGCCAGGATTTCCAGCTGGCCTTCCGCCGTGGCCCCGCCATGGCTCCCCATGGCCGGGACGATGAAGGGGCGGGTGCCCCGTTCTTTGCAGAATTCCACAATGGACCGGGTGATCAGGGCCACATTGGCAATGCCCCGGCTCCCGGCAGTAATGGCCACGGACATCCCCGGTTTCAGCTTGCTCACAAAAGGTTCCCGGCTCATTTCACTCCGGACCGCCCCGGGAATCTCCTCCGGGGTCAGCACCGGCCGGGGAAAGGTCTGCCGGGCCCGGAACATCCGGGGCAAGAGTACATTTTCCAGCAGTTGGGAAACGACCCCGCCTCTGGTGGTGATTTTCATAACATCCAACCTCCTTCAACCTCAGGCAAAGCCCGAAGCCCATCCGCACAGATTTTTCTGATACCTTTATTGTACGGTCCGGGGAAGTATAAATCAAATTCATTGTTTTTAGATGATTCATTAAATATATTAAGAGAAAAAAAGGGGGCTGTTGCATAAGCAACAGCCCCCTTTTGGAGGCCGCGGGTCTCGAGACCTGCGACCCGGCTGCGGCCCTGGCAGCAGCCGATCAGCAAAACGTCTTGTCCGCATACTCCTGGAGTTCTTCCCGGAAATCCGGATGGGCTACGGCGATCATGGCCTGGGCCCGTTCTTTCAGGGAGAGGCCGGTGAGATGAGCCACCCCGAATTCCGTGGCCACGTTCTGGATCAGGGCCCGGCAGCCGGCAATGGAGCTTCCGGCGGCAATGGCCGGGACGATGTTGGAATGACGGACCCCTTTCTTGTCCACCCGGGAGGATTCGATGCAGATGTAGCCGGCGCCCCCATGGGACAGGAAGGCCCCTTCCAGGAAGTCCAGCTGGCCTCCTACCCCGGACAGCTGCCGGGTGCCGATGGATTCCGCATTTTCCTGACCCATAAGATCCAGCTGGACCCCGCCGTTGATGCTGATGTAATTGGAGATCTTCTCCATCACCCGGGGATTGTGGATGTAGTCCACTTCCGCCGGATAGAACAGCTCCGGTTTTTCCTGGAGCCAGTCATACAGTTCCTGGGAGCCGCTGGCCAGGTTCCAGGAGGCCAGGCCGGTCTTTTCCTCTTTCCGGGCGTTGGTCAGCTTCCCGGCCTTGTACAGGGCCAGGAAGGCGTCGCTGATGGTGCCGGTGTGGCACCCCAGGTCTTCCCGGTCGGACTGGGCCAGGATCTGGGCAATGGTAAAGGGAATGGTCCCCACCCCCAGGCTCAGGGTGGCCCCGTTGGGGATCTCCGCCACCACGTTCCGGGCGATCTGGAGATCCGCTTCCGAAGGAGTCCGGTAGCCGGAAGTGCACAGAGGGGCATGTTCCCCTTCCACAATGATGTCCGCATCATCCAGGGACACCCGGTGGGACCCGTCCACCCCCTGGAGGGTGGGCATGTGTTCATTGATTTCAAAGATCACGGTCCGGGCCTTCTTCATGATGGTCTTCCAGCAGTAGCTGGCCAGGCCCAGGCCGCAGTACCCGTTGGCATCGGGACGGGACACGGGCACTACCGCCACGTCCACTTTCAGATAGTCCCGGTACATTTCCGGCAGCAGCCGCAGCAGCATGGGGACGAAATGGAGCCGCCGGGCGGTGAACATCTTCCGTTCATAGGCTCCCAGATGCCAGCTGTAGTACTGGAAATGCTTCATTTCCGGGTCGCAGTCGATGGTGTGGATAATGGGACGGTACACCAGCCCGCCCCGGATCTTCACATCCGTCAGTTCGTCCTTCCGGGCAGCCAGGGCTTCATCCATCAGTTCCGGGAACCCGTTCCCGAAGCCGAAGTCCACCCAGTCCCCGCTTTTTACCGCCTTGGCCGCTTCCGCCGCCGTCATCACCTTGTTCCCATATTTTTCCAGCATAGTCTTCCTCCCAGCTCTTCGCTCTTCACTCTTCACTCTTCACTCTTCACTCTTCACTCATAATGATACCACGAAACGCCGGAGTCCCCGTTGGCAAAGGGGCTCCGGCGTCATTCATCAGAGGGGTTGGTTTCTTACCATTGAGGGATGGTCGTTCACGCTTTTTATTTGGTGAGATGGAAGGAAAAGCCTCCGATATCCCCGTCCAGATAGACGAAGATGACCTTTCCGTCAGCATCCCGGCGGATGGTTTCCTCCTTGAAGGAAATCCCTTTCCTGGCCAGGTCCGTCATGGCCAGTTCCACATCGGGAGTCTGGAGGGCGATGTGCCCGCATTTCCCCCGGGTGCTGTCCTTCATCACTTCGAACATGCCGTCAACGAAGATGTGCGTGTCATTTTCGTTGCCTGGCTCCAGGTCAAACAGGCTGCATAAGAGGGATACCAGCTGTTTGGCCTCTTTTTCGTTTTCACAGTTGATGCCCACATGCTTCAGCTTGTAGGTGATTTTCTCTGCCATGGATTCTGCCTCCTGTAAAGTGGGAGACGCTGTTATGGGAACGCCCCCCGTTTTCTTTCTATTTTACCTGAAGGACAGCCCCTTTGTCAGCAGAAGATACCAAAGCTGCATATTTTTTCAGCATGGGGGAAGTGGCCTTCACCACCGGTTTGAAATGTTTCTTCCGTTCCGCCAGTTCTTCGTCGGATACATCCATGGTCAGGCTCCGGTTGGGGATGTCGATATGGATCACATCCCCGTCCTGGATCAGGCCAATGGGGCCGCCGGCAGCAGCTTCCGGAGAAACGTGGCCGATACATGGCCCCCGGGTGGATCCGGAGAAGCGCCCGTCGGTCACAAGAGCCGTGCTTTCGTCCATGCCCCGGCCCACCAGGAGGGCGGTGACCAGGAACATTTCCCGCATGCCCGGACCCCCTTTGGGCCCTTCATACCGGAGGACGATCACCGTACCCGGTTTGATTTCCCCGGCTTCGATGGCTTTCATGGAATCTTCCATGCTGTCGAACACCCGGGCAGTCCCGGTGAATACATGCATGTTGGGTTTCACCCCGCTGGCCTTCACCACGGCTCCGTCAGGAGCCAGGTTCCCCCGCAGGATGGCAATGCCCCCTTCTTTGTTCTTGGGCTTGCTCCGGGGGAAGATCACGTCATTTTCCACCAGAGGCTGGGCGGCGATGTTTTCCTTCAGGGTGTGGCCGGTGACAGTGATATGGTCATCCAGCTTGTCTTCGATGGCCTTCAGCACCGCCGGCACCCCGCCGTTGGCGTGGAGCACGTCCACTGCATACTGGCCGGAAGGCCGCAGATTGCACAGATAGGGGACTTCCCGGCTGATCCGGTCGAAATCTTCCAGGGTCAGGTCCACATGGGCTTCATGGGCAATGGCCATCAGATGCAGTACCGAGTTGGTGGAAGCTCCCATGGCCATAACGGCCTTTACCGCATCCAAAAGGGCGGTACGGGTCAGGATATCCTGGGTGGTGATGCCTTCCTTCACCATGGCCACGATCCGTTTGCCGCTGGCCCGGGCCAGTCTCCGTTTTTCGGAAGAAACCGCCGGAGAGGTGCCCATCCGGGGCAGGGTCAGCCCCAGCACTTCCGCCAGGCAGCTCATGGTGTTGGCGGTGCCCATCATGGAGCAGGAGCCCACAGTAGGCAGGGAAGCCATTTCCATCTTCCGCAGTTCTTCATAGCTCATTTTGCCCACCTGATACTGGCCCACGAATTCCCGCAGGTTGCTCAGGCAGATGTTGGTGTACCCGTCGCAGTTGCCGGCCAGCATGGGGCCGCCGGTAACGATGATGGCGGGGATCTTCATCCGGGCTGCAGCCAGGATCATCCCGGGGACGATTTTGTCGCAGGAGGCCAGCATTACTACCGCATCCAGCTGGTTCCCTTCCACCACAGCCTCTACAGAGTCTGCGATGATTTCCCGGCTGGGCAGGGAATAGCGCATGCCGCTGTGGCCCTGGCACAGACCGTCGCACAGGGCGATGGTGTCAAATTCCCGGGGGATGCCGCCCGCTTCCAGGATACCGTCGCTTACATCCCGTGCCAGCTCCCGCAGGTGGATATGGCCGGGCACCAGTTCACTGAAGGAATTGGCGATCCCGATGATGGGTTTCCGGAAGTCATCCTCTTCCAGTCCCATGCTGTACAGAAGGGCCCGGTTGCCGCTGCGGCCCACTCCGTTGACCATGATTCCGCTGCGGTTGTCCTTGTATTTCAGTTCATTTCCGCTCATGGATTCTACCTCAATTCGTTGGTTGGTACGTTCTTATTCCAGGGTCAGCCCTTTTTCAAAAGCTTTCCGGTTGCTGTCGATGACTTTCTGCTTGCCGGCGAACCGTTTAGCAATGCCCTGTTCCACGCTTTCCGGCTTCAAAAGGCCGGTCTTTTTCATCATGGCCCCCAGGGCGATGAAGTTGGCACTCTGGATGCTGCCCAGTTCCACCGCCAGTTTCCGGAAGGGATAGCCGATGGCAGTGCCTTTGGCCCCTTCCTTAGGGGTCACTTCGTCAGAATCATAGAACACCAGGGTATCAGCGGTGAATTTGTCCACATACCGGTCATAGGCCACCTGGGCCAGGCACAGGATCAGATCCGGCACCGCCACGTTGGGATAGCCCACCAGTCCGTCGCTTAAGACCACGTCGGTTTTGGTGAAGGTCCCCCGGGCTTCCGCCCCGTAGGAGGCACTCATGGTGGCGTTGATGTTCTCTTCATTCAGGGAGGCAAGGCCCATGACTTCCCCAACGGAAACTACGCCCTGGCCGCCGACCCCAGACAATACGATTTCTTTTTTCATGGTTATCCCTCAATTCTGTTGGCATCGATGATCTTTTTGTAACTGGTGTAGTAGTCTTCCCGAGGTGCGTTCTTCATGCACCCTACCACAATCTTGCCCTTGAGCTCTTCTTCGCTCATTTTGGCTGCCTGGGCCACAGTTACGCTCTGTTCGTTCATCAGCTGCATCATGTGGGCAGCTGCTCCCAGTTTGTTGAATTTCCCGTAGTGGGTGGGGCAGGCGCTCATCACTTCGATCAGGGAGAACCCTTTCACCTGCATCCCTTCCTTGATCAGCTTCCGGAGCATCACCGGGTTGTAGGCCGTGGCCCGGCCCACATAGGAGGCTCCGGCGGCAATGGCCAGCTTGCATACATCGAAGTTCTGTTCAATGTGGCCGTAAGGAGAGGTCTGGGTAATGCTGTGGGTAGGGGTGGTGCCGGAGTACTGGCCCCCGGTCTGGCCATAGTTGTAGTTGTTGGAGATGATGGCCGTCACGTTGATGTTCCGGCGGGCCGCATGGATCAGGTGGTTGCCCCCGATGGTGGTGCCGTCCCCATCCCCCATGGTTACCAGCACGTGGAGGTCCGGATTCCCCAGGGCCACACCGGTGGCGGCGGCCAGAGCCCGGCCGTGGGTCACGTGCATGCAGTTGATGTCCAGATAGTCATCCACCCGGCCGAAGCAGCCGATGCCGCTGACCAGAGCCATGTCATGCTTGTCCACTTCCAGTTCCGCCATCACGGCGGCAATGGACTGGAGCACGATTCCGTGGCTGCACCCGGCGCACCAGGTTTGAGGCAGTTTGTCAAACAGCATATAGTCCTTGTAAGATTTCATTATTTTTCACTCTCCTCATAAACATCCACGATCTGCTGGGGGGTAATCAGGATCCCGTCGGTCCGGTTGGCCTGGAGCACTTTGCAGCCATAGTCGTTGTATTTCCGGACTTCCCCGGCCAATTGACCCAGGTTCAGTTCCGGCACGATCACGGTTTTGGCCTGCTGGAGAGCAGCCCGGATTTCTTTTTCCGGCATGGGCCATACGGTGACCAGCTGCAGGAGACCGGCTTTCACGCCTTTTTTCCGCAGGATTTCAATGGCGCTCAGGGAGCTGCGGACGGAGCAGCCAAAGGAGATCAGGACCACATCCGCATCGTCCATCTGGTATTTCCGGGTGATGGTGATGTCGTCCACATGTTTTTCAATCTTGTCCACCAGGTAATGGGTCACCCGGTCGATGTTTTCCGGAGAGGGGCAGAATTCCCCTTTTTCGTCATGGGTGGAGCCGGTGGTCCGCATGAGCAGGTCCCGATCCCCCACAGCCACCATGGGAGCCACTTCCGTGCCGCTGTAGTCATAGGGACGGAATTCAGACTGTTTCTTGGTGGCAGGAGCCTTCCGGTTGATGATTTCGTCCGGTTCCGGTTCCCGGATGGTCAGGGTTTCCCGCAGGTGTCCCACCACTTCGTCCGCCAGGAAGATCACCGGAGTCCGGTATTTTTCCGCCAGGTTGAAAGCGGTGATGGACAGGTCATAGCAGTCCTGTACGGAAGAGGGGCTGAGGGCGATGATGCTGTGGTCCCCGTGGGTGCCGTACTTGGCCTGCATCAGGTCTCCCTGGGCCGGTTTGGTGGCAGCCCCGGTGGAGGGGCCGCTGCGCTGCACATTGTAGAGGACGCAGGGCAGTTCGGACATGATCCCCAGACCCAGGTTTTCCTGCATCAGGGAGAAGCCCGGGCCGCTGGTGGCGGTGAAGGCCTTTTTCCCGGCCAGGGAAGCTCCCAGGAGGGCTGCCATGGAGCTCAGTTCATCTTCCATCTGAATGTAGATCCCGCCATGACGGGGCAGTTCCTTGGCAGCGGCTTTGGCCACTTCGGAACTGGGGGAAATGGGATAGCCCGCGAAGAAACGGGCGCCGGCGGCAATGGCCCCAGCGGTCATTGCTTCATTGCCTTCCATGAATTTCTTTTCTACCTTAGCCATTATTTGACCTCCACTTCAATTGCAAAATCAGGGCAGCGCAGTTCGCACAGCTTGCAGCCGATGCAGGCATCCGGGTGAGCCACCTTGGGATAGCTGCCGTAGCTTTGTTCCAGCACCTGTTTGGGGCACAGGGCAGAGCAGATGCCGCACTGCTTGCACAGTTTGTCATTGATGTTGATGGTGATTTCTTTGCTCATTGTCGATCCTCCCATATACGGGCTGCAGCCTTCCTGCAGTCTCACTCAGTCTTTTTTCGGATGGTTGATGATAAATTTGGGTTCCCGGCCGTTCAGCAGGTCGTCAATGGCCTGGGCGCAGTTCATGGCCACCGCATCCACCGCCTCTTCCGTCAGAGCCGCCGTGTGGGGGCATCCGATGTAGTTGGGCAGGCTGAACAGGGGCATGTCCGGAGCAGGTGGTTCCGTTTCGAACACATCCGCTCCCGCCGCTGCGATCCGGCCTTCCTTCAGGGCCTTGTACACGGCTTTTTCATCCCAGATGGCACCCCGGGATACGTTCAGCAGCACCGCCGTGGGCTTCATGTGGGAAATGGCTTCCTCGTCGATGATGTGGAAGGTCCCTTTGTTGAGAGGCAGGTGGGGAGAAACCACATCCGCCTGTTCCATCAGTTCATCCAGGGTATCCACGAATTCCACCCAGTCCGGGAACTGGCTCCGGTCCACGAACTTGTCGTACACCAGGGTCCGCATCTGGAATCCGAAATGGGCGATCTTCACGGCTTCCAGGCCGATGGGCCCAATGCCGATGCTGCCGAAGGTCTTGTACCGGGCTTCGTGGGTCTCGATGGCATCCCGGCTCTTCCAGTTGCCCTTCCGGATTTCCGTATTGAACTGGGGGATCTGCCGGAAGCAGGCCAGCATCAGAGAAATGGCATGTTCCGCCACCGAATAGGTGTTGCAGCCCCGGGCCAGGGTCACCGTGACATTTTTGGCGTCACAGGCCTCCAGATCGATGTTTTCGTAACCAATGCCGTACCGGGCGATGATCTTCAGGTTCTTCCCGGCATCCACCACAGTCTTGGTGTATTTTTCCGTCCGGGCGATGACCCCATCCACATCGGCAATGGCTTTGGCCAGGGTGGCTTCGTCCGTTGCTTCCGGGCTTACCAGTTCATACCCTTTTTTGGTCAGGAACTCACGGGCCACCGGTTTCAGGGCCTTGGGCACCAGGATTTTATACATGCTTACCCCTCCTATACATTCTTGCAAGGTCATGAGATTTCAACAGGGAAGATTCCTCTGGGAAAACCAGGGAAGGATCTCTGGCTTTCCCAGAGGAGCTGCCTTTGGCAGCTCCGGTTGAGCAGTCTGGAGTCAGAAGTCGGAAGACCCTGGAAAGGAACTGTCTGCCAGTTCCTTCTGAGGATAAAAACCTTCCAGTCTTTCCAGCTTCAGAAAAATTTGCCTGCAAATTTTATCCAGCGGCTCCAGACTCCAGACTTAACCGCTTATCAAATGAAATACTGGGCCACCAGCAGTTCCAGGAGACCGACGCCGGCCATGATCATGGACACAGCGGTTTTGCACTGGAGCTGTTCTTTCAGGTCGCTGACACCGAACATGCCGTTCCAGACCCAGAACCCGGAGTCGGTGAAGTACCCGAAGGAAATGGCACCCACGCAGCAGGACAGAGCCATGAGCAGCGGGCTGATGGTCAGCTGGCTCATCAAAGGCATGGTCAGGGAGGCGGAAGTTACGATGGCCACCGTAGCGGACCCCAGGCAGATCCGCATGAGAGCGGCGATGCAGAAGGGAATCAGCACCGCAGGCACCGGCCAGGTCACAACCATCTGGCCCAGCACATTGCCGATGCCGGAAGCCCGTACCACATACCCCAGGGAACCGCCCACACCGGTGATCAGCATGATGATGCCGGTGTCTTTGATGCCGTCATCCATCATCTTCAGCACTTCTTTGCTATCCCGGTTGGGCACCAGGCCATAAATGGCGATCAGGGTCCCGATCATCAGGGCCACAATGGGGCTGCCAAAGAGAGCCACAAAGTAGTAGTACCCGGCACTCTTGTCCGCTCCCATCAGATCCAGCACCGTCTTGGTCAGGATCATGATCAGAGGAACCACAATGGGCGCCGCGGAAATGGCCAGCCCGGGCAGATCCGTCCGGTTCAGGAACTGATCCAGAAGTTCCGTGGAAGCCAGTTTCACCTGTTCGCCCTGCTGAGGACGGACGTATTCATCATCTGTATTGACCACCTGGTAAATCTTCTTGCCGATCCATTTGCAGTAGGGGACGATCACCAGCAGCATGGGGATACTGAGGATGGCACCCCCGGCGATCATCTGCCCCACATCGATGCCCAGCATCCCGGCTGCGGTCAGAGGGCCGGGGGTAGGAGGCACCAGCACGTGAGTCAGCTGGAGCCCGCAGGCCAGGGACAGCCCCAGGCCGATGACGGATTTGCCGGTTACCTTGGAGATGGCTTTGCACAGGGGGCAGAGCATCACCACAGCGGAGTCAGCAAAAACCGGGATGGAAACCACCCAGCCGGTGACCCCCAGGGCCCATTCTTCATTGCCCTTCCCCACCAGTTTGATGAAGCTGATGGCCAGTTTTTCCGCAGCCCCGGATTTTTCCAGGATGGCCCCCATCATGACCCCCAGGCCGATGATGATGCCGGTGCTGGACAGGGTGTTGCCGAAGCCGGTGCTGATGGCGTTGATCACGCCCACAGTGGTTTTGCCCGCCACCTTCACGGTAAGAATGGGCATGCCTCCGATGATCCCGGTGATCAAGGCGGCGATCAGCATGGCGATGAAGCTGTGGACTTTTGTTTTAGCGACTAAGATTATCATGACCAGGATGCCCAGGCCCAAGCCCAGGACCATCCGTGTGGATTCTGCCATTTTCTATTCCTCCGATTCGTGAACCCTGTCCTTACCGTACCAGGCAGGGAGATTTTGCATCGAATTTCCAGCCGGGGATCAGGTACTGCATGGTGATGGCATCGTTCCGGACACCCAGGCAGTGTTTCTTGTACAGCTCGTGAGCCTTCATCACCTGTTCCCGGTCCACTTCCACACCCAGACCCGGTTTGTCCGGCACTTTAATGCCGCCGTCCACGATCTGCATGGGTTCCTTGGTCAGCCGTTCCCGGCCTTCCTGCCAGATCCAGTGCGTATCCAGGGCATTGTAGAAGCCCGGCACCGCAGCCCCCACCTGGACGCACATGGCCAGGGAGATGTCAAAGTGGTTGTTGGAATGGCTGCCCCAGGTGTAGCCGAATTCATGGCACATCTGCGCCACCCGTACGGACCCGTTCATGGTCCAGAAATGGGGATCAGCCAGGATAATGTCCACTGCCTGGCTTTCCAGGGAGTGACCCACCTGCCGCCAATCGGTGGCGATCATGTTGGTGGCGGTGGGGAAGCCGGTGCGCCGGCGGAATTCGCTCATGATTTCCCGTCCGGAATATACTCCTTCGGCACCGCAGGGATCTTCACAATAGGTCAGGATGCCGTGCATGTCGGACACATACTTCACAGCATCTTCCAGCAGCCAGGCTCCGTTGGGATCCAGGTCCATCCGGGCATCCGGGAAGGCTTTCTTCATGGCCTTGATGACTTTCATTTCTTCGTCACCGGGCAGCACGCCGCCTTTCAGCTTGAAGTCCTTGAACCCGTATTTTTCCTTGGCAGCCCGGCACAGAGCCACTACGCTGTCCGCATCCAGGGCTTCTTCGTTCCGCAGCCGGTACCATTCACAGTCGGAATCTTCTTCATGGTCGTAGGGCAGATCCGTTTTGTTCCGGTCCCCTACAAAGAACAGGTACCCCAGGAACCGGACGAAATCCCGCTGCTGCCCGTTGCCCAGCAGCCGGCATACCGGCATGTCCAGGAATTTCCCCAACAGGTCCAGGCAGGGGGCTTCGATGGCGGTCATTACATGGACCCCGGTCCGCAGATCGAAGGTCTGGTTCCCACGGACATCTTCTTCGCCGTTCTTGTCCAGATGGGCTTTCACCGCCAGCAGGGTGTTCCGGTAATCAGAAATTTTGGTCCCCACCACAATGTCCTTCACCTCTTCCAGGGCATTGGTGATCTTGGGGCCTCCGGGGACTTCCCCCACCCCGGTGTTTCCTTCAGAATCCGTAAGGATTACAATGTTCCGGGTGAAATAGGGGGCGTGCCCGCCGCTCAGGTTCAGCAGCATGCTGTCCCTGCCGGCAACCGGGTAAACTTCCATTTTGGTAATTACGGGTGTCATTGATTTGCTCCTCCTTGATCATAACCAACAGTATCCAACAATGTCACAGGCCCTTGACGATCCAATCCGACAGCTTCCCTGAAATTGCGCGTTTTCAGTCTATTGTGAATAGCGTCCGGATTCAATGTTTGACTTTATTGTAATTTTCATGTTACTATAAATCAAATTGTTTATTTTTAGTTATAAAATAAGTTTTTCTAAGTGAGGTGTGCCCGATGGATCTGAAACAGATCGAATACATCGTGAAGATTGCGGAAACCGGCAGCATCACCAAAGCCGCCGAGCATCTGTTCATTACCCAGTCCGCCCTGAACCAGCAGCTGCTGAAGCTGGAACAGCAGCTGGGGATCAAACTGTTCGTCCGGCACAAACATGACCTGACCCCCACCAGTGCCGGCCAGGTGTATCTGGAATATGGCCGGAACATGCTCCGGGAAAAACGGGAAGCCTACAACATCATCCACGACATGGCCCAGAGCAGCCTGGGAGATCTCCGGCTGACCTTTTCCCGGGAACGGGGCATCGACATGCTGGTAGCCACCTATCCCCAGTTCCACCGACGGTTCCCGGGGATCACCCTCCGGCCCCATGAAATGTTCGTAGTGGACCAGCTGAACTGGCTCAGCCGGGGAGATACGGACCTGGGGGTGGTGACAGTAACGGAGAAACAGAAGACCCCTGACCTGGAATTCGAGCTGATCCGCCGGGAACCCATGCTCCTGGCCATTCCCCGGGAAAGTCCCCGGGCAGTGGACCCGGCCCGTCCCGGCACTCCTTTGGAAGACCTGCCCTATCTGCCGGTGGATCAGTGCAAGGACAGTCCCTTCGTACTCATGTTCCCCAAATCCACCATGCGCCAGATCATCGATCAGGTGCTGAAGGAAGCGGACTACCATCCCTATGTGCTGTTCGAAAGCGCCAGCATCCGGGCCCTTCTCACCATGGTGAAGAACAACATGGCCTGCACCATCGTCTCCGCCGGCTACTACAAATACCAGGACAAGATCGCCTACTACCGGATCCCTGGAGACCCCTACTGGGAAATGTGCATTACCTATAAAAAAGGAGCCTACCTGAACAAGGCCATGCTCTACTACAAAGACCTGATCCACGAGTATTTCCAGGTAAAGGCCCCGTTGATCACAAAGAAATAAGGGGGATGTTGCACGTAAAAAATATGCGTGCAACATCCCCGTCAATGGTCAATTGTCAATCGTCAATGGCCGAATGATAAAAAAGCAGTGGCACGCGTATGTTTTTTACGTGTGCCACTGCTTTTTCATTCCCCTTTACTCTTCGTAAACCGGTTCGCCGCTGCGGTGATGCAGAAGGCGCAGAAGGCGGACAGGAACATGCAGAAGGCGAAGCCCAGCACATTGTTGGACAGGGTGGGGGCCACGATGCTGGGCACATAGGCGGTACCCCGGACATTGAAGTACCCTACGGCCACTCCCCCTACCCCGGCAGACAGGATGGCTCCGGCCATCACCACTTTATTGGAAAACATAAAGGGATAGGCCGCTTCCACAAAGGTCCCGAAGGCCATGTTGATGAACAGCCCGGGAATGGCCAGGGCCCGGTCGTCCTGCCGCCGGGGCGCCAGGATGTTGGCGGCCATGATCCCGGCGGACACCATTACCAGGCCCACCATGTCGATGGCTCCCAAAAAGGAGTTCCCGGTCTTTTCCATTTCCAGCAGGATAATGGGCAGGATGGCCGCATGGTACATGCCCCCCATAATGGCCGGCCAGATCAGGAGTCCCGCCAGGCCTCCGCAGAGCACCGGATGGATGGAGAAAGCCCAGTCGATCACGTAGCGGATCCCGTTGCCCACCGCTTCCGCCAGCGGCGCAATGAACAGGTAGATCAGGAGCCCGGCGGCCAGGCCTGCAACGCCCCCGGCCACAATATTGGCAGTGGTGGCAGGGAAATTCAGCTTCAGGCATTTCAGCAGCAGGAACTGGACCAGGATCCCGGCGATGATCCCGCCGATGATGCCCCCGATGAGCCCGCCCTTTACGGACAGGATCCCGGTGACCACCCCGGCCACAATGGCCACATCCCCCATGCCGGATACCTGTTTGGCGGCCACCGTGGCCACGATCACCGGCAGAGCGTCGATCATGATGTTGAAGATCTTTTCAAAGTATTCCAGTCCCGGCACCTTGCTGAGAATCAGGGTGAGGGCCATGGCAATGAATCCGGGGAGGGACGCCATCAGGATCCCCCGGACGCTGATCCGGGACAGGAGGCTCCCCTGTTCCCCGGCGTCCCCGGCGGTGACCCCGCCGTTCATGGCCGGCCGGTAGCTGAGCTTCCAGAATTTGGCCAGGGCAAACACATTGGCAATGGCCCGGG
This sequence comes from Acidaminococcus fermentans, assembly GCF_009696675.1. Classification (GTDB taxonomy): domain Bacteria; phylum Bacillota; class Negativicutes; order Acidaminococcales; family Acidaminococcaceae; genus Acidaminococcus. The sequence continues at coordinate 10,651 of NZ_VULN01000012.1, read as the reverse complement.
TCCGGTTGGTGGTGCCGGTGGTACCGGAAACCGCCACCACATTGAGACCCATGGACTGGGCGAGGGCCATGGAGGTACCCCCGGTACCAGTGGCCGCCAGCTTCTTGTCCGCGGCCGCCTCCATGGCTGCCCGGTTGGCTCCTTTGGGGTCACAGCTGGCCAGGATCAGCCCGTCCACTTTGTCCTCATCGATGAGCCCGGCGATCCGTTCGTCTTCCAGCACTGCTTCCCGGTTCACTTCTTCCAGGGTCCCCCGGAACACCACCTTCGGTTCTTCCCCGTTCCAGGTCCACAGTGCCGCTTTGGTGTCCGGTTTGGCCGTATCCATGGAGGCTTCCGCCCCGATGAACTGGATGGCGGTCAGTTCCATCCCCGCCCCTTTGATCTGCCGGACCATTTCTCCCAAAAGAGAAGCCGGATCTTTCCCGCCCAGGTTGTACAGGTTTCCCCCGCTGCTCCCCAGTATCGCCACTTTTTTCGTCATCCTCAGGACCCCCTCAGAAACCGAAACGGTCCGCCTTCCTCAGCCGGACCGTTCAGTTGTGTTTTGCTTTACTCCGCTAGTGTACTAAAATACAGGAAGTATGTCAAGATTTTCTCCCCCACACCTCCGGATTGGCCACGCCTTTCCATTCCTTTCCCTGGCACACGGCATAACAGCCTTCCACGGCGGCGCAGGCCATCCTGGCCCAGGAATCGGGGGTCAGGGCGGCACTGTGGGGGGTGCAGAGGATCCGGGGCGCCGTGAACACTGGGTTATCCAGATCCGCCGGTTCTGTCCCATACACATCCACGCCGGCCCCGGCAATGACGCCCTGGTTCACCGCATCCGCCAGGGCCTGTTCATCCACCACCGCTCCCCGGGCCGTGTTGATGAGAAAGGCGGTGGGTTTCATCATGGCCAGTTCCCGGGCTCCGATGAAATGCCGGGTCTCTTCCAGCAGAGGTACATGGAGGGACACGAAATCGCTTTCCCGGAGCACTTCCTCCAGGGTGTCCCCATACCGGCAGCCCGCGTCCTCCACCCGGGCCCGGTTCCGGGAATGGCTCCAGCCCAGGCAGTCCATGCCCAGGGCCCGGCACAGATGGGCCAGCAGGCTGCCGATGCCGCCTACCCCCACGATGCCCACGGTTTTCCCGGCCAGTTCCATCTGTTTTCCCTGGGCCCGGATTCCCCAGTTCCCTTTCCGGTTCTCGGCGTCCATCTCCTTCAGATCCTTGGCACAGGCAAAGATCAGGGCCAGGGCATGTTCCGCCACGCTCCGGGCATTGGCCCCGGGAGCCAGCACCACCGGGATCCCCCGCTTGGTGCAGTAGTCCACCGGCACATTTTCAAAGCCCATCCCCGGGCGTCCCAGCACCTTCAGGTTGGGGCACCGGCGGAGCACGGATTCCGGACATTTTTCCAGCCGGACAATGAGAGCATCAGTACTTTCCAAAAGGTCATCGGGGTATTCTTCCCAGTTTAAGCCGGGACCCACTTCCCACTGGATCCCCAATTTTTCCATCATTTCCATCCCCGCCGGGGCCAGAGGCAGGCTCAGTACGAATTTCATCAGGCACCTCCCTGTTTACTCGATCCACCGGATCCATTCTTCCTGGAACCGGTCATGCTTCCTGGTTTCCTCTCCCGGATACCCCAGGGAGAACATGGCAAAAGCTTCTTCTTCCGCCGGCAGGCCGGCAATCTTCCCTACAGCCGCCATCCTTTCAGGCCGGGGATAGACCCCCATCCAGACGCCTCCCAGTCCCTGGGCATCGGTTTCGATCCAGAGATTTTCCAAGGCCGCACTGGTGTCCACCGGAGCAAACTCCGGCAGCAGGCAGTCTTTCCGATAGCTGATAACCAGAATCACCGGAGCCGCTGCAGCAAAAACGGAATACTGGCTGACGGCCGCCAGTTCCCGGATCTTTTCCCGGTCCGTCACCACGGTAAAGCGCCAGGGCCGCTGGTTGCAGGCAGAAGGAGCCGCCATGGCCGCCCGGAGGATTTCCAAGATCTTTTCTTTTTCCACCGGTTTGTTCAGATATTTCCTTATACTGATACGATGAAACAAATTTTCCATAGTCAGGATCTCCTTTTCCCATATTCGTAAGCCTACTATACCAAAGCAGTAGGTTTCCTGCAATAGGGGCCGCACAACCAGCGGCCCGCCGGCTGTACTATACTTTCACCCTGGCGGTCCCAAAGCCCGCCCTGGGAAGGGTATAAGCAGGCGCCCGACATTTCGGCAACGTTGGCGGTCGCTTATGCCGCGGCTGGGGTCCGTGCGGAGCATGGTGGTGGGGGATCGGCGACAGCCGATACTTTGCAGGACCGGCAGACTACGATGGAATGTTCGACAGAAGCATTGAACTTATATTTATAATTTTGTATCTGTCCGTCCCCTGAAAGGGGCGGGGGACCGTTGCGCTTGCGCAATGGTGGTGGGGTTCGGCCAGAGTCCTTTTACTTTCTCTATATAAGAAAGGTGTATCCCCGCCTGGGGAGAACCCTCTACCCGCTAACGCGGGTCCTTTCCCCCTTGCTCCACGGGACTAGGTTGCTCCTATTCGTCGCATCCGTCGCAGGGGGACACATCTGGACCACTCCTGCAGGACGGATTTGGTCTCCGGCCTTGCTGGCACTTTGCACGAGTATACGTCGATTCTTCGGGAGCCGGGAGGGCAGGCCCAGGAGGAGTCGGCGGGACAACGCCGGGTGTCGTCGCTCCTGGGGTGGAGCACGCGGGCGATAGGGTCCGGCTTCCTGGTCCGTAGCCGCTGCCTTTGACCGTCAGGGCAAAGCGATAGGCTGTGAGCCTCCCGCCAGGGACGAACGGGTCTGCCCTCCCGGCGGAGAGCTTTCGCGGTTGAAAGAGTATAAACGCTTCTGCCCTCTGGGCGGCCATGCTCCGTTGCTTTTGTAATGTTTTTTATTTGCAAGTTCATATTTCTATTGCAACCGTAAACATCCATCAGCAAACAATGGATAAATGTACCTGAAATTATTGACTTCCCTGCCGCCACGTGTTAAAATTTCATTCATATTTTCAGTTTGCTCAGGTAAACTGCCGTATTCTTTTATCCGGGGCGGGAAACTCCTTCACCGCCCTCATTTTATTTTCGGGGGGTATGTTTTTATGACCATGTGGACTGCACTGCTGATTGTCCTGGCCGTTTTTGCTTTCGGGGATCTGATTTCCCAGCTGACCCGGGCCCGGCTTTCTTCTCTTTTCGTCATTATGATGACCTTTCTGGTCCTGTTCATTTTCAAGATCATTCCGGCAGACATCATCAAACAGGCCGGTCTCACCACCCTGGGGCCCATTTCCATGGTGATGCTGCTGCTGAACATGGGCACCACCATTGACCTGGCCATGCTGAAGCGGGAATGGCGGTCCGTGGCCGCCAGCTGCATCGCCATGGCCATTGCCATTGCCTCCTGCCTGGTGCTGATTCCCTTCATCGGCCGGGCCAACGCCTTGGCTGCGGCACCGGTGATCAACGGAGGCATCATCGCCACCACCACCATGGTCAAAGCCGCCACAGACCAGGGACTGGCCATTACCGCCGCCCTGGCCGCCTTCCTCTATGCCACCCAGAAATTCGTGGGCACCCTGCCCGCCTCCTACTTCGGTCTGAAAGCCGCCCGCCGGTATGTGGAAGAATACCGGCAGCAGAAGGCAGCGGATCCGGACAGCGTCCTGACCCGGGAAGAGATTCCCCAGGACAGCCCCCGGCAGAGCTGGGCGGAACGGAACACCCGCCGGTTCACCATCTACATCAGCCTGTGCATCGGGGCCGCCAGTGCCTGGCTGGGCACCATCGGCGGCAAACTGACCCACAACTGGGTGGGGATGTTCCTGTGGTGCATGATCATCGGCCTGGTGCTCCGGAACCTGGGGCTGGTGCCTGCCAACCTGATCAAGAAAAACGCCAACGCCAGCGGCTTCTTCATTTTCGGGGCCCTTACCGCCATCGTCCCCTCCCTGGCCAAAGTGGATTTCAGCATGCTGGGCCAGCTGGGGATCACCGTGCTGGCCGTGTTCGCCGTAACCGTAGCCGGCATCGTCCTGGCCTTCAAGATCCTGCCTCTGTGGAAGATCGTGGGAGACAAGGACCTGTGCATCGGCATCGCCATGTGCCAGATGATCGGTTATCCCGGCACCCAGCTGATCAGTGAGGAAATCGCCAAAACCGTGGGAAAGACTCCGGAAGAAATCGACTACCTGGAAAAACGCATTGGCACTGCCTATGTGATTTCCGGCTTCACTTCCGTAACGGTGCTTTCCATTGTAGTGGCCACCATTATGGCCAAGATCCTGTAAAAAAGAAGGGAGAAACCTATGGATATTGTTGAAGAGTTCAAAGAGCTGGTACAGATTGACTCCGCTTCCGGCAAAGAACGGGCCATTGCGGACGCCCTTGCCGGAAAACTCCGGGCCCTGGGCTTTACGGTAACGGAAGACCGGGCAGGGGATACCTTTGGAGGGAATACCGGGAACCTGGCGGCCTTCCGGGAAGGGGACCGGCCCGGTTCCATCCTGTTCTGCAGCCATATGGACCGGGTGGCCAACGGCTTCCACATCCGCCCTCAGGAAAAAAACGGATACCTGGTGTCCGACGGCTCCACCATCCTGGCCGCCGATGATGTAAGCGGCCTTTGTGCCATCCTGGACGGGGTCCGCCGGGCGCTGGCCTCCCGCAGCCCTCTGCCCCGTCTGGAAATCGCCTTTACCGTGGGGGAAGAAGCCAACCTGTGGGGCGGCCGGGCCCTGGACCTGTCCCAGTTCCAGAGTCCTTTCTGTTATGTAATGGACAGCCCGGGCACCCTGGGCCGGCTGATCAACGGAGCCCCCGGTCTGGCCAAGCTCCAGGCGGAAGTCCGGGGCAAAGCCGCCCATGCCGGCAACGAACCGGAAAAGGGCATCAACGCCGCCCACATCCTGTGCCACCTGCTGGATACCCTGAAGGACGGCCGGCTGGATGCAGAGACGGTTTCCAACTTCCCCCTGCTGGGCACCGGGAACACCGCCACCAACATTGTCTGCGACCGGGCCTGGGTGAAAGGAGAAAGCCGCAGCCGGGACCGGAAGAAGCTGGAAGACTACATGGCCTATTTCCGCCGGCACTGTGAGGAAATCGTCCAGGGCACTGGAGCCCAGGTCACTTCCAGTGCGGAGATTTCCTTCGCCCCCTTCCGGCTGGAGGAAAAGGAGCCGGTAGTGGCTCTGGCCTGCCGGGCCCTGAAGGCCATGGGCATCCAGCCCCGGATCGAACAGGGAGGCGGAGGCATGGACGCCAACATTTTCAACGCCAAAGGCCTCCCTTCCCTGGGCATAGCCACCGGCTACACCAAGAACCATACCAAAGAAGAGAACCTGGACCTGGAAAGCTTCACCCGGAGCGGAGAACTGGTGGAGAAGCTGATAGAGATGGTGGAATAAAAAAAGGGGCTGTTGCAAAAGCAACAGCCCCTTTGGTCAGCAGTCCTTATTTTCTATTCTTCCAATACATCCAGAAATACAGCACCTCCAGCACGCAGCAGGTGGTCCAGCCCACCGGGTAGCCGAAACCTACGGTGAGGGGAGTATTGCTGATGTACCGGGTCATGATGTACAGATAGATCTGCCGGACCAGCACAAAGGACAGGAGCATGATCACCATGGGTCCCATGGAATCTCCCCGGCCCCGGAGGGCACCGGCCAGCACCTGGTTCACACAGTTGCACAGCAAGAAGAAGATGTTCACGTGGATGAATCCCACCCCGGACTGGATCACCGCTTCGTCCCCGGTGAACAGCCGCAGGGAGAAATCAGCAAAAATGAACAGCAGGGCGGCAATGGCCCCGGTAATGGCCAGGCTCAGAAGGATGGATGACACAGTCCCGTCGTTGGCCCGTTTTTCTTTTTTGGCCCCGATGTTCTGGGCCACGAAGGTGGTGGCTGCCATGGCCATGGACAGGATGGGCAGCATGACGAACTGGTCCAGCTTGTTGTAGCAGCCCCATCCGGCCATTACCGTGGCCCCGAAGAAGTTGATGTAGGACTGGACGAAAATGTTGGAAAAAGAAGTAATGATGCTCTGGACGGCGGTAGGCAGCCCCACCCGGAAAATCTGGCTCAGCAGGTTCCGGTCCAGGCACAGGTCCCCGAAGGAGAACCGGTACACATCCCGGGTCCGGAGCAGCACCCCCAGGGTGGCTCCGGCGGAAATGAACTGAGCGATGATGGTGGCATAGGCCACCCCGGCGATTCCCCAGTGGAACACCAGTACAAACAGCAGATCCAGGACAATGTTCAGGATGCTGGTAAGGATCAGGAAATACAGGGGCCGCTTGGTGTCCCCCACTGCCCGGAGCACCCCGCTGCCCATATTGTACACCAGAAGCCCAGTGACCCCGGCAAAATAAATCCGGAGATAGAGGGCCGCCTGGTCGAACACATCCGCCGGAGTCTTCATGAACTGGAGCATGAAATCCGTGCCGGCAAAGAAAAACACCGTGAACAGCACGCACAGGCAGAAGGTGGCCGCCATGGTGGTTTCCACCGCCCGGTGGAGCAGGCCGTGGTCCTTGGCTCCGAAGCATTTCCCGATGATCACCGTAGCCCCAATGGAGAATCCGTTGAAAAAGAAAACGGACATGTTGGTGATCATGGTGGTGGAACTCACCGCCGCCAGGGCCTGGGTCCCCACAAAATTCCCCACCACAATGGAATCCACCGTGTTGTACAGCATCTGGAAAATATTCCCGATCATCAGAGGCAGGGCAAATTCCAGGATAAGCCGGGGAATGCTGCCGGAAGTCATGTCTTTGGTTGTGGTACGGACCATGGGGATCCCTGCCTTTCGTTGATTTGATATAAGTAACTTTAATTATAACATAGAAAAAAGAGGGTGTGAAAAAATTCACACCCCCGGTCCCGGGCCCAAAAAAGGGGCTGTTGCCCATGCAACAGCCCCTTTTCTTATCAATCCAAAGCCGCGAAGGCCTGCTTCAGATCGTCGATGATGTCGTCGATATGTTCCGTGCCGATGGACAGCCGGATGGTGGCCGGGGTAATCCCGGAAGCTGCCAGTTCTTCTTCGTTCATCTGGGAATGGGTGGTGGAAGCCGGATGGATCACCAGGCTCTTCACATCCGCCACATTGGCCAGGAGGGAGAAGATCTTCAGATGGTCGATGAACTTCTGGGCAGCAGCGGCGCCTCCTTTGATTTCAAAGGTAAAGATGGAAATCCCGCCGTTGGGGAAGTACTTCTTGTACAGTTCATGATCCGGATGGTTGGGCAGGGAAGGATGGTTCACCTTGGCCACATGGGAATCCTGGGCCAGGAAGTCCACCACTTTCAAGGCGTTTTCCACCTGACGTTCCACCCGCAGGGACAGGGTTTCGGTGCCCTGGAGCAGCAGGAACGCGTTGAAGGGAGAAATGGTGGCCCCGGTATCCCGGAGGATCAGGGTCCGGATATAGGTTACATAGGCGGCAGGTCCCACGTCTTTGGCAAAGCTAATCCCATGGTAGCTGGGGTTGGGGTCAACCAGCCAGGGGAACCGGCCGGAAGCCACCCAGTCGAACTTGCCGCTGTCCACGATGATGCCCCCCAGGGTGGTGCCATGGCCGCCGATGAATTTGGTAGCGGAATGGACTACCACATCAGCCCCGTGTTCAAAGGGCCGCAGCAGGTAAGGAGTGGCAAAAGTGCTGTCCACAACCAGAGGGATCTTGTGTTTGTGGGCAATGGCGGCCACGGCCTCGATGTCGATCAGGTTGGCATTGGGGTTGCCCACGGATTCAATGTAAATGGCCTGGGTGTTTTCCCGTACGGCCTCTTCGAAGACCTGGACCCCTTTGGTGGGATCCACGAAAGTGGTTTCAATGCCGAAATCAGGGAAGGTGTGTTCGAACAGGTTGTAGGTGCCGCCGTATACGGTGGTGGCGCAGACAATGTGCTGACCGGCATGGACCAGGGCCTGCATGGCGTAGGTCACGGCAGCGGCGCCGCTGGCCGTAGCCAGAGCTGCCACCCCGCCTTCCAGGGCGGCGATCCGTTTTTCAAAAACGTCTTCCGTAGGGTTGGTGAGACGGCCGTACACATTCCCGGCATCCTTCAGGGCGAACCGGTCAGCAGCATGCTGGCTGTTCCGGAACACATAGGACGTGGTCTGGTAAATGGGCACTGCCCGGGAATCAGTGGCGGGATCCGCCTGTTCCTGCCCCACATGGAGCTGCAGAGTTTCAAAATGGTATTTCTTTTCTTCGCTCATTGTCTTGGCCTCCCAAAATAATCTCCGCTTTAATTACTACCGCTTTAGTATGATTTACATTATAGGGACTCAAACCCTGGCTGTCAATAGAATTTGCAATCTTTTTTTCCATCAGTCATTCCGGGCCAATACACAGACCATGACGATGATGCACAGAGCCCCCAGCAGTTCCACCAGCCCCACCCGGTTCCCCATGACCGCCACGGAGAAAAAGTAGGCGGAGAGAGGTTCAAAAGCCGCCAGGGCCCCGGTTTCCGCCGGAGGGATGTATTTGGTGCTCTCCAGGTACACATAATAGGCCACCAGGGTCCCCAGCACGAACAGGATCCCAAAAGCCGCCGCCGTGTGGATGTCCAGGACGGCCCCCTCCAGAGTGGGATGGTGGAACAGTTTCAGGAGCAAGGCATTCCCCAGGCTGCTCCAGCCCAGGATCAGGAAGCAGCTGTACTTTTTCAGCAGTACCGCCGCATAGGCCGTATAGAAAGCCATACCGAAGGCCCCCAGGATCCCGTACACCAGCGCCTCCCGGGAGACCGCCAGGGACGCCCCCTGGCCCTTGGTGGCAATGAGGGCCGTCCCCAGAAGAGCCAGCACCACCGCCAGCACTTCCCGCCGAGTGGGCAGCCGCCGGTCCTTCACCAGGTACATGAGCAGCAGGATGGCGGGCATGGTGTACTGGAGCACCGTGGCTGTGGCCGCATTGCTGTAGTAGATGGCCTTGAAAAAGGTCACCTGCATGAGATACAGCCCCAGGACAATGAACTTCATCATCCATTTCCAGTCGTTTTTCAAGGGGGCCAGAAGATCCTGCTTCTGGAACAGGCAGATTCCCAGGAAGGAGATCCCGGTACAGATCATCCGCCAGAACAGGATGGTGGACCAGGTGAAATGCTGATCCACCATCAGGTATTCCACACTGTTGCTGCTGCTGCCCCACAGAGTGGCCCCCAGTAGGACCATCCCCACACCGATTTTCTTCTTCCGTTCCATCAGCCGTCTCCTTTCCGTCCTCCGGCCCCCCCTTCAGACAGTTCTATTCTACCTTTTTTCCCGTTCTCTGACCAGACGGGTTTCCCCCTGATTCCAGCCCTTCCGGATAATATCCTCCCCGAACCGCTGCTTCAGGGCGTCCAGGGCCCGGTTCCGCTTTTCCTGCCGTGCATCTTCCACAGCCAGGCTCTGGGATCCTCCAGGCACCAGGTGGCTGACGCTGACTCCCAAAAGCCGAACCGGCTGGGTCCAGGGCAGCTGCCGGGCCAGGAGACGGATCTGTTCCATCAGGGCCTCATCCTGGCAAACCGGTTCCTCCACCGTCCGGCTCCGGGTCAGCAGCTGGAAGCCGGCGGTCTTCACCTTCAGAGTTACCGTGCAGCCGGACAGGCCGGCGCACCGGAGCCGCCACCCTACCTGCTGGCACAGGTCCCACAGGGCTCCCAGACAGGTTTCCGGCCCCACCAGATCCACCGGGAATGTGTTCTCCTTCCCCAGGGATTTCCGCTGTTCGTCCGGCACCACCGGACGGCTGTCCAGGCCCCGGGCCCGGTCCCGGATTTCCTCCGCGTTTTTCCCCAAAAGAGGCCGCAGGATCCGGGGATCGCAGCCCGCCAGCTGGCCAATGGTCCGGATGCCCATTTTTTTCAGGGCCCCCACGGATTTCTGCCCCAATCCAAAGATCCGTCCCACCGGCAGGGGCCCGATGAAGGCCGCCGCCTCTTCCGGCCGGATGATCACCAGCCCGTCCGGCTTCCGGAGATCGCTGGCCAGTTTGGCCAGGAATTTGTTGGGGGCCAGCCCCACGGAAGCGGTAAGGCCGGTTTTTTCCCGGATCACCTGTTTGATCCTGGGTCCCAGGGCATACACATCCCCGGCCAGGGCCTCCATACCCGTAAGGTCCAGGAAGGCTTCATCGATGGACAAGGGCTCCACCACCGGAGAAAATTCCCGGAAGATCCCCCGGATCTCCCGGGAGATTTCCGTATACCGGTCATACCGGCCCTGGACATAGATGGCCTGAGGACAGAGCCGCCGGGCCGTGGTCATGGGCATGGCGGAATGGACCCCGAATTTCCGGGCTTCATAGGAGCAGGTGGACACCACTCCCCGGCCGGAAAGCCCTCCCACAATCACCGGTTTTCCCCGGTATTCCGGATGATCCAGCTGCTCCACCGAAGCAAAGAACGCATCCATATCCACATGCATGATGTACCGCTGACGGACCATTTTGATGTCCTCCTTTTGGAAAAGGGCTGTTGCTTGTGCAACAGCCCTTTTTTAAGAAAGGTGTCAAGGCTTTTAGACACATCGAACCGAGACACCTCGTTAACTTACTAATTGCTGGTATTTTTCATTCGGAGTTAAATAATCAATACTCGAATGAATACGGTTTGCATTGTAATCGATTA
>NZ_VULN01000011.1 GCF_009696675.1 Acidaminococcus fermentans | reverse complement strand
GTTACATAATCCGGTGGCGATAGCTAAGGGGATCCACCTGTTCCCATGCCGAACACAGCAGTTAAGCCCTTATACGCCGAAAGTACTCGACTGGAAACGGTCCGGGAGGATAGGGAGCTGCCGGTTAAGAGAAAAGGCCTGCATCGAAAGATGCAGGCCTTTTTGTCGCGGGTCGCGGGCTGTGAGTCACGGCCCACGACTGGGGTTGTGAATATTTCACAACCCCTTATCCATTCTGGATTTTTTTCATATATTCCAGCAGTTTGTTGGTGAAATCTTCCAGGTATCTGGGCCTTACCTGGGCTTTCAGCCGGAGAATGCTGGAGCGCATGGTGTGGGTCTCACCGGCTATGTAGAAGGCCAGCAGGGGGTCTTCCTGATCCTTCTGGACTTCCCGGATCAGAGGATAGGCCAGCACATCATTGCAGAAGGTGGCTGTATGGCCCAGCCGGCACAGCTGGATCTGGGTGCTGATGTCGCTGATGGAAATGGGCTGGGGGCAGTCCAGATGATTTTCCCGAAGGCAGCTCTGGACCAGTTCCAGCAGGGTGCTGTGTTCCCGATTGCCGATCAGGGGAAAAGGCTTGAATTCCTGAAGGGAGATGGTATTTCCTGTTTTCCAGTTTTCCGGGGAGAAGGTACCCAGATGATACTGGCGGAAAAAAGAAAGGGTGCCCACTACCATCAGTTTCTCTTTGCCAATCAGCTTCTCTTCCAGGAAGGGATCAGAAGGTGCATCCAGCCCCAACACCAGATCCAGCTGCTGGGTTTTCATCAGTTGGATATGTTGGACTGTATCCCCCAGGGTGATGGAAATGTGGACTTGTGGATAAGTCCCGTGGAATGTTTCCAGAAAACGGGGCAGCAGGAGACGGGCCCGGGAGGTACTGATCCCCAGGCGGATCTCCCCGATTTCTCCCGCCTCGATTTCCTGGATCCGATGGCCCAGGCTTTCTTCCAGGTGCTGGATCTGCCGGAGGGTGCTGACCATGGCTTTTCCTGATTCCGTCAGCTGGAGATGCCTGCCCCGGAGGAACAGTTTCGTATGGAGCTGTTTTTCCAGTTTGCTGATATGCTCGCTGAGACACTGCTGGGTTACAAAGGCCCGTTTGGCTGCCTTGGTGAAATTCATCTCTTCCGCCGCCAGCAGAAACATTTTTTGCGCCAATTCCATGGGACCGCCTCCTTTTTCTGTATTATACTACAATCTCCAGCTTGTAATAACACTGAAATCTATTTGTTTTTCTTTGTATAAGTTTCGTCGTATACTGTAGTCACAAAGAGAAAACAAACCAATCTGCAGGAAAACAAGGGAAGGGAGAGATCCGTATGGAAAAGAAAGTTTTTACGATGTGGGAAATGAATCTGGGCTTCCGTCCCAAGGATTTCCAGAGCGTATGGGGGGCCGTAATCCAGAAGAACAGTCCGAAGCAGTCCTGCCCCAAGGTAAAGGCAGCCAGACAAGGGCGTGGGCCTGTGGATTTTGAATCCAGTGCCTGGTCGGTATAAAAGAAAAAGAAGAGGAGCCGTTGCCTATGGGACGGCTCCTTTTATGTTATAATAATCCCATTATACAGGAGGTGAAGATATGGGCCGTCGGGTGCTTTGGGTTTTGCTGGTGGTGTTGCTGGGGTTCATCTGGGGGCACTCTCTCCAGAATGGGACAGCTTCCCAGGCCGAGAGCCAGTCGGTGCTCCATCTGGCCCTGGCCCGGTGGGGCAGTCTGCCGGGGATGGGGTATCTGAATTTCTACACCATCCGGAAACTGGCCCATCTGACGGAATTCACTGCCCTGGGCATGGTGCTGACCGGCCTTACAGGACGGGGCCTTCCGGCGCTGCTTCTGGGAGCTGCGGCAGGGGCCGTGGACGAATGCCTCCAGCTGTTCAGCCCGGGCCGCAGTGCCCAGGTGTCGGATGTGCTGCTGGATACCCTGGGAGTGTTTGTGGGTATCCTGGCAGTACAGCTGCTGTGCCGGCTGTGGGAAGAGAAATAATAAGGAAACCGAAGGAGAATGATATGACAAGACTGGAACAGCTGAGCCGGGAACTGGTGGATGTGGTGGTGAACCTGGGGTATCCGGCGGAACTGGGAGAACTGATGGCCCAGAACCTGGGGACGGAGAGCACCGTGGAACGGATGACCCAGTACCTGATCCACGTCCAGCCCCCTACGGCAGAAGAAATGGTGGACGAAATGCTGGCCATCTGCGAAGAACGGGATAAATGGGTCCAGAAGAAAAAGAATGAGTATTACAACCGGAAAGTGAACGAATGGATCAATCGGTGAGAGGGGGCTGTTGCATAGGCAACAGCCCCTTGACATCTCTCCCTTTTCCGACTATGATATACACATTAATTACTAGTAAAACAATATGAATTAAAAGGGAGCGATGAGATGTTGGGAAAAGGTAAGATCCGTTTGTTTTTGACGGGATTGGTTGCGGCAGCCCTTTTGGCGGCCGGATGCGGAGGCAGCGGTGCCGACAAGAAAAGCGCCGACAGCGGCAAGCCCATCAAGATCGGGGCTACGGCCGGGCCTCATGCGGATGTGGTCCATGCGGTGGCGGAAGAAGCCAAGAAGCAGGGGCTGAACGTGGAAGTGGTGGAATTCTCCGATTACATCACTCCGGACAAAGCCCTGGCAGAAGGGGACCTGGATCTGAACAGCTATCAGCATGCGCCCTTCCTGGCCAACTTCAACAAGCAGAACGGTACCAAGCTGGTGCCCATCGGGAACACCATCCTGATGCGGATGGGCATCTACAGTGACAAGATCCATGATCTGAAAGATGTGCCGGACGGCGCCACGGTGGCTATCCCCAACGATCCCACCAACGGAGGACGGGGCCTGGCACTCCTGGAAAAAGCCGGCCTGATCAAACTGAAGGAAGGGGTCGGTTTCAAGGCTACCGTAAACGATGTGGTGGACAACCCCAAGAACCTGAAGTTCAAGGAACTGGAAGCGGCCCAGATGCCCCGGAGCCTGGCGGATGTGGACCTGGCAGTGATCACCATGAACTATGTTATGAGCTCCGGTATGGACGTGAAGAAACAGGGGCTGTTCTGGGAAAAGGATGATGAACCTCTGGCCGTGATGGTACTGGTAGCCCGGGAAAAGGACAAGGAAAAGGCGGAATACAAAAAAATCGCCGAAATCTTCCATTCCGAAGCGGTGAAGAAGTTCATCGAAGAAAAATTCAAAGGGACGATTGTACCAGCGAAATGAAAACAGGGGGTGCTGCATATGCAGCACCCCCTGTTCGTGACCCAAAAAGAGGCTGTTGCATTTGCAACAGCCTCTTTTATCATTTCAATAATGGTGCCGAAGGCCGGACTCGAACCGGCACGCTTTTAGGGCGCTTGATTTTGAGTCAAGTGCGTCTGCCAATTCCGCCACTTCGGCAAGCGTGATGGGTATCACAATAAAATTATTTTAGCATGGGGTTGGAACCATTGTCAAGAGAAAAAAGGGCTTTACTTTCCCTGGTCCGTGTCCACCAGGGTTTCAGCTCCCAGACGGACGGGGCCGCCGATGGTGAGGGAAATGATTTCTCCGTCTTTCCAGTCGGCCTCAATATCGATCCGGCCTCCTGGTTCCTGGAGGGTGGCGGCCAGGGACCGTTTCTGACGATGGGCCAGGGCGGCAGCCACAGCAGCAGATCCGCTGCCGCAGCTTTTTTCGTGGTACAAGGTACCGGTAGCGGATACATAGACAATGGGGATCACTTTCAAGGTGCTGATTTCCACCAGCATCAGCCCATAGGCTTCCGGTTCCGTTCCCCGGGAAATTTCCCGCTGGAGAGAATAGAACAGCTGGTCCTGGTCCACTTCGTCCACATTCAGGGTAAAATACACATAATGGGTGATCCCGGGCAGGACCACTTCCTGGCATTCCACACTTTCCCGTTCATAAGAAAGACGAATCTTCCCAATGGACAAAGGGGGCGGCAGCTGAACTGTGGCATCGTAGAGATTTTCCCGGATCTTTTTGGCAGAAACCGGGAGGGGAGTGGGACAGCCGCTGCAGGTGACCTGATATTCTCCTTCTTTCTTCCCCTGGTAGAAGAGGGCACAGGCACCGGCAGAACGGGTGGCATTTCCGCAGAATTCCCCACCCATCATCTCCACCTGGGGCTGGTCTTCCTTAAAGGAAAGACACCCTACCTGCTCCACAGAAGGGTCAAGGGCCAGCAGCTGCCGGTTCAGTTCTTTACGGTTTTCCTGAGGGACCGGATCCAGCACATACAAGGTTATGTTGCCGCTGGGATCGGCCTGAATGGTACGGACTTTCATAGCAACTTCCTTTCTTGGAAAAGAACCATTTATACAACGAATTCTTAAAATACTCTCATAATTAAATCCTATATTTTATATTATAGCGATTTGCCCTGTATTATACAAGGGAAAAAGCGGACTTTTGAGTAATTTCTGAAAACAACAAGGCGGGAGGTTTTTGTGTTAGAATAAGGAATGTGTTTTTTGCCAATCTACTTTAATGATACAGGAGGTTTCATTGTTGCATTACCGTAAATCTTTATGGAGTTGGCTCTGTGCCGGACTGTCCCTGCTGCTTCCCCTGGGAGCCCAGGCTTCGGTCCAGGATCTGGCCTGGCAGGATGGGGTGCCGGCCTATGAGGAAGTAAAAGGGACCATTACCCATGACGGTCCCAAACTGATTTTTTCCGACAGCCCGGAAATGGTGGGAAAAATCGGGATCATGTACCGGGATACGGTGGAGGGGCCGGTGCGGCTTTTCTTTCATCATGTAAACGACACCCGTACGGACAAACGGCTGGCGGTGCTGCTCCGGCGGACTACCTTGCGGCCCAGCCTGGTTAACTTGGGGAAGAACGGAATCTCCCGTCCCAATGAGGACTGGCTGGAAGCCGGGAAGGAAGCCCAGGAACGGTATTACAGTTCCACCCCCAACGGCCGGAAATTCTTCCTCAGCGGGCC
Source organism: Acidaminococcus fermentans (assembly GCF_009696675.1). GTDB lineage: Bacteria > Bacillota > Negativicutes > Acidaminococcales > Acidaminococcaceae > Acidaminococcus. The sequence goes on along the minus strand of NZ_VULN01000011.1, from coordinate 84,083 downwards.
CCGGGATATCCTGAACAACGGGAAGGGGTACATTCTCCATCCTCAGGAACTGGTCACCGGGATTGTGGATCTGAATTTTGAAAGACCGGTGGAAGTTTCCTTTATCATGATGCCGGTGGATGCGGATCCAAGGGTATCTGCGGAAGTCTATTCCATCCTGCCCCCTGATGAAGGAGGCCATGTGCTCCGGGGTACTTTTGAAGGGGCCAATGTCCATGTGACCCTGCAGGATGCTTTTGATACGGACAAGGGAACCATCTGGGGCCTGGAACTGGCAGACGACAACAAGGATCCCTATGTACGGGGCATCGATGTGACCCGGAATGAACCGGTGGTCAACTATGGGAACTACGGGGTCATGTACGACGTGAATTTCCGGACCCGGGGCAAGAATGATGCTCAGCTCCGGTTCAATCCCTATGGGGGCGCCTATGCTGGGTTTGGAGTACTTACCGCTCAGGGGGAAACTGCCCGGTACATCCGGATCCCGGATAACCGGCTGTCCTTTGGCTGGAACCATGACGGGGAAACCATGAAACTGGGGACGGTACCGGCAGGGAAAAGCGCTTCCTTCTACTTCTCTCCCCCCGGTTCTTCCAATCTTCCGGTGAGGATTTTCTGGGAAGGGAAGCATGATTCTCAGGTACAGAAGAAATCCGGACGGGTGCGGACGGCAGAACAGATCCTGGCAGAACGGTTGGCCCGGAAGGAACAGAACAAAACACAGACTAAAAGAAAATAATTATTAAAAACCCTTGACTATTTTCTAGGTTTGTTGTACTATATGGGTGTCAGGAAATGACAATGAAAAAAAGGGTACAAGACAGTTCCCCGGAAGGGGGAACAACAGAAAAAAAGGAGGATTTGACAATGGCTGAATTGAAAGGTTCTCAGACTGAAAAAAACTTATGGACTGCGTTTGCAGGTGAATCCCAGGCTTACAATAAATACGGGTATTATGCCAGTGTAGCAAAGAAGGAAGGGTACGAACGGGTAGCCAAGAACTTCCTGGAAACTTCCGGCAACGAAAAGGAACATGCCAAGATCTGGTTCAAGGCTCTCCATGGTGGCTCCATCCCTGATACGGTGGAAAACCTGAAGGATGCAGCAGCCGGCGAAAACTACGAATGGACTGAAATGTACAAGGAATTCGCAGAAACCGCTGAAAAAGAAGGCTTCAAGGATCTGGCTTACAAGTTCAAAGCCGTGGGCGCCATTGAAAAGCACCATGAAGAACGGTACAGAGCTCTGCTGAAGAAAGTGGAAGATGGCACCATGTTCCAGCGCAGCGAAAAGACCGTGTGGATCTGCTCCAACTGCGGCCATATCGTGGAAGCGGAAAAAGCACCGGAAGTATGCCCGGTCTGCGCTCATCCCAAATCCTATTTCATGGTTAACTGTGAATGCTTCTGAGCCTGAAAAAAGCCCCCGTGAAGGGGGCTTTTTTTTATGCTCAGTGATTGGTCAGGCCAAGCTCTTTCAGCATTTCCATATCGTCTTTGATGGTGGTGCCGCTGGTGGTGAGCATGTTGCCGGTAATGGAAGCGGAGGCTCCGGCCAGGAGGGCAGTGGCTCCGTTTTTGGGCAGCAGCTTCCGGCCGGCAGCCAGACGGATATTGGCGGTGGGGTTGATGAACCGGAAGATGGCAATGGTCCGGAGGATGTCTTCTGCAGGCAGGGGCTTCCGGCCTTCCATACCGGTGCCGGGAATGGCCATCAGGGCGTTGATGGGAATGGATTCGATCCCCAGGCTCTGGAGGGTAAAGGCCATGTCCAGCCGGTCCTGCCAGGTTTCGCCCATGCCGATGATGCCGCCGGAGCATACGCACATGCCTTCCGCCTGGGCAGCCTTGATGGTGCGGATCCGGTCGTCAAAGGTGTGGCTGGTGCAGATCTGGGGGAAGTACCGCCGGGAGGTTTCGATGTTGTGGTGGTAACTGGTGACCCCGGCTTCCCGGAGACGGCGGAACTGTTCCCGGCTGATGATGCCGTGGGAGGCACACAGGTCGATGGTCAGGTCCTTTTTCATGGCTTTGTAGATATCCAGGGCCTTTTCAAAATCCTTCCCGGTAAGAGCCCGTCCGGAAGTGACCATGGCGAACCGGTTGGCACCAGCATCCTGGTCGGCTTTTGCGGTTTTCATCACTTCTTCTTTGGACAGGAACCCGTATTCTTCACAGCCTGTATGGTGACAGGCGGCCTGGGCACAGTATTTGCAGTTTTCCCCGCAGCGGCCGCTCCGGGCGTTGATGATGGTGCAGAAATCCACATGGTTGCCGCAGAAGTGCTTCTGGAGCCGTCCGGCTTCCTGCTGGAGTTCGGCCAGGTCCTGGGTCAGAAGGTCCTGGACTTCCGGGTCTTCCGGTTTCAGCCGGTACCCGTCCATGATCCGGTCGGTCAGTTCGCGCAGTGCTTCTATCTTCAATGATCTCATCCCTTCTGGTATAATATGCTTATCATTATAAAGAATGAGGATTTTGCGGTCAACCTTTTTAAATAAGAGGTTAACGCAAAATAAAAACAAAGGAGGAAGAATCATGGAACTGCTGTTTATCTATATGGACGGGTGCCCTTACTGCAAACTGGCCGGGGAGGTACTGGAAGGTCTGTATGCCGGCCATCCGGAATACAAAAAGATCCCCCTGGTGAAGGTGAACGAAAACCGGGAACCGGAAAAACTGAAGGGCCGGAAGTACTACTACGTGCCCACTTTCTTCTATGGAGAAGAAAAAATCTACGAGGCCCAGCCGGGAGATGGCCGGGAGAAGATGGAAAAGATTTTGGGAGATTTTTTCAAAAAGGCTGTCGATTGATGAAAATGAGGTGCTGCCCAGGCAGCACCTCATTTTCATTCCATCAATATTTTCCTGCATGTTTCATTTTTCAGGATCATTTTCAGCAGCAGGGTTCCCAGGACGGTGACGCTGAGGAATTCTCCTGCACCGATGTAGATCATGGCGGCCCCCAGGGACAGATCCGGGGGCAGGGCGGCCAGCACGTCCAGCTCTGCCCCGATTACCACTCCGTTGCTGATCACCGGGCACAGGGAAGCCAGCAGGGGACTTTTCAGCCTGTGCATGGGCCAGATCCCCAGGAAGGTGGCCAGGGTTCCCAGGACCATGTCCGGCAGGCCGAAGGGGCTCCCCAGGTTGGCCAGGAAGCAGCCGGCGGTGAGCCCGGGGATCCATTTCCTGCTGCAGAAGGCCAGCAGGGTGAGACATTCGGATACCCGCACCTGGACAGGCCCATAGCTGAAAGGGGCCAGGCCCAGGGTCAGGGTTGCATAGATGGCGGCCAGGAGGGCATTCCGCAGGAGCCAGACCTGAGGGTTCACTGGTCTTCTCCCAGGGCATGGGCCTTCAGTTCCCGGTATTTCCGGGAGTAGAAGGGCTTCAGCTGGGACTCCCGGTGGTCATAGCCATAGGCCCGTTTGGAAATGGCCAAGATGGGGGGAGCCTGGATCCGCTTGGCCACAGCCAGACCGCAGAACAGTTTCCACCACCGTTCCAGGTCGGCAATAAAGGACCGGGCATCCGGGAACAGCTCAGCCACCAGTCCCTTTTCGCAGCCCAGGTGTTCTTCCAGGGTGCCTTCCAGGTACCAGGTCAGCAGTTCTTCCGGAGAGGTCTTGGTCCAGCTTTCCACAAAGGCCTGGAGCAGGTAATCGTGGTAGGGGTACACCAGAGGGTCCCCGCCGGTGCCTACGGTCTGGGCAGCGGACAGTTCCGCACTGGGTTTGATCCGGAAGATTTCTTCCGGGATCACTTCCCGCCGGAACACTTCCTCATTGAGGTAACGGCCCAGGGCATAGACCTGGTGTTTCCACAGGTCTCCGATGAGTGCCAGTACCCCGGCAATGTCCCCGTAGAAAGTGGCATAGCCCACGGTCATTTCCGCCTTGTTGGAGTTGCAGGAGAAACCGCCGCCAAACAGGGAAGCCAGGCCGGCCAGCACCCGGGCGCCCCGGTCCCGGGCCTGGATATTTTCCGCTGCAAAGGGGGTGACTTTCAGATGGAAGTCCTCCCCGGAGGTGTAATCGTGGATGGGCGTACTGTTGAACTGGAGGATGGTCTTTTCCACCACTTCCTGGATGGGGAGGATGGCGTAATTGGCCCCCAGGGCTTCCGCCATTTTCTGGGCCAGGCTCTTGGTCAGTTCCGAGTTGAACTGGCTGGGCATGTTCACCAGCAGCACGTTTTCCGGTCCCAAAATGTCCACGTAGAAAGCGGCGGTAACGGCAGAATCGATGCCCCCGGACACACCGATGGTCATTTTCCGGATCCCCAGCTGGTCCAGGAACCGGGAAGCCCCGTACCGGAGGGACTGATAGATTTCCTGGGCGTCGGAAAGGGAGGGCTGGAGTCCCCGTTTCCCCTGGAGCTCCCCGGTGTCCGGGTTCCACCGGCTTATCAGCAGGTCTTCCTGGAAGGCAGGAGAATCGGTGATCATCCGGCCCCTGGCATCGTACATGCAGCTGCAGCCGTCGTAGGTGAACACGTCTTTCCCGTTGTTCTGGATCCCCACATTGTTGCAGTAAACCAGGGGGATGCCTCCCTGACGGGACTGGCGGACGAACAGATCGTGGCGCTTCCGGTTCTTGTGGAAGGTATAGGGGGAACAGGACAGGTTGCAGAGGATCTGGGCTCCGTTCTTTTCCAGCAGTTCCGGCACATTATAATGGTAGTTCTCCGTCCAGCCGTCTTCGCACAGGAGCACTCCCAGCTTCAGTTCCCGGCCCCGGATGGTGACGGTCACCGGTTTTACCAGGTCTTCCATGGTGACCTGGCCACCCAGTTCCGGCAGCAGTTTGGCGGTGCTGTGGAAGTACCGGCTGTCGTCGAATTCCCGGTAGTCAGGAAGGGAGGTTTTGCTGATGAAAGGATAAGGCAGTCCCCCCTGGAGCAGCTTTCCGTCCTGGGCCACAAAGGCGGCGTTGTATTTCCGCACCCGGCCGTCTTCGTTGACCTTGGCCGGATCGGCAGCGATATTCCCGAAAATCACGCACAGGCCCTGGCTGGCGGCGATGATCTCTTTGCCCCAGGCTTCACAGTCCCGGATAAAGGCGCTCTGTTCCCACAGATCTCCCAGCAGATAGCCCGGAACCATCAGCTCCGGCAGGAGCAGGATGTCCACTTGATTTTCCCGGGCGCTGGCTATGGCCTGGAGGGCTTTCCGGGTGTTGGCTTCCGGATTGCCCGGTTCGATTTGGATTTGTGCACAAGCAATTTTTACGTCCATTTGTCTCTCGCTCCATAAATTGATATAATGAACAGAACTAAACTGCTTCCATTATAGCAAAAGGGGACCGGATAGGAAAGGCGGGCCCTGGGGGAAGGCTGAAATGCGAACAAAGAAAATATTTGACTTGTAAATGTTGCGTATATACAGCTCTTATGCTATGATACGAGGTGCGATATGCAGAAAGTAGGGGGGACTATGTTATACATTAGTACAAGAGGGAAAACTGATATGGTGAGCTCCGCTCACGCCATTTCCAATGGCCTGGCTGCTGACGGGGGACTGTTCGTGCCCAAGGAATTTCCGCCCATCAGCTTGGCGGAAATCGATGCCATGCGGGAAGCACCCTACAGTGCCCGGGCACTGACGGTGCTGGCCCGGTTCCTGACAGACTACAGTGAAGAGGAACTGAGACACTGTGTGGAAACGGCCTACAGCAAGGAACGGTTCGGGGATTTCCCGGCTCCGCTGCACCTGCTGAAAGACAACCTGGACGTACTGGAACTGTGGCATGGCCCTACTTGTGCGTTTAAAGACATGGCCCTGCAGATCCTGCCCCTGTTCCTGACCAAGGCGGTCCAGAAGACCGGGGAACAGAAGAAACTGGTGATCCTGGTGGCTACTTCCGGGGATACGGGGAAAGCGGCCATGGCCGGGTTTGCCGATGTGCCGGAAACGGAAGTCATCGTATTCTATCCCCAGGAAGGGGTCAGCGACATCCAGAAGCTCCAGATGGTGACCCAGAAAGGGGCCAATGTCCATGCGGTGGCGGTGGAAGGGAACTTCGATGACGCCCAGACCGGGGTAAAGATCCTGTTCGGCAGCCGGCCTCTGGCAGAAGAACTCCAGGCCCACGGCTGTGCCTTCTCTTCGGCCAACTCCATCAACTGGGGACGGCTGGTGCCCCAGATCGTGTACTATTTCAGCGCCTATGCGGATGCGGTGAACAGCGGCCGGATCGAAAACGGCGCACCGGTGAACTTCGCCGTGCCCACCGGGAATTTTGGGGACATCCTGGCCGGGTTCTATGCCAAACTGATGGGGCTGCCGGTGAACAAGTTCATCTGCGCCTCCAACAGCAACAATGTGCTGACAGACTTTATCAACACCGGGGTATACAACCGGAAGCGCCCCTTCCACAAGACCATTTCTCCTTCCATGGATATCCTGGTTTCCAGCAACCTGGAACGGCTGCTGTTTGAAGAAACCGGCCATGATGCGGCCCAGGTGGCGGAATGGATGAAGGAACTGAACGAAAAAGGCGAATACAAGATCAGTACTGAACTCCAGAACCAGATCCTGAAGGACTTCTTCGGCACCTGGGTGGACGAAGTGGAAACCCGGGAAACCATCGGGGATGTGTACAACAACTACGGCTATGTAATGGATCCTCATACGGCAGTGGCCTACAAGGCCATGGAAAAATACCGGCTGATGACCGGGGACGAAACCTACAGCATCGTCCTGAGCACCGCCAGCCCCTTCAAGTTCAATGATGTGGTCCTGGCTTCCATCGATCCGGATACCTACGAAGGGAAAAAGCTGGATCCCTTTGTGGCCATGGAAGACCTGAGCAAGGCGGCCAAGCTGCCCATCCCTGCCAGCATGCAGGAACTGCCCCATCTCCAGAAACGCCAGAGCGACGTGGTGGACAAGACCCAGATGGAAGGGGAAGTGAAGAAGCTGTTGGGGCTGGAATAAAGAATGACATAAAAGGGACCCGTCAGGGTCCTTTTTATTATACCTTTTATAAGGAAAAATCTATGGATAAGTGTAACTTTTGTGTCAGTTTGACTTAAAAAAGTACAGTTCCCGGCTTATTTTTTCTTGTAAAATATGATATGATAGAGGGCATGTAGAATGATCGAATTTCATTGATTCAAAGGGGAGCAAGAAATGGAAGTCACTGTTATTACGAATATCAGACGGAAAGTGCTGACCATGCTGTCGAAAATGGCCTATGACGGGAATCTGCCGGACCATGTGTATGATGTGCTGCAGATCGTCAACGAAAACACCCCCCGGACCCGGTGCTGTGTCCACAAGGAACGGGCGGTGCTGAAGGAACGGATCTGTGTGGCCCTGGGTGTGTACGAGGACATGAACATCATCGACGCCGCCAACAAGGCCACCACGGAACCGGTGGACCGGACCCAGCATGTAATTGCCGTGCTGCCGGAAGCCTGCTCTGCCTGCCCGGTGAACAAGTACATGATCACCGACGTGTGCCGCCGCTGTCTGACCCACCGGTGCATGAACGGTTGCCCCAAGAAGGCTATTTCCGTATACCAGGGCCGTGCCCATATCGACTATGACATGTGCATCGAATGCGGCAACTGCAAACGGGCCTGCCCCTACGGCGCTGTAGTGGAAATCGCCCGTCCCTGTGAAAATGCCTGCAAGGTCCATGCCCTCCATACCGGCAAGAACAAAAAAGCGGAAATCGACAAGAACATCTGCGTGGAATGCGGTGCCTGCCGGGGTGCCTGCCCCTTCGGCGCCATCGAGGAACGGAGCCATATCGTCCAATTGATCCAGGCCATCAAGAGCGGCAAGGAAGTGGTGGCTCTCCTGGCTCCTTCCTTTGTGGGCCAGTTTGGTTTGAAGGTACAGCCGGGGCAGATTGTGAAGGCCTGTCAGGAACTGGGCTTTGCTTCTGTGAAGGAAGTGGCCCTGGGTGCGGACATGACCACCATTTCCGAAGCGGAAGAATTCCTGGAAAAGGTGCCCACCGGCAAACAGAAAATCATGACCAGTTCCTGTTGCCCGGCCTTTGTGGCTACAGTAAAGCGCCATGCCCCGGGTTTGGCGGACTGCATTTCCGATGCGGTGTCTCCCATGGTGGCCCGGAGCAAGCTGGAAAAGTACGCCCATCCTGGTGCCCTCACCTGCTTCATCGGTCCCTGCATCGCCAAAAAGGTGGAAGCCCGGGAACATCCGGACGAAATCGACTTTGTGCTGACCTTCGAAGAACTGAAGTGCATGATGGACAGCCAGGGCATCGACCCGGCAGCCTGCGAAGTGGCTCCGTTCCATCCTGCTTCTTCCGCTGACGGGTGCAGCTTCCCTCAGGCGGCCGGGGTAAGCACCGCTGTGAAGGACTATATCCGGGAGAACCATCCGGAAGTGGATGTGGAATCTCTGAAGACCCTGTACTGCAACGGGCTGGATGAGTGTCTGGGGGCCCTGAAGGATGTGGAAGCCGGGAAACTGGATCTCCAGTATCTGGAAGGGATGGCCTGCCAGAAAGGCTGTCTCAACGGACCGGGGGCTCTGACGGAACCGGGCCTCACCCGGGTGCTGCTGAAACGGTTTGCAGGCACCACCCAGGCGGACAGTGCCGGGAAAATCGATAAAGCCATGGACGGCGTGAAGAACGTGGACATGGAACGGGTATATTTGCGCAAATAAACAGAGTGTGATAAAATAGCCGGGTATGAGTACGTTGAAAACAGGGCTCCATACCCGGCGTTTTCGAATTTAGGTAGGAGGAAGTTAACATGTCAGGACATTCCAAGTGGGCAAATATCAAATTCAAAAAGGGAAAGGCTGATGCCCTCCGTGGGAAGATCACCACGAAGATCGGCCGGGAAATCACCATTGCAGTACGCATGGGCGGTCCTGATCCTACTGGCAATATGAGACTGAAACTGGCTTTGTCCAAGGCCAAAGCCAACAACATCCCCAAGGACAATATCAAACGGGCCATCGCCAAAGGCCAGGGTGCCACCGAAGGCTCCAACTACGAACAGATCACCTACGAAGGCTACGGCCCGGCCGGGGTGGCCATTATGGTCAGCGCTCTGACGGACAACCGGAACCGGACGGCTGCCGATGTGCGGCACGTGTTCTCCAAAGGCGGGAACATGGGGGAATCCGGCTGCGTGGGCTGGATGTTCAAGAACAAAGGCGTGTTCACTGTGGAAAAGGAAGGGGCTCCTTCTGAAGACGAAGTGATGGAAGTGGCACTGGATGCCGGTGCGGAAGACATGGAAACCACCGATGACGCCTATGTGATCACCACCGCTCCGGAAGATTATGATGCCGTGGAAAAGGCTCTGGCCGACCACAACATCGAAGTGGCCATGAGTGAACTGTCCCTGATTCCGGACAACACTGTGGCAGTCACCGGGGAAGATGCAGAAAAAGTCCAGAACATGATTGATGCCTTCAACGATCTGGACGACGTGCAGGACGTTTATACGAACGCTGACCTGCCTGAGGAAGAATAAGGGGGAAGCTGCCTCACAGCCATCCCAGGAATGAATACGGCCGGCCAGCTGGGGAAGGGCTTCCCCGGAGGCCGGCTTTTTGACCCTAAGGAGGGAAACAGGATATGCTGGCATTGGGTATCGACCCGGGAACGGCAATCTGCGGCTACGGGCTGGTGCGGCTGGAACGGAGCCGGCTGATCCCGGTCCACTATGGGGCCGTTTTTACCGACAAGGACATGCTGCCGGAGCGGCGGCTGAATAAAATCTATGAAGAACTGACGGATCTGATCGACCGGTTCCATCCGGATTTCATGTCCGTGGAAAAACTGTTTTTCAACCGGAATGTGACCACGGCCATTGCAGTGGGAGAGGCCCGGGGGGTTATCCTGCTCACAGCGGCCCGGGCGGGCATCCCGGTATATGGCTATACCCCCATCCAGGTGAAGCAGGCCATCACCGGGACCGGACGGGCCAACAAGGAACAGGTGACCTATATGGTGCAGAAACTGCTCCATATCGAGGAAAAACCCAAACCGGATGATGTGGCCGATGCCCTGGCCATCGGAATCACAGGGCTGAACTTCATCCGGGAACAGGAACTGCGGGAGAGAATGCGATGATTGGATTCATTACCGGACGGGTGGACCATATTGGAACGAATTTCTGTCTGGTGGACACCCAGGGGGTGGGCTACCGGATCTTCCTGAATACCGGGGATCTGTCCCGAATCCAGGTGGATCAGAAGGTGAAAATCTACACCTATCTGTCCGTACGGGAGGATGCCCTCCAACTGTTCGGCTTCCTGTCCTACGACGCCTATTCCCTGTTCACCCAGCTGATCACCGTCAGCGGCATCGGCCCCAAGGTGGCCCAGGGGATCCTGTCAGCGGCCAAGGTGGATGCCTTCTATCTGGCGGTGAAGAACCGGGACCTGAAGTTTTTGACCAAGCTGCCGGGAATCGGAAAGAAAACCGCAGAACGGCTGCTGCTGGAATTAAAGGACATGACCGGACCGGAAGGTCTGGAAGAAGAGGGAACGGGGGAAGGCTTTGACGGGGAATTCCCGGAAGACGACACCACCACCCTGGGGGCTGTGTCCGAAGGGCTCAGCTATCTGGGGTATACCCAGGGAGAGATTGCCCAGGTGCTGAAGAAACTGAAAATCACTGCTGACAGCAGGGCGGAGGACCTTCTGAAGGAGGCTCTGCGCCTTTTGGCCAGGAGGAGTTAAATGGAAGATACCAATCGCGTGATTGCCGGGCACGAGCAGGAACAGGACGGCTGGCAGTACAGCCTGCGTCCCCGGCGGCTGGCGGAATACATCGGCCAGTCCAAAGTGAAAAAGAATATGGAGATTTTCATCCAGGCGGCCCTGAAACGGAAGGAAGCCCTGGACCATGTGCTGCTCTATGGGCCTCCGGGCCTGGGGAAGACCACTCTGGCCAACATCATCGCCAATGAGCTGAACGTGAACATCCGGATCACCAGCGGTCCGGCCCTGGAGCGCCAGGGGGACCTGGCGGCCATCCTCACCAATCTCAGCGACAGCGATGTACTGTTCATCGATGAAATCCACCGGCTGCCCAAAACTGTGGAGGAAATCCTCTATTCCGCCATGGAAGACTATGCCCTGGACATTATCATCGGCAAGGGGCCGGCAGCCCGGAGCGTCCGGCTGGATCTGCCCCGGTTCACCCTGATTGGGGCCACCACCCGGATGGGATCCATTGCGGCACCTCTGCGGGACCGGTTCGGGGTGATCTGCCACCTGGAATTCTACACTCCGGAAGAACTCCAGATCATTGTGGAACGGGCGGCGGAAATTTTGAAAGTGACCATCGATCCGGAAGGGGCCTATGAAATCGGACGCCGGAGCCGGGGCACTCCCCGGGTGGCCAACCGGCTGCTGAAACGGGTCCGGGACTTTGCGGAAGTGGGGGGCCACGACACCATTACCCGGGACGTGTGCCGGGATGCCATGAAGCGGCTGGAAATCGACGATTTGGGCCTGGACCAGAACGACCGGCGGCTGCTGAAGAAGCTGGTGAAGGATTTCGGCGGACGGCCGGTGGGGGTGGATACCCTGGCAGCTTCCCTCAACGAGGAGACTGAGACCCTGGAAGATGTGTATGAACCCTATCTGATGCAGCTGGGGATGCTCCAGCGGACACCCAAGGGACGGCAGGCCACCCTGGCCGCCTACCAGTATCTGGGAGTGCCCTATCCCACGGAGGACGGAAGCAAATGAAAGGGAAACGGACCCTTTTCCTGACGGCCTTCTTCCTGCTGCTGATCCACGCTGTGGTCCTGGCGGCAGGGGGAGGACCCCGGCTTCGGGTGGGACTGGCGGTGAACCAGTTTTCAGCCCAAGTGAGTTCTGCCGGGAAAATCAAAGTGGTGGATGCCGGCGGCCGGACCACGGTGTTGAATCCGGGGAACCATTTCATCAGCGTAAAGAACGGCTCCCTGTATGCGGACCAGAAAAAGCTGTCCGGCAGTCAGGTGTCCCTTGTGGCGGCGGATGCCAAAAATCCCCTGCTGGTGAACCGGAAAAAGTACCGGGGCGCCCTGACGGTGCTCCTGAACAGCGGGAAAAAGAACCTGAATGTGGTGAATACCCTGCCCCTGGAGCAGTATCTCTATGGGGTGGTGGCCAAGGAAGTGCTGCCCCTGTGGCCGGACGAAGCCATCAAGGCCCAGGCAGTGGCGGCCCGGAGCTTTGCCCTGTACAGTATGGACAACGGGAAGTATCCCAATTTCGACATCCGGGCCAACGAACTGGGCCAGGTGTATGGAGGCCTTTCCGCGGAACACGCCAACACCTCCAAACTGGTGGATGCCACCAGCGGCATGGCGGCCCTTTATGACGGGGCTCCCATCCAGGCGGTGTTCCACAGCAGCGGAGGCGGTTATACGGAAGCGGCCAGTGCCGTGTGGGGGAAGGACATCCCCTATCTCCAGGCGGTGCCGGATTACGACCAGGATTCCCCCAAATATGCCTGGACCAGGACCTTTACCAAGGCCCAGCTGACCCGGCTCCTGAGCCAGGGAGGCTACGAACTGGGGGACCTTCAGGGAATCCGGCTGTCTGCCCGGACGCCAGCTCCCATGCGCTGGACCCCGGACCGGGGTGTTTCCGGACGGGTGAAGCGGCTGACCTTTGTGGGGTCGAAAAAAAACGTTACCCTTACCGGCACCCAGGTCCGGTCTCTGCTGGATCTGAACAGCACGCTGTTTGATGTGCAGATCGGCCTGGAACGGCCCAAAGAACTGGACGTGACCATCACCAACGGCTATGGATATCCCATCGGAAAAAAGACCATCCCCATCGGGGACGGAAAAAAGGATGTGCCGGACGGAGCCAGTGTGGGAGACATGCGGTTGTTTTCCAATGTGGAGGGAGAAAAGGTGAGCTTCATCGGCAACGGGTTCGGCCACGGGGTCGGCCTGAGCCAGTGGGGCGCCCGGGGCATGGCCCTCCAGAAGGAAAAAAAGAACAATTACAAGACTATCCTGTCCCATTATTATCGGGGTATAACGATAAAACAGGTTTATTAGGAGAGAAAACAAATGGAAGTTACTGATTTTGACTATGATCTGCCACAGGAACTGATTGCCCAGACACCGGTGGAACCCCGGGATTCTTCCCGGCTGCTGGTGATGGACAAAAAGACCGGAGAACTGGAACACCGGCATTTCTTCAATCTGCCGGAATATCTGAAGCCCGGAGATGTGCTGGTGTTCAACGACACCCGGGTCATCCCGGCCCGGCTCCACGGGTTCAAGACCACCGGAGCCCATGTGGAAGTATTCCTGCTGACCCGGAAGAACGCCACGGACTGGGAAGTCCTGGTGAAGCCCGGGAAGAAGCTCCAGAAAGGAGCTCAGATCAAGTTCAGCGATGAACTGAGCTGTGAGATCCTGGAAACCACGGATTTCGGGGGCCGGATCGCCCGGTTCCAATATGACGGGATCTTTGAGGAAATCCTGGACCGGCTGGGAGAAACACCTCTGCCGCCTTATATCCACGAAAAGCTCCAGGACAAGGAACGGTATCAGACCGTGTACAACCGGGAACGGGGCAGCGCGGCGGCCCCTACCGCCGGGCTCCATTTCACCAAGGAACTGCTCCAGAAGATCCGGGACATGGGAGTGGAAGAAGTGTTCGTCACCCTCCATGTGGGGCTGGGCACCTTCCGTCCGGTGAATGAAAGCCGGATTGAGGACCACAAGATGCACCGGGAATTCTACACCGTGTCCCAGGAGGCGGCGGACGCCATTAACAAAGCCAAACGGGAAGGACGGCGGATCATCGCCGTGGGCACCACCTCCGTCCGGACCCTGGAAAGTGCCGGAGCCAGCGGAGAAATGAAAGCCGGGGGCAACTGGACCAGCATCTTCATCTATCCGGGCTATCAGTTCCGGTTCGTGGATGCCCTGGTGACCAATTTCCATCTGCCCCAGAGTACGCTGATCATGCTGGTGTCCGCCCTCAGCACCCGGGAAAACATCCTCCACGCCTATAAGGTGGCGGTTCAGGAGAAGTACCGGTTCTTCAGCTTCGGCGACGCCATGTTCATTCATTAAAGGAGAAAATATGCATTCCGTCTATTTCGAACTCATCAAGGAAGATTCCCGGAGCGGGGCCCGGCTGGGGAAACTCCACACCCCCCACGGGACCTTCGACACCCCCATGTTCATGCCGGTGGGGACCCAGGCCACAGTGAAGACCCTGACCCCGGAAGAGCTGTACGCCATGCACTCCCAGGTGATCCTGTCCAACACCTACCACCTGTTCCTCCGGCCGGGGACGGAGCTGGTCCGGAAAGCCGGCGGCCTCCACAAGTTCATGAACTACAAACGGGGGATGCTCACCGACAGCGGCGGCTTCCAGGTGTTCAGCCTGGGAGAGATGCGGAAGATCACCGAAGAAGGGGTCATGTTCCGGACCCATCTGGACGGCTCCCGGCAGTTCCTGAACCCGGAAGTGGCCACCAAAGCCCAGGAGGACCTGGGGGCGGACATTATCATGGCTTTCGATGAATGCATCCCCTATCCGGCGGACCACGGCTATGCCAAACAGTCCACGGAACGGACCACCCGCTGGGCCCGGCGGTGCCTGGAAGCCAAGACCCGGGAAGACCAGGGTCTCTTCGGTATCATCCAGGGAGGCATGTACCCGGATCTGCGGGAATACAGCGCCAAGGCCATTACGGACATGGACTTCGCCGGGTTCGCCATCGGGGGCCTGTCCGTAGGGGAACCTCATCCCCTGATGTACGACATCCTGGACAAGACCACCCGGCACATGCCCAAGGACAAGGCCCGGTATCTTATGGGAGTGGGCACCCCGGACTGTTTGGTGGAAGGGGTGAACCTGGGGGTGGACATGTTCGACTGCGTGTATCCCACCCGGGTGGCCCGGAACGGCACCGCCATGCTCCCCACCGGCCGGCTGGTGGTGCGGAACGCCCAGTATGCGGAAGACTGGCGGCCCATTGACGAGCACTGTGACTGCTATACCTGCCGGAACTTCAGCCGGGCCTACATCCGCCATCTGTTCAAGGCGGAAGAAATCCTGGCCCTGCGGCTCTTGTCTATACATAATCTCCATTTTCTGCTAAAATTTGCAGAGGATATGAGAAAAGCCATCGCTAACGATACGTTCCCCGAATTCCGGGCAGCGTTCTTAGAGAACTATGAAACCACAAGGAGGTAATTTTCGATGGACAATCTGCTTCAAATGGCTTGGCCTTTCATTCTCATGGGTGTGATCTTCTATGTAATGATCTACCGTCCCCAGAAACGGGACCAGAAGAAACGCAGTGAGATGCTGGATTCTCTGAAGGTGGGCACCAACATTGTGACCATCGGCGGCATCCTGGGCACCATCACCAAGGTCCAGGAAGACAAGGTCCGGATCAAGGTGGCCGAAGGGGTGGAATTCCACATCAGGAAATCTGCCGTAGGCGGCGTAATCACTTCTGCCTTCACCAAGAAGGAAAGCAAGAAGGAAACGCCTGTCCAACCGGAAGCCAAACCGGCGGAAGCCCCTGCTGAAGGAGCTGCCCAGGCAGAAGGGAACGGAGAAGAAAAATAATGGATAAGAAAGCTGTCCGCCAGGAGATCCGGGAAAAGATCCTGCGGCTGAACCAGCGGGAAATCCACCGGTTCAACCGGGAAATCAACAGCCACATCGTAAACAGCCGGCTGTTCCTGGAAGGGAAAGTGATCATGGGGTATCTGGGGGAACCGGGAGAAGTGAACATCGATCAGGCTCTCCAGACCGCCCTCAATATGGGCAAGACCGTGTGCGTGCCCCAGATCCTGGAAGGACCTGGCCAAATGGCCGCCGCACGGCTGGTGACACTGAAGAAGCTGGCCCGGGACCGGTACGGGATCCGTACTCCCCAGGAACCGGTGGAAACAGTGGCGCCGGAAGACATCGACCTGGTGCTGACTCCGGGACTGGGCTTCACCTCCCAGGGAGAACGGCTGGGCCGGGGGGCCGGGTATTATGACCGGTTCCTGCCACGGTGCACCAAAGGGGTTCCCATGGCAATCGGGTACGAAGTGCAGGTGCAAAAAGAGCTGCCCACCAGTGCCCATGACGCAAAGGTCCGTTATCTGTGTACGGAAAAAGGACTGCGGGTATGCAAGAATAACGGAAAATGAGGGGGAATCGTTTTGGAAAGTAAAAATCGGGTCAAGCTGCTGGTTTCAGTGCTGGCCATTGTGATTGCTTTTGCCGTATTCATCAAACCTCTGGCCAGTACGGTAAAGCAGGGGCTGGACCTCCAGGGCGGCACCCATGTAGTGCTCCAGGCCCAGGAAACCCCGGAGAGCAAGGTGGACGATGATGCCATCAACCGGTCCATCCAGATCATCGAACGCCGGGTCAACGAGCTGGGCCTGACGGAACCGGTGATCCAGCGCCAGGGCAAGGACAAAATCATTGTGGAACTGCCCGGGGTGAAGGATCCGGAACAGGCCATTGCCATGCTGGGCAAGACGGCCATGCTGGAATTCAAGGACATGGACGGGAACACCGTCCTTACCGGGAAGGATCTGAAGGATTCCAAGGCCAGCGCGGACCAGAGCGGCCAGCCGGTGGTCACCCTTCAGTTCAATGAAGAAGGAGCCAAGAAATTCGCCGACCTGACCGCCCGGAACGTGGGCCGGCAGATTGCCATCCTGCTGGACGGCAACGTGCTCACCGCTCCCCGGGTCAGCGAACCCATTACCGGGGGCAATGCCCAGATCACCGGGTCCAAGGACGCCAAGGAAGCGGAACATCTGGCCATCCTCCTGCGCAGCGGCTCTCTGCCGGTGAAACTGGAAGTGGTGGAAAACCGCACCGTAGGCCCCACCTTGGGCCAGGACGCCAAGGACGCCAGCATGAAGGCTTTTGCCATCGGTCTGGCCGGGGTGTTCCTGTTCATGCTGCTGTATTACCGGCTGTCCGGTCTGGTGGCTGATATTGTGCTGCTGCTGTATACCCTGCTTCTTTTGGCCGTGATGAAGGGGCTCAACGCTACCCTGACCCTGCCGGGAATCGCCGGGATCATCCTGTCCATCGGTATGGCTGTGGATGCCAACGTGCTGATCTTTGAACGGTTCAAGGAAGAGATCCTGGGGGGCAAGACCCTCCGGGCGGCGGTAAGCGCCGGGTTCTCCCGGGCCTTCACCACCATCCTGGACTCCAACGTGACCACCCTCATGGCGGCTGCGGTGCTGTTCTATCTGGGCACCGGCCCCATCAAGGGCTTTGCGGTGACCCTGGCTCTGGGGGTGCTGATCAGTATGTTCACGGCCGTGACGGTGACCAAGTTCATCCTCAGCGCTTTCATTGGCAGCAATTTCACCAAGAATCCGGCCTGGTTCGGGGCTAAGGCCCCTCAGCCGAAAACAAAAGACGGAAAAGGGGAGGCGGCACGATGAAAAAGTTTTCCATAGTCAAGCATGCCAGGATCTTCTTTTCCATTACGGCTGTGGTACTGATTGTAGGGATTGTTTCCATGTTCACCCGGGGCTTCAACCTGGGAATCGATTTCACCGGGGGCAGCATCCTGGATATCAAGTTCGAACAGCCGGTGACTGTGGCCCAGGTCCGGAGCGTACTGAGCGACCATCAGCTGGGCAGCAGTGTGATCCAGCTGGGCAGCAGTGACCAGCAGGTGGAAAGCAGCCAGTCGGTGCTGATCCGTACAGGCCTTGTGAGCGACAGCCAGCGGGTGGAAGTGATGAATGATCTTACCAGCCGCCTGGGGAAAAATGAAGTGCTCCGGGTGGAAAACGTGGGAGCCACCGTAGGCAGCGACCTGGTGAAAAGCGCCGTGGGGGCTGTAGTCCTCAGCTGGGTGCTGATGATCATCTACATCACCATCCGGTTTGAGCTCCGGTTCGCCCTGGCGGCCATTGTAGCCCTGATCATTGACGTGCTGGTGACCCTGACCTGGTTCTCGGTGCTCCACCTGGAAATCGACTCCTCCTTTGTGGCGGCTCTGCTGACCGTTGTAGGGTATTCCGTAAACGGAACCATTGTGGTGTTCGACCGGATCCGGGAAAATCTCCACATCCACCGGCGGAACGAAAGCATGGGGGATCTGGTGGATGCCAGCATCTGGCAGACCATGACCCGGAGTGTTTACACCACCCTGACCACCCTGTTTGCGGTGGTGGCCATTTTCCTGTTCGGGGGAGAGACCATCCACAACTTCTCCTTCGCCATGCTGGTGGGCTTTGGCAGCGGGTTCTACACCTCCACCTTCCTGGCCGGGAGCATGTGGCTGTTTTTCCGGAAGAAACTGGGGAGATAAGGCGCCTGCAGCGCCTTATTTCCGGCCAGTGGCCAAGGGATAAAATTTGCAGGCAAATTTTTGCCAACAAAAACGCAGCCTCAGGGCTGCTAACCCACCACCAGCCTTGTGGCTGGTCCCCCGCCCTTGAAAAGGGACGGATATACGATTGAGCCTTCGGCCCTTGCTTATTGATACCAAGGCGTAAGCCAGACGTGCAATTTATCCGCCCTTTACAAGGGCGGGGGACCGTTGCGTCTCCGCAATGGTGGTGGGTTAGCAGCCGCAGGCTGCGTTTTTTTCAAGGAACCTGCTGGACGGGTTCCTTCCGACAGCCCACAAGGAAAGGACTGATACCATGAAAATCGCGGTACCCATGTTTATGCGGGAAAAGGACAGAAAAGTGCTGGAGAAGGCGGCTCCCGGAGCGGAATTCTGCTACGGAAAGGACCTGGACACCCTCCAGGGGGCGGAAGTGATCATCGGCAATGTGGCCCCTAAAAAGCTGGCAGGCCTTGCCGGTCTGAAATGGGTCCAGCTGAATTCCGCCGGGGCCGACGCCTACTGCAAACCAGGGATCCTGGATCCTTCCGTCCAGCTGACCAACTGCACCGGAGCCTATGGCCAGGCTCTTTCGGAACATATGCTGGCCCTGACCCTGTCCCTCCAGAAGAAGCTGTACCTGTACCACCGGAACCAGCTGCAGCATCAGTGGAAGGATGAAGGGGAAGTGACCAGCCTGGAAGGGGCCACCGTGGTGGTGGTGGGCTTTGGGGACATCGGCCGGTCTTACGGACGGCTGTGCCGGCTGCTGGGGGCCCACGTGATCGGCATCCGCCGGCACCGGGGGGAAATCCCGACCGAAGCGGACCAAATGGGGACCCTGGAAGATCTGCCAGGGTTCCTGGGACAGGCGGATGTAGTGGCCAGCGTGCTGCCGGGGACGCCGGAAACCACCCATCTGTATGATGCCGGGATGTTCCAGGCCATGAAGCCCGGAGCCTTCTTTATCAACTGCGGCCGGGGAAATGCGGTGGTCCAGGAGGACCTGGCCCGGGCCCTTTCGGAAGAGCATCTGGCCGGGGCGGCTCTGGATGTGACGGATCCGGAACCTTTGCCGGCAGACAGTCCCCTGTGGGATGTGCCCAATCTCCTGATCACTCCCCACATCAGCGGGGACCATCACCTGCCCCAGACCTGGGACAAAGCCGTGGCCATTGCCGCCCGGAACCTGAAACACTATTTGGCCGGTGAGCCGCTGGAAAATCTGGTGGACCGGAAAACGGGATACAAGAAGAGCGTATAAAGAAGGGGCTGTTGCACAAGCAACAGCCCCTTCTTTTTCTCCCCAAAATACGGTATAATAGAACATCACGCAGGTGTATTATCCTTGGAATTTTGATGGAAAGGACGTGCGTCATGCTTTATGTGATCCTGATGGGCATCATTGCCCTGTTCATTGCCATTTTTGCACTCCAGAATGCGGCGGCTGTGGAAGTGAGCTTCCTCATCTGGCATTTTTCCCTGTCCCTGGCCCTGATCATCATGGGCTGCCTGCTGCTGGGATTCCTCCTGGCCAGTCTGTGGACCCTGAAGGTGAAAGCGGGACATTATATGAAAGACCGGAAGCTGAAGGAACAGCTCCGGCAGCTGGAAGAAAAGAAGGAAGCCTGGGAGGCCCAGCAGCGGGAACGGATGGACAGCTTCCGGATCCCCCGGATGGATCTGCCCCGGCGGGGAGAAGGAAAAAGCAAACCTTTTGATGTGAAAAAGGATAAAGACCCCATCATCAAACCCTTCCGGCCCAAGGAGTAAGAAGGAATATGATCTATACGAAAATCAGAAAGCATACGGAAGACCGGGAGCCCCAGGTCCAGGCCCTGTGCCGGGAACTGGGCCTTTCGCCCCTTCTGGCCGGAATCCTGGTCCGCCGGAACCTGACGGATCCGGCCCAGGTGAAGGAATTCCTGGAAGGGAAAGAACAGCCCTATTACGATCCCTTCCGGCTGAAGAATATGGACCGGGCTGTGGAACGGATCCTCGGGGCACTGCAGCAGGGCGAACCCATGACTATCTACGGGGATTACGACGTGGATGGTACATCGGCCAGTTCCCTGCTGTATTTGTTTCTCCGCCGCCACGGAGCCCAGGTGGATGTGTACGTGCCCCGGCGGGACCGGGAAGGATATGGCCTCAATGTTCCGGCCCTGGAAAAGATCGCCGGCCGGGGGACGAAACTGCTGATCACGGTGGATACGGGGATCAGCGGTGCCCAGGTGGTGGCCCAGGCTCCCAAAGACCTGGACATCATCATCACTGACCACCATCTGGCTCCCCGGGAACTGCCCCGGGCCCTGGCGGTGGTGAATCCCAACCAGCCCGGGGATGGGTATCCCTTCAAAGGCATTGCCGGGGTGGGGGTGGCCTTCAAACTGTGCCAGGCCCTGGAACAGAAGCTGACGGGAAATCCGGAGCTGTTCTGGGATGATCTGATCGAACTGGTGGCCCTGGGCACTGTGGCGGACATGGTGCCCCTTCGGGATGAGAACCGGGAAATCGTCCGGAAAGGACTGGCTAAAATGCCCCACAGTCCGCTCCTGGGACTTCAGGCCCTGATCCATGTGACCGTGGCCCCCGGGGCTGCCATCAACAGTGGCACCATCGGTTTCGGCCTGGGGCCCCGGATCAACGCTGCCGGCCGGCTGGATGACGCCATGACCGCGGTGAAGCTGCTTACGGCCCAGGAGCCGGAAACCGCCCGGGAGCTGGCGGAGGAACTGAATTCCGCCAACCAGGAACGCCAGGCTCTCAGCCAGAAGATCTTTGAGGAAGCGGAACACCAGCTGGCAGCCCAAGGCAGTCCGGAATGGAGCCTGGTGCTGGGAGAAGAAGGCTGGCATCCCGGGGTCATCGGCATTGTGGCCTCCCGGATGACGGAAAAATACCATCTGCCTTCGGTGCTCCTGTCCATTGACGGGGATACGGCCAAAGGATCCTGCCGGAGCATCCCGCCCCTGGACCTGTACCAGGCCCTGGACCGGTGCCGGGACCATCTGGTTCAGTTCGGAGGCCATGCCCAGGCGGCCGGGCTCACCATAAAGACGGCGGAGATCCCTGCCTTCCGGGACGCTTTTTCCCAGGTGGTGGCGGAGATGCTGGACCACAAACCCTATGAACCGGCAGCGGAACCGGACTGGTTCGTGCCGGAAGGCCGGGAAATCACCCCGGAAGCGGTGGAACAGCTGGGAAAACTGGAACCCTTCGGGGTGGGGAACCCGGCTCCTGTACTGGGTTTTGCCAAAGCGAAAATCGAAGAGGTCTCTCTCCTGGGCCGGGACCAGAACCATCTGAAGTTCCAGATTGCCCAGGGGGGATTCCGGTACAAGGGCCTCCTGTGGCAGGAAGGGCCCCGGTTCCATTCCTTCTATCCCGGAGAAACGGCGGCACTGGCCTTTTCTCCCCGGCTGAATACCTTCCGGGGGGTGACGGCGGTGGATCTGGAAGTGGCGGCGGTGGAAGCTCCCTATACCATCATCGACTGGCGCCATGAGAACCGGAACAAGGAGACAGAGGTAAATAGTATTTTACAAAAAGATAAAAAGACGGTAGTATATGTAGAGGATAGTGTAGCCCTAAAGGAAAAATATCCGGAAGCCTGTATCCTGTCCTACGGGGCACCATTGCCGGAGGGAACTGCCACGGTGGTGTTCTGGGACGGGGGCGCGGAAAAAGTCCTCCAGCCGGGAAAATTCCCTCTGAAAGGGGACCAGCCCGGGCGGCTCTATCTTCTGTACGGCCGGGAAGATCTCCTGGCCCGGCGGGACACCCTGCGCCGGCAGTATCCCGATGTGGCCGGTCTGCGGGTGTGCTACGGAACCATACGGAACCGGCTGCGGGAGCAGGGCGCCTGCCAGGAAGCCCAGCTGCTCCAATTGACGGCACCCAACGGCTGCCGGATCAGCCAGGCTGTACTGGACATTTTTTACGAATTGCACCTGTTCACCCGGGAAGCGGGACTGGTTTCCCTGGGAGATACGGGACACAAGAATATGCAGGAATCCAAAGGGTTCCAGGCCCTGCAGGCGGAATATGACGCCCGTTTCCAGGCCCTGAACCGCAGCTGGAGGCTGCAGCCGGCGGAAATCGCCGCTCTTTGGGCAGCAGGAAGGTGAAACCATGGAACAGCTCGATGACAAGCCGATCAGTGCGGAGGAGTTCTACGCCCGGATCAGCAAATATCTGACCCCCCGGCAGGTGGAATTTGTCCGGGAAGCCTACAATTTTGCGGCGGAAGCCCATGCCAAGCAGAAACGGGCTTCCGGGGAACCCTATATCATCCATCCTCTGGGAGTGGCCTCCATCCTGGCCCAGCTCCAGATGGACGATGTGACCCTGGCGGCGGCCTTCCTCCATGATGTGGTGGAAGATACGGAAGTGACACTGGACCAGCTGGAAGACATTTTCGGCCGGGAAGTGGCCATGCTGGTGGACGGGGTCACCAAACTGGGGAAAATCGAATACATCTCCCGGGAAGAACAGCAGGTGGAGAATTACCGGAAAATGTTCCTGGCCATGGCCAAGGATATCCGGGTGGTGCTGATCAAGCTGGCGGACCGGCTGCACAACATGCGGACCATGAAATACATGCCCGTGAACAAGCAGAAACGGATCTCTTCGGAAACCCTGGAAATCTACGCCCCTCTGGCTCACCGGCTGGGGATCTACGCCATCAAATGGGAACTGGAGGATCTGGCCTTCCGGTACATGGAACCCCAGCATTACTATGAACTGGTGGAACAGGTGAAGGTGAAGCGCCACGAACGGGAAGCCATGGTCCAGGAGGCCATGGACGAACTCCGGAAGCTGTGCGAGGAATCCGGCATCAACTGTCAGATCCAGGGCCGGCCCAAAAGCTTCTACAGCATCTACAAAAAGATGCAGCGGGACCACAAGACCATTAATGAAATCTATGACCTGCTGGCAGTCCGGGTGCTGGTGGATACGGTGAAGGACTGCTACGGGGTGCTGGGGATCGTCCACGGGAAGTGGAAACCCATTCCCGGCCGGTTCAAGGACTACATCGCCGTACCCAAATCCAACGGGTACCAGTCCCTCCATACTACCGTGGTGGCTTCCAGCGGACAGCCTCTGGAAATCCAGATCCGGACCTTTGAAATGCACAAGGTATCCGAATACGGGGTGGCGGCTCACTGGCGGTACAAAGAAAGCGGGGGCTCCAAAATGCCCAGCGCTTCGGACAAAAGCGTGGATGCCAAGATGGCCTGGCTGCGCCAGCTGCTGGAATGGCACAAGGACATGCGGGATCCCCATGAATTCGTGAATACCGTGAAGATGGACGTGTTCTCCGACGAAGTGTTCGTGTTCACCCCCCAGGGGGATGTGCTGGACCTGCCGGAGGGCTCCGTGCCCATCGACTTCGCCTACCGGGTCCATACCGGGGTGGGCAACAGCTGTGTGGGAGCCAAGGTCAACGGGAAAATCGTGCCGTTGGACTACCACCTGAAGAACGGGGACATTGTGGAGATCATCACATCCAAACAGTCTCCGGGACCCAGCCGGGACTGGATCAACATTGTGGGATCCAGCCAGACCAAGAACAAAATCAAACAGTTCTTCAAGAAGGAACGGCGGGAAGAAAACATCGTCAACGGCCGGGAAATGCTGGAACGGGAATGCCGGCGGCTGGGCTATGATGTGAATACCATGCTCACTTCCGACAACCTGAAGGAAGTGGCCTCCCGGTGCCATATGGACGGCAGCGTGGAGAACCTGCTGGCAGCCCTGGGCTATGGGGGCCTGATGGTCAACGGAGTCATGGTGAAGCTGGTGGATCTGTACAAGAAGACCCAGCGCCAGAACACCACCAAGAACCTGTCCCAGCTCCTCAGCGAGCTGAAACCCAAGACCGTAAAGACCCACAAGGGCAGCCACGGGATCCTGGTGAAGGGGGAAGACGACATTATGGTGAAGCTGGCCAAATGCTGCAACCCCATTCCCGGGGACCCGATCGTGGGATACATCACCCGGGGCCACGGGGTTTCCGTCCACCGGGCGGACTGCCCCAACGTGCTGGCCAACACGGAAGATCCCAACCGGATGATCGAAGTGTCCTGGAATGTGGATACGGACGTGGCCTACAAGGTGGTGCTCCGGCTTACGGCGGTGGATCAGCCTGGGGTCATGGCCAACATCATGACCGTGGCCAGCGAAACCAAAGTGAACATCAATTCCATCAATGCCCATACCAATCCCAACAAAACCGCCTACATCGACATGGGGCTGGACATCAGCAGCGTGGAACAGCTGAACTACATCATCGGACGGCTGCGGCGGATCAAGGGCGTATACAAAGTGGACCGGAAAGTGTCCGGAATGTGAGGGAACCATGCGGGCAGTGGTACAGCGGGTGACGGAAGCCTCCGTCACCGTGGAAGGAAAGACCGTAGGGGCCATCGGCCCTGGTCTCCTGGTGCTCCTGGGGGTGTCCCGGGAGGATACGGAAAAGGATGGAGCCTACCTGGCGGAAAAACTGGCCGGGCTCCGGATCTTCGAGGATGAAGAGGAAAAGATGAACCGGTCCGTGGCCCAGGTGGGCGGCAGCATCCTGCTGGTGTCCCAGTTCACCCTGTATGGGGATGTGCGCCACGGGAAGCGGCCGTCCTTTACCCAGGCGGCGGTCCCGGATGTGGCCAACCGGCTGTATGAGAAGCTGGCGGACAGCCTCCGGGCCAAAGGGATCCCGGTGGCCACCGGGCAGTTCCAGGCCCATATGGAAGTGGCCCTGGTAAACGACGGGCCGGTAACCATCCTTTTGGACAGCGGAAAGACTTTTTAGGAGGAAACAGAGCAACATGAAAATCTATCGGGTGGTCGTAGGGCCGATCCAGGAAAACTGTTACATCATCAAAAATGAGGAAAACAACCAGGGAATCATCGTGGATCCCGGGGACGAAGCCAACCGGATCATGGATGCGGTGCAGAAAGCCGGCATTGAAAAGGTACCGGCCATTTTCATCACCCACGGCCATGGGGACCATGTGTCCGCCCTGGACGAAGTGAAGGACGCCACCGGCGCCAAAGTATACATGAGCCGGGAAGACGCTCCCATGCTCCGGGTGTGGAACAGCAGCCTGTCCTATTCCACCAACCGGGACAAAAAATTCGATCCCCCCGATGAATTCTTCACCGACGGGGAAAAACTCACGGTAGCCGGCATGGACTTCACCATTGCCGCCACCCCGGGTCATACCGCCGGCGGGGTGTGCATCATCGGGGACGGGGTGGTATTCTGCGGGGACACGGTATTCCTGGAAAGCATCGGCCGGACGGATCTGCCCGGAGGCTCCTATGACGCCATCCTGGATTCCATCAAGACCAAGCTCCTGGTGCTGCCCGACGACTATAAACTGCTGCCGGGCCACGGCCCTGCCACCACAGTGGGCTGGGAAAAGCGCCGGAACCCGTTCCTCCAGTAAGGTCGTGAGCCTATGACGGAGTATCAGCAGCGGCCCCGGGGCCTGGTGGTGAAGCTGGTTTTCGGCCTTTTGGGCTTTGGGGCTTTCTATCTCCTGGGACACTGGTTCCTGCCGGTGTTCCTGGCCATCGGCATGAGCTTCCTGCTGTATCCCATTGTGGACCGGCTGGAAAGGATCCAGGTGAAGGGCCATCCTTTTCCCAATACCCTGGCAGTGCTCATTGCCTTTCTGCTGTTCGGGCTGTTCCTGTATGCAGCGGCCAATGTGCTGATCGTTCCCCTGGTGACCCAGGTGAACACCCTGCTGAAAGCCATGCCGGGACTGGCCGCCCGGGCCAACGAAAGCATCAGCCTGTTTCTGGGCAGTGAAGCCCAGAAGCTGCCCCCCAATACCCGGGACATGCTCCAGCAGGCGGCCAGCAGCCTGAGCAGCTACATTATGGGGCTTTTGAAGGACATGCTGGCCTCCACAGTCCAGGCGGCCAAAAGCCTAGTGAGCATGGCCCTGGTCCCCTTCCTCAGTTTCTATTTCCTGAAGGACTGGCGGACCCTGAAGAAGATGGTGGTGGGCCTGTTCGCTTACGAAAAGCAGGACCTGGCGGACCGGGTGCTGACGGACATGGGAAGGATGCTCTGTGCCTATGTGGACAACATGTTCAAGCTGTGCTTCATTGCCGCCGTCTGCCTGACAGCAGGGACTTCCCTCCTGGGCGTCCAGTACACCCTGGTGCTGGGGTTCCTGGCCATGATCAGCGAACTGATCCCCCTGGTGGGATCGGTGGTGGGGACCCTGTCAGCGGTGTTCATCGCCCTGCTCCAGAAGCCGTCCCTGGCCCTTAAGGTGCTGATCCTGTACCTGGTGTACTACCAGGTGGATGCCCAGGTGATCATGCCCAATCTTATGGGCCACAGCATCACCCTGCACCCGGTGCTGATCATCCTGGCGGTGATGGTGGGGGGCCAGATCGGCGGAGTGGCCGGTCTGATCTTTGCCGTGCCGGTGCTGGCCATCATCAAGGTGCTGTACGGGTATTTTTGGCATGCGGGAGAAAAAGGCCAGGTTGATAAAAACCAATAAACTGTGTTAAAATTAATAAGTTCAAACAAGTCGTGAGGACGGAGGGGATTTTTATGTTAACAGGGGCACCGCGTGGTACCAAAGACATTCTGCCGGGCACCATCAATGGCTGGCGCTATGCAGAACAAATCATTCGTGAAGTATGCCGGGAATTCAACTATCAGGAAATCAGAACCCCGATTTTTGAACACACCGAACTCTTCCAGAGAGGAATCGGGGACGGCACGGACGTAGTGGACAAGGAAATGTACACCTTTACGGACCGGAGCGGCCGCAGCCTGACCCTGCGCCCGGAAAACACCGCTTCCGTGGTTCGGTCCTTTGTGGAAAACAAACTGTATGCGGAACCCATGCCGCTGAAGGTGTTCTATATCGGACCCATGTTCCGGTATGACCGTCCTCAGGCCGGCCGTATGAGACAGTTCCACCAGTTCGGGGTGGAAGCCCTGGGGGCGGAATCTCCCGTGGTGGATGCAGAAGTGATCCTCCTGGCCCTGACGGTGCTGAAGCGTTTCGGCCTGAAGGACCTGAAACTGAAGATCAACTCCGTAGGCTGCCCCAACTGCCGTCCTCAGCACCGGAAGCTGCTCCAGGACTATTTCCGTCCTCATCTGGGTGAACTGTGCGAAGACTGCCAGAGCCGGTTCGACCGGAGCCCGCTGCGGATCCTGGACTGCAAGGTGGATGCGGACAAACCCTTCATGGCCGGTGCCCCCAAAATCACCGACCATCTGTGCGACGACTGCCGGGCTCACTTCGAAACCGTGAAGAAGCTGCTGGATGAAGCCGGCGTGGAATATGAAGTGGACAGCAACCTGGTACGGGGGCTGGACTACTACACCAAGACCGCTTTCGAAATCCAGTATTCCCCCCTGGGCGCCCAGAGCGCTGTAGGCGGCGGAGGACGGTATGACGGCCTGGTGGAAGAACTGGGCGGGCCCAGCACTCCCGGTGTGGGCTTTGCCATCGGCCTGGAACGGATCCTCCTGGCCATGGAAAAACAGAACCTGCTGCCCACCGGCAAGGAAGCCATCGACATCTTTGCCGTCATTCCTGACGAAGGGGGCGTGGCCGATGCCTTCCGGGTGGTCACCAATCTCCGGAACAAGGGACTTGTCTGCGACATGAACCTGGTGGAACGGAGCATGAAGGCCCAGATGAAACAGGCCAACCGGGAACAGGCCCGTTTCGCCCTGATCTTCGGGGAAGAAGAACGGTCCAGAGGGGCTGTCACCGTCCGGAACATGGCGGACAGCAGCCAGGAAGAAGTCTGCTTCGGGGCTTTGGAAGCCTATTTCAACAAATAAAAACCAGAGGTGTTAACAAAAATGAGTATGGAACGCAGTCATCATTGCGGTGACTTGAGAAAAGCAGATGCCGGCAAGACAGTTACCTTGTGCGGCTGGGTAAGCAAACGGCGTGACCACGGCGGCATCATCTTCATCGATCTCCGTGACCGTCACGGTCTGGTGCAGGTGGTCATCGACCCGGCCCATGACGAAAAGGATTTCCACAAGGCGGAAGGGGTCCGCAGCGAATATGTGCTGCAGGTCCGGGGCCTGGTGCGGGAACGGAGCGCTGAAACCGTGAACCCCCACCTGCCCACCGGGGATGTGGAAGTGGTGGTGAAGGATCTGAACGTGCTGAATCCTTCCAAGACTCCGCCCTTCTATATCCAGGATGGCATCGATGTGGATGAAAACGTCCGTCTCCGCTACCGGTATCTGGATCTGCGGCGTCCGGAAATGCAGCAGAACCTGATCCTCCGTCACCGGGTGACCAAGGCTGTCCGGGACTTCCTGGACAAGCAGGACTTCCTGGAAATCGAAACCCCGGATCTGATCCGGAGCACCCCGGAAGGGGCCCGGGACTACCTGGTGCCCAGCCGTGTGAACCCCGGCAAGTTCTATGCGCTGCCTCAGTCTCCCCAGCTGTTCAAACAGCTGCTGATGATTGCGGGGATGGAACGGTACTTCCAGATTGCCCGGTGCTTCCGGGATGAAGACCTGCGGGCCGACCGTCAGCCGGAATTCACCCAGCTGGATATGGAAATGTCCTTTGTGGACCAGGATGACATCATGGCCCTCACGGAAAAACTCATCGCCTATGTGTTCAAGGAAACCCTGGGCGTGGACGTTCCCGTGCCCATGGCCCGGATGACCTGGGACGAAGCCATGGACAAATACGGCAGCGACAAACCGGACCTGCGGTTCGGCATGGAGCTGGTGAACATGAATGAAGCCCTCCAGGGGACCCAGTTCAAGGTGTTCAAGGACATCATCGAAAAGGGCGGCCTGGTGAAAGCCATCAACGTAAAGGGCTACAACAAGATCCCCCGGAGAGAACTGGACGGTCTGGTGGAATTCGTAGGGATTTACGGGGCCAAAGGGCTGGCCTGGATCATCGTCAACGATGACGGTTCCATCAAATCTCCTATTGCCAAATTCTTCTCTGAAGAAGAAATGAAGCGGATCCTGGAAGCCGGCAAGGCGGAAAAAGGCGACGTGCTGCTGTTCGTGGCCGACCGGAAACCCCAGGTGGTGGCTGCCGCTCTGGGCGCCCTGCGTCTGGAAATGGGCAAGCGTCTGGGTCTCATCGACAAGGACAAACTGTGCTTCACCTGGGTGGTGAAGTTCCCCATGTTCGAATACAGCGAAGAAGAACACCGGTATGTGGCCATGCACCATCCCTTCACCGCTCCCTGCGATGAAGATGTGGACAAGCTGCTCACCGATCCCGGCCATGTGTATGCCAAGGCCTATGACATGGTGCTGAACGGGGTGGAAATCGGCGGTGGTTCCGAACGTATCCATCGGGAAGACATCCAGAAGAAGGTCTTCGAAGCCATCGGCCTGACCGACGAACAGGCTCAGGAAAAATTTGGCTTCCTGCTGAAAGCCTTTGAATTTGGAGCACCTCCCCATGGGGGTCTGGCCTTCGGCCTGGACCGTCTGGTGATGCTCATGGCCAAACGGCCTTCCATCCGTGACGTAATTGCTTTCCCCAAATCCCAGAGTGCCATCGACCTGATGTGTCAGGCACCCAACGTGGTGGACGAAAAGCAGCTGCGGGAACTCCATATCCGGAGCACGGTTGTGAAGAAGGAAAAAGAAGAAAAGAAATAAATCCGGTCTGCATGTGGGATGAGGGGGAGCGCCCTGATCCTGCCTTGCGGAAGGACGCAACAGGGACCGGGATGCGAGGGAGCCCGTGGACCGGGCTGAGAGGGTACCCAAGTACCGACCGCCGGAGGGAGGAGTCTCTCTGCCGCATCCTGGGAACCGTACAAAAAACCGGCTGTCGCCAAGAAAGCGGCAGCCGGTTTTTTTGTGTAGAAAAGGAGGAAGTACTGTGAAGAACTGGATGAAGATGCTGGGGGTGCTGCTGGCCGGGGCCATGGTCCTGGGCGGCTGCGGCAGCACGGAAAAGAAACAGGAGGCCGGCAGCAAGACCATTCCGGAACTGAAAATCGCCATTTCACCTTATCAGGATGCGGATACCCTGCGGACCAAAACCGAGCCTTTGGGGAAGATGCTCCAGGCCAAACTGAAGGAAAAGGGCTATGACGTGAAAAAAATCACCCTGAACGTGGGAACCTCCTACAATGCAGTGGGAGAAGCCCTTAGTGCCGGCAGCGCCGATGTGGGCTTCATTTCCGGGGCCACCTACGTACTCTGTGACCAGGATGTGGATGTGCTGCTGACAGCCCTCCGGGAAGGCATCGACAAGGATACCACGGATCTGTCCGTATGGAACAACGGCCAGCCGGACAAATTCACCAAAAATCTGGTGAAGTACTACCGGTCTGCTGTGGTGGTGGGCCCCAGCCCCAAGGGACAGGCCCTGCTGGCCAGGGTGAAGCAGGGAGAAAAGCCCACCTGGGAGGAACTGGACAGCCTGAACTGGGCGGTGATGAGTCCGGCATCTGCTTCAGGCTACCTGTATCCTTCCCTGTGGCTGAAGGAAAATTACGGGAAGACCCTGAAGGACCTGTCCCATGTGGTCCAGTCCGATTCCTACACTACTTCCACAGCCCGTCTGGCTTCCGGCCAGGTGGATGTAATGGTGGCTTATTCCCATATCCGGGCCAAGATGGAAAAAGACTGGCAGGCCAAACTGGGGGGCACCGGATCCATCTGGGACCAGACAGGGATCATCGGGGTCACCGGGAAGATTTTCAACGACACGGTGAGCGTAAGCAAAACCAGCAAGGTAATGCAGGACCCGGCTTTCCGGAAGGCTCTGGGAGAAGCCCTGATCGAAATCGGGAAAACGGAAGAAGGACTGAAGGTGCTGAAGACCATCGGCCACAAAGGGTATGACTGGGCCCAGGCTTCCGACTATGACGGGGAACGGAAAATCCGGAAGGAACTCCAATGAACCCGACCGCACTGGAACTGAAAAATATTATCCAGGCCTATGAAAAGGGGCATCCCATTCTTCAGGGGGTGTCCCTTTCCGTGCCCCGGGGTTCTTTTGTATCTCTGATCGGCCCCAGTGGCGCCGGGAAGACCACCCTGCTCCGACTGTTCAACGGCATGGTCCGGCCCCTGTCCGGAGAAGTGTGGGTAGAAGGCAGACGGTTCGATACGCTGAAAGGGAAGCACCGCCGGCAGGTCCAGCAGCAGGTGGGGATGATCTTCCAGGATTTCTGTCTGGTGGAAGAAAGCACCTGTCTGGAAAATGTGCTCTGCGGGGCTCTGGGACGGATCAGCCTGTGGCGTGCCCTGTGGGGGAAGTTCCCGGAAGAGGAAGTGTCCAAAGCCCGGCAAGCCTTGGAAATGGTGGGACTGGGAGACAGGGAGGATACCTTGGCCGGAAGTCTCAGCGGGGGTCAGAAACAGCGGGTGGCCATTGCCCGGACTCTGGTCCAGGAAGCCTCGGTGATCCTGGCGGATGAACCGGTGGCGTCCCTGGACCCGGGAACGGGCCAGGCCATTCTGGAACTTCTCCGGAAGCTCCAGGAGATCCGGGGGCTTACGGTGGTCATGAACAGCCACAATGTGGAACAGGCCATGGCTTTCTCCCAACAGGTGATGGGGCTCCGTCAGGGACGGATCTTGTTCCAGGGGCCGCCGGAGGCCTGGACGGAAGACAGACTCAGGCAGCTGTACAGGAGGGAGTCATGAAAAAAAGAACGGTCTGGATCCTGGTGCTGGGGATGACGGCCGTCTCCCTGGCCGAGACAGGTTTCGACCTGGAACTGCTGGAAGAGCGGGGCAGCCGGTTCTTTGACATCGCCCGGGCCATGGTGCCCCCGGATAAGGGATTTTTCCAGGAAGCGGCAGGCCCTCTTCTTGGCACCGTGCGCATGTCTCTGGCGGGCTCCTTCCTGGGCAGTCTGCTGGGCCTTCTGGGAGCCGTCCTGGGCAGCCGGCGGACCGATCCCCATCCCTGGATCCGGGTGTCCTTCCTTTGCTTTATCCAGCTGCTGCGGACGGTGCCGGCCTTGATCCTGGCTCTTCTGTGCACCTTCTTGGTGGGGCTGGGGACTCTGGCCGGTACCTTGGCTCTCACCTTCAGTACCTTCGGGGTAATGACCCGGCTGGGGTATGAAGATATGGAGAATCTGGACTGGAAAACCGCCCGGGCCCTGGAAGCATCCGGCTGCGGCCGGGGAAAGGCCTTCTGCCGGGCCATTCTGCCCCGGCTGCTCCCCGGGTATCTGAACAATGCCCTGTATCTGTGGGAAGCCAATGTGCGCCAGGCGGCCATCCTGGGATATGTGGGAGCCGGGGGCATCGGGCTGCTGATGAACCAGCAGCTGGCCTGGCGGGCCTACAGCCGGGTAGGGTCCATCCTGGTACTGCTTTACGGCGCTGTGCTGGCTTCAGAAAGTCTCAGCGAAGCCCTGGGGAAGGTGCTGAACGGCCAGTGGCGGCTCCAATCCTGGATGAAAAAGGGGATGGTGGTACTGGGAATAGTGCTTTTCCTGGGATCCCTGGGAACTCTGG
Organism: Acidaminococcus fermentans; assembly: GCF_009696675.1. GTDB lineage: Bacteria > Bacillota > Negativicutes > Acidaminococcales > Acidaminococcaceae > Acidaminococcus. The sequence continues at coordinate 51,306 of NZ_VULN01000011.1, read as the reverse complement.
AACCGGCAGGCAGGGGAGGCCTGGGAGCAGCCCGGGCCATGATCCGGGGACTTTTGGCACCGGACCCGTCCCTACTGTTTTCCCTGGAAAAAGATGGGGTCCCCTGGTTGTTGGGCGAGACGTTTGCCATGGCCTTCCTGGGAACCCTGGGGGGAGGCATGGCCGCCGGTTTCCTGGCCTTTTTCTCCAGTTTCCGGTTCCTGCCGGTGCAAGGGGCTCTGTTGCCCCGATTGGTGCTCCTGGGCATCCGGACGGTACCGGTTTTCGTCTATGGGCTCATGTGGCTCCGGGTTACCGGGCCCGGCCCCTTTGCCGGTACCCTGACCCTGTGGGTGTGCAGCATCGGTCTCCTGGCCAAACGGTTCCAGATCGGGCTGGACAGCGGGGACAGACAGCCCTTTGACGCCTGCCGGGCCATGGGTACCGGGTGGGCCGCCGCCTTTCGGTGGACCATCCTGCCCCAGCTGAAAAAAAGTACAGCCACGGCTCTGCTCTACCGGCTGGATGTGAATCTCCGGGAAGCTTCCATCCTGGGCCTGGTAGGCGCCGGAGGCATAGGCACTCCTCTCATCCTGGCCCTCCAGCAGTACAAATGGCAGGAAGCCGGAGCCTTTTTATGGGGCCTGGCTGTCCTGGTGCTGGCGGTGGAATGGGGGAGCGAGAGGGGGAGGAGATGAAACGGGGCTGTTGCCTGCGCAACAGCCCTGTCAACGGTCAGCTGACAAAAGGGCCGCCGGAAAATCCGGCGGCCTTTTTCATTACAGCACCACAAACAAATTATACAGCTTCAACAATCGGATATCCTCTTTGGAGATGGTCAGTTTCTGGGCCAGCTCCTTCGTTTTTTCCAGCCTTTTTTTGCTCAGGAGCAGCTTGGCGGAGGTGGGCATCAGGGGATGGGAGGAAATGCCGAAGGCCAGGGCCCATTTCTGTTCCCCGTCGATGTAGGGGGAGGGGACGGAGATCATGTACTGCTCCAGCCGCACATTGTAGTTCTGGAACACCATATTGGTCAGGGCTCCGTAATGGGTGATCCGGCCAGTGTAGGTGTGCTGGCAGATCTGGATGTTCTCCTCGTCCAGGATGTCCATGTACATCCGGATGTCGAAATTGGCTTCCCCAGGAAGCATTCCCCATCATCGTGACCATCGGTTACCTGGTTGACCCCATGGCCACCTGCCTGAACTCTTCCGGGGATACCGTGGCTTCCATGATGATCAGCCGGATGGTGGAAGGCAAGGGATGGATGGACAAAAAAACCGACCGGAAGACCGATCCGGAAAAAGCAGCTATTGCCGCCCAGATCGGTGGATGCGACTGCGGGAACAAATAAAATCTGGTATAATACCTGTGAAACAGTGTACAACATAAGGAGAGATGACTTATGCAGATCAAAGTAATCGGCAGCCACTGCTGCCCCGACACCCTCTATGCCCTGAACCAGCTGGCCGCTGCCGGCGCGGAAATCGACTTTGTGGATATCCTGGCCAGCCATGCTGACCTGAAACAGTACCTGGCCCTCCGGGACAGCGATCCGCTGTACGCTGAAATCCGGAGCACCGAACGTTTGGGGATCCCCTGCTTCGTAAAAGCAGACGGCAGCAAGACCCTGGATCTGAAGGAAGTACTGAAATAAAGACTGTCAACGGTCAGCTGCCAACTGACAGCGGCCTAAGGAGAGGACCCGCCTTTTGGGCGGTTCCTTACCAATAAAACGAAGGAGATCACAACCATGCATGCTTTGACCCAACTGATCCGTGAGGATATGAAACCGGCCCTGGGGGTGACGTAACCTGGAGCCATTGCCCTGGCGGTTTCCACCGCCTGCCGCCATCTGCCGGAAAAACCGGAGAAGGTGGAGCTGTTCCTGAACAGCGGCATCTATAAAAACGCCTTTACCTGCGGCATCCCCGGCACCAGCCATGTGGGGAACACCTATGCGGCGGCCCTGGGAGCCCTGGCGGCAGACCCGGACAAAGGGCTTTTGTGCCTGGACGGGATCACGGATGAAGATGTGAAGGCAGCGGAAGCCATGGTAAAGGCAGGGAAGATCGCCATCCATATGAGCGAAATCACCAGCCGGATCTCCATCGAAGCCCGGGTGGCTGCCGGGAGCCACAGTGCCTCCTGCCTGATCCGGGACGCCCACACCAACATAGTGAAGGTAACGGAAGACGGCCGGACGGTGCTGGACAAAACCGCCGGAATCACGGAAGCTGAAGGAGAAGAACAGGTGCCGGTAATCCACCGGTACACCCTGGCCCAGCTGGCGGACTACGCCCGGACCGTGCCTCTGGAAGAGATTGTCTTTATCCGGGAAGCTGGGGATGGATTTCCCCATTGCTCTTATTGTGGCCACCATGTCCGGTGCCGCCTGCGCCCTGGTGTTCCTGAAGGGCGGGGATACAGAGGCCATGACAAGAGCCCTCAATAACATGGCCAGTTCCATTACCGGCATGATCTGCGACGGAGGCAACCAGGGCTGCGTCATGAAAGGCATGACGGCAGTGGAAATGGCCTTCGCTTCGGCAACTCTGGCCATGGATGATGCCTATATCTTCGATGCTCACGGAATCAACGGGGCCACTCCCGAAGAAACCATGAAGAACATGGGACGGATCGCTTCCCCCGGCATGACGGGAACGGAAAAGACCATTGTGGACATTCTTCAGGACAAAAACAAAAGCGGGAAAAAGGAGGAAGACTGATATGGAAATTCGCTGTGCAAAACCCCAGGATGTGGACGCCATCGCCAGCCTGGAAGCTGCCTGCTTCCCTCAGGCAGAAGCGGCTACCCGGAAATCCATCGCGGACCGGGTGAAGGCCTATCCCAATCACTTTTTCCTTCTGTGGGACGGGGATCAGCTGGTTTCCTTTGTGAATGGACTGGTGACGGATCACCCGGATCTCACCGACGAAATGTATGAAAAAGCGGATATGCACCAGGAAGACGGGGCCTGGCAGATGATTTTCGGAGTAGACACGGATCCCCACCGCCGGAAACAGGGCCTGGCCGGAAAGGTGCTGGAAAAATTCATCGATGCGGCCCAGGCGGAGGGCCGGCAGGGAGTGGTACTCACCTGCAAGGAACGGTTGGTCTACTATTATGCCAAATTCGGTTTTGTGGATGAAGGAATTTCTGATTCCACCCACGGAGATGTGGTGTGGCACCAGATGCGGCTGACTTTCAATCGGAAGAAATAAGGGGAGACTAACATGGAAAAGATGGATAACAGATATCAGACCTATGTACAGATTTTGAAGGAAGAACTGGTGCCGGCCATGGGCTGTACTGAACCCATCGCCATCGCCTATGCGGCGGCCAAAGCCCGGGAAATCCTGGGTGAAATGCCGGACAAGGTGGAAATCGGCGTCAGCGGCAACATCATCAAGAACGTAAAGAGCGTGGTGGTGCCCAACACTGACGGACTGAAAGGCATCCAGGCAGCAGCCGCCGCCGGGATCGTGGGCGGCAAAGCTGAAAAGCAGCTGGAAGTCATTGCGGAAGTGACTCCGGAACAGAAGAAAGAAATGAAGGACTTCCTGAAGAACGTGGCCATCCAAGTGGATGCGGTGGACAATGGCCTGATCTTCGACATCATTGTCAAACTCCATAAGGGAGACCATTCTTCCCTGGTGCGGATCGCCCAGTACCACACCAACATCGTCCTGATCCAGAAGGATGAAAAGACCCTGTACGAAGCCAAAAAGGACGGAGGCGCCGGCTGCCAGGACGAAACCAGGGAAGTGGGCCTGGCGGACAAGAACCTGCTGAACATCAAAGACATCATGGATTTCGCCAATACCTGTGACCTCGAAGACGTGAAGCCCATGCTGGATCCCCAGATCCAGTGCAACACCGCCATTTCTGAAGAAGGACTGCTGGGGAACTACGGGGCCAACATCGGTTCCGTGCTGCTGAAGACCTATGGCAGCGACATCAAGAACCGGGCAGTGGCCAAGGCGGCTGCCGGGTCCGATGCACGGATGAACGGCTGTGAACTGCCGGTTGTGATCAATTCCGGCAGCGGCAACCAGGGAATCACCGTATCCGTGCCCGTAATCGAATATGCCAAGGAACTGAATGTTTCCAAGGAAAAACTGTACCGGGCCCTGGTACTGTCCAACCTGATCGCCATCCATGAAAAGACCGGCATCGGCCGGCTGTCCGCCTACTGCGGGGCTGTCAGCGCCGGGTGCGCCGCCGGCTGCGGCATCGCCTATCTCCACGGAGAAGGGTACGAAGCCATTTCCCATACCCTGGTGAACTCCCTGGCCATCGTGTCCGGGATCATCTGCGACGGGGCCAAGGCTTCCTGCGCCGCCAAGATCGCGTCCAGCGTGGAAGCCGGGCTCCTGGGCTATTCCATGTACAAGAGCGGCAACGAGTTCAAGAGCGGGGACGGCATCGTGAACAACGGCGTGGAAGCTACCATCCGCAACGTAAGCCAGCTGGGCCGGGAAGGCATGCGGGAAACCGATAAGGAGATCATCAAGATCATGCTGGCTCCCCAGCCGGAGGAGAAAGAGTAAAAGTTGCATCACAGGGTGTAAGGGGGCGGGGGTGAAAAGGGGCAGGGCCGCTTTTCTGTCTCACGCAAAAGGAGACCATCTGCCGGGGGCAGATGGTCATGAGCTGACAGTCACTGGTCACTAGTCTCTAGCGGCAGGAGGGAACCCGCCGGGTTTCACGTTCAAAGGCAGATGCGTGGGCATCTGGCATCCTTCGGCCGTTGACCGCTGACAAAAAAAGACCGCCGAAGCGGTCTTTTTTTAATCCTTACAACAACACATACTTCAAGACAAACAGCACTGCCAGCACGTACATCAAGCCGCTGATCTTGTCCTTGTGTCCTGCGAACAGGTTCAGGATCACGTAGGTGATGACCCCGAAGGAGATCCCTTCGGAAATGCTGTAGGCGAAGGGCATGGCGATGATGGCAATGTAGGCGGGGATGGCTTCCGTCAGATCGGTCATGTTGATCTTGGTCACGGAAGAGAACATCAGGAACCCCACAATCACCAGAGCCGGAGCGGTGGCGAAGGAGGGGATGGCCATGAAGAAGGGGCTGAAGAACAGGGACAACAGGAACAGGATGGCTACAGTAATGGACGTGAGTCCGGTGCGGCCTCCTTCAGAAACCCCGGCGGCACTTTCCACGAAGGTGGTTACAGTGCTGGTGCCCAGGAGCGCCCCGGTGCAGGTGGCGCAGGCGTCAGCCATAAGGGCTCCTTTGATGTGGGGCAGCTGACCCTTTTCGTCCAGCATGTCGCTTTTGGCAGCCACCCCGATCAGGGTCCCCAGGGTGTCAAAAGTATCCACGAACAGGAAGGCGAAGATGACGGCGAAGAAGTTCAGGCTCAGCACATGGGAGAAGTCCAGCTGCAGGAACAGGGGCGTGGGGCTGATGGGGGCAAAGGACGCCAGGCCCCGGGACAGATCAGGGAATACGCTGAAGGTTCCCAGTTCCGGATTGGGCACGTAGAGCCCGGTGGCTTCGCAGATCATCCCCAAAATCCAGGTGCCCAGGATGCCGAACAGGATGTTCCCCCGGACGTTCTTGATGATCAGGAAAGAAGTGAGCAGGATCCCCACCATGGCGATCAGCACGGTGATCCCCACACTGTGGAAGGTGCCGTCGGCCATGGCCTTGGTAAAGGAATACAGGGACACCTTGGTGGCCGGGTTGGCTACGATGATCCGGGAATTCAGCAGACCGATGAAGGCGATGAACAGGCCGATCCCCACGGAAATGGCCTGCTTCAGGGTCATGGGGATGGCATTGAAGATGGCTTCCCGGATGGAGGTAAGGGACAGGATCACAAAGATGATCCCTTCCACCAGTACGGCGGACAGGGCCATTTCCCAGGTGTTCCCCATCTGGAGGCAAACGGTGTAGGCAAAGTAGGCGTTAAGTCCCATGCCGGGTCCCAGGGCGAAGGGATAGTTGGCGAAGGCCGCCATAAAGAAGGTGCCCAGGGCGGAGGCAATGGCGGTGACCGTCAGCAGGGCCCCTTTGTCCATGCCGGTGGCGCTCAGGATGGAGGGATTCACGATCAGGATGTAGGCCATGGTCATGAAGGTGGTGATCCCGGCAATGATCTCCGTCCGCATGGTGGTGTGGTTTTCCTTCAGGTGGAAAACCTTTTCGCAGAATTGTTCCATAGTAGACTTCCTTTCTAAAACAGGTTCATTTGAAGGATTCTTCTATTATAGCAAAAAAAGACCGAATCTGTTAGAATATTAGGGAACAAAACATAGAATCGAGGAAAAAATGAGAGACCTTTTAGCTTCTTTGAACGAACAGCAGGCTGAGGCAGTCCGTCAGATTGCCGGGCCTATTTTAATTTTGGCCGGGGCCGGCAGCGGCAAGACCAAAGCCCTGACCACCAAAATTGCCTACCTCCTGGAAAAAGGGGTGAAGCCCTGGAACATCCTGGCCATCACCTTCACCAACAAGGCGGCCAAGGAAATGCGCCAGCGGGTGGATGCCCTGGTGGGCCCTTCCGCCAAGGACGTGTGGCTGTACACCTTTCACGGGTTCTGCAACCAGCTGCTCCGGCGGGACATCAATGCTCTTCCCGGGTACACCACGTCTTTTTCCATCTATGATCCTTCCGACTGCAAAAACGTGCTGAAGGAAGCTCTGAAAAAGCTGAACCTGGACGAGAAGTTCTATCCCCTTCCGGGGCTCCTGGCCACCATTTCCAATGCCAAGAATGCCCAGGTGGATGCGGCGGCTTTTGCCCGGCAGGCGGAGGACTACCATGCCAAGAAGGTGGCGGAGATCTACGCTGAATACCAGAAGCATCTGGTCCAGAGCAATGCGGTGGATTTCGACGATCTGCTGCTGTTGACGGTGAAGCTGCTCCAGACCGTGCCGGAAGTCCGGGAAAAATACCAGAACAAGTTCCATTACGTGCTCATCGACGAGTACCAGGACACCAACCATGTCCAGTACCTGCTGGCCAAACTGCTCAGCGCTCCGGAAAACAACCTGTGCGCGGTGGGGGATATTGACCAGAGCATCTACGGCTGGCGGGGTGCGGACATCAGCAACATCCTGGATTTCGAGAAGGACTACCCCCAGGCCCGGATCTTCAAGCTGGAACAGAATTACCGGTCCACCCAGGTGATCCTGGATGCGGCCAATGAAGTGATCAAGCACAACGCCGCCCGCCGGCCCAAGAACCTGTGGACGGAAAATGGCAACGGCCAGCCCATTGCCTACTACCAGGCCCGGGACGACCGGGAAGAGGCGGAATTCGTGGTGGGCCAGATCCGGAAGCTCCAGAATGACGGCACCAAACTGGGGGATATGGCCATCCTGTACCGGACCAACGCCCAGAGCCGGATGTTTGAAGAAAACCTGATCAACAACGGGATCCCCTATGTAATGGTAGGGAGCCTGAAGTTCTACGACCGGAAAGAAGTGAAGGATACCCTGAGCTATCTCCGGTTCCTGGCCAACGAACGGGACATCCAGGGGCTGGAGCGGATCATCAACGAACCCAAGCGGGGCATCGGGGCGGCTACCGTGGCCAAGGTCCGGAGCTTGTTGGAAGAAAGCGGCATGACCCTGCCGGAAGTGCTCCAGACCGTCCAGGCCAAAGAGGTGCTGGGCCGGGCCTTTGGGAAAATCCAGGCCTTCAGTGACATGATCCAGGAACTGGCCCGGGTGAAGGATACCCTGCCGGTGAAGGACCTGATGACCCAGGTGCTGGAAAAATCCGGGTATCTGGAAGCTCTTCGGCTGGAAGGGTCCGACCAGTCCAAGAGCCGGCTGGACAATCTGAACGAATTCCTCCGGATCGCCGACGAATTTGCCAAGGATCCCGGGGAAGAGAACAACAAGACCCTGGAAGACTTCCTGAACCATGTGGCCCTGGTGGCGGACATCGACGACGCCAAGCTGACCCAGGATTCCGTCACCCTCATGACCCTCCATTCCGCCAAGGGGCTGGAGTTCCCGGTGGTATTCATCGGAGGCATGGAAGACGGCCTGTTCCCCAGCCAGCGGTGTCTGGAAGACGAGGACAAACTGGAAGAAGAACGGCGGCTGTGCTATGTGGGAATCACCCGGGCCAAGAAGCGGCTGTATCTCACCAGCTGCCGGAGCCGGATGGTGTACGGCCATGTGGTCATGTATCCCCCTTCCCGGTTCCTCCAGGAGATTCCCCGGAACCTGATCGAAAACGTGGCGGTGCGCCGGAGCACCTACGGAAGCTACGGGGGTCAGCGGGGCCATCAGGGCAGCGCCGGCACCCATGCCAGCCTCCGGAACATTGCCCGGAACCGGGGAGGCAGCATCCTGGATACCCCATCTCCCCGGAGCCATTTCGTGCCGGAAGGGGGTCCGGTGCCGGAATTCCGGGCCGGGGACAAATGCCGGCACAAGAAGTTCGGGGTGGGGACCATCATCGAAGCCCGTCCTGACGGCAGCGAGGGTCAGCTGGTGACTGTGGCCTTCCCGGGCAGCGGCATCAAACAGCTGGCCACCAAATACAAGATCCTGCAGAAAATCTGAGGAGCAGAGTGCCATGAGTGAAATGACCAAAGAGGCGGCGGCAGCCCGGATCAACGAGCTGCGGGCCGTGATGAAAAAGAATTCCTATCTGTATTATGTCCAGGACAATCCCCTGATCACCGATGCGGAATACGATGCCATGATGCGGGAACTGAAAGCCCTGGAAGCAGAGTATCCGGAGCTTGTGACCCCGGATTCTCCCAGCCAGCATGTGGGAGGCTATGCCAAGCCAGGATTTACGGAAGTCCGGCACATGACCCCGCTTTTGAGTCTGGCCAATGCCTTTTCCCCGGAAGAGATGGAAGAGTTCGACCGGCGGGTCCATGAAGGGCTGCCGAAGGATGCCAAAGTCCAGTATGTGGTGGAACCCAAGATCGACGGCCTGGCCTGCAGCATCATTTATGAAAATGGCCGGTTCGTCCGGGCGGCCACCCGGGGTGACGGAGTGGTGGGGGAAAACGTTACGGAAAACGTCCGGACCATTGCCAACATTCCCAAAGTGCTGAAGCCCATTCCCGGCATGGAGATCCCGGAGCTTTTGGATGTGCGGGGAGAAGTGTACATGCCCCGGCAGGCCTTTGTGAAGCTGAACGAGGAGCGGCAGGAAGCCGGGGAACAGGAATTCGCCAACTGCCGGAATGCGGCGGCCGGATCCCTGCGCCAGCTGGATCCCCGGGTCACCGCCAAACGGTCCCTGGCCTTTTTTGCCTATGGCATCGGAGTGGGAGCCGGGAACCTGCCCACCCACAACGCCTCCATGGACATGCTCCAGCAGTACGGGTTCACCACCACCGAAGGCCGGACCCTGGTGGACACCATCCAGGAAGCCAATGAACTGATCAAAAAGCACGGAGAACGCCGGGCCTCCCTGGGCTACGACACCGACGGAGTGGTGGTGAAGGTAAACGACGTATGGCAGCAGAACCTGTTGGGAGCCACCGGCAAGGATCCCCGCTGGGCCATGGCCTACAAGTTCCCTCCGGAACAGGCGGAAACGGTGCTGGAAGATATTGTGATCCAGGTGGGCCGCACCGGGGTGCTGACCCCCACTGCCGTACTTCAGCCGGTGCGGCTGTCCGGCAGCACCATCAGCCGGGCCACCCTCCACAATGAAGATTTCATCAAGGAACGGGATATCCGGATCGGGGACCATGTGATCATCAACAAAGCCGCGGAAATCATTCCGGAAGTGCTCCGGGTGGTGCCGGAAAAACGGACCGGGGAGGAAAAAGAGTTCCACATGCCGGAAACCTGTCCGGAATGCGGCTGGAAGGTGGAACGGAAGGCGGGAGAAGCGGCCTGGCGCTGCACCAATCCCCACTGTCCGGCCCTGGGACGGGAAGGACTGATCCATTTTACCAGCCGGGACGCCATGAACATCGACGGCTGCGGCCCCAGTGTGCTGGCCCAGCTGACGGCAGCCGGGCTGGTGAAGGATCCGGGAGATCTGTATCTCCTGACCCGGGAACAGGTCCAGCAGCTGGACCGGATGGGGCCCAAAAGCGCGGACAACCTGATCAGCGCCATCGAAGGGAGCAAGAGCCAGAGCTTGGACAAGCTGCTCTTTGCCCTGGGGATCCGCCACGTAGGGGCCAAGGTGGCCCGGACCCTGGCTCAGAAATACGGCACCATGGACAAGCTCATGGCAGCCACCCAGGAAGACCTGGCCCAGACACCGGACATCGGTCCGGTGATTGCGGAAAGCGTGGTCACCTGGTTTGCTGACCCCATGAACCAGGCCTTTGTGGAACGGCTGAAGGAACTGGGGCTCAATATGGAAATGACCTCCGGACCGGCTCAGGATGAGAACCATCCCTTCTATGGGAAGACCATGGTGTTCACCGGTACCCTGCCCACCCTGGACAGAGCCACCGCCCAGACCATGGCCCAGGAAGTGGGCGCCAAGGTCACCAGCAGTGTCAGCAGAAAGACTGATTACGTAGTAGCCGGAGCTGACCCGGGCAGCAAGTACACCAAGGCACAGAATCTGGGAGTGACCATCCTGGACGAGGCAGAGTTTTTGCGGCTGTTGGGGAGATAAGGGGGCGTGAAAAAATTCACACTCCCGGTCGCGGGCCACGGGTCACGACTCGCGATCTGCGACCCAAGAAGGGGGCTGTTGCTCATGCAACAGCCCCCTTCTTGCTGGAGTGATGAAAAAAAGACTGCCCGAAGGCAGTCTTTTTTTTTATTTGTCGGCAACTTCTACTTTGCCGGTGAACAGTTCCTTGGTGCAGCTCCGGACCACGTTGATGGCCAGGAACATCAGGCACAGGGCTACTACCAGCTGGAGACCTTCCACCATGGGGAAGAACACCCCGGCCATGGCTTTCTTGTAGATGCCGTAGATGGACAGGCACAGGGCGCTCATGGTCACCAGGAACATGAAGGTCATGGGGATGTAGAGCATCCAGCTCTTACGTCCGGTCACTTTCAGGAATACGGCCAGGGCAACCAGGCACAGGGCACTGAGCAGCTGGTTGGCAGCACCAAACAGCGGCCAGATATTCATGTAACCGCCCAGGCACAGCAGGTAGCTGGGGATCAGGGTCACGACGGTGGCCACATACGTATTGCTCAGGAACTTGGCCACGGAACCCTGTTCCTTGCCTTCTTCCGGAGCCAGGATTTCCTGGAGCATCATCCGGCCGATACGGGTTACCGCATCGATGGTGGTCATGGCCAGAGCAGATACGCACATGGTCACGATGCAGGTGCTGTAATATTTGGGAATACCGAACATGGTGAAGTAGTTGCCGATGGCACCACCGAAGATAGCAAACGGAGTGGCTTTGGGCAGCTGGCCGTTTACAGCCACGGAGCAGGCGATAACCAGGGAAACCACACCCAGGGTGGATTCAATCAGCATGGAACCGTACCCAACGGGCAGCATATCTTTTTCATTGGAAATGGTCTTGGAGGAAGTACCGGAAGAAACCAGGGAATGGAACCCGGATACAGCCCCGCAGGCGATGGTTACAAACAGGATGGGGAACAAAGGCTTGCCGGCTACATCAAAGGAAGTGAAGGCAGGCATATTAATGGAAGGATTCCCAACAATGATCCCAACCACACCGGCCAGGATCATACCCAGCAGCAGGAATACGGACAGATAGTCACGAGGCTGGATCAGCAGCCACATTGGCATAATGGAAGCGGCGAAGCAGTACGCATAGGTCACATACAGCCAGGTGGTACGGGAAGCATAGATGGGATGGGCAATGCCCAGGCTCACCATGGCCACCATGCACAGGATCCCCAGGATCAGTTCTTTGGAGCCGTGGATGTTGAACCGACGGGTCACCACACCGAAGATCATGGCTACTACAATATAGATCATGGAAATGGAAGCGGCGGAGGCGTTGGGCCCCATCATTTCGCCGGTTTTGGAGAAGCCGTTGAAGGTGCTGGCCATAATGTCAGAGAAGGCGGCGATTACCAAGAGGGAGAACAGCCAGCCGAACATCAGGAACATTTTGCAGCCGGTATGGCCCACGTATTTTTCAATCAGGGCACCCATGCCTTTGCCATCGTTCTTCACGGAAGCATAGAGAGCGGTGAAATCCTGTACCGCACCGAAGAATACGCCGCCTACCAAAATCCATAAGAAAGCAGGAACCCAACCGAACATGGCGGCGATAATCGGACCGGTTACAGGGCCGGCACCGGTAATGGAAGAAAACTGATGGGCAAATACCGTGAAACGGGAAGCAGGGGCAAAGTCCTTGTCATCCCGGAAACGGTAGGCAGGAGTTTTCGCATCCGGTTCGATTCCCCAGGTCTTTACCAGCCAGCGGCCATAAAACATGTACGCGCAGATAAAGATTACGATAGCAAGACACACAAGCGTTAATCCGTTCATCATCATCACTCCTTCGAAAAAAATCCGACACTCGGGAATGCAAGTGCCGTGATCAAATCGGATGCTTGTTTATGGTACGTAATTTATCACTACCGGATACAATTGTCAACAGTTTTTTGTATACCTCATACAATATTTTTTCAAAGTGTTATCGAGGTAAAGACAACTATGGGAATTAACAGAGAATTTGTCCACTGTAGAAGAATTTTCGCCATTTAGAAACAATTTCTTGTGCACGGAGGAAAGACAAAGGGGGCGCTGCACGCTGTGTGCAGCACCCCTTTGTCACTCATAATGATTCAATATACTTTTGATCCGTTCCTTTTTGCTTTTGGGAACTTTCCATTCATAGTTCCTGTAGTTGTTCTCTCTGTGGTCGGTGGAATAGTCGGCGTAATCGATATCCCAGTTCTGTTCGTAGCTGCGGTTGTAGTCTCCGTGGCCGTCATCCAGCTGATATCCGGCAAACATGGCATCCTCCTTTGGGAAAAACAGATTCTTCTATAACAGTAAGGTTTACAGTTAGGAAGTTTTGTATCATATACTGGTAATTTTAGCACAAACATTGTACAATGAATACAGAGAAATGAAAACACTGTACCGTGGAATCGGTTAGGGGAGTGGAGAGTCATGAAAATCGTTACCTTCGAATACGACAGCGATGTACAGGTGGGGATCATTTCCGAGGATGGAAAATTTGTGATCCCGGCCAACAAGTACAACAATATGTATGAACTGATCCAGCAGGCGGATTTTGAAGAACTGCTGGCTATTGCCCGGGTGGACATGGGTGCGGTTCCCATTGACCAGGTCAAGCTCCTGGCTCCCATTACCCATCCCCGGAATGACATTATCTGTCTGGGCATCAACTACAAATCCCACGACGACGAACTGCCTGATGAATATGTACCGGAAAAAATCGTCCAGCGGCAGGTACCTGTGTACTTCTCCAAACGGGTGGACCGGGCGGTGGATCCGGACGGGACCATCGACGGCCATTTCAATGTGGTGAAGGAACTGGACTATGAATGCGAACTGGCAGTGATCATCGGCAAAGAAGCCCGGGATGTGGACGAAAAGGATGCCGGGGATTATGTGTTTGGCTACACCATCATCAACGACGTGACCGCCCGGGATGTGCAGGTGGCCCACAAACAGTGGTATTTCGGAAAGAGCCTGGACACCTTTGCCCCCATGGGGCCCTGCATCGTTACGGCGGATGAATTTGATTTTCCGCCGGCGCTCCATCTCACCTGCAAGGTGAATGGGGAACTGCGCCAGGACAGCAACACGAAACTGCTGGTCCACGGAATCCCTTACATCATCAGCGAACTGAGCAAAGGGATGACCCTTCGGGCCGGGACCATCATCGCCACCGGTACTCCCGCCGGCACCGGTATCGGCATGAACCCGCCCCGGTTCCTGAAAAGCGGGGACGTGGTGGAATGTTCCATCGAAGGAATCGGGACCCTGCGGAATAGGGTGAAGTAAATAAGAAAAAAGAGGCCTGCGGGCCTCTTTTTTGTCACTGGTCACTGGCCGATGGAAATCAATTTTGACAAATTGATTCTGAAACAACCAACGCTGAACCCATACAACAAAAAAGGCTGCCTTCCGGCAGCCTCTGCTTTTTATCTGGTGGAACTAACTGGACTCGAACCAGTGACCCCCACGATGTCAACGTGATACTCTAACCATCTGAGCTATAGTTCCATAAGCAACAAACTTATTCTAAACGATAATGGGGTTCTTTGTCAAGTGGGTTTCCTGTTTCTTTTTTCTTCCGGAAACGATATAATGAAAGGAACAGTCAATCAACTCGTAACAAGCAGGAGGAATGGAGTTTGTCGGAAGTGACGGAAAAACGGTTTGAATTCCAGGACGCCCGGGAAATGGTGGCGGTACTGGGAGAAACAGATGAATACCTGAAGCAGATGCAGGAGAGCCTGGGCTGCCGGCTGATCCCCCGGGGAAACGAACTGATCGCCCAGGGAGCGGAACAGGATGTGGAACTGGCGGACCGGCTGATCCGAGAGCTGCTGTACCTGTACCGCCAGGGGCTGCCCATTACCCAGCATGATGTGAAATACAGCCTGAAACTGGTCCGGGAAGGCCAGGAGGAACAGCTCCACAAGCTGTTCACCGATACGGTGCTCACCACTGTCCGGGGACGGCAGGTAAAGGCCAAGACCCTGGGCCAGATGCGGTATCTGAAGACCATTGCCCAGAATGACATTACCATTGCCATCGGGCCCGCCGGTACCGGGAAGACCTACCTGGCAGTGGCCATGGCGGTGAAGGCCCTGAAAAACAAGGAAGTGGAACGGATCATCCTCACCCGTCCCGCGGTGGAAGCCGGGGAAAAGCTGGGCTTTTTGCCCGGGGATCTCCAGGAAAAGGTGGATCCCTATCTGCGGCCCCTGTATGATGCTCTGTACGAAATGCTGGGGGTGGAGGCCTTCCAGAAGAACCTCCAGCGGGGGATCATCGAAGTGGCCCCTCTGGCCTACATGCGGGGCCGGACCCTGAATGATGCTTTCATCATCCTGGACGAGGCCCAGAACACCACCCAGGAACAGATGCGGATGGCCCTTACCCGGTTCGGCTTCGGCTCCAAGCTGGTGGTCACCGGGGATGCCACCCAGGTGGACCTGCCGGGAGGACGGCCTTCCGGACTGGTGAATGCGGCCCAGGTGCTCCAGGACGTGCCGGGGATCGGCATCATCCATTTTTCTGAACAGGATGTGGTCCGGCACGAAATCGTGGGGGCCATCATCCGGGCTTATGAAAAATACGACCGGGCCCGGAAGAAACGCCGGCAGCCCGGTGCTGACAGGAATAAAGGAGAAGGAAAATGATCGTTACCCTGGAAAACAACCAGACGGAGATTGCCATTCCGGAAGAACTGGAAGAGACCCTGAAAAAGGCCATGGAAATCGTGGCCCGGAAGGAAAACCTCACAGACAACACGGAAGTGGACATTACCATTGTAAACAATGAAGAGATCCATACCCTGAACCGGGACTACCGGGGCATCGACCGGCCTACGGACGTGCTGAGCTTTGCCCTGGACGAAGGGGACGAGGAACCGGAAGTGGACGACGGGGAAGCGGAACACCTGTTGGGGGACGTGATCATCTCCGCTCCCCGGGCCGTGGAACAGGGAGAGGAATTTGGCCATGGGCTCACCCGGGAAATGACCTACCTGGCGGTTCATGGCATGCTCCACCTTTTGGGCTATGACCATATGGAAGAGGCGGACAAACGGGTGATGCGGGCCAGGGAGGAGGAAATCCTCCGGGAACTGGACCTGGCGGAGGAAAACTATGGAGGCTGAACTGGACCGGGAGCTGTTTGAAGCGGCCTGTGCCGTGCGGAAAAATTCCTACAGCCCCTATTCCCATTTTGCGGTGGGAGCAGCGGTCCGGGCAGCGGACGGCCGGATCTTCACCGGCTGCAATGTGGAAAACGCCTCCTATGGCCTGAGCCTCTGCGCGGAACGGTGTGCCATCTTTGCCGCCGTGAAGGAAGGTATCAGGGAGTTTGCCGCCCTGTGCGTCACTGCCGATACGCCGGAACCGGTGTCCCCCTGCGGGGCATGCCGGCAGGTGATGGCGGAATTCCGCATCCCCCGGATCTATCTGACCAATGTGAAGGGACAGGTAAAGACCGCCACGGTGGCGGACCTGCTGCCTTATGATTTCAGTTTGTAATACAGAAAGGACTTATATGGAAGAACAGAATACCCAACAGCATCGCTCCGGTTTTGTAGCCGTGGTGGGACGGCCCAATGCGGGAAAATCCACCCTGGTGAACCATCTGGTGGGGGAGAAGGTGGCCATCATCTCCGACCGGCCCCAGACCACCCGGAACCGGATCCTGAGCATCCTGAGCACGGCGGAAGCCCAGATGGTGTTCCTGGATACCCCCGGCCTCCACAAACCCCAGGACAAACTGGGAGAACACATGGTCCAGGCGGCCCTCAATGCCATCAAAGAAGTGGATGTGGTGCTTTTTGTGGTGGATGCCTCGGAAAAACGGGGGAAGGGAGAACAGGTGATCCTGGAACGGCTGCGGGAAGACTGCAAAGCGCCGGTGATCCTGGTACTGAACAAAATCGACCGGCTTGCGGACAAAGCGGTGCTCCTGCCCATGATCGACAAATTCCGGAAGGAATATCCCTTCCGCAGCGTATTGACCCTGTCCGCTCTGGAAGATGAGGACTTTTCGCCTCTGCTCCAGGAAATCCAGAGCTGCCTGCCAGTGGGGCCTGATTTCTATCCGGAAGACATGTATACGGACCAGCCGGAACGGGTGATGGCGGCGGAAATCATCCGGGAGAAGATCCTCCAGCTGACCCGGGACGAAGTGCCCCATGCGGTGGCGGTCCAGGTCCAGGAAATGAAGACCCGGCCCAACGGGATGGTGTACGTACGGGGAGATATCTATGTGGAACGGGATTCTCAGAAGGCCATCCTGATCGGGGCCAAGGGGAAGATGCTGAAGGAAATCAGCCAGCGGTCCCGGGAGGATATGGAAGCCTTCCTGGGGAACCGGGTGTACCTGGAACTGTGGGTGAAGGTCCGTCCCAAATGGCGGGAAAAGGAAGGGGACCTGAAACGGCTGGGGCTGGCCGGAGACCGTCCCCAATATTGACCGGACGCCGGGAAAAAGTGTATAATTTGAGCGATATACCCCGCCGGAAAAACCGGCAAAATGATCAAAGGAGAGATGTCCTATAGACGCGGGACCTGCGCTTGGGCGCATACTGAAACCAATCTTATATCCATTTGCTTATCTGTTCTGGCATGTGGGCGCTGCCCTGTACCATTTCATGGGGGTGGAACCGGCCCAGAAGGGGGCCAGCCATTCGGAGGATGACATCCGGAAAATGGTCAGTGCCAGTGAAAAAGGCGGCAGCATCGATCCGGTGGAAAGCCGGCTCATTGACAATGTGTTCGACTTTGCAGACCGGGTGGCCCGGGAAGTGATGGTGCCCCGGCAGGACATGGTGTGCCTGTTCGTGGACGATCCCATCGAGGAAAACATGAAGGTGATCCGGGAATCCGGCCACACCCGGTACCCTCTCTGTGAAGAGGACCGGGACCATATCCTGGGGATGGTCCACATCCGGGAATTCATGAATGCGGACTACCGGCAGCCGGGCTTCGACCTCCGGTCCATTATGCGGGAAATCGACGTGGTGCCGGAAAGCATGTCCATTGCCAAGATCCTCCAGCTGATGCAGCACAAGCATGTGCAGATGGCGGCGGTAGCCGATGAATACGGGGGCACCGCAGGGCTGGTGACCATGGAAGACCTGCTGGAAGAAATCGTAGGGGATATCCAGGACGAGCATGATACGGATATGCCGGAAATCAACAAGATGCCAGACGGTTCTTATGTGTTCGACGGACTGGTGCTCCTGGATGAAGTATCGGAAATCATGGGGATCCAGTTCGATGATCCGGAAGAGGACACCATCGGAGGTTATGTGTTCGGCCTCATCGGCCGGCAGCCGGTGGTGGGCGACAGTGTGGAGGAAAACGGCTACAAGTTCGAAGTGCTGGATTCCACCGGGTTCCGGGTGCTCCGGGTCCGGGTGATCCCTTTGAAAAAAGACAAGAAGGAAGCGGCTGTCCATGAGCAGTGAAGTGTTTCAAGACGAAGCAGTGATCCTCCGAGTAAAAAACTGGCAGACTGCGGATAAATACGCAGTCTGCTTTTGTCGTGAACACGGCAAAATCCCCTTTGTGGCCTATGGAGCGGCCTATCCCCGGAGCCAGAGCGGCCGCCTGGTCCAGCCTTTTGCCCATCTCCGGCTGAGCCTTTCCCCAGGGAGGAAGGTGGCTTCTCTCCGGAGCTGTGAAAGCCTGGAGATGCCCCTTGCCATGGACTGGGAGAACCTGGCCTACGGAGCCATTATCGGGGAAGCGGCGGAACATCTCCTGGGGGATGAGGAACCCCAGGAAGAGGTGTTCCTGCTGCTGCTGGAAGCCTTCCGTCTTTTGGGGAAGCGGAACCGGCGGCTGGTCACCGACAGCACCCTGCTGAAGCTGCTGGCCCTGTGCGGGCTGAACCCCATCCTGGACCAGTGCACCAGCTGCGGGGAACCAGTGACGGAAGACGGGTATTTCAGCCTGGTCCAGGGGGGCTTTTTGTGCAAAAACTGTGCCATGGGGGACGAACTGCCCTTTACGGTGGCCACCCGGGACCTGATGGACCGGCTGCTCCATTTGGACCTGGCGTCCCCTCCGGATTTCACTGTCCGGGGCCGGGAACTGATGGCCATGGAGAAGATCCTCCACCAGTTCATCCTGTACCAGACGGACCGGCCCCTCCGGAGCCTGGAATTTCTGGCCAAAATGGAGAAAACCAGCCATGGATAAGGTGCAGCTGAGCAAACTGATCCTCCGGCAGCGGAAGGACCTGATTTTCTGGGTGGTGCTGCTGTTCAACACCCTGACCACCTTTGCCACTCCGGCCCTGGACTGGTATTTTCCTCTGAAACTGGTGCTGCTGTTCTGGGTGGGGTCCGGGGTGTGGCTGGCCCTGCCGGTGATCGAACGGCTGAAGAAGAGGGAAAAAGCCTGGCATTTGGCCGCGGTGGCCCTGGTGCTGGGGACTTTGTACCTGTTTCCGGCGGCCTGGCCGCTGCGGGTGGAATATCCCCTGCTGGAACTGTGGTTTTTGGTGACAGTGCCCTGTACCTGGTACAGTGTGTGGCATTTCTTCGGCTGGCGGAAAATACGTCAGCCCCGGGGCGCCCTGTGGACACTGTGGCCGGTGCTCATGACACTGGGGGCCCTGTGGGCCGTGTGGGACACGGACAAGGGAGCCCTGGGGGCGGCCTTCCTCCAGCAGCTGTTCTACCTGGCCCTGGGGCTGGAATACTGCCGCTGCGGTGCCCATTACCAGCACCGGCTGCTGTTCAACGGAGGTCTGCTGCTCATTACGGCGGCCTTCTGGAGCTTTCTCACATCCTTCGTATTCATCCTCCCGGAGCCGGTGTATCCGGTTCTGTGGGCAGCCTGGCTGGGGGTCCTGAACTGGATTTTTCCGGAGCTGGGGGAGAGGCAAACAGTCACTGGTCTCTAGTCCGCAGTCCATGGAGACCATCTGCCCGGGGCAGATGGCGATGAATGGAAACGCAGCCGGGGGCTGCTAACCCACCACCAGCCTTGCGGCTGGTCCCCCGCCCTTGAAAAGGGCGGATAGGGGCTCGGGCCTGCGGCCCATTGCTTTATGCACAAGGGCGCAGCCCGGCGTGCAGTATATCCGCCCTTTTCAAGGGCGGGGGACCGTTGCGCCTGCGCAATGGTGGTGGGTTAGGCGCCGCCATTTGTTCGGCGCCGTATCCTTTGACCAACGATTCACGATAAAAGACAAACGAGGTATACCCATGAAACTGATCACCTGGAATGTAAATGGCCTCCGGGCCTGTATGAACAAAGGCTTTGCTGATTTTATGAAAGAGGCGGACGGGGACATTGTCTGCGTCCAGGAAACCAAGATGCAGCGGGAACAGGCGGATTTCCAGTTCCCCGGCTACCATGAATACTGGAACAGCGCGGTGAAAAAGGGCTATTCCGGCACCGCCATTTTTTCCAAGACGGAACCCCTGAAAGTGACCTACGGCCTGGGCCTTGCGGAACACGACCAGGAAGGCCGGGTGATCACCGCCGAATACCCGGATTTCATCCTGGTGAACGTGTACACCCCCAATTCCCAGCGGGGGCTTACCCGGCTGGACTACCGGATGGACTGGGAGGACGTGTTCCAGGACTACTGCGCCAGACTGGCAGAACAGAAGCCGGTGATTGTCTGCGGGGACATGAACGTGGCCGCCCAGCCCATCGATCTGAAGAATCCGGACAGCAACCACAAGAACGCAGGGTTCTCGGACGAGGAACGGGCCAAGTTCCAGCAGTTCCTGGAACACGGGTTCGTGGATGCCTTCCGGAGCCTGTATCCGGACAAGACCGGTGCCTACACCTGGTGGTCCTACATGTTCAAGGCCCGGGAACGGAACGCCGGGTGGCGGATCGACTATTTCCTGGTGTCCCAGAACGGGAAAGACCGGATCCAGGACGTGATCATCCACAATGAAGTCATGGGCAGCGACCACTGCCCGGTGGAATTGGAGTGGAAATAGGAGGTACAGGATGGAAGGGGCATTTATCGGAGATATTGTGGGATCGGTTTATGAATGGTCCGGGCACAAAGGGAAGAAATTTCCCCTGTTCGGTCCCGGCTGCCGGGCAACGGACGATTCCCTTATGACCCTGGCGGTGGCAAGGGCCTTTGGGGAGGCCCAACAGGCCGGGAAACTGCTGGAGGCGGATACAGTGCTGCCCCTTCTGGCCCGGGAAATGCGGAACCTGGGGCAGAAGTATCCCAATGCCGGGTTCGGGGGCAAATTCCGGCTGTGGCTCCGTGATCCGTCTCTGGGGCCCTATGGCAGCTTCGGCAACGGAGCGGCCATGCGGGTATCCCCGGCAGGGTGGTTCGCCTCCACCCTGGAAGAGGCCCAGCATCTGGCGGTATTGTCCTGCCAGGTGACCCACAACCATCCGGATTCCTACCGGGCGGCCCGGGCTGTGGCCGGGGCGGTGTTCCTGGCCCGGCAGCACAAGAACAAGGACCAGATCCGTACCTATTTGCGCCAGTACTATCCCCTGGATTTCCGGCTGGAGGAGATCCGGGACAGCTATCAGGGGGATGCCACCTGTGAAGGCTCTGTGCCCCAGGCTCTGGAAAGCTTCCTGGAGGCGGAAGATTTTGAAGACGCCCTCCGGAACGCCGTGTCCCTGGGCGGGGATACGGACACCCTGGCCGCCATGGCCGGCAGCATCGCCGAACCCTTCTTCGGCATCCCGGCACAGATCCTGGAAGAGGGAAGAAAGTACTATCTGCCGGAGATGCGGGAGATGGTGAAGTGAAAAAGGGGTGCTGCACGCAGCACCCCATCGTTGACCGTTGACAAAAAGAGGATGCTGCACGTGTGTTTTTTGCGCGTGCAGCATCCTCTTTTTTACGTAAACTCCTTCACGATTTTGATATACTCCTGGGCGTGGAAGGGGAGGTAGCCGTTTTTCCGGTAGGCGGCCACGAAGGTAACCGTAGTGTTGGGACTGCCTACGGAAAACGGGGCCAGCTGGCTCCGGTCCGGGATGTACTTCAGATGGGTCTCGGTGATGAAGGTGAACCCGTAGCCCCGGGCCGCCAGTTCCGCTTCTGCCTGGATGTTCTTGGTTTCCAGGATGATCCGGGGCTCCAGGTGCTGCTGCCGGAACAGCCGGTCCACCACCTGCCGGGTCCGCTGGCTGGGGTTCTGGACGATGAACCCCTGGTCCTTCAGGAGCCGCAGGTCCATATGGGGATACCGGCAGTCCTTCTTCTTCTGTCCGTATCGGGTGAATTCACTGTCTTTGTGCATCACCAGCACCACTTCCTCCCGGCTGATCACCGTAGTGGCCAGCCCGGGCTCCGGGTCCAGGTAGTTGAAAAAGGCCAGATCGATGTCCCCGTCCAGGAGCAGCCGGACCAGATGGTCCGAATTGGCCTCGTGGACGTCAATCCGTACATTGGGGTATTTTTCATGGAACAGGGGCAGGGTGATGGGCAGCATATAGGTGCCCCGCATGGTGGGAAATCCGATTTTCAGATACCCTTCGTTGTTCTTGATAATATCCCCCATTTCCTGGTCCAGGGCCCGTTTGGCCTCCAGGATCTCCCGGGCCCGCTGGAGGTACCGCTCCCCGGCGTAGGTGGGCTGGTACCGGTTCCCCAGACGCTGGAACAGAGGCTGGTGGAGTTCTGTTTCCAGGGCCTTCAGGAATTTGGACAGGGTGGGCTGGGTGAGATGGAGGGCTTCTGCTGCCTTGGTGATGTTCTGGTGCCGGGCAATGGCCAGCACATAGTTCAGTTCTTTGAAATCCATGGCATCCTCCTTGTTTTTTCTTTGATTATACCCTGGATCATTCCTGAAAACCATAGCTAATATAGAAAACATGAATTGTTTTTATTGTACTGAAAATACAAAAATTCTCTTTTCTTTCTGTACAGAACCCTTCAAGCGGATAAAAAGTGACAAAATAACTGATTTTATAAAAAGTACTGTTCAGAAAAAAGCTTTTCTTCGTAAATTTGGGTCTAAAACCATGAATTAAATTCATGATGAACTGATAAAAGATGAATTTAACCCATTCTGAAAATTCTGGTACCATAGAGTCAACGAAAGAACGGAGTTCAGGAATCCAGGGAGGTACAGAAACATGGAGAAAGCATACAAACTGCCGGTAACGATACTGCGGGGAGGCACCAGCAAAGGGGTCTATCTGCTGGAAAAGGATCTTCCGGCCAATCGGAAACAGTGGGATGCCCTGCTGCTGCGGCTCATGGGAAGCCCGGACAAGAAACAGATCGACGGACTGGGAGGCAGCCAGTCGGTGACCAGCAAGGTGGCCATCCTCCGGAAATCGGACCGGCCTGACGCGGATGTGGATTACACCTTCGCCCAGGTTTCCGTGGACAAGGCGGTGGTCAGCTACGGAGGCAACTGCGGCAACATTTCTTCCGGGGTCGGGCCTTTCGCCATTGAAAAGAAACTGGTGCCGGCTCTGGAAGGCACTACCCTGGTGCGGATCTACAACACCAACACCGGCAAGGTGATCCAGGAAGAAGTCCCCACCCGTGACGGGCAGGTCCAGTATGAGGGAGAATTCCGGATCGCCGGGGTGCCGGGGACGGCGTCTCCGTTGAAACTCCGGTTCGTGGAACCGGCGGGGACCCTGGGGAAAGGGCTGCTGCCCACCGGGAACCCGGTGGATGTGCTGGAAGTACCGGGGAAGGGTCCGGTGGAAGTATCCCTGGTGGATGCGGCCAACCCTCTGGTATTTGTCCGGGCTGCTGACCTGGGTCTTACGGGAACGGAACTGCCCGATGCCATCAACGGAGATCCGGAACTGCTCCGGCTGCTGGAAACCATCCGGGGCCTGGCAGCGGTGAAGCTGGGACTTTGTGAGAAACCGGAAGAAGCGGCCTGGGTGACTCCGGGACTGCCCAAGATGACACTGGTGGCTCCTCCTGCCGCCTACACCACTTCGGCAGGGGAAACCATAAAGGCTGACCAGGTGGACCTGGTGGCCCGGATGATGTCCATGCAGAAGGCTCATCCCAGTTACGCCATGACGGGAGCCATGTGCACCGCGGCCGCTGCAGCGGTCCCCGGCACCCTGGTCCGGCAGGTGTTCCGTCCGGAAGGGGATCTCCAGAACATCCGGATCGGTCATCCGGGAGGGATCCTGCCCTGCGGAGTGGACTGGAAGGAAAATGGAACGGTGCCGGAAATCCTGGATACCTTCGGGTACCGGACAGCCAACCTGCTGTTGGAAGGCCTGGCCCGGGTACGGGTCTGATACAGAAGAAAAAGGAGAATGGATATGGACTTCAGCGTAATTTCCCTGCTGGTGCTGGCCCTGGTGGTCGCCGTAGGGTTCATCAAAAAAATCAACATCGGTTTCTTCTCTGTGGGGGCCGCCTTCCTGCTGGGTATGGCGGGGAACCTTTCGGCCAAGGCCATTGTCAGCGGGTTCTCCAGCTCCATGTTCGTAACCCTGGTAGGGGTCACCTTCCTGTTCGGCATGGCTTCCGCCAACGGCACACTGGATCTGTTTTCCAAAAAAGTGGTAGCTCTGGTGGGGAAACGGACCTACCTGATCCCCATCCTGATGTTTGTGCTCAGCGCCTTCATCTCTTCCATCGGACCCGGCCACATTGCCGCCGGGATCCTGATGACCACCTTCGCCGTGTACCTGGCCTTTGAGCTGAAGATCAACCCTATGGCCACGGCTCTGTACGCCAAACTGGGGGCCAACGCCGGCTGCGCTTCTCCCCTGTCCCTTACCGGGATCCTGGCCCGGAACCTGTCGGAACCTTATGGCATCGACGGCTTCGGCCTCCACCTGTTCCTGACCACCCTGTTGTCCGGCTTTGTGTTCACGGTGGTTGTCTACCTGCTGTACAAAGGGTACAAGGTGAATGGGGACAACCCGCTGAAACTGTCCGACATTCCCGCTTTCAACCGGGAACAGAAAATCACCATGGGCGCCATTGCCGTCATGGTCATCTTCTGCATCGGCTTCAAGATGGATACGGGCCTGTTCGCCTTTGTGGCGGCTGCCGTGCTGATCCTCCTGAAATGCGCTGACGAAAAACAGGCCATCCGCCAGATTCCCTGGGGCACCCTGATGCTGATCTGCGGGGTGGGGATGCTGGTCAGCGTGATCACCAAACTGGGAGGCATCAAACTGGTGTCCGACTTCCTGGCTTCCTTTATGACCGCTTCCACCGCCGTGCCCATTATGGCCGCGACTTCCGGGATCCTGTCCTGGGTCAGCTCCACCACCGGTGTGGTCATGCCGGCTCTGTATCCTATCGCTCACCAGATCACCGGTACCTTCGGAGGCAGCGTCAGCTACGTGGAATTGATCTCCGCCATTACCGCCACCTCCTTTGCGGCGGCCATCAGCCCTCTGTCCACCGGCGGGGCCATCATCATGTCCTCCTATTCCGCAGCCAAGGAAACCACCACCTACGAGATGAACAAAATGTTCAAGACCCTGTTCCTGCTCAGTGTGGCCAATGTGGGCATCAATGTAATTATGGCAGCCCTGCATGTATTCTTCCTGGGCGGCCTGTTCCTGTAATCTATCCATGAGGTGAATGAAATGATTGAACTGACGAAAAACGGTGCATATCTGCTGAACGGCCGGGACCTGATCCCGGAAGAGAACAAGGCCCTGGGAGAACAGAAACTGGGCCGGAAACTGGACAGGGAAGAAGGCCGGAAGGGGACCATTGCCTGGGGTATCCTCCAGGACCACAACACCAGCGGTTCCCCGGATCATCTAAAGATCCGCTATGACGCCCTCACTTCCCACGACCTGACCTATGTGGGGATCATCCAGACCGCCCGGGCTTCCGGCATGGACCATTTCCCCATGCCCTATGTGCTCACCTGCTGCCACAATTCCCTGTGTGCCGTGGGAGGCACCATCAATGAGGACGACCATCTCTTCGGCCTCACCGCCGCCCAGAAATACGGGGGCATCTTCGTACCGCCCCATGTAGCCGTGATCCACCAGTACATGCGGGAAATGCACGCCGGCTGCGGGAAGATGATCCTGGGTTCCGACTCCCATACCCGGTACGGGGCCCTGGGGACTCTAGCCGTAGGCGAAGGGGGCGGGGAACTGGACAAACAGATCCTGGGAGACACCTGGGATACGGATTACCCGGAAGTGGTGGCCGTGTATCTTACCGGCCGGCCCCAGCCCTGGGTGGGACCTCAGGACATTGCACTGACACTGTGCCGGGCGGTGTTCAAGAACGGCTACGTGAAGAACAAAGTGATGGAATTCGTGGGTCCCGGGGTTTCCTCCATGTCCACGGACTACCGGAATGCGGTGGACGTAATGACCACGGAAACCACCTGCCTGTCCTCCATCTGGCGGACTGACGAAGATACCCGGGCCTTCCTGAAGGAACATCACCGGGAGGCCGATTACAAGGAACTGAATCCGGGAGAAGTGGCCTATTATGACGGCTGCATCCAGGTGGACCTGTCCCAGGTGAAGCCCATGATCGCCCTGCCTTTCCATCCTTCCAACGCCTACACCATCGATGAACTGAACGCCAACCTGGAAGACATCCTCCGGGAAACGGAAAAGAAAGCGGAAGAAGTGTCCCAGGGACGGGCTCCCTATACCCTTACGGACAAGATCCGGGACGGGAAGCTCCAGGTCCAGCAGGGGGTCATCGGAGGCTGTTCCGGCGGGAATTACTCCAACGTGGCGGAAGCCGCCGCTCTCCTCCGGGGCCGGTCCATGGGCAGCGGGGAATTTGCCCTGAATGTGTATCCGTCTTCTCTGCCGGTGTACATGGATCTGATGAAAAAGGGCCTGCTGGGAGATCTGATGGCTGCCGGAGCCGTGGTAAAGACCGCCTTCTGCGGACCCTGCTTCGGGGCAGGGGATACCCCCAACAACAATGGCCTGTCCATCCGGCACAATACCCGGAACTTCCCCAACCGGGAAGGGTCCAAACCGGGCCAGGGACAGATGGCGGCAGTGGCCTTGATGGACGCCCGGAGCATTGCGGCTACCGCAGCCAATAACGGCATCCTGACTTCCGCAGAAGTCTATGGGGATGTGTTCGGCAGCGTACCGGAATACCATTTCGACGACAGCGCCTACAAGGCCCGGGTGTACAACGGCTTTGGCAAACCGGAACCGGAACAGAAGCTGTTCTACGGTCCCAACATCAAGGACTGGCCGGAAATGCCGGAACTGGGAGAAAATGTACTGCTCCAGGTGTGCTCCAAGATCCTGGATCCGGTGACCACCACCGATGAACTGATCCCCTCCGGAGAAACTTCCTCCTACCGGTCCAACCCTCTGGGCCTGGCGGAATTCACCCTGAGCCGCCGGGATCCGGGCTATGTTGCACGGACCAAAGCGGTGAAGGAACTGGAACTGGCCCGGGAAGCCGGCAAAGACCTGCTGCTGGAGAACCCGGAACTGGGGACTCTGTTCCGCCGGATCCAGGGAATCCCGGGAGGAGAAGGGGCTGCCCTGTCCAATACGGAAATCGGGTCCCTGGTGTACGCCACCCGGCCCGGTGACGGGTCTGCCCGGGAACAGGCTGCCAGCTGCCAGCGGGTGATCGGGGGCCTGGCCAACATCACCCAGGACTATGCCACCAAACGGTACCGGAGCAATGTGATCAACTGGGGGATGCTGCCCTTCCACCTGAAAGGGGAACCGGAAGGATTTGAAGTGGGAGACTGGATCTTCGTGCCGGGGATCCGGGAAGCCCTGGACGGCAGTCTGGACCAGATCCGGGCCTGGGTGCTGAAAGAGGGAGAACCGGTGGAACTGACCCTGTTCATCAAACCCCTGACCCAGGAAGAAAAAGAAATCATCAAGGCCGGGTGCCTGATCAATTACAATCGGAAGAAATAAAAAAAGGGGGTGTTGCACGTTGCGTGCAACACCCTATCGCTGTCAGCTGCCAACGGTCAGCGGCCGTTGACAAAAACCGGCTGCCTCAAGCAGCCGGTTTTCTCATCCCCGCCCACACAAACAGCACCAGAGCAACGCCGAAGGACACCAGGGCGGTGACCTGGGCGCTTTTGAGACCCCACAGCATGGGTTCCACGTAATCTCCCCGGAGAAATTCCAGGAAGAACCGGAGCAGGCTGTAGAGCATTACGTACAGGCAGCAGGGCTGTCCTTTTTTGGGCCTGGTGGTCTGGAACAGCAGCAGCAGGGCAAAAAGAATCACATCGATCTGGCCTTCCCACACTTCTGCCGGCCACAGGGGAACCGCTCCGTAGGTGGACCGGGCCAGGGTCCCTGCCGGATACAGGATGCCGAAATCTCCTCCCGTGGGAGCCCCGAAGGCGTCCCCGTTCAGCAGATTGGCCATCCGGCCGATGCTCTGACCGATGAACAGAGACGGGCAGATCACATCCAGCATGTCGATCCAGTTGACGTTGTGCCGCCAGCAGTACAGGGCGCCGCCCAGCACCCCTCCCAGGATGCCCCCCTGGATGGCCATGCCGCCCTGCCACACAAAGGGGATTTCCAGGAGATGGGCACTGTAATACCCCCAGTCAAAGAAAAACACATCCCAGAGCCGGGCTCCGATGAGCCCGCAGAAGCCTCCGTAGATGCCGATGTCCGGCAGGTATTTTTCCCAGCCCCGGCCGTCCCGCCAGGCCAGGAAATAAGCCACGGCAGTGGCCATGAAAATGGCGATGCACAGCATGATCCCGTACATGCGCACCGGGAAGCCGCCTACAAAAAACAGATATTGATGCACGATGGGTCCCTTTCTTCAATCGCAAATCTTCACCAGATGAAAATCCACATAATCCGCCGCCACCAGCCGGTACCGGGTGCCGTCCCGTTCTCCCTGGAACAGGTTCAGGAAATGGGCCGCATCTCCGTGGACATGGCCGTAGATGCACTGTTCCACCTGGTACTTTTTGCACAGTTCCGTAAAGCCGGTGATTTCTTCCGGGTTGTACAGGGGAGGGTAGTGGAGGGCGGCGATCAGGTGCTTCGCCCCGGCCTCCCGGGCTCCGGCCAGGCTCCGTTCCAACCGCTGGCATTCCCGGTCGTAGACCAGCTGGTCGTGTTCCCCGAACCCGGGCATGCTGGGCAGGTTCCAGCCCCTTGTGCCGCACAGGGCCACATCCCCTGTCTGGTAGAAGGTATTGTGGAGAAAATGGACTTTGGGGGGCAGGGCCGCCTGGAGTTTCTTTAAGGAATTCCACCAGTAGTCATGGTTCCCCTTGAGGATCACCAGATCCCCGGGGAGGGCCGCCAAAGGCCCCAGATCCTTTGCCACCGCGTCTTCCAGATCCATGGACCAGGAGGTGTCTCCCACCAGGAGCACCGTGTCTCCGTCCTTTACCGTTTCCTTCCAGTATGTGATGACTTTTTTTCGATGGCCCAGCCACTGGGCTCCAAAAACCTCCATGGGCTTTGTGGGGGGTTCTCCGGAAAAATGCAGATCCCCCATGGCATAAATTGCCATTGTTCCCACTCCTTCCTGCGTTGACTTTATGTGATACGAAATATATAATGAATCTATTACACAGACAAAAACCACTGTAATACTCATATGTTACTGAATCCAGAGAACTTATGCAAGGTGTTTCAGACGGGTTTTCTTTTTTAGGAGGTATGTTCATGTTCAAGGAAAAGTACGAGCCACACGAGATCGAAGCCCGGTGGCAGAAGTATTGGGAAGACAACAAGACCTACCAGGTCAGCAATGAGGATCCCCGGCCCAAATCCTATGTGCTGGAAATGTTCCCGTATCCCTCCGGGAACCTGCACATGGGCCATGTGCGGAACTATTCCATCGGGGACGTGGTGGCCCGGTTCCGGACCATGCGGGGCTTCAATGTGCTCCATCCCATCGGCTTCGACTCTTTCGGCATGCCTGCGGAAAATGCCGCCATCAAACACAAGATTCCCCCTGCCAAATGGACCATGGAAAACATCGCCAATATGACCCGGCAGCTGAAGGAACTGGGACTGTCCTATGACTGGGACCGGAAAGTGGTTACCTGCAAGGAAGAGTACTACAAATGGACCCAGTGGTTCTTTGAACTGATGTACAAACGGGGCCTGGCTGTGAAGAAGGAAGCCTCCGTGAACTGGTGCGACACCTGCGGAACCGTACTGGCCAACGAACAGGTGGAAGACGGCAAATGCTGGCGCTGCCATCAGCCGGTGGAAAAGAAACAGCTGAGCCAGTGGTTCTTTAAGATCACCGACTATGCGGAACAGCTGCTGGACGACCTGGACAAACTGCCGGGCTGGCCGGACCGGGTGAAGACCATGCAGCGGAACTGGATCGGCCGCAGCGAAGGTCTGGAATTCGGCTTTGAAGTTCCCAGTCTTCACAAGAAACTGAATGTGTACACCACCCGTCCGGATACCATCTACGGGGTCACTTTCGTGGTGATCCCTCCGGAACATCCCATGGTGGAAGAACTGCTGAAGGACAATCCCCGGAAAGCGGAACTGGAAGCCTTCTGCAACAAAGTGAAGAACACCTCCGATATTGAACGGACCTCCAGTGAATCGGAAAAACTGGGCATGTACACCGGAGTGGACTGCATCCATCCTCTCACCGGGGAAAAAGTCCAGATCTGGATCACCAACTATGTACTGGTGGACTACGGTACCGGCGCCGTTATGGGGGTGCCCACCGGGGACCATCGTGACTGGATGTTTGCCACCAAATACGGCATCAAGAAGATCCTCACCCTCCAGCCCAAGGACAAGGAACTGAAGCTGGAAGAAATGACCGATGCCTATGAGGACAAAGACGGGGTACTGGTGAATGCCGGTCCCTTCACAGGCATGGAAATGCACAAGGCCATGAAGGCCATCATTGACTATATGGAAGAAAAAGGCCTGGGGAAACGGCGGATCAACTACCGTCTCCGGGACTGGCTGATCAGCCGTCAGCGGTACTGGGGCTGCCCCATTCCGGTGGTGTACTGCCCGCACTGCGGAGAAGTGCTGGTACCGGAAAAAGACCTGCCGGTGAAGCTGCCTCTGGATGTGAAGTTCGACGCCGGTGCCTCTTCTCCCCTGGCTACCAGTGAACAGTTCGTCAACTGCACCTGCCCCAAATGCGGGGGCCCGGCCAAACGGGAACTGGACACCATGGATACCTTCCTGTGCTCTTCCTGGTACTACCTGCGTTACACCGATCCCCACAATGACAAGGCTCCCTTCAGTGAAGAAGCCGTAAACCACTGGATGCCGGTGGATCAGTACATCGGGGGCATCGAACACGCCATCCTGCACCTGCTGTATTCCCGGTTCTTCATGAAGGTGCTCCACGACGCCGGCCTGGTAAAAGCGGACGAACCCTTCACCAACCTGCTGACCCAGGGCATGGTGATCAAGGACGGGGCCAAAATGTCCAAATCCCTGGGGAACGTGGTGTCTCCGGAAGAAATCGTCGGGAAGTTCGGGGCCGATACCGCCCGTCTCTTCATTATGTTCGCCGCTCCTGTGGAACGGGAACTGGAATGGAGCGACCAGGGAGTGGAAGGGTCCTTCCGGTTCCTGAACCGGGTATGGCGGATCGTGTACTACTTCAAGGATGTGCTGGCCCGGAAGGTCACCTCCTATGATACCGCCCACCTGAACGAAGCGGACGAAGAACTGCGGCACATCCTCCATGTGAGCATCAAGAAGGTCACCGAGGACATTGACAACCGGTTCAACTTCAACACTGCCATTTCCACCCTGATGGAACTGGTGAATGCCCTGTATGCGTACCGGGAAAAGGCCAAACCGGTGAACGACGGTCTGGTGTACGAAGCCATTTCCAAGCTGCTGCTGATGCTGGCGCCCTTTACGCCCCACATCACCGAAGAACTGTGGCATGACGCCATGGGCAGCGAAAACAGCATCCACAAGGAACCCTGGCCCACCTACGACCCGGAAGCCATCAAAGTGGAACAGGTGGAAGTGCTGATCCAGGTCAACGGGAAACCCAAGGCACGGATCATGACCGCACCGGAAATCAGCAAAGAGGACCTGGGGAACCTGGCCCTGGAACAGGAAGAAGTCAAAGCCGCCATCGGAGACAAGAAAGTGATGAAAGTCATCGCCGTCCCCGGCCGGCTGGTGAATATTGTAGCGAAGTAAAAAAAGGGGCTGTTGCGCAAGCAACAGCCTTTTTTGAGTCGCGGCTCGCGGCTGGTGGTGTGAATTTTTTCACACCACCTTTCTTTATCAGAATATTACTTGTTTTAAAATGGGAAAAGTTCTCCTGCGGCATTGCGGAAAAAAGTGATATAATAGAAACTGTGAAAAGGGGCGCTCTGCGCCAGCCTTTTAATATTTGGGTAGGAGTGATATGGAATGGCATTTATGGACGAACTGAAGGCTCGTGTTAAACCTGCACAAAAGGTGATTGTGCTGCCGGAAAACGACAGTGACAGAGCTCTGAAAGCTGCTGCTATCGTTACGAAGGAAGGGTTTGCTAAAATCGTGCTGGTAGGGGATCCCGCCAAACTGCAGAAAGATGCAGAACGTCTGGGCATCAGCTTTGACGGCGTAAAGATCGTCAACCCTGCAACCTATGAAAAAATGGACGAACTGTGCGCTTACTTCGCAGAACGGAGAAAGAAAAAGGGCATGACCGTGGAAAAAGCACGGGAAATCATGCTGAAAGATACCACCTTCTTTGGTGCCGGCCTTCTGGCCATGGGCGATGCTGACGGCGTTGTTTCCGGTTCCACCCGGACTTCCGCTGACACCATCAAAGCCGGCCTGCAGGTTGTGGGCGTAAAACCCGGCAACAAGACCGTATGCAGCGGTTTCATTGTGCTCAGCGACAAAGAAAACCTGGGCGACCACGGCAAACTGGTCTTCGGGGACTGCGGCGTTATCATCGATCCCACTGCTGAACAGCTGGCCGATATCGCTGTAAGCTGCGCTGAACGGGCCAAGACCACCCTGGAAATCGCAGAACCGAAAGTGGCTCTGCTGTGCTACTCCACCAAAGGCTCCGGCTCCGGTGAAGAAGTTGACAAAGTGAAAGAAGCTGTTGAAATCCTGAAATCCCGGAACGTGGACTTCGCTTTCGACGGTGAACTCCAGGCTGATGCTGCCCTGGTTCCTGAAGTTGGGGAACGGAAGGCTCCTGGCTCCAAAGTGGCCGGCCATGCCAACGTGCTGATCTTCCCGAACCTGTGCGCTGCCAACATCGGTTACAAACTGGTTGAACGGTTCAGCGGTGCCACCTGCCTTGGGCCTCTGGTACAGGGCCTGGCCAAACCGGTTCTGGACCTGAGCCGCGGCTGCTCCACCCAGGACGTAGTAGACGTAGTGGCTGTCTGCGCCAGCGACGCCATTGCTGCTGAAGGGAAATAAAAAGTATAAAAAAAGCTGTTGCGAGAGCAACAGCTTTTTTTTGTGAAGGTCTCGGGTCGTGACCCGCGGTCCGAGACCGGAGGTGTGAATTCTTTCACACCTCCTTTTTTATTTCCTGTACGCCAGCGCCAGATCTGCGCTGGAGAACTGGGTACCTTCCAGGTTGGCGTGGCTCAGGTCCGCATCGTCCAGGTTGGCGTTGGTGAGCACTGCTTTGCTCAGGTTGCTCCCTTCCAGGGTGGAGCTCATGAGATTGGCGTTCTTGAAATTGGCTTCCGGCAGGCTGGCCTTCCGGAGCCGGGCGTTGTACAGGTTGGCGGAGGTGAAGTTGGCTCCCCGGAGCTGGGTCCCGAACAGCCAGCTCCGGGCCAGGTTGGCGGAAAAGAAGTTGGCCATGGCTCCGTTGGCATAGTCGAAATTGCTTTCCCGCAGGTCCGCCGTGTACAGGTTGGCGAAGGTCAAAAGAGCATGGGAAAAGCTGGTCCGGTAGGCGGTGACCCCCACCAGGGAACTCCGGTTCAGCACCGTATGGGAAAAATTGGCGTTGGACAGGTCCGCCCCTTCCAGGTCGGAACCAGCCATATAGGCATTCCGCAGATTGGCTTTCTGGAGATTGGCTTCCTTCAGGTTGGCGTTTTCCAAAATGGCGCTGGTCATATTGGCATAGCTGAGATCCGCCCCCTGGAGATTGGCTCCCGTAAGATCCGCATCCCGGAGATAAGCGCCCCGGAGATCCCCGCCGGGGCAGGAACGGGTGGCCAGCAGCTGATCCACATCACTCTGCCGGTAGGCGGAAACCGGCAGGGCAGCGGTCAGGGCCAGCAGGGCTGTGAGAAAAACTTTTTTTCCAAACATGGTCTTACTCCTCCTCCAGGATGGCCATCAGGTCTTTGGGGTCTTCCGGCAGTTCCGGGATGATCTTCCAGGGGTGATAAGCTTCCAGCCGGTCCGGTTTGTAGGCGGAGCCTTTCAGTACAATCAGGCTCCGGACCCCGATGGCCTGGGCGCAGGTAATGTCGTGGGGAGTATCCCCGATGACCACCAGCTGGTCCCGGGTGGCTGCCGGATCCGTTTTCCGCACTTTGTCCCACAGGGCCTGGGACAGGTCGTCCCGGAGCTCGCTGATTTCCCCGAAGGCACTGCGGCTGTAGTCGAATTCCTCTTCAATGCCGAAATACCGGAGCTTGGCATGGGCGGCTACTTCGCAGTTGCCGGTGAGCAGCAGGCTGGTGGTGTCCGGGTTTTCCCGGAGCCAGTCCAGGGTGGTCTGTACATGGGGCAGGAGATGGCCTTTTTTGGCCACCAGGGAGGCCGGGAGTTTTTTTCCGTAGGCCTGGAGCATCCGGGTCACTTCGTCCGGGGTACAGTGGCCCTGGATCCCTTCGATGGCCTTCCGGGCAATATAGGTGTCCGTCCGGCCGGCCATGCCGTAGGTGAATTCAAAATTGTCCAGACCGTACAGGTCGTTGATGGTGGACTTCATGGCAGCCACCCCGGCGTAGTTGGTGAGCAGCAGGGTGCCGTCAATGTCCCAGCAGATATATTTCATGGTTCATTCTTCCTTTGATTGTCAAAAACAAGAGGCGCCGCAGCAGAGCCTCTTGTTCTTTGTCTTATTCCTTGTCTTTTTTCCAGGTCATGAATTTCTTCAGTTTGGCGCCTGCGTTCTTGGCCCGGCGCATGGTCTTCACCATCTTTTTCCGCTGAGGCTTCATGTCTTTGATGGAACCGTAGTCCCCCCGTTTCAGGGTGGTGAGTTTGGACTGGTCAGGACCGAATTCCTGCCGCAGGAATACAGCCACCTGTTCCGGATTGGCCGCGCTTTCCAGGGTGAATACATCCGCCTCCACATACCCGTAGGTGGGGAAGACATGGAGGAAAAGATGGCCGTTGGTACACAGCATGACGAAACAGAAATCGTCTCCTTCATCATTTTCTGTGGAATACAGGGCCAGTTCCTTCAGACAGAACCGTTCGGCGGCTTCTTCCAGAATATCCCGGATCTTTTCTTTGTCGAATACAACTTCTTCTGCACAGCGGTACATGTCCAGCGCTGCCTGTGTGCCTTTTCCAATCACGTGGCGTTCACTTCCTTTGATTTTCTTCGATTTCGTTCAGAATTCAGCTTTCTTATTATACCGTAATTCTCCATGGGCTGTCAAAAAAAACGGAAAACTATGTTATAATGATAGGAACATACGTTCAGAAGGAGCAGCAGGGTATGGCCGAAACCGTTTCCATCGAAATCACCATTAAAAATATCGTCTTCCAGGCAGCTACAGGCACCTTCAGTGTCTTCCGGGGAGAAAATCCGGAAGTGGGGACCATTTCCATTGTTTACAAGGGACAGGCCCCTTATGCCGGAGAACAGGTGCGGCTTACGGGCACCTGGGGGGAACATCCCCGGTTCGGGCGTCAGTTCCAGGCCCAGAGCTGGGAAGCCATCCAGCCCAAGGGGGCGGAAGGCCTGGTGAAGATGCTGGGCAGCGGGGTGCTGAAGGGAGTGGGCCCGGCCATGGCCCAGCGGATCGTGGACAAGTTCGGGGAGGATACCCTGGAGATCCTGGAAAAATTCCCGGAACGGCTCCGGGAGGTCAGCGGCATCGGCAAAAAGAAGGCGGAGGCCATTGTGACTTCCTATGGAGAACTCCGGGAAAACCGGGAACTGGTGTTTTTCCTGGAAAGCCACGGGATCAGCGGCAACTTCGCTCCCCGGATCCAGGCTCTGTACGGGAATACGGCGGTGACCCGGATCAGCAACAACCCCTACTGCCTGGCGGAAGATGTGGACGGGATCGGGTTCCGGACGGCGGACACCCTGGCCCGGAACCTGGGGGTGGATGAACATGACGAGGACCGGATCCGGGCGGGGATCCATTTTACCCTGCTCCAGGGAGCCAACCAGGGCCATACCTGTGTGCCGGATTCCTGGCTGGTGGCCATGGCGGCCAAAGTGCTCCAGGTGGAACCTCTGGAAGTGCGTCAGGTCTTCGACCAGCTGCTCCGGGACAACCTGCTCCGGGTGGAGGACCAGGGGGACCATGTGGACGTGTATCCGGAATACCTGTACCGGGCGGAAGAAGGGGTGGCCCGGCGGCTCCTGGCCCTTCGGGACAATGTGAACGCCCTGTGGAAGGTGGACTACCAGAAGATCATCCGGGAATGGGAACAGGATGAACGGATCCAGCTGGCCCCGGAACAGGCGGAAGCGGTGAAGGCGTCCGTGGACCATGGGGTCTTTGTGCTCACCGGGGGTCCCGGCACCGGGAAAACCACCGTGGTGAAGGGAATCCTGTCGGTGATGGAACAGGCCGGGTGCAAGATCCTGCTGGCAGCGCCTACAGGACGGGCGGCCAAGCGTCTGTCGGAAAGCGCCGGGAAGCCGGCTCTTACGGTCCACCGGCTCTTGGAATACACTCCCAACGGAGAAGGGGATTCCTATTGGGGCCGGGATGAGGACAATCCCCTGGAGGCGGATGCGGTGATTGTGGACGAAGCCTCCATGATGGACATCGTGCTGATGTACAACCTGCTGAAGGCTCTGCCGCTGGGCTGCCGGCTGATCCTGGTGGGGGATGTGGACCAGCTGCCCAGTGTGGGGCCCGGCTCCGTGCTCCAGGACATTATCCGCAGCGGCACCATGCCCATTGTCCGGCTGGAAAACGTGTTCCGTCAGGCGGAACTGAGCCCCATAGTCCGGAATGCCCACCGGATCAACCAGGGGCTGATGCCCCAATGGGAAGGGGAGAAGGATTTCAGCTTCCGGGAATTTGCCACGGAAGAGGAAACCATGCACTATATTGTGGACCTTTATGCCCATCTGGCCCGGACCCAACCCCAGGACAGCCTCCAGGTGCTTACCCCCATGCATAAGAACCTGTGCGGGGTGGAGAACCTGAACAACCTGCTCCAGGCCCGGATGAATCCCCCGGACCCGGAAAAACAGGAGTACCGGGGAAGCTTCCTGCTGCTCCGGGAAGGGGACAAGGTGATGCAGATCCGGAACAATTATGAAAAGAACGTGTTCAACGGGGACATCGGCCGGATCCGGAGCATCCAGGGAGCCTATGTGACCGTGGACTTCCCGGACCGGGCGGAAGGGGAGGCGGTGACCTACGAAGGGGCGGAAATCTCCGATCTGCGGCTGGCCTATGCCATGAGCGTCCACAAAAGCCAGGGCAGCGAATATGCCGTGGTGCTCATGCCATTGGTATTGAGCCACTACATCCTGCTCCAGCGGAACCTGTTCTATACCGCCATCACCCGGGCCAAAAAGCAGGTGTACCTGGCCGGGAGCAAAAAAGCCCTGGCCGCCGCTGTAGGCAATGACCGGACCCGGAAGCGTTACAGTCTCCTGGCGGAACGGCTGAAAAGGTACAGTGAGTGAAGAGGTGCACCATGTTCTCATCCATCCTTGCCCTGCTCCAGTCCCTGTTCTATCCCCACTGCTGTCCCGGCTGCGGGGAGGAGGTCCGGGAACCGGGGGTCCTGTGCGGCCGGTGCCGGGAAGGGGTGTGGCATCCCCGTTCTTTCCATCCCGGGAGTCTGGACTGTCCCCATGTGGACGGGATGTTCTTCCTGTTGGATTACGCCGGGGCCATCCAGAAAACCCTCCAGCAGGCCAAATTTCAGGGGCGGGAGGACCTGCTGCCCCGGCTGGGGGAAGAATGGGCCCGGGGGATCCGCCAGGAGGGGAAATTCTCCTGGGACCTGCCTCCGGAAGTGACCCTGTGTGCCACCGGCATCCCCACGGATCCCCGGCGGCGGAAAAAACGGGGATACGACCTGCCGGAAGAAATCTTCCGGCCCTGGTGCCGGCAGGAAGGGTACCGGTGGGAGACCCTGCTGATCCGGAACCGGAGCACCCGGCCCCAGTACGGCCTGACCCCGGAAGAACGGAAAAAGAACATCAAAGGATGCTTCACCCTGGTCCGGCAGGAAAATCTGCCGGATATCGTGCTGCTCTGCGACGACATCTGCACCACCGGCAGCACCTTGGAAGAAGCCGCCCGGACCCTGAAGCAGGGAGGAGTGAAAAAGGTTTATGCGCTGGCCCTGGCCAGTGGGAATTGATAAAGGAGCTGTTGCCCGTGCAGCAGCTCCTTTTTTATGGTAAGCTATAAGATAGTTCATACTAACGGAAACAGGGGATGTGCTATGGAAAACAACAACCGAAAATCAGGGGCAGGGGTTTCCCGCCAGGGTTCCTGGCTGATGATGCTCCGGTCCCTCCGGGAATTCAAAAAAGATGCTCTGCTGACTCCCATTACCGTCATGGGGGAAGTGGTGTTCGAGGCCCTGATCCCCTATGAAATCGCTCTGCTGGTCAATGAGGTGAAGGCAGGCTGCGGACTGGACCGGATCCTCCACTATGCGGGGATCCTGCTCCTCATGGCTCTGTGCGCCCTAGCCTGCGGCTATGTGGCCGGAATCACTTGCGCCCGGGCTTCCTGCGGTTTTGCCAAGAATCTCCGCCAGGACGTGTTCTATCAGATCCAGGAATTTTCCTTCGGGAATATGGACCGGTTCTCCTCCGCCTCCCTGGTGACCCGCCTCACCACGGACATCCAGAATATCCAGATGGCCTTCATGATGCTGGTGCGCACCGCCTTCCGGGCCCCCTTCAACCTGCTGGCCTCCTTCTTCATGGCCTGGTACATGGGGGGACGGATGGCCCTGTGCTTTCTGGTGGTGATCCCCATTCTGGGCTATGGACTGTATAAAATTGCCGTGCTGTCCGTGGGCCTTTTCCGGAAAGGCTTCCCTCAGTACGATGCCCTGAACTACAAGGTGGAGGAAAACATCAAGGGCATCCGGGTGGTAAAATCCTTTGTCCGGGAAAAAACGGAAATCGCCAAATTCGATGAAACCGCACGGAAGGTCCAGGCCATCTTCACCAAAGGGGAACGGTACGTGGCCCTGAACAACCCGCTCATGCAGATCTGCATTTACGGGGTCATGATTTTCCTTTTGACCCAGGGCTCCCGGCTCATCGTCACCACCCGGGGCCGGCTGCTGGACATTGGCCAGTTTTCCACCCTGCTCACCTACAGCTTCCAGATCCTGGGATCCCTCATGATGCTGTCCATGATCATGGTGATGCTTACCTTTACGGAAGAATCGGTCCAGCGGGTCCGGGAAGTGCTGGAAGAAGCCAGTACCCTCACTTCCCCGGCTGATCCGGTGAAAACCGTCCGGGACGGCTCTGTGGATTTCCAGGGGGTCTCTTTTCAATATGAAGGGAGTACCGGGGAACCGGTGCTCCAGGACATTACCCTGTCCGTTCGGAGCGGGGAAGTGGTGGGAATCGTGGGAGGCACCGGCAGCGGCAAATCCTCCCTGGTCCAGCTGATTCCCCGGCTCTATGATGTGACTGCCGGCTCTGTCCAGGTGGGCGGGGTGGACGTGCGCCGGTACGACTTGGAAACCCTCCGGGAAAACGTGGCCATGGTGCTCCAGAAAAACCTGCTGTTTTCCGGTACGGTGGCGGACAACCTGCGCTGGGGAAATCCCCATGCCACCCAGGCCCAACTGGAAGAAGCCTGCCGGTGGGCCTGTGCGGACGAATTCATCCGGAGGCTGCCCAAAGGATATGACACCTGGATCGAACAGGGGGGCACCAACCTGTCCGGAGGCCAGAAACAGCGGCTGTGCATTGCCCGGGCCCTGTTGAAACGGCCCAGGATCCTGATCCTGGACGACAGCACGTCGGCAGTGGACACCCGGACGGACCGGGCCATCTGGGACGCCCTGGCCACGGCCCTTCCCGGCACCACCACCTTCATCATCGCCCAGCGGCTGTCTTCCGTGGAACGGGCGGACCGGATCCTGGTGCTGGACAAGGGACGGATCCACGGTATGGGTACCCATGGAGAGCTGCTCCGGACCGATGACATCTACCAGGAAATGGCCCGGTCCCAGAATCTGCTGGAAAAAGAAAGGGAAAAGGAGGGGACGCTCCATGGCTGAGAAGAAAAACATCTTCAGCTGGAAAAAAGCCTGGCGGTTCTTCCGGCCCCTGTGGGGGTTCTATCCCCGGCTGCTGCCCGGGATCCTGGTGCTGATCTTCATCAATGCGGGAATCCTGTCCCTGCCCGGGATCTTCATGCAGAAGGTGGTGGCCGTG
The DNA here is from genome assembly GCF_009696675.1 of Acidaminococcus fermentans. Classification (GTDB taxonomy): domain Bacteria; phylum Bacillota; class Negativicutes; order Acidaminococcales; family Acidaminococcaceae; genus Acidaminococcus. The sequence continues at coordinate 11,307 of NZ_VULN01000011.1, read as the reverse complement.
CTGGAAAGGGCCTGGAACCAGCAGCTGCCCTGGGCGGCGGTCCAGCCGGAAATCTACGGCTATGTGCGGATCCTGGCCCTGCTGTACCTGGTGAGCCTTCTGGCCAATGTAACCTACAACCAGCTGCTGGCGGTATTCAACCAGGGGAGTCTGGCCAAATTCCGGGAAAAGCTGTTCACCCATATGGAAACCCTGCCTCTGGGGTATTTCGACCGGCACCAGCGGGGGGACATCATGAGCTATTACACCAACGACGTGGAAGCCCTCCGGCAGATGATTTCCCAGTCTTTTCCCCAGTTATGCGTCACCGCTGTGACGCTGACGGTGCTTTTGGCCATTATGCTGTATTACAGCCTGTGGATGAGCCTTGTGGTGGTGGGAGGCTCCCTCTGGTCCGTGGTCATTACCCGGAAAGTGGGGGGCCGGAGTGCCCGGTATTTCATGGAGCAGCAGCACACCCTGGCGGACTGTGAAGGCTTCATGGAAGAAAGCATCAACGGGGGCAAGGTGATCAAGGTGTTCAACCATGAGAGGGCAGCCCGGGCGGAGTTCGACCGGGTGAACCAGGCTCTTTTTGATGCTTCCTGCAAAGCCAACCAGTATTCCAACACCCTGATGCCCATATTGAACAATGTAAGCTATCTGATCTACATCATCGTGGCGGCCTGCGGAGGCCTGTTCCTGGAAAAACAGGTGCCCAACCTGTCCCTTTCCGGGCTGCCCTTCAGCCTGGCGGTGATGGTGCCCTTTTTGGGCATGAGCCGGCAGTTTGCCACCAACATCCAGATGATCTCCCCCCAGATCAACGCCATGGTCATGGGCATGGCCGGGGCGGAACGGATCTTCGGGCTTTTGGACGAAAAATCGGAACAGGACAGCGGGACCGTGGAACTGCGGCCTCTGGAAGAAGGCACTGGGGTCCGGCACTGGGCCTGGGTGCTGCCGGGAAAAGCGGGAAAGGAAGAACTGCAGCCTCTCCAGGGAGAGGTCCATTTCCGCCATGTGGATTTCGGGTATGAAAAGGGTAAACCCATCCTCCAGGATATTTCCATCGATGCCCTGCCCGGCCAGAAAATCGCCCTGGTAGGGGCCACCGGCGCCGGGAAGACCACCATCACCAACCTGCTCACCCGGTTCTACGACATTGCTTCCGGGTCCATCACCTATGACGGGATCCCTCTGGAACAGATCCGGAAAGGGGCTCTCCGCCGGTCCCTGGGCATGGTGCTCCAGGATACGGTGCTGTTTACCGCCACGGTGCTGGAAAACATCCGGTACGGACGGCTGGACGCCACCGATGAGGAATGTGTGGCGGCGGCCAAAAGGGCCGGAGCGGACGACTTTATCCGGCACCTGCCCCAGGGGTATGCTACAGTGCTGAAAGGGGCCGGTGCCGGGCTCAGCCAGGGCCAGTGCCAGCTGCTGGCCATTGCCCGGGCGGCGGTGGCGGATCCTCCGGTGATGATTTTGGACGAAGCCACCTCCAGCATCGACACCCGGACCGAACAGATTGTCCAGCAGGGGATGGATGCCCTGATGGAAGGGCGGACCGTATTCGTCATCGCCCACCGGCTGTCCACCGTCCGGAACGCTGATCAGATCCTGGTGCTGGATCACGGCAGGATCCGGGAGCAGGGAACCCATGAACAGCTGCTGGCCCAGAAGGGGATGTACTGGCAGCTGTACACGGGAGCGTTTGAGCTGGAATGACAAAAAGGGGACTGTTGCATGTGCAACAGTCCCCTTTTTGGGGCCGCGGCTGAGGCTGTGAATCAATTCACAGCCTCTTTGCACTTCTTTATGAACTTCTCCGGATCCCGGACGTAATCGTACCGGATCGCTTCTTTGCCTTTTCCGATGACCAGGGTGCCGTAGCCGGCTTTCCGGCCCAGGAATCCCTGTTCCATGGTCATCTGGGCGGCCATGTCCAGGGGAATCATATACTGCTTCTTCTTGAATGCTCCTTTGAACAGCACCAGCCGTTTATTGGTAAGGAGCAGCAGCTGGGATTTATAGTACATGAACCGGAAGCAGAGCCAGATCAGCCCTGCCGGCACGTACAGAATCAGCACCACCAGAGGCCAGAAAAAATACATCAGGGACCGGTCCGCCCGGGCCAGGGGTTTCTCTTCTTCTTCGTCCATGGGCCGGGTTTCCGCCTCTTCTGCCTCATCTTCCGCCGGCAGGTTTGGGGCGGCTGCCTCCTGGGAAGCCTGAGCTTCCGTCTGTTCCGTCTTTTTTTCTTCCGAAGCGTCCGCCGCTGTATCCGGGGACGCCTGGCTGTTTTCCGCTGTTTCGGGATTTTCCTGCGGATTGGGTTCCATAGTGCATCTCTCCTTCATGATTGTCGTCTTCCCCGATTATACCATATCCGCTTTCCCTTGCCACCTTTCTTCTTCCGTACTATACTATTCCATGGTTATTTTTGACAATGGGAGGTTTGGTACCTTGGTGAACATACAGAAAAAACTGGCTTTGCTGGTGGCAGGCCTGATATGTGCCTGTACCTTCAGCATCCCCGGGATTTCCGGAGCTGCGGCAGGAGAAACGGCAGGAGCCCCGTCCCTGGTCTTTGACAGCGATCCGGGCAGCGATGATGCCCTGGCCCTGTTTCTGATGAAGCAAAGGCAGGTGGTACCGGATCTGGTTCTGGCTACCTATGGCAATGCCCCGGAAAAGCAGACCAGCAGCAACCTGGTGCTGGTCCTGGGGGATCTGGAACTGGATCTGCCGGTATACCACGGGGCGGACCGTCCCTGGAAGGGGAAAAAGCCCAGATACCGGGAACCCGGATTCAACGGGAAGGATGGTCTTTTGGGCCTTTCGGATACCTTCCGGGATAAAAACGAAAAAAACGGCCGGAAACTGGTTCAGCCCGGCAGCCTGGAAGAAGCCCGGGAAAAACTGAAACAGCACCGGCACATCACCTATGTGGCCACCGGCCCTCTGTCCACCCTGGCAGTCCTGGTCCAGGATCCGGACATCAAAAGCCGGATCGACCAGGTGTACATCCTGGGAGGCCAATTGGCGGCTCCGGATCCGGAAACCCTGGGGGAAGCCAACTTCGCCTGGGACCCCAAAGCGGTGAAAATCGTAATGGAAAGCGGATTGGACATTACCCTGTTCCCGGTGGAACTCACCGGTACCCAGTACATTGAAGAAGAAGAGCTCCAGAATCTGTCCCGGCAGGGTACCTGGCCGGAATTCCTGGATCTGATCCGGGCCAACCAGGCTGCCCATGCCAAAACCGGGGAAGAGAATGCGGCGGTGCTGCCGGCTATTTTCCCGGTGCTCTATCAGCTGGCTCCGGAACAGTTCGCCGTGGAGGACCGGCGGATCACCGTGGACAAGAACGGACAACTCCAGGAAAATCCCCAGGGGACCCTGGTCCATGCGGTGTTGGGAGTGAATCCCCGGTACCAGTGGAAAGCCCTGGAAAAGAGCTTCGGCCAGTAAACCGTGCCCTGGCCGAAAAAATGTGGTATCATAAAGCAGAGAAATGGGCCTGCCTTGAGCCGTGGCCTTCTGCAAAGGGGATATGAACATGAAATCTACGCTGCGCCGTACCTGGGCGGAAATCGATCTGGACGCCCTGGCCTACAACTATCATAAAATCCGGGAACACATCGGACCCAAGGTGAAATTCCTGGGAGTGGTGAAGGCGGATGCCTACGGCCACGGAGCCGTCCAGGTGGGGAAACTGCTCCAGTCCCTGGGCGCCAACTATCTGGCGGTGAGCAGCATCGACGAAGCCATGGAACTCCGGTTCAACGGCATCACCATGCCCATCCTGATCCTGGGCCATACCCCCCGGGAACAGGTGGACCGGCTGATCTGCTTCAACATCACCCAGGCGGTGACCTGTGAAGCCAAGGCCCTGGAATACAGTGAAGAAGCCGTGAAGTACGGGGGAACCCTGAAGATCCATGTGAAGGTGGATACGGGCATGTCCCGGCTGGGGTACATCTGCGAGGGAGATTATTTCGAACACGGGGTGGAGGGAATCATCCACGCCTGCAGTCTGTCCGGGCTGGAGCCGGAAGGGATCTTCACCCATTTCGCTGTGGCTGATGAACCGGGAGAAGAGGCCCTGGCCTATACCCGGCACCAGTTCCAACTGTTCAAAAATGTCTGCGACGAAGTGGAAAAACGGACCGGAAAGAAATTCAAACTCCGCCACTGCGCCAATACCGGAGCCACCACCCTGTTCCCCGATACCCATCTGGACATGGTCCGGCCGGGGCTGCTGCTTTACGGCTATGGAGAACACGCCCGGATCCTGGGGCTGAAGCCGGTGATGGCGGTGAAGACCACCATCAGCACCATCAAGATCTATCCCAAAGGGACCAGGATCAGCTACGGAGGCATCTACACCTGTGACAGGACCACCCGGATGGGGGTGGCGCCCATCGGGTACGCCGACGGGTTCATGCGCTGCCTGTCCAACCGGTGCGGTTTCGTGACGGAACAGGGCCTGGCTCCCCAGCGGGGACGGATCTGCATGGATATGTGCATGGTGGACCTGACGGACAAGCCGAAAGTGGACGTGGGCAGCGAACTGGAACTGTTCGGCACCCATCAGTCCCTGGATGAATTGGCCGCTCTGGCCGGCACCATTCCCTACGAAATCACCTGCAACATCAGCAAGCGGGTGCCCCGGGTGTATGTGCAGGACGGGAAAGTAGTGGAAAAAGAATTGATGCTGAGGATGTGAAAAACGGGGCTGTTGCATACGCAACAGCCCCGTTTTCTTACAACAGCGGTACGATTACTCCGCTCCACACCGCCGACAAGGGCATCACCAGGGCCATGGCCGGGATCATATCGGCTATGGGGAAATCTTTCAGCTGGAGCATCCGGAACCCGGTGGCCAGGAGCAGGGTCCCTCCGCAGGCCTTGAAATCTCCGATCATGTCCGGAGTGCAGAAGGGCAGCAGGGCATTGGCCAGAACGAACAGGCACAGGAAGATCACCAGCTGGGGCAGGGCGATAAAACTGACGATGATCCCCAGTTCACAGGCAAAAAGGGCTGCCGTAGGCAGGTCCATGATGGATTTGGCGATGAGGATGCTGTGATCCCCGGCCATGCCGGACACCATGCTGCCGTAGATCCCGGTGCCGCTGGCGCAGAACAGCACAATGATGGTGATCAGCCGGCTTTCATATTCTTCCCGGGGAATCAGGCTGTCCCCAGTGGAAGCGGGCAGCACCCGGCTGATCAGTTTTTCCAGGTTCCGGGATCCGTTGACAATCCGGTCCCCCAGGTGGATCCCCAGGCCCACAATGGTGCCGGCAATCACCGCAAACACCACCGCCGGCAGATTCTTCATGAAGGTAATGGAGATGACTCCCATCAAAAGGGCACAGGAGCCGAACACTGTGGTCAGCTTCTCCTTGAAATCCTCCGAAAGCCGCGGCCCCAGGAAATTCCCCAGGATTCCCCCCAGTACCACCGCAGCCACATTCATCAAAACCCCAATTGGCATAACAAATCCCCCTCAAAAGTATGTATCATTACTATTTTACTATAAATTGGGCATGAAAAAAAGGGCTGCACCCAGTGTGCAGCTCTTCTTTCTTATTCTTCCTTCAACGCTTCTTCCACACCTTTGGCCAGCTGATCGGCACAGGAGGTGGCTTTATCCCCGCAGGTGTTGCCTTTCAGCAGTTCCACCGCATGGCGGGCATCGGCGCCTTCCAGCAGTTTGCTGATGGCGGACAGGTTGCCGGGGCAGCCTCCCTGGAAATGGATATTGTGGAGCTTGCCGTCTTCCAGACCGAATTCAATCTGGCGGGCACAGGTTCCCTGGGTCTTTACGGTAAAGTTTTTCATGGGTGTGTACTCCTCAAAAAGATTTATGGGCAAACCGGCAGACCGGTTGTGCTTTCTTAATGATTGGCAATGGAGGCGAAAAAGGCCTGGACCACATCCGGGTCGAACTGGATCCCGGCCAGATCCCGGATCACCTGGGGGCTTTTGCAGCCGGCGATCTGCCACTGACGGGTGCAGGGATTGCATTTCCGGTCGTAGAAATTGGCCACGGCGATGATCCGGCTGCCGATGGGGATATTGACTCCCTTCAGCCGTTTGGGGTAGCCGCTACCGTCCCAGTTTTCGTGGTGGTGGAGGATGATCTTCATGATATGGGCAAAGGCCGGGATATTTTCCACCATGCTGGCCCCGGCTTCACAGTGCCGCCGGTAGGCCGCCCGTTCCCGGATATTGAAATAGGGATATTTGGCCAGGATGGTGTTGGGGATGGACAACTGCCCGATATCATGGAGCAGGGCCGCCGTTTTGATGCAGCCGACCTCGTTGAGAGGCAGCCCCATTTTGATGGCCGTGGCAGCCGCATAGTTGGCCACCTGCTGGCTGTGGAGAAAGAGCCCGTGGCTTTTCAGTTCCAGCAGTTTCAGGAACCCCTGTACGATTTCCGTGGTGTCGGTATCCGTGGGAAAATCCAGGAATTGGGGAATGGTGATCATGAGAATTCGACCTTTGCTTGAGATTTCTATCCGCTTTCAGTATACACTAAAACCGCTCCTTTGTGAATTTCCGGTTGCCAAAGTTTTCCCCGGCTTTTATAATAGAACAAACAACTCAGGTCTGTGGTTGCAAGTCGATGCCAGTTGCAGGCAAAACGATCCACGTAAGCAATGAAAAGCCATTGTGAGCACGGTGCAGCTTAGAAGTAAGTCCTGCCGCGAAAAGCGAGAGAAGCAGTAGTGGGGAGCATGAGGCTTAGGAGCGAACCTTCCAGCAGGCGGGTGTGGGGGCGAAAACCAGGTCAGCTGAGTTGTTTTTTGTATTTTTATTAAAAAGTTGTTGCATAATAATACATAGAGTCGTATAATTAATCCCAATCAAAGCCATACAATACGGAAAGGGCTGAATGAGGGAGGAATAATTATGAAAAAGATTCTAGCTGCGATCTGCCTGTTCGCTGCACTGATGGGAACCCTGGGCTGCGGAGGCAGCCAGACTGCCGGAACCAAGCCGGCGGAGAAGAAGGAACTGATCGTAGGGACGGAACCTTCCTTTGCGCCCTTTGAATTCCCGGACAAACAGAGCGGAGAGCTGACCGGGTTCGATCTGGACCTGATCAAGGCCATGGGGAAAAAGGCCGGGTTTGAGAAAGTCACGGTGAAAGGCATGGGCTTCGATGCCCTGATCCCTGCCCTGGACGCCGGCAACATCGACGTGGCCATTGCGGGCATGAGCATCACCGATGCCCGGAAACAGAAGGTGAACTTCACGGATCCTTACTATGAATCCGGTCTGGCCACCGTGGTCCGGAAGGACAACAACGCCATCAAGAGCCTGGAGGACCTGAAAGGGAAGAACATCGCCGTCCAGCTGGGGACCACCGGGGCTGACGCCTCCGGGAAAATCGAAGGGGCTACGGTAAAGACCTTTGATACCTCCGATACCGCCTGCCTGGAACTGAAGAACGGGGGAGCCGATGCGGTAATCAGTGACCTGCCGGTACTCCAGTACTTCCTGAAACAGGGGGGCAGCGAATATGCCAAAATGGTGGGAGAACCCACCAAAGGGGACATGTACGGCATCGCCACCGCCAAAAAGAACAAAGAGCTCAGCGACAAGCTGAACAAAGCTCTGGGAGAACTGAAAAAGAGCGGGGAATATCAGAAGATCTATGACAAGTGGTTTAAGTAAAGGGGTTGCTGCATGAGCAGCACCCCTTTTTTTGGTCGCGGGCTACTGGATAGAACCTGTCCTTCGACCAGGTTCTTCTTATTGTGTATAACCGTAGGGGGCGCAGGCCCGGCGCCCCGCAAAATGCACAGATAATCGATGATTTGGCGGGCTGCCCGGCGTGCAGCCCCTACGGTATCGATTTACACGTTCAAAAATTTGCCTGCAAATTTTTCATTTGGCTCGAGACCCGAGACTGAGCCGCTATGCGGCTCACGAGGCCGGGGTGTTGCACATAACGTGCAACACCCCCTTGTCAGCGGTCAGCGGCCGATGGAAGGCAAATGCCGGGTATTTGCCCTGCCATATCCCCTCTAAAAAAACTGTTGACAGAAACCAGCAAATCGTGTATTATAAACAAGTCAGCTGATTCAAACGGAGTGGTACTCAAGTGGCTGAAGAGGACGGTTTGCTAAATCGTTAGGGGGGTTAAACCCCGCGAGAGTTCGAATCTCTCCCACTCCGCCATTTTTTCTAGTGGTTAAGTTCTGTACTAGATTAAAGGTACACGAGAAAATCGTAAACCTAGTATTAATCAGTAGTTCAGAGTTTAGTCACCCTTGAAATTCTACATACGGTAGACAATTAGGCATCCCAAAAGGGGTGTCTTTTTTGTTATATGTGCTTAGGAACACGCAAGATTTAAAATCTATTCGGGTTCTTATGTATCTGTATTCCATGCTAATTTTCCCTATTTCTTCTATAAAATCCTGTAAAAACCTGTGAAAAAGGGTCTAAATGAGTCCCTAGATTGTGAACAAATTGTGAACAAAATTTATATATAACACAGGAGGAGAAAATGAGAAAGACGAAAAGGGAGGAGAACCAAATGGAATTATCAGTACAAGAGTCCTTAAATGTTTTCTATCGGCATTGTATCAGTAGTAATTTAGCGGTCAGCACCATAGACAACTACAGGAGGAGCCTATTACCCTATATGTTATTCCTAACACAGGAGGAGCATATAGAGACTATAAATAAAACGACTCCTGACAGTGTCTTAAAGTACCTTGAATACCTCCGTAAGAGGAACTTAGCAGGAGTGACCATAGCGGACAAATATATGGTACTCAAAGTATTCTATAACTTCCTGACAGAGTGGGAATACATTGCAGAGAATCCCATGAAACATATCAGGAAACCTAAATACCAAAAGAAACACGCAAGGACTTTCTCTACACAGGAAGTCTTAGAGATTCTGAAAAGTTTTGATAAGAACACCTTTATTGGCTATCGTAATTATATGCTCATGTGCCTTCTCTTCAGTACAGGAATGAGAAAGACAGAGGCAATGAAGTTATCGGTAACGGATATTCACATTCATGAAGGCTTTTTGGTGGTACAGCATGGAAAGGGGGATAAATCAAGGGAAATTCCTTTAGGGGTCTCCTTGCGGCGTATCCTGAAAAGGTATCTTAGGGAGAGAGAGACAGTCCTTCAAGAATATGGGGCCTTTACTCCTAGACTCCTTATAACCTACTATGGGACTCCCTTAGGCAATGGGGGCATTGATACGGTGTTCAAGTACCTGAAAGAACACCTAAAGGGCTTAGGGATACCAGAGAAACGCCTATCAGCTCACACATGGCGACATACCTTTGCAAAGACCTTTCTTCTCAATGGGGGAGACCTCTTCACTCTTCAAAAGATACTAGGGCATGAAGATGTATCCACTACAAGAATTTATGTAGAGTATACCAATAAGGAAATGAAAGTACAGAATGAGAAATATAATCCTTTGGATAACCACCAATGGCAATATTGCTAACTTATTAAGAAGGAGGAATCATTATTATGATGAATAACACCATTATCAGACGTAAAGGGGAAATCAAGACAGAGACCGAATTAAAGACCCTGTTAGAGAACAGAGGGGGAAAAAACTTTGCAGAGAAAATCTTTATTGAATCCTGTGTGAATCAGATAAGCAATAAACCATTACAGAGACTCCTTTTAAAGGGCTATTGGGGTACCCATGCGGCCTTAAAATATGCTAGAGACAAACAGAAATTCTTTCTTATTTCTTCTCATGGTTCCATAGATATTACAGAGTGTCTTTATGATGAAATAGAAAGAAATTGGCCTACAGATGATATGACTCTATTTAATTCTTGTCTTGACCTTATAGAGGATGATAGGGCTAGAGAAAAGAAGTGCTATGCAGAAGATGTACTAGAAGATTTAATTAGTATGAATATATGGGGCTATACAGGCGGTGTCTTTATCGGTGTAGATTATGATGATAAGGATTTCAATACCATATATGACCAATTATGACCACTACAAACTTTACCTTATAAAGGAGCTGTATAGAGCAATATAGAGAGAATCATACAGGGATATATATAGGGGGACTACTTCAGATACATAATAAGGAGTAGTCCTCTCTTTTTCTTTTTGGTTAGTTCTTCATATATAATAAATAACGATTAAAAAAAAAGCCCCTATAGGGAGTACCTGAATAAGTTAAGATACCGCTATAGGGGCCATAATAAGGAGGAAAACAACACATACACAATGGATAATATTTATAACTAAAGACAAAGAGACCATTAAATTTAAGATATACCCACATAGCACCCAATAGGGATATACATAGGATAGCTACAGGGGAACTACATAGGGAGGAAATTAATAATAATAATAACACTTATGTTGTCCTCATATAAAGGACTTATGTACATTATTACGAGAATACCAATAACTAAAGACCCTTTAGCAATGATGATGATTGATGATGATTAATAATTGCACTCTTTTAGAATACAAATCAATACATGAGACCTATAAAAGACTTATGAAAGACCCTATTTAGAAATCTCACGTAAAGAATTCTATAGAGTATTTCTTTATATAATACTTATACTGGAGTAATATCTTATAATAGTCTTAGACTAGTTCTTTTTTCCCCCTCTTCTCCCTTATAGTGTGCCAATTAAATTCACCCAGTATCCATGCGGGTTTCCGGGCTTTTAATTGGAACAGGCATCATCCATATAAGAGATATCCATATAAGAGATTCCTTGAAAGACCTGATAAAAAGACCTTTGGTAAAGAGTCTATGGTAATTATTATCTTTGGTAATTATCTTTGGTATAGCCTTTAAAGTAGAGCCTATGGTAGTTATTATCTTTGATGTAGCCTTTAAAGTAGAGTCTATGGTAATTATTATCTTTGGTGTTGCTCTATAGTAGTTGTGGTCTTTGGTACTCTATAGTAGTTGTTATATTGACTCAATAAAAAGACAGATGAAAAGAACCATATACTTTATCATATCATTTTAACAATCTTTTTAAGACTTATTTATGGGGACAAATAAAACCTAAAATGCCCCCAAAATAAGTAAATAAGTAAGGGAGAATCAGGGATTTGCTCTTTGGCTCTTATAATAAATACTATAATCTTTAGGAGTGTCTCAAAACGCCCCCAAAATTTTTTAGATATATCTTTCTTAAGGTTACTGTTGAAGTGGTAAACTAAAATTGGACACGGAGGGGGTAATTTTTGGACATACGGTGTATACTGTACGGATAGTACGAAATTAATTATCGGACAGAAATTCTCCCTCACAGGACAGGAGGTTTGCCGTG
>NZ_VULN01000010.1 GCF_009696675.1 Acidaminococcus fermentans | reverse complement strand
CACGGCAAACCTCCTGTCCTGTGAGGGAGAATTTCTGTCCGATAATTAATTTCGTACTATCCGTACAGTATACACCGTATGTCCAAAAATTACCCCCTCCGTGTCCAATTTTAGTTTACCACTTCAGATTACCATGGCAAAGATGATGTACGACATGTACATTAAACCCCGTCTGGGTGAAAAAGGCCAGGACATGGTGGAATATGCCCTGATGCTGGCCATCATCGTTGGGATCGGCTGGTTGATTTATCAGCAGAGTGGTATTGCTAAAAACATCAACGCAGTGTTCACAAACGCTGGAAGTCTGATGAACGCAGCTAATACTGCTAAAACTAATTGATTTTGTTGTTATGCTGAAAGAACTCCTGCCTTCGCAGGAGTTCTTTCGAAAGGGCATCAGCTTCCGGTTGGTGCCTTTTCGAAAGAACTGAAAAACTACAGGAAAGGGGGAACCATCATGAAACGGCAAAAGGGACAGGATATTGTGGAATTTGCCATTCTGGTCCCTCTTTTTTTTCTCATCCTGATTGCCATGTGCGCTTTCGGGATGTTCTTCAGCGATTATATCACCTTCAACAACGTGGCCCGGTCCGTGGCCCGGGAGGCGGTGGTCCGGGAGCCCGGGGACAGCTGGGATAATGTGAAGACCCGGAACTTCAATGAGTACAAAACTGCGGGGAATCTGTACAAACTGACCAATGAGAACAACATCACCATCGAGCAGACTACGGTGGACGGGTCTCCTTCGGTGACGGTGACGGTGCAGGCTCCCATGAAGACCCAGGGGGTCTTCTTCTCCAATCTGAGCTGGGCAGGGCTGCTCCAGGGGAGTGACCTGAAGACCATGCGGGCCACCTACACCATGTATGATGAGAATCAGCAAAAATAAGGAAAACCTGCCAGATCCGGGGACCTGGCAGGATACAAGGGGGATACGGCGTTGAAACTGCTGGAACGGCTGGGACGGAAAACTGAAAAAGGCAAGCCCGAGGTCCGGGAGAATCCCATATTCAATGGACGGGCGGCGGACGCCCGGGAAGAAGAGTACCAGAATCTGAAGGTGAGCGTCCACCGGGCCATTGTGGATGAAATGAGTGCGGAACAGCAGAAGGTGCTGGATTCTGCCACCCACAGCCGGCAGGATATCGAAAATGTAATCTCCGGTTATGTCCAGCGGGTGCTGGAGCACAACCCCTTTGTGGTGCCCCGGGGAGAACGGGCCCGGCTGGTATCCGACATCTGTGACGAAATCCTGGGGCTGGGGCCCATCGAACCGTTCCTGAAGGACGACAGCGTCACCGAAGTGATGGTGAACGGTCCCAAGAAGATCTATGTGGAACGGATGGGAAAACTCCACCTGACGGGAGCCCAGTTCCACGACAACAACCATCTGATGGCCATCATCGACAAGATCGTCACCCCCATCGGCCGGCACGTGGATGAAGCCTCCCCTCTGGTGGATGCCCGTCTCCAGGACGGCAGCCGGGTGAACGTGGTGATCCCTCCTCTGTCCCTGATTGGGCCCTGTGTGACCATCCGGAAATTCTCCCGGACACCACTGTCGGTGGAGAATCTGATTTCTTTTGGCACCTTGTCGGAAGAAATGGCCATTTTCCTCCGGGCCTGTGTCAACGCCAAACTGAACATTATGATCAGCGGTGGTACCGGTTCCGGTAAAACCACCTCCCTGAACGTACTCAGTTCCTTCATCCCCCATGATGAACGGATCGTGACCATCGAAGATGCGGCGGAACTGCGGCTGGAACAGCCCCATGTGGTGACCCTGGAAGCCCGCCCTGCCAATATCGAAGGAAAAGGGGCGGTCACCATCCGTGACCTGGTGAAGAACTCCCTGCGTATGCGGCCGGACCGGATCATCGTCGGGGAAGTCCGCGGAGGCGAAGCCCTGGACATGCTCCAGGCCATGAATACGGGCCATGAAGGGTCTCTGACCACCGCCCACGCCAACAGCCCCCGGGATGTACTGTCCCGCCTGGAAACCATGGTGCTCATGAGCGGCCTGGACCTGCCGGTGCGGGCCATCCGGGACCAGATTTCTTCGGCTCTGGACCTGATCATCCATCAGGAACGGATCCAGGACGGTTCCCGGAAGATCACCTATATTACGGAAGTACAGAAAATGGAAGGGGACGTAATCGTCCTCCAGGACCTGTTCCGGTATGTCCAGACCGGGTTCGACGAAAACGGCAAGGCTCAGGGAGAATTCCGTCCCACCGGGCTGCAGCCTCAGTTCCTGAACAAGTTCAAATCCCACAATGTGGAATATCCGGCCTTTATGCAGAAGGCACGGCCGGGGATCGACTGGGAAGAAGGTGACTGACCATGCTGGCACTGTCTCTTTCCATTGCCCTGGCGTTGTTCTTCTATCTGGTCCTTTCGGTCATGGCCCTGAAGAAGATCCAGGGGGAAGAAGTGAAGCGCCGGTTGGAAACCTTCCGGGAAGAAGAGAAAGTCCAGGAAGAGGAGACCAACCCCGACGACCTGAAGAAGATCCCCCTGTACCAGCGGACCATCGGCCGGCTGCTGAACCAGGCCATGGACTTTTTCTCCAAGTTTGCCCCTTCGGCACTGCCTCAGATGATGGAGCAGCGGATCATCCTGGCCGGGAAGCAGGGAATCTGGAAGCCAAGGACCCTGGTGGGCATCTGGTTCGTTTCCATGGTGTTCTGGGGAGTCCAGGGGTTCCGGTATACCGCCAGCCATCCCATGGGCACCTTCGGGGGCCTGTTGCTGATCTGGGGATTCCTGCTGTTCGGGGCCATGCTGCCTTTCGGGGTGCTGAACCATATCATCCGGGACCGGCAGACAAAGATCATCCGGCAGCTGCCTGATGTGCTGGACCTGCTGTCCATTTCCGTACAGGCGGGCCTTTCCCTGGACGGTGCCATGCGGAAAGTGGTGGAACGGATGGAAGGACCCCTGATCGACGAATTCCGCCGGATGCTCCGGGATATCCGGATGGGCATGACCCGGCGACGGTCCATGCAGCTGATGGCCAAACGGTGTGATGTGCAGGACGTGTACCTGTTCGTCATGTCCGTGGTCCAGTCGGAACGGCTGGGGGCCTCCATGTCCGATACCCTGGTGATCCAGGCGGACAACATGCGGGACCTGCGGAGACAAAGGGCCAGGACCCAGGCCATGAAGGCACCGGTGAAGATGATCTTCCCCCTGGTGTTCTGCATTTTCCCCGCCATATTCGTAGTGGTCCTCCTGCCGTCGCTGATTTCTCTGATGCAGGGGATGAAATGAGGGGGCTGAAGCAGAAGGAGGGAACCCGCGGCAGGCGGGTTCCTATGAAGAAAAACGCAGCGGGGGCTGCTAACCCACCACCAGCCTGCGGCTGGTCCCCCGCCCTTGAAAAGGGCGGATATAAACTTGGGACGTAAAGTCCCTCGTTTTAAGGCTCACAGGTTTCGTACTGGTGGCCAACAAAAGCAATGGGCGTCAGCCCGAGCGTATATCCGCCCTTTACAAGGGCGGATAAAAACTTGGGATATAAAGTCCCTCGTTTTAAGGCACACAGGTTTTGTACTGGTGGCCAAAAGCAATGGGCGTCAGCCCGAGCGTATATCCGCCCTTTACAAGGGCGGGGGACCGTTGCGCTTGCGCAATGGTGGTGGGTTAGCAGCCGTACGGCTGCGTTTTTGTTCAAAAGCATCTGCCTTTGGCAGATGGTATCTTTTTTTTGCTGACTATTGACTGCAAGCTGGACGCTGCTTTCAGCAGCCTCCCAAGGAGAATCCAAATTGTCCAATCATGAAACCTGGTCCTTCGGGGACCGTTCCCAAATACAAATTGATGTGGAAATCGCCGACACCTGGTGGGGACGGTTCCGGGGGCTGATGCTGCGGAAGCCCCTGCCTCCGGCCGCCGGCCTGTGGCTGAACCCCACCAACAGCATCCATATGTGCTTCATGAGATTTGCCATCGATGCAGTGTATTTCAACAAAAATATGGAAATCGTGAAAATCGTCCGGAACCTTCATCCCTGGCTGGGCCTTTCCGCTTGTTTGAAAGCCAGTTCCGTACTGGAACTGAAAGCAGGAGAGGCAGAGCGGCTGGGTTTGAAAGTGGGGATGATAAAAGGGACTGTTGCATGCGCAACAGCCCCTTAGTCGGAAGTCGGGAGTCTGAAGTCGGAAGCCTCAGGACAGGATCCGTCTGGCTGGACGGATCCTTTTGATTCTGTAGAACCAGAATCGCAATTAATCTGAGAAATCATTTCGTTCAACGGTTCTACACATTCAAAAAATTTGCCTGCAAATTTAACCTTCGGCTCCAGACTTCTGACTCCGGACTTGAGCCGCTATGCGGCTCTACAGCTAAGGGGGTGTGAATTTTTTCACACCCCCTCTTTTATTTGATCTTCGTCTTGTTCAGCTTCGCCGAAATCTTGTTCCCTATGGTCTGGACCAACTGGACCAGGGCAATCAGGACGATGACCGTGGCCACCATGGTATCCGCCTGGAACCGCTGGTACCCGTAACGGATGGCCAGGTCACCCAGGCCGCCGCCCCCCAGGGCACCGGCCATGGCGCTGGAACCGATCAGGCTGATCACCGCCAGGGTGATGCCCAGCACAATGGAATGCATGGCTTCCGGCAGCAGCACCTTCCAGATGATCTGGAGAGGGGAGGCCCCCATGCTCTGGGCCGCTTCGATGACCCCGGGATCCACTTCCAGCAGGGAGGATTCAATGATCCGGGAAATGAACGGAGTGCAGGAAATGGTCAGAGGCACGATGGCGGCGGTGGTGCCGATGGAAGACCCCACGATGATCCGGGTGATAGGGATAATGGCCACCATCAGGATGATGAAGGGCACGGACCGGAGAGCGTTCACAATGGAGCCCAGGGTCTTGTGGAGAGCCGCATTTTCCTTGATGTGGCCTTTGCCGGTAATGGTCAGGATGACCCCCAGGGGAATCCCGAACAGAGAAGCAATGGCGGCGGACAGGGCTACCATGTAGAGGGTTTCGCCCAGGGCCTTGATCAGCAGATGGATCATATTAGGAGACATAACCGATCACCTCGTCTTTCACTTTTCTTTCGTGGAGGTAATCCAGGGCTTTTTTCAAATGGTCCTCGTCCCCTTCCACTTCAATGAGCAGGGTCCCGAAGGGGGTATCCTGCAGGGTTTCAATGTTGGCCGTCAGGATGTTCACATTGGTGTCGTATTCCTTGATCAGCACGGATACAATGGGTTCGCCGGCGCTGTCCCCGATGAAGCTCAGGCTCACCAGGGCCTTATCCCCGGCTTTGTAGTCCTTGTGGATGTCCAGCTTCCTGACGAAATCAGGCAGGTCGTTGTGCTGGATGCTGGCCACGAATTCTTTGGTGGTGGCTTTCTGGGGGTTGGTGAAAATGTCCACCATGGACCCCTGTTCGATGATTTCCCCGTTTTCGATCACGGCCACCCGGTCGCAGATTTCCTTTACCACGTTCATCTGGTGGGTGATCATGACGATGGTGATGTGGAGCCGTTTGTTGATGTCCCGAAGCAGGTTCAGGATGCTTTCGGTGGTCTGGGGATCCAGAGCGGAAGTGGCTTCATCGCAGAGCAGCACCTTGGGGTCGCTGGCCAGGGCACGGGCAATGCCCACCCGCTGTTTCTGGCCCCCGGACAGCTGGCTGGGGTAGTGGTCCGCCCGGTCCTTCAGGCCCACCAGGTCCAGCAGGGGTTCCACCTTCTTTTGGATGGCGGCTTTGTCCATGCCCTGGATTTCCAGAGGGAAGGCGATGTTGCCGAATACGGTGCGGCTGGACAGCAGGTTGAAATGCTGGAAAATCATGCCGATGTTCTGCCGGGCCTTCCGCAGCTGTTCCTCGCCCAGGGCGGTCATTTCCTGGCCGTCCACCATGACTTTGCCGCTGGTGGGCTTTTCCAGCATGTTAATGCACCGGACCAGGGTGCTTTTGCCAGCCCCGGACAGGCCGATGATGCCGAAGATCTCGCCTTCGTTGATGGTCAGATTGATATCCTTCAGGGCATGCAGGTCCCCTGAAGCCGTATGATAGACTTTGTCAATGTGCTGGAGTTCTATCAA
The DNA here is from genome assembly GCF_009696675.1 of Acidaminococcus fermentans. Taxonomy (GTDB): domain Bacteria; phylum Bacillota; class Negativicutes; order Acidaminococcales; family Acidaminococcaceae; genus Acidaminococcus. Next base: position 92,308 of record NZ_VULN01000010.1, on the reverse strand, counting down.
GGGGGTTCACCTCCGTAAAAAATAAAAATTCCTCTTCATCAGCAATGAAGAGGAATCAGATTGGCTCACTCATCTTCATCTTTCAGGCCACGCCTGATGGACTTAGCACCGTTCAGCCGGCCAAAGCCGCTGATGGTTGCCGTAACTTCATAGGGCCAGTCCCTCCGTTACTCTGGATGAATTCTGTGCGTATTAAATGATACCGTATAAAGTACAGTTTGTCAATGGGAATTGGGGCATAAGTGCAGAGTAAAGAGTGCAGAGTGCGGGGACGGCAATCATCGAATGATCAACCACTTAACCACTTAACCACTCCTATCCTACATCCGTTGACACCCTCTTCCACCCGTGTTACAATCCTCCCAAAGGAGGGGATTGCCATGGATACCCGGGCTATCCGGTGTTTTCTGCAGGTTTATGAGAAACGGAGCATCCACCAGGCGGCGAAGGTGCTGTTTTTGACGCCCCAGGGGGTGAGCCGGATCATCGGGGTGCTGGAAGGGGAGCTCCAGGCCCGGCTGTTTGTCCGTACTCCCAAAGGGGTGGTGCCTACCCGGGAGGGGGATTATTTCTATGAATACAGCCGTTCCTTCTCCGCCCAGCTGCTCCGGCTCCAGCTGGGGATCCAGGAACTGAAGCGCCAGCAGCAGGGGCTCCGGGTGGGATTTGCCTGCGGGGTGCTCCATGTGATTTCCATCGAGAAACTCCAGAGCGCAGCGGCCCGGCACCCGGAATTCCGGCTGGAATGGGCGGAGGATTTCAACGAAAACATCCTTGAGCTGCTCCAGGAAGGGACCCTGTCCTGCGGATTCTGTGTAGGGTCCCGGGCTCCGGAAGGTTTCTTCCGCCGGGAACTGTTCCAGGCGCCGGTGGAAGCGGTGGTGTACCCGGGGCATCCCCTTTATGACCGGGACAGCCTGTCCCTGGAAGACCTGAAGGGGGAGCCTCTTTTGTGTCTGAACGAGCATTTTTCCATTTACCACAATGTGGTGGAACGGTGCGGGGATTTTGGCTTTACCCCACATTTTGCAGTGAAGACCATGGAAAGCAGCCTGATTTACCAGTTCTGCCAGGAAGGCCGGGGCATCGGCATCGACGCGGCCATCCATCCGGTGGAGGCTCCTCTCCGGCAGATTCCCCTCCGGGAGACCTCCCCCTGGCAGGTGTCCTTTGTGTGCCCCCAAAACCGGGCGGAAGAACCCCTGTTTCAGGAACTGCTGGCGGTGTGCCCCCAGGGGAAATAGTCCTATCAATGATTTATTTATATCTACTGCTGTTTCTTTGCTGGACGGCAGCTTCTTTTTTATGGTAGGGTGAAAGGCGGAAAAAACTGGAAAATATTTTAGGAGGCACTATACCATGCTGCGCAAATTTCCCCATCTGTCCACCCCCATCACCATCGGCCGCACCACCTTCCGGAACCGGATCTTTTCCGCTCCCATGGGCGGTACCGATATTACCAACGACGGGTGCATCGGCCCCAAATCCACGGCTTTTTACGAACTCCGGGCCAAAGGCGGGGCCGGGGCGGTGACCGTCTCGGAACTGATGGTCCATCCGGCCACCGACGGTTCCCACGCCTATCATCTGGATGAAAGCATCCTGAATTCCCTGGCCTGCGCCACCTATACCGCCGACGCCATCCGCCGGCACGGAGCCATCCCTTCCATCGAACTGTCCCATTCCGGCCAGTTTGCCGGCACCTACATGACGGACAAGACCAAACAGCACAATCTCCACCAGTGGGGCCCCAGCGACGGGGTCCGGGCCGACGGGGTGCCGGTACGGGCTCTGACCAAAGATCTGATCGACGACATTGTGGCAGCCTACGGCCATGCAGCCAGCCTGGCCAAACGGGCGGGTTTTGAAATGGTGATGATCCACGGGGGCCACGGGTGGCTGATCAACCAGTTCCTGTCCCCGCTGTTCAACCACCGGACGGACGAATACGGGGGATCCCTGGAAAACAGGACCCGGTTTGCAGTGGAAGTGCTGAAATCGGTGCGGGCTGCGGTAGGGCCCTTTTTCCCCATCGAATTCCGGATGAGCGGGGCGGAATTTGCGGAAGGAGGCTACGGACTGGACGAAGGGGTGAAGATTGCCCAGGCCATCGAACCTTATGCGGACCTGATCCATGTTTCCGCCGGCACCTACCAGAAGACCTTCGGGATCACCCATCCCTCTATGTTCGAGGACCACGGCCGGAACGTGTACCTGGCGGCGGAAATCAAAAAGCATGTGTCCAAACCGGTGGCCACCATCGGAGGCCTGACGGATCCGGCCATGATGGAGGAAATCATCGCTTCTGGGAAGGCGGATGTGGTGTACATGGCCCGGCAGCTGCTGGCGGACCCGGAAACGTCCCGGAAAATCGAGGAAGGCCGGGATGAAGAAATCGTCCACTGTCTCCGGTGCTTCACCTGTATGGCGGAACGGGCGGCCACCAGCACCCGCCGGTGCACGGTGAATCCCCTGATTGGCCGGGAGCTGGACGGGACAGAAGTCCAGCCGGCATCGGTGAAGAAGAAAGTGGTTGTGGTGGGCGGAGGCCCTGGGGGCCTGTACGCTGCCTATACTGCTGCCCGCCGGGGCCACCGGGTGATCCTGATGGAAAAAGAAGGAGAAGTGGGGGGCATCCTGAAAAGTGAGCAGGCCATTCCCTTCAAACGGGAGATGTACGAACTGGCCCATACCTACGAGCTGCTGGCCCGGAAGGCAGGGGCGGAGATCCGGCTGAACACGGAAGCCACCCCGGAAACCGTGGAGGCGGAAAAGCCCGATGCCCTGATCATCGCCGCCGGTTCCCGGCCCCTGGTGCCGCCCATCAAGGGCCTGGACGGGGACAATGTGGTGATCGTGAACAACTACTACAGGGAAAAGGACAAGGTGGGAGACCATGTGGTGGTGTTCGGCGGCGGCCTGGCCGGGTGTGAATGTGCCATCCACCTGGGACGGGAAGGAAAAAAGGTGGAAATCGTGGAAATGCGGCCCACCCTGGCTCCGGACGCCAATGTGCGCCATCGTCCCCTGCTGCTGGCGGAGATTGCCGAAACCGCCAGGGTCCATACGGGCTACAAAGGGGTGGAAGTGACCAAAGAGGGGATCCTGTGCACGGATCCCTCCGGGGCCCAGGTGCTGGTGCCCGGGGATACGGTGATCTGCGCTCTGGGCCAGCGCTCCCGGACGGATGTGGTGGAGGCTTTGCGGGACTGTGCCCCCTTCGTAAGAGTCATCGGAGACGCCGCCAAAGTATCCACCATCACCAATGCAGTGTACTGGGGACACTGGGCGGGGATGGATATTTAAAGGCGGTCAGCTGTCAACGGTCAGCGGCCTATGGAAAAGACCTGGTTTTTGCCAGGTCTTTTTTTAATGGAGAAAACCGGAGGCCGGGACGGGCTGGCCGGCCAAAAAAATTTTCACAAATTCAAAAAAACTACTTGCATTTATCGCATCATCGTAGTAAAGTATTAAATCAGTAAAGCGGTTGTGCCGGAACACCGGCACCGCATGGATTCCTATGATACAGAAAGGGGTTACGATCATGGTAGCCGGATTGAACGAACGGGAACTGAAACAGCTTGCCAAGGCTTTCACTCTGCTGAAGGATGTGGACGGGAGCCTGGCCTTCCTGGAAGACATCTGCACCCCCAACGAGCTGAAGGCTCTGAGCCAGCGGCTGGAAGTGGCGGTGCGTCTTCACCGGGGCGAAAACTATGCAAAGATCGTCAAAGATACGGGCGCCAGCAGCACTACGGTATCCCGGGTAAATCGCTGTCTGAACTATGGAGCAGGTGGATACCGAACCCTGATCCCCATTTTGACTGAAGGAGCTAAAGAGAAATGAGCAACAGTACTGCACTGCGGATCCCTTACGGGACCAAAGATATCCTGCCGGGGGATGCACGGCTGAAACGGGAACTGGAAGACCGGGTGGCCGGGAACTTCCTTTCCTGGGGCTATGACGAAGCCATCACCCCCACCTTTGAATACGCCGACACCTTCGCTTTGAGCGGCGCCGGCATCAGCGACGAAAGCATGCGGTTCATGGACCGGAACAACCGGACAGTGATGCTCCGGAGCGAAATGACCACCCCCCTGGCCCGGATGGTTGCCACCCGGCTGAAGAACGACAAGGGTGTGAAACGGCTGTTCTACATTGCCAATGTGTTCCGCCATGAACAGACCCAGGCCGGCCGGCAGTGCGAATTTTCCCAGGCGGGGATCGAAATGATCGGAGCGGAAGCGCCCATGGCGGATGCGGAAGTGCTGGCCCTGGCAGTCAGCAGCCTGAAAGCTGCCGGGCTCCAGGATTTCCTGATCAGCGTAGGCCACAGCGCCTTCCTGGCCGGGCTTATGGAAGAAGCCCGGCTGACGGAAAAACAGGCGGACTTCGTAAAGACCATGATCCTCACCCACAACGCGGTGGGGCTGGAAGAAGCTGCTGACCGGTTCATCCCCAAAGAGCTGAAGGACCTGTTCCGGGAGCTCTTGTACCTCCAGGGCGGCCGGGACCTGCTGGATACTCTGGAAGGCCGGGTGAAGAACCAGAAGAGCCTGGACGCCCTGAAGAACCTGAAAGCCATCTACAAGCTGACGGAAGCCTACGGAGTGGCCCAGTATCTGTCCTTCGACCTGTCCCTGATCCGGAATTTCGACTATTACACCGGTATGGTGTTCGAAGCCTATGCCCCTCAGATCGGGTTCAACATCTGCGGCGGCGGCCGGTACGACCATATGATGGAAGCCTTCGGGGATCCGGAGCCGGCTACGGGCTTTGCCCTGGGCATCGACCGGATCATCCTGTCCCTGCGCCGGGACGGCCGGTTCAACCGGGAATCCAAATGGGACATTTACGTGGCCTGGGCTCCGGGATGCCAGGAAAAAGCCATCCGGAAAGCCTTGGAACTGCGGAACGGCGGCAAGAACGTGAAGGTGGCCACCAACGCCCTGACCCCGGAAGAAGCGGCCAAGGCCTGTGCAGCCAACCGGTGTGAAGCCGTAGCATATGTAGGATAGGAGAGAACGGGAATGGATTATTTGACAATTGCCCTGCCCAAGGGAAAACTTTTCGCCAAGTCTGTGGAACTGCTGGCCAAGGTGGGCTACGCCGCGGACAATGTGGTGGAGGATTCCCGGAAGCTGGTTATCACCAATGAAGAGACCAAAGTGAAGTTCATCATCGTAAAGACCGTGGACCTGCCCACCTATGTGGAATACGGGGCGGCGGACATCGGGATCATCGGCAAGGATGTGCTCAACGAGGAACGGAAGGACATCTACGAACTGCTGGATATGGGCTACGGGGGCTGCCATCTGATGATGGCGGTGCCGGAAGCCAAAGTGCTGCCGGAAATCACCGATTACGCCCATATGCGGGTGGCCACCAAGTATCCCAAATGCGCCGCGGATTTCTTCGACAAACTGGGGATGCAGATGGAAATCATCAAACTGAACGGCTCCATCGAACTGGGGCCCATTGTGGGGCTCAGCGAAATGATCGTGGATATTGTCCAGACAGGCCGTACCCTGAGAGAAAATCATCTGAAGGAAGTGGCCACGGTGTTCCCGTCCACTGCCCGTCTCATTGCCAATAAAGTCAGCTTCAAGATGCAGTACGACCGGATCCGGAAGCTGGTGGAAGATCTGAAAGTGGTCCTGAAGGAGGAAAAACCGGAATGAAAGTCTATGATGAAAGAAAAAGCACGGCAGAAGAAATCAGCCGTCTCCTGGAAAAGAAATCTTTTGATGAAGTGAAGCTGTCTCCGAAAGTGGCGGCGGCTGTGGAAAAAATGTTCGGCCGGCCCCTTACGGCTGCGGAAGAAGTGGACATTATCGTCAACGACATCCGTGCCAAGGGGGATGAAGCCCTGTTCGAATATACCAAAAAGCTGGATGGGGCGGACCTGACCCCGGCCACCATCCGGGTGACGGAAGAGGAATTTGCGGAAGCGGAAAAGGCCGTGGATGAAAAGACCATGGGGGCCATCCGCCGGGCCATTGCCAATGTGCGGAAGTTCCATGAAGAACAGCTGCCCAAGACCTGGCTGACGCCCCGGGCCTACGGGTCCTTCCTGGGCCAGAAGATGACCCCGGTGGACAGCGTGGGGATCTACGTCCCCGGCGGTACTGCCGCCTATCCCTCCAGCGTGATCATGAACGCGGTGCCTGCCAAAGTGGCCGGGGTGCCCCGGATCGCCATGGCTGCCCCTGCCGGCCGGGACGGGAAGATGAATCCCTATGTGCTGGCCACCGCCAGGGAAATCGGCATCACTGAAATCTACAAAATGGGCGGGGCCCAAGCCATTGCCGCTCTGGCTTTTGGTACGGAAACCATTCCCAAAGTGGAAAAGATCACCGGCCCCGGGAATATTTTCGTGACCCTGGCCAAGAAGGCGGTTTACGGACATGTGGACATCGACATGCTGGCCGGCCCCAGTGAAATCCTCATTGTGGCGGACAAAACGGCGGATTACCAGTACCTGGCGGCGGACCTGCTGAGCCAGGCGGAACATGATCCTCTGGCCTGCGCCATCCTGATCACCGATGATGAAACCCTGGCCAACAAGGTGGCGGACGAAGTGGAAGTCCAGCTCCAGAAGCTGCCCCGGAAGGAAATCGCCGCCCAGTCCCTGGCAGTGCAGGGGAAAATCATCCTGGCCAAGGACATGGATACGGTGGTGGACATGGCCAACATTTCCGCTCCGGAACACATGGAAATCAACACCCGGGAACCTTTTGCCCTGGTGCCCAAGATCCGGAACGCCGGTGCCATTTTCCTGGGAGCCTATTCTCCGGAACCTCTGGGGGACTATTACGCCGGCCCCAACCACATCCTGCCAACCGGCGGTACCGCCCGGTTCTATTCCGTGCTGAATGTGGAAACCTTTATGAAGAAGACCAGCATCATCTCCTATACCAGGGAAGCCCTGGCGGAAGCAGCCGATGACATCATCGCCATGGCGGAAGCGGAAGGGCTCCAGGCACACGCCAATGCCATCCGGATCCGGAAGGAGAAGCAGCTGTAACAAGACTGTCAATGGTCAATTGTCAACGGTCAACGGCCGTTGGATAAAATTTGCCTGCAAATTTTTCTGAATGTGTATATCGTTTCCGTAGGGGCGGCAGGCCCGGCCGCCCGCCAAATCAACGTTTGTCCGTGCCTGTGGCGGGGCGCCGGGCCTGTCGCCCCCTACGGTTTTACGCTGCAATCTGTCAATGAGGGGGCGCTGTTATGAGCGATTTGCTTGCCCGGGAGAGTCTGGCCCGGATCGAAGACTATCAGGTGGAAACCGTACCTGATGCAGACATTGTTGTCAATGCCAATGAAACCAACTGGGATATGACCCCGGAAATCCGTCTGGAACTGGGGACCCGTCTGGCGGAACATGCCTTTAACCGGTATCCCTCCATGCACGGGGAAGACCTGTGCCAGGCCATTGCTGACCGGCTGGGGTTCGATCCTTCCCAGGTGGCCATCGGGAACGGGTCCAGCGAACTGCTGGAAAAGGCCTGCTTTGCCTTCGGAGGCGCCGGGAGGAAGATCGCTTCCGCCAATCCCTCTTTTTCCATGTACCAGACCTACGCCATCCTGGCGGACAGCCAGCCGGTGCTGTTCCCGCTGACCGCGGACGGGTTCGTGGATCCGGAGGGGGTCATCAGTTTCTGCAAGGAAGAAAAACCGGCCCTTCTGATCATCTGCAATCCCAACAACCCCACCGGCAACTTCAATCCCAAAGCTTCCATGGAAAAAATCATCCGCAGTGTGGACTGTCCGGTGATCATGGACGAAGCCTACATGGAATTTGCCGTAGAAGAGGGGAAAGAGGAAGAGGTGACCACCCTGGACCTGGTGAACCAGGTGGATAACCTGCTGGTGCTGAGGACCTTTTCCAAAGCCTACGGCCTGGCCAATCTCCGGATCGGCTACGGCATCGGCAGTGCTCCTCTCATGAAGATCCTGAAGAAGGTGCTGCTGCCCTACACGGTGAACGGGGTGTCCATCCTGGCGGCGGAACTGATGTACAGCAAGCCGGAAGTGCTCCGGCAGCGGGTGGAAGCCGTGGTCTCCGGCCGGAGATACCTGCGGGATCACCTGGAAGCCCTGGGATTCCGGGTGCTGCCCAGCGCCACCAACTTCCTGCTGGCTCTGCCGGCGGGAAAGGCCCTGGAAAGACTGGCGGAAAAAGCCGGTGCCGGGGATCTGCCCAGCAGTGAAAAAGCCATGGCTGCCGGGGGATACCTGTTCCAGGAACTGCTGGACCGGAAGATCCTGGTGCGGAACTATTCCCGGAATCCCCGGCTGCCCGGGGGCCTGCGGATCACCGTGGGCAAAGCGGAAGAGAATCCCCAGATCATCGGGGCCATCCGGGACATCATCCAATAAACAAGGGAGGCATGGTTATGCGGCAAGGGAAAGTGGAACGGAATACGAAAGAAACTCAGATTGCTGTGGAACTGGATCTGGACGGCACCGGCAAGGCGGATATTTCCACCGGGGTGGGCTTCCTGGATCACATGCTGACCCTGCTGGCGGTCCATTCCTTCATGGACCTGAAGGTCCGGGCCAAAGGGGATCTGGAAGTGGATTGCCACCATACGGTGGAAGATGTGGGCATTGCCCTGGGACAGGCCATTGCCCAGGCGCTGGGTGACAAAAAAGGCATCCACCGGTACGGCAGCTTCCTGCTGCCCATGGATGAGGCCCTGGCGGAAATCGCCCTGGACTTTTCCGGACGGCCTTACCTGGTGTGGAATGCGGACCTCATCCCCCGGGTGACCCTGGGGAACTTCGATACGGAAATGGGAGAAGATTTCTTCCGGGCCCTGGCCATGAACTGCGGCCTGACCCTCCACATCAACGTACCCTACGGGAAGAATACCCACCACATGCTGGAAGCCATCTTCAAGGGTGTGGCACGGGCCATGAGCCAGGCGGTGGCCCTGGATCCCCGGGTACACGGGGTCATGAGCAGCAAGGGGGCACTGTAATATGGACAAAGACACCATTGTGATCATCGACTACGGCCGGGGGAACCTGCACTCTGTGTACAACGGTCTTTTGAAGGTGGGGGCCAATCCGGTGATTTCCGGAGACCCTAAGGTCATCGAAGCGGCCCCCCGGGTGATCCTGCCGGGGGTGGGGTCCTTCGGGGACTGCATGGACACCATGCGGAGCCGGGGGCTGGAAGAAGCGGTCCAGGAGGCTCTCCACAGCGGCAAACCCTTCCTGGGCATCTGTCTGGGAGAACAGCTGCTCTTTGAAGGCAGCGAAGAAGCACCGGGAGTAAAGGGCCTGGGATACTTCAAGGGCCAGGTGAAAAAAATCGTCACCGACTATAAGATTCCCCACATGGGGTGGAACCGGATTACCACCGTGAATCCCTCTCCTTTGATGAAGGAGGCGGACGGGAAGTATGTGTACTTCGTCCACAGCTTCCATGCGGTGCCGGAAGATCCCTCCATTATTACCTCCGTCTGCGATTACGGAACCCAGATTACGGCCAGTGTGGGCCAGGGCAGCGTCCAGGGCTTCCAGTTCCATCCGGAAAAGTCCTCTTTCGCCGGCCTGGCCATGCTGAAAGCCTTCAAGGAGTGGAAACTATGAACATCTATCCTGCCATCGACCTGCGGGGAGGCAACTGCGTCCGGCTGGTGAAGGGCGATTTTTCCAGAGAAACAGTATACAGCACCGATCCCGGTGCCATGGCGAAAAAATGGGCCGATGAGGGGGCCAGCTGCATCCATGTGGTGGATCTGGACGGGGCGGTTGCCGGGGAAAGCCGGAACCTGCTGTCTATCGACGCCATCCTGAAACAGGGAAACATCCCCATTGAAGTGGGTGGCGGCATCCGGACTATGGAACACATTGCCCGGCTGCTGGACCGGGGGGTCCACCAGGTGATCCTGGGGTCCGCGGCGGTGAAGAATCCGGAACTGGTGAAGGAAGCCTGCGACAGGTATCCCGGCCGGATCGTGGTGGGCATCGACGCCAAGAACGGGGACGTGGCAGTGGAAGGCTGGGAAGCCAGCGGCCACATCCAGGCGGAAGACCTGGCCCGGAAAATGGCAGAGGCAGGCGTCCGGCGGATCATCTTTACGGACATTGCCCGGGACGGCATGCTCAGCGGGGTGAATGTGGAAGCCACGGTGAACGTGGCACGGGCTTCCGGTCTTGCGGTCACCGCCAGCGGCGGGGTGGCCAGCCTGGAAGATTTGAAAATTTTGAAAAAAAGAGAAACAGACGGCATCGAAGGGTGTATTATAGGTAAGGCGCTGTATACCGGCGCCATTGACCTTCGCCAGGCTGTCAGGATTGCGAAGGAGGCGTGAGCCATGCTGGCAAAACGGATCATTCCCTGTCTGGACGTAAAGGACGGACGGGTGGTAAAGGGAACCAATTTCGTCAGCCTCCGGGATGCCGGAGACCCGGTGGAACTGGCTTCCCTCTATGAAAAGGAACAGGCCGACGAGCTGGTGTTCCTGGATATCACCGCTTCTCTGGAAAAGCGCAAGTCCATGGTGGACACCATCGAACGGACCGCCCGGGAAGTGTTCATGCCCCTGACTGTAGGGGGCGGCATTTCCTCCCTTGAGGACATGCGGGCGGTGCTCCTGGCCGGGGCGGACAAAACCAGCCTGAACACTGCGGCGGTCAAGGATCCCACCCTGATCACCCGGGGAGCGGAAGCTTTCGGGAACCAGTGTGTGGTATTGGCCGTGGATGCCAAACGCCGGGGAGAGGATTCCTGGGAAGTGTACATCAACGGGGGCCACACTCCCACCGGGCTGGATGCCCTGGAATGGGTGAAAAAGGCCGTATCCCTGGGGGCGGGGGAAATCCTCCTGACCAGTATGGATGCGGATGGCACCAAGGACGGGTTCGACATTCCTCTGACCCGGAAAGTGGCGGAAGCCGTTCCCGTACCGGTGATTGCCTCCGGGGGCGCCGGCTCCCTGGAAGACTTCTACGAAGTCCTTACCGCCGGAAAAGCTGACGCGGCTCTGGCCGCTTCCGTATTCCATTACAGGAAATTCACGATCCGCCAGGTGAAGGAATACTTGCGGAGCAAAGGAGTGGACGTACGGTTATGAAAATCGATATCAGCAAGCTGAAGTTTGACGACAGGGGCCTGATCCCTGCCATTGTCCAGGATGTGAAGACGGACAAGGTGCTGATGCTGGCTTACATGAACGGCACCAGCCTGGCCCGTACGGTGGAAACCGGCTATACCTGGTTCTGGAGCCGGAGCCGCCAGGAACTGTGGAACAAGGGAGCCACCAGTGGCCACACCCAGAAGGTGTACAGCATCACCTACGACTGCGACGGGGATGCCCTGCTGGTGAAAGTGGAACAGAAAGGGGCTGCCTGCCACACGGGCAACTATTCCTGTTTCTTCAACCCGCTGTGGAACAGTGCTTCCGGAGAAAGCCTGCCTGTGGCGGACAACCGGCTGCCCCAGGTGATCAACGAACTGTACAAACAGATCGTCTGCTATCAGGAAAAACAGAAAGAGACCCGGAAGCTGCTGCCATCTCCCAGCCAGGACAAGCTGCTGACGGAAATGGGCGCCAATACCACCCGGACCATCCTGGCTTCCAAAAACAGCGATGCGGACCAGGTTGTTTACGAGATGGGGGATTTATGGTATCATTGCTTAGTGCTGTTGGCTTACCATAACATCACCCCCGGCGAAATGCTGGTGGAAATGGCAGGCCGGAAAGTGGAAGAAGAAAAATAAGCAGCAAATACCTGTAACAACCTGGAGGGCTCTGATGGCTAGAATGTTTGGAACGGACGGCGTCCGCGGCGTCGCCAATGGTCCTGTACTCAATGTGGAACTGGCATACAAGCTGGGCCGCGCTGCGGCTCTGTATTTTGGACGGGAAGTGAAGACTCCCAAGATTTTGATCGGGCGGGATACCCGTCTTTCCGGCACCATGCTGGAAAGCGCCCTGGCCGCCGGCATCTGCAGCGCCGGGGGCAATGCCCATCTTCTGGGCGTGATCCCCACACCGGCGGTTTCCTTCCTGACGGAAAAGCTGGAAGCCAATGCAGGGGTGGTAATTTCCGCCTCCCACAATCCCTTTGAAGACAACGGGATCAAGTTCTTTGCCCGGACCGGCTACAAACTGCCGGATGCGGTGGAGAACGAAATCGAAGCCATCGTGAACCAGCCGGTGGATTATGCCAACACGGTGACCGGGTCCAACCTGGGCCGGGTGATCCAGGAACCGGACATGGGCATGGTGTATGTAAAGCACATTGTAGACAGCGCCGACGTGAAGCTGAACGGGCTGAAAGTGGTCATGGACTGCGCCAACGGGGCCAACAGTGAAATCGCTCCGGCCATCCTCCGGACCCTGGGGGCCCATGTGATCCCCATTTTCCATGAACCCAACGGGATCAACATCAACAACGGCTGCGGCTCCACCCACCTGGAAGCACTCCAGGCCAAGGTGAAGGAAGTGGGAGCCGACTGCGGCCTGGCCAACGACGGGGATGCGGACCGTCTGCTGGCTGTGGACGAAAACGGGGACGTGCTGGACGGAGACCAGATCATGCTGATCTGTGCCCTGGACCTGATGAAGGCCGGCAAGCTGAAGGACAATGTGCTGGTGACCACGGTGATGAGCAACGTGGGGCTGGCCAAAGCCATGAAGGAACATGGTGGCTCCACGGTGAAGACTGCCGTAGGGGACCGGTATGTGCTGGAAGAAATGCTGAAACACGACTACAAACTGGGTGGCGAACAGTCCGGCCACATCATCTTCGGAGACCTGGTGCGCACCGGGGACGGGATGATGACCGGGGTGAAGCTTTTGGGCAGCCTGGTCCGCCACAACCAGACCCTGTCCCAGCTGGGGGCACTGATGGTGAAGTATCCCCAGACCCTGCTGAACGTGCGGGTAAAGGACAAGAACGGCTGGCAGGAAAACCAGGCCATTGCCGATGTGGTACGGAAGTACACGGAAGAACTGGGGGACGACGGCCAGGTACTGGTCCGTGCCAGCGGCACCGAACCCCTGATCCGGATCATGGCCCAGGGCCCCAACCAGGTGGAACTGGACAACATCACCGAAGCCATTGCAGAAGTGGTGCGGAAAGAATTGGCATAAGGAAAAAGACGCTGCTGAGGCAGCGCCTTTTTTTTGTCAGCTGACCGCTGACGGGGATGCTGCGCAGGCAGCACCCCCTTTCCTGTTGACCCCATGGCAAAAACATAGTATCATAAAGTATCTGTGGAAACATGCTCTCCGGGGATACCGGACTGGAGGGCCGCCTGTTTTTGAGGGGGAACGGGCAATGGGATTTCTGCAAATCTGGAGCGCAGGTGCCGGGCTTTGCCCGGCCGACGAGGAAGAGGTTCATCGATCAGTCAGCGGATGCCTCTCGGTAAGCTGCACACCGTAAGCTGTCCTACAAATCCCTCCGGCAACGGAGGCATACAGAAGGGGCGGCGGCAGACGGTAACTACCATATGCAGGAGGGCACAACAACATGTGCGGAATCGTAGGATATATTGGACGTCATCAGGCTACTCCCTTTCTCATGGAAGGGCTGAGCAAGCTGGAATACAGAGGATATGACTCTGCAGGCATTGCCGTGTACAACGACGGGAAAATCGACGTGGAAAAATGCGTGGGCCGTCTGGACGCTCTGCGCCAGAAAATCGTGGGCCACGAACCGGTGGGCACCCTGGGCATCGGCCACACCCGGTGGGCCACCCATGGGAAACCCAGCGATATCAATGCCCATCCCCATACGGACGAAAGCGGCCAGTTCGCCGTGGTCCACAACGGGATCATTGAAAACTACATGCCTCTGAAGCAGGCTCTGCTGAAAAAAGGCCATCATTTCCGCTCTGATACGGATACGGAAGTGGTGCCGCATCTGATGGCAGATCTGTGGGACGGGGATTTTGAAAGCACCGTCCGGAAAGTGCTCCACACCATCAAAGGGTCCTATTCCCTGGTGTTCCTTTGCGCCAAGGATCCCAGCAAGCTGATCTGCGCCAAAAAGAACAACCCGCTGGTCATCGGCCTGGGCAAAGGGGAAAACTACATTGCCTCCGATATCCCGGCCATCATCAGCAAGACCCGGGACACCTACATCCTCAGCGATGGGGAAATGGCCGTGGTGGAACCGGACAAAGTGGTGGTAAAGGACCTGGAAGGGCACAAGATCGATAAAAAAGTGTTCCGGGTGAACTGGGATGCGGAAGCGGCAGAAAAAGGCGGCTTCGAACATTTCATGCTGAAGGAAATCTACGAACAGCCCAAAGCCGTCCGGGATACCCTCCGGGGCCGGGTGGACAAAGGCAGCGACAAGGTGGTCTTCAACGAACTGAACTGGACCCCGGAAACCCTGAAGGACATCCGGAAGATCTTCATCGTGGCCTGCGGCACCGCCTACCATGCAGGCATCGTAGGCAAGTACTACATTGAAAAAATGGCCCGGATCCCGGTGGAAGTGGACATCGCTTCCGAATTCCGGTACCGGAACCCCATTATCGACGAAAGCTGCCTGTGCATCGTGATCAGCCAGTCCGGGGAAACCAGCGATACCCTGGAAGCCCTGAAGGAAGCCAAACGCCGGGGGGCCAAGACCATGGCCGTCACCAACGTGGTAGGCTCCTCCATCGCCCGGGAAGCGGACCATGTGGTCTACACCTATGCGGGCCCGGAAATCGCCGTAGCCTCCACCAAGGCCTACACCACCCAGCTGATCGTCATGCTGCTGCTGAGCCTGTACATCTCCAACCTGAAAGGGAAGATCAGCGACGAACGGCTCCATGAACTGATCCAGAGCGTGCTGGAAGTGCCGGAACAGATGCATGAGATCCTGGACCATGTGGACCAGATCAAGGTGTACGCCACCAACTATGCCAACCGGGAAGATGCCTTCTTCCTGGGCCGGAGCCTGGACTATGCCGTGGCTCTGGAAGGGGCTCTGAAGCTGAAGGAAATCTCCTACATCCATGCGGAAGCCTATGCGGCAGGGGAACTGAAGCACGGGACCCTGGCCCTCATTACGGAAGGGGTGCCGGTGATCGTCCTGGCCACCCAGTCCAACATCTATGACAAGACCATCAGCAACCTCCAGGAAGTGAAGACCCGGGGTGCCATCGTGATTGGCATCGGCATGGAAGGGGATACGGAACTGGCCAAACACGCCAACAACGTAATCATCATCCCCAAAGCCGACGAAGACCTGGCTCCCATCCTGGCAGTGATCCCTCTCCAGCTGCTGGCTTACTACGCAGCTCTGGCCAGAGGCTGCGACGTGGACAAACCCCGGAACCTGGCCAAGAGCGTGACGGTGGAATAAATCCATAAGGATAAAATGCTCCCTGCGGGGAGCATTTTTTTATCCGCCTTGCACTTTCCCCAAAAATCAGCTACAATGGACTCATTGCATTATCTGTTGACATCCGCTGACATGACAATGAAAGAAAAATCGTGTATAATGTACACAAAATACGAAAGGGGAACGGAGAGTTCCCCTTTTCCCAAAAGGAGTCCTGATCCATGGAAGACTTGTTCGATGCCATCACCCGCTTGAAAAAGGAACGGAATGCGGTGATCCTGGCCCATGTATACCAACCGGAGGAAATCCAGGAAATCGCTGATTTCTGCGGGGATTCGTTTGCCCTGTCCCAGCAGGCGGCCCAGACCGATGCGGATGTGATCGTGTTCTGCGGAGTCCGGTTCATGGCAGAAACCGCCAACATCCTGTCTCCGGACAAAATCACCCTGCTGCCGGCCATCGATGCCGGGTGCCGGATGTTCGACGACACCCTGGAGTCCCGGGTGAAAGCCTTTCTGGCAGAGCATCCGGAATACAAGGTGGTGTCCTATGTGAACACCCCGGCCAGCGTCAAGGCCCTCAGCGAAATCTGCTGCACCTCTTCCAACGCGGTGAAGGTGATCGAAAGCCTGCCGGCGGACCAGCCCATCCTGTTCGTACCGGACCAGAACCTGGCCACCTTTACGGCGGAGAAGACCCATCACACCATCCTGCCCTGGCGGGGAGCCTGTCCCACCCATCACGCCCTTTCGGTGGAAGAAGTGACGGCAGTCAAAAAAGCCCATCCCGGCGCCAAAGTGCTGATGCACCCGGAATGCCGGCCGGAAGTCCGGGCCCTGGCGGATTATGTGGGCAGCACCATGGGGATCATCCATTATGCCCAGCAGAGCCCGGACCAGGAATTCATCATTGCCACGGAATGCGGAGTACTGACCCAGCTGGAATGGAAATGCCCCCACAAGAAGTTTTATATGGCAGGAGGCAACCTGCTGTGCCCCAACATGAAAAAGACCACCCTGGAGCTGGTAAAGCGGTCCCTGGAGACCCTGGAACCCAGGATCGTGGTGCCGGAAGAGATCCGGAACAAGGCCCGGAGGGCTCTGGAACGGATGCTGGAAGTGAAGTAATCGGGTTGTCAATGGTCAATGGCGGAAGGAAGCTGTTAATGGGGTTCCTTCCCTTTTCCCTACGACCTGTAACCGGCTGCTGCTCAGGCGGCAGCTTCTTGTAAAAGGAGGATTCCTTATGGAAACCTGTTGGACGAATTTTGATACGGCGGAAACGCCTGAAATACAAACGGATATCCTGGTAGTCGGGTCCGGAGCGGCCGGGCTCCAGACGGCCTGGTCCCTGGCAGAGGCGGGCCGGCAGGTGCTGGTGGCGGTCCGGGATGAACTCCAGGACAGCAACACCTCCAAGGCCCAGGGGGGCATTGCGGCGGCCCTGGGGAGGGACGACGACCCCAGCCTCCATTACCAGGACACCCTGGTGGCCGGAGCCGGGCTCACCGACGAAACCATGGCCAAAATCGTGGTCACCGAAGGGCCCAAGGCGGTGCTGGACCTGCTTCATCACGGAGCCCGGTTTGACAAAAATCCCGACGGCACCCTGGCCCTGGGCCGGGAAGGATGCCACAGCCGGAACCGGATCGTCCACGCCAACGGAGACAGCACCGGGGAGGAAGTGTCCCGGGCCCTCCGGTCCATTACCGGCAGGGAAAGCCGGATCTCCACCCTGGAACACTGCTATGTAACGGATCTGCTGCTCCAGGAAGGCCGGTGCGCAGGAGCTATGGCTCTCCACGAAGGCCGGATGGTCCGCTTTTCCGCCAACGCCGTGGTGCTGGCCACCGGTGGGGTAGGACGGCTGTTTGCCCACACCACCAACCCGGAAGGAGCCACGGGCAGCGGCCTGGCACTGGCCTGCCGGGCCGGTGCGGAACTGATGGATATGGAATTCGTCCAGTTCCATCCCACGGCCCTGGCCCTTCCGGGAAAGCCCAGTTTCCTGGTTTCGGAAGCGGTCCGGGGTGCCGGCGCCCTGTTGTACAACACCCGGGGAGAACGGTTCATGCCCGGGTACCATCCCATGCTGGAACTGGCTCCCCGGGATGTGGTGGCCCGGGCCATTGCCACGGAAATGAAGCACTGCGCCACGAACCATGTGCTGCTGGACGCCACGGTGATTGACCGGGTGGAGGAAAAATTCCCCATGATCTTCCGGACTCTCCTGGACTATGGAGTGGATATGCGGAAGGAACGGATCCCCATTGCTCCTGCGGCCCACTACATGATGGGAGGCATCCGCACCGACAGCTGGGGCCACACTACGGTGCCCGGCCTGTATGCCTGCGGAGAAGCGGCCTGCACCGGTCTCCAGGGCGCCAACCGGCTGGCCAGCAATTCCCTCCTGGAAGGGCTGGTGTTCGGACGCCGGGCGGCCCGTGCCCTGTGCCGGGAAATCCCTGTTGAGGGGCAGAAGGAAAAAGGCGGCCGTTGGCAGTCCGTCCTGGAACCCTGGAAAGTTTCCCAGGGGGAAACCGCCGCTGACCGGCAGCAGCTCCGGGAACTGATGAGCCGGCAGCTGGGGATTGCCCGGGACCGGGAAGATCTCCGCCAGGCCCTGGAAGAACTGGGGGCCGTGGAAGCCAAATATGCCGGACAGGCAGCGGAAACCCCGGAGCAGCTGGATCTGAAATCCCAGATCCTGGTATCCCGGCTCATTGCCCAGGCGGCTCTCCAGCGGGAAGAAAGCCGGGGGGCCCATTACCGGCTGGATTTCCCCAAGCCCCGGGACTGCTGGAAGCATCATACTATCGAAGAGGAAGAAGGAGGCAGCATCCATGTACAGCAGAATGTTGGATAAACAGCTGGAGGAATGGCTGGCGGAAGACGTGGGCAGCGGGGACCTGACCAGTGAGGCCCTGCTGCCGGAAGGGGCGGTGACTGCCGGGATCATCCACGCCAAGGATACAGGGATCCTGTGCGGGGTGGAAGTGGCCCGGCAGGTGTTCCGGGTGCTGGATCCCAGCCTGACCTTCGAGGCCCTGGCCAAAGACGGGGACAAACTGGAACCGGGGACCCTCATTGCCAAAGTCACCGGATCGGCCCGGAGTGTCCTGACGGGAGAACGGCTGGCCCTCAACCTGCTCCAGCACCTGTCCGGCATTGCCACCCGGACCAAAAAGCTGGCGGACCTGGCCAAACCCTACGGCACCCGGGTGGTGGATACCCGGAAGACCACGCCGGGGCTGCGGCTCCTGGAAAAATACGCTGTCCGCACCGGCGGGGGCCACAACCACCGGCTGGGGCTCTACGACGCCATCCTGATCAAGGACAACCACATTGCCGTGGCCGGAGGGGTGAAGGAAGCCCTGGCCCGGGCCAAAGCCTACGCCAGCCACATGACCAGGATCGAGATCGAAGTGGAAAGCCTGGCCCAGGCCAAAGAAGCCCTGGAAGGGGGCGCCGACGTGATCATGCTGGACAACATGGCTCCGGAGGCCATGAAGGAATGTGTAAGGATGATCGGTCACCGGGCGGTGGTGGAAGCCTCCGGGGGCATCGACGAGCACAATCTGGAAGCCGCAGCAGCCGCCGGGGTGGACGTAATCAGCATAGGAGCCCTGACCCACAGCGTAAAAGCCCTGGACATCAGTCTGGATGTGGGGGAGATTAAATAACGGGCAGGGCAAAAAAAGGAAGGGTGTCCCCCTTCCTTTTTTTCTTATCTATGCTATAATGAAGACGTAGTAAATTTATTTTTTTTCGAACAGGGTGGGACATAAAAAGTACCACGAGGGACAAAATGTGCAACATCAGCTTGGATCGAATCATCAACCTGCAGAATAAACTGGTTCCGGAAATGGTGGACCTGCTTACCGAGCGCTATAAGGTGCTCCGGCAGATCAGCCACGATCAGCCCATCGGCCGCCGGACCCTGGCCAAAAAGCTGGGGCTCAGCGAGCGGATCCTCCGTTCCCATGTGGATTTCCTCAAGGAAGCGGGGCTGCTGGATTTCACCCTCACCGGCATGAGCATTACGGAAGAGGGGGCGGTGCTCCTCCAGGAGCTCCGGGACTATGTGAACCGGCTCCAGAAGCTTTCCAGCCTGGAACGCATCCTCCAGGACAAGCTCCATCTCCAGAAGGTGGTGGTGCTGCCCGGCAATGCGGACCAGGACAAAGTGGTCACCCGGGAAATCGGGCGTGTGGCGGCCGGTATCCTGCTGCGCCTTCTGGCGGACCACAAAAAGCACATTGTGGCGGTAACCGGGGGCACCACTGTGGCGGCCATGGCGGAAAACACCTTTGGCAATGAACCGGAGACCGTGGTGGTCCCGGCCCGGGGCGGTCTGGGGGACAAAATGGAACTCCAGGCCAACACCATTGCCACGGTGCTGGCCGGCCGGCTGAAGACCCGGTACCTGCAGCTGTATGTGCCGGACAGTGTCAGCGAGGACGTGCTCCGCAAGATCCTGGAAGAGGATGCCCGGGTGAAACAGGTGGTGGAAACCATCAAAAGCGCGGATATCCTGGTCCATGGCATGGGGCAGGCCCTGGTGATGGCCGAAAAGCGGGGGATGGACCCCAAACTGATGGACCGCCTGGCAAAGGCCGGTGCCGTAGGGGAAGCCCTGGGGCAGTATTTCGACCTGAACGGCCGGGTGGTGTACAGCACAGACACCCTGGGACTCATGGTCAACGATCTGGAAAAGATCCACACGGTCATGGGCATTGCCGGCGGACAGTCCAAGGGAAGGGCCATCCTTTCCATGCTCCGCAGCGGCCAGGACGATATCCTGGTCACCGACGAGGCGGCTGCCCGGGAAATCATCGATTGTTTGCAAACTGATCCCAATCATCAGTAAAAAACTTAGGAGGAATGCAAAATGGTAAAAATCGGTATCAATGGTTTTGGTCGTATTGGACGCTGCGCTCTGCGTATCGCTGTAAAGAACCCTGAAGTGGAAGTTGTGGCGGTCAATGCCCGTTCCGGCATCGATACCTATGCCCACCTGCTGAAATACGATTCCATCCACGGCACCTTTGATGAAGATGTGTCCGTTGATGGAGACGTAATGCATGTAGGGGACAAAGCCATCAAATTCACCCGGTACACTGATCCGAAGGAAATCCCCTGGGGCGATATGGGCGTGGATGTAGTGCTGGAAACCACCGGCAAATTCAAGACCCGTGAAACCGTACAGCCTCATCTGGACAACGGCGCCAAAAAGGTGCTGATCGCCTGCCCGGCCAAAGGGGAAGACATCACCATCGTCCTGGGCGTCAACGAAGACAAGTACGATCCCAAGAAAGACCACATCATCTCCAACGCATCCTGCACCACCAACTGCCTGGCTCCCTTCACCAAAGTGCTGGAAGACAACTTCGGCATTGAAAGCGGCATGATGACCACCGTCCATTCCTACACCAACGACCAGAAGATCCTGGATGCAGCCCACAAAGACCTGCGCCGTGCCCGTGCCGGTGCCTGCTCCATCATCCCCACCACCACCGGTGCCGCCAAAGCCATCGGTCTGGTACTGCCTGAACTGGAAGGCAAACTGAAAGGCATGGCCATCCGTGTCCCGACTCCGGATGTTTCCCTCACCGACCTGGTAGTGAACCTGAAGAAAGACACCACCAAAGAAGAAATCAACGAAGCCATGAAAGTGGCCTCTGAAACCACCATGAAAGGGATCCTGGGCTACAATGAACTGCCTCTGGTATCCAAAGACTACAGCGGCTGCCCTCTGAGCTCTATTGTGGATGGGCTGTCCACCATGATGGTGGGTCCCCGTGTGGCCAAAGTGGTTTCCTGGTACGACAATGAATGGGGTTATTCCAACCGTCTGGTGGAACTGGCTCTGTTCGTGGCCAAAAAGGGCCTGTAAGAGAAAGGCAGGGAGTACCGAGCCATGGAGAAAAGAACCGTCAAAGATATTCAGCTGACAGGGAAACGGGTGCTGGTCCGGGTGGACTACAACGTTCCCATGAATGACAAAGGGGAAATCACCGATGTTATCCGCATCGAGGCCTCTCTGCCCACCCTTCATTACCTGCTGGACCAGGGAGCCGCGGTGATCCTGATGGCTCACCTGGGCCGTCCCAAAGGCAAGGTGAACATGAAGTACACCCTGAAGCCGGTGGCGGAAGCCCTGAGCCAGCTGATCCACCGTCCGGTGCAGTTCTGCCCGGACTGCATCGGCAAGGAAGCCCAGGCTGCAGCCGCTCAGCTGCGGAATGGGGATATCCTGCTGCTGGAAAACCTCCGGTTCCATCCGGAAGAAGAAAAGAATGATCCTCATTTTGCCCAGGAACTGGCGGCTCTGGGGGATGTGTACGTGAACGACGGGTTCGGGGTTTCCCACCGGGCCCATGCTTCCGTGGAAGCCATTACCCACTACCTGCCTGCGGTGGCTGGTTTCCTGCTGGAAAAGGAAATCGCCTACCTGGGCAATGCAGTGGACAAACCCCAGCGTCCTTTTGCCGCCATTATCGGCGGGGCCAAAGTGGCGGACAAGATCGCCGTGATCCGCAGCCTGATCAAGAAAGCCGATGTGATCCTGATCGGCGGCGGCATGGCCAATACCTTCCTGGCTGCCAAAGGCTATGACCTGGGCAAATCCCTGGTGGAAAAGGAAAGCCTGGGGATCGCCAAGGACCTGCTGGCGGAAGCTGCTGCCCAGAAGACCAAAATGCTCCTGCCGGTGGACCTGATCATGGCCGCCAGCTTCTCCAATGACGCGGAACATGAAGCTGAAGACCTGGATGCCCTGAATCCGGAGTACATGGCCCTGGATATCGGCCCCAAGACGGCGGAACTGTATGCCCAGACCCTGGCCGGCATGAAGACCATTGTGTGGAACGGCCCCATGGGCGTCTTTGAAATGCCCAACTATGCAGAAGGGACCCGGCGGGTGGCGGAAGCCATGGCTGCTTCTGACGGCATCACCATCGTAGGCGGCGGCGACAGTGCTGCAGCTGTGAAACAGATGGGCCTGGCCGACAAGATGAGCCATGTATCCACCGGCGGCGGTGCCTCCCTGGAATACCTGGAAGGGAAAGTGCTGCCAGGCTTGGCGGCTCTGGATGATCTCCGGACTCCCATTGTGGCCGGCAACTGGAAATGCCATAAAACTGTGGAAGAAGCCATGGAACTGGCTCACCAGATCGCTCACGGCACGGAAATGGCCCGGGCGGAAGTGGTGCTGTTCCCGCCTTTCACTGCTCTGGAAAGCGTAGCAGCCATGGTGGATGAAGACGGCATCGGCTATGGTGCCCAGGACCTGTTCTATGAAGACGAAGGGTCCTACACCGGCGCCGTATCCGGCCCCATGATTGCGGAAATCGGTTCCCGGTACGTGCTGGTGGGCCACAGCGAACGGCGGAAGTTCTTCCACGAAACCAACGACATCGTGGTGAAGAAAGTCCTGGCTGCCTTCCGGAACGATCTGGACCCGGTGCTGTGCGTGGGAGAAGACGCGGACGAACATGAAAACGGCTCCACCAAAGACAAGATCCTGAGCCAGCTGACTCCGGTGCTGAATGTGCTCACCGACAGCCAGATCCAGCATCTGCTGGTTGCCTATGAACCGGTCTGGGCCATTGGCAGCGGCAAGAGTGCGGAAGTGCGGGATGCAGTGGCGGCTGCGGATCTGATCCGGAAAGCCATTGCAGAAAAATTCGGCAAAGAAGCAGCCCGCCGGGTGCGGATCCTTTACGGGGGCAGCGTGACCAGTGAAAACGCCCATGCCTTCCATGAAGACGGCATCGACGGGGTCCTGGTAGGCGGGGCCAGTCTGTCCGCCCAGGAATTCTGCGCCATTGCCAATACCTTCTGAGGCGCTTCATGAAAAAGAAACCTGTTATGCTGATGATCCTGGACGGGTGGGGAATCGCTCCTCCCAGTTCCACCAATGCGGTGACCCGCGCCAGGACTCCTCATCTTGATTTTTACTTCAACCGGTATCCCCACAGCCAGCTCCGGTGCTCCGGAGAGGCAGTGGGCCTGCCGGAAGGGCAGATGGGCAACTCGGAAGTGGGCCATCTGTCCATCGGCTCCGGCCGGATCATCTACCAGAGCCTGACCCGGATCAGCCGGGCGGTGAAGGACGGCAGTCTGGAAACCAACCCGGTGCTGGTAAAGGCCATGGAGGAAGCCCGGGACACCGGAAAGAAACTCCATCTCCTGGGGCTCCTCAGCGACGGCGGGGTCCACAGCCATATCGACCATCTCTTGGGTCTTCTGGCCATGGCCAAAAAGCTGGGGGTGGAAAAGGTCTGTATCCATGCCTTCCTGGATGGACGGGATACTCCGCCCCAGAGCGCCGGCCCCTTCCTGGACCAGGTGGAAAAAGCCTGCAGGGAGCTGGGGGTGGGACAGATTGCCACCGTATCCGGCCGGTATTATGCCATGGACCGGGACAAACGGTGGGAACGGATCCAGAAGGTCTACGACTGCATGAGCGGCGGAGAGGCCCAGGAAGCACCCAGTGCTGCAGAAGGACTGGAAGCCGCCTACGCTGCCGGCCAGACCGATGAATTCGTGGTGCCGTTCCGGGTATCCGGCGTGGAAGGGAATGTGGAAAAAGGCGATAGCCTGATTTTCTTCAACTTCCGTCCGGACCGGGCCCGGGAACTGACCCATGTCTTTACGGACAGGGAGTTCCAGGGATTTGCCCGGAAGGAAGACCAGCTGCCCGTCCATTTCGTCACCATGACGGAATATGAAAAGGGTATTGATGCGCCGGTGGCTTTCCCTCCGGAAGAGATCCGGGATACCCTGGCGGAAGTGGTGTCCCAGGCGGGACTCCATCAGCTCCACATTGCGGAAACGGAAAAATACGCCCATGTGACCTTCTTCTTGAATGGCGGACGGGAACAGCCCTTCCCCAACGAAGACCGGATCCTGGTGCCTTCTCCCAAAGTGGCCACCTATGACCTGCAGCCGGAGATGAGCGCCTACCTGGTGACGGAAAAACTCCAGGAAGCCCTGGACAAGGACCTGTACGACCTGGTGATCTTGAACTTCGCCAACCCGGATATGGTAGGCCATACCGGCTCCCTGGAGGCGGCAGTGAAGGCCCTGGAGGCCGTGGACGAATGTGTGGGCAGCCTGGTGGAAAAGGTGCTGAAAAAAGGCGGTGCCCTGTGCATCACCGCGGACCATGGGAACCTGGAAGAAATGGAAGACCCGGTGACCCATGAGCCTATGACGGCCCATACCACCAATCCGGTGCCTTTCCTGGTGGTGGGTGCTGAACCCGGGACCCAGGTGGAAGACGGAGGACTCTCCGATATCGCTCCCACCCTGCTGGACCTGCTGGATCTCCCCAAACCGGAAGCCATGACCGGCCATTCCCTGCTGGTACGCAAGTAAAAGGTAAATTCGTGGCCAGCAAAAGCTGGCTTCCATCGGCCATTGACCATTGACCAGCAAGGGAAATCATTTTCCCTTGCTGCCCAAAATAACGAGGTGAAAACAATGCCAATCATTGAAAATGTGTGCGCAAGAGAAATCCTGGATTCCCGGGGCAATCCCACGGTAGAAGTGGATGTGCTGCTGGATGACGGCACGGTAGGCCGTGCGGCTGTTCCTTCCGGTGCTTCCACCGGGGTCCACGAAGCCGTGGAACTGCGGGATGGGGACAAGGACCGTTTCGGAGGCAAAGGGGTCTCCAAGGCTGTGGACAATGTGAATGACACCATTGCCGACGCCATCATCGGTCTGGATCCCACCCGTCAGGTGGAAATCGACGAAGCCATGATCCGTCTGGACGGCACCCCCAACAAGGGCCGTCTGGGTGCCAACGCCATCCTGGGTGTATCCCTGGCTGTGGCCAAGGCTGCGGCTCTGTCCATCGGCCTGCCTCTGTACCAGTATCTGGGCGGGGTCAACGCCAAGGAACTGCCTGTTCCCATGATGAACATCCTGAACGGCGGTGCCCATGCGGACAACAACGTGGACATCCAGGAATTCATGATCATGCCCGTAGGGGCTGACAGCTTCGCCGAAGCCCTGCGGATCAACGCGGAAATCTACCAGGCCCTGAAGAAAGTCCTGAAGGGCAAAGGCCTGGCTACGGCCGTAGGGGATGAAGGGGGCTTTGCACCCAACCTGGAAAGCAACGAAGAAGCCCTCCAGGTGATTGTGGAAGCCATCGAAAAAGCCGGCTACAAACCCGGTGAACAGGTACGGCTGGCCGTCGATACTGCGGCCAGCGAACTGTTCGAAGACGGCAAGTACAACCTGAAAGGGGAAGGGGTCGTGAAGACTTCTGCCGAAATGGTGGAATGGTACGCTTCCCTGTGCGAAAAATACCCCATCGTTTCCATTGAAGACGGCCTGGCCGAAGATGACTGGGACGGCTGGAAACAGCTTACCGATGCCCTGGGCAAAAAAGTCCAGCTGGTTGGGGACGACCTGTTCGTCACCAATGTGGAACGGCTGAAGAAGGGTATTGAAATGGGCGTGGCCAACGCCATCCTGATCAAACTGAACCAGATCGGTACCCTCACCGAAACCCTGGATGCCATTGAAATGGCCAAACGGGCCGGTTATACCGCCATCGTCTCTCACCGGAGCGGTGAAACGGAAGACACCACCATTGCTGATGTGGTGGTGGGAACCAACGCCGGACAGATCAAATCCGGGGCACCCTGCCGGACCGACCGGGTGGCCAAGTACAACCAGCTGCTGCGGATCGAAGAAGATCTGGGAGCCGCCGCCCAGTACAACGGGATGGATGTGTTCTACAACATCAGATAAAAACGGTCAACGGTCAGCTGGCAACGGTCAGCGGCCGGATGGCAAAAAGGTGTGCTGCATGGAGCGTGCAGCACACCTTTTTTACGAAAGGAAAAACAATGATGGACAAACAAGCTGTTTCTGCGGCTTTTGACCGGTATGTCTCTCTTTTTGATCCGGATACTCCGGGGATTTTGAGCAAACAGCGCCATTCCCGGATTGTCTGCGGCCTGTGCGGCACCCTGGCCCGGGCGCTGGGGTGGTCCCGGGCGGACCAGGACCTGGCCTGGGTGCTGGGGCTGCTCCATGACATCGGCCGGTTCGAACAGGCCCGGCGGTTCCATACCTTCATCGACTACAAATCCATGGACCATGCCCGGTACGGGGTATGGTACCTGTTCGAACAGGGCCATATCCGGGACTTTCTGCCGGAACCGGAGCCGGAACGGGATAAAATCCTGGAGCTGGCCATCCTGTGGCACAACGCCTATGCCGTCCCTGGTGGGGTCACCGGCCGGGCCAGGGATTTTGCCCTTTTGATCCGGGATGCGGACAAGATCGACTTGTTCCGGGTTTACGCCGGGTACCTTGACCATCCGGAACAGGTGTGGCAGATGTCCCTGAAAGATCTGGGCCGACAGGAAATTTCCCCCAAAGTCCTGGCAGAAGCCCTGGAGAAAAAACTGGTCCACACAGAAGTGAAAAAGAATGCCCTGGACTTTTTCACCGGCTGTCTGTGCCAGATCTTTGATTTTACCTATGCCCCCAGCCTGGCCCTGGTCCGGCAGCAGGGCTATTACCAGAAACTGCTGGATTTCCAGCCGGGGAATCCTCAAAGTGCCCAGCAGCTGGACCGGGTAAAAGAAAAAATCCATGAGGTGATATGATTTCCAGCGGCTGCTGACCGTTGACAGCAGGCCCTCTTTTTCTTCATACAAATTCCATATTCCTATGATACAATAAGTATACAATAAACTCTGAAAAAGCCTTTGCAAAAGGAGGAATCACCTTGAACCAACCCATGGACAGCAGCTATGAAGCATGGCGTCCGGTGCTGGAGAAGGTGCTGGATCAACTGGTCCGGGACATTAAGGTCTACAACCAGAAAGAGAAGGACGAAACCGGCGAAAACGCCTATGAGCATCTGATCTACCGGGTGAAGAGTACCGCCAGCATGGAAGAAAAATGCCAGCGGAAAGGGCTGCCGGTGACGGCCAAAGCGGCTCTTCATGATATCCACGATGCCATCGGCCTGCGGATCGTCTGCCGGTTCCTCAGCGACATCGACCGGAATCTCCGGCTGATCCGGGCCATCCCCGGCTGCACCATCATCCAGGAAAAAGACTACATACACAATGTGAAACCCAACGGCTACCGGTCCTACCACCTGATCCTCCGGCTGGAGGAACCCTTCCCGGATGTGGAAGGAAACACCCCGGGAATCTTCTATGCAGAGGTCCAGCTCCGGACCATCGCCATGGATTCCTGGGCCAGCCTGGAACACGAAATGAAATACAAAAAAAACATCCGGAACCCGGAACTGATCGGACAGGAATTGAAGCGGTGTGCGGACGAACTGGCCGCCTGTGATCTGTCCATGGAAACCATCCGGAAACTGATCCGGCAAAACTGAACCCACTTGATCCAGGAAAGGAGATAACCCGTAGATGAAAATTTTGCTTGCAGAAGATGAAAAAGCCATGTCCATGGCCCTGTGCGCCGTGCTGGAACATTCCGGCTATGAAGTGGATCCGGTGTACGACGGACAGGCCGCCGTGGACAAAGCCCGGGAAACGGTGTATGATGCCATGATCTTCGACATTATGATGCCGGTGAAGGACGGGATCACAGCTCTGACGGAACTCCGGAAAGAAGGGGACCGGACCCCGGTGATCATGCTCACTGCCAAAGCGGAAGTGGACGACCGGATCACCGGCCTGGATGCAGGAGCCGACGACTACCTGACCAAACCCTTTGCCATGGGGGAACTGCTGGCCCGTCTCCGGAGCCTGACCCGGCGCCAGGAAGACTTCAACCGGGATACCCTCCAGGCCGGTACCGTGACCCTCAACTGTGCGGAAGGAGAGCTGTCCAGCAAGAGCAGCGTCCGGCTGTCCCCCAAGGAAACCCAGCTGATGAAGTACTTCATGCAGCACCCGGGGAAACCCTGCGAAACCCGGATGCTTTTTGACCGGATCTGGCAGGATGAGCAGCAGGAAGACCAGGGCATCGTATGGATCTATGTGTCCTACCTGCGGGAAAAGCTCAAGGCCATCGGGGGCAATCTCACCATCGACGGCCATCAGGACGGATCTTTTGTGCTCCAGACGCCGGCCCTGGCCAATTAAGGAGAATTTATCATGGATATGATCCATCGTCTGCGCCGGAAATTCCTGATCCTGGCCTTTGCTGCCGTGGTACTGATCCTGGCCGGGGCCCTGGGACTGATCAACGGCATTACCTATATGAAAATGCGGTCGGAAGTGAACACCCTCCTGACGGCCATTGTCCAGAACGATGGAATCATGCCCTCCCATCAGCCGGGTACCAGCACCGAAAGCTGGCTCAGTGATCCGGAATGGTACAATGAAACCCCGGAATTTGCCCATCAGACCCGGTATTTCAGCGTTATTATGGATGAAAGCGGAGAAATCCGCCGGCTGAATCTGTCCAACATCTCCGCCTTCAACGAACTCCAGGCCCTGGAAATTGCCCGTTCCCTGGCGGACAGCACCCAGAGCCAGGGACTGTTCAAGAACAAACGGGCCAGCTACTGCTACAGCGTAACCCCCCGGAATGACGGAGGCAAACTGGTGGTGGTCATGGACTGCACCCGGGATGTGGGGGCCGTGGATGCCTTTATGCGCTATTCCCTCCGGTTCGGCTTGGTCTGTGTGCTGCTGTACATGCTGGTGCTCATGTTCCTGAGCAATTACGCCATCCGGCCCTTTGTGGAAAACGTGGCCAGCCAGAAACGGTTCATTACCAACGCCGGCCATGAACTGAAGACCCCCATTGCCATTATTTCCGCCAACGCGGAAGCTCTGGAACTGATCAGCGGCAAAAGCCAGTGGACGGACAACATCCTGTTCCAGGTGAAGCGGGTGACCCGGCTGATCAACGAACTGATCATGCTGGCCAAAATGGGAGAAAAGAATGAGCGGGAACTGAAAAAGGAAACCATGGACATCAGCCACACATTTGCGGAAGTGGTCCAGTCCTTTGCTCCGGTGGTGGAAGGGGAGAAGAAAAAGCTGGTGACGGAGATCCAGCCGGACCTCCTGGCGGAAACCGACCCCAAGTATCTTTATGAAATCTTCACCATCCTCCTGGACAATGCGGCCAAATACTGTGACGACGGGGGAACCATCCGGGCCCGGCTGGAAACCCACGGGAAACAGGGGTTCCGGGCCCAGGTGTCCAACGACTACAAAAACGGGGTCGGAGTGGATTATTCCCACTTTTTTGAACGGTTCTACCGGGGAGACGAAAGCCACAACAGCAAAAAGGCCGGCTACGGCATCGGGCTTTCCATGGCAGAAGAGGCCACCCGGCTCCTGGGCGGGAAGATCCAGGTGGAATACAAGGATGGGGTCATTACCTTCGGGGTGACCTTTTAAGAAAAAAGGGAGGTCTTTTTCATGAAGGTGGCCATGCTGGGCACCGGCGCCATTGCTCCTGTGGCCCTGGCCGCCATGAATGCGGCAGTCGGCATAAGTGTGGAAGCCCTCTGGTGCCGGCAGCACAGCCGGCAGCGGGGAGAAACCCTGGCCCGGGACTATGGGATTCCCCGGGTATATACGGACTGCCGGGCTCTTTTCCGGGAAGCGGATGTGGATACGGCGTACATCGCTCTGGTGAACCCGGTCCATTTTGCTTATGCCCGGGAGGCCCTGCTGGCCGGAAAGAACGTAATCCTGGAAAAGCCCTTCTGCACCCGGTGGGCCCAGACCCGGGAACTGGCGGACCTGGCCCGGGGAAAAGGGCTTTTTCTCCTGGAAGCCATGCCCCTGTGGCACGGGGCCCTGTTCCGGAAGATCCGGGAGCTGGTACCGGCCCTGGGGCCCATCCGGCTGGTCCAGGGAAACTATTCCCAGTATTCCAGCCGGTATGACCGGTATCGTAAGGGGGAAGTGCTCCCTGCCTTCGACCCGGCACTGGCAGGAGGGGCCCTGTATGACCTGAACGTGTACAACATCGCCTGGACCGCCGGGCTCTGGGGCCTGCCGGAAAAGGTCCTGTATGCCCCCAACCGGGGGTGGAACGGCGTGGATACCTCCGGAGTGCTGCTCCTGGGATACCCCGGGTTCCAGGCATCCCTCTCCGCCGCCAAAGATTCTGACAGCCCCTCCGGGTTCCTGGTCCAGGGAGAAAAAGGCTGGCTGAAAGTGGAAGGGAAGCCCATCCACCCGGAAAAACTGGAGTGGACCCTGATTCAGGGCCCGGACCAGGACCAGTTCAGCACCGCCGCTGTGAAAAAAGCCCAGAACACAAAAACCTGGACCCCGCCGGAACGGGAAAACCGGATGGTGGAAGAGTTCGAGGATTTCACCCGGATCGTGGACGGGAAGAAGAAAGAAGAGGCAGAGAAATTTTTACAGATGACTCTCGCCGCCAGTAAAGTGCTGGAAAGAGCAGCTGGTCATACGATTTGACCGTCCCTGTGGATAGGAAATTTCCGAAAGTTGATGAACGAGTGCCCGACTCCAACGTTGTAGGGGCAGGCCAAAGGCCCCCCCTTCCCGGCCTGCACCTTTTCACCCTTTGTATGGCGGGCGGTCCTGCGGAGCCTTATCGAAAGGTCCGTTTAACCACTGTCCCTTAGTGTAAAGAAGCAGGGACGCCGCTGGAGTTATAGAGGCGGTCGGGCGATGGTCAAGGTGATCAGTGGCCTGAAGAACGCAGACCTGGAGCAGGCCCTGGCAGGAGATTTGTGCGTTATGCCGCTGAAAACCCGGAAAGAGTACCGGAATGCGGTGAGAGAAGTTCTGAAAAGCCGGTATTCGTCCCTCACCTAGATACCCATTCAGTGCAGAATTGCCAATTACGGTCCCAGCAGCAGCCCCATAGGACAGTTGGCAGCAGCACTGAACTGGTGATAAGGATGGTCCCAAAGTCCGCCCTGTGAGGGGCGGGGGACCGTGCGGAGCACGGTGGTGGGGGCATCGGCGACAGCCGATATTTTGCAGGACCGGCCGAAAACAAGGGAGTGTCTGGCAGAAGTAGAAATATGATGAATGCAGTATCCATTGCTGTCTCCTAGGTAGATAGTTTCCATACCACCGTCAAGGTATTCGGTCCTTTCAGAACCTCATGCCCCCACCACCGGGCAAGCCCGGTCCCCCGCCCCTGCAGGGCGGACTTGGCCTTCGGCTTTGCTGGTATTCTGTGCGGGTATACATCGATTTTTCGGGAGCTGGGAGGGCCTTCGCGGGTATATGGGTATAGAAGTTTTGCCCTCTGGGCGGTCGGGACGGGTTTGCCTGCGGCGAACCCCTACATCGTTGGGGTCAGAGACTCGTACATCTGGCGGGCGGCCGGGCCTGCCGCTCCTACGGTTGGTGCACCCAGCCACTTAACCACTATCCCCCGCTCCTTGACCATTTCCCCAACCAATGCTAAAATATAAGAATCTAACAATAAGGTATAAAACCCCGCATTCTTGCGGGGTTTTTCTTGTTGACGGCAGATAGACGGCAAAAATAATTTCAAAAAATATCGTTGACCGCTTTTGCCGCAGCCAACTGGATGTCTTTTGTGTTGTTGGCGTACGTGGTACTGACGGTCTGGATGGTATCGCCCAGCAGGTTGGCCACCAGGTTGATGTCACCGGTTTCATGGAGCATCAGTGTGGCGTAGGTATGCCGGAAAGCATGGAGGGAACGGCCAGGGTAATGCTTATGGATGTAGGAATTGATGTAGACCTGGATGGTGCGCAGCCGCTCGGGAGGGAATACCATACCGTCAATCCGGAACGGCTGGGAGTCCTTCCATTTGCGGAGCGCTGTCAGCACGTTCTTTGGCACTGGTATTGTCCGGTTGCTGTTCTTCGTCTTGCAGGGGGTCAGCCCGTAAGATGTGCGGCTGGTCCTGGCCCACTGCTTGCAGATTTTGAACGTTCCGGCCGCAAAGTTGACACAGTCCCACGTCAGCCCCCGGATCTCTCCGATTCTCATACCCGTCCGGCTGGCAATCAGCACCACGAGGTAATAGAGTGGATCCCGTCCATGCTTCTGGTAGTGATCCAGGATCTGGGCCACTTCCTCCCGGTTGAAGGCCCTGACTGTTTGTTCTCTCCTGTCCTGGACCTGGGGGACATCGAAAGCCGGGTTCGTCTTGATGATCTTGTATGTCATGGCATGGCGGAGTACACGGCCAACAGCTGCCAGGGAGAGGTTCTTCGTTTTGGCGGCAAAGGGCAGGCCATTGATTTCATTCATCAGCACCGGCGGTGTGATGTCCTTGATGGGCAGGTCCAATATGTTTGTCAGCCGTTTGACTCTGTCCTCATAAGCCAGGATAGAGCCATAGGTCAGCCGTCCTTGCATATCACGCTTGAAAATGGCCCAGAACTGGCGCAATGTGATGGCCTTTAGGGTTTTATCGAGCGTAACGCCAATCTCTTTCTGAGCGGCCTCCAGCAGCTCATCCTGGTGCTGCCTGGCTTCTCTTTGTGTTTTGAAGCCCTGCCGAGTCTTCTGCCGCCAGCGGCTGCCGACTTTGTAGGACAAAATCAAACAAACAGAGCCGTTCTTTTCACGGTAGCTGAAATGGTAATCCATAGGTCATACCTCCTTCTATGGATAGGGCAGGGGCTCCTGTGGTACAATATTACAGTAAGCCCCTTTGAGAGGGTGGTTTGCGTTTTCCCTGCTGGTATTTGCGGTACCAGCGGGGATTTTTATTTAATGTTTGAGTTGAAAAAGATTCATAATGGAGCCCCTTTTTGCAGGTGTTGGTAATATTTTGAAAACCGAGATTTTATATCAGTTGGCATTTTAGTAATTTGCGCATATCCATTAAACATTTCTTCATTACGATCTGATGAAATGATCACCAGAAATTCTTGAATAAATAGAGAACGCAAATAAGCATTATCCAGAAAACTGAGAATAGCAAGCATTACACCATATATTCCTTGAAAAGCATCTTTATCCGATTTCGTTACTTTTTTCTTTTCTCTTTGAACCAACGGGCTTTTCATTAAATCCCATAAGATTTCAGAAGGGATTTTGTATTTTCCAGTGATTCGTAGGCTTGTGAAATTTAGGTTATGAGCAACACAATTTCTGAACTCACGAATAGCGTTGAGAGATAAAGTGATGTAGTTGGATTTTTGATCATATTGTAAATTAGAATATGGGATAAGTGCATCAACAACTTGTCTTTTGACTGGGGAGTTCAACAAGCGAAAAAGATTTATAGAATTCCCCAAAGAAATATTTTTAAAAAGAATCCAGGCAGGTATATGATTATGATAACGAGAGTAGTATTTGCTAGGGTTTTTAATGTGATATGGATCAAGTGAATTATTGATTATATCCAAGGTCTCTTTAAAGGTCACGCCATTAGAACTTAACCTTGGTTCATAATGAGATGGATTCAAATAATTATTTTTGTCGACCCCGTATTTTTCAGATAGTACATAAGCGAAACGTGTTTTAAATAGTGTTTCAATCATTCCGCTATATTTTAAAATAAAAGCCTGAACCTTGTGGTCAAATAAGGAGAAAAGGTACAGGTATTCTATAGATATTCCTTGCTTGAAACAATCTTCTGAATCCATAAAATAAATTTTATAGCGGTTAATCAAATCATAATAGGAAATAGTATTCAAAGCATGAATGGCAAAGGCTTCATTTTTGATTATCAAGCCTCTCTCCTTTAGTAATAAAATTTGGTCATGATATGTTAAAAACGGCTTATCATACTTCATTATGTGTCTCCATTAAAAATAAAAGGACCCACTGCCCAATTAAGGGTAGTGGGTCCAGTGCCCAGCAAGAAACTGCTGAAAGCTTTTCACTACCCAAATTATAACACGGAATTAGAGAATGTCAAATATCATTCATTAGTTAATATCGCCAAGTCACCTTTTTTAATAGGAGACGCAGGCGGTAACTCACGGTGTGAAAGTTCATCTTCGTTTACATTCATGGGCCGCAGCAGTCTCATTGTGCGCTCAAATGCAGACAATGGATTAAGGGCATTCTCAGTTTTATAAATTACTTTTCTACAGATAGAAAATTTTTCATAAGGGACATCTATTTCAACAATTTCTTTCACTGCATCCAGTGTGCCATAATCAACACCATCAATGACTACAGGTTTACCCTTCTCAATAATTCGTAGAGTATTGCCTTTTTTTGCACCATCTTTCAATCCAAAATTTATCAGGAGTGAAGATTCGTCAATTACTTCCAATACTTTAAAACTTCTCATCTTCGTTCATCCTTTCAATCCACTTTGTCTCAAAGTGGAACCTGTTGTGGTATTTCTCATTATCAGCGAGGATTTTTCTTTCCCTCAGAACTTCCTTCTCAACTCCACCACCTTGCCGATGATCCGGATGGGGAGGTCCTGTATCTGCTCCCTGGTATAAAAATGGGGACTGTACACGCCGACGTTATGACCAATCAACGTCAGCCCGTCCGGCCCCTCTTTGACTTCCTTCACTGTGGCATCGTTGCCGTTGACCAGCACGATGGCGATTTCTCCGTTTTCCACCTCCGGCTGCTGCCTGACGATGACCACATCGCCCTCGTGGAGCGTCGGCTCCATACTTCGCCCCTTGACCTGCAAGGCGAAATAGGTTCCGCTTTTGGCCATCTGGGCCGGGATCTCTTCGTAGTCGATGATGTCGGTGATGGCCTCGATGGGGATGCCCGCCACCACACGGCCCAGTACGGGGATACGGACGCCACGGGCGGGCTGGGGGCCGTTAACCTTGGGCGGCGCATCATTTACAGTAACCTTTTGAGAACCGTCAATCATTGCAAACAAAGAGTCAAAGTCTGTTCCGGTGCAATCTGCAATTTTTCTGATGGTTTGTATAGTAGGAATGAAGGGCTTTCCTGTTGTCGGGTTTATTCCTTTTTCTAATATTGATATGTATGCTCTGCTTAACCCGCAAACATCACCAAAAGCCTGCATGGACATACCATGAGATTTCCTATATTGCTTAACCCACTCTCCTATAGTCATATTCAAAACCTCCTTATGTATATTCTACTATACATTTTTTACTGGAATATGTCAAATACAGTTGACAAAGATTAAAATATCTAGTACACTAGATGTAGCTTCAAGAAAGGGGGGAGCACAAATGGGAAACCGCTATAAAGGCCTTGAGATTCGAAAACAGCGTGGGCTGACTCAAGATGAACTGTGTGAAAGAGCTGGTCTGTCTCGACAGACTCTTTATGAATTGGAAAAAGGAATCAAGACGGATGTGAAAATGAGCACTTTGACCGCTTTGGCGAGTGCGCTAGAATGTTCTGTCTCTGATTTGTTTGCAGAGAATATCTAGTATACTAGATAAATTGAAAACAGGAGGCTCAACCATGCTAATCCAATTGGCAGACGGAAAGACCATTGAGCCCGGAAAGGGCAGGCGGAACTACGTGGACGCTGACGGAACCCTGTACACCGTATGGGTGAAATGGGTTGGCGGCCAGTGCATCTACCGGCCGCACAAGCGGGTGAATGGCAGCTACCGGGTGGTGCCGGATACCGAATGGCACCAGACCGAACAGGCGGCCCAGGCAGAGCTGGACATTGAGGCCAGCGTGCAGGGGTGGAAGGAAGAAGAAAAGTAGAAAGGAGGTCCGCCATGGAATCGCCGCTGATGAATGTGAAAGAAACGGCAGCGTATCTCCACGTTGGGAAATCCACCGTTTACAAGCTGGAAGCCGATGGGGTGCTGCACCGGGTCAACAGTGCGGGGCACATCCGGTTTTCCAGGGACGAAGTCGAAAAAACCGTCATGGACAAGGTCCACAACGGTTGGAAGAGCTCCCGGGAAAGGGAGCTGGAGCGGGAAATCGCCCGAAAGGATGCCACCATCCAGAACCTGAAAAGCCTGCTGTACAGGCTGGCGTCTGGGGTCATGGATGGGCTGGGAAAGGAAGGACTACTTGAACCAGAAAAACGATGAAACCTACCAGCTCCGATATGTGTGCTGGTATGGGCACATCTTCCACCGCTATGAGGACGCAGTGACAGCCCGGCAGTATAGCCGCTGGCACAGCGACTTTGACCGGATCGTCAAGGTCTGGGGCGGCTGGAAGATCGTGCCGATGGGAAAGGAGTGATGAAAATGGATGCGGAAATGATGGAGAACGTCCGGCAGAACGAAAAGTACTACCGGATGAAAGCAGAAGTATCCGCCAAACAGATTGGCGAAATCACGGGCCATTGTGAATCCTGGATCATCATGTTTGAACACGGGGTGATCAAGACCTTGGGCGAAAAGGATATCCAGAAGATTACAAAGGCCCTGGGCATCAGAATCAAAGACCTGTTGCAGCCTGCAGGCAGCCCCGTCCTCTCAGTTACGAAAGCAGAGCGCAGGAGAGGAATGAAGAACCTGGAAAAGATCCGGAAGCACAAGGGGCTGACGGTGCCGGAGCTCAACATCCGCGCCTGGGGCTGGGCAGAGGGCGGCTGCAGAGGGCAATCAATGGCTATGGGGAGTTTGGAATCAAGACATGGCTGCTTATCGCCGATGCCCTGAACATGGATCTGAAAGTGCTGATAGGGAGGGAATGAAGATGGAGCTGAACAAGATTTGCGCTGCGGCCGTCATCGTCCTGGGCGCACTCACTATGGCATGCCACGCCGGGCAGGCCGTCCAGGAGCGCCGGAACCCCCAGTACACGATGGTATCCCGCCGGGTGATGGCCGGGGAAACCCTTTGGGAAATCTGCAGCAAGGTTAACAGCAGCGAGGACATCCGGGCTATCATCGACCGGGTTCGCCTGGACAACGACATCAAAGACCCGGGAGCCCTGGAACCGGGTCAGATCATCACGATCAGGGTAAAAAAATAATGGCTACCAGCACTGCAATGCTGATAGCCAGGAGATGAAGTTGGAATCTTCCTCTCCAGTATATCAAGGAGGCTTGAAAATGTCAAAAATCAAAGGAACAACAATGATCCTGACGGTGGACCAGAGCAAAGACCATAATGCCTGGCTGGCCGCCAGAAGTAAAGGTATCGGCGGATCCGACGCCGGAACCATCATGGGGAGCGATCCCTGGAAGAGCCCTTACCAGCTGTGGCTGGAGAAGACGGGGCAGGTAGAACCGGAAGACATCAGTCAGAAGGATGCTGTCTACTGGGGCACCGTACTGGAGCCCCTGGTGGCTAAACGCTTCAGCGAGGTGACCGGGAAAAAGGTGGAACGTTGCGGCACGCTGCAGAACAACAAAGCGCCCTGGATGCTGGCCAACATCGACCGCCTGGTCCTGGGTGAGGGCGCAGGCCTTGAAATCAAGACCACCAACGCCTTCCGGTCCGCAGAGTGGGACGGCGATCAGCTGCCGGACAGCTATTACTGGCAGTGTCAGCACTACATGATGACCACCGGCCTGCCGCTGTGGTACATCGCCGTGTTGATCGGTGGCCAGGACTTCCGCTGGAAGGCAATCCCCCGCAACGAAGAGGACATCAAGGAACTTTTCCTCCGGGAAGAGGAATTCTGGAATGTGAACGTGCTGCAGCATGTGATGCCGGGTATCGACGGCAGCGACTGCACCCGTGATGCTCTTAAGGAACAGTATCCGGGTGGCGACCTGGAAGAACTTGAACTGACTGGTGATGCCGATCTCCTGCTATACGAACGCCAGGACTTAATGGAGCATTTGACCGATTACAAAGAGAAGCTGCAGTTCACCGACAACAAGTTGAAAGCCCTGCTGGGTAATCATGAACTGGCCACTACGCCGCAGGGCATCCGGATCACCTACAAGACCCAGGCCGGAAGGACAACCATCGACAGAAAGAAGCTGGAAAAGGAATGGCCGGACATCTACCAGCAGGTAGTCAAGATTGGGAAACCTACCCGGGTATTACGGTTCAGAGCACCGAAGGAGGATGACAGCAATGGCAACGACTAAAGGAGGACTGGCCAAGCGCCAGGCCGGAGTACAGACGAAAGTCCACAGCATCAAGGATTTAATCAGGAGCATGGAGCCGCAGATCAAAGCGGCTCTGCCCAGTATCCTGACCCCGGAGCGGTTCACCCGGATGGTGCTGACGGCCCTGAGCTCTAACCCGAAGCTGCAGGAATGCAGCCCCCAGAGCTTCCTGGGCGCCATGATGCAGGCTGCGCAGCTGGGCGTAGAGCCAAACACCCCGTTGGGCCAGGCCTACCTAATCCCTTACCGCAACCACGGCATCCTGGAATGCCAGTTCCAGCTGGGGTACAAGGGGCTCATTGATCTGGCCTACCGGTCCGGGTCCATCCGTGATATTTCCGCTCACGTGGTCTATAGTGGCGACGGCTTCGAGTTCGAGTACGGGTTCGAACCGAAACTGATCCACAAACCGGCCATGACGGACCGGGGGACGCCCATCGCCTACTATGCGGTCTACCATACCAAGGATGGCGGCGGGAACTTCGTGGTCATGAGCCAGGAGGACATCGAGAAACACCGGAACAAATTCTCCAAGGCTGCCGGTCAGGGCTTCAGCCCCTGGGGCACGAACTTCGAGGAGATGGCCAAGAAAACGGTGCTCAAGAAGCTGCTGAAATACGCACCGCTGAAGACCGAATTCGTCCGGGCGGTGGCCACGGATGAAACCGTGAAGAGTAATATCATGCCGGATATGGCCGACCAGCCCAACGAACTGGATTATGCCGAGGCTGCAGAGGTCCAGGAAGAACCGGTGGCAGCCATCGAGAACAAAGACAGCAGCATCCAGGCACCTGCCCTGGAGCTTCAGACCGAGGACGTCAAAGTCCCGCAGCAGTAACGAAACCTGAAAGGAAAGGGGGTGAACAGATTGCAAATCAACTATGTCTCCGAGATCAACGCCTTCCATATGTGGTTGGCTACGAATCCTACACTTTCGACATCAGCGAGAATATTATGGTTTTCCCTTATGCATTACTGTAACTCTTGCGGATGGAAGGTGGATTTCGCCGTGCCACTATCGGCAATCGAGGCTGATACCGGGCTTAAGAGAGATGCAATCTATGCCGCCAGGAATTCTCTGATCCAGGCCGGGCGCATCAAAGTCACCCAGCGGAAAGGAGGAAAGGCAGCCGTTTACTCCCTGATATTTTTCACTGTGGAAGCTGGGGATGAAAACCCCGTGTCGGGAATGGCGTCGGTTAAACCGACGCGAACCCCGACGCGAACCCCGACACGAACCCCGACACCATCCCCGACACGAACCCCGACATCAACCCCGAATATTCCTAGAGTAGAGAAGAGTAGAGTAGATAAGGGAGGAGGAGCCGCGCGCGCGAGGAGCACCCGGAATCCGGTGAACGATCTGGATTTTGGAGAAGTAGCCCAGGCGTTCAGCGACAACATCAACCCCATCACGCCTTTCCAGGCGGATGATCTCCACGACCTCTACGAGACTTACGGGAAAGACCGGGTAATCTGGGCCATCCGTGAAGGGGCAAGGAACAACGCCAGGAGCATCCGCTACGTGGAGCGTGTACTGGAGCACTGGCGGAGGGGCGATACGGGGAAACCCAGACAGCAGCAGAACCAGACAGCGACGGATCTTTATCAGGGCATGGCCAGTGTAATCTCTGACCAGGGCGATGATCCGGAGAAGATTGCTGCCTGGATGGAAGAGGAAGGTGTGGACATTGATTCTATCGCAAAGAGCGGCGGCCATGGCTCTGATTAAGGCCTGCTATCCCAAGTTCACGGACGTGCAGGGGGAAGCCTATGCCCAGCTGACGGCTGACATCCCAGAGGGAGTACTGGCCCAGGCTGTGAAGAACGTGATCAAGACCAGCCGGTACCAGCCGACGGTAGCGGAAATCCGGGACGAAGCCGCAAGGATCGTCAAGGCAGCCACCGGCACCCGGGCACCCATGGCGGAAGAAGAGTGGGAGAAGGTGCTGCGGGCTGTGGGAAGCGTCGGTCCCTACCGGATCCCTGTCATGAAGGACAAGGAACCCCTGGCAGCCAATGAAGCCCCTGTGTGGGAGAACTGCCTCACAGAAAGCGCCGTGAAGAAAATCGGCTGGATCACCCTGTGCGGAACGGAAACCGCCTCCATGGGTTACCTGCGGGGGCAGTTCATTGCCACCTGGGAGAAGCTGGCTGCACAGGAAAAGGCTCAGCGGCGGATGAAGAACACGCTGCGGGGACAGACCGGCAGGCAGATCGTGGCCAACCTGGCCAAGAAGCTGGGCGCAGGGCAGGAACCCAAACGCCTGGAAGGAGGACAAAATGCGGACGGAGGAAACAAAGGCCAGACGGCAATGCGTCCAGCTGCAGTATAAGCTGGATGCGGCCAATCTGGCCCTGGAAAAGGCAATCAAGGGTAAAGACCGGATGGTAAGCAACCTGAAGGCAGCCCTGCAGGATATGACCCGGCGGTACGAGGAAGAACATCGCCGCCGGATCCACGCTGAGCAGGAGGCCAACCGGCAGCGGCATCTCTACCAGGACATGGCGGAGACCGCAAGGGCCCTCATGGCCGAAAGAGAGCGGCCGGAAGGGACGGGCGCCGCATGATCGAGTTTTGTGTGTTCGGCGACCCCAGAGGCAAGGGCCGCCCCCGATTCAAGGGGCACGCCTATACGGACAGTAAGACCCGGGCCTATGAGCGGATGATCCAGGGCGCTTTCCTCCAGAGCGGGGAAAGCATGTTCCCGGAAAAAGTCCCGGTAGGGGTGGAAGTGGAGTGCTACTTTCGGATTCCCACGAGCTACAGCAAACGGCGGAAAGGGCTGTGCCGGGGAAATCTGGAGCTGCCTTTAAAGAAACCGGATGGGGACAATATCCTCAAAGTCAGGATTTGGGAGGTAAAACCATGAGCGAACAAAGAAAAATCCGGGTTACGAAAATCAAGTGGAATCGGACCAGTCCGGAAATCAGCTACGAAGAGAGCCTGGACAATGCCACCAAAACCATTGGCGGTATGCAGGCCAAGGGAATCATCCCCCATGTGGACTTCATCCAGGCAGTGGAGGATCTGAAAGCAGACTTCCTGGCTATGATGGAGCTGAAGGCAGACGATCCGAAGAAGATTTCTCTTGAAGCGGAAATCTCCTTTGACGCAGCGGCAGGAAAGAAATACAGCACGCCGGACTACACCTTCACCGGCCTGCCAGACAGCACACAGCGGAAGATACGGAGGGTGCTGGAAGAAGCGGCCCTGTATGTGACTGGGAAAAGCGCACAGACGGTGCTGAACTTCGGGGATAGGCAGGAGCCCAAAGCCCTGGAGAGCGGGAGAAAGAAGGTGACAGCATGAACCGCACCTGCGGAACATGGAAAGTCCGCCGGACCGGCCTCCAGGAATGGAGGCTGTTCCGGTACAACCGGCTGGAAGGAAAGGAAGAATTCTACCGGGACCGGTTCGACATGCGGATGTTCGCCACTGAAAAGGCCCGGGAGCTGAACCGGATGGAGAAGGAGAAGAACCGTGGAAAAGTACAGGAAATGTGACGGCTGCGGCCTGACCTTCCGGGACCCGGGAGATCGGGCATGGACATGGACCACCAAGGATTACGCCGGGGAGCATTATTTTTGCTCCCACGGCTGTCTGGTGCACTGGAATTGGAAACAGAAGACCCGGAAGGAAAAGCACCGGGGCTGGAGACGGTAAGGACAAGGAGGAACTAATATGCAACAAGGACTTTATCGCGGGTTTTGCAGAAAATGTGGTGTTTGGGTTGAAGGCAATCTTATCCAGGGATTCCATGGTGAAAAGTACATCTTAGACAATGACCCAGATGATGACTATTATCATGGACTTCATCCAGTTGCCCCTGAGAGTGTTGGGAAATACAGCGGTTTTGATACCCTTGGAGAAACTTTGTATGGTGGGGATATCTGTAAGGATCAGAACGGATACATGGGACTGGTCCTGTATAACAAAGAAAGTGGAACGTGGGTTTGGATACGTGAAGATGGGGAAATCTATCGCCTGGCGGATGTTTTCAACAATCTGGCCTTTTATGACACCCTCTTTGAAGAGTCGGAAGAGGGCCCCACATCAAAACTGATTAAATCGTTGATGGAAAAAGGAATTCTGGAAGATGTCACAGAAGGGGGAGAGCAATGACGGAACAGGTTAAAATCAAACTGATGTCCGGCGGTCACATGCCGGAGAAGAAGAGCGCAGGGGCTGCGGCCTGGGACTGCTATGCACGGATCCATGAAAAGCACATCCCGACGGATCAGCTGGTCATTGCAGGCAGCACAGGAAAGCGGTGATGCAGGATGAAGAATCTTAAATATCCTTGGGTGGTGGCCGACATCGATGACAATTACATCGTGATGCGCAACACGAGAAGAGGAATCCCCATGGTCACAGAGGATTTATTCGGGACAGAGATGGATGCACAGGCGTATGCTGATCATCTTAATGAGATTGCAGGGATTGAGCCAACAAAGCGGGCTGCATTGCTGTGGCCCCGAGACCGAGATGAGGAGGAATGAACAAAAGTGAAGGACAAAGAGACCGAACGCCGGGTGAAGCGGTGCACGGGCTGCCGATGGGTGGAACCAAAAGAATTCGTACAGCATTGGCGGCTGTGGGAATTCTTGACCTGCCGGGTCTGTCGGAAGCAGGTACGGACCCTGG
This sequence comes from Acidaminococcus fermentans, assembly GCF_009696675.1. Lineage (GTDB taxonomy): Bacteria > Bacillota > Negativicutes > Acidaminococcales > Acidaminococcaceae > Acidaminococcus. The sequence continues at coordinate 49,458 of NZ_VULN01000010.1, read as the reverse complement.
CAGTTTGCCCGGTGACCCGGGACAGGAAACCAGAATGAGAAGGGAGAAGCTAGATGATTATTACAGAACTGGAAAAAAGGGGAACCAAATGAGCCGGCTGTGGAAGTGGGGGCCCATGATCCTGCTGACAGGGCTGGTGATGTTTGCCCTGTGGATCCTGATCATGGAGGTGGCAGCCCTTTATCTGCTGCTGGGAGGACGGATCGGATAGACAAAGAGGAATGAAGGAGGCATCAGGGTGGTTAAGGGACGAGACGTGGAAGATCAGACGAAGAAAAGGGTGCTGTGCCTGCTGGCTCATTATGACGAGCTGCAGGTATGGGTGGAGAACCGGAAAAGTGAAATAGCCATGCTGCAGGAGGAAATCCAGATAGAACCGGCCCCCAAGACTACCCAGTGGAGAGAAAGCCCGGGGGGAGGCGGTTTCGAAAAGCCGTCTTCCGAAGAGGCTGCCCTGGAGCGGAAGGAACGGTTGCTGAAGCTTCTGGCTGAGAAGGAAAATAAGCTCCAGCGACTTATCACGGATAAGGAGAAGCTGGACAGATCATTGAACGGCCTGTGGGAAAGCGAGCGGTATGTGGTGGAAATCTGCACCATCCGGAGGAAGGGCATGACATGGAAGCAGGTGGCGGTAAAGCTGGGGTATAGCCCGGACGCAGAAAGCGCCTGCCGGAGACGGTTCTGGAAAGCCATTGACCATCTGGTTCTGATGTTCAAGGGTGGAAACATCCAGGGAAGCCTGCTGACCTGAAAAGACCGCTTTTTGTGCAGAAAGTGCGCAGAAAACCGACAGAAAACGCCAAAAATGGGCCGCTTTAGACAGGCTTTCTGTTTTATAATATAGATGTGGTTGCGAGAAATCAAAACCATCCCACACCCAATGCCTCCTGAGAGATTCTTAGTCAACCGGAGGAAAGGCGCCCAACTTCGCTCAGGGCGCCTTTTTTCTTTAGGGTGTAATAGCTTATTGAGGGCCTCTGGAAAGAGGCTCTTTTTCTGCAATTTATCCAAGGACGGTGGTGAATATGTAGTATGAAGGGGCACGAGAATCTGATTCCCAACAGCGAACGAAGTCCGGACGAAGTTAGGAAAAACAGTGCCAAAGGCGGTGTGAAAAGCGGAGTTACCCGACGCCGCCGGAAGGCCATCAAAGAGATCCTGGCAGGAGCCTGGAACATCCGGATCTGTGACATTGAAGATCCCGGCATCCGGAAAGCTTTCCAGGCGGCTGCCAAATCCGAGACAGGAGAAATCACCATCGGGGAAGCCATGGCCAACGGAATGGTCCTGGCTATGATGCGGGGCAGTGCCCACATGAGCCAGGTGGTCCTTGACCTGATGCGGGAGACGCCAGAGGTGAAGCTGCGGGAGAAGGAACTGAAGCTGAAGGAACGGGAACTGCGGATCAAAGAGAAGTTGGCGGAAAAAGATCTCCAGGAGGATGAACCTTCTGAGAAGGTGGAATTCACATTTGAACGGGGGAAATGAGATGAAGGTGAACGTGGCAGACAGTATGGGGCCGGCTTTCGACTCAGTATTCTGGGACGCCCAGCAACACGGACATACCTATTACTGGCTAGCCGGCGGGCGGGGCTCCACCAAGTCGTCCTTCGTGGGCATGGAAATCCCCCTGCTGATGCTGCAGCACCCGGAATGCCATGCAGTGGTCCTGCGGAAAGTAGGCGGGACCATCAAGAACAGCGTGTACCCGCAAATCCAGTGGGGCCTAGAACAGCTCCAGGTGCTGGACCGCTTCAAGTACAAGATGACTCCGCCGGAAATGACTTTGAAGCGGACCGGGCAGAAGATCCTGTTCCTGGGCTGCGACGACCCCATGAAGGTGAAATCCATCAAGCTGCCTTTCGGTTATGTAGGCATTGTCTGGCTGGAAGAGCTGGACCAGTTCAGCGGCATGGAGGAAATCCGCAACCTGTGCCAGTCCCTTCTGCGTGGCGGGGCCCAGTACTGGGTGTTCTGCACGTACAATCCGCCCAAGAGCCGGAGCAACTGGGTGAATGAGGAAATCCTGATGGATGATCCTGACCGGCTGGTGCACCGCTCCACCTATCTTCAGGTGCCGCCGGAATGGCTGGGGGAGCAGTTCCTCCAGGAAGCTGGAAAGCTCAAAGAGCGGAACGAAACGGCTTACCGTCATGAGTACCTGGGAGAAGTCACCGGGACCGGCGGGGCGGTCTTCGAAAATGTGGAAGACCTGGCCATGAGCAGCGAGCAGCTGCAGCAGTTCGACCGCCGGCTGTTCGGCCTGGACTTCGGGTTCGCTGTGGATCCGCTGGCCTTTGTGGCCATGCATTACGATGCTAAACACGAAGATTTATATATCTGGGGGGAAGTCTATGAACAAAAACTGACCAATCCCCAGGCAGCCCGAAAAATCTCCCAGGTAATCCTGCCCGGTGAGCTGGTGCGGTGCGATTCTGCAGAACCCAAGTCCATCAAGGAGCTTAAAGGATTGGGGCTGAATGCCATTGGAGCAATGAAAGGTCCAGACAGTGTTGATTATGGAATCAAATGGCTTCAATCACGGGCTCACATCTTTATAGATAAGAATAGGTGCCCTAATACTTATAAAGAATTTGTCTGTTACGAATACGAACAAAATAGGCAAGGACAATACATCAGCGCCTACCCGGACAAAGACAACCATGCCATCGACGCTGTGCGCTATGGGTGCAGCGGCGTAATGCCGGTACGGACAACCATCCGTTCGGCCAGATTTGATTATTGAGGGAGATTATGAGCGAACGAGATTTTTATTTGAGCCCCACCGGCAATATGTACCGGCTTATGCGGGACTCCTACTATGGGGACGGCGGCTACCGGGGTGCGTACCTGATCCCCCACAAGAGGGAAACAGATCAGAATTACCGGGACCGTCAGCAGACGGCCTATTATCTGAACCATTTTTCCCTGATCGTGAACGCCCTGGTGAATCCCATCTTCAAGCGGCGGCCGCTGCGGGACTGGACCGGAACGGCCAGCCCGGTGGCAGAGGCGTTCTTGGAAGATGTGGATGGAGCCGGGAATGACATGGACAGCTTCATGCAGGCTGCGGCCCTGTCGGCAAAGCTGTACGGGGCTGTTTTCATCGTTGTGGAGAATTTCCAGGCCATGGACCTGCCGGCTTCCATGGGAGAAGCATTGGCCCAGCGGAAATTCCCGTATGCGTACACCTTGGACCCGGACCGGGTGGAAGGCGTGAGTATCGACAAGAACGGCCGGGTGCTGTCCATCAAGTTCCGGGATACGGCGGTGAGCAGCACCATGGGCGACGACAAGGAACGGACGGTATACTTCAACACCCGGCGCTGGGCAGTCTATGAGAATGGGCAGATGGTCTCTTCCGGTGATCACAATCTGGGAGAAGTCCCGGTGGTGTGGTTCCCCAGCCAGCACGTGAAGAACGGGGAACTGAATCCCACTCCGGAGCTGTACCCCATCGCCGGGATTGCCTGCAGCCTGTACAATCACTGTTCCTGGCTGACGGAGATCCTGCGGAACCAGACGTTCCCGCTGCTGACATTCCCCAGCAAGGAAGCCTCTGACCTGATCATCGGGAACAACAATGCCCTTTGCTACGACGGGGACACGGTGCGGTTCCAGCCCGGGTTCATTTCCCCGCCCAGCGATCCGGCTGCGCTGATCCAGAACCAGATCAAGAACATGGTGGAAGAGATGTACCGGATTTCCGGCCTGACGTTCTCTACCACGACCAAACAGGAGGCCAGCGGCATCAGCCGGCAGTGGGAGTTCGAACGGACGAACCAGCGCCTTTCCGCTTTTGCCAAGCGGTGTGCGGCAGCGGAAAAGAAGATTCTGGCCCTGGTGGCCAAATGGATGGGTCTGGACCTGGAATACACGGCGACCTACTCCAATGACTTCGGCATCACGGACGTGGCCACAGAGTTGAAGAACGCCCAGGCTGTGCTGGATATGCAGCTGACCAACAAAATCAAGGTGGAAGTGGCCAAACAGGTGCTGACGGCCTATGTGCCGGAGCTGCCTGCTGACCGGTTCGATGCCATCATTGCCGACATTGAAAAGCAGGAGACAGAGCCGGCTTATAACGAGCCGCCACAGCCAGCTGAACCACCGGAGCCGCCTGAACCAGAGGACGAAGAGGAACCACCGGAAGAGTAGGTGAACCATGGACGAACTGCAGCGGCAGCTGAAAGCCTTTTCCAAACGATATGGATTCCAGGGCCAGATGATGAAGGCCCGCATTGAGATTCTCATGAAACAGGGCAAGAGCCCGGAGGAAGCCATCCGCCAGGTATTCAAGGAATACGGCGTGGAGGAATGGCTGCAGGCCAATGTGTCCAGCGTGATTGTTGGCACGGCCCAGGATGCCCTGGGGCAAGAAATGGCCAAAGACCTGCCTGCGGCTGCCCTGCTGGAAGCCCTGTCCAATCCCTGGGACGGCAGCGGGCTGACCCTGTCGGAGAAAATCCATGGAGCCAGCAACACCATGCTGAACGATGTGATCACCACGGTGCGGAAACAGATCCACCTGAACAAGACGGTGAAGGACACCGCCCAGGCCCTCTATGATGGGTACAGAAGCGGTCATGTGGTCCGGCAGCAGGAATTGCCCAAGTACCTGGATGAACTGACCAGGTGGACCCGGAGAAGCCGGGAGAACCTTTCTCAGGAAGAGGTGAAAGACCTCCAGCGGGCCATCCGAAAGGTAAAATACCAGGCGGATGATCTGGTGGATGACAGAGCAACCTACAATCACTTCAGAACCTCCCTCCGGGAGCTCATGGACAAACTGGAACACGGCAGTGAAAAGGCTGCCCAGAGGGCCCTCCAGAACGCCATACAGGAGAAAAGCCGGTATGTGGCCGAACGGATCGCCCGAACAGAAGCCGCCAGGGCCCGGTATGACGCTTTTATTGCTCGCTACGGGGAGAATGACAGCGTTGTGGCCTACCGGTGGAAGCTGGGCAGTCGGCACCCAGCAGAGGACATCTGCGACATGTACGCCCATGCGGATCTGTATGGTCTGGGGGCAGGAGTTTTCCCAAAAGACCAGGCTCCGGTGAACCCGGCCCATCCCCATTGCCTGTGCCACTATGCTCCGGTGTACGCCAGCGAGCTGAAAGGCAAAAAGCGGTCTGACAACGTGGAAGGCCGTGGCAATGCCTGGTTGAAACGGCAGCCGCTGCATATCCGCCAGGCCATCCTGGGAGTGAAAGGAGAACAGGAATGGAAAGCCGGCAGGGCCGGGTGGATGGAGAAGGCAAGGAATATTTCCCCGGTGTTTGAAAAGAAGGAAAGCCGGCTGTATCGACTTCTAAACCGAAAGAAAAATAATATCGAAAATTTTTCTGGACTTGATGTTTTGATGACAATGAAGTCGGTAAAGGCTCTTTGTCGAAAATATAACTTGAAAACTCATGGGATTATTTATAAAATACAAAGAGATAGAGGGCTTGTTCGAAAAAAATATTATGGTTCAGCAGACCCTAGAAATATTGGAAGAATAGATTTGTTCCCGTTGGCTTTTTCTAACGAAACAGAATTATTAAGGACAATAATTCATGAAAATTGTCACGTAATGCAGTTCAAGAAGTACGGGTCTGTTTATGTACAAGACCATAGAGTAGAGATGGAAAAGGTTGCATATCGCTTCGAAGCGTTTTTCTTTAAAATAAAAACTGGAGGGAAAAAATCATGAAATGGGTAGATGAAATGATGGCATTGGAAGAAGGTTGTCATCATGTCCATTGTCCTTCTTGTGGGTCTACTCAGTTGGAGTCAGGATTTGTTTTGATTGATAAAAAGGAAAAAATGGGTTTTAATGCAATATGGTGTAACCATTGTCATAAAGGGAAAATAATTAGCAGATGCAAACAATCAGGAAATATTAAAACCATCGAGAACATTCCTTCGAATATTGATTACTATTAAGCCCCTTGCTCCAGCAGCGGGCTTTTCTTATACCTAAAATTAGATAGCTTTTTTGGCAGACCATCAGGTCTGCTATTTTTATGCATTGAAAAGAGAGGAGAACGAAATGAAGAACCTGAAAGCGATTGCAATGACGATGGCCCTGGTGGCCGGTATTACGGGTACGGCTTTTGCCGCCGACATCCGGGACATTGTGGGAGACCCTGGCACCGAGATCACGGACCGGAACCCCACCTGCTACCAGACCCGGGTATTTAATGGCCACACCCTGGAATCCTACGTGGAAAACGATGTGGCCATCACGAAGGAGGATGGGGAAGTGGTGCTGGAATATGAAATCCAGCGGAGTGACTTTGTCCCCTTCGACTTCGATTCCAACCAATAACCCATACATTACCCTGTGCAGACCTTATGGGCCTGCTTTTTTATTACCCTGATAGCATCGGCCAGGCGCCGGTCTATATAAATCAATTGCCCCAGGCGGGCAGGAGGAACAAACATGGCATACACACTGGAACAAATCTTCGAGTCCCTTGGCAAGGCTGACAACGGGGGTGCTATGGTGGCTGATCTTCAGTCCATTATCAGCACCGCCCGGAATGAAGCCGCAGCCTATCGGGTGGACCGGAACAAGGTGCTGGACGCCCTTGGCATCCGGGAAAGCAAGAATCCGGAGGAATCTTTGCTGAACATGCGGACTCTCTTCGACGAAGTGAGAAAACTGGGGAACCCGGAATCTCTGGGCGGCCAGATCAACACCCTGCAGAACCAGGTGAAGGAGCTGACGGACAAATATGCTGCCTCTGAAGAAAAAGCCAAAGCGGAACACACGAAGCGGATCAACACGGCAATGCATGCTGCACTGCAGGCCGCCCTGGCCAAAGGGAACGCCCTGAATCCGGACGCCTTTGTGAAGCTGCTCTCTGACCAGGTTGTGGTTGGAGATGACGATTCCCTGGGCATGAAGGCCGGGGACAAGACGGTTTCCATTGAAGAGGGCGTGAACGGCTGGCTGGCCGGCAATCCCTGGGCTGTGAAGAACACGGCCGCAGGCGGCGCCGGAAGCGGCAGTGCCGGAAGCCCCAAGAAGGTGTATACCATGGACGATCTGAAAGGCATGACGCCGGCACAGATCAACGAACACTGGAATGAAATCAAAGACAGCATGAAGAAAGGATGATGAATTATGGCAATCAGCACTTTTATCCCTGCCCTGTGGTCTGCCAGACTGCTGGACCACCTGGACAAGAACCTGGTCCTGGGCAACCTGGTGAACCGGGATTATGAAGGGGAAATCAAGAACCTGGGCGACCGGGTGAAGATCAACCAGATCGCTGACGTAACCATCAAAGATTATAAGAAAGGCACTGATCTGGTGTATGACGACACCGACGGAACCCCCACTGAACTGGTCATCGATCAGCAGAAATACTTCGCCCTGAAGGTGAACGACGTGGACGCCGCCCAGGCCAACATCGACCTGATGGACCGGAGCCTGGAACGGGCCTCCTACGCCCTGCGTGATGTAATCGATCAGCGGGTAGCCGGCCACGCCAAGGAAGCCGGCACCATCCTGACCCTGAAGGACATGGAAGCCCCGGAACAGGCTTACGAAACCATCGTGAAGATGGGTACCAAGCTGGACGAAAACAACGTGCCCCGGATCGGCCGCTGGCTGGTGATCCCGCCCTGGCTGTATGGACTGCTGCAGAAGGACCAGCGTTTCGTTGGGACCGGCAGCGCAGCGGCGGAAAGCCGTCTGACCACCGGCAACGTGGGTTCTGCAGCTGGCTTCCAGATCTATGAATCCAACAACCTGGCCTATGTGAAATCCACTGATACCACGTCCGTTATGGCCGGTACCAATGCGGCAATCTCCATGGCCACCCAGATCATCAAGACGGAATCTCTGCGGCTGGAAAAAGACTTCAGCGATGCAGTCCGTGGCCTGCTGGTCTATGGGTCCCTGGTGGTGCAGCCGAAAGCTCTGGTGACCCTGAACACCAACCCCAAGGCTGAAACCGTTACGCCCTGATCATGGTCAGGGTATCGTTCCGGGCTGATGCCTTAAGCAAGAAGCTGAGGCAGGCGCCGGGAGAAGTCCAGAAGCAGCTGCGGGAAGCCATGGACATTTCGGTACGGGATGTGCAGGAACGGGCCCGGGAGGAACATAAGTTCATCTCCCGGACCGGCCAGGCCGAAGGCTCCATCCACACCACTGTGGAAGGAAGCGGCGACCATCTGGCGGGAACGGTCTACACGACCCTGCCCCATGCTGTTTATCAGCACCAGGGCACCCGTTCCCATACCATCGTGCCACGGAGCAAGACGGTGCTGCGCTGGTCCGAGGGCGGGCAGTTCGTGTTCTCAAAGCGCTCCCAGGTGAAAGGTATCCAGGCAGATCCGTTCATTTTCAACGCCTTCGACAAGGAAAAACCGGCCATCATCAGCCGGTTCAAGAAGGCAGCCGAGAAACTGGGGATGGGGTGATTTTATGGATCTGATCAAAGCAGAAGACATTACGGACGCCATCCTGAAAGGACGGGTCACGGCCGGGAACCTGGCACTGGCTAATGAAACAATCGTGCGGCTGGCAGCCACCTACGGGGTGGACGAGGCTGCCATCGTACCCAGCAACCTGCTGAAGCGGTACGGGATTGTGGAAGCCTGCCGGGCCTGCTGCCTGGAACTGGTGGGGACTGACCCCACGGTGCAGATCGGCAGCTATTCCGGCAGCCGGCAGGATGACATCTATGAACGGAAGTACAAGCTGTATGACGATCAGGCCAAGAGCCTCTTGAAAGATCTGACAGCATCGGACTTCAACGGCGGAGAAACGGAAAAAGGAGGCAGCCCATGGACGAAAACGGTGAATATTTACCGGGGATAGACGATTATTCGGCTGCCATCCGTGAGCTATTGGAGGAAGCGGTCCCGGAAATTCCCTGGGTGGAGGAAGTGAAAGGCCCAGCCCTGGGGGCATCTGCCACCGGGACCATTGCAGCGGACAACATCAAATTTAACGGACAGGACAAAGTGGACGAGGAAGGAACCATTGCCTTCAATGTGACCATAATTGTGCCCGATCAGTCAGCCCTGCGGCTGGAAGATTTGACCATGAAGGTCCGGAAGGCCCTTAATGGGACGGACGTCATGGACGGCCATGTGGATACCATCCAATTCGGCATTGCCCAGGGGCAGCGGGGCCGAAACCCCGGTGCTGCCGTCCTTGTCTACAATGTGAAAGCCTGTTTTTAAGGAGGAATGAAAATGGCAGACAAAGTTCGTGCCAAACTGGCGGCGGTACACACCAAGCTGGAAGGCAAATATGTACTTGTATACCTGAATTTCGGGGAAAGTGCTACGGAAGCCTCTCCCAAGTGGGCCATGATCGGTGGCCAGAAATCCGGTGACCTGGATCTGAGCGCTGACTCCATCGACGCCAGCGACAAGACCAGCGGCGGCTGGGGTGAAAAATATCCTGGCATCAAAACGTCTGAACTGAGCGTGGAAGGGAACATCGTCGGCGGGGACGAAGCCTATCAGGCCCTGCGTGATGCCTTCAATGCCGGGGAACCGGTGGATATCTGCCGGTACGACAGCAAGAACAAGACGGCGGACCGGAACTGGTATTCCATCACGGAACTGAGCGACGAAACGCCCCACGATGACATTGCCACCTTCTCTCTGAAGCTGGAAGGCATCGGGGCGCCGAAATACTACGAGAAACTGACCAGCGTGGATTCTGTGGGAACCACGGCTGCGGCTTCTACTACGACCACCGGAACGGGGAAATAAGGTGAACATCCATGGATATTACATATAACAAAGTGACCCGGATTGTCTGGGTCAAAGCCGGCAAGAAAACCTATCATTTCCGTCTGACCATCAACGGCCTCCAGGAGCTGGAGGCTGTTGCTTTTGGCGGGAAATCCTATTTCGACTTCCAGAAGGTCCACAACACCATGCCTCTGGCTGCTCTCATGGAAGCCTACCGGATCATGCTCTTTGCAGCCGGAGATAAGGAAGAATCCAAGGCAGCGGGGAAGGTCATCGAGGCTATTTCCCTGGAAGAAGGCATCCAGCAGGCCGAAGCGGTGTTCTTCATTACCCTGGCGGTTTCCGGCATCTTCGGGGTGAAACAGTCCAATGAGATGCTGAAGACCATGAAGGTGAAGAGCAAGGACCTGGTGGAAGAAAAAGAAGAAGCCAAACAGGAAAAGACCGAAAAAAACGTGTAGAGGGGAAATCAGCCCCCTGGACGTCCTTTGACGAATATGTGGGGCTGATCCTTCCCATCTGCTACGGGGAGCTGGGCATGACCGGGGACGAAATCGGACAGGCCACGCCCTGGGAAATCCAGAGGCGGATTGAAGGCTATGGGGTGCGGATGAAGAACCAGCGGATGTTCACCGCCTCTTTCATCACCATCCCGGTGATCAATGCCGGCTACCGATCCCCGAAACGCCCGGTGACTCCGGCAAAACTCCTCCCGGAGGACTTCAGGACGGCCACGGCCCAGGAGGAACAGGACGAATGGCTGGCCATGGCCAAGGCTGAGGAAGAAAGGAGGGAGAAACTGAAACATGAGCGACCATGAAATTACTGTAACGCTGAAGGCTGATGCCAACGGCTGCCTGAGCGTCATCAAGCAAGTCACCCGGTCTGTGGATGAACTGAGTGGCAAAAAGGTTGGCAATGCAGGCATGCCGGAGCTGGCCAACGGAGCCCAGAGGGCTTCGCAGAGCCTGAAACAGACCAAGGCTGATACAGATGCCCTGGCCAGTGCCATTGGGAAAATCAAGGGCATGATTGCCGGAGCTTTTACCGTTGGCGCCATTACCAGCCTGGGCAAAAAAGCCCTGGAAGCATCGGCGAATATGGAAGTGCTGCGGCAAGGCCTGGATTTCGTCCTGGGCTCTTCCGAGGAAACTGACAAGCTGATCAACGGAATGCGAGCCTTGGGCGAACAGTCTGCCTACGATACCAACGAATTGATTCCTCTGGCCCGTCAATGGGTCAACATGGGAGACAATGCGGAAACGGCTGTCGGGAAGATGACAAAGATTGTGGACCTGGGGTCTGCCTTTGGCCTGACTTCTGAGCAAATCGGCTCTGCTACACTAGCGCTGAGCCAGATGGCGGCAGCCGGGAAAATCAATGGGCAGGATATGCTGCAGTTGACCAATGCCAATATCCCCGCTTGGAAGCTGCTGGCAGATCATATGGGGTTGTCGGTGGCGGAACTCAGGAAGATGTCTGAAGCGGGGCAGCTGGGGGAAGATGCTATTAATGAGCTATGGAATGCAATCGAAGAGAGGACTAAAGGGGCTACAGCCAGAATGAATGGTACCTTGATGGCCGCTTTTTCCAACTTACAGGAAAGCATATCCAACAGCATGGCTGGAATTGGAGATATTATCAGTAAGTCGTTTAATCTTACAGGGATTTTAACCGGTTGGGGAGATGTAATATCTAAATTCCGAGAAGGGCTGGAACAAGTCAAAAAAGACGTCTCTAGCGTCGGGATTGGGCAGGCGATTTTAAACCAAGTGAGCGCTGTCAGCCCCGAGCTTCTGGCTGTTTTTTGGGATTTGGGAAATACAGCAAGAAATGTTTGCGATATTGTGGCATCTGGTTGGAAAAAGATTTGTGATGCTTTTGCAGACCTTGATATTACGGCCATTCTTATAATGGTGAATGACCTTTTGGAACGTATCGGTCCCATAGTTGAAGCAGCTGTGATGGTTGCCGTAGCTGCGCTTACTATGCTTGTCCAAGGTTTTGTAGCCCTGATTAATGTCGTAGCGAATGTTTACAATGCAGTTTCTCCTTATTTTGAAAATATTGGTAAAGACATAAGAAGTGTAATTGGTGGCGCCATCAAGTTTGTAACGGGCTTATGGGAAGGCTTTGTACAGCTTTGCTCTCATCCCATTGATTTTGTGGTAAACAAAATTATTCGAGGCTCTCATGATGCACCTGGTGTTATGCCTGATGGCTATGCCCAGGGCGGTGTCTTCGGCAGTTTTGCCACCGGCGGTGTCGTTGGTGGAAGAATTCCGGCCCTGGCCAATGGCGGCCAGCTGAAACATGGTACTCCAGCCGTTGTCGGGGAAGCAGGACCGGAGGCTGTAATACCTTTGAAAAAAGCTGTGTTGGGGTCTATTGGTCAATCCATTGCAGAATCTGCTAAAATCTCCAGCTTTGTACAAGGGGCTGTGGAAGATGCCGTGAGCATGGATGCCAACAAGAAGAACCCGGTGTACAACACCCGGAAATCCTTCTCTGACACGACCAAACCCAAAGACGTGGACGCCTATACCAAAATCCTGGATGAAACCAAGCAGAAGATCCTGAAAATCAACGAGGCCCAGGCCAAATTCCATGAGGAATGGCAAAAGGCCCAGGAGGATGCGGCCAAGTACACGGAAGGCGGGGAAAAGACCCTGGCCTTCCAGAAACAGATGGCCAGCAATCAGGAAAAGATTGCCAAACTCCAGGAGAAGATCAGTTCTGGGAATGGGGATGCCAAAGACGCCGAAGCGTTGAAAACGCTTCAATTGCAGACCCAGAATCGGATCGCTGAATACGAAAAGGAGAAAGCTGCTGCCATTGCTGCAGCCCAGGAAACCCAGGATGCCATCACCAACATTGACGCTGAGGCAGAAGCAGCCCGGCAGAAGGTCAAACAGCAAGCGGTTGACCAGATGGGCTCTTACGAAACCCAGGTAGCTGAGGCACAATATGCCCAGAAAAAGGCCATGATGGCCACCGAACTGGACGATTTCCTGGCCCAGATGACGGCCAAGGACGAAATTACCGGCCAAAGCTATGCTACGACCCTGGCCAATGAACAATACCTGGCCGAACAGCGCCGGGTGTGGATGGACGAACTGATGCTGGCTTCCGTCAGCTGGGGTGAGTACATGCAGACCATGCTGACCAACATGGCGGTGCAGGTCCAGGACGGGATTGCATCCGGAATTGCCCAGTGCGTGGTGGAGGGTAAGAAGTTCAGCCAAGTCATGAGTAATCTGGCCAAGACCCTCCTGAAACAGCTGATCCAGGGAGTCATCCAGAAGGTGATTTCCGGATGGATCATGGCTATGGGACTGGGGAATAACCGGCACAAGCAGGAAATGAAGAATACGGCAGCTGAAACGGAAGCTGCCGCTGCCAAAGCAACTGTTATGGCCAGCGTGGCCACAGCAGCCGTCATTGCGGCCAACCCGGCAGGGGCGGCTGGAGCAGGTGCTTTAGTTTCCAAACAGATGGGCATAGCCGCTTTCGCTGCTGGAACGATTGCAAAAGCTGCGCAGGCCGTCTTCAAAGGAAAAGAAGGCGGCATTGGGGCAGGTGACACGAATAGCGGCGTTCAGGAAACCACCACCAAAAGCACGGGACCGGCTATTCAAATCGGAGATACCAGCCTTCTGGACAAGCTCCCTGGCATGGCCACGGGCGGTGTGGTCACTGGCCCGACGGCTGCCCTGATCGGGGAAGGCCGGTATGACGAGGCAGTCCTGCCGCTGAAGCCCAGCCTGCTGGACAAACTGTTCGGCGGTGGGGACGACAACCGGCAGAATACCGTGGTGGCCACCCAGAACATCTACGGGAACATCAATTCCCGGGATGATGAAGACGACCTGTTCGGTGGCTTCAATGACATGGTCCTGGCCGGACTGCGAGGTGCGTGATGAAGCAGCTAGCAAGACACGTCCTGAAGGACACCAAACTAAAGATTGTGACCAGTGCCGGTACGGAGTATTCCCTGCCGGCTTTGTGGTCCATTTCGGATGCAGGGGCCTACACCTTCCGGAATAAGCTGGAGGACAAGGCTTTCTCCCACGGCGGCAACGTAGTGGGAGATGGCCGGATTTCCGGCCGTACCATCAAGGTGGAATTCTTCATGCACGGTGCTACGGAGCAGGATCATGACTATGCCCTGAATACGGCCTACACCTACTTCTGCCAGACCAACTATGACCTGTATGTGGGACGGTCCGACCGGAAATTCCGGGTAGCCGGCGTTTCTAAGATCACCCACAAATACCAGAAGGGCTTCCAACAGCGGTGGAGTGAGATTACGGTTTCCCTGCTGTTGGCGGACCCGTTCCGCTATGAAGGGCACACTACGAAGATCACCAAAGTGTTTCCCAGAGCGGTGGAGAATGCGGAAATCTATGTGGACAACCTGGGCAGCGTGGACACGCCATTGACGTTCCGGTTCATCCCGGTGAAGTCCATGGCCAAAATCCACATCTACCACAAACAGGCGAAAGAGGAATTCAGCCTGTCAGATGCCCTGCTGATTGCTCCGGCCACCGTGACAGTGAACGGGGATGCAGGGACCGTATGGCGGGACAAGGCCAATAGCATCAATACGTTCTCTGGGCAGTTCCTGCACGTGAAACCCGGCAAGAACCTGTTCTATTACACAGGGGACGCAGGGACCATTGAAATCAGCTTTACCAACAGGTGGTTCGTATGAGTACGATGTTCGGGAGAAGCCTTTTCGGCCATCTGATTTATGCGGGCCCAGACCAGGGCGGGGCAGGAAGCATTGACACTTCCGTCCCTGACTTTTACCCTGGCCAATTTACTGTGATTGCCTACAATAAGAGCGGTACCAAGACGGCTTATTTCGGGTCCGGGGCAGAGCATAACGCCCTGTCCAAGGTGACGTTCGAAATCGGGGAAACCGGCTGCGGCAACGTGGAACTGACCTTCCATGAGCTGCCCAGCAATGCGGAATTGGATTACATGCAGCGCATTGATATCCACCTGTTCGGGGACCGTTCTCCCTGGTATTCCGGCTATATCATCAACCGGCCGGTGAAAGGGACCACGGATACCACCTACACCTTCAAGGGCTACGGCTACTATAACCAGCTGTCCAGCTACCTGATCTTCAAGACCTACGAGAACATGGACCCGGGTGATATCGTCCGAGACATTGCGGTGGAAGCGGAAAAGCATCTTGATATTGTGTTCAACGATATCAAGATAGAGAAAGCCGGCTATACCTGTACGAAGATCGTGTTCGACGGGGTGACCATCAAGGATGCGCTGAAGACTCTGTCGGAATTTGCCACGGACTTTGTCTATGGGGTGGACGAACGGAGGAACATCTACTTCAAGCCCCGGGTGAAGGAAATCAACGAACAGGCCCGGCTGACTGTCGGCAAGCATATCACCAGCTACAGCCCCACCTGGAACGTGGACAAGGTTGTGAACTGGGTGCGGACTAAGGGCGGCAATGTGGACGACCAGGGCGAGCAATGGCTGTGCGTGGCCAAGGATGATGCCAGTATCCAGAAATATGGGTATCGGATGAAGGTGCTATCCCTGCCGTCTGCTTATGCGGTGGCCGATGCCCAGCGCTACAGTGACAACTACATTGCCCAGTACAAGGATCCCATCAAATCGGCTACGGTGAAAGGCGTCAGCCTGGAATACCCGCTGGTGGACGGGTCCTTCAACGTGCGTCATATGACCACCGAGGGCATGGCAGAGATCCGGACCCTGTCCGGAGATGTCCATGACTACCCTATCACCAAACTGAAATATACCGTTTCCCCGGATAAGGGAATCAGCTGCGACATGACCCTGGGCGAGCCGCCCTTTACCGTTGACCAGTACCTGGCCGGGGTGGAGCGGAACGCCAAGAACCTGGAACAGGCCCAGGCTACGGCCATCAAGCAGCTGCACAAGTAAGGAGGTGAGAGCATGATATACGATTATCGCCTGGACCCCTGGAACAACGTGCTGGACATCCACAATATTAGTGGGGAACGGCACCAGATTCCGACAACCAGCCCGTTTACGGTGCGGCTGTTGGAGGTGCCCCAGAAAACGGAACCAACGTCCCTTTCTGTGACCTGCAATGGGACGGCCATGACGGAAGTGGCTGCAACCCCTGAGCAGGGACAGTTCTTCCCGGATTATCGGGCCAACGTGACCGGCGACCCCAACTGGAACCGGGGTGAGTTGCTGTTCAACGCGGAGGATGCCGGGAAGACCATCACGGTATCCTACAGGGGCATGGGGACGCTGATTGACAGCCGGCTGCCGGACCAGCTGCAGATTCCGTTTACTGGCAGTCAGCAGGCTGACCGGGAAACCAACCTCAGCACGGCACCCAACAGCTGGGACTCCCAGGAGGGGAGCTCGCCCAAGGGGAGCTCCCACAAGAAGAAACCGATTTACGGCGGAAAGTTCCGGAGACACCGGGGTATCCCGGCTGGCACCTATTCCCTGCGGGAAATCCTACAGAAGCTGATCAATCTTTCCAGTTCTACTGAATTCGTGAGGACGGTAAGAGAGTGTGACTGCAACTGCAGCGATGGGTGCAGTGATGATACCGGGCCCTGAGAAGGAGGCAGCATGATTACAATCGACGATGCTCTGAATATCGAGGTATCCCAGGGTGACACCTTTTCTTTAAAGTTCAAATTCAAAAACTACAAGCTGGATACAGATGACAAGGTGGTGTTCTCCATCAAGGCCACCACCAATTCCAATGAAGTGGTCTATACGGACAGCTTCTATAATACGGGGAGCGACTTTGTGACAGTGAAAGTGCCCAAGGGGGCTCTGAATAACCTTCAGCCCGGCACCTACGTCTATGATGTGGCCATCATCAACAGCAAGACGGGCAACATCATCACCTGTTTCTTCCCGGCCAGCTTCATCATCAGAGGGGTGGCGCATAATGTCGAATAATGAGAAGACCCTGGAAATCGAAGTGGTCCAGGGGACAGAAGGAACCATTGCTTCCGGCGAGCTTTATGGGGCCGACCAGGCCCGGGCATACGCAGACAAAGCAGGACAGGCCGCCGACCGGGCTAAAGAATCCCAGAATCTGGCGGAAGCCTGGGCCCACAGTGACCAGGCCCCGGCCGGAGAAGGCACCCGGTCCAGTAAAACCTGGTCCAATGTGTCCCAAGAATGGGCAGAAAGCACTACGGCCCCGGATAATACCACCGGCTCCCGGAGTGCCAAGACCTGGTCCGATGTGGCCCGGCAATGGGCTGAGAGTGACAAGGAACCGGACGGGGTGAAGGACGCCAAGAGTGCCAAGACCTGGGCCGGGGTGGCCAATGACAACGCCAATACCGCCAGCCTGAAAGCCAATGCGGCGGCCGCCAGTGCCAACACGGCAAGCCTGCAGGCCCAGGCTGCAGCCACCAGTGCCCAGACGGCCACCACAAAGGCGGGAGAAGCGTCCACCAGCGCCAACAACGCAGCAGTGAGCGCCAAAACTGCCAGCGACAAGGCTGCGGCATCTGCTAACAGTGCTGGCCAGGCTGCGTCCAGTGCTGCGGCAGCGGCGGCCAGCGCAAAGACAGCCTCTGACAAGGCCACGGCTGCTGCTGCCAGTGCGACAGCTGCGGCAAACAGCACTACGGCAGCGGCGGGCAGTGCCAAAACATCCAGTGACCAGGCCAGTGCGGCAGCGACCAGTGCCCAGGCAGCAGCAAACAGTGCCACGGCGGCTGCAGGGAGTGCGTCTACGGCTAGCACTAAGGCCAGCGAGGCTTCCACCAGTGCAGCCGATGCTGCGTCCAGCGCCAAGGCGGCAGCGGATAAGTATACAGCCCTGGTAAACAATGACCTGCCCAAGAAGGCCAACCTGGCCGGGGCAGATTTCACCGGGAAAGTAACATTTCCGACGGCCCCGGCCGGGACCAATAACACCCAGGGGGCCACTACGGCGTTCGTTGTGGCGGCTATTGCCTCCCTGGTGAATGGCTCTCCGGCTGCCCTGGATACCCTCCAGGAACTGGCTAAAGCCATGGGCAATGACCCCAATTTCGCCACCACCATCACCAATCTGATCGGCACCAAGCTGGACAAATCGGGGACGGCGGTGAAGGCAACAGCAGATGCGGCCGGGAACAATATCCAGAGTACCTACGCCACCAAGGCTGAGATGACCAATGCAGCCAACGACGCCAAGAACGGGGCCTTGACTGGCCAGGTGCAGGCAGACTGGAATGTGACGGACACAAGCAGCAAGGCGTATGTGAAGAACAAGCCAGCGGTTGTGACTTATGAGGCAGGCCAGTACAAGGAAACCAAAGAATGGAAAAGCAACTGCGTTCAATCAATCGCAGAAGGGATGGCAACAGACCATCCAAACGCTTACAACTATGGTACTCAAGTTACTTTGGGCGTAATCGGACAGGGCGGCAATGCTAGAATCTATTTCCCGCATAGTGGTGGGATGTTTTTGAAGAATTTTTGGGGCACTGGCAATTCATCTGGATGGCTTACCATGCTCCATGACCAGAATTTTGGCATTTACGCATTGCCCAAAGATGGCACAGCCGTCAAGGCCACCGCCGACGCCGCCGGGAACAACATTCAGACGACGTATGCCACGAAGAAGGAACTGCCGACGGTGCCCTCCAAAGTCAGTGCTTTCACGAATGATTCCGGTTATGCCAAATCCTCTGACCTGGCTACCGTAGCCACCACAGGAAGCTACACGGACCTTCTGAACCTTCCGGCCATTCCTTCTAAAACATCGGAACTGACCAACGACAGCCGGTATGTTTCTACTGACGAAAACGGCAATGTGGTGCTGACCGGTACCCTGACCGCTACCCAGGTGTTCAACGCTGTTTATAACGACTATGCAGAGTTCTTCCCCAGGGGTGAAGATACGGAACGGGGCGACATTATCGCCTGCGACGAAGCTAGCACCCGGGAACAGTACGTGAAGGCCACGGACAAGAGCCTGTGCGTGGTGGGGGTTCATTCGGAAGAATTTGCCCAGATTATTGGCGGGCTCCAGGTGGAAGAAGGCAAGGGTGTCATGGAAACCAACATCCGGCAATTCATCCCGGTGGCCATGGCCGGCCGTGTCCACGTGAAGTATTTCGGCAAGGCAATCGTGGGGACAAAGGTAGTCCCCTCTGAAATCCCCGGCGTGGGGAGAGCCTGGCAGGAAGGAGACAGCCTGGACCACGTGGTGGGCAGGATCGTGGAACCGGATACACGCCAGGATGTCCGGCTGGTGAAAATCCTGGTAGGGAGGTAATGCATGGGAGACTTTTTGAAGAGAAACATCAACACCATCTTCCTGATGCTGGGGAACGGCTGCAACATGAACTGCCGGTACTGTCTGCAGCATCCCCTGGTGGAAAAGAGCCTGTCCGGCCACGTGAATCCGGACGTGTACCGGTTCATCCGGCAGGTGGTGGAGGAAAACGACGAAAAGACGGAACTGGGGCTGCACTTCTATGGAGGTGAGCCCCTTATCTATTTCCCGCTGATGAAAGAAATCATCGGGAAGCTGAAAGACGTGAAGGGCATCCGGTTCAGCACCATCAGCAACGGCAAGGCCATCACGGATGAAATGGTGGAGCTGTTCAACAGCCTGCCCCTCTACGTGTGCATCAGCTGGGACGGTCACAACGTGCTGCAGACCCGGGGCTATGATGTGTTCGCCAAGGGGAGCAAGACCCGTGAACGACTGCTGAAGCTGGACCACCTGGGAGTAAGCGCTGTGCTTTCCGCCTACAACTACCCCCAGGAGGCCTGCGACGCCTTCCAGGAGCTGAGCAAGGATTATTTCGATATCCACGGGTATCCTCTGTCCTTTAACCACGACACCATCATGGACACTGGCCTGGGGGACAAGTCCCTGCTGGACATGGACTATGACAGGGTGGAACGGGAAGTGGGGACCATGATGGACCGGTACATGAAGTACCGGCTGGGCCAGGGAAAAATGAAATTCGCCGAGCTGGCCTTCATCGAAAGCCGGTTCAATGCTCTGTACAGCTATCTGCGCAAGGATGGGGACTTCTGGAGCCGCCAGTGGTGCCCCTGCAACAACGGCTACAGCGTGCTGAATCTGGACTTGGCCGGGAACCTGTATCCCTGCCACAATACCAGCCATAAGGCTGGGAGCATCTATGATCCCTATTTCAAGTATCTCAACGAGGTGCTGAAGACGGACACCACCTTTGCCCGTCGGCCCCAGTGCCTGGAGTGCCCGGCAGTGGCTTCCTGCAAAGGTGGCTGCAAACTGGTGGCCCCGGAGAACATGGAAAAGGGGTTGTGCCGGTTGCGGCAGGCCATCTTCGTGCCCATCTTGCAGGCTACCCTGGCCTACGGGAAAGAAATCATGGAGGCAGGAAATGGCTAAGAACGGTCCCATCACCAAGACTACCTGGACGGCTATGGCTGCTGGGGATAAGGTGACGGCGGCCAATATTACAGAACTCCAGACGGCCATTGCAGCACTGGAGGGCTACGCCAAGAATGTGGATAACTGCGGTTTCACCAATTTCTGCCAGAAGTGCCAGTCCTGTCAGGGGTGCCAGAGCTGCCAAAGTAAAACCTGCCAGTCTACCAGCTGCCAGGGGTGCCAGAGTCAGCGCTGCCAAAAATGCCAGCTAAACTATGTAAAAAACTGCGACTGCGACTGCAGAAATGGCTGCAGTGATGACAGTTGAAGGAGGTGGCCATGGATAAAGGAAATAAAGTGAAAACCACGGACATGATCGCCCTACAGTCGGACCTGATGACCATCGCCGCCGGTATGAAACGGATGAACCGACTGAAAGAGGCCAACCATCTGGAAATGCGGACCTTTACAGGTAAGATCCTGGCGGCTGATGTGGCTGATATTCGGGCCGCCATTAATGGACTGGAATACAGTGCCTCCAACGACTGCTGTGAATCCAACTGCTGTCAGACCTGTGAGGGTTGTCAGACACAGAGCTGTCAGTCAAGTACCTGTCAGAGTTGCCAGGGCTGTCAAACTTGCCAGTCCTGTCAGGGGTGGAGATACAGTCAGTGCCATTCGATCAACTGTACTCAATGCTCAGTCGTCCAGTGCCATGAAAGACACAGAAGTGATACCGGCGATGGGGGATGACCATAAGGAGGGAAAAACATGATTGTGCAAGGAGACGTATTGACCAACGAAGGCCCGAAGGCCATCGAGGAAATCAAGAAAGGGGATATTGTCATCAATCTGGGGAACCGCCCCTGCCGGGTGGTGAAGGTGGAGAAAGCGGACGTGACGGAGGTCATCCGCTTCCAGAACAATCCGGACCTGCTGGTTTCCCGGGATTCCGGCCTTGCCACCCGGTACGGGATGCTGGAAGGTGAGACCGTCAAGCCCCACGCCAAAGAAGAAATGCTCTACCAGTGCGAAGCTCCCTGCTTTTACGATACCCTGGAACCGGGTACGCTGGACAGTCCGCAGCCGGGCTATGAGCTGACGGTAGACAGCGGGGACGGGGTGTTCGTGGACGGCTACGGCATCTATGTGAAGAAGGAGGGCGAACGTGCTTAGCGTACTGTATAACTCTGATTCGGTGGCCACCCGGGATGACGGGGCGGTCAAGATCACCATCAAAGGGATGTATCTCAAGACCGAAGTGATAGACAAGAACGGGACGGTGGAGGGCTTTGATGTCATCAAGGCCCTGCGGTCCTACAGCTCTTATACCCTGGTCCATCGTTCCGGTTTTGTGAAGGTTTTTCGGAAGATTTCCCAATCAGATTACAAATTCCTGGACCTGAACCGGCTGGGGGTGTCCATTCGGATGGACTTCCAGAACATCTGCCAGCTCTACGGAGATTATGACGTTCTGCAGGTAGACACGGGGCTTATCACCCCCACCAGCCGGGATATCATTATCCGGGTGTTCGAGATCCACAAGGACAACATTCTGGTGGATGCGGACAGTGAATATACCTTTTCTGACTTCAGCACGGCGGCCCTTGAATTCGGGGATCATCCCCGGTTCAATCTCTGGGACAGCTATGCCCTGGTGGTGAATGGCCGGGAGCTGAAGGCCAACCGGAAGGGCACGGTGTACGACGGGGATTTTGCTACGCCCATCGTCTGCCCGGAAGGCCAGGACTACATGGAACTGGAAATCCGGAAGTACAAAGGGAACTTCGACACCACAGCCGGTCCCCTGACCCGGGCGGAGGACTGTGAAGGCGTGATGATCCACGCCAGCGCCGGACTGCTCAACGCCACCCGGGTCCGGCTGGACCATGGTGTGGCCAGGGTACGGTTCTACCCGCTGGGGTACACGGGTGAAATCAAGATCAAGCTGGGCCGGAAATGGTACGAAGTCTGGAACGAGTACAACCTGATTGTGGGTGAGACGAAATGAAGAGCGTGACCATCTACCTGGGCAGCCGGTGCAATATGAACTGTGCCTACTGCCACCGGGAGCCGGACCCGGAGGAAACAAAGGGACTGCCTCCCGAATTTTATGAACGGCTGAAAACCATGGCCCGGGAAGGGCCGCTGACGGTGAAGTTCATGGGCGGGGAGCCCACCCTGTACATGGACACCATCAAAAAGGTGGTGGCGGCTGTGCCTGGTGCCCATTTTGCCGTGGCTACCAACGGCAGGGATCTAGAGAAGTATCTGCCGTTTTTTCGGCAGCATCAGTTCAGAATTGCCCTGAGCTATGACGGTGGGGATGTGGATCTGCGGGGGTTCAACCCGTTGGAGAAGCTGGTGGATTATCCATACCTGAGCATCAGCACCACGATCTTCCATGGAAATACCGATTTCCGGAAGATCCTGGCTCAATTCCGGGAGAAACGGGAAAAAGGAATGAAGATCTCTTTCTTTCCACACCTGGTGCACCACACCAGCCCAGCCAATGCAGCCTATGCCCTGACGAAGGAAGACTACGCCAGCGTGCTGAGGCAATGGAAGGAATT
The DNA here is from genome assembly GCF_009696675.1 of Acidaminococcus fermentans. Lineage (GTDB taxonomy): Bacteria > Bacillota > Negativicutes > Acidaminococcales > Acidaminococcaceae > Acidaminococcus. The sequence goes on along the minus strand of NZ_VULN01000010.1, from coordinate 26,808 downwards.
GGTCCTGGAGCTGGTGGAAGGATTCAAAGAAACGGGGAATATCAACTGGGAACTGACAGCCCTGTTCTATGGCCTGTTTCGCCGACTGGAAGCCAACTATCAGTATGGCGAAACATACTGCTTCAACCGGAATCTGTGGAAGGTGGGTCCTACGGGCAAGCTGTTCAGCTGCTTCTACATCCGGGATGTTCCTCTGGACCCGGAAAACTGGCAGGAGCAGCAGGCCGCCCTTCTGGACTACCTGTTCCCCAAATGCAAGGGGTGCAGGGTCTACGGGATGTGCGGCGGAGGCTGTCACAAGAGCCTGGACCATGAGCAGGAATGTGAATTCTACTATGCCCTGTACACCTGGTTCCAGGAATTGGCCGACAAGGAGCCGGCAGTCTGGAGGCTGGGCAATGCTTTACAGTAAGGACAGTGTGTTCGTCGTGTTCCCGGACTGTATCCAGAGCAGCCAGAAGGAAGAACTGTGGGTGGACCTGGTGGGGAGCCGGCTGGAGATCGTCCATAACGGCAACCCCATGACCATCGACCTGGATGCCCTGGCACCCTGCTCCTCTACCCAGGTGGTGACAGGCAGGGCCGGGGACATGGTGCTGTACAACTACCGGGAACTGTTAATGATCTACGGGCTGAAACCCCTGGAGTTCCTGCAAGTTTTCCGGCTGCATGGCTGGGTGCAGGTGGATAAGACCCACCGGGGTGTATTCGTGAAGATCTTCTGCCCCCAGGAACAGCAGGATCCACGGAGCAGCCGGACGGACTGGAGCAGGGTCCAACATGTCGGCCCTGGTGAGCTGCATCCGGTTGATCGGAAAAACTCCTGGGCCTTTACCCTGGAAGATTACCAGATTACCGGCCGGGTGTTGCACGTCACCGGGACGCTGTGGAAATCCCCATTGTGGCAGGATGAAATCCTGTATTTCAACCATGGGGGCCAGGCAATCCCCCTGCAGGAAGGGGAGAACAGCTTCAACCTGCTCTATGTGCCTGGGGAAGATGCTTATATGGGGACGAAGTACAGCCGGTATCCTGGCCGGCGTATCAAGCTGACGGAGGGGAAAAAGTGAAAGATATTGTAATTGAAGGACTGAGTACGCTGGTAAGCCTGCTGCTGGGCGGCCTGGCCGGCTATGTGATTGCGTATGTGACCGGCCTCAGAGCCGTACGGAAAGGGATGCAGCTGATCCTTAGGGCATCGCTCAATGACATGTACGTCCGGTTCCAGGAAACCGCCCCCACAGCCGAAGAAAAACAGGTGTGGCAGGAAATGTATGGCGTGTATGAGCACCTTGCAGATAACGGGGTGATGAACGCCAAGCATGAGGAAGTACTCCACATGGCGGAAATGGTGCGAAAATGAAAGGAGTCCACGGGGCACTGCTGAACCTGCTGGGGGCCATGGGCCGCATGAAGGTCCGGGGTCTGCCCCGGGCCCTGGTCATCGTGCTGATGCTGCTGATTATCGGCAGCATCCTTTTATACTGGGCTGGCTGGATCTGGCTGTGGGCAGCCATGGGGCGGGTGGATCTCCCGGCCCTGAACATGTTGCTCCAGACCTTGACCGGCGTGTCCTTCATCGCAGCCGTAGGCTTCATCGGGAAAAGCTTGGTGGACGATGATGGGGATGGTGTACCAGACGATTGGGAAAAGAAAGAAGGAGAAGAAAATGAAAGTATACATCAACCCAGGCCATGACCTGGAATATGACAGCGGCGCTATCCATACAGATGGAAATGGGGATGTGGACCTGCGGGAGTGCGACGTAGCTGCCCGGATCGGAGCCCTGGCTAAACAGTACCTGGAAGCCGCCGGGTGCCAGGTCCGGATGCTCCAGAGCGACAACTTGTGCAATGATAGCGAGTACTCTGACCGCCCGGTGGCTGTCTGCGACGATGCCAATGGATGGGGCGCCGACGTTTTTGTGTCCATCCACTGCAATGCCTGCGCCGGACATGATGCCCGGGGAACTGAGACCTGGTGCTTTGCAGAGGGTACGGACGGGGCCAGACTGGCCGAAAAAATCCAGGCGCAGATGGTGGCCAGCATCAACACCACAGATAGAGGCGTCAAGGTCATGCCCGGGCTCATGGTGTTAAAGCATACCGACATGCCGGCCTGTCTGGTGGAGACCGCCTTCATTGACAACGATGCAGACGCTGAACTTCTGCGGACCGGGTACGATGATTTCGCTCGGGCCATCGCCAGAGGTGTTACGGACTATCAGCAGACCAAAATGGGCCAATAAAATCATCAAAACAATGAAAACGGCGTATGGGGCTACTGCTGGCCTCATACGCCGTTTTTCTGCTATACGCTACTACGTACTTGCAAAAAAAATAAATCAGCTCAAAACGCAAATTAGGAGGTGGCTTTTCATGGAACAGGAAACAAAATGGAGAATCATCCTGGCCATTGCCGGAGCCTGTGCCCTCTGTATCATCGGGGGTCTGATCTATGGCTGCGGCCGGGAAAAGAAAGAGGAACCCAAGGTCCTGGACTACCAGCAGACCACGGACCCGGCCACCATCCAGAAGAAACTGGACGTGGACCAGGGGACGGCCAGGGAAATCACCAGGGAAATCTATCATGTGCAGCAATCCGATGCCCCACCGGGCATTACCTACTATGTCCAGGCCCCGGACGTGGAAGCCGGAGCCCGGCAGGTGGCCAAAGATATCCAGGCAGGCAAGCCAACCGTCCCCGCTGCAGCAGCGGAAAAGACGGACAGGACTGTGGTCACGGCCGACACCAATCGGCAGAAGGTTGATGTGTATAAAATCAACCTGCGCCGGACCCATAAAGTAAAAGCCGGTATCATGACAGCAGACGGAAAAACCTATGGCGGGATTGGGTACCAGGCTGGTAAATGGGAAGGGATGATCTACACCCGAAGTGGCAGAAAGGTGGATGCTGCGGCTATTACCTATACCCTGGCGGAGTGGTAAAAGAAAACCCGTAAGGCTAGGAAATACCTGGCTTTACGGGTGATTTTTTTGCTTAAAAGCATTGACAAATAAACAAGAAAGTAGTATACTTAAATCATCAAGAGGAAGGGAGGATGAGAAAATGTGTTAGATAAAATAGCAAAAATAATCGCTATCATAGCAGGGGTTCTTGAAATCCTGGACAGATTGCAAAACCTGCTTAGATAGCGACTGACAGCCGAAGGGTGGGGGGATATCCACCCACCCCTTCTAGGGGTATCATATCACGAAAGGGGAATGATATCAATGAAAAGACTTAAATTCACTGATGTGTTTATGACCATTCTGATTATACTCAGCGCTTTACGGTGGTCTTCCATATATGATCATATGATAGCAGGCTGCTTCCTCCTGTATGCTGTCATTCGTGCCATATCTGTTTTGCGGGGGTGATTTAATGACCGATAAAAAGCAATGGGGTGGCCGTCGTCCGAATCAAACCGGACGGCCAAAAGGTACGACTAAACCTGAGGGCGTCCGTCCTCAACACCAGCTCCGTGCCTATGATGATGAATGGGATCTGATTCGGCGTTTTGCCCGTCTGGTAAAGCATGGGAAAATGGAAGCCTGTAAAGCTGCATTGGACCAATTAGAAGCGGCAGACGGCAAATAAACGGCAAAAATTTGACGGGAAATATGGTATATATTGGAAAAAAATACGGTGGCCATTGCGTGGCCACCGTGAATTATACTATGGTTTAGAAACTCTGGACAAAACGCCTCTGTATGGGCTATAATATAAGAATCTGATATGTGGAGGGAATACCTGTGGCTTTAGATATATTGATGGTTCTTGATGTGATCGTGAGCGTCCTGCTGATCGGGTCCATCCTGCTCCAGTCTGGCAAAAGTGCCGGGTTCAGCGGTCTGGGCGGGGGAGAATCCCTGTTTGGGGGCAAACCCACGGACATGGATGAGGCGCTGGCACGGATCACCGTTGTGCTGGGGCTGATTTTCGCTGTTATCAACGTGGCAATTGCCCGCCTGCAGTAAGCAATTAAAGAACGTTCACACATTTCACAGTGGCATTGCCTGGCAGGGTAATGCCATTTTTGCTATGGGGAAGGAGGCGATGGGGATGCTCCAGGGCGCGGAACCGTATTTCTGGCAGGGGCAAAACGGCAAAGGGGTGCTGCTGGTCCACGGCTTTACCGGCAGCCCTTCGGAACTCCGGGAACTGGGGGAGGACCTGCACCGGAAGGGGTATACGGTGGAAGGGCTTCTCCTGGCAGGCCACGGCACGGATCCCCATGATCTGCTGGAGGTAACGGCGGAACAGTGGGAAGCCCAGGTGCGGCAGGGAGTGGCCCATCTTCGGGAAATCTGCGCCCAGGTAACGGTCATCGGCCTTTCCATGGGCGGGCTGCTGACCCTGTATGCCGGAGCAGAGACAAAAGCGGACAAGCTGGTGGTGCTCTCCACCCCCATCTATCTCTACGACTGGCGGGTGTACTTCCTCTGGCTGGCGGACCGGCTGCCCTACTGGGCCATTCCCAAAAATCCCCGGACCATCGACGCTCCTGCCCGGTACAATGTGGCCTACCGGTGCATGCCCATCAAAGCGGTCCACCAGCTGGTGCGGCTGCTGAAGGCGGTGAAGGGAAAATACCTGCCCAAGGTCCGGCAGCCCCTTCTGATCATCCAGTCCCAAACGGACCACACGGTGCGCCCGGAAAGTGCCCTGTACATCCAGGAACATGCCGCCTCAGACCAGAAACAGCTGCTGTGGGTAAAACAGGCCCGGCATGTGATGACATTATACAAAGGCCGGCAGGCCATTTATGCTGCCATCGAGGCCTTTTTGGAGGAATAGAAAATGGAAAATGACAGAGATACCATGTGTTTCGGCTGTGGGAAGGACAACCCGATGGGGCTCCATCTCCACTTCCGCACCGACGAAAACGGCTGCTACACCAGTTTTGTGCCCCAGCCGGTGCACCAGAGCTATGACGGCCGGATGCACGGGGGACTGATCTCCACCCTGCTGGACGAAACCATGGGGAATTACCCTTATATGTATGAACACAAAGTTGCCTATACGGCCCGGCTGGAAGTCCGCTTCCGGCAGCCGGTACGGATTGGGGAACGGATCCATGTGATCACCAAAGTAAAAAGACGAAAGGGACAGCTGCTGGAAATGACCGGCCAGGTAATCCGGGAAGACGGAACCGTGGCGGCCGAAGCGGACGGCAAGCTGATGTATGAGGAGAGAGAATGATCAATACAGAAATGGAAACAAAGATCCTGGGGTACATGAAGGACCATCCCACCGCCCCGCTTTCCGCCGATGAACTGATCCAGGCGCTGGCCTTGAAGGGCGCGGACCTGAAGCTGTTCTGGACGGTGATGGAAGAACTGGAAACCCGGGGCCAGGTGGTGAAGACCCGGTTCAACACCTACGGGCTGCCGGCGGCCATGGGCCTGGTGGTGGGCCGGTGCCAGGTGACCAGCAAGGGCTTTGCCTTTGTGATCCCGGAAGAAAAAACGGAAGACGGGGACCTGTTCATCCCGGCCAGCAGCCTCAGCGGGGCCATGGACGGGGATACGGTCATGGCCCGGGTGATGAAAAGTGTCTTTGACGACCGGCAGGAAGGGAAAATCATCCGGATCCTGAACCGGGCCCATCACAAACTGGTGGGAACCTTCAGCAAATCCGGGGAATTCGGCTTCGTGATCCCGGACAACAAACGGGTGGGCCGGGACATTTACGTGCGCCGGAAGGACTTCAACGGAGCCCGGGACAAGGAAAAGGTGGTGGTGGAAATCACCACCTGGCCGGACGAACGGCGGAACGCGGAAGGAAAAATCGTGGAGATCCTGGGGAAACCCGGGGATATCGGCCTGGAAATCCTTTCCATCATCAAAGACAACGACCTGCCCACCAAATTCCCTGCTCCTGTCCAGGAAGCGGCAGAAAAAGTGGAGCAGAAGATCAAAAAGAAGGAAATCCAGAACCGGCTGGACCGGCGGGACTGGAACATCATCACCATCGACGGGGTGGATTCCAAGGACTTGGACGATGCTGTGTATGTGGAAAAACAGGGGGACAACTACTTCCTGGGGGTCTATATCGCCGATGTAAGCTATTATGTGCAGCCCCACTCCCTGCTGGACCAGGAAGCCTATGAACGGGGCACCAGCGTGTACCTGGTGGACCGGGTGCTGCCCATGCTGCCGGTGGAACTGAGCAACGGCATCTGCAGCCTGAACGAAGGGGAAGACCGGCTGACCATGGCCTGCGAAATGCTCCTTGACGGGAAAACCGGCCGGACCATTTCCTTCACCATTGCGCCCAGTGTGATCAACAACCACCACCGGATGAACTATCCGGATGTACGGGCCATCCTGGTGGACCAGGACGAAGCCCTGCGGAAGAAATATGTGGATATCGTCCCCATGCTGGAAGATATGGGACGGCTCCAGCAGGTACTCCACAAGAAACGGGAACGCCGGGGCGCCATCAACTTTGAACTGCCGGAACAGAAGGTGCTGCTGGATGAGCAGAAGCATCCGGTGGCCATTGTGAAGCGGGAACGGTCCGTGGCGGAAATGATGATCGAAGAATTCATGCTGGCGGCCAACGAAACGGTGGCCGGGTTCATGGCCAAGCACAAACGGCCCTTCATCTATCGGGTCCACGACCTGCCGGATCCGGAAAAGATCCAGAACCTGGCCAAGCTCATGGCTCTCTTCGGAGTCACCCTGAAGGTGGAAGAAAAAATGCGCCCCAAGGATCTCCAGCGGGCCCTGGACAAGGTGGCCGGCAAGCCGGAAGAAAAGCTGATTTCTACAGTGGCTCTCCGGAGCATGCGCCAGGCGGTGTACCAGACGGAAAACATCGGCCATTTTGGCCTGGCAGCCCACTTCTACACCCACTTTACCTCTCCCATCCGCCGGTATCCGGATCTGATGGTCCACCGGCTCCTGCGCCGGCAGCTGGACGGGGAACGGCTGACCCGGCAGCAGGCGGAAGAGCGGACCCAGCGGCTGAGCCTGGTGGCTTCCCACTGTTCCATCCGGGAACGGGGGGCCATCGATGCGGAACGGCAGACGGTGGATCTGAAAATGGCCGAATACATGCTCCAGTTTGTGGGTCAGGAATTCACCGGGACCATTTCCGGGGTGTCCTCCTTCGGGTTCTTTGTGGAACTGGACAACGGGGTGGAAGGCCTGGTCCATGTATCCAGCCTGACGGACGACTATTATGACTATATCGAGGGTCAGTACGCCCTGATCGGCCAGCATCTGGGGAACCGGTACCGTCTGGGCGACCAGGTGAAGATCCAGGTGCTCCAGGTGGATGTGGCGGAACGGAAAATCGACTTCGTCCTGGCCGGCCTGAGCCCGGAGGCGGCGGACCAGATGCGCCGGGAACTGGGACGGCAGAAAAAGACCAAGACCGGTATCGCTACCGGGAAGCTTCGGAATGACACCACCGGCCGGAAATCCGGAGACCGGAAGGAATTCGGAAAGAAGAACAGCCGCAGCCGGAACCGGAAAAAGAAAAAGAACACGGCCCAAAAAGGCCAAGAAACCTCTTTGAGTCAGCTGGTGCCCCAGGGCACGGAAAATGCTGGGAACAGCAGCTCCACCAAAAAGAAAAACAACCGCCGGCGGCGGAGAAGAAGGGATCGGAAACATGGAAAAGCCAGTGAAGGTAATCGCAGAAAACCGGAAAGCCAGGCATGACTACAACATCCACGAAACCTATGAAACCGGCATCGTGCTCACCGGCACGGAGGTGAAATCCCTCCGTCAGGGCAAGGCCAACCTGAAGGATTCCTATGCGGCAGTGACCAAAACCAGCGAGGTGTACCTGTACAACCTCCACATCAGTCCCTATGAACACGGGAACCGGTTCAACGTGGATCCTCTCCGGGACCGGAAGCTGCTGATGCACAAACGGGAAATCCAGAAACTGATCGGGAAGACCAAGGAAAAGGGCTTTACCCTGGTGCCTTTGCAGTTGTATTTCAGCCACGGGCTGGTAAAGTGCAAGCTGGCCCTGGCCACCGGGAAGAAGCTCTATGACAAGCGCCAGGCCATGGCCGACCGGGCTGCCAAACGGGATATCGACCGGGCTATGAAGGAAAGGAACCGGTGATAAGGGGCTGCGGAGGCAGCCCCGTCAACGGTCAGCGGCCGAAGGAATGAACCCGCCTTTACAAGACGGGTTCGTTAGAGACGAATACGACGCAGAAAATCTGGCAGTATGGGGCCTACCTTTCTCAGACGGATTACCGCATTGGCAGGAATCTGCAGAAAAAGTGGCAGGTGAATGTGGGAGTAAATTATCAGTTTTAAGGGAAAAGTAACGGGCAGGAGGCTGCTGCAGAAGCAGCAGCCTTTTTGTTTCCACAAAATATTCACGCAATTTGTATACAAAATACGAAAAACATTGGAAAATTTTTTTTTCCATGCTACAATGTAATCAGCGGGCAGACGGAACCATTCCGGGTTGCCCAAATTGTGTGTTTCCCATTATAGGAGGTATTGATATGAAGGTTTTATGTTATGGTGTAAGAGATGTAGAACTGCCGATTTTTGAGGCCTGCAACAAGGAATTCGGTTACGACATCAAATGTGTCCCTGATTATCTGAATACGAAAGAAACTGCCGAAATGGCTGCTGGCTTTGACGCAGTAATCCTGCGGGGCAACTGCTTCGCCAATAAACAGAACCTGGACATCTACAAGAAACTGGGCGTAAAATACATCCTGACCCGTACCGCCGGCACGGATCATATCGATAAGGAATATGCCAAGGAACTGGGCTTCCCCATGGCTTTCGTTCCCCGTTATTCCCCCAACGCCATTGCTGAACTGGCTGTAACCCAGGCTATGATGCTGCTGCGTCATACCGCTTACACCACTTCCCGTACTTCCAAGAAGAACTTCAAGGTCGATGCCTTCATGTTCTCCAAAGAAGTCCGGAACTGCACCGTGGGTGTTGTTGGCCTGGGCCGGATTGGCCGTGTGGCTGCTCAGATCTTCCACGGCATGGGCGCTACCGTTATCGGGGAAGACGTTTTCGAAATCAAAGGGATCGAAGACTACTGCACCCAGGTTTCCCTGGATGAAGTCCTGGAGAAATCCGACATCATCACCATCCATGCTCCGTACATCAAAGAAAACGGCGCTGTGGTTACCCGCGACTTCCTGAAGAAGATGAAAGACGGCGCCATCCTGGTCAACTGTGCACGCGGCCAGCTGGTGGATACCGAAGCTGTCATCGAAGCTGTGGAAAGCGGCAAACTGGGCGGCTACGGCTGCGACGTTCTGGATGGGGAAGCCAGCGTATTCGGGAAAGACCTGGAAGGCCAGAAACTGGAAAACCCGCTGTTCGAAAAGCTGGTTGACCTGTATCCCAGAGTCCTGATTACTCCGCATCTGGGCTCCTACACCGATGAAGCCGTAAAGAACATGGTGGAAGTTTCCTACCAGAACCTGAAGGATCTGGCTGAAACCGGCGACTGCCCCAACAAGATCAAATAATTTTGCTTCTTCCCAAGGGTGCTGCAATCTGTTGCAGCACCCTTTTCGTGTTATAATAAGGGAAATATGGAATTTCGGGAAAGAAGGGGTCCCTATGCTGGACAAAATCGATCTGAAAACGAAAATTTCCAAAGAAGCATACGCAGAAAAAATAGCAGAGGAAGAAAACCGTCTGGGATTCCTCCAGCGGACAGTCCGGGATGCCAAGATCCCGGTGATCGTGCTGTTTGAAGGGTTCCGGGCCTCCTGGCGGAGCCAGCTGATCAGCAAGGTGATCCATGCCCTGGACCCCCGGGGGTTCCGGGTGTATTCTGCCTCCAAGACCACGGAAAAACAGAAGGAGAGCCCGTTCTTCCTCCAGTTCTGGAAGGAGCTGCCACCGGCCGGGCAGATCTGCATCCATCACCGGGCCTGGTATTTCCTGCGGAACGAACATGCAGTGGGGGATCCGGACGAGGCTTCCGAATGGTACAATGTAAGTTTTGACGAAATCAACAGTTTCGAAAAGGAACTGGTCCAGGGGGGCTATGTGCTGGTGAAGATCTTCACCCACATTTCCAAGAAAAAACAGAAGGAAAACATGGAAAAGGGCCAGGAAACCATGGGCAGCCGGTGGGAAAAACTGGCACCGGGAGGCATCGAAGGAGTCGACTACGACAAATACCGGGATGTGTACGAAGACATGCTGGCGGCCACCAATACGGATCTGGCCCCCTGGCACATCGTCCCCATGGAAGACAAACGGACCGGTACGGAAGCGGTCTTCCGGGTGCTGATCACCGCCCTGGAAGAAGCCCTGAAGGACCGGGAGCGTCCGGTGGATCCGGAAAAAGGCCCGGCCAGGGAACTGACCATTCCGGATATCCTGTCCGGGTACACGCCCTACCAGCCCATGGAACAGGAAGAATACAGCAAAAAGCTGAAAAAATACCAGAAACGGCTGGGGGAACTCCAGTTTGAACTGGCCAAACGGAAAATCAGTACCATTGTGGCCTTTGAAGGCCAGGATGCCGGGGGCAAAGGGGGCGCCATCAAACGGCTGTCCGAATCCTTCGACCCTCTGGGCTACCGGGTGAACCCGGTGAGTGCACCCAACGAATGGGAAAAGCAGTTCCATTATCTCTGGCGGTTCTGGACCAGACTGCCGGCTCCGGGAGAAATTGCCATTTTCGACCGGACCTGGTACGGCCGGGTGTTGGTGGAACGGGTGGAAGGCTTTGCCAAAATCAGCGAATGGCGCCGGGCTTATGAAGAAATCAACGATATGGAAGCCCAGTGGGTGAAGCAGGGGATCATCGTCCAGAAGTTCTGGATGCAGATCGATTCGGAAGAACAGCTGAAACGGTTCCAGGCCCGAGAGAACGACCCCAACAAAACCTGGAAGATCACCCCGGAAGACTGGCGGAACCGGGACAAATGGGATGCCTATGTGGATGCGGTGAACGAAATGCTCTATCGGACCGATACCAAAGGCGCACCCTGGACTGTGGTGGAAGCCAACAATAAACTGTTTGCCCGGCTGAAAGTCCTGGAAACCATGATCCAAAGGATGGAAGCTGTGCTTTAACGTTTACAAACCAGTAAAAAAACAGTACAATGAGGGTTGCTGGAAGTTCTTTCCAGGGTTTCCTGCTGTGCAGGAAAAATTTGACCAATGAGGTGGGAAAGATGGCTGATTTTGCCTTTGCAGAAGCGAAAGGTGTGGAATGGGGCTGTTTTCCTGCCTGGAAACAGTGGGGTGTGGTCCACGGATTCCTTTGCCGGACAGGGGGCTGCAGTTCCCTGTTCCCAGGTGGACTGAACCTGAGTTACAACGTGGGAGATGACCGGGAGAAGGTACTGGCCAACCGGCAGAAAATGGCGGCGGCCCTGGATTTTCCCCTGGAACGGGCAGTGGCCTGTCAGCAGGTCCACAGCACCCATGTGGCGGTGGTGACGGAACAGGATGCAGGGAAAGGCACCCTGACTCTGGCTGATGCCATCCCGGAAACCGACGGGATGGTCACGGACTGTCACCGGCTGCCTCTGTTGATTTCCTATGCGGACTGTGTGCCCATTTTGCTGGCGGATACCCGGACCGGGGCGGTGGGAGCCGTCCACGGCGGTTGGCGGGGCAGTGTAGGGAAAATCGTCCCCCATGCCCTGAATGTGATGAAAGAAGCCTTTGGCACAGAGCCTGGGGATGTGGTGGCGGGCATCGGCCCTTCCATCGGTCCCTGCTGCTATGAAGTGGGCCAGGAAGTGGCGGACCGGGCGGCGGAATATCCCTCCTGCCTGACCCCTCACGGACCCGGCCACTACATGCTGGATCTGTGGCAGCTGAACACCCTGGAACTGCTGGAAGCAGGGGTGCCCCGGGAACAGATTTACCGGGCGGACTGCTGCACCAGCTGTCACAAGGACCGGTTCTTCTCCTACCGGGCGGAAAAGGGGAAAACAGGCCGCCTGTATGCGGTGATCTATCGAAAATAAAGGAGATGGGGATACCCATGTTGAAGGATAATATTGCGGCCGTGGAAGCCAGGATCCAGGAAGCCCTGGGCAAGCGGACAGAACCCAAGGCCACCGGGGACAAAGTGACCATCCTGGCGGTGACCAAGAACCATCCGGCGGAAATCGTCACGGAAACTCTGGCAGCCGGTCTTACGGAGATTGGGGAAAACCGGGTCCAGGAAGCCATGCACAAACAGGCGGTGCTGCCGCCGGGAGGCAACTGGCACCTGATCGGCCATCTCCAGACCAACAAGGCCAAACACGCGGTGGAGCATTTCTGCCTCATTGAAAGCGTGGACAGCCTGAAGCTGCTGAACCATCTGGAAAAAGCGGCGGCGGAACTGGACAAGATCCAGGATGTGCTGCTCCAGATCAACGAAGCGGGAGAAGAACAGAAAAGCGGCTTTGCTCCGGAAGATTTCCGGGCGGCGGTGCCGGAACTGAAGAATTACCCTCACATCCGGATCCGGGGGGTCATGGTGATCGCCCAGGCCACGGACCAGGTGGAAGAGACCCGTCCGGTGTTTGCTGCCGGTTACCGGGATTTCCTGTTCCTGAAGGATGCCCTGCCGGATTCTCCGGTGGATATCCTGTCCATGGGCATGACCCACGACTACTGGATCGCCGTGGAAGAAGGGGCCAACGAAGTACGGGTGGGTTCCGCTCTCTTTGGAGCCAGGGACTACTCTTTAAAATTTTAAACAGAAATGGTGGATCGTATGAAAAAAATCAGCAAGCTCTTGGAATATTTTGGCCTGGTCAACGGAGAAGACAAGCAGGAAACGGACGAAACCATGGAAACCCAGCAGCAGGATGAGGGGAAAGTGGTCCCCATGTTCGGCAGCGGCTCGGCAGGCACCTGGCGGGACAAAAGTTCCGACCGGGAGTACGACAAATATGACAGACCCTACGAAAAGACCTATGAAAAACCTTACGACAAAGTGTTCGACAAGGACTACGACAGCACGGCGGACTCTTCCCGGGAGGAAACGTCTTCCAGCCGGACCGGGGACAAGGTGCTGTCCATGCCGGTGAACCGGAATCCGGTGAGCGTGGTGGTCATCGAACCCATCGACTTCAATGATTCCCAGAAAATGGCGGACTACCTGTGCAAGAACCAGCCGGTGGTGATCAATTTCGAGGATACGGATGCGGACGTGCGGAAACGGATCATCGACTTTATCAGCGGCACCATCTATGCGTTGGACGGGACCCTGCGGAAAATCGGCCGGAATCTGCTGGTATGCGCGCCTCCCAATGTGGATATCGACACGGAAAACACCAATTTTGGATCGGAAGGGAGCAATGATCCATGGCAACGATAAACGGTATCAGTAAAATCACTTTCATCGGCTGCGGCGCTATGGGGGAAGCCATCCTGAAGGGCATCCTCCAGGGAGGCCTGGTCCGGAAGGAACAGGTGACCGCTGCTGTGCCCACTGCCAAACGGCAGGCTTATCTGAAAGAAACCTACGGGATCCCGGTTACCGGGGACAACAGTGCCGCGGCTGCAGATGCGGATCTGGTGATTTTGGCGGTGAAGCCCCAGATGGCCAAAGAAGCGGTAACTGCTGACCTGGTGGCAGCCCTGCCGGAGAAGGCCACTATCCTGTCCATTATGGGCAGCTATGACCTGGCCATGCTCCACGCCCTGGTGCCCGGCCATCCTGTAATCCGTTCCATGCCCAACACCCCTCTGTCTGTAGGGATGGGGATGACGGCCCTGACGGCGGACGGAAAGGTGGCTCCAGAAGTGATGGACGCTGCGGAAGCCATTTTCCAGTCCTGTGGGGAAACGGTCCGGGTGGACGAAAAGGCCATGGAAGCCATTACCGCCATCAGCGGCTGCGGCCCCGGGTATTTCTTTGTGGTCATGGATGCCCTGGCAGATGCCGGTGTCATGGCTGGCCTGCCCCGGGCACTTGCCATCAAACTGGCGGCCCAGACCATGGCCGGCAGCGGCGTCATGGGCCTGAAGACCGGGCTCCATCCTGCCCAGCTCCGGGACCAGGTGACCAGCCCCGGAGGCACTACCATTGCAGGGATCAAGGCCCTGGAAAACCACGGAGTGAGAGGAGCGTTTTACGATGCGGTGCAGGCGGTCCTGGACCGGAGTGCCGCATTGAAGAAATAACATGGCAAACACCACACAACAACGGGAAACAGTATTACGGTATTTCAAGGCCAGCGGGGATGCGGAACTGGCAGCCCAGCTGCTGGATCTGGCGGAAGGGGCCCGGAAAAGCCGGCGGGCCAGGGTATCCGGGTTCCTGGATCCCCACGGCCAGAATGTGGCGGAAATCGTTGCCGCCAACTATCCCCAGGTACGGTATGAAATGAACGGAGGCTTCCAGAATGCCGAACGGCAGAAGGTGGCCTTCATTGCGGACGAATTCTACGGCCAGCCTGATTTTGCCATTACGGCCCTGGAAATCCTCTGGGACAAACGGTATTATGACATCGGCCACCGGGATGTGCTGGGAGCCTTCATGGGCCTGGGCTGCAAACGGGAAATCCTGGGGGATATTGTGTTCATCGACGAGGGGGCCCAGCTGGTGGTGGATACCCCCATGGTGGATTTCATCCTGAGCAACCTGACCAAAATCGGGGCAGCCACGGTGGAAGTGAAAGAAATCCCCCTGACGGACCTGAAGGAAAAGGAACAGAAGATCAAACTGATTTCCGCCACGGTGGCGGCCCTGCGGCTGGATGCGGTGGCGGCCAGCGGCTATGGGGTATCCCGGAGCCGGATGGCGGATGAGATCAAGGGCCAGAACGTGAAGCTGAACTGGCAGGACGCCAAAAGTCCTTCCCAGACGGTGAAGGAGGGGGATGTGATCTCCTTCCGGTCCCGGGGCCGGGTGGAACTGGCGGAAGTCCGGGGGACCACCAAAAAGGGACGGTATGCCATTACCCTGAAACGGTACATCTAAGGAAGGATGTCATTATGATTTTACTGATTCGGCACGGGGAAGCGGATCATCATGTGAAGGAACTGACCGGGGGCTGGACGGATTCGGCTCTCACAGTGCTGGGACAGAAGCAGTTCCAGCAGCTGGCGGACTGCCTGGCCTGGGACTTTTCCGGCCGCAGCCTGCCCCGGATCGTATCCAGCGACCTGCAGCGGGCCCGGACGGGAGCGGAAATCATTGCCCGGAAGCTGGGAGCAGAACCGGTGGAATGTTTTTCCTTCCTCCGGGAAAAGAACAACGGAAAGGCAGCGGGGCTGAACAAAAAAGAGGCCCTGGCCTTTTACCACCCGCCGGAAACCGGCCGGGAGCTGGATCATGTGAACTATGACGGAGGAGAGACCCGGCGGACCTTCTATGAACGGACCATTCAGGGGTTCCGGGAACTGGAAAAGGAAGGCCGGGACCTGATCATCGTGTCCCACAAGGGAACCATCCAGAACATCCTGTTTGCCTGGCTGGGGCTGAGCATCGAAGAAGTGGCGGAAAAACAGATATCCTTCGACATCCGGCCCGCTTCGGTGACAGTGCTGGGCATGAACAAGTGGGGAGAGCATGCGGTATTCGCCCTGAACGACACCTCGTACCAGTGGAAAAAAGGACCTGTAGGGATTTTCAACTTCCCCTTTGGGGCATAAAAAAGGAGATGTTGCACGTGAAAAATATGCGTGCAACATCTCCTTTTTTTTATGCTTCCTCCACTTCCGCTTCTTCCATTCCCGGATACTGGTTCATGGCGTCGATCCGTTCCCGGTATTCCTGGTCAGCGGCGTAGCGCTTGTTTTTGGCCCGGCCGATGGTCAGGAAGGGGACGATGATGATGGCAATGGCCAGGTAGCCGCAGTAGCCATACCCGTATTTGATGATGTTGGTCAGACCCACCATGGAAACCGTCATGGACAGGCAGATAATGAACAGGGTCACCAGAGCGGACCGCTTTACGGCGCTGCCGGTGATCTTTTTCAGGCAGTCCATTTCAGAGAAACGGGCGGTGAATCCGAACACCGTGGTCACCCCGGTGGAGATCAGGCAGAGCATGAGGGTTACGGAATAGAGAAGGGTCAGCCAGGGCATGCCCATGGCTTTCAGGCTCATGAGAGTGGGCAGGGGCGTCCTGCCGTAGACCCCGGTCCAGCCCAGGAGCATGCACACGGCCATGGTGAGGGCGGTGGCGTTCATGGCAAAGGACATCCACATGGAATCTGCACAGTTCTTCCGGGTCACCAGGGGAGTGCCCACCACGATCATGGTGGGGATCACCACGCACTGGAAACCGGAATAGGTGAAAGCGTGGAGAATGGCGGTGGGCAGTTTGGCCAAGCCGTTAACGGCAAAATCCTGGGCCATGGCATCCAGGAAGAACCGGGTGCCTTCCACCTGGCCGCCCATGGCGATGCCCACGGAGAAAATGGTAATGGCCATGGCCAGGATGGCAATGCCCATGTAGGTGGTGGCCCGGCGGACCAGGTCAGCCCCGAAAATGGTCAGTACAAAGATTACGGCGCCCACCACACCGATGCCGGTATAGTAGTTGAGGCCCGTCTGGGCGGCCAGGGCGGAGGCGGCCCCGGAAATGGTGGCGGATACGGCCATGAGCACCATGATGTAGAAGAACCCTTCAAAAAGGAATTCAATGCCGGGTACCGGCCGGTACAGATTCTGGAAAAGCTGCCGGTAGCTGGTGAGGTGCCGGCTGTTGTACATGTTCATGGCCTCTTTGATGGTGAGGGTGAACAGGAGCATGGTTACAATGGCGGTAATGGGGCCCAGCCAGCCCAGGCTGATGAAGTAGACGTTTTCCTGGTTGCCGGTGGCGAATCCGCCTCCCGCATGAGAGCTGAACAGCACCGCTCCCACCGAAAAGCACAGGGAGAGGGAGGCCCCTTTGATGGCAGATGTTCCGTTGATCATGATTGTTTCCTCCTTGGAATGACAGTTTCCAGAGAAACGAAAACGCCTTCCGTCTCTCTGCATTGGCAGCAAAGAGACGAAAGGCGTTGGATCCTTCCGCGGTACCACTCTGTTTCGTCCTGGGGACGCGCTCTCGGATACGGCCGGTGGCGATATCCATGCTCTGTAACGGGAGTTCCCGGAGGGACCTACTGCAGGTTCGGTCCAGCCGCTCAGCAGGCAGTTCGGCCCGTCCCATCCACTGCCTCGCAGCAACCGGCAGCTCTCTGGAGCAGGGATTCAGGCGTACTAGTCTGCGTCATCACGTTTCGGCGTTTGTTGACTATGGATGAAATGATACCATGGATACAGTATACTGTCAATGGGGTTACGAAAGAAAAATTATATCAATCCTTTTCGCATATTATTGTTATCAGCGTTCCTTTTCACTTAACCACTTAGCCACTTAGTCTCTTGTCCGCTTAAAAGTGTTATAATATATGGTAAACAATGAATATTTCCATATTGCAGAAGGGAGTCCTGTTGTCATGCTGCTTCATAAAATGATGGATCATTTTCTCCTTTATTATCTGGGGCATTTTGACAAGCACTGTTTCAATGTCCAGATCCATGGAGAGGAGTATACCATTGGTGAGGGGAAGCCGGAATTCACCCTGATCATCCACAAAGACATTCCCAAAAAGGCCCTGCTGGAGTCCACGGAACTGGCTCTGGGGGAGGCCTACATGCGGGGAGACATCGAAGTGAAGGGGGACCTGTTCCACATGCTCTGCACCCTTCTGGAACAGGCGGACCGGTTCTCCCTGGACCGGAACAGTCTCCGGAACATCCTGTACATGTCGGAAAAGAAACAGGACCAGGCCAAAGAAGTGTCCTCCCACTACGATCTGGGGAATGACTTCTACAAACTGTGGCTGGATCCCACCATGAGCTATTCCTGTGCCTATTTCAAGTCCGACAAAGATACCCTGGAACAGGCCCAACGGAACAAGGTGGACTACATCCTCCAGAAGCTGTACCTGAAGCCGGGGATGACCCTGCTGGACATTGGCTGCGGCTGGGGCTTCCTGCTGCTGGAGGCGGCCAAAAAGTACGGAGTGAAGGGCTATGGCTGTACCCTCAGCAAAGAACAGTGGAAAAAGAGCCAGGAACGGATCAAGGCCCTGGGCCTGGAGGGCCAGGTGACCATCGAACTGACGGACTACCGGGACCTGGAGGCCAAGGATCTCCAGTTCGACCGGGTGGTCAGCGTGGGGATGATGGAACATGTGGGCCGTTCCAACTATTCCACCTATATGGAAACAGTGAACCATCTGCTGAAACAGGGGGGAATCTTCCTGCTCCATACCATTACCGGCCACGATGAAGTGGTGTCCGATCCCTGGATCCGGAAATACATCTTCCCGGGGGGCACCCTGCCTTCCCTTCGGGAACTGATCCACCATGCCTATGATGCGGATTTCCGGGTGCTGGATGTGGAAAGTCTCCGCCGCCATTACTGCAGGACCCTTCTGTGCTGGTACAAGAACTTCTGCAAGGTCCACGAACAGGTGGCCCGGTGGAAGGATCCTTCCTTTGTACGGATGTGGGATCTGTACCTGTGCGGCTGTGCAGCGGCCTTTCAGATTGGCTACATCGACATCCACCAGGTGCTCATGACCAAAGGGAACAACAATAGCCTGCCCATGACCCGGTGGTACTGAATCAATAATAATTATCAGTTGCGATAACTTCGAATTCATAGTATAATCACTATAGACTGATAAAACAATATTTTTTTCATAAAGGAGGCTGCATTATGAATATCGCTGTATTGGTGAAACAGGTACCTGCCGTTTCGGATATCCAGCTGTCCGGGGACAACAACCTGGTCCGTGTGGGGGCACCTTCCATGCTGAACCCTGTTGACCTCCACGCCATCGAGGCGGCCCTGGCCCTGAAGGACCAGGAAGGGGGCACGGTAACCCTTGTGACCATGGGCACTGCCCTGGCCAGTGACATCCTCCGGGAAGGGATCGCTCTGGGGGCGGACAAGGGGATCCTGCTGTCCGATGAACGGATGGCCGGGTCCGATACCCTGGCTACCGGCCAGATCCTGGCAGCGGCCCTGGCCAAACTGGGACCGTTGGACCTGGTGCTGGCCGGGAAGCGTTCCACGGACGGGGACACCGGGCAAATCCCTCCGGCCCTGGCCCAGCGGCTTGGCATGACCCTGCTTTCTTATGCAGATGAACTGGAAGTAAAGGACGGCCAGGCCACCATCCGCCGGCTGAACCGGGGCGGGGTGGAAACCCTCCAGGCGGCTCTGCCGGCAGTGATCTCCGTAACGGAAAAATGCGGGAATCCCCGGACTCCCGGCATCCGGGGCAAAATGGCCGCGAAAAAGGCCGTGTTCCCGGTATGGCGTCTGGAAGACATCGACCTGGCTCCGGAAAAAGCCGGGAAGGCCGGCTCCGCCACCAAGGTTACGGAACTGTTCGCTCCGGAACCTCAGCCGGTGGGCACCATGATCCAGGGAGCCACCCCGGTGGAAGCTGCCGCCAATCTGGTGGACGAACTGCGGAAGAAGAACCTGCTGTAAGGAGGCGTTATCATGGAATGGAAAAACAATATCGGAGTCTATCTGGAAACCTCTGACGGCAGGCTCACCTCCCTCAGTGTGGAACTTTTGGGGAAAGCCCGCCAGCTGGCGGCCGCCCGTCCCAATCAGGTGCTGGGCATCCTGGCCGGGGACAATCTGGAAGAAGCGGCCCGGGAAGCCATTGCCTACGGAGCCGATGGGGTGGCCCTGCTCCAGGCCCCCAGTCTGGCCGCCTTTGATGGAGCCCTTTATACGGAAGCGGTGGCCAAAGCCCTGAGCCTGTATACTCCCAGTGTGCTGTTCATCGGTGCATCCCCCAATGGCCGTGACCTGGGCGGCCGGCTGTCTGCCCGGCTGGAGGCAGGGCTGGTGGCGGACTGCATCGATGTGCGGTACGAAGGGGAGGATGATACCCTCACCTGGATCCGTCCCGCCTACACCGGCAAACTGTTCGTGAAGATCCAGACCACCACCCGGCCCCAGCTGGGTACGGTCAGCGACAAGATCTTCCACGGCAACCCCAAGGATGAAACCCGGAAAGGGGAAATCTTCCCGGTTCCCCTGGACAATGCTGAAGCCAGTCCCGCTGTGAAGGTGCTGGATTTCACGTCTCTGGAACAGCTGAAGGAAGTGCTGGACCTGGATACGGCGGATATGGTGGTAGGGGCTGGCCGGGGCGTCCAGAACGAAGAAGGGATGCGGGAAGTCCAGACCTTTGCCAAACGGATCGGCGCCGCTTTCGGGGTTTCCAAACCGCTGGTGGACGCAGGCTGGGCACCCTATGAATGGCAGGTGGGGGTCACTGGCAAGAAAATCGCCCCCAAGATCTACATCGCCCTGGGGATTTCCGGGGCCATCCAGCACAAACTGGGGATCCAGGACGCCGGGCTGATCATTGCCGTAAACAAGAGTCCTGATGCCCCTATTTTCCAGTTTGCCCATTACGGCATTGTGGGGGATCTGTTCGATGTGATGCAGGAACTGGAAAAACTGCTGAAGAAGGACTGACCCTTGACAAATCCTACAAAACTTCTATAATTAACCCTGCGGAATACCCATACGAGGTATAGGGTGTTCCAGCAGGAGGTCTATTATGGTAAAAATGATTGTTGGTGTCGAAGGCATGGCCTGCGGCATGTGTGAATCCCATATCAACGAAGCCATCCGGAATGCGTTCCCGGTGGA
The DNA here is from genome assembly GCF_009696675.1 of Acidaminococcus fermentans. Taxonomy (GTDB): domain Bacteria; phylum Bacillota; class Negativicutes; order Acidaminococcales; family Acidaminococcaceae; genus Acidaminococcus. Next base: position 6,188 of record NZ_VULN01000010.1, on the reverse strand, counting down.
TTCCGTCTCTTCCTCCCGTTCCAAAAAGGAAACGGACATTGTGGCCAAAGAACTTATTCCGGAAGAAAAGATCCGGAAGGTCATTGACCAGACCGGTTACCAGGTCACCAGCTACCGGGTGGAACCGTACGAAAAGAAAAAGGGATTCCTGGCCCGGCTCTTCGGCTGATGCAGGAGACCTATGAGAAAAAAGGACAATTTTGCCGGTACGCTGCCCGGCACCGGGAAGAGTCTGGTGGCTTTTCCCGAAACCTACGTGGTATTGGATCTGGAGACCACCGGCCTGGATCCGGAACGGGACCAGATTATTGAAATCGGTGCCCTGGAAGTGGTCCGGGGGAAGCGAGGGAGGACTTTTTCCACCCTGATCCAGCCCCGGACTCCTTTGTCCGGCCATTACGTTTCTCCCTTCATCACCCAGCTCACCGGCATCACTGACGATATGCTGGCAGCTGCGCCCCAGCCCCGGCAGGCCCTGGAAGCCTTTGGAAAATTCCTGGGCAGCCGGGTGGCGGTGGGTTACAATGTGGGCTTTGACATGGGGTTTCTCCAGCAGCAGTTCCAGACCCAGCTGTACCGGCCTCTGGCCAACGACTGGGTGGATGTGCTGCCCATGGCCCAGACCCTGTTCCCCCTGTGGGACCATCACCGGCTGAACAATCTGGCCGCCTGGTACAAGGTGGAGAACAAGGAAGCCCACCGGGCTCTCAGCGACGTGGAGACCACGGAAACCTGTTTCCGGAAACTGAAAGAAGACGCTGCCCGCCGGTATCCCTCCCTGGAGGCGTTCCTGGAAAAGGTGCGGCAGAAAATGGAAGGAAAGAACGAAGGCCAGCAGCTGAGCCTGTGGTAAAGCTGCAGTACAAGGAGGAAACCATGGATCAGGGAATCGAAGAACTGGCTTGGGAAATGTCCAAGGACTGGAAGGAAAAAGGCTATAAAGACCGGGAAACCTGCGCCGCCGACATGGTGCAGATCATCGAAGAGGAACAGGACCGGTTCAACCATCGGGAAGCCCAGGAAGAATATTAAAATTTCCTTGACAAACTTTTCCCCGGTGGTATAATGTAAACAATTTCAAAAAGCCAATGGCAATGACGAGGACAACCTGTCAGGGCAACAGTACAGAGAAGCCCGGAAGCTGAGAAGGGCGCGGAAACAAATGACAGTCAACCACCTGGGAGCCATCTGCTGAACAAAGTAGGCAAGATCGTATATCCTGCGTTAAAGGATGCCGAGTGGAACTGGCCACGGTCAGTTCAATAAGGGTGGAACCGCGAGCTTATGGCCCGTCCCTGTGAGGGACGGGTCTTTTTGTATGTCCGTCCTGATCTTGCTGGTACTATCAAGGAGGAAATCAATATGTCCAACATTAAAGTAAGCCTGCCGGATGGCAGCGTAAAAGAATTTGAAGCCGGCAGCTCCCTGCTGTCCATCGCCAAGAGCCTGAACCAGAAACTGGGGAAGACCGCTCTCCTGGCCAAGGTGGATGGGGAAAACAAGGACCTGAGCGATACCCTGGATCATGATGCCAAGGTGGAATTCATTACCCCGGACAGTGAAGAAGGGCTCCATGCCATCCGTCACACCGCTTCCCATGTAATGGCCCAGGCCATCCAGCACCTGTTCCCGGGCACCAAGTTCGCCATCGGCCCTGCCATTGAAAAAGGTTTCTATTACGACCTGGACAGTGAGCATGTATTCACTCCCGATGACCTGCGTGCCATTGAAAAGGAAATGAGCAAGATCATCAAAGCCAACTATCCTCTGGTCCGGAAAGAACTGCCCAGAGCGGAAGCCCTGGCCAAATTCAAGGCCGAAGATGAACCCTACAAAGTGGAACTGATCGAAGACCTGCCGGAAGATGCCGTGATCAGCACCTATACCCAGGGAGACTTCACCGACCTGTGTGCCGGCCCTCACTGCCCTTCCACCGGCCGGGTAAAAGCCTTCAAGCTCATGAGCATTGCCGGTGCCTACTGGCGTGGGGACGAACACAACAAGATGCTCCAGCGGATCTACGGCACGGCTTTTGCCAGCAAGGAAGATCTGGAAGCCTACCTGCACATGATGGAAGAAGCTGAAAAGCGTGACCACCGGAAACTGGGCAAACAGCTGGGTCTGTTCATGCTCAGCGAGTACGGCCCCGGGTTCCCCTTCTTCCTGCCCAACGGCATGATCATCCGGAACACCCTGATCGACTACTGGAGAGAAGTGCACCGCAAATACGGCTACCAGGAAGTCATGACCCCCATGATCATGAACCGGCAGCTGTGGGAAACCTCTGGCCACTGGGATCATTACAAGGAAAACATGTACTTCACCAAAATCGATGGGGAAGACTACGCCATTAAACCCATGAACTGCCCCGGCGGCATGCTGGTCTATGCCAACGAACCTCATTCCTACAAGGAACTGCCTCTGCGGGTTGGCGAACTGGGCCTGGTGCACCGGCATGAACTGTCCGGCGCTCTCCACGGTCTGTTCCGTGTACGCTGCTTCACTCAGGACGATGCCCACATCTTCATGATGCCCAACCAGATCGAAGACGTGATCCAGGAAACCATCCGTCTGTTCGACGAAGTGTACGCCACTTTCGGCCTGACCTACCACGCTGAACTGTCCACCCGTCCGGACAACTCCATGGGTGACGACGCCACCTGGGAAATGACCACCAATGCCCTGCGGAAAGCCATGGATGACTTCGGCTTGAAGTATTCCATCAACGAAGGGGACGGCGCCTTCTACGGCCCGAAGATCGACTTCCATCTGAAGGATTCCATCGGCCGTACCTGGCAGTGCGGCACCATCCAGCTGGATATGCTGCTGCCGGAAAAATTCAACCTGACCTACACCGGGGAAGACGGCCAGAAACACCGTCCTGTTATGATCCACCGGGTGGTGTACGGATCCATTGAACGGTTCATCGGTATCCTGATCGAAAACTACGCCGGTGCCTTCCCGGCCTGGCTGGCTCCGGAACAGGTACGGGTAATGCCCATTACCGACAAGTTCAACGAATACGCCAAACAGATTGTGGACAAACTGGAAAGCCAGAAAATCCGGGCCCATCTGGATGACCGGAACGAAAAAGTCGGCTACAAGATCCGGGAAGCCCAGGTCAAGAAAGTGCCGTATATGCTGATTGTGGGCGAAAAGGAGCTGGAAAGCGGTACTGTTTCCGTCCGCAGCCGGGACAACGGCGAACAGGGAGCCATGGCCGTGGACGAATTCATCGCCAAGCTCCAGGACGAAATCAAGAATCGGAAGTAAGCATAAAAAAAGAGGGTTGCTGCAAAAAAAACGAGCAGCAACCTTCTTTTTTCGTCAGTGGTCAACGGTCAGCAGCCGGATGAAAATAGGTGGTATCACGGAACTTCCGTCCCAAGGGGGATGGAAGTTCTTTTTTAGTTTAAGGTGACGAGCAATTTCTTACAGCATATGGGCCCGCAGGTACCCGCCGTCTTCCGGCATCAGATAGGCCGGAGCCACGTCGAATACCGTAAGGCAGCCGGTACGGCCTTCCTGGTGGAGCCGGTGGGCGGCCCGGGCGTAGGCCACCAGTACGCTGGTGGTGAATTCCGGATTGGAATCCAGTTTCAGGCTGAATTCGATTACATGCTTGTGTTCATCCTGGTGCCCGGTGACCCCGCTGCGGATCACAAAGCCCCCGTGGGCCAGACCGCTGTGGTTCTTCTTCAGTTCTTCCTCACTGATGAAGTGGACGGTGGTGTCATAATCAGAGAAATAGTTGGGCATGGTCACAATGGCCTGTTCCACCGCCTTGGGGTCGGCCCCTTCTTCCAGCACCACATAACATTCCCGGGTGTGCTTCTGCCGGGTGGTCAGTTCCGGCTGGCTTCCGCTGCGCACCGCTTCCAGGGCTGCTTCCACCGGCACCGTATACTGCTTGGCGTCTTTGACACCGGGAATCCGGCGGATGGCGTCGCTGTGGCCCTGGCTGACCCCTTTGCCCCAGAAGGTATAATCCTTTCCTTCAGGCAGGATGGCGTTGCTGTACAGCCGGGCCAGGGAAAACAGGCCGGGATCCCAGCCTACGGAAATGATTCCCAAATGGCCGGAAGCCCTGGCCGCCTTGTCCACTGCTGCAAAATGTTCCGGGATCCGGGCATGGGTGTCGAAGCTGTCGATTACGTTGAACATCCTGGCCATTTCCGGAGTCTGCACCGGCAGATCCGTAGCGCTGCCGCCGCAGAGGATCAGCACATCGATGCTGTTCTTCCAGTCGGCCATATCCTTTACATTGACCACCGGCACATTGGCCGTGGCGATTTTCACCTGGGCAGGATCCCGGCGGGTGAACACCGCTGCCAGTTCCATATCCGGCGCCTTCTCCAGAGCACATTCCACACCCCGTCCCAGATTGCCATATCCCAGGATCCCAATTCGAATGGTCATAAACAAAATCTCCCCTCATTATAATGCAGCAGAAAACTGTATACAGTATTTTATTTTTACAATGCTGCATAAGTAGAATATGTTTCATATTCTATCATAAAGTACGGAGAATTGTAAAGGTAGTACCCTTTATTCTTCGTCCTCCTGATCCTGTTCCCGGGCCATCCGGATTTTGGCCATGATCCCGTCCCATTGTTCCGTAATGGCTTTGGCCATGAGCCGCTTGCCCCGGAAGTTCAGATGCAGTCCGTCCAGGGCGTACCGGGTGGGCAGGTCTTCATTTTCGTCAAACTGGGTCCCCAGGTCGATGAACCAGGGCAGGCTCCGGATCCACTGGTTCACTTTGGCCATTTCCGCACGCCATCCTTCGGCGGTGGGTTCGTCAAAGGCCCGTTTGATGTTGGCCGGATTCACCGGAGGCAGGGTCATGAAAATGGGGGTGATCCCGTTGTCCTCACATTTTTCCCGGATCCCCTTCAGGTCGTTGATGACGCTTTCCCCGCTGACCCAGCCCCGGAGACTGTTGCTGCCGGTCATGATGATCAGATATTTGGGGTGGAAGGGGACCACATCCTTGTCGAACCGGTCCAGGGTAGCCTCGCTGGTGTCCCCGCTTTCCGCCAGGTTGATGCTGTCAAAGGGCAGGTAATACTGGTAGCTATAGGCAAAATCGCTGGGAGAATAGGAAAGATCCCCGCCCCCGTGGGAAATGCTGTCCCCCAGGGTCCCCACCTGCCAGTTGTCTTCCGGATCCACCTTCATGGGCTGGGGCGGGCAGAACTGACTGACCGGATTCCCGGCTTCGTCAATACCCCGTACCCGCCAGTACATGGTGTAGGGAGCGTAGTGGGATTCGTCGTCATACCAGTCGAATCCGGTGGATTTGCCCCGTTCCAGCAGCTGGTCCGGCGCTGCTTCCCGGGTGGGGGAGACGGCATTGGTTTTCAGCACCTCCACCTCATAATGCCGCACCCCGTTGAGAGGCACCCAGTTGTACACCGGGTACAGCAGAGTGGTACCGTTGCCGCTGTTGAATTGGCTGATGGGGTCCGGATACAGGGCCGTCTTCCGTTCCGGATCAACATGGACCTTTTCCACCGGAGAAAGGGCAGAAACCGGTTTTTCGTCCAGGTCGAAAGACTGGATCTGCACCGATACATCCCCCCGGGTGCCCGCAGGCAAAGCCAGGTTGTATCCGGCCACATAGGTCCGGTCATCGGGCAGGGAGCTCCCGTTGGGCAGCTGTACCTTTACATTGTAATACACCGTCCCCAGGATGGGTTTCCAGCGGAGAGTGGGGTGGAGAGAAGCAGGGTGGGCTGCCGTGTAATGGGTGGTAAACTGTGGCACCGGCTGCCGCCGCAGCACAGGAGAAACCGGTTTGGCCGCCGCAGACCCCGGTTTCTGCACAGGAGGCAAAGCCGGAGCCCCCCAGACCGGCCCAGCCAAAAGACCGGCCCCCAGACATCCCAAAAGCACAGCACGGCAAAGAGTATGAGAAATCGCACGCATAAAATAAGACCTCGTTTCCGGATTGGTAGTTACAGGGGATATTGTAGCATATTTGAGGGGTGAGGGGGAGGTTGTTAAGTGGTTAAGTGGTCGGGGGGGGGGCAGTCCCGGTAGAGGTTCCAGGCCGGTTTGAAGTGGTAAACTAAAATTGGACACGGAGGGGGTAATTTTTGGACATACGGTGTATACTGTACGGATAGTACGAAATTAATTATCGGACAGAAATTCTCCCTCACAGGACAGGAGGTTTGCCGTGA
>NZ_VULN01000001.1 GCF_009696675.1 Acidaminococcus fermentans | reverse complement strand
TTGGCAGGGATCAGATCCTTATGGCTGTTGAGATAACGTTTAATGGTGGAAATCCCTCCGGTATATCCGGCTGCTTGAAGGCGCTTCAAACATACAGCAGAGTTATAAACCCCATTGCGAAGCAGATTATCCAATATGCTTGTATAGCCTCTTAAAACTGGATTACGGGAAGTGTATCCCTTGTTTTCTTTAACAAAAGAACCACCTTTGTTTTTCCATGTACGCAGCTTGGAACGGGAGATATGAGTCCTACGAGACAGTTCTGCCAGGTTGACTTCATCAAGGCTTATGGCTTGCCCGCTCTCTTCTTCCATTTCTTTCAATGCTTGTGATACAATAGTATCCAAGCCATTACATAACAATTTTTCCACGTTTCCTCCTTTACTCTAAGTTGTTGATCGCAACTTATATTGTAAAGGCTAACGGAAAAATATGTAATGGCTATTTGTTTGGGCTGAAAATGGTGATTTCAGCTGGGCTCTAAATGGTCAAATCAGCTGGGCTCAAAATGGCTAATTCAGATGGGCTCTAATACCGCAAGTCACAGCATCATTGCCAACCGGTATGATTATTGTTTGGATGATGTGAAGGAGAAGGGTTATACCAGGGATTTGTTTGGGAGAGATTGAGGAAAAGGGACTGCCACCGCTGGGATGAGCGGTGGCAGTTTTCTTTATTACATAAATACTAACAATATACTAGATTGTCCACAGAAGGACGTTTTCTCGTGATATAATGAACGGAGATATATTTTTATTGCAAACAAAAATACAAATGACTATTTATATAATCGTTCATTTATAATCTAAGGGATGGTGTACTTAGTTTGGCCTTTTATTGTAATAGAAAAAAGGAAGGTGTAATTCATGAAATTCGATTCGATTACTATTAAAAATTTCCGAAATTTCGATAATATTACCATTAAACTAGACAATAAAAATGTATTCTTTGGGATGAACGATGTGGGAAAAACCAACTTTCTCTATGCTCTAAGGTATTTATTCGATAGAGAAATTCGAAAAAGGAATCTTATTGATACGGATTTCTATAAAAAACATACAAATAAGCCTATTGAAATTACGGTTAGCATTGATATCAGTGATATAAATGATCCAGATAGTGAAAAACTGCGGGCAAAAGTAAAAGGCGCCTTGAGAAGCGGTCAAAACACTGTTTTAATCCAGTTAAAAGCACAATATGATTCTAAAGATATGAGCGCAAATATAGAACTATCATGGGGCGGAGATGTTACCCAATTAGAGCCAATAAGAGCGAAAGGCTATACTTTCGATATTGATAGTGTGTTTAATGTCATATATATAGATGCTTACGTTAATTTATATGGGTTATTCAAGAAGAATACCGCAATACTACTGAAAAACGATGAAGATCAGGATCGAGATACATTAAATGAAATTAATGAAGGAATTAAAACGCTAAATAACAAAATATCATCATTATCTGGGATAAAGAATTTTGAAAAAGAAGTGACTCCAATTTATGGTAATTTTCGTGGTGATGATGTCGAAGTTACTATAAAATCAGAACTGGCTGTTAATGGATTATATTCGAATGTTGTTCCTTATATAAAGGTTGCAGGAAGTGAAGAACTCTACCCAACTTCAGGAGAGGGACGGAAAAAATTATTGGTTTATGCAATTTACAATATATTGGCAAGAGAAAAAGATGAAACCAAAATAAACCTTTTTCTTATTGAAGAACCGGAAAACCATCTTCATAGAGCAATACAAATAGCACTATCCCATGAAATTTTTGTTGGGAAAAAATATAAATATACTTTCATGACTACTCATTCCTCATATATCTTAGCAGAAATGGATAAAGTAAATTTGGTGAGAATATTCAATGATACAAAAGTCGATTCAGCTAGTTCATTTTATACAGTACCGGAAGGATTCGAAAAGTTAAAGAAACAATTAAATAAAGGACTTGTTGAAGCAATTTTTGCGGACAAAGTGTTACTGGTTGAAGGCCCTTCAGAGGAAGTCCTTTTTGAAAAAGTATTAGATGAAAAAGAGCCAAAATACCCAATTATGGGTGTATATATATTGGCAGTAAATGGAATTGATTTTAGTCCTTATGTAAAACTTCTTAAGGAACTACAAATACCGTACGTAGTTAAAACAGATAATGATCTGCGAAAATCAGGAAATAAAGATAAGTATAAACCAATCGGATTTTCTAGAATTAATGCTATGATTGGCGAAGAGCAGTTGCCCGAAGATCCTGTTGATGAAGATGGTATTGAAAGTAGAAGAAATCTATATGATTTGAACAAAGAAAAATTAGATGATATCAGGAAAAATCACCATATCTATTTATCAAGAGTAAGCTTGGAAGAAGATTTGGATGAAGTCCTCCATGATAATATGGTTCAATATCTACCAGAAGCAGATGGAGATATCATAGCATATCTTAAAGGGCATAAGAAATATAATATGATAAAGCTTGTAGAGAAGCTGACAAACGAAGATTGTGATAAAATTTTCCATCATTATAATTTTGCATGTTTGGAGGAAATCCTGAAATGAGCTTATCGGAAATCCAACAGGAAATTGCAGATACGCCTGGTAATATGATTGTGAGCGCAAGCGCAGGGACAGGTAAAACACATACGATGGTTGCCAAGATAGAGAAGGAAATTGAAGACAATCATACGCATAAGGTGATTGCTGCAATTACCTTTACAGTGAAAGCGGCAAAAGAAATAAAAGAAAGATTGAAAATAGATAGCTCTGATCACTTTATTGGAACAAATAATAGCTTTGTTATCGAAGAAATCATAAAACCATTTGCGAAGGACGTATATGGCGATGAATTCAAAGGTGACATAAATACGGATTACTCTATAAAAGTAAATACGTTTGAAGATGGTCTTGCTTACCTTTCAGAGTATAAAACAATTTGTTCTTATGCTGACAACAAAAAGAATTATGTATTTGACCTTGCCCTGAGGATAGTAAAACAATCAGAAGCATGCAGACTCTTTTTAAAAGCGAAATATATCAAAATTTATGTTGATGAGTATCAAGACTGTGACCAGATGATGCATGAATTTTTTATGTATATCTGTAAAACACTTAAGATAGATTTATTTGTCGTAGGGGATCCCAAACAATCTATTTATATTTGGCGGGGAGCATATCCGGAGGCTTTTAGGAGTATTTTTTTGATGGACGATTTCCAGAAAAAAGTATTAAGAGATAACTATAGATCCTGCCAACAAATACAAAATTATTCCAATCTGCTGACGGATGAAACCCGAAGTCTATATACGCCTTGTAGCGATAAAAGTGCTATTTTGCTTGTTAACGCAAATTCGTATAATTGGGTTGGGAAAGTCTGTGACCATTTAGATTTGAATAAGACATGTGCTTTGCTGCGATTTAGTAATAGAAATGCTCAAATGGGTGCAGAAGAACTAAGTCAAATGGGAACTCCATTTACATATATACCAAGAACTCCGATTTCGGATATTACAACAGATGTTTCTTGGTTATATAATGCAATTGCGCAGTATTTTATCCTAAAAGAATATTCTATTTATGATTTTATGGACGAAATACCAGAAAAATCTATTGATGATAGAAAAATCAAACAATATCTTAAGGAAAAGTTAAATTTTATAGAGAAAGCATTGAATAATAAGCTTTATGGAGATGTAATTCAAGAAGTAGAAAACATTGCAGCTTATTTCGGATACACTAGTTCAGAAAATGATATAAAAAAATTGATAGCTACAATTAATGATGAAGAATATCATGCAGCATTTAAAATGGACGAATTGCAACATGTTTCTATAACATTTCATTCTTCAAAAGGACTTGAATTTGATCAGGTAATTGTTTTTGCGAACGACTATCAGTTAGATGATAATGATAGTATTTGCAATCATTACGTTGCTGTAACAAGAGCAAAATCAAGGCTAATAATCGTTAAACTTTGTGATTATAAGCAATATAATGGGATGAAATATTTTGATAATCTGACAAAGATGTTTGAAAAGGCAGGAATTCGTCCTGATGATGTGATGCAAATTATTGAGTAAAAAAGAAGAGGAGCTTAGAAAAGAGAATAGGAGACAGTGTTAAAAAGACATTTTTAAATTTCCAGGAAATTTTTTAAAATGAATGCGTCTAAAACCCTCAGTTCTAAAAGAAGCAAGAGTAATGAAAAATAGGATGTGGCTGTTTGGTTGGAATGAAAATGGCAATTTCAGATTGGTTCTAATTGGCTAAAACAGATAGGCTTTAATAGGGTTCTAAAAGTGAGGATTATCATGACAAACAATGAAAATAAATTCGACTTATTTATTGGGTTATTTAATCGCGATGGATATGTTCTTGATTTTAGTAATGCCAGATTTGATACATTTACTGCCAAATGTGTAGGAACGGCAATTCAAGCAAAATATAAATTATCAAAAGGCAAATCATTGAGAGAATACTTGTATGATCCAGGTGTTAAGGAAAACGAAAAGTGGAAATTGGTAACGGATTTATTAGAATATTATGAGCAAAAATATGAGCAGGAATATAACCCAGAGTTAGGGGCAGATGATTATGTGCCTGGAGTTCATGCTTTTGGAGTAGAATTTAATAAAGGATATAGAAATTTATATTTTAAATGTAAAAAGTTATTAATAGAGCATAATAAAATAAGAACAAGCTGTATAGCTCAATCAGATTTAATCAAAAAGAATTTATTTACCAGTGCATATTTAAAGAATGAAATAGATTTGATGATAAGTGAAATACAATCAAATCCTACGGATGCAATAGGAAAATCGAAAGAACTTATAGAATCTTGCTGTAAAACAATTCTATCTGAAATGCATGTAGACTATGATAAGAAATGGGACTTATCGATTTTAACGAATAAGACCTTAGATTTATTAAAATTAACTCCCAAGACGATAGATGGTAATAGTCCTGTGAGTTCGCAATTAAAAGCAATTTGTGGAAATTTGCGTGGCATCGTTACGAAAATCGCTGAAATTCGAAATGTATATGGAAGTGGTCATGGAAAAGGAGATGGGTTTAAAGGGTTAGAAGCAAGGCATGCTCGTCTTGCTGTAGACTGTTCTGCAACATTTTGTGAATTTATATGGAGTACATGGAAACAGCAAAAGCAAGGATAATAGGGGAGCGGTAGGAAGCAGTAGATGTGCTTTCTACCGCATTCGCATAATAGCTTCTCAGAGAGGGAAAATAAATATGAAGAGACTGGAATTGATGCCAACAGATGAGAATATTTTAAAATCGCTGCAAGAAGATATATTTGAACGGAATCAGGAGTTGCAGTATTTCATAAAGTTATTAAACAGTATTGAAGGTCCCTATAGTATCGCAGTAAATGGAAGCTGGGGAAGTGGAAAAACATTCTTCGTGAAACAGGCAAAAATGGTTTTGGATGCTTATAATACAGACTTCGATATGATAGATGAAAAAAGAAATGCAATAAAAGATAGCCTCAAACTGAAAGATCAGCAAATTAAAAATCAATGCTGCATTTATTACGACGCATGGAAAAGTGATTGTGATCTGGATCCAATTTATTCTTTGATTTGCAGTATCACGGCAGGATATAAGCATTTTAATGAAAAAAATTTTAAGAACAAAGATAATTTTCCTGGGGATATTTTAAAAGGGATGTAGCCAAGGGGTAAAGTAGCCAAATAATCAAAATAGATGGGTTCTAATAGGAGTGATAGACATGGATGAACGGGAAAGGAAATCTGAAAGAATTAAAGCTTATGACAGGACTGATTTGGCATTTAAAATTTATTATGATGAATCTATTGCGTATATAAAGCAATTTCCGAATGGTAAAATATGTAAAAATATCAATGATGTACTTGAAGAATACAATATCGTTAAAATTATAGAAAGAGCGGAAATCAAAACTGCCGATTTGGATAATATCGAATCTTGGATACAAAAAATAAAGTCAGCATGCTTTCGGTATTTTAAAGAGATCCATGATAGTAACATAATAGAAGAATATAGCAGGGTCAATTGTCTTTATTTTGATGATTTTTGGGAGATGTTTGAAAAGGGACGCGTATATGAGCGAATTTCTTCTGATTTAATCGAACGGATTCTCACAATGGAAAATGGCAATGCTCTTTTTTATATTTTGCAGAACAGGAAGATTGTTGAAAAATATAACGTACAGTTAAGAGAGTATATGCTTGCGCATCCTAAAAGTGCAGAGATACTGATTAAAAAATTTATAGAGAAAAGTGATTCCTTTCAACCAATATTTTATATACCTAGTACGCTTAAAACGAATGAATATGAGCTGATTTTACAAAAGTACATTGAATCAGAAACAGTGAAATGGAACTATTTGGACGTCCTTTCAAAAGCGAAATCAACTCGAGAATTTCCTGTTTCAGATCGATTCAAATATAAGTGCAAAAAAAGAATGGAAGAATTGGGAAAAACAATTTTTAAAAAGGATCAGGAGATTATTTCTTCTATTACTGTTGAAATAAAACCATTAACTTCAATTTGTGCTACAGATTTAGATAATCCTTTGGATGTGAAAATTGGTTATGATTCTAATTGGCTGAATAAATTCACCGATTTTTCTACTATATTAAACAACTTTATTCATGTATTTGAAGTTACAGACTATATGGGAAGATTAGATTTTGTTAAGCAAAAATGCGATGAAGGCAGTCTTTCATATTTTATAGGAGTACATGGTAAATATGAATATAGAATGGAGCCTTCGCAGCAACATCGTCTTACGAAGTCGTTGATATCTCTTCAAGCGTATTACAATTTTTTGAAACAAAGAGGCATTAACCTTATAGATGTTTTCGTATGGTTTTTTGAAAACTATTTGCCTAATGAATTTAATGTAACTGGTTTTACATTCAATGTTTCAGTCGAAGGAAAATCTATTTTAGAACTGATAAAATTAATGTTTATTGAGCTAGATGAGATATTAAGAAAATATTGCCTTTATGTTACCGATGGATTCATAAACCAGGAATTATTTGAAATATCTTCCAGCCCTATAACAATAGGTCAAATACCGTCTATTTTGGAAAAAAAGTATTTATATATTAAAAGTGAAGATCTGAAGAATATGCTCTTTTGGATTTTTTCTGCAAGCAGTGGGTTAACGTCTATTGCTAGAGATACCCCAAAAGGTAATAATTTTATTCATGAAAATAACTTTTACTCATTGGTCAGAAAGAATCCGATCTATTACAATGACTTTTTTCAGAGACCTAGAGCAATAGTTAATGTCTTAAAAGATAAAGGAGTTCTTCAAATTGAAGATGATGGTAAGATTTCATTAAATGAAATGAAGTGCCAGGTTTTGAAGCAATTATATGAGTATAGGGTGCTTAATTTTTATTGTTTGAAAAAAGATACTCGGATCAAAGCGTATATAGAAGAATTACTTCAGAATGGTGAATTGGAATATAAAGATACTTTATTTAGTGAACCCGAGGCAGATTTCTTTAACTATATTTTGAATAAATCCAAATATAGTGATGGCTTAGATTTAAGAAACAGATATATCCATGGCAGTTATTCCAAAGATGAAAGAAAACAAGAGTGGGATTATCTGATTGTCCTTCTTGTTGTTGTTTCAGTCATATTGAAAATTAATGAAGAGTTTTGTTTGAAGTATCCAAAGGAAAATTCTATTGAGTGGTGCTGATGGGAAGTGGAGGTGACTAGGGGAATTGGGAACATGGGATTGCTTTCGAAAGGCAGCCTGAGTCAGTTTCCAGGCAGTTTTAATGGCTTATAAATAAATTAATATTTTTTTATGCGATACGAAGGAGTATTGGAATGGCTGACAGAGAAAATAAATATGATAGAGTTAAAGCATATGATAGAAATGATTGGTCTTTTGGTTTGAATGTTTCCAGAGCAGAAAAATTATTGCAAAAACTATCGCTCGATGAACCTGTAAAAAATGTTAATGATGCGATAGAAGCATATAATGTGGGAAAAATATTATCAAACCCGGATGTTGAGATTAAGAGTATAAAAAATTCAAAAGAAGTACAAGAAAAATTGAAAAAACAGTACTTTCGTTTCTTTAATCAAATAACGAATACAAATATGGTGGAAATCTATGAAGCAATTAATATTAGATATTTAGATGATTTTTGGAGATTATTTGAAAAGCGCAACAAATATAAAATTATTGATGAAAGCATTATCAGGCAACTTTTAGATTGTGAAAATCGAACCATTTATTATATCCTGCAAAATAGGAACACCACGCAATCTTATGGAAAATGCCTGCGGGAGTATATGCTGGCAGCAGAAAAAAGCGCTGAAATCTTAATTCGTAAATATATTGAAAAAAAGCCCCCGACTCAACCTACAATAAATATACCTGATACATTTACTGGCGATGATTATAAAACAATCTTGAATAAATATATAGATTATCCTGGAGCTAATTTAAATTATTTGCGGGCTATTTTTAATGCGCCGAATTCAGGAGAATTTCCTATAGATGAGCACATTAGACTTAAAGTAAAAAAAAGGATAGAAGATATCGAAAAAAAGATATTTGATCCAAATTCTGCAATACACACCTCGATTACAATAGGCATTGGAAAAACCCGAAATCCTGTAGATACAGAATATTCAGTTCCACTAAACTTAAAAATTATTTATAGTGAAAGTTGGCTGAAAAAATATTTAGATTTTCCAACCATTCTTAATAATTTTATATATTTAGTTGGGCTGATTGATTTGGACGGAAGATGTATTTTAACTGAATATGCCACTGATAAACCAAGCTTTTTAAAATTTATAGGCGTTAGAGGGAAAAAAGAATATCAAATGAGCCTTGTTCAACATATGAGAATAAATGCAATGGTTTCATCTTTAGCAGCCTATCGAGATTTTTTACAAAACTTCCATGTGCGATTGGAAGATGTTATACCCTGGTTCTTTAAAGAGTACTTAAAAAATGAGTTTCAAGCAGAGGGTTTCTTATTTGGAGTGCCAACTATCATTGATGCTGATGCTGATTCCTCAATACAATTATTGACTCAATTTGACCGGGTATTGAAAGAATTTCATTATTATGCTTCGGATGGTACCATTAATCAAGAACTTATGGAGATGTCATCGAATCCTGTTCCCATTAAAGCAATATCTTCTTTGTTAAAGGATAAATATTTATATGCGAATAGCCCTGAAATAAAGTATACTATGGTTCAACTCTTCTCGGATCAAAGTGATTTAACAATAATAGCAAAGAAAGGACAAAGTGATGAAAAATATACATATGAAGAAAATTTTGTTTCTTTGATAAAGAAACATCAAGTATTTGATCAAGATTTTGAGAATTATCAACGAGGCGCATTACAGCTTCTGAAAAAGAAAAATGTTATTGAAATAGCCTCGAATGGGTTAATTAAATTGAATAAAATAAAGTGCAGCATTTTATGGGAGCTTTATGAATATGGGGTAATTAATGCATATTACTATAACCGAAATCCCCGTAGAAAACAATGTATTGAAAATATGATAGCAACTGAAGATGTGAGATATGAGAATACTTTATTTAGCATTCCGGAACAAAATATTTTAAATTATATTTTGAATAAATCACAATACAGTGATGGCACTGATTTACGAAATAAATATATTCATGGAACTTATTCCCTAGATAGGAACACGCAATATAATGATTATCTGATGATTTTATTGATTGTTATTGTGACGGTCTTAAAAATCAATGAGGAGTTCTGTTTGAAGCATCCGGAGGAGAATTTTATTGAGTGGTGCTGATGGGGCGTGAAAGTGGGAGACGCTTTTCATGCTTACAACAATGGAGGGAACCCACCAATGGATTCCTTTGAACGGAAACGCAGCCTGCGGCTGCTAACCCACCACCCATGCTGGCGCATGGATACCCCAGCTACGGCATAAGCGACCTCGCTATCCGCTAAAGCGGATGCGCCCTGCTTACGCCCTTGTAAAGGGCGGAGATATAATTACAGGTTCAGCATAAAAGAAAGGCGTTCTTCATCAACCACTTTTCCCCATTGTCATCATGGGAAATTCCCCATTTTCACCAGGGTTCTAGCGTCGGGTTAATTTGACCAAGTAGAGTCGGGTTAAAATGACCAATTTCAGTCGGATTAAAACAGCCAATTTGCCTGGAGACATTTTAAATGGAATGTGGCCAGGCAGCTGCTTTCCAAGATCATATAGGATGGGGGAAGTATGGTGTGGCGACTTGGTTGGGCTGAAAATGGCGATTTCAGATGGGCCCTAATAATAGTGATTAGGTGGTTAAGTGGATAAGTGGCTAGGTGATTTGGGTCGTTGAGCCGATTTGCTTATCGAGAGTCTGTATAGAGGTCTTTTAGTAGGGAAAATTTTAAAATATCAACTTACTTTATCAATTGATTCAAGAATACCTGTTCGGAGTTTACAAAATGAGAGAACTTTGTTAGAATAATTAAATGGAACAGTATAAGCATTTTTCATGATTTCAGGAGCCAGCAATGTTCAAAGAAACAGTCTATCATGGAACAATACAGCAAAAAGCTGACGCTATAGTAAAAGAGGGATTCATAGAAAGCAGTAAAGATATTGAATGGCTTGGTACAGGAATCTATTTTTTTGCCAAGCGGGAAGATGCTGAATTGTGGGCAGAAAATGAGGCTGCGAAGAAAAAGAATAAAGTAACAAAACCGTGTCTTCTGCAAGCTAATATCTTTTGTAATGATGACGAATTTCTTGACTTGGATATAGAAGAGAATATGGCTGAAATGGAAAGAACAATTCTTCCATTTTTGGAAAAAGGAGAAGAAGGACATCCTGTTATTAATGGCGACAATAGCGGTGTAAAACTGCGATGCCTAGCATGCAATTTCTACAAGAAATTGAAAGGAATAAAAATTTTGGCCTATTCTTTTCCTAAAAGAATCATGGTTAATAAACTTGGGTTTCGTGTTTGTTTGAAACAAAGACAATATGCTGTGAGCAGTAATAAAAATATTGGGGAAGTGAAAAAGTTTCGATAGGAGGCAGTCGAAATGAAAAACAGTGATCTTAACGCATTATTAAAAGAATGCTGTTTGGAATTGGGCATTGAATGGGTAGATGAACCGGGTCCTGCTGTGATAGATGGGCAAAAGGCAGACGAGTATTTCAAAGATCATACCATTTTTCCTGATACGAAGGATATTGCTTTAGTTTTGGAATATCCTGACGGAAATGATGGGAATGAGATGGATTCAGATTTGCCTGTTGATATTTTAGTAGATACTACAGATGAAATTTTAAAGGCCGCATAGAAGGAGACAATATGGATTTTCAGGAAAAACAGCTAAGCAGTTTGCAGATGCAGCATTTGCATGTCAAGGATATAAAGTTCTCTGCAACTGGAAAAGAACCAGTTCGACCTACTAAAATGAATGTTGCATTTCATGTGGATAAAAATGTCCAATCTGACAGTAAAATGGCAGTGGAATTAAGTTGTGATATTGATATTCCCGAAATTGCTCAAATGCAAGTAAAATTAGCTGCTGATTTTGAGACAGATGGGAATGTTCCAGTTGAAAGCATGCTAAAAAATGCGATTGCCATCATGTTTCCATTCTTAAGAAGTCAAGTTACCTTGGTTACATCACAACCAAATTTCAGACCGATCATATTACCAATTATTAATATTAATAATCTGGTAAAATAACCAGGAAAGCCCTTTAAAGCTGGAATATCATTTTCCATCTTTAAAGGGCTTTCTTTTATTTTTTAGGAATCAGGTGATTGCCGAACGAATGAATACAGACCACTAGGCGGCCTGGTGGAGGGACGCCCGTTGGGCGGCACCCTACAGGGATGGAGAATTTTCGATAGAACAGCATGTGTTCGACAGAAAAGGTGCGGGGGGGGGCGGGACGCCCGGCAGGCGGTTGGCATTTTTCAGTTTTCTTTCCTCCGACTCGTTCCCGGGGCGCAAGGAGGTTCCAGATGCGCGAAAGTGGGAATTTTTGAAAGTGGCATAGTACATAATGGTACATGCCTCTTTCAAAAATTCCCACTGACAAAGCAGATGGGGCCTTATTGTGTCCCGGTTTTGTGTTCACCACATGTGCATGGTGCAGCAATCTGTCTAAAATGGTTGTCGCTGATGTGAATGTCAAAGAAAAAGTAAGCCACGCGCTTGCCAAAAATTGAGCCACTGTGATCATGAAAAAGTGAGTCACACAGGGGGAGAAAGTGATTAGGAGGTGAAAAGCAGCAGGGCCGCTTTTCAGTCTCACGCTCAGCGTCTCACGTTTCATGCCGATGATCATGAGCTGACAGGCACTAGGCTCTAGCGGAAGGAGGGAACCCGCAGGGCGGGTTCCTGGGAACGTATAAAAACCGCAGGCCGGGACGGGCGTGCCTGCGGCGCGCCCCTACGGCGTTGGGGTCGGAAGTTGGATACAACGGTCACAGGAACGGAATCTTCGATAACTTCGTTTCTGTGAATTTCCGTTGGTCCTTTGATTCCAACGTGGTAGGGGCTTCCCGAAGGGGAGCCCGTCCCGGCCGCCGGTTTTTCATGTTCAAAGGCAGATGCGTGAGCATCTGGCATCCGAAACGATGAACGACCAACGATGAACCAAAAGGCCGCCGGATTTTCCGGCGGCCTTTCTATTGGGAAGAAAAACGCCCTGGGCGTTTTCCAACCTACAGCAATCCATGCAGTTTCCCCAGTTTCTGGATCTGGTCCAGAGAGTAATGGGTGATCCGGGAAATGGTTTCCATGGGGATCTTTTCCTTCAGCATGGCGACAATGTTGGATTCCCGTTCTTCCTGACGGCCTTCCTGTTTTCCTTCCAAGCGGCCTTTTTCCAGGTTCTTTCTTGCAATGGCGTGTCCGATACCGCACATGGTTTCCGCCTCCTTTTTCATCTCTACGGTCATAGGGATGTTGTATTTTAGCTAAAGAATACGATTTCTATATTGTTAATTTTATCATATTTGATGGGGATGGGAGGAAGGGGAAAAGCGGCAGGGCCGCTTTTCTGTCTCACGCAGATGGTCATGAGCTGACAGTCACTAGTCTCTAGCGACAGGAGGGAACCTGCTGGGCGGGTTCCTGGGAACGTATAAAAACCGCAGGCCGGGACGGGCGTGCCTGCGGCGCGCCCCTACGGCGTTGGGGTCGGAAGTTGGATACAACGGTCACAGGAACGGAATCTTCGATAACTTCGTTTCTGTGAATTTCCGTTGGTCCTTTGATTCCAACGTGGTAGGGGCTGCCCGAAGGGAAGCCCATCCCGGCCGCCGGGTTTCATGTTCAAAGGCAGATGCACAGCATCTGGCATCCGAAACGATGAACGATGAACGACCAACGATGAACAAACGGCCGCCGGATTTTACGGTGGCCGTTCCATCTTGCTCCTGATCCTGGCGGGCCGCCCGGCGTGCGGCCCCTACGGACCCGTGATCACTTAATCCCCCCTCCAATTCCTCGTCCATTCACCTGCATATATGGTATAATTACTTGTCTACACAAATCCCAGTACTGGGATGATTTTGCTGAAAAAGGGGGCTTTTGTGCTATGAAACATACTTTTGCTGTGCTGCTTGCTTTGGGGTTGGGCCTGGCTGGGGGGCCGGGGACGGCGCTGGCTCAGGTGGCGGCCAATGTGCCGGTGGACAGCCGGTATTATGAGACCATTGATAAACTTTCGGGGATGGGGTACCTGTCTTCGCTGCCCAACGGGGCCCGGCCCTACAGCCGTCTCCAGATGGCCCAATGGGCCCTGGAAGCGAAGGAAAAGGCGGCGGAGAAGCCTCTTCCCGGGTACCTGGAGGCGGATCTGGCGGATCTGGAATCTTATGTGGCGCCGGAGGTGGCGGCCCTCCAGGGCAGCGGCACCGGCGGGGACGGGTTCCGGCTCCGCTCTTTCCAGGTGGGAACCGGGTATCTCCATGGGGACAGATTCTCCTACCGGGACAGCCGGACGGCCAGTGAATGGGCTCCGTTTGCCGGGACCAACGGCCACAAAAAGGGACGGAACGGCAGTGTGGCCGGGGAAGTGGAGGCGTCCGGGAACCTGGGCCATGAGGTGGCCCTGGGGATCCGGGGCCGGGCGTCCTGGGACAAGGACAATGAAGGCACGGCCAGCCTGGAGGAAGCCTATGTGAAGACCCGGACTGGGGCCTGGGCCTGGGAACTGGGCCGGCAGGCCATGACCTGGGGACAGGGGGCCAGTGGCCATCTGCTGCTGGGGAACGGGATGAAGCCTCTTACCACTCTCCAGGCCCATCTGAATGAACCCATCCAGGCCGGGGGCTTCCTGAAGTTCCTGGGCCAGGTGGATTTCCATGCCTTTTACGGCCGTCTGGACGGGGACCGGGCGGAGGATGCGGCCCGGTGGGGCCGGAAGGATTACAACCATCCTGGGCTTTTGGGGCTGCGGCTGGATGTGACTCCCACCCGGTGGCTGACCTTGGGGGCTTCCCGGATCTCCATGCTGGGCGGGGATGAAAACGGTCTTTCTTCTCACGACTGGGGGAAATGGATTTACGGCCACAATGCGGACAGCCAGGACAAATGGGACGATATCGGAGGCTTCGACTTCCGGCTGCGGCTGCCCGGGATCCAGTTCTACGGAGAGATGTACGGGGAGGACCAGGCCCACGGACTGCCCTCGGACTGGGGCTGGCGGGGCGGAGTGTACCTGCCTCAGCTGACCCGGGACGGATCCTGGGATCTGGTGGCGGAAATGGCCCACACCAACAAGGACTGGTACGTCCATGGCACCTATCAGGACGGCTGGACCTACAGCGGGGACATGCTGGGGGACTGGATGGGCAATGACGCCCGGAAGTACTATGCCCGGGTGAACCATTATTTCCCGGGAGCGGACCGGCTGGGGCTGTACTACCAGCGGACGGAGAAGGACCGGGGCAGTGACGGGCCGGTGATCCAGGAAACCGGGCTTACGGGACGGAAGAAGCTGAAGGACGCGGTGTATCTCAACGGGACGCTGGGGTATGCCTCCATCAAACAGGGGACAAAGGACCATGCGCTGTTTGCCGGTGCGGAGGTAGAGTGGAATTTATAGGCAAGTGAAGAGTGAAGAGCAGGCCTCTGGCCGAGGGGGCATCTCACGTCTTACGCGGTCGGAGAGCATCTGCCGGAGGCAGATGCTCTTGAAG
This sequence comes from Acidaminococcus fermentans, assembly GCF_009696675.1. Lineage (GTDB taxonomy): Bacteria > Bacillota > Negativicutes > Acidaminococcales > Acidaminococcaceae > Acidaminococcus. Next base: position 263,217 of record NZ_VULN01000001.1, on the reverse strand, counting down.
GAGAACGCAGCCGGGGGCTGCTAACCCACCACCATTGCGCAAGCGCAATGGTCCTCCGCCCTTGCAAAGGGCGGATATATGTGGGTGGGGTCGGATGTTGGATACAACGGTCACAGGAACGGTGTCTACGAGAAACCCGTTTCTGTGATTTCTCGTTGGATCTGTGATACCAAAACGACTCACGATGAACGATTTTTCTATTGTCTTGTCATTTGTCTGCTACGGAATAAACCCGGTTCATTTAAACAAACGGAATATTCGGAATCGTTAAAAAATAATCACTTGCTGTACATTTTTTTGTTGCACTTCTTTTGCAAAGATGGTATGATATTTTACATAAACTGTCATAACTTTACAGATGAAGGAGCAGTTGATACCCATGCAGCAGACAATTGTTTTACCATCGGGATTTTCTTTTGATGTGACCAACATGCTGGGCGAAGGCCGGATCCAGCCGGCGGAGGTGGAGGCGCTGGCCCCCCGGATCCGGCAGGCGGCGGAAGGGGTGGACAAGATCCGGAAGGAAGGACGGGCCAAAAACCATCTTTCCAAGGATGGGACTCCGGAACCGGTACTGTTTCCCCGGCTGCCTTACCCGGGCCCGGATTCTCCCAACACCCCGGAACTGCTCCAGGAACTGAAGGAATTCGGGGAACAGGTCCGGGAAAAGCAGGATGCGGTGGTATTCTGCGGCGTGGGCGGCTCCTATCTGGGGGGCAAGGTGCTGGCGGACTGCTGTGCCAGCAGCTATTGGCACCGTCATTTGGACCCTATGCCTGCGGTGTTCTTCGGGGGCAACAATGTGGATCCGGAAGATGCGGACAACATCCGGGACGGGCTGGTGAAACTGGCGGACAAATGCCGGAAGGACCTGGACCGTCCGTTGCGGGTGCTGCTGGTGCCCATTTCCAAATCCGGCACCACTTTGGAACCCACCGCTGCTTTCCTTCATTATTACAGCTTCCTGACAGGTGAGGAAAGCCTGTTCCAGGTGAGCTGTGCCGTGGTTACGGACAAGCGGATGGAAAAGGGGCCCCTGAACCGGCTGGCCCGGAAGTACGGCTGGCCCATGTTCGATGTGCCCAACGGGGTGGGGGGACGGTTCAGCGTCCTGTCCACACCGGGCCTTGTGGTGGGGGCCGTGCTGGGCATGGACCTGGAGGAACTGCTGCGGGGTGCCCGGGAGATGGACCAGGCCTGCCAGGGCAGTGACCTGGACACCAACCCGGCTCTCCTGAATGCGGTGCTGAAGTACCTGGGGGCCAAAAACCACGGGGCAGTGATGGAAGTGATCATGCCCTACAGCCTGCGGCTGAAGGCGCTGGGAGAATGGTATGTGCAGCTGTTGGCGGAATCCCTGGGGAAACGGAAGGACCGGGACGGGAACACGGTGTTCTACGGACGGACGCCGGTGGTGGCCATCGGCACCACGGATATGCATTCCCAGACCCAGCTCCACCAGGACGGGCGCCGGGACAAGGCGGTCCAGTTCCTGTTTGTGGACAGCGAGAAGGGCCGGGTCCATATCCGGAATCCCTTCCCGGAAATCACGGAATATGACAAGTATGAGGGGCTGGATATGGGACAGGCCCTGGAAGTGGCCATGGAATCCAACGAAGAGGCCCTGGCCAGTGACCAGCGGCTGAACGCCCTGTACCGGCTGCCGGATGTAAATGAATACATGCTGGGCCATTTGTTCTACTTCCTGATGCTGAGCATCGCTTACGAAGGGGAACTGGCCAATGTGGATGCCTACGATCAGCCGGGTGTGGAAATCTACAAGCGGCTGATGGGGGAAAAGTTGAAGAAGAGATAAACAAGGGGTGCCGCCCAGCGGCACCCCTTTTCATTTCCCTATTCCCAAAGGCTCGTTCAATGCGTCTTCCAGCTGCTCCGGGGTGATCATGTCCTGTTCTGCCATCCGGTTCAGAACCAGGTTCCGGCGCTTTTTGCTGCCCTGCCAGTTGGCGTAGGGGTTCAGGGCGGTGGGGGCATAGGGGAGACCGGCCAGGGTGGCGGCCTGGGGCAGGCTCAGGTCTTTGGGATTTTTGCCGAAGTATACCTGGGAGGCCTGCTTCACCCCGGTGGCACCGGACCCCAGGAAGGTGGTGTTCAGGTACATTTCCAGGATCTCCTCCTTGCTGCATCGGGCTTCCACCAACAGGGCCAGGGCCGCTTCCGCCGCTTTCCGCTTCACCGACTGGTCGGAAGTGAGCAGCAGGTTCTTCACCAGCTGCTGGGTGATGGTGCTGGCTCCTTCCACCACTTCGTCGTTCTGGATGTTCACCAGGGTGGCCCGGATGATCCCGTCAGGATCCACTCCGTGGTGGGAGTAGAACCGTTTGTCTTCCACCGCCACCTGGGCCTTGGGCAGCCAGGGGGACATTTGCTTCAGAGGCACCCAGTCTTCCCGGGGAATCCGGCTGTGGGCGATTTCCCGGATGTGCCACCCTTCCCACACCAGCTGGAGGGAACTAGGAAGTTCTTCCGGGGGCCGGGGGGTGCCGGCAGGGAAAGTCCGGGTCTCCTGGGAGGCAGGACGGGCCGGCCCGCCCACTTTTTCATGGATGGTGTCCGGCCGGGTCATGTGCCAGCACAGGGCCCCCGCCAGGATCACCAGGATGCACAACAGTTTCCGCATACGCATGTTCCCCCTTTTTACTCCTTCCATTGTAATGGATATGGCGGGAAAAATCCAATGGAATCGGGTTCACAAAATTGTACGGTCTTTTTGGAAAAAAGGTGGCTGTAAGACTCTCTTTCGTACTATAATGAAGACACATATCAGGACATGGCCTGCTCTGGAAAAAGTTGTGAAAAAGAGTTGCAAATTTATACATTGAAGCGTATAATAATGCAACATAAGGCAGGGATGGAAGGCGTGTCCTGATAAAGCGTATTCTATATGGTTCCGGATTCCGGACAAAAATCCCAAATACCTGAATTTGGATTAGGAGGAAATGCAATGCAGATCAAGAATAACGAAATGAACATATTAGTTGAAGCACTGCCATATTTAAGCGCTTTCAAGGGCAAAACAGTGGTCGTGAAATATGGCGGCAATGCCATGCTCAACGATGATCTGAAGAATAAAGTCCTGGAGGACATCGTCTTCCTCCGCTTCGCCGGCATGCGTCCGGTGGTGGTCCACGGCGGCGGTCCGGAAATCACTGCCATGCTCAAGGCGGCCGGGAAGAAATCTGAATTCGTCAGCGGCCTCCGGGTCACCGACAAGGAAACGGTGGAAATCGCCGAACTGGCCCTGGTGGGGAAGACCAACACGGATCTGGTCCGCCGGCTGAATGTCCTGGGGGGCAAGGCCGTAGGCCTCAACGGCAAGGACGCCAAACTCATTGAAGCCCGGAAGCATCTGGCGGATGTGTATGAAAACGGCCAGGTAAACCTGGTGGACATCGGCTATGTGGGCACGGTGGAAAAGGTGAATACGGACCTGATCAACCTGCTGCTGGCCAACGACTACATCCCGGTGATCGCTCCCACAGGCATCGGCCCTGACGGGGAAACCTACAACATCAACGCGGACAGCGTGGCCGGGGAAGTGGCCGGTGCCCTGAAAGCGGAAAAACTGCTGATGCTCACCGACGTAAAGGGCATCTACGAGGACCACAAGGACGAAAGCACCTTCCTGTCCACCCTGACCTTCGAAAAGGCTCAGGAACTGATCGTGAAGGGCAGCATCGACGGGGGCATGATCCCCAAGGTGAAGGCCTGCATCTCCGCCCTCAGCGGCGGGGCGGTGAAGACCCACATCATCGACGGGCGCCAGGAACACTCCATTCTCCAGGAGATCTTCTCCGACGAGGGTGTGGGTACGGAAGTCGTAAGAGACTGAAGGAGGAAAAGCGATACAATGGATACCAAAGAAATCATGGAAACCACTGATAAATATTATCTCCCGGTGTTCGGCCGGAGCCCCATTGCGCTGGACCACGGGGAAGGGGTTTACCTGTATGATACGGACGGGAACAAATACACGGATTTTCTGGCCGGGATCGCGGTGAATGCCCTGGGCTACGCTTATCCTCCTCTGGTGAAGGCGGTCAGCGAACAGGCGGCCAAGATCATGCACGGGTCCAACCTGTTCTATTATGAAATCCAGGCCAAAGCCGCCAGGCAGCTGTGTGAAGTCACCGGGTTCGACCGGGTGTTCTTCTGCAACAGTGGGGCGGAAGCCAACGAAGGGGCCATTAAACTGGCCCGGAAATACGGGAACAGCAAGGACCCGAAAAAGTTTAAGATCGTCACTGCCAAGGATTCCTTCCACGGCCGGACCATGGAGACCCTTACCGCCACCGGTCAGGATCATTACCATGAAGGGCTGAATCCTCTGCCGGAAGGGTTCATCTACGTGCCCTTCGGGGATACGGAAGCCCTGGAAAAGGTTATGGATGATGAGGTGTGCGGGGTGCTCCTGGAACCGATCCAGGGCGAAGGGGGCGTCCATGTGCCTCCTGCCGGCTATCTGGAAAAGGTGAAGGAACTGTGCGAAAAGCACGATGCCCTGCTGATCTTCGATGAGATCCAGACCGGGGTGTGCCGGACCGGGTACTGGTTCGCCTGGATGCACAGCGGGGTGAAACCGGACATCATGACCCTGGCCAAAGCCATCGGCGGCGGCTTCCCCATGGGGGCTTTCGTGGTCCAGGAAAGACTGGCCCATGTGTTCGCACCCGGGGACCACGGTTCCACCTTCGGGGGCAACGCCCTGTCCTGCGCGTCCTGCTATGCAGCCATCAAGGCCATGAAAGACCTGGAACTGGACAAAAAGGCGGCGGAAACCGGGGCCTATTTCAAGAAGGGCCTGGAAGGACTGAAGGCCAAGTATCCGGATAAGGTAAAAGACGTCCGGGGCCTGGGACTGATCCTGGGGCTGGAACTGGCCAAACCGGGTGCCAGCCTGGTACAGGGAGCCCTGAAGAAAGGGTTCATCATCAACTGCACCGCCGGGAACGTGCTGCGGTTCGTGCCGCCGCTGATCATCGGTGAAAAAGATATCGACGCACTGCTGAAGGGACTGGATGAGCTTCTGGCAGAATTCTGATAAAAAAGAAGGTATACTATGGCTTTGAGAAACAAGGATTTGATTTCCATCCATGATCTGTCGGTGGGGGAAGTGGCCACCATCCTGGATGTGAGCAGAAAACTGAAGAAAAAACAGAAGCTGGGAGAACCCCATGAATACCTGAAGGGGAAAACCCTGGCCATGATCTTTTCCAAGGCGTCCACCCGGACCCGGGTGTCTTTTGAAACCGGGTTCCACCAGCTGGGGGGCCATCCCATCTACATGAGCGAAGCCACCTCCCAGATCGGCCGGGGGGAACCGGTCAAGGACACCGCCCGGGTACTGTCCCGGTTCGTGGACGGGATCATGATCCGCACCTATTCTCATGAAGCGGTGAAGGAACTGGCGGACTACGCCACGGTGCCGGTGATCAACGGGCTCACGGATCTGCTCCATCCCTGCCAGGCCCTGACGGACATGTTCACCATCCTGGAATACAAGGATGTGCTGAAGGGCCGGAAGCTGGTGTATGTGGGAGACGGGAACAACATGGCCCATTCCCTTATGTTCGCCTGCGCCAAGGTGGGCATGAACATGGTCTGCGCCAGCCCCAAAGGCTACCAGCCGGATCCTCACATCGTGGCCCAGGCCAAGATGGATGCGGCCATTACCGGATGCACCATCACCGTCCAGGAAGACATGGAAGACGCGGCCAAAGGAGCGGATGTGCTCTATACGGATGTGTGGGCCAGCATGGGGGAAGAAGCCCAGCGGGAAGAGCGGAAAAAGGCTCTCCACGACTACCAGATCAACCAGCATCTGCTGGACCTGGCCCGTCCGGACGCCATGGTGCTCCACTGCCTGCCCGCCCACCGGGGTGAGGAAATCACCGACGATGTGATCGAAGGACCTCACTCTGCAGTGTTCGACGAGGCGGAAAACCGGCTCCATGTGCAGAAAGCCATTATGGCCTTGCTGATGAGCGACGCGGTGCTGTAAAATAGAAGGATAGAACGAATAAAGGAGAGACGTACAATGGATAGAAAAGACATCAAAAAAGTGGTCCTGGCCTATTCCGGCGGTCTGGATACTTCCTGCATCATTCCCTGGCTGAAGGAAAACTACAACAACTGTGAAGTGATCACGGTGACTGCAGACATCGGGCAGGGGGAAGAAGTGGCTCCCGTCCATGACAAAGCCATTAAATCCGGTGCCAGCAAGGCCTATATCCTGGACCTGCGGGATGAATTCCTGAGAGAATACGCCTGGCCCATGGTGAAGTCCGGTGCCGTCTATGAAAAGAAATACCTGCTGGGCACCTCCATTGCACGGCCCATCATCGCCAAATATCTGGTGGACATCGCCCTGAAGGAAGGGGCGGACGCCATTGCCCACGGGGCTACCGGCAAGGGCAACGACCAGGTCCGGTTCGAACTGGGCATCAAGGCCCTGGCTCCCCAGCTGAAAGTCATCGCTCCCTGGAGAGAATGGCAGATCAAATCCCGGGATGACGCCATCGACTACGCTGCCGCCCACAATATCCCGGTTCCTGTGACCAAGAAAAAAGACTACAGCATGGACCGGAACATCTGGCACCTGTCCCACGAAGGCAGCGACCTGGAAGATCCCTCCAACGAACCCAAATCTGAAATCTATATCATGAGCCAGACTCCGGAAGCCGCTCCGGACAAGGATGAATACCTGACCCTGGACTTTGAACAGGGGGTTCCTGTGGCCGTCAACGGCAAGAAGATGGAACCGGTGGAAATGATGGAAACCCTGAATGAAATCGGCAAACGGAACGGCATCGGCATTGCCGACATGGTGGAAAACCGGCTGGTGGGCATGAAGGACCGTGGGGTTTACGAAACTCCTGGCGGCACCATCATCTACTACGCCCACAACGAACTGGAAAACCTGTGTCTGGACCGGGCCACCTACAACTACAAGGAACAGATCGGCATCCGGTATGCGGAACTGGTTTACGACGGCATGTGGTTCTCTCCTCTGCGGGAAGCCCTCCAGGCCTTTGTGGATGAAACCCAGAAGACCGTCACCGGTACCGTGAAGATGAAGCTGTACAAAGGCAACATCATCTCCGCCGGCACCACCAGCCCCTATTCCCTGTACAGCAAGGAATACGTCACCTTCGGGGAAGACGAAGTGTACAACCAGGCTGATGCCCAAGGCTTCATCAACCTGTTCGGGCTGCCTCTTACGGTAAGAGCCCTCATGAAACAGGGGAAACTGAAATAATGAGCAAGACGAAACTGTGGGGAGGCCGGTTCAGCAAGGACACCAACGCCCTGGTGGATGCCTTCAACGCCTCCATCGATTACGACAAACGGCTGTACCATGAGGACATCCGGGGGAGCATCGCCCATGCCCACATGCTGGCCAAGGTGGGGATCATCAGCCAGGAAGACGCCGCAGCCATTGAAAAAGGGCTGAAGGAGATCCTGGGGGAGATCCAGGCCGGGAAATTCAACTTCAGCACGGAGCTGGAAGACATCCACATGAACATCGAGGCGGCCCTGACGGAAAAGATCGGGGACGCCGGGGCCCGGCTCCATACGGCCCGGAGCCGGAACGACCAGGTGGCTCTGGACATGCACATGTACATGAAACGGGAAGTCACCGAGATCATGGAGCTTTTGATCGCCTTTGAGGAAGCCCTGCTGACCATGGCGGAAAAGCACCTGAAGGCCCTGATGCCCGGGTATACCCATCTCCAGCGGGCTCAGCCCATTACCTTTGCCCATCACATGCTGGCCTACTTCAACATGCTCCGCCGGGATTTCCGCCGACTCCAGGGAGTGTGGGACGGGGCGGACATGATGCCCCTGGGGGCCGGTGCGGTGGCCGGGACCACCCTGCCCATCGACCGGTTCCAGGTGGCGGAGGAACTCCATTTCTCCCAGGTGTACGGAAACAGCATGGATGCGGTGAGCGACCGGGATTATGTGCTGGAATTCCTCAGCTTTGCTTCCCTTCTCATGATGCATCTGTCCCGTCTCAGTGAGGAAATGTGCCTGTGGTCTTCCACGGAATTCGGGTTCATCGAGCTGGATGACGCTTTTGCCACTGGTTCTTCCATGATGCCGCAGAAGAAGAATCCGGACATCTCTGAACTGGTCCGGGGGAAGACCGGCCGGGTGTACGGCCACTTGACCGCCCTTCTGACCACCCTCAAAGGGCTGCCCCTGGCTTACAACAAGGACCTCCAGGAAGACAAGGAAGGGTTCTTCGATGCCATCGACACGGTGAAGTTCTCCCTCCAGGTGTACCGGGACATGATCCTTACCACCAAGGTCAACGAGGAAAAGATGGCGGAAGCGGTCCACAAGGACTATTCCAACGCCACGGACCTGGCGGACTACCTGGTGCGGAAGGGGATGCCCTTCCGGAAGGCCCATGCCGTTGTGGGGAAGGCCGTGGCCAAGGCCATTGCCGAACACAAGCTGCTGGGTCAGCTGACACTGGAAGAATACAAGGAAATGTGTCCTCTCTTCGAGGCGGACCTTTTGGAATGCCTGAAACCGGAAAACTGCGTGGCAGCCCGGACCAGCTACGGCGGCCCTGCTCCCCAGAACAACGCCGAACAGGTGAAGCTGGGAAAAGAAGCGGTGGAAGAGCAGAAGAAAGTGCTGGAAGAATTGAAGGAACGGATATAAGAAAAAAGGGGTGCTGCACATTGCGTGCAGCACCCCTTTACACATTCCGTTTTGCCAGGCGCTCTACGGGTTCCGGGTTGGGGGTGAACTGGGGGTCGAAGTCTGTGTTTAAAAAGGCCAGGGCGTAGGCCACTCCCATGGCGGCACCAGTGGTGAGACCGGTTTCATCCATGTCGAATTCCGGGGTGTGGTGATTGGCCCCGCAGCCTTTTTCCGGGTTGGCGATGCCGGTGAAGGCCAGGACTCCCGGATATTCCTGGAGGAACAGGGCGAAGGATTCCGAGGCCATCCAGGGCTGGGGATCCTGAAGAGCATCCGGTCCCAGGGCGTCCGCCACTGCCTTCCGGCCCAATTGGGCGCAAGCCGTATTGTTCCGGGCTTCGAACAGGGCTTCGGGCATGTGCAGGATTTCCCCTTCACAGCCGTAAATATCAGCGTTGGCGGCCAAGGCCTTCTTCAGGAAGTCCTCAAAGGGCTTCCCGGCCTTCTGGTAGTTGAAGAACCGGGCGGTGCCTCCGAAGGTCAGGTCTTCCGGGATCACATTGTACTTTTCTCCGCTGTGGACGAACCCCAGGGAGAAGGTGAGGCATTCAAAGGGATCCACCTTCCGCTGGCGGAATTCGTTCAGCTGCTGGTACAGGGCGGCAAAGCAGTCCATAGGATTGTTGGCCAGGTCCGGCCGGGCTCCGTGGCCGAAGGTCCCCTTCAGCCGGATCACAAAGGAACAGCCGCCTCCCATGACCGCCCCGGGGGTGATGGACACTTTCCCTGCCGGCAGGTCCCACCGCACATGGGTGGCGTAGCAGCCGTCGATGGTGAGGCCGGATTCCTTCACAATATAGGGCAGCAGGTTCTGGATGTCCCCGCTTTCTTCTTCTCCCCGTTCAAAGCACAGCACCACTTTCCCGGCAAAGGCTTCCTTGTGGGCAACCAGGATCCGGGCGGCGGTAAGCAGCATGGCCATATGGCCGTCGTGGCCGCAGGCATGGGACACCCCGGGCACCTGGGAAAGGCAGACTTTGGGACCTTTCAGATTTTCCGGACTTTCGGCAATGGGGAGAGCGTCGGTGTCCGCCCGCATCAAAAGGGTCTTTCCGGGCTTTCCGCTGTCGATGATTCCCAGGAGCCCTCCGTCAGGGACGTTGATGGTGGGGATCCCCAGGTCCTTCAGGTAGGCTTCCAAAAAAGCGATGGTGTTCACTTCCCGGCAGCTGAGCTCCGGGTTTTCATGGAAATGGCGGCGGAGGCGGAGGGTTTCAGGAAATTCCGCCTGGGCCAGGGCAAGGATATTCATAAGCAGATTCCTTTCTACAGCAGATTGTGAAAATGGGATTTTCCTTCAGTATACCACGGATGATTGTCATTTTTTCGTCTTCAGCGTATAATTATAATATTATATTGAAGTGGATTTCTGTACCCATGAAGATAGAGAAATTGACGGTAAGGAGGATGAAGTATGGGAGGACATGTAATTGGCCTGATCCACACCGTGACCATGCTGGATGTAATCGACATCCTGGTGGTGGCGTTTTTTCTCAATAAACTGTACCAGATGCTGAAGAACACCCGGGCGGCGTCCCTGGTGAAAGGGCTGTTGATGCTGCTGGCGATCATGCTGATCAGCAAGTGGCTGAATCTGTATGTGATCAACTGGATCCTGGAAAAATTCATGACCGTGGTGATGATCGCCCTGCCGGTGGTGTTCCAGCCGGAACTCCGCCGGGCCCTGGAGCAGATCGGCCGGGGGAAACTGTTCCGCCGGAGTACGGTGCTCAACGAAATGCAGGTGGAGAACATGCTGGAAGCGGTGGCCACCACTGCCGACGACCTGAGCCGGAACAAGATCGGGGCACTTATGGTGTTCGAGCGGGAAACCGGGCTGGATGACTACATCGAAACCGGGATCCCCATTGACGGGCTGATCAGTACGGCCCTGTTCGAGAACATCTTCATCCCCAACACCCCCCTCCACGACGGGGCGGTGATCATCCGGGGAGACCGGATCGCAGCGGCCAGCTGCCTTTTGCCTTTGACGGAAGCCCGGAACCTGAGCCAGGAACTGGGGACCCGGCACCGGGCGGCCATCGGCCTTTCCGAACAGACCGATGCCCTGATCCTGGTGGTCAGCGAAGAAACCGGGACCATTTCCCTGGCCCGGGGGGGCGCCCTCCAGCGGTACCTGACCCACCGGGATGTGAAGGACCTGCTGCGGCCGGTGATGAAGACTCCTATGCTGAACTGGAAGGATACCATCCTGGCCAAACTGGGGAAGAAACATGCCCCGTCCGACGACCAGAAAGGAGGCAGCGGCCATGGTGAAAAATAACCAGACCCCCAACCGGAATTCCTGGCTGGTGCGGATCATGTCCGTGGTCTGTGCCTGCATCCTGTGGGTGTATGTGATGAACGAACAGAACCCCATCACCACCAAGACCTTCCAGGTTCCTTTGACGGCCCAGAACCTGGCGGAAGACATGGTGGTGAAGGACCTGCCGGAAACGGTGAATGTGAAGGTCAGCGGCACCCGGTCCCAGATCGCCGTACTCCGGGAAGGGGACGTCAAGGCCTTCATCGACTTTACCGACGCCCCCAAGGGACGGAACACCTACAACGTCCAGGCCACCACCCGGATGGGGGAAGTGGCGGAAGTGACCCCCAGCCTGCTCCAGCTGGAAACGGACTCCCTGGCGGAAAAGACCATGACCCTGGAACCCCGGATCGTAGGGGTTCCCAACAGCGGGGTCACCGTAAGCCAGATGGATCTGTCTCCCACCCAGGTGATTATCAAAGGGGCCAGTGCCCGGATCTCCCAGGTGGACAAGGTACTGGTGATGGTGGATATCAGCCATCACGACCGGAACTTCTCCACAGATGCCACAGCGGTGGCAGTGGACCGGACCGGACGGGAAATGTATGACGTGAAGGTGGTGCCCGGGAAGATCAAGACCACCGTGACCATTGTGCGCCAGCTGGGGACCAACGACTTCCCGGTGAAGGCCAACATGTCCGGACAGCTGCCGGAAGGGGTCACCTTAAAGAGCGTGAAGATCACTCCGGACAGTGTGCGGCTTACGGCGGAACCCAAGGTGCTGGGAGGCATCCGGGAAATCCTTACCGCCCCCATTGTCCTCAACAATGTGACCAGTGATGTGGAACTGAAGATGCCTCTCCAGATCCCGGATCAGGTGCTGGCGGACCAGCACAGCGTCATTGTGGAAATTACCTTGCAGAAAGGAACGGAAAAGCAGGATGGCAGCAAAGCCGACGGAAATCAGAATCAATAACCTGCGGGTGGGGCTGGACAGCCGCCATTCCCTGGTGCAGATCGTAGGGAAGAAATACCATTTGCCGGAAAAAGCCCTCCGGCAGGTGGAAGTGGTCCGGAAGGCCGTGGATGCCCGGCGGAAAAGCAATATCTGCCTGGTATACCATGTGAAGGCCACAGTGGATGTGCCCACAGGGGTGCTCCAGAAGCTCCTCCGGGATCCCCAGGTGACCCTGTGGGAAGAAAAACCGGAACCTCCGGCGGTGTTCGGCACCGAAAAGCTCCAGGGCCGTCCGGTGGTGATCGGCCTGGGGCCGGCAGGCCTTGTGGCAACCCTGGAACTGGCCCGGCACGGGTACGCTCCTTTGGTGGTGGAACGGGGCAGGGACCTGTCCCACCGGGTGAAGGACGTGGAACAGTTCTGGAAGACCGGGAAACTGGACCCGGTGAGCAATGTGCAGTTCGGCGCCGGAGGCGCCGGCACCTTTTCTGACGGGAAGCTGACCACCCGGGTCAACGACCCCATTATGGGCCACCTGCTCCGGACTTTTGTGGAAGCCGGGGCGCCCAAAGAGATCCTGACGGAACAGAAGCCCCACGTGGGCACGGACAAGCTGCGGCTTATGGTCACCGGGCTTATCAGCCGGATCAAAAAGGCCGGGGGCCAGATCCGGTATGAGACCCAGGTGACGGACTTCCGGGTGGATCCGGAACAGGGCCTTACGGCGGTGGAACTGAACGGGAAAGAATGGGTGGACACCAACGGGGTGATCCTGGCCTGCGGCCACAGTGCCCGTGACACCTATGAAACCCTGCTGAAACGGTCCGTGCATCTGGAGGCCAAGGCCTTTGCAGTGGGGGTGCGGATCGAGCACGAACAGGCTCTCATCAACCGGGCCCAGTACGGGAAGTTTGCCAATCATCCCCAGCTGGGGGCGGCGGATTATGCCCTGATCTTCCATGACAAGGAAACGGGCCGGGCGGTGTATTCCTTCTGCATGTGCCCGGGGGGCCAGGTGGTGGCCTCTGCTTCGGAACAGGGGGGACTGGTGGTAAACGGCATGAGCCCCTTCAAACGGGATACGGGACTGGCCAACAGCGCCCTGGTGGTCAGCGTGGACCCGGGGGATTTCCCGGCCGGTCCTTTGGGAGGCATGGAATTCCAGCGGAAGTACGAACACCTGGCCTGGAAGGTGAGCCGGGATTACCGGGCCCCGGCCCAGACCAGCCGGAGCTTCCTGGAACGGACTGCTCCGGACCTGAAGGTGAAGTTCCGTCCCAGCTACCGGCCGGGCCTTGTGCCGGCGGACCTGCGGAAGATTTTGCCGGACTTTGTGACGGAATCCCTGGAACATGGGCTGCGGGATTTTGAACGGAAGCTGCCCGGGTTCAGCACCCAGGGGCTGATGATCGGGGTGGAGACCCGGACTTCGGCTCCGGTGCGGATCCTCCGGGGAGAGGACGGCCAGTCGGTGAACTGCCGGGGGCTGTACCCCACCGGAGAAGGGGCCGGCTACGCCGGCGGCATCATGAGCGCCGCCATGGACGGGTACCATCAGGCCAGAAGGCTGATGGGGAGGTTCGGGGTACCCGTCGGGAGTCAGAAGGCTGAAGGTTGAAACCATTGGAAGGAACCCGGCTTGCGGGTTCCTGTGAAGGGAAACGCAGCTGGCGCTGCTAATCCACCACCAGCCTGACGGCTGGTCCCCCGCCCTTGTAAAGGGCGGATATCTGCTGGGGCCTCGACAGTTATACAGTCTGCTCCCATGTGTATGGTGGATAGCCGCTGGGGGCTCGGGCCCATTGCCTAGGCGGCACCAGAGCATGGCCTGTGTGCCACTATCCGCCCTTTTCAAGGGCGTAAGCAGGGAGCATCCGCTTTAGCGGATAGCGAGGTCGCTTATGCCGCAGCTGGGGACCGTTGCGCCTGCGCAATGGTGGTGGGTTAGCAGCCCTTGGGCTGCGTTTTCGTTCAATGCCAAAAGCCCATGGGGTTTGGCTTCCATGGGCTTTCAAAACTGTGCTATAATAAATTGATTGACAGTAATATACAAGGAGATGCTTTTATGGAAAACATCATCATCACCGGGCATAAGAACCCGGATACGGACTCCATTTGCTCTGCCCTGAGCTACACCTGGATCAAGACCCAGCTGGGGGAAAAGGTCACCGCCTGCCGGGCCGGGAAGGTGAACCCGGAAACCCAGTTTGTGCTGGACCACTGGAAAGTGGCGGCTCCGGAACTGGTGGAAAAGGTGGACGAAGGGCAGAAAATCATCCTGGTGGACCACAATGAAATGAGCCAGGCTGTGGACGGGCTGGACAAGGCCAACCTGCTGGAAATCATCGACCATCACCGTCTGGGGGGCATCGTCACCGCCAATCCCCTGTTCGTCCGGATGCAGCCGGTAGGGTGCACTGCCACCATCCTGTACAATGTGGCTGTGGAAAACGGTCTGACCCTGCCCAAGGAAATCGCCGGGCTGCTGTTCTCCGCCATCAGTTCCGACACCCTGTACTTCAAGTCTCCCACCACCACGGAAAAGGACAAGGAAGCTGCCGGTGCCCTGGCCAAGATCGCGGAAATCGCTGATCCCCAGGCCTATGCCCTGGAAATGCTCCAGGCCGGTTCCGCCATCAACTCCATGAGTGCGGAAGAAATCTGCCATGGGGACATGAAGGAATTCGACTTCCCTCAGGGGAAAGTCACTGTGGCCCAGGTGAACGTGATGAACGGGGAAGCTGCCAAAGCCAAATGGCCGGAACTCCAGAAAGCCCTCCAGGCCATGGTGGACGGAGGAGAAGCGGACACCACCCTGCTGATGGTCACCGACATTATGGATGAAGTCACCGAGCTGCTGTGGGCCGGCAAGAACAAGGACATCCTGGACAAGGCCTTCGGGAAGGCTGAAGCCGACGGCCATTACCACCTGCCCAAGGTGCTGTCCCGGAAGAAACAGATCGTACCGCCTCTGACCGACGCGTTTAAGGGGTAAGAGCGTAAAGGTGCTGCACAAAAAGCGTGCAGCACCTTTTTTGTCAATGGTCAATACCACCTACCCACCTACCCATCAATATATCCTATACCGTACCCCGTTTTTTCGTATTTTTCCCTTTATCCCATCTGTGGTATGATACATACAGTACATAGTGCTGTCTTTGTTTGGGAAAGGAGAATATGATATGGCGGATAAAATCAAGATGACCACCCCTCTGGTGGAAATGGACGGGGATGAAATGACCCGGATCCTTTGGAAGATGATCAAGGATATCCTGATCCTTCCTTATGTGGACCTGAAAACGGAATATTACGACCTGGGCATGAAGCACCGGGATGATACAGATGACCAGGTGACCATCGATTCAGCCCTGGCAACGAAAAAGTACGGGGTGGCGGTGAAATGCGCCACCATTACGGCCAACGCAGCCCGGGTAAAGGAATATGGCTTGAAAAAGATGTGGGCCAGCCCCAACGGCACCATCCGGGCCATTTTGGACGGGACGGTGTTCCGGAAGCCCATTATGGTGAAGGGCATCCGGCCTCTGATCCCTACCTGGGAAAAGCCCATTACCATTGCCCGGCACGCCTACGGGGACATTTACAAGAACACGGAAATCCGGGTGGAGGGCCCGGCCAAGGCGGAACTGGTGGTTACCGGAGCGGACGGGAAGGTGACCCGCCGGACCATTATGGATTTCCCGGATGCCGGGATCGTCCAGGGAGTCTACAATACGGACAAGTCCATCAGCAATTTTGCCCGGTCCTGCTTCAACTATGCCCTGGAACAGAAGGAAGACCTGTGGTTTGCCACCAAAGACACGGTGTCCAAGATCTATGACCACCGGTTCAAGGATATTTTCCAGGATATCTACGACCGGGAATACAAGGAAAAGTTCGAAGCCGCCGGCATCGAATATTTCTACACCCTCATCGACGACGTGGTGGCCCGGGTGGTCCGGTCCAAAGGGGGCATGATCTGGGCCTGCAAGAACTACGACGGGGACGTGATGAGCGACATGATGGCCACCGCCTTCGGGAGCCTGGCCATGATGACTTCCGTGCTGGTGTCCCCGGACGGCTGCTATGAATACGAAGCGGCCCACGGCACGGTACAGCGCCACTATTACCGGTACCTGAAAGGGGAAAAGACCTCCACCAACCCGGTGGCCACCCTGTTTGCCTGGACCGGGGCCCTGCGGAAACGGGGCCAGATGGACCAGCTGCCGGACCTGGTGGATTTTGCCGACCGGCTGGAAAAAGCCACCATCCAGACCCTTGAAGAAGGGATCATGACCGGGGATCTGGTAGCTGTATCCACCCTGCCGGATAAAAAGAAGGTCAACAGCGAAGAATTCCTGGAAGCCATCCGGGAGAGGATATAAGGGAAAAGGGGGTGTGAAAAAATTCACACCCCCGTCCAGTGACCAGTGACAAGAGACCAGTGACCAAAAAGGAGCTGTGAAAAAATGAAGAATCATTTTTTCACAGCTCCTTTTTCAATAGGCCCTTTTCCCGTACACCGGGTGTTCTGTGGGCTTCAGGGTCAGGCGCTTGGCCAGTTCCACGGCCTCTTCCAGGTGCAGGTCGGTTTTGTTCCCGTGCTCTTCGAAGATGCACATGGGGTTGTCGGCGCCGATTTCGCTGCCGGGCATATACAGGTACTGGTCGTTGTCCCGGTCGCCCAGGATGATGCCGGCACGGAGTTCTTCGGACATAATGACGGACATGATGATGTCCTCCTTTCAGGATAATCAAGGGAAGCGGGAAGGGGGGACCGGGCGGTGCATAAAGGCGGGCCGCCCGGCGTGGGGCCCCTACGGGTGTCGTTTCTCATTCTAACAGCCCTGCCATTCCCTGACAAGGGATTCTTTGGTATAATGGTGGAGTAGATTTGCAGGAAAGGGATGTGAGAGTATGAACAGACCCATTGCCAGTATCGATGTGGGACGGGCGGCTTTGCGGATGGCGCTGACGGCCACCCGGGAAGAAGAGGACCGGCTGAAGGAGCGGCTCCGGGAACAGGGGTTCCGGGCGGCGGCTGTAGATTTTGGAGGAGAGTTCCTGCCTTCCATCAAGAAAATCGTGGAACGGGCGGTGGTGGCCTCGGAACGGCAGAACATCGTCACCGACACCCATGTGGGAGCAGGCACGGTGGCCGGGGCGGCCCATGAAGCCCTGGAACAGATGATGGACAAGGCCATCGGCTTCAATGTAGGGGGCAAAATCGGAGTGGCCCGGTACGGGGAGCACCTTTGTGTGGCGGTGTACATGAGTGTGGGGGTCCTGAACCTGAACGAACTGGGCGTGGGGCTGGCTCACCGGAGCCTGGCAGGCATCGATTGAAAAAAGCATAAGAAAGTGAAAAAAAGTTGTTGACATTTTTCGCTTTCCTATGCTAGAATAAGTGAGTCGTCGGATGGCGGCAAGGTAATATGGTGGATATGGTGAAGCGGTTAACACACCGGATTGTGGCTCCGGCACGCGTGGGTTCGATCCCCACTATCCACCCCACCTTTTTTTTTTACCTTTTTGGGGCATAGCCAAGTCGGTAAGGCACGGGACTTTGACTCCCGCATGCGTTGGTTCGAGTCCAGCTGCCCCAACCAAGTGATTCACTAGCTCAGTTGGTAGAGCACCTGACTTTTAATCAGGGTGTCCCGGGTTCGAGTCCCGGGTGGATCACCATTTTTTTATACCCAAATGCGGCTGTGGCGGAATTGGCAGACGCGCCAGATTTAGGATCTGGTGTCCAAGACGTGCAGGTTCAAGCCCTGTCAGCCGCACCAATATCATAAAAAAAGAAAGACTGTTGCGTTGGCAACAGCCTTTCTTTTTTTATTCCAGCGATTCAAAATAGGAGAATCTCCATCCCTTCAGGGTCTTTACATAGGGGAAAATGGTCTTTCTGGTTTCCACTATGTTGGTTTTGCCATGGGCCGGGTCTTCCATCATGGGAGTGGATACTTCCAGGTTGATCCGGGTGGGGGATTCCCGCAGGATGTTGATGGTGGAGGTCCCTTTCCGCAGGTCCCGGGCTTTGGCACTGGGAGCCACGTACAGTTTTCCGTCGAATTCCCGGTACATCCGGCTGTCGCTGATGATGAAACCGGCCAGGGCTTCGGTGAAGCATTGGTTGACCTTGGTCTTTAAGGCCATCATGGTGGGATAATTCTTGTCCGCCACCGTGTAGTAGATCATGTACCCGGTGTCCTTCTTTTCCTTCCCATCGGTTTCCAGGGGATGATGTTCGAACCATTCATAGACGGTGTTGGCTTCCTGGAAGGCCTGGATCACTTCCTGATCCGTAGGGGCTTCCGGGGAGGCAAAAGCGGTGAAGATTCCGCTGACCACCAGCACGGCAGTCAGGAACAAAGAACGCAGTATTTTCATGGAATGCACTCTCCTTCTGTTTGGTCCTTTTATTGTATCATAGTTTGGCAGGATGTGGTATCATCTTCCCTGTGGGGGACAATCGGTCAACGGTCAGCGGCGGTCGAAAGCCGGCAAGGCTGGCTTTGAACAACGACGAACGATGAGCGATGAACGATCCACGATAAACGATGAACAAAACCAAGGAGTGTGCATAACGTGAAATATCAGGCGGTGGTGTTTGATCTGGATGGGACCCTGCTGGATACCCTGACGGATCTGTGGAACAGCGTGAACGAGGCCTGCCGGGAATACGGCTGTGCCCCCAGGACCAGGCTCCAGGTGCGCCGGGCCCTGGGAAACGGCTTGGAGAACCTGCTGCGGAAATCCCTGCCCCAGGAGGACGAGAACAAATTCCAGCGGGTGTTCCAGGATTTCCGGGCCTATTATCTGAAGCACTGCAATGAGGCCACCCGGCCCTATGAAGGGATCCCGGAACTGCTGAAAGAGCTCCAGGACCTGGGGGTGAAGCTGGCCATTGTGTCCAACAAGGCCCATCCGGCGGTGCTGTCTCTCCGGGACCGGTATTTTCCGGAAACCATGAAAGTGGCCATGGGGGAAAGCCAGGGAGTCCGCCGGAAGCCGGCTCCGGATACGGTGGTCCGGGCTCTGGAGGAACTGGGGATTCCCAAAGACCAGGCGGTGTATGTGGGGGATTCAGAAGTGGACAAAATGACGGCGGACAATGTGGGGATGGACTGCTTCCTGGTGACCTGGGGGTTCCGGGACAGGGACGAACTGGCAGCCCTCCGGCCCACTGCCCTCATCGACCGACCGGAACAAATCCTGGAGAAAATAAAGGGATAGGGAAAACACTGGACAATATAAGGTTCAGGCGGTATAATACAGATAAAAGAGCAACCCTCCGATGTGCGAGTCGAATTCCATATGTTTTGAGCCAACACTCTCTATAAGGGAGCCCGTGAACTCCGGCCGTTGATGATATGCCCTTTCGAGGGGACATCAGATATGACAGGGAGGGCACCCACCTGCTTAGGCAGGTTCAAAACTCGGAATTGGTACGGCATTGTAGGGCTCTTTCTTTTTTTATACCAAAATAAAGGAGCCGTGAACGCGGATGCTCATCCAGATTTTCCTGGTGGTCCTGCTGGACCGGATCACCAAATTTTTCATTACCCATACCATGACCGTCGGCATGAGCTTCCCGGTGATTCCCGGGGTGGTGAGCTGCACCTATGTGCTGAACCCGGGGGCGGCTTTCGGCCTGCTGGAATACCAGCGGGTTTTCTTTGTGGTGATCACCCTTCTGGCGGCAGGCGCCGTCTTCTATTTCCGGGACCACATCCACCGGGAGGGACCCAAGGCCCGGCTGGGGACGGGACTGTTCCTGGGAGGCGCCCTGGGGAACCTGATCGACCGGATCGCCACCGGGTATGTGATCGATTTTGTGGACTTTCATTTCTGGCCGGTGTTCAACGTGGCCGATATCTTTATCTGTGTGGGAGTGGGGCTGATCGTATGGAGTATGCTGGAGAACGAAACCGGGAAAACCCGGCAACCGGAACCCAAGGACAAACCGGGGACGGGAGCCGTCTGATCGTAACGGAACCGGCGGGGCCGGAAGAAAAGGGCCTCCGAACCGACGTGTTCCTGGCCGCCCGGCTGGACTGCACCCGGTCCGCCGTCCAGCATGACATCCAGGAAGGCCGGGTGACCCGGCAGGGGAAACCGGCCAAGGCCAATACCAAAGTGAAAGAAGGGGACGTGTTCCAGGTGCTGGTGCCCCCGCCGGTGGATCTGGCGGCCAAACCGGAGAACATCCCCCTGGACATCCTCTACGAAGATGAGGATGTAATCGTGGTGAACAAGCCCCGGGGGATGGTGGTCCACCCGGCGGCGGGGAACCCGGACGGGACGCTGGTGAACGCCCTGCTGTACCACTGCAGGGACCTTTCCGGGATCAACGGGGTGATCCGGCCGGGGATCGTCCACCGGCTGGACAAGGACACCAGCGGGGTGATGATCTGCGCCAAGAACGATTTGGCCCACCAGTCCCTGGCGGAGCAGATCCAGAAAAAGGAAGCCAAACGGACCTACTTGGCCATTGTCCGGGGGAACGTGAAAGAGGACCATGGGCATATCGAGACCCAGCTGGACCGGGATCCCCGGGACCGGAAGAAGATGGCGGTGGTGCCCTCAGGGGGCCGCTGGGCGGCTACTGATTATGAGGTGCTGGAGCGGTACGGGAAATTCACCGTGGTCCGCTGCCGGCTCCTGACCGGGCGGACCCATCAGATCCGGGTCCACATGACCTATATCGGCCACCCTCTGGTGGGGGATCCCAAATACGCCCCCCAGAAGACCTGCTTTTCCATCAGCGGACAGGCCCTCCATTCGGAGCAGCTGACCTTCCGCCATCCCCGGAACGGAGAGTGGATGACCTTCACTGCCCCGGTGCCGGCTGATATGCAGACCATCCTGACCCGTCTCCGGAACGGGCAGTTCCATTGACAAGGAGGAAGTAACATGAGCGTTTCTGTGAAGAAAAAAACCATTATGGATGCCGATGCCATGCGCCGGGCCCTGGTCCGGATCTCCCATGAGATCGTGGAACGGAACAAAGGGGTGGACAATGTGGCCCTGGTGGGGATCCGTACCCGGGGGGTGCCTCTGGCCAACCGGCTGGGGCAGGAAATCGAAGCCATCGAGGGCGTGAAGCTGCCGGTGGGCTCCCTGGACATCACCCTGTACCGGGACGATCTGTCCACCCTGGGGTACAACCCGGTGATCAGTGAAACGGACATCGATTTCGACCTGAACGGAAAGACGGTGATCCTGGTGGACGATGTGCTGTTCACCGGCCGGACCATCCGCAGCGCCCTGGACGCCCTGATCGACATGGGCCGGCCCAAGGCCATCCAGCTGGCGGTGATGGTGGACCGGGGCCACAAGGAACTGCCCATCCGGGCGGACTATGTGGGGAAGAACGTGCCCACCAGCAACAGTGAGACCGTGGATGTGTCCCTGACGGAAATCGACGGCAGCGACGAAGTGGCCCTGTCCGACATCCAGGGATAAGAAGGGACTGCCGTGCGTTTAAAAAGTTTCTCAGCCCATGGGTTCAAATCCTTTGCAGACAAAGTAAATATCGAATTCGAGCCGGGGATCACCGCCATTGTGGGCCCCAACGGCAGCGGCAAAAGCAATATCTCCGACGCCATCCGGTGGGTCATGGGGGAACAGAGCGTAAAGTACCTCCGGGGCACCAAAATGGAGGACGTGATCTTCGCCGGCAGCAGCGGCCGCCGTCCCATGGGCATGGCGGAAGTGGACCTGGTGTTCGACAACACGGACCACACCCTGCCGGTGGATTTCGACGAGGTGAGCCTCCAGCGCCGGGTGTTCCGGAGCGGGGACAGCGAATATTCCATCAACGGGAAGAACTGCCGGCTGAAGGACGTGGTGTCCCTTCTGGCGGATACCGGGCTGGGACGGGGGTCCCTGTCCATCATCGGTCAGAACAAGATCGACGAGATCCTCAACAGCCGTCCGGAAGACCGGCGGGCCATTTTCGAGGAAGCGGCGGGGATCGCCAAGTACCGGATCCGGAAGAAGGAAGCCCTCCGGAAACTGGACGACACGGCGGCCAACCTGCTGCGGATCCACGATATCCAGAGCGAGATCGAAAACCAGCTGGTGCCCCTGGAAGCAGCAGCGGAAAAAGCCCGGCAGTATGAAGCCATCAGCGCCCGGCTCCGGCAGGTGAAGGTGACCCGGCTGCTGGGCCAGCTGGCTTCTCTGGAAAAAGAAAAGGCCCGGCTCTCGGAAAAACTCACCCTGCTGGAAACCCAGCTGAAGGAACTGGCGGAACTGTCCGGGGCCCTGGGTAGACAGCAGGAAGCCCTGGAACAGCGGCTCCAGGAACGGGAAAACGCCTACAGCGCCTACCAGGAACAGATCCTGGCCCGGGAAAAGGAAGCCGCCGGGTACCGGAGCCAGAAGGCGGTCCAGGAGGAACGGATCCAGCAGAGCCGGAACCGGATGGACCAATTTGCCAAAAACCGGTCTGCCCTGGAAGAGGAACTGGCCCGGAACCAGGAGAACCTGGACCTGGTGACGGAGGAATACGACCGGCTGGAAGAAACCCAGTACCGGGCCAAGAAGCTCCTGGAAAGCGCCGCCGCTGAAAAGGAGACCCTGACGGAAACCGTCCGGCAGGGGGAAGAAAAACTGAAGGCCTGGCAGGAACAGGCCTTTGACAGCATGCGGACCCTGGTGATGACCCGGAACAAACTGGCAGGGGTCCGCCAGGAACAGGACCGGATCCACCGGCAGCAGGAAAGCCTGAAGGAAAAGGTCCGGGAGGCGGAAGAGGCTCTCCAGGAAGTGACCGCCGCCCTCCAGGGGGAAAAGAACAGCCTGGAAACCCTGGAAGACCGGAAACAGCAGCTGGAAGAAACCGCCCGGCAGCTGAACGGGGCCCTGGAACAGAGCATCCGGTCCTACCGGGAACAGGAAGGGGCCCTGGAACAGAACCGGCGGACCCTGAACCAGAAGAAGGCACGGCTCCAGGTGCTGGCCGCCATGGAGAGGGAGCATGAAGGGTTCAGCAAAGGGGTCCGGACGGTGCTGGAGGCCCGGGCACCCTTCCGGGAAAAGATCTGCGGTGTGGTGGCGGAGCTGTTCACTGTGGAGGATGCCTATGTGACGGCCCTGGAAACCGCCCTGGGAGGTGCCCTCCAGAACATCATCACCCAGGATGCCCCCACGGCCCAGGCAGCCATTGCCCATCTGAAAAAGGTCCAGGGGGGACGGGCCACCTTCCTGCCTCTGGATACCCTCCGGCCCCGGGCCCTGGGCGCCCGGGAAAAAGCGGCCCTGGGATGTCCGGGGATCATCGGCATCGCCGGGGATCTGGTCCGGTGCGATCCTGCCCTCCAGCCGGCGGTCCGGTTCCTGCTGGGACAGGTGCTGGTGGCGGACAATCTGGACCATGCCCTGGCAGCGGCCCGGAAGGCGGATATGCGGGTGCGGATCGTGACCCTGGAAGGGGACGTGGTCTACGCCGGAGGCTCCCTCAGCGGGGGCCAGAAACAGCAGGGGAAAAGCTTCCTGTCCCGGAAGCAGGAGATCCGCCGTCTTACGGAAGAAACAGTCCAGCTGGAAACCGCCGGGAAGGAGTTCCAACAGGCTCTGGACGGCCTGGCGGACAAGGGACGCCGGGTAAAGGAGAAGCGCCAGGAGGCCCTGGATGCCCTCCAGAAAATCGCAGTGGAAAAGGCCGGGGCGTCCGCCCGGGTCCAGCAGGAAGAAACCCAGAAAAAACGCCAGCAGGAGAACCTGGAACTGCTCCTGGCGGAAAAACGCCAGGGGGCGGAGGCTTTTCTGGAACTCCAGCAGCAGGTGAAGGAACTGGCACCCCAGGTGGAACAACTGGAAAATGCCGATGTGGAAGGGAAAAAAGCGGCCCAGGCCCTCAGCGACGGGCTGGTGGAACAGCGGACGAAACTGGAAGGGGCCGCCCGCCGGCACCAGGATGCCCTGATTGCCGTAAATGCCGGGGAAAGCCAGCTCCAGGCCCTGAACGACCGGATCCAGTCCATGGACCGGATGGGCCAGAAAACCCAGGAAGAGATCACCCGGGGAGAAGAGGAATCCCGGCAGCTGGAACAGACCATCGGCAGCTGTGAAAAGGCCCTGGATAAACTGGGCGGGCAGATTTCCGCCCTGGAACAGGAACTGGCCGGCAGCGACGGGGCCCGGCAGAAATTCCTGGAAGAACGGGAAGCCCTGCTGCAGAAACGCCAGGAGCTGACCCAGCAGGGGGTGATCTTCCAGGGCCAGGAGGCCAGCCTCCGCCAGAAGATCCACAACAGCGAAATGGACCAGGTAAAGAAGGCGGCAGAAGGGGAACACTGCCGGCAGCAGCTCCAGGAAGCCTACGGGCTCACGGAGGAAACCGCCCGGCAGGAAGCCCTTCCCGATGACCTGCCCGAAGGGGAACTGAAGGAACGGGAAGCCCGGGCGGCCCGGGAACTGGCGGACCTGGGACCGGTGAACCAGGCGGCCCAGGAGGAATACCGGGCGGCCAAAGACCGGTACGACTTTTTGAAGAAGCAGTATGAGGACATGGTCCAGGCCCGGGACCGGCTGGAAACGGTGATCAGCGGCATCAACAGCGACATGACCCGCCGGTTCCGGGAGGCCTTCGCCAAGATCAACGGGTATTTCGCCGACTGTTACGAGAAGCTGTTCGGCGGGGGACGGGCCCGGCTGCGGATCCTGGATGAGAAGAATCTCCTGGAATCGGGCATCGACATCGAGGCCCAGCCACCAGGAAAAAAGATGCGGAACCTGTCCCTGTTTTCCGGGGGAGAACGGGCGCTCACCGTGATCGCCCTGCTCTTTGCCCTGTTGACCTACCAGCCGGCGCCGTTTGTAATTTTGGACGAAATCGACGCCCCTCTGGATGAAACCAACATCGACCGTTTTGCCCAATTCCTGAAAGCATACGGACAGAAGACCCAGTTCATCGTGATCACCCACCGGAAGGGGACCATGGAAGCCGCGGACGTGCTCCACGGTGTCACCATGGAAGAATCCGGGGTGTCCCGGGTGCTGTCTGTGAAATTATCGGAGGTAGCCGAATCATGAGTTTTATGGAACAACTGAAAGACGGGCTCAGCAAGACCCGGAAAAACTTCACCGAACGGATGGAGGACCTGGTGGGGGCCAGTGTGGACCTGGACGAGGACTTCATGGATGAGATGGAGATGATCCTGGTGGCCGGGGACGTGGGGATCAAGACCACGGAAAAGATCATGGCCGCCCTTCGGAAGGCCGCTGCCACCCGGCAGATCAAATCCCCGGCAGAGGCCCTGCCCTTCCTGAAAAACTACATTGCGGACCTGCTGAAGACCAACGGGCCCCGGATGCGGTTCAAAGGCCATCCCTCCATTGTGCTGGTGGTGGGGGTGAACGGGGTGGGGAAGACCACCACCATCGGCAAGCTCAGCAACTATTACCGGCTGATGGGCTACAAGGTGATGATGTGCGCTGCGGACACCTTCCGGGCCGGGGCTACGGAACAGCTCCAGATCTGGGGGAAGAAGGCCCAGGTGGACGTGATCGCCCACGGGGACGGTGCGGACCCGGCGGCAGTGGTGTACGACGGGGTCCAGGCAGCCATTGCCCGGAAGGCGGATGTGCTGTTCGTGGATACCGCCGGACGGCTCCACAACAAAACCAATCTCATGAAGGAACTGGACAAGATCTACCGGGTGATTCGGAAAGAGATCCCCGACGGGCCTCATGAGACCTTGCTGGTGCTGGACGCCACCACCGGCCAGAACGCCATCAGCCAGGCCAAGATCTTCCTGGAAACCGCCCATGTGACCGGGGTGGTGCTCACCAAGCTGGACGGCACCGCCAAAGGGGGCGTGGTGATCGCCATCAAGGAAGAACTGGGGCTGGATGTAAAGTGGATCGGCGTGGGAGAAGGGATGATGGATTTCCGCCCCTTCGATCCCCAGCAGTTTGTGGAAGCCTTGTTTGAGACAAAAAAAGAGGACTGACGAAAGTCAGTCCTCTTTTTTTGTGTCCGGTCCGAAGAATTCTACTATGGTATGGGCGGCGAAATCGCTGGTCTTGGGATCCGAGAAGGTGTGGTTGGCATTTTCCACCGGGATGAAGGTAATTACGTTGTTTTCTGCAAATTCCCGGGAATCCTCGATGGGGGCCAGCTTGTCCTTGGTCCCGTGGAGAATCAGCATGTCATCGGCCCAGTCAAAGTACTCGTACTTCCGCACATCGGATTTTTCCAGGTCTTCCACGAACTGTTTGTCCATTTTCATCTTCCGTTCATAGCCCACCTGGACTTCCTTGCCCTTTTCCAGCTTTTCCATTTCTTCCGGGCTCAGGTAGTTCTTTACCAGCTGGGCCATGTGGATCCCCGGGCACCGGAGAGCCACCTTTTTAAAGGGATTCCCCACTTCCGCCATGTATTTCAAGGTCAGGTAGGCCCCGAAGCTGGTGGAGTAGTTGTACAGGGTGGTGGCGTGGAGTTCTTTATGGGCATAGTCCACCACCAGGGTCAGGTAGGTCATGAATTCCTCCAGCACCAGCTTCTTCCGGGCATCCGCCCCATGGCAGGGCCAGTCGAACACCAGGGCCCCGTATCCCTTGTACTTGGTGATCAGCTGCTGGGCGAACTTGGCGGCGGAATGGTTCTCCTTGTTGCCCCCGAACCCGTGGGTGCAGATGGCCAGGTTGGGAATGTTCCGGAAGTCCTTCTGGTAGAACAGCTTGCACCGGACGCTCAGGCCGTTTTCATTGATATCGATGTATTTTTCCATTGACAGGCATCCTTTCCTATTGGTCACGGGTATTAGTATAGAACAGATGGGGGACGGGGGCAAGGGGGAGGGGCTGTTGGTTGGCAGCAGCCCCGGTCAGATGACAGTCACTAGTCTCTAGTCTCTAGCGGCAGGAGGGAACCTGCCGGGCGGGTTCCTGGGAACGTATCAAAACCGCAGGCCGGGATGGGCGGGCCTGCGGCTCGCCCCTACGGCGTTGCTGTCGGATGTTGAGTACAACGGTCACAGGAACGGATTTTTTGACAACCCCGTTTCTCTGATTTTCTGTTGCATCTCTGACCCCAACGTGGTAGGGGCTTCCCGAAGGGAAGCCCATCCCGGCCGGAGGGTTTCACGTTCAAAGGCAGATGCGGCAACATCTGGCATCCGAAACGATGAACGACTCACGATGAACCAAAAGACCGCCGGATTTTCCGGCGGCCTTTTCCAACCTATTCACGCAGCAGATGGATAATTGATTACTGCAATTTCGGTCAGTGAATTTTTGACCTGGTCGACAAGTTGTTCCAGACGGGCGGCCACTTCATCAGAATAAGAAACTTCACCACATTGTGTACAAACTTGAGAGGGTACGTTCTTGACAATAACAATGCAGTTTCCCAAATCTACCATGAAGGTTGTCAGTTTATTTTCAAGGGTTCCTTTGCATAAAAAACATTTCATTTCAGACTACTCCTTTCTGTGAGAGAAAGTATCATCCCATTGCAACGGGTCAGGCCTATAGGCAGTGATAATCCAGAGAATACCATCTCCAACTCCGCAAACAATATGCAGAGGCCCACCTTTCAAGGCAAGACTTAAAATTAGACAGCTGGGATAGGGAAAGTCGTCAGGGTAATATTCAATCACTTTTCCTGAGGCAATGGCATTTTTAACATCTTCCCGAGATATGTTGCGTTTGATTAGACGCTGCATTACATGATTTGTCCATTGTATTTTACCTTGATGACATAATGACTGTATGAGTTCTATGGTCAGCATCTTTTTATTCCCTTCTGTTATTTTTAATATTATAACATGGATCGGAACAGAATGAGTTTGTAACCTGAAGAAGGGAACAGGGCCGCTTTTCCGTCTCACGTCTCACGCCGATGGAAATCATCTGCCGGGGGCAGGTGGTCATGAGCTGACAGTCACTAGTCTCTAGTCTCTAGCGGCAGGAGGGAACCCACGGGGCGGGTTCCTGGGAACGTATAAAAACGGCGGCCGGGACGGGCGTGCCTGGGGCCCGCCCCTACGGCGTTGGGGTCAGAGGTTGGATAGAAGGATCAGGGAAACGGATTTTTCGATGAGTCCGTTTCCCTGATTTTTTTCATTGGCGCTTTGATATCAACGTGGTAGGGGCTGCCGGGACGTGAAGTACAGTCCGGTCCGTTGGGGCCGGAAGGCTTTTTCCATACAAAAAGAACCCGCCCAAACAGGGCGGGTTCTTACCTTCGGCCGCTGCCGTTGACAGCTGACCGTTGACCGGGCTGCTGCTTCGCAGCACACCTTATTCTTTCGCCGGAAACAGTTTCGTCAGGCCCCATGTCAGGCCGGCGAACAGGGCCATGACCACGAACAGGGTGGGGTAGGCGATGACGAGAAGCTGCAGGGCTGCGGTTACGGAATCCATGTTTCTGCCTCCTTTACATTAACACCGGGATCAGGGCCATGGCCAGGCCGCCGGCTACCACGCTGGCCACCTGTCCGGCCACGTTCACTCCGATGGCGGACTGGATGATGAAGTTGGTGGGATCTTCCTTCAGGGCCATCCGGGCGATGACCCGGCCGGAGATGGGGAAGGCGGAAATGCCGCAGGCCCCGATCATGGGATTGATCTTCTTTTTCAGGAACAGGTTGACTATTTTGGCGAACAGCAGGCCACCCACCGTGTCGAAGATGAAGGCCACCGCACCCAGGGCCAGGATCTTCAGCACCTGGAGGGTCAGGATGTTTTCCGCGGTCATGGTGGCTCCTACGGTGATCCCCAGGAGCAGGGTCACCAGGTTGGTCAGTTCATTCTGGGCACAGTTGGACAGGCTGTCGCAGCAGCCGGACACTTTCAGCAGGTTCCCGAACATCAGGGCCCCGATGAGGGGTACGGAAATGGGAGCGATGATCCCGGCGATCAGGGTGACCATAAGCGGGAACAGGAACAGGGCTGTCTGGGATACGGGCTTTTCTTCGTGATAGGGCATCCGGATCCGCCGTTCTTCTTTGGTGGTCAGCAGCTTCACCACAGGAGGCTGGATAATGGGCACCAGGGACATGTAGCAGAAGGCGGTGACGGTAAGGGGAGCCAGCATCTCGGTGGCGAATTTCTGGGCCACGAAAATGGTGGTGGGGCCGTCAGCGGCGCCGATGATCCCGATGGAAGCGGCTTCGTTGAAGGGGAAGCCCACCAGGGTGGCACAGAGGGTGGCGGCGAAAATCCCCAGGTGGGCGGCGGCTGCGAACAGCATCATGTAGGGAGCCCGGATCAGGGGAGTGAAGTCGCACATGGCGCCGATGCCGATGAAGATCAGCACCGGGAACAGTTCGTTGGCGATACCCATGTTGTACAGGACGGTAAGGAAGCCCGGTTCACCGCCCCCGGTGGGCATGACGGCAAAATGGCCGGGGATGTTGGCCAGGATGCAGCCCACCCCCATGGGGAAAAGGAGCACCGGCTCGTAGCCCTTCCGGACCCCCAGCCAGATCAGGATGGCCCCGATGGCCAGCATGACCCAGATGGTCCAGTCGCCCATGGCGAAGACCCCGGAAAACAGTTCCTGCAGTACTTGGCTTGCGTTTGACATACAATCACCTCATTGTAGAATGTGCCAGGTAGAACACCAAAAAAGAGGACCGGACATTTTTCAATGCCAGGTCCTCATGATCCCTCCTGCCCCTGTGCCATACGCAGGAAGGTTTTATCCATTTGTATGTGGGTATTATAGCGTATTTTGAGGGGGAGCGCAAGGGGGAAGTGTGGTATAATAGGATTCGAATCTGGAGGCGGTGCCTCCTACTACAGGGGAGTGACAGAAATGGATTTCAAGGAAGTTATGGAAAATGCCAGAAAATGTCTGGGTAAATGCAAGGGCTGCCCGGTGTGCAACGGGGTTGCCTGCCGGAACACCATTCCCGGCCCCGGGGCCAAAGGAGTGGGGGATACGGCCATTCGGAACTATGCCAAATGGCAGGACATCCGTGTGGTGATGGATACCCTTTGCGAAAAACGGCCGGTGGACACTTCCATCGAACTGTTCGGACGGACCTTCAAATATCCTATTTTCGCCGGGCCGGTGGGAGCTGTGGCCATGCACTACAGCGACAAATACAATGATGTGACCTACAATGCGGAACTGGTGCCCGGGTGCGCGGAAGCGGGCATCGCCGCCTTTACCGGGGACGGGATGGATCCCCAGGTGATGCAGGGAGCCACCGCTGCCATCAAGGCCTGCGGAGGCGTGGGGGTGCCTACGGTGAAACCCTGGAACGCCCAGATGATCGCTGAAAAAATGGACCTGGTGAAACAATCCGGGGCCTTTGCCGTGGCCATGGACGTGGATGCGGCCGGGCTGCCCTTCCTGAAGAATTTCGTCCCCCCTGCGGGCAGCAAATCCGTGGAAGAAATGCAAGCCATCATCAAAGACGCGGGTCTGCCCTTCATCATCAAGGGGATCATGAGCGTGAAGGGGGCCCTGAAGGCCCGGGAAGCCGGTGCTTCTGCCATCGTGGTGTCCAACCATGGGGGCCGGGTGCTGGACCAGAGCCCGGCAACGGCGGAAGTCCTGGAAGAAATCGCCGTAGCCGTAGGCGGCACCATGAAGATCTTTGTGGACGGGGGCATCCGCAGCGGGGTGGATGTGTTCAAGGCCCTGGCCCTGGGGGCTGACGCGGTGCTCATTGCCCGTCCCTTCGTAAACGCGGTCTATGGGGGCGGCAAGGAAGGCGCCAGACTCCTGGCGGACAAACTGGGGGCGGAACTGGCGGACACCATGGAAATGTGCGGCGCCGCTTCCCTGAAGGAAATCTCTTCGGAAATGGTCCGGAAATAAGGTGGAGGGGCTTTGAACCAGATTAGACATTTTTCCCCTTCCCAGCTGATCGCCCTGACTTTCGCCGGGCTGATCCTGGCCGGGGCCCTGCTGCTGATGCTGCCCTTTGCCGGCCGGGAAGGGGCAGGGCTGTCCTTTGTGGACGCTCTCTTCACCGCCACTTCCGCCTCCTGCGTCACCGGCCTTGTGGTGGTGGATACAGGGACGTATTTTTCCACCTTCGGCCAATTGGTGATCATCGCCCTGATCCAGCTGGGGGGCCTGGGACTGGTGCTGTTCGCCACGTTGTTTTCCGTATTGCTGCGGAAAAAGATCGACCTGCAATCCCGGCTGAACATCCAGGCTTCCCTGAACCAGGACGAACTGGATGGGGTGGTGCGGATGAGCCTGCGGATCGCCAAATACACGGCGGTGATCGAAGGGTTCTTCGGCACGGTGCTGGCCTTCCGGTTCTGGCCCCAGTACGGCCTCCGGGGGATCTACTACGGCTACTGGCACGCGGTGTCTGCCTTCTGCAACGCCGGGTTCGACCTGTTCGGCCACTACCAGAGCCTGACGGCTTTTGTGGGGGATCCGGTGGTGAACCTGTCCATCGGTCTGCTGATCATCCTGGGGGGCCTGGGGTTCGCGGTGATGCGGGATGTGCTCCAGAAACGGTGCTTCCAGCGGCTGAAACTCCACAGCAAAATGGTGCTGACAGTGACCGGGCTTCTGATCGGCATCGGGATGATCGGGTTCGCTCTGCTGGAAAGCCGGAATCCTGCCACCCTGGGCAGCCTCAGCACCGGGGATGCCTTCTGGGCCAGCTTCATGCAGTCGGTGAGCCCCCGGACCGCCGGGTTCAATTCTGTGGACCTGAACAGCCTCCGGGTGCCCACCATGATCTTCACCATTTTCCTCATGTTCATCGGGGCATCCCCGGCATCCACCGGGGGCGGCATCAAGACCACCACCTTTGCCCTGCTGCTGCTGAACATCTGGCAGGTGGTCCGGGGCAAAAGCGAATGTGAAATCTTCGGACGGCGGATCGGGGAGGAGACCCTGTTCCAGGCCTTCGCCATCACCAGCCTGTCCCTTTTGTGGGTGGCCTTTGCCACCCTGGCTCTCACCTGCCTGGAGGACACCAGCTTTCTGGCGGCGGCTTTCGAAGTGGTGTCCGCCTATGCCACGGTGGGACTGTCCACCGGGCTCAGCCAGCATATCGGCACCGCCAGCAAGATCATCCTGATTTTGTCCATGTATGCAGGCCGGGTAGGGTTCATGACCTTCGCCCTGGCTCTGGCGGCCAACAAACCTTCGGGACACATCCATTATCCCAAGGAACATATCATCATCGGTTAGGAGTTATGGGGATATCATGAAAAACAAACAGCAATTTATCGTCTGGGGATTGGGCCGGTTCGGCAGCAGTGTGGCGGAAACCCTCACTGCCCTGGGTCACGAGGTCCTGGGCGTGGACAACAATGAAGATGTGGTGGAAAACATGGCGGACAAACTGACCCATGCGGTGGTCTGCGACGTGATCGACGAAAAGACGGTGAACAGCCTGGGAATCCGGAATTTCGACGTGGGGATCGTGGCCATCGGCACCCTGGAACCCAGCCTGCTGGCCACCATGCTGCTCCGGGAAGCGGGGCTGAAGACCATTGTGGCCAAGGCCTCCAATCCCATCCACGGGAAGATGCTGAAGAAGCTGGGAGCCACCAAGATCATCTATCCGGAACGGGACATGGGACGCCGGGTGGGCCACAACCTGGCCTACACCAATATCCTGGATT
This sequence comes from Acidaminococcus fermentans, assembly GCF_009696675.1. Classification (GTDB taxonomy): domain Bacteria; phylum Bacillota; class Negativicutes; order Acidaminococcales; family Acidaminococcaceae; genus Acidaminococcus. Next base: position 230,686 of record NZ_VULN01000001.1, on the reverse strand, counting down.
TTGTGGAACTGTCCGACAACATCTGCCTGATGGAAGTGAACCTGAGCCCCAAAATGGCTGGGAAAAGCCTGGCGGAAATGGACGTGCGCCGGAAGTACCAGGTGAACGTGGTGGCCATCAAACACCAGGACGGCTCCACGGAAATGACCCTGGAACCCACCAAGCCCCTTGCGGAAGGGGACCTTTTGGTGGTCATCGGCAGCCGGAAAAGTGTGGAAGCCCTGGAGGACGGCATATGATCAGTACCATCACTTCGCTGAAAAATGAGCTGGTGAAGCGGGCGGCTTCCCTGAAAATGAAAAAATACCGCCAGAAGGAAGGCCTGTTCCTGCTGGAAGGGAAACGGGCAGTGGAAGAAGCCCTGGCTTCCCAATGGAATATCCGGGCCCTGTTCTTTACCCGGCTGCCGGAAGGCTGGGAACAAAAGGCGGAAGAAAGCAGCCTGCCCTGGTATGAAGTGCCCCTGCCGGTGCTCCAGAAGATCACCGCCACCGAAGACCCTCAGAGTGTGGCGGCTCTGGTGGAGATCCGGCCCCGGGACCTGGGGGATTTTGCCCCGGACCGGGGATTCGTGCTGGTGCTGGACCAGATCCGGGACCCGGGGAACCTGGGGACGTTGATCCGCACTGCCGATGCCCTGGGGGCCGCCGGGGTGGTGCTGCTGAAGGATACGGCGGACCTGTACAATCCCAAGGTGGTCCGGTCCACCATGGGGTCCCTGTTCCACCTGCCGGTGCTTACCGGGGTGGAGCCGGCGGACCTGGAAACCTGGTGCCGGAAAAACGGATACGCCCTGTGGGCCACGGCCCTGGAAGGGGCGGAAGACATGACGAAGCTCCAGTGGCCGGCCAAGACCGCCCTGGTGCTGGGCAGCGAGGCGGAAGGGGTGTCCCCGGAGCTCCTCAAAGCCGCGGACCAGAAGGTGAAGATCCCCATGGCCGGCCAGGCGGAAAGCCTGAACGTGGCTGTAGCCGGGGGCATCGTAATGTTCCAGGCGGCCCGCTCCTTTTCCAGTTGACCACCGGGTCTAAGAAGTGTATAATAAACACGAATTTCAAACCAACAGGCGATGACAGAGACAGTACGCTTCTGGCTGGTACAGCGATCCGGGGAGGGTGGGAGCCCGGACAGGAGGCCTTTTGCGGAAGATCACTCTGGAGCCGGTCTTTGAACCAGCAGTAGGGGACCCGGGTTATGACCGTTATCCCATACAAGAGTGGCAGCAAAGCTGTCATGAGGGTGGTACCACGGGCCCTTTTGTCCCGTCCCTTTCGGGGGACGGGATTTATTTTTTTGGAGGTGTGCAAGAGTGAGCAAGAAAGACGACAAGTACGCAGCAACCCTGAATCTTCCGGAAACGGAATTCCCCATGCGGGCAGGGCTGCCCAAACGGGAACCGGATTTCCTGGATTTCTGGTACAAAAATGATATCTATGGAGAGAAACAGAAACTCCATGCAGGCCACAAGAAGTTCGTCCTCCACGACGGACCTCCCTACGCCAACGGCAAGATCCACATGGGCCATGCTCTGAACAAGGTCCTGAAGGACATCATCATCAAATACAAATACGCCCAGGGCTATGACACCCCCTACGTCCCCGGCTGGGATACCCACGGCATGCCCATCGAACATGCCTGCCTGAAGGCCACCGGGGTGGACCGTCACAAGCTGTCCCCGGTGGAACTGCGAAAAATGTGCCGGGAATATGCCCTTCAGTGGATCGACACCCAGCGGAAGGACTTCAAACGGCTGGGCGTGCTGGGTGACTGGGACCATCCCTATGTAACCCTGGATCCTCATTTCGAAGCGGAACAGATCCGGGTGTTCGGCACCATGGCCAACAAGGGCTACATCTATAAAGGGAAGAAGACCGTATACTGGTGCCCTCACTGCGAAACTGCCCTGGCCGAGGCGGAAATCGAATACGCCGACCAGAAGACGCCCACCATTTTCGTGAAGATGCCCCTGGTAAAAGACAACGGGCTGACTCCGGAAGCCGCCAAGGGCAAAAAAGCTTATATGGTGATCTGGACCACCACCCCCTGGACCATTCCTGCCAACGTGGCTGTGGCCCTGAACCCGGACTTTGACTATGCCTGGGTGGAATACAACGGGGAAGTGCTGATCATGGCCGCCGACATGGTGGACAAAGTGGCCCAGGAATGCGGGGTGGAATTCGGCCCTGTGCTGGGGACCACCAAAGGCCGTGCCTTTGAATATGCGGAATGCGAACATCCCTTCCCGGAATACAACCACCGGAAATCCCTGGTGGTGCTGGCGGACTATGTGGACAAGGAAGCCGGTTCCGGCTGCGTCCATACGGCTCCCGGCCATGGGGACGTGGACTATCTCACCGGTCTGAAATACAAGCTGCCCATCCTGTGCCCGGTGGACCAGAAGGGCTGCTTCACCGCAGAAGCCGGGGAACTGTTCCAGGGCAAGTTCGTCTTTGACAGCAACGGCCTGGTGATCAAACATCTGGCGGAACAGAACGCCATCCTGGGCAAAAAGACCATCCATCACCAGTACGCCCACTGCTGGCGCTGCAAGAACCCCATCATCTTCCGGGCTTCCGAGCAGTGGTTCGCTTCCGTGGACGGGTTCCGGGACAAGGCCCTGAAAGCCATCTCCGAAGACGTCCAGTGGATCCCCAGCTGGGGCGAATCCCGGATCCACAACATGGTGGCCGACCGGCATGACTGGTGCATTTCCCGGCAGAGAGTCTGGGGCGTGCCCATCCCCATCTTCTACTGCGAAGACTGCGGGGAACCTCTGATCGACGAAGACACGGTGGAAAAAATCGCCACCATTTTCGATAAAGAAGGCAGCGACGCCTGGTGGAACCACACCGCTGAAGAACTGCTGCCGGAAGGGACCAAATGCCCCAAATGCGGGGGCACCCACTTCCGGAAGGAAAAGGACATCATGGACGTGTGGTTCGACAGCGGCTCCTCCCACATGGGGGTATGCAAGCGCCGTCCGGAACTGAGCTGGCCGGCAGACATGTACCTGGAAGGCAGTGACCAGCACAGAGGCTGGTTCCAGAGCTCTCTTCTGACCAGTGTGGCCGTCACCGGCAAGGCTCCCTACCGGAGCGTGCTGACCCACGGCTATGTGCTGGACGGGGAAGGCCGGAAAATGTCCAAATCCCTGGGGAACGTGGTGGTGCCCCAGGAAGTCATCGACCAGTACGGGGCGGATATCGTCCGGCTGTGGGCGGCTTCTTCCGACTACAAGCAGGATGTGCGGATCTCCCCGGTAATCCTGAAGCAGCTGGCGGAAGCCTACCGGAAAGTCCGGAACACCATCCGGTACATCCTGGGGAACACCCATGATTTCGATTACGAAACCCAGAAGGTGGCCTTTGCCAACATGGAAGAACTGGACCAGTGGGCCCTCATGCGCTTCGAAGCCCTGAAGAAGGACGTGACCGAAGCCTATGAAACCTACGATTTCCACGTGCTGTTCCATGCCATCCACGATTTCTGCACCGTGGACATGAGCTCCTTCTATCTGGACATCATCAAAGACCGTCTGTACACCAGCCGGAAGGACAGCAAGGCCCGCCGGTCCGCCCAGACTGCCATGACCCAGATCCTCCGGGAACTGATGGTGATGCTGATGCCTGTGCTGAGCTTCACCATGGAAGAAGTGTACCAATATATGAACAAGCCGGCTGACGCGCCCAAGAGCGTGCAGATGCTGCCCTGGCCCCAGGCTCATCCGGAATATGTGAAGGAAGACCTGAAGGCCAAATGGGATGCCTTCATCGCCATCCGGGGTGAAATCACCAAGGTGCTGGAAGGGGCCCGCCGGGCCAAGACCATCGGCCATTCCCTGGATGCCAAGGTGGAACTGTTCGCCACCGGGGATGCCCTGGCGGAACTGAAGGCCGTGGAAAAGGATCTGCCGGCGCTCCTGATCGTGTCCCAGGCGGAAGTCCACGAAGGGCTCACCGATGCCGGGGAAGCCACCGGCCGGGACGACCTGAAGGTGCTGGTGGAAGCTGCCGAAGGGGAGAAATGTGAACGGTGCTGGTGCTACAGCAAGACCGTAGGCCAGGATCCCAAGCATCCCACCCTGTGTGCCAAGTGCTGTGAGGCGGTGGAGTGACACTGGTTGTCAATAGTCAATAGTCAATGGTCAATGGCCGGATGAGGCCAAACGCGGCAGGCGTTTGGCGTTGAAGGGAAACGCAGCCGGGGGCTGCTAACCCACCACCAGCCTTGCGGCTGGTCCCCCGCCCTTGAAAAGGGCGGATATACGCTCGGGCCTCCGGCCCATTGCTTGGGGCACCAGGGCAGCAAGTCTGCATACCCTGAAATGAAGGATTGCGCGTACCTCAAAACGAGGGACTTTATGTCCCGAGTTTTTATCCGCCCTTTACAAGGGCGGGGGACCGTTGCGCTGGCGCAATGGTGGTGGGTTAGCCGCCTTGGCGGCGTTTCCCATCGTGGCCAAACGCATTTGCGTTTGGCTTCCATCGGTTGCTGACCAAAAAGGGATTGTCACTTGACAATCCCTTTTTCCATGGCTACAATATACGTAACGGAGGTATAGTACCATGGAACATCTGAAGACAATGCGGGACAAGAATGGGAAGGATTATCAGGACCTGATCACCCGTTTGAACCGGATTGAAGGCCAGGTGCGGGGAGTGAAAAAAATGCTGGAAGAAGACCGGTACTGTGTGGACATCCTGACCCAGGTCAGTGCCATCACCTGCGGCCTCAATGCCTTCAACAAAAAGCTCCTGGCCAACCACATCAAAAGCTGTGTGGTCAACGACATCCGGGCCGGGGACGATTCTGTAGTGGACGAACTGTGCGAAACCCTGCAGAAACTGATGAAATGAAAAAACGGCGTACTGCCTGTGGAAATTGAAGGAGGAACTGTAATGGAAAAAGAACTGAAAGTCAATGGAATGATGTGCGTCAACTGCCAGAAACACGTCCATGATGCCCTGGCCGCCATGGCCGGCGTATCCAGTGTGGACGTCAACCTGGAAAAAGGCACTGCCAAAGTGACCGCTGACCGGGACATCCCCCAGGATGAATTCAAGAAGGTCATCGAAGAAGCAGGGTATGAATTGGCGTGAGAGCCGGGGCCGGGGGTGTGGAAAATCCACACCCCCTTTTTCGCTTGCGTCCGAAAACCACTCATGATATAATGACTCCTGTTAGATTCGCTGTTGCTTTAGAAGGATTCTTACAGAAGAAAGGATGATTTTCAGTGAAAAAGCAATTGATGGCCCTGGTTATGGCCCTGCTGGTGTGCGTTGGCTGCTCTGGCGCCCTGGTTCCGGCTACGGCCTATGCTGCCGAAACCATCGGTTATGTGGATTTAAATACCGTATTCTCCCACCATCCTGATTTCGCCTCTGCCCGGGCTGCCATGAGCCTGGAACAGCAGAACGCCCAGAAGGAATTCCAGGAAAAGGCCCCCAGCCTGGACGATAACGGCAAACGGGCCCTGGACAACACCCTGACCGAACGGATTGCCAAGAGAGAACAGGATCTGTTCGATCCTATCCGGAAGAAGATCCTGACCGCAGTCCACAAAGTGGCCAAGGAAAAGGGCATCAACACGGTTCTCAGCGCCGGTGCCGTAGTTGACGGCGGCGTGGACATCACCAACGATGTGATGAAGGCCGTAGGAGCAAAATAAATCGGACACGGAAAGGTGCTGCCTGGCAGCACCTTTTTTGCATTTGGAAAGGAAAAAACAATGAACCAAAATGACGACAGCCGCAACCTGGGGGGTGTGGCCTTCCTGCCCCTCATTGTCTTCCTGGCTTTGTACATCGGCTGCGGGCTGGCCTTTACCCTGCTGGGGATCCCCAAGCCCTTCAGCTTCCTGCCCCGGCACGTGGCCCTTCTGGCCGGGACCCTGGTGGCCTTTATGCTGTGGAAAAAGGGCCCCATCGATGAAAAACTGAAAGTCTTCTGCACCGGCATGGGAGATTCCGGGGTGATGATGATCGTACTGATCTATCTCCTGGCCGGGGGGTTCCAGGGGGCAGCGGCTGCCATCGGGGGGAAGACTTCCGTGGTGAATTTCTGTCTCCAGTTCGTGCCGCCGTCCTTCCTGATTCCCGGGGTGTTCCTGATGTGCTGCTTCATTTCCACTGCCATCGGCACCAGCATGGGCACCATTGCCGCCATGGCTCCGGTGGCCATCGGGGTGGCCCAGGGGGCGGGACTCAACGCGGCCGCCGTGTGCGCTGCGGTGATCTGCGGCTCTTATTTCGGGGACAACCTGTCCATGATCTCTGACACCACCATTGCGGCGGCGGAAGGGTGCGGATCCAAAATGAAGGACAAGTTCCGGATGAACTTTGCCATTGCCCTGCCGGCAGCCCTGGTGAGCCTGGTGCTGTTCTACCTGGTCAGCGGCCAGGTCCAGGGAGGCATCCAGGTGGGGGATTACAACCTGCTCCAGGTGCTGCCCTATGTGGTGGTGCTGGTGCTGGCCCTGATGGGGATCAACGTGGCTTTGGTGCTCTTCGGGGGGATCCTCCTTACCGGGTGCATCGGGCTCCTTCAGGGCACCGTGGACATTTTCGGCTGGGCCAAGGGGCTGGGAGATGGCATGGCGGACATGTTCTCCATCAGCATGGTGGCCATCCTGGTGTCCGGGATCATCGGCCTGGTCCGGTACTACGGGGGCGTGGAATGGCTGGTGGGGAAGATCACCGGCTGGATCCACGGCCGGAAAGGGGCGGAATACGGCATCGGGCTTTTGAGCGGGCTCCTGTCCGCTGCCATGGTGAACAACACCATTGCCATTATCGTCACCTGTCCCATTGCCAAGGTGATCGGGAAGAAGTATGACATCGCGCCCAAACGGCTGGCCAGCCTGGTAGACATTTTCGCCTGCAGCTTCCTGTGCGTCATGCCCCACGACGGAGGCATGCTCATCGTCACCCAGCTGGCAGGCACTTCGCCCCTGGACGTAATGAAGTACTGCTACTACGTGTACGCCCTGCTGATCGCCGCCTGCGTGACCATCCAGCTGGGGACCCATGAGGGGAAATAAAAGGCTGCCGGGGGCTGCAGCCTGTCAGCGGTCAGCGGACGAAGGAAGGAACCCGGGAACGGGTTCCTGGAAGGGAAACGCAGCCTAACGCTGCTAACCCACCACCAGCCTGACGGCTGGTCCCCCGCCCTTGAAAAGGGCGGATAGAAAGTACGCGGGCTTGCGCCCTTGTACTTTCCTGATAAAAAAGGCAATGGGCCAAAGGCCCGAGCGATTATCCGCCCTTTACAAGGGCGGGGGACCGTTGCGCTTGCGCAATGGTGGTGGGTTAGCCGCCGGAGGCGGCGTTTCCATTCACAGGAACCTGCAGTTGCAGATTCCTTCCTTCGTCCGATGACTGTTGACTTCCGACCAGGGGGGTGTTGCACGTTATGTGCAACATCCCCCTCTTGACTTTCTTAACTGTATTTGCTAAAATTACAGTATCACAGATCCCAACGGGTCCTTCAAGGAGGTTATTCTTATGGATTTCTTACATATTACCAAAGACAATTTTGACAAAGAGGTGCTCCACAGCAGCAAACCCATGGTGGTGGGCTTTTCCGCCCCCTGGTGCGGCTACTGCAAACGGCTGAAACCGGCTCTGGGCCAGCTGGCCATGGAAATCGCCGACAAGGTTTCTTTCGGGGCCGTGAACATCGACGAAGAACGGGAACTGGCGGAACAGTTCAAGATCGAAACCATCCCCAGCCTGATGCTGGTGAAGGAAGGCCAGTGCAGCGAACTGCTGGTGAACCCGCCTTCCAAGGCGGCGGTGAAGACCTGGCTCCAGGAGAAAGGGGTATTATGAGCAAAATCTATGACATCCTGATCATCGGCGGGGGCCCTGCAGGCTATACGGCGGCTCTTTACGGGGCCCGGAGCGGCTTTTCCACCGCCGTGCTGGAAAAACTCTCTCCCGGAGGCCAGATGGCCACCACTAGTGATGTGGAAAACTATCCCGGATTCCCGGGAGTGGTGGACGGCTTCGAACTGGGAGAACGGATGCAGGAAGGGGCGGAAAAGGCCGGTGCGGAAACGGTGTATGCGGAAGTGACCAAGCTGGACCTTTCCGCCAACCCCAAAGTGGCAGAAACTTCCGAAGGCACTTTCCTGGGCCGGACGGTGATCCTGGCTACCGGGGCCCATCCCCGGAAACTGGGGATCCCCCAGGAGGACGGCCTGGTGAACCGGGGTGTGGCCTACTGCGCCACCTGTGACGGCAGCTTCTACAAGGACAAGGTGGTGGCGGTGAACGGCGGGGGCAATACGGCCGTAGGGGACGCCCTGTACCTGGCCAAACTGGCCAGCAAGGTATACCTGATCCACCGCCGGGATACCCTCCGGGCCACTCCCGTCTATCTCCAGCGGCTGAAGGATGCCGGGGTGGAGATTATCTGGAACAGTGTGGTTGCCGGGCTCCAGGCGGACAAGAAGCTTACCGGGCTGAAACTGAAGAACGTGAAGACCGGAGAAACATCCGTCTTGCCGGTGGACGGGCTCTTTGTGGCCATCGGCCAGCTGCCGGAAAACGACCTGGTGAAGGGCCAGGTGGAAACGGACAGAAACGGCTACATTGTGGCGGGGGAAGACACCAAAACCTCCGTCCCCGGGGTGTTCGCCGTAGGGGATGTGCGGACCAAGGCCGTGCGCCAGATCATCACCGCAGCAGCGGATGGGGCCGTGGCCGTCCATTTCGCCGAGGAATATCTCAACGAAAAATAAAGGAATACAAGAGGAGGGAAGCAGGCTGGCACAGTCCGGCCTGCTTTGCGAGCAATTATGAAAAGTGATTTTATTGTGGCCGTCCATGCGCTGGTCTACCTGTCCCACCGGGGGTGCCTGGCGTCCAGCGAGGAACTGGCCGAAAACATCTGCACCAATCCGGCCCGGGTCCGGAAGATCATGGGCAAACTGAAGAAAATGGGGATCATCACCACCCGGGAAGGCCATGTGGGGGGCTACTGCCCCTGCGAAGGACTGGAAAAGGTCTCCCTGTATGAAATCGCCCAGGGCATGGGCACGGTGTTCGTGGATACCAAATGGCGCAGCGGCAACGAGGAGAACAACTGCTTCATCTCCAGCGGCATGTCTTCCGTGTTCGATTCCCTGTACCGGGAACTGGACCGGCTGTGCATGGATCATCTGAAGGGGATCACCCTGGGGGATGTAACGGAAGAAATCGTGGAAACCCAGCGCCACAGCCAGAAGGAATGCCACGGGGCCATCAGCGGGGACTGCCCGGCCTGGCAGAAGGCTCTGGAGGAGGAGTCCGCCGGAGAAAAACAAAAACAACAGGAAACTTGTGACTGACCGGTCATTTTTCTGCAAAAGTGTGGTATAATATCGATGTTCACAATTTTCTTATGAGGTGATCCTATGAAAAAAATCGGAGCATTCCTGGCAGCAGCTGTCCTGGCTTTCAGTCTCCATGCAGCACCGGCCTTTGCGGACCAGCCTCTGGACACCATCCAGATCACTGGCACCGCCAGCAAAACCGTGGATCCGGACATGGCCACGGTGAACTTCGCCTTTGAAAAACAGGGCGCCACCCTGGAAGAAGTCCGGCAGGCAGGGGCAGAAGCCAGCCGGAAATTCATCAACAGCATGCTGGCCCAGGGGGTGGCCCGGGACGATATTGCCACCATCAGCTACAATGTGTCTCCCCGGTATGAATATCCGAAAAACGGCGGCCAGAAACTGGCCGGCTACCAGGTGTACGGGGCCTGGGAAGTGAAGGAAAAGAACCTGGACCAGCTGGGGAACCTGATCGACAAGGGGCTGGAAAGCGCCAACCGGCTGAACGGAGTCCGGTTCGGCCTCCAGAATGAGGACCTGATCAAACGGCAGCTGCTGGGCCAGGCCGTGGAAAACGCCCGGTATACCGCCCAGGCTGTGGCCAATGCCGGGGGCAGAGGTCTCGGCGTGCTCCGGCAGGCCAGCATTCCCTCCAGTTCCATAGCGGTAGCCCAGCCGGTGCTCCTGGCCCGGATGAACAAAATGGAAATGGCGGACAGTGCCGCCGCTTCCACCCAGCTGGCGCCCAAAGCGCTGACGGTGACCGTGCAGGTGGACACCCTGTTCGCCCTGACCCTGGAGTAACAGGATGGCAGGGAGCAACAAAAAACCGGCTTTTCTCCAACAGGAAAAGCCGGTTTTATTGCAGGGGGCCATGGAGCTGGAAGTGGCAGTGCTCCGGGAGGCCCTGGAAAACGTCCAGGAAGTCCGTCAGGGGGATTTCCTTTTTTGGACCGGGAAACTGGGGAAGCAACAGGCAGTGGTGAGCCGGACCGGGATCGGCACCGCCGCCGCAGCTGCTGCCACGGCCCTTGGCTGCACCCTGTTCCAGCCTGCCCTGGTGCTGAACCAGGGGACTGCCGGGGGATATCCGGTGGACCTGGAGCCTTTTGACCTGGTGGTGGGGGAACGGTGGTTCAACGGGAACGCCCTGTTCCAGTCCCGGTACGGGAAGGATTATTACCTGGACCTGGCGGCCCTGGAAGGGGAAAGCAAGGAAAGTGAGTTCACCGGGGACCGGCCCTTTTTCCATCCCTGTGACCGGGAGGCGGTCCGGTGGCTGGACAGCTGGGGCACGGCCTACACCCGGGGCCGGGTGGTGCTGGGGACCATTGCCTCTGCAGACCGGTGGAACGACTGCCCGGACACTATCCGGGACCAGGAGGCGAACACCGGGGCTCTGTGCGAAGAGATGGAAACTGCCGGAGCCGGGGATACCGCCGGAAGGATGGGAATTCCCTTTGCCGCCCTGCGGGTGATCTCCAACAACAACCGCACCAGGCGCCCCTTCGACCCGGAAACCGCCCGGGCGGTGCAGGAGTGGGTGGTAAGGGTAGTGAAGAGTGCAGAGTGAAGAGGGAAGAGCAGGGGCCGCGGGCCGAAGGAAAAATTTGCAGGCAAATTTTTTGAATGGAAACGCAGCTGGCGCTGCTAACCCACCACCAGCCTGATGGCTGGTCCCCCGCCCTTGAAAAGGGCGGATATATGCTCGGGCCTGGGGCCCATTGCAGCCTACAGCTTTCGACCAGTATTCCGGCCTTCTTGCGGATATACGCTCTGGCTGACGCCCATTGCTCAGGGCACCAAGCCCAATAAATCCGTGTACTCTAAAACGAAGAACTTGGTGTACTCCAAAACGAGGGACTTTATGTCCCGGGTTTTTATCCGCCCTTTACAAGGGCGGGGGACCGTTGCGCCTGCGCAATGGTGGTGGGTTAGCAGCCGAAGGCTGCGTTTCCATTCAGCAGCATCTGCCCTTGGCAGATGGTTTCCTTCGGCCATTGAATGCTGACAAAAAAAGACGCTGCTTCCGCAGCGCCTTTTTTCCAATTACTCCCCGAACTTCTTTCCGGTGAGCATTTCGTAGGCTTCTTTGTATTTGGCGATGGTCTTGTCGATTACATCCTGGGGCAGCAGGTAGTCGCTGTTGGGATGGGCCTTCAGCCAGTCACGGACGAACTGTTTGTCGTAGGAAGGCTGGCTCTTGCCGGCTTCGTAGCCTGCCAGGGGCCAGAACCGGGAGCTGTCGGGAGTGAGCATTTCGTCACCCAGGACCACTTCGCCTTTTTCGTTCAGGCCGAATTCGAATTTGGTGTCGGCGATGATGATGCCTCTTTCATAGGCATAGTCGGCGCATTTCTTGTACAGGGCGATGGTGGCGTCCTTGATGGCCTTGGTGTATTCGGCCCCTTTCCCCGGGAAGATCTTTTCCAGGTAGGTGACGCACTGTTCTTCGGTGATGTTTTCGTCATGGTCGCCCAGTTCTGCTTTGGTGCTGGGGGTGAAGAGAGGTTCAGGGAGCTTCTGGCATTCCTTCAGCCCTTCGGGCATTTTGATGCCGCAGACGGTGCCGTTTTCCTTGTAGGATTCCCAGCCGCTGCCGGTGATGTAGCCCCGGACGATGCATTCCACAGGGATCATGTTCAGTTTCCGGCATTTCATGCTCTTGCCGGCAAATTCCGGAGTCCGGAAGAATTCAGGCATATCCGCCGGGTCCACACTGATCATGTGGTTGGGGATGATGTCTTTGGTATAGTCGAACCAGAATTTGGACATCTGGGTCAGGACGGCCCCTTTGTCGGTAATGGTGTTTTTCAGAATGTGGTCGAACGCGGAGATCCGGTCAGAAGCCACCATGATCAGGCTGTCGCCCAGATCGTAGATTTCACGAACTTTCCCAGATTTAACGGGTTTGTATTCCTGCATGATCCATCCTCCTTGAATATAGACAGTAAAATCCTGTATCCCTATCATATCACAGCCAGGGGATTTCGTCGAATAATTTTCTCATTATGGGTGGGAATGTTTGTTTCATATGGTACGGAATGGGGAGGTGGGTAAGTGGAATGGAATGGAGAAACGCAGCTGGCGCTGCTAACCCACCACCAGCCTGACGGCTGGTCCCCCGCCCTTGAAAAGGGCGGATATATGCTCGGGCCAGCGGCCCATTGCTTAGGGCACCAGGGCAGTAAGTCTGCATACCCTTAAACGAAGGATTGCGCGTACCTCAAAACGAGGGACTTTATGTCCCGAGGTTTTTATCCGCCCTTTACAAGGGCGGGGGACCGTTGCGCCTGCGCAATGGTGGTGGGTTAGCAGCGAGGGCTGCGTTTCTGTTCAAGACCATTTGCCGTGGGACGGAAGCCGACCGTCCCCCCTCTTCCCCTCTTTACTCCACCCTCCGCGGAAAATCGTGAAATCCTTGTGGATTCCTTCAGTAACATTGAAGCCAGTGAAAATTTATCGTATAATAAATTGTAAACTCCAGCTGATCAAGCAATTCCGGAGTCTCTAAGAGAGGAAGGTTGTTATTTATGCGTATTGTTATGACTATCGTCGGTGTGGACAAAGTGGGGATCATCGCGAAGGCAAGCACCCTGCTGGCTGACAACAATGTGAACATCCTGAACATCAACCAGAACATTGATGACGGATTCTTCAATATGGTTCTGATCGGTGACCTGGACAACGCGCAGGTTTCTGTGGAAGACCTGAAGGAAAAGGCCACCGCCCTGGGCAAAGAACTGGGTCTGGAAATCCGGGTCCAGAGCGAACAGATCTTTACGGCCATGCACCGGATCTAAGGAGGCCCATCCATGTTCTACGAAATCAAAGACGTACTGGAAACCACCCGGATGATCACCCAGAACAACCTGGACGTGCGGACCATCACCATGGGGATCAGCCTCCGGGACTGCGCGGATCCGGATGTGAAGGTCTGCGCCCAAAAGATCTATGACAAGATCACCACCAAGGCTAAAGACTTGGTGAAGGTGGGGGAACAGCTGGAAGGGGAACTGGGGGTGCCCATTATCCACAAGCGGATCTCCGTCACTCCCATTTCCCTGGTGGGGGAAGCCTGCCAAACCGACAGCTACGTGCCTCTGGCCAAGGCCCTGGATGACGCGGCCAAAGCCGTAGGGGTCAACTTCATCGGCGGCTTCAGCGCCCTGGTGGAAAAAGGCTATACCCACGGGGACCGGACTCTGATCAAATCCATCCCGGAAGCCCTGTCCACCACGGACATCGTGTGCTCTTCCGTGGCCATCGGCTCCACCAAGGCCGGCATCAACATGGACGCGGTCCGGGAAATGGGTCAGGTGGTGAAGGAAACTGCCCGTCTCACCGCGGACCAGGATGCCCTGGGCTGCGCCAAACTGGTGATCTTCTGCAACCCGGTCCAGGACAACCCCTTTATGGCCGGGGCCTTCCACGGGGTCACCGAACCGGAAACCGTCATTAACGTAGGGGTATCCGGCCCCGGGGTAGTGAAGCACGCCCTGGAAGCGGTCCGGGGAGAAGACATCGGGGTGGTGGCGGAAACCATCAAGAAGACTGCCTTCAAGATCACTCGGGTGGGCCAGCTGGTGGCCCAGGAAGCGGCCAAACGGCTGAACACCCAGTTCGGGATCATCGACCTGTCCCTGGCCCCCACCCCGGCGGTAGGGGATTCCGTAGCCCACATCCTGGAAGAGATCGGCCTGGAATCCTGCGGCTGCCCGGGCACTACGGCGGCCCTGGCCATGCTCAACGACGCGGTGAAAAAAGGCGGCCTGATGGCCTCCAGCTACGTGGGCGGCCTCAGCGGCGCCTTCATCCCTGTGTCTGAAGATGCGGGCATGATCGCGGCAGTGGAAAAAGGGTCTCTCACCATCGAAAAACTGGAAGCCATGACCTGCGTGTGCTCCGTGGGCCTGGATATGATCGCCGTCCCCGGTGACACCACCGCGGAAACCATCTCCGCCGTCATTGCCGACGAAGCAGCTGTGGGCATGATCAACAACAAGACCACCGCCGTCCGGCTGATCCCTGTGCCCGGCAAGAAGGTAGGGGACAAGGTGGAATTCGGCGGTCTCCTGGGCTATGCTCCCATCATTGCCGTGAATTCCTTCAAGCCTGATGTGTTTATCCATCGGGGCGGCCGGATCCCGGCACCGGTACGGAGCCTGACCAACTGATGAGAAAGAAAGAACGGGTCCGGGCCATCCTCCAGAAACTGGAGGAGACCTACCGGGGCCAGGGCACGGCCCTCCATTACCGGACCCCCTTTGAACTGCTGGTGGCGGTGGTACTCTCCGCCCAGTGCACCGATGAACGGGTGAACAAGGTCACCGCCCGGCTGTTCCCGGAACTGGACACCCCGGAAAAACTGGGGGACCTGACCCAGGAACAGCTGGAAGACAGGATCCGGGACTGCGGCCTGTTCCGGTCCAAGGCCCGGAATATCCTGGGTCTGTGCCGGAAGCTGGTGGAAGACTTCCATTCGGAAGTGCCCCAGGATATGAAAAGTCTCCTGAGCCTGCCGGGTGTGGGCCGGAAGACCGCCGACGTGATGCTCAGCGTGGCTTTCGGCCAGCCGGCCATCGCCGTGGATACCCATGTGTTCCGGGTGGCCCACCGGCTGGGACTGTCAGAGGGCAAGGAACCCCTGGCAGTGGAACAGGACCTGATGGAACTGATCCCCCGGGCCCAATGGGGGGAAGCCCACCACTGGTTCATCTGGCACGGCCGGAAGGTGTGCAAAGCCCGGAAGCCCCAGTGCACCCAGTGCCCTGTAGTGGACCTGTGTCCTTCCCGTGTCCTCTGACCGGGGGAACGCGGACGGAAAAGCGACGGAAATCTTGATGGAGTAAGGTGAGAAGCAATGGCAAATGTCTACGACGCAATAGCAGCCTTTTACAACAACGACCCTGGCTGGGACCAGGTGCTGGCCCGGACCGATGCGGAAGCCTATTTCCGCCATCTGGCCTGGCAGGGCAGCACCGATGCCGCCATGCAGCATCAGTGGAACCAGCTGCTGATGCTGTGCATCTACGCAGAGAACGGAGAAATCAATCTGTATGAAATGACAGAAGATGACATTGTGGATCTGGTGGCCTGGTGCGGCCGGAACGTGGTGGATTTCCAGGTGTCCTGTGAATCCGTCCGGGACTTTCTGGATACCCTGGGGTCCTTCTACCTGTTCCTGAAACAGGAGGGACGGATCGCCAGCGCCCTGGCCCCCCGTCTGGCGGCCCAGCTGCTGCTCCGGGACGACGGCACCCTGGGGATCATCGACCAGTACGGGGACTACCTGCCGGGAGAAGAGGACCGGGAGGCCAGAAGCGCCCCGCCTCCGGAAGGCCAGGTGTTCCTGAACGCCTGGGAAGCGGTCCGGGGGATCATGGAAGAGCTCCGCCGGTTCTACCAGAAGGAGGAATTCGACGGGGATTTCCAGCGGGCCCTGACCCTGTATGAACAGGCCCTGGGCATGCTGGACCTGGAAAACGACCCGGGCGAGGACTTCTGGCAGGGGTTCTGGGATTATTTCCTGATGGATTACCACCTGACAGGCAACGACCTGACTCCCCTGGAAATGTTCCGCCAGTGGGGAGACACGGACCATCCCCAGATGGTCAACGAACTGAGCACCGGCTTTTTGGCCCTGTTCACCGTGGAGGACATGATGGACAACAGCCGGTTCCTGTGCCGGGATTTCCTTACCGGGGATATGTACAACCTGAATTTCCATCTCACCGGGGATGATCCGGTGGGGGACCGGGTGATCCTGGGCCATGTGTTCTACAACCGGAGCATGGGCATGAATTGCCTCCAGAGCCGCACCCTGCGTCCCCTGGCCCGGAAACGGCTCCGGGAACTCCTGGAGGAATGTCTCCGGTGGTACGATGTCCAGTGCCCGGGGGCGGACTGGCCCCAGTTCATGGCCCGCCACGGACTGGTGTGCCGGAGCCTGCTGCTGAAAATGGCCCGGAACCCGGCAGCCTGCCGGTTCCCCTATGAAACCAGGCAGCAGGGCTATATCCCCGGCCCTCTGGCGGAAGACATGGACATGGTGGAGTGCCTGGCCCAGGAGATCCTCCTGGTGGGAGACCGGGGCCAGAACGACGTAAGGCTGGTCCGGCACATGTGGGAGGATTTCCGGGAAGGGTATCCTGCCCTGTACCAGTACGAGCCCCAGGTGTGGGCGGCGGCCCTGGTGGAGAATTTCCTGGAGATCAACGAGAAGCGGGCGGCCCGGAAACTGCCTTTCCTGGCGGAAATCGGGGGAGTGCCCCACCGGGATCTGACCCGTGCCTATACGGAAATCCGGGACCGGCTGCAGCTGGAGCCTTCGGATCCCCGGTATCTCAACGAGATGGGGTTCCTGATGATGTTTTCAAGATATGCGTAGGAGTAGACCATGATCTGTAAACACTGCGGATTGGAATATCCTGATGACCTGGAAGCCTGTCCAGGCTGCGGCACCCCCAACGAGGATGTGGAAGCCCAGGTGATGAGTGCGGAAGAACGGGATGCCTTCGACGGGATGACCATTGAAACGGGCACCGAAGAAGAACCCCGGGGGGACTGGAAGGTGTACGACCAGGAGGATATCCGGCGGCAGCAGGAAAAAGCCGCCAAAAAGGAAAAATGGCGGTCCCTCTGGGAACTGGTGAAGCTGAACGGCCGGCTGGTACTGGCGGCAGCGGCGGTGATCCTGGCCGTGGTGCTGCTTCTGCCCACCCTGGTGGGCTTCCTGCTGGTGGGGCTGGGGGCTTTGCTGGTATGGACATTTTTTCGAAATTTTTTCATCCGATGGTAAAAAGCCAATTTTCAGAAAACCGGGGGCTTCCCTTTGCGCTATAATTAGTGTATAATCAAGTCCATAAGTAAACCCTGAATGCATTTTTCCTGATCCAACCAGTCCGGCAGGGTCCTGGAACCCTTACCTCATGGTCCTGCCGGGCTGATTGACACTGTTTGCTTCAATTTCAAAACTAGAAGGGATGGTTTGAAAATGCGTGAAGTTGTCATTGTAAGTGCTGTAAGAACGGCTATCGGTAAGTTCGGCGGAAGCCTGACCCCGCTGTCCGCTCCTCAGATGGGCGCCATTGTCATCAAGGAAGCCCTGCAGAGAGCCGGCGTGAAACCGGAAATGGTGGATGAAGTGATTATGGGGAACGTGCTCCAGGCCGGCCTGGGCCAGAACCCTGCCCGTCAGGCCGCCATCTTCGCTGGCATGCCGGTGGAAGTCCCTGCCTTCACCGTGAACAAAGTCTGCGGTTCCGGTCTGAAATGCGTGGAACTGGGTGCCCAGTCCATCCTGGCCGGGGACAACGACATTGTAGTGGCCGGCGGTATGGAAAGCATGTCCAACGCTCCCTTTACCATTCCCGGGAAATCCCGCTGGGGCCTGAAAATGGGCGACCAGAAAATGATCGACGTGATGATCCGGGACGGCCTGTGGGATGCGTTCAACGACTACCACATGGGCATCACCTCTGAAAACGTGGCTGAAAAATTCGGCGTTACCCGGGAAGACCAGGATGAAGTGGCCGCCCGCAGCCAGGCAAGAGCCATCGAAGCCATCAAGAGCGGCGCTTTCAAGGAAGAAATCGTCCCTGTGACCATTAAAACCAAAAAAGGCGAAAAAGTCTTCGATACCGATGAATTCCCCAGAGAAGGAACCACCATGGAAGTCCTGGCCAAACTGCGCCCGGCCTTCAAGAAGGGCGGCACTGTTACCGCCGGCAACGCTTCCGGCCTGAACGACGGGGCTGCCGCTCTGGTACTGATGACCGCTGACAAAGCCAAGGAACTGGGTCTGAAGCCCATGGCCAAGATCGTTTCCTACGCTTCTGCCGGTGTGGATCCTGCCATCATGGGCATCGGGCCCATTCCTGCCAGCCGGAAGGCCCTGGCCAAAGCCGGTCTGGAAGTGAAAGACATGGATCTGGTGGAAGCCAACGAAGCTTTCGCAGCCCAGACGGTGGAAGTAGGCCGTGAACTCCAGCTGGATTGGGACAAGACCAACGTAAACGGCGGCGCCATCGCCCTGGGTCACCCCATCGGTGCATCCGGGGCCCGTATCCTGGTCACCCTGCTGTATGCCCTGAAACACAGAAACAAGAAACTGGGCCTGGCCACCCTGTGCATCGGCGGCGGCATGGGCACTGCCACGGTTGTGGAAATGCTCTAAGAAGTTCAGGGAGCGCTGCTTCCTGAGCAGGGTTCCCTTTCATCATCTATCATTCAAAAGGAAAGAGGTACAAATACTATGGATTTCAACCTGACTGAAGACCAACAGATGATTAAGGACATGGCTGCGGAATTTGCTCAAAAATTCCTGGCTCCTACCGTTGAAGAAAGAGACAAGAACCATATCTGGGATCGGAAGCTTATCGACAAGATGGGCGAAGCCGGTTTCTGCGGCATCTGCTTCCCGGAAGAATACGGCGGCATGGGCCTGGACGTACTGAGCTACATCCTGGCTGTGGAAGAACTGTCCAAGGTGGATGACGGCACCGGCATCACCCTGAGTGCCAACGTTTCCCTGTGCGCTACCCCGATCTACATGTTCGGTACCGAAGAACAGAAACAAAAATACCTGGCTCCCATTGCAGAAGGCACCCATGTAGGGGCTTTCGGCCTGACCGAACCTTCCGCCGGGACCGATGCTTCCGCTCAGCAGACCACGGCTGTGCTGAAAGGCGACAAATACATCCTGAACGGCTCCAAGATCTTCATCACCAACGGCAAAGAAGCTGATACCTATGTGGTATTCGCCATGACCGACAAGAGCCAGGGTGTACACGGCATTTCCGCCTTCATCCTGGAAAAGGGCATGCCCGGCTTCCGCTTCGGCAAGATCGAAGACAAAATGGGCGGCCACACCTCCATCACTGCAGAACTGATCTTTGAAGACTGCGAAGTCCCCAAAGAAAACCTGCTGGGCAAAGAAGGGGAAGGCTTCAAGATCGCCATGGAAACCCTGGACGGCGGCCGTATCGGCGTAGCTGCTCAGGCCCTGGGTATTGCTGAAGGCGCCCTGGCTGCTGCCGTGAAATATTCCAAGGAACGGGAACAGTTCGGCCGGCCCATTTCCAAATTCCAGGCTCTCCAGTTCATGATGGCTGACATGGCCACCAAGATCGAAGCTGCCCGGTATCTGGTATACCATGCCGCCATGCTGAAGAACGAAGGCAAACCTTATTCCGAAGCTGCCGCCATGGCCAAGTGCTTCGCCTCCGACGTGGCCATGGAAGTGACCACCGACGCTGTACAGATCTTCGGCGGCTACGGCTACACCGTGGACTACCCTGCAGAACGGTACATGCGGAACGCCAAGATCACCCAGATCTACGAAGGCACCAACCAGGTTATGCGGATCGTAACCTCCCGTGCCCTGCTGAAAGACAAGAAAAAATAATCCCTTCTGAAAAGAAGGACCATGAGGAGGGCTGGTTTTTTGCCAGCCCTTCCTTTGCACAGAAGGAATTTCCGAGAAGTCCTTCTGTGGATGCAGGATTTCTCACTATACCAACGTAAAGGAGATTTTTTGTTATGGAACTGCAGAAAGTTATGGTTATCGGCGCTGGCCAGATGGGCAGCGGCATTGCACAGGTCATGGCTGCACATGGTGTGGAAGTGACCCTCCGGGACATCAAACAGGAATTCGTTGACCGGGGCATTGCCAAGATCGAAAAGAGCCTGGACCACAGCGTGGCCAAAGGCCGGATCACCGAAGATGACAAAAAAGCCACCATGGCCCGGATCCACGGGGTTGTGGATCTGACTCCCGAAGCCTGCGATGTGCATCTGGCCATCGAAGCCGCTACGGAAAACATCAAGATCAAACAAAGCATCTTCAAGGAACTGGACGAAAAGATGCCCAAAGACGCCATCATCGCCAGCAACACCTCTTCCGTTTCCATTACCATGCTGGCTGCCGGCACTTCCCGTCCGGACAAATTCATCGGCATGCACTTCTTCAACCCGGCTCCTGTGATGAAGCTGGTGGAAGTGACCAAGGGCCTGGGCACCTCTGAAGAAACCTTCCAGAAGGTGTACGAACTGGCCAAAGCCCTGGACAAGACCCCTGTAAAGGTCAACGATGCTCCCGGGTTCGTGGGCAACCGGATCATGATCCCCATGATCAACGAAGCCATCTTCACCCTCAGCGAAGGGGTTGCCAGCGCTGAAGATATCGATGCTGTGGCCAAACTGGGCTTCAACCATCCCATGGGGCCTCTGGCTCTGTCCGACCTGATCGGCAACGATACGGTCCTGGCCATTATGGAAGTGCTGTACAAGGGCTTTGGGGATCCCAAATACCGTCCGGCTCCTCTCCTGAGAAAGATGGTGGAAGCCGGCTATCTGGGCCGGAAGACCGGCAAGGGCTTCTACGACTACAACAAATAAGCTGAATGGTGGTGTCAAACCATGTATGACTACAAAAATCTGCTGGTGGAAATTGCGGACGACGGGGTGACTACGGTTACCGTGAACCGTCCCAAATACCTGAACGCCCTGGATACCCCCACCCTGGTGGAAATGAAGGACTGCTTCGGGAAACTGGCCACGGATCCGGCGGTGAAGGCTGTCATCATCCGGGGCGCCGGAGAAAAGGCCTTTGTGGCCGGGGCTGACCTGAAGGCCATGAGCATCATGACTGCCGTGGAAGGGAGAGATTTCTCCAACCTGGGCCATGATGTGTTCGATGCCATTGAAAAACTGCCGGTGGTGGCTGTGGCCGCCGTCAACGGCTATGCCCTGGGCGGGGGCTGCGAACTGGCCCTGGCCTGCGATTTCCGTTTCGCTTCCACTACCGCCAAGTTCGGCCAGCCGGAAGTGAACTACGGGATCATCCCCGGGTTCGGGGGTTCCCAGCGCCTGGCCCGGCTCATCGGCAAAGGCTATGCCAAGGAAATGATCTACACCGGGGCTATGGTGGATGCGGAAGAAGCCCATCGGATCGGCCTGGTGAACCGGGTGGTGGAACCGGATCAGTTGATCCCCACCTGCGAAGAAGTGTGCCGGAAGATCATGAAAAAGGCTCCCATTGCCATTGCCAGTGCCAAGGATGCCATCAACCGGGGCCTTTCCATGGACCTGGATTCCGGTCTCAGCTACGAAGCCCAGGTCTTCGGGACCTGCTTCGCCACCTTGGACCAGAAGGAAGGCATGAAGGCGTTCCTGGAAAAACGGAAACCGGTGTTTATGAACAAATAAGGCTGCTGCGCAGCCTGTCAACGGTCAGCTGTCCACAGTCAGCGGCCGAAGGAAAGAACCCGCCTTTGCAGACGGGTTCTTTTTGTTGTGAGGGAAGAAAATGAAAAAACTCTGGTTTTGTATACTCTGTATTTTCCTGGTGGCTTTTGGGGGGATGATGCGGCGGCCCCGTCTTCCTGAAGGGCCGGGGAGCGGCCAACTGGCGAAGCCGGACCCCATCACCGAAAAAATCGCCGCCATGACTCCGGAAGAAAAGGCCGGGCAATTGATGCTGGTGGGTCTGGAGGGCCGGACCCCTTCGGAAGCCTTCCAGCAGGAAATGAAGGACCATCCCTACGGTGGGGTGATCCTGTTTGACCGGAACATGGAAAATCCGGCCCAGGTAAAGGCCCTGACCGGCCGGCTCCAGGACCTGTCCGGGGATATACCCCTGTTCATCGGCCTGGACGAAGAGGGGGGACAGGTGGCCCGGATGAAGGATACCCTGCCGGCACCTCCTTCCCAGGCTGCCATCGGGGCCACCGGGAACCCGGATATGGCACAGAAATGGGCAGCGGAAACCGGCCGTCAGCTGAAGCAGCTGGGGATCAACCTGAACCTGGCCCCGGTGGCGGACGTGGGCAGCGGGGCCGGCCGCAGCTACAGCAAGCATCCTGCCACCGCCGCCAAATTTGTGGAAAGGGCCCTGGCCGGATACCAACAGGTCCATCTCATGGCCTGTGTGAAGCACTTCCCCGGATTGGGGAAAGGACAGGAAGACACCCACAAAGGCCGGGTCACCGTCTCCGCCAGCCGGGAAACCCTGGAGCGGGAAGACCTGCTGCCTTTCCGGGAGGCCCTGGAAAAGTTCCCGGAACCCCGGTTCGCCATGATGGTGACCCATGTGGACTATCCGGCCCTGGATCCGGACTGGCCCGCCTCCCTGTCCCAGAAGGTCATGGGGGATCTGCTCCGGAACCGGCTCCATTTCGACGGGATCATTATGACCGATGATTTGACCATGGGGGCCATAGCAGGGTCCTGGCCCCTGGAAGAAGCGGCGGTGCGTGCCCTGGGGGCCGGGGCGGACCAGGTGATGGTGTGCCACGACCCGGAATCCATCCGGAAGGTCCATAAGGCCATTGCTGCGGCCATCCGGGAAGGAAAGCTGCCAAAGGACCAGGTGGACCGGTCTTTGTACCGGATCCTGAAAACAAAGGAAAGCCTGTAACCGGGGAAAATATGGTATACTGGGCACAGTACAGTGAATGAATGGAGGTTTTTCAATATGAAGGAACCCTACAGCAGAAAAGAATCCGCCTGGGCGCGGATGGATGAAAAAGAACGGAAAGAGACTCTGGCCTACGGGGAACGGTACAAAGCCTTCCTGGACAAGGCCCGGTCCGAACGGCTGGCTGTAAAGGAGATCCTGGCACAGGCGGAAGCCGCCGGGTTCAAGCCCCTGTATGAAGCGGAAACCCTGAAACCCGGGGACAAGGTGTACTGGAACCAGAAGGGCAAGGCCTGCATCCTGGCGGTGATCGGGAAGGAACCGGTCCATGAGGGGCTGAAGATCGTAGGCTCCCACATCGATTCTCCCCGGCTGGACCTGAAAGGGAACCCGGTCCACGAACAGGATGGGGTGGTGTACTTCCGGACCCATTACTACGGGGGCATCAAAAAGTATCAGTGGCCCTGTATCCCTCTGGCCCTGGTGGGGGTGATCCACACCAAAGAAGGGAAGAAAATCGAAGTGAACATCGGCATGGACGAAAAGGATCCGGTGTTCTACATTACGGACCTTTTGATCCACATGGCCCAGGACCAGATGAAGAAGACCCTGGCGGAAGGGGTCACCGGGGAACAGCTCCAGGCGGTGATCGGCACTCATACGGACAAGGATAAAAAAGTGAAGGACGCCCTGATGGACCTGTTGAAGGAAACCTACGGGGTGGAGGAAGAGGACTTCACCACAGCGGAACTGGAACTGGTGCCCGCCCTGAAAAGCCGGGATGTGGGCTTTGACCGGTCCCTCATCGCCGGGTACGGCCAGGACGACCGGGTGTGCTCCTACGCCAACCTGGAAGCCATCCTGGACGCCCGGGCCGGGGAAAAGACCCAGGCGGCCCTGTTTGCGGACAAGGAAGAAATCGGGTCCTACGGGAACACCGGCATGCAGTCCTCCTATTTCGCCAAGTTTGTCATGAAGCTGCTGGCCCTGCAGAACCGGGGCACCCTGCTGGACTTCTACGAAACCATGGAAAACAGCGAAATGCTCTCCGGGGACGTGAACAGTTGCCTGGATCCCATGTTCCCGGAAGTGACGGAAAAGGACAACTCGGCCCTGTTGGGCTACGGGGTGGCCCTTACCAAATACACAGGGGCCCGGGGCAAGGGCGGCAGCAACGACGCCAACAGCGAGTTCATCCAGAAAATCCGGACCATTTTCAACGACGCCGGGGTGGCCTGGCAGATTGGGGAACTGGGGAAAGTGGACCAGGGCGGGGGCGGCACCATCGCCTACATGCTGGCGGACTGGGGCTGCGAAGTGGTGGACTGCGGCACCGCCATGCTCAGCATGCATTCCCCCTACGACCTGCTGAGCAAAGCCGATACCTACGAAACCTACCGAGCGTACAAGGCGTTTTTTGAGAGCAAGTGAGGTGCGGCTGCTCTGGCAGCAGCACCGTCAGCGGTCAGCAGACGAAGGAAAGGACCTGGATTTTTGTCCAGGTCCTTTTTGCATGGAGAAAACCGGCGGCCGGGATGGGCGTGCCTGGGGCCCGCCCCTACGGCGTCAGGGTCGGAGGGTGGGGGAACAACGGTTTTCATCGAAGGGTCACCTGGCTGGGATCCCCGGATCGCCGTGATGATCCCCTGACCCCAAACGCTGTAGGGGCTTGCCGCAGGCGAGCCCGTCCCGGCCGCCCAGAGGGCAAAAACGTTCAAAGCCGGATGCCGGGCATCCGGCTTCCACCGGCCGCTGCCCCTTTACCGTTACCCATTGCCGCTGACCGGACAAAGTGCTACAATAAATATGCAATTATTTTGAATTTTATGAGGAGGGGTTTTCATGAAACTGAAAAAACTGGCTTTGCTGCTGACTCTGGGTGCCACCCTTATGGGCGGTACGGTGTTTGCCGCCGGATCCCCGGATTCTCCTTTCAAACCCGATGAACAGGTGTACCACAAAGGCGATCTGTTCACCTTTGACAAACAGGATGTAGCCAAAGGGAAGGGCACTGCCTACGGGAAATTCGCCTTTGCCCGGGACAAGGCCGCCCCGGATTCTGCCATCAAGGAAATCTGCTACCTGACCCTGAAAAAAGGTTCCTCCATCGGCTGCCACAAACACGGTTTCAATGAAGACGCCTATATCATCGTATCCGGCGAAGGGATCTTCACCGACGGCACCGGCAAGGAAACGGTGGTGAAGGCAGGGGATGTGACCATCGCCCGTCCCGGTCAGTCCCACGGCCTGCGGAACGAAAAGAAAGAACCCCTGGTGTTCCTGGACGTAATCGCCCAGAACGACACCTATTTAAAGAACCATCCCGAAGCCGCACCGAAGAAATAAAGACCTGCCGGAGGCAGGCTGGTCGCGGGCCAAGGGTCAATGGCCAAAGGAAAGGACCTGGATTTTTGTCCAGGTCCTTTTTGAATGGAGAAAACCGGCGGCCGGGATGGGCGTGCCTGCGGCGCGCCCCTACGGCGTCAGGGTCGGAGGATGGGGGAACAACGGTTTTCATCGAAGGGTCGCCTGGCTGGGATCGGAGTGGATAACAACGGTCCCGGAAACGGATTCCCCGACAATCCCGTTTCCCGGATTTTCCGTGGTGATCCGCTGACCCCAACGGCGTAGGGGCTTGCCGCAGGCACGCCCGTCCCGGCCGCCCAGAGGGCAAAAACGTTCAAAGCCGGATGCCAGGCATCCGGCTTCCACCGGCCGCTGACCGTTGACAAAAAAGCCACCCTCAGGGGCGGCTTTTTTCACACCTTCACCTTCCCTTCCCACTTTCCCGTCCGGTACTCGTAATAGGAAATGGCCCAGTTGGCGGCCCAGCCTGCCGGTTCTGCCATCCATACCATCTGGATGCCGAACAGGGGGGCCAGGGTTACGGAAATCACCACCCGAAGGGCCAGGTTGGTCAGGTTGGCCAGGGTGAACAGCTTCATGTCCCCGGCTCCCCGGAGCACTCCGTCCACTGCCATTTTGAACCCGATGAGGCTGATGAAGAACCCAACGAACTGCAAAAAGGAGGTGCCGGTGGCCAGGGCGGTGGGGGAGGCTTTGTCCCCCAGGAAGAACCGGATAATGGGTTCGTTCCACCCTTCCAGCACCACCAGGATCACCAGGGCATAGAGGACCACCAGCTTGTTGGCGCTGTGGTACCCTTCGATCACCCGTTCTTTCCGTCCTGCTCCCAGGTTCTGGCCGGTGTAGGGACTCATGGCGTTGCCGATGGCGCTCATGGGCACGGTGCAGCAGTACTGGATCCGCATGGCCGCGGAGAATCCCGCCAGGGCCGCCGCCCCGAAACTGTTCACCACGCTCTGGACCAGCATCATGCCGATGGATACGATGGACTGCTGGAGGATGGAGGGGAGGGCAATGGAGCCCATTTTCCGGAACAGGTCCAGGCTGAAATACCGGGGGGCCTGTCCCAGGGGCCGGATCAGCCGGAGGAACACGCCATAGGACAGCACCGCCGAGATCCCCTGGGAAATCAGGGTGGCCCAGGCAGCCCCCGCCACCCCCCAGCCCAGGTTCCGGACCATGTAGATGTCCAGGCCCACGTTGAGCAGGGAGGAAAAGATCAGGAACACCAGGGGGTACCGGGATTTCCCCAGGGCGTTGAAGGTGGCGGAGATGATATTGTACATAAAGAGGAAGGGCAGCCCCAGAAAATAGATCTGCAGGTACACATCCGCCATGGCAAGGGATTCTGCCGGGGTCTTCAGCCAGGCCATGATCTGCCGGCTGGAAACATACCCGAAAGCCCCCAGCACGGTGCTGAGCACCAGAAAGGCCACAAATGCCGTATAAATGGATTCTTTCATCCGGTCATAGGCATGGGCTCCGAAAAACCGGCTCACCAGCACTGAGGCTCCCAGGCCCCCGCCGATGGCGATGCTGATGAACACGGTGGTCAGGGCATAGGATGCCCCCACTGCCGCCAGGGCCTGTTCGCCCACATACCGCCCCACAATGGCGGAATCCACGGTGTTGTACAGCTGTTGGAAGAAGTTCCCCAGAATCATGGGGAGGGAAAAAACAAAAAGGGCCTTCATGGGCCGGTCCGTAACCAGATAATCCCGTTCCAAAATTGTCACCTCGATTGTTTATGGTACCAGTGTAACGAAGATGGGGGAGGAATGCAAGACGAGAAATGTCCATTCACCACCCGATTTTTCCACTCAGGAAGGAATTTTCCTTTTCGCGGAGAAGGGTCCCTACAGAATCTTTTTGAGGAGGAGAAGCAAATGATGGATCCATGGGAGAAAAAGAAATGGGCGGTGGTGGTGGTGCTGGTGGCCCTTTGTGTGGGCGGCAGCTTTTGGGCCACCCGGGAAACGGTTCCGGAAGCAGCGGAAATACCGTCTGAAAGGCCAAGCGTTACAGTTCCTGCTGATAAACCAAAAACCATTACCATCTACATCAGCGGGGCGGTTAGGGAACCGGGACTGTATCAGGTAAAACCTGGCATCCGGTATCAGGAAGCGTTGGCTGAGGCAGGCGGAGCTACGGAAGAAGCTGACCTGACGAGAGTAAATCTGGCCAAAAAGTGCAAAGATGGAAGTCATGTGAACGTCCCGCTCCTGAAAAAAAGTGCCAGGAAACCGGTACAGACCAGAACCGTTGACCCAACTGGGGGTGAAACCCCAGGTACAGGGACTGTCAATCCTGCAGCAGAAGCCGATTCAGGGCTTCCGCCACCGGCTGCTGCAGGCAGAGTGAACTTGAACCAGGCAGGTGTGGAAGAACTGACCGGACTGCCGGGGATAGGGCCGGCGCTGGCCAGAAGGATTGTGGAATATCGGCGGCAGCAGCCTTTCCGCAGCCCGGAAGATCTTCAGAATGTTTCCGGCATTGGGCCATCCAAATTCCAGCGGCTGCGGGCCCTGGTGGAGGTGTAAGATGGATCCGGTACTGGCAGGCAGCATGGCCTACGTTGCCGGAGTCCGGGTAGGTCTGGACAAATGGCTTCCCGTTTTGGTGTGGGTTACAGGACTGGCCTTTTTGGGAGTTTTCATTGTATTTATCCGCAAAAAAGAACTCCCTGGGGAAGTCTGGATAGGGGTGTGCATGGGCTGTATGTTCTGCGCAGGAGCGTGGCGA
The DNA here is from genome assembly GCF_009696675.1 of Acidaminococcus fermentans. Classification (GTDB taxonomy): domain Bacteria; phylum Bacillota; class Negativicutes; order Acidaminococcales; family Acidaminococcaceae; genus Acidaminococcus. The sequence goes on along the minus strand of NZ_VULN01000001.1, from coordinate 202,841 downwards.
AGTGGTATGGAAGAGACCGCAGCAGCCCGGATGACATCTGCCCTGTCCAAGAGAGATACATTTACAGGCAGAATCGTCCCAGGGACAGTCAAAAAAAGCCGACAGGGAAGCATGACTTTTTTAATGGAAGAAAAACGGGGCCGTATCCGGGTCTTTGTCCGAAAGGCTGGTTCCTTCCAACCAGAGTATGGGGTTGTCCAGGCAACAGGTCCTCTCCAACCGATTGATGGATTCTATAATCCGGGAGTTCAGATGCCGGAAGTAGGGGCAGCCATACGGGGAGAAGGGGGCAGACTCCAGGTGAACGGAAGGGACTGCCGGATCCTGTCCCAGAATCTGACATGGACGGACCGGATCTACAAATTGGGCAAAGCCTTGAGGCAGCAGCTGCGCCATTCCATGGCTCCGGAAGACAGTGCCCTGCTGGAAGGAATGATGCTGGGAGGCAGCCAGCAGATTTCGTCTGAGACACTCCGGATGTTCCAACGCTGTGGGCTGAGCCATCTGCTGTCCGTATCCGGCAGTCACGTGGCATTGCTGATGGGGATTCTTGCAGGAGGCGCCCGTTTGTTCCATATTCCCCGGAAGGCCGCCATTCCCTTGATTATGGTGCTGCTATTGGGCTATGGAGTACTTTGCGGGCTGCGGGCATCGGTGTGTCGGGCGGTGCTTCTGGGAATGGGAGTCCTCTTGGGCAGAGCAGGCCGCCGTCGGGCCAGAGGCACGGCCTTCCTGGGACTGGCTGCCATCCTGCTTCTTACCTGGAAGCCCTGGTGGTGCCGGGATCCAGGATTCCAGCTGTCTTTTACGGCAGCCCTTGGCTTAATGACTCTTCGCAGGTCTGTTGCTGAAAAATTGGGTGTTTTTCTGCCCTGCCCCTTGGCACAGGGACTGGCTGTACCCATCAGTGCTCAATTGCTGAGTCTGCCATTTCTGGTGGAACATTTCCATTCGTTGTCTCCGGTTTCTCTGTGGGCCAATTTACTTCTGGTCCCCTTGCTGTCTCTGTGTCTTACAGGAAGTGCTGTTGGCGCGGTCTTGGGATGTATGGGACTGATTGTTCCCGCAAGGCCTATCCTGGCCGGCGTTTCTCAGTTGCTGGGAACGGCTCTTTGGATGGGGAACAGCCTGGCCAGACTGCCGGGTACCCAGCTGGTTACGGGTCAAGTATCCTGGTGGCTGTGGCCACTGTATATTTTGCTGGTTCTGTCTGTATTGGAAATAGGGTGGTTCCAGCCATTCCGGTCCCGTCTGAGAACAGGAACCATAGCCGCTGCTTCTTTGGGACTGGTGACTGTACTGGCTCTGCCCAGGTTCCAATCCCAGCCATTTACGGTATATTTTCTGGATGTAGGGCAGGGGGACTGTGCTGTGGCTGTTACGCCGGAACGGGAAATCATCGTGGTGGATACAGGGGGATTGCCTGGACAGTATGATACGGGAGAACGGATCCTGGTTCCTTTTCTCCGGTGGTTGGGAGCTGATAAAGTGGATCTTCTGATTCTTAGTCACGGGCATCTGGATCATGCCGGGGGAGCAGCAGGCCTTTCTCACTGGTTCCCCATCTCCGCATTGGCCCTCCCTGCCCCCGATCTGACAGGAACTGATGGATTTCCCACCAAAACAGTAGCAAAACTGATATCTTTGGAACAATTTAGACAAAGCAGAAAAATTGTATACAAAATGCAAACAAACCAGAAAATATGCAAAAAAAAGAGTATAATACAAATTGTAGAAGCACCCACAGAATATAAGGAAGGAGGGGAGAATGAGAACTCTGGGATTGTCCGGCTGGTTTCCGGTCCTTACAGTGTCCTTTTTACCGGCGATGCTGCCGGGGAAGAGGAGCTGAGGGCGGCGGCCCGGGCTGTCCGCAGTGATGTGCTGAAGGTCTCTCACCATGGTTCCCGGTCTTCTTCCTGTCCGGAGTTCCTGGCCGGGGTTTCGCCCCGGCTGGGGGTGATCTCGGCGGGCCGGGGGAACCGGTTCGGCCACCCGCACCGGGAGGTGCTGGAGCGGCTGGACGGGCTTGGCATCCCGGTGGCCCGGACGGACACGGGAGGCGCCATCAAGGTGGTTTTTGACGGCAGGGGTCCTGTATGGTATAGTTATCGCTGGCAACAAGATTTTTTCTAGGAGTGGATCGATGTGAATACAACGGCTGATGTATTTCTGGAAAGTCTGCGGAAAAATCCAGCGTGTCCCCATGTTGTCATCGCCTGGGGAGAGGAGGAGTTCTTTAAGAAAGCCGTGGGCCAGGCGTTCCGCCAGCGGGCTTTTGCCCCGGATGCGGAACCGGCGGTCTGGAATTTCCAAAAGGACTTTGAACTGGAAGCACTGCGGGAAGCCATTAACAGCGTCCCTTTTTTCGGGGGCGGCAACTGGGTGGTCATTGAGGACCCCCGGATGCTGGGCGAAAAGGAAAAGAAGGAACGGAAGCCGGCAGGGAAGGGCAGGAAGAAAACGGCCACGCCTTTGGAGCAGTTCACGGAACTGCTGAAGGATGTGCCGGAGTATTCTTACGTCTATTGCCTGTGCACCAAGCTGGACAAAAGGCAGTCTTTTTACAAGACCATGAGCCGGGAGGCGGCGGTGGTGGAATGTGCCCCTGTCCGTGCCTACCAGCTCCAGCCCTGGCTGCGGAGCCAGGCGGAGGCCTATGGAGCCCGGTTCGCTCCGGATGCCATGAATCTGATCCAGGAATACGTATCGGCGGCGGAAACGGTGCCCCTGCTGTTTTTGCAGCAGGAAATCGCCAAGATCGCCCTGTACGCAGGGGACCGGAAGATCTGGCAGAAGGAGGATGTGGCCCGGATGTTCTCGCAATTGCCGGAAATCTCCGGCTTTGCTCTGGGGAATGCGGTGGAAGAAAGGAAGCTGGATAAGGTGCTGACTCTCTTGAAAGAGGAACGGACCACCAGCGGCAGCGAAGGGATCACGGGGATCGTATCCCGGCTCTTTGCTTCTTTGCGGCGGCTTCTCCAGGTGAAGGAACTGATGGCAAAAGGTGCTCGACAGGACGCGATTGCATCCACTCTGAAGATACACCCTTATGCGGTGAAGCTGGCCATGCAGCACAGCAATTATTTTACGAATGAATCCTTACAGACTTGCATGGTCGGACTGGCACAGCTGATGGGGGAGTCCCGGCAGGGGGGACGCAGCTGGTCGCGGCTTGAGGAAGTGTTGGTTACCCTTGTAGGAAAAAACAGAACTTAAAGGAGGAACGTAATAAATGTTTGCCTTGAATTCTTACCAAACTTTGGCTGTAGGTATCTTACTTTATTATTTGGGTAAATTTCTCAAACAGAAAATCAAATTTCTCCAAACCTATTGTATCCCCAACCCGGTTATCGGCGGTGTGCTGTTCGCTCTGATCAACCTGGCTCTGTTCGAAGCGGGCACCGGTGCCATCAAACTGGATACGGTGCAGCAGAGCTTCTTCATGAACATGTTCTTCACCAGCGTAGGGTTCAGCGCCAGCTATGCCCTGCTGAAAAAAGGCGGCCGTGATGTACTGATCCTGACCATCATCTGCGCCGTACTGATCACCTTCCAGGATATCATCGGGGTATCCCTGGCCAAGGCTACCGGCCTGCATCCCCTGCTGGGCCTGTGCGCCGGCTCCATTCCTCTGGTAGGCGGCCATGGTACTTCCGGGGCTTTCGGTCCCATGCTGGAAGGGATTGGCGTTGACCGTGCCACCACCGTGGCCATCGCCATGGCTACTTTCGGTCTGATCTCCGGGTCCCTGATGGGCGGCCCTGTGGCTCACCGTCTGCTGGAAAAATTCCATCTGCACAGCACCAAGGAAGACCAGGAAGGGGCCAATGAAAAGGCCCAGAGCATGGAAGAAAATGCCACCCTGGCCATGACTCCGGAAAACTTCATGCTGGCTACCGGCGAAATCCTGGTTGCCATGGGTATCGGGACCATCGTCAGCAAGTTCTTCACCAGCGTTGGCCTGACGTTCCCTGGATACATCGGATCCATGATCGTGGCTGCCATCATCCGGAACATCTCCGATAACTGCAAGGGGCTGCCTGTTCCCATGCAGGAAATCGGCACCGTCGGGGATGTGGGTCTGAACATTTTCCTGTCCCTGGCCATGATGAGCCTGCGGATTTGGGAACTGTTCGACATCGCCGGCCCTCTGGCCATCATCGCTGCTGTACAGGTTGTGTTCATGGCTCTCTACACCACCTTCGTGGTATTCAACGCCATGGGCAAGGACTACGATGCGGCTGTTGAAGTTTCCGCCGTGTGCGGCTTTGGTATGGGCGCAACCCCCAACGCCATGGCCAACATGAGCGCCATCACCGCCAACTATGGTCCGGCTCCCCGGGCATTCTTTGCGGTACCGCTGGTAGGGGCCATGTTCGTGGACTTCTGCAACTCCGGTATCCTGATGGTGTTCATCAATATGTTTAAATAAGATACGGAAAAAAAGGGACTGTTGCATGTGCAACAGTCCCTTTTTTAGTCGGAAGTCGGAAGCTTCAGGATAGGACCTGGCCGGATGAGCCAGGTCCTTTTGATTGTATAAAACCGGAGGCCAGGGAAGGGCGTGCCTGCGGCGCGCCCCTACGGCGTCAGGGTCGGAGGGTGGGATGGACAACGAGGTCTTCCGTCAGATCGGCGAACGTGGGCCGGCCATACGGGCGGCCCGCCTGCATCGGTCCTTCGGGGATCTGGTCCTGTCGACCGGATAGAATCCCCTGACCCCAACGCTGTAGGGGCTTGCCGAAGGCGAGCCCATCCCGGCCGCCCAGAGGGCCATAGGTTCAAAGCCGGATGCCGGGCATCCGGCCACCACCGGCCCCTGACAGGGACTTCTCCTGTCAGCCGGGTCTTTCCGTCCACAGATTCCACAGGGGCATCAGATACAGGTAGCAGGCCAGGGGAATGGAGGCGGCGGGAGCTCCGGCGGATTCCAGCACCACCGCGCAGGCAATGGACCAGGGCACCAGGGGGGCCAGGAGGACGGCGGTGTCTTCCAGGGTCAGGGCGGCCTTTTCCGGGGTCCAGGGCAGTTTCCGGCACAGCTGGTGGGTCAGGAGGATGGTGAAGGACTGGTTGCAGGCAATCAGGGAGGTGAACAGGGCGGTGAGGGTGGCGGCGGTCTGGCAGCCCCATTTCCGGGCCCAGCCCAGGCAGCGTTCCTGGAGCCCGTCCAGGAGGCCGGTGCCTTTGAAGATCCCGGCATAGGAGGAGGAAAGGCACACAATGGCCCCCACCCGGACCATGGACAGGATGCCGCCTCCATCGGTCAGGGAGGCCAGGGAGGGATCGGGAGCATGGTAGCCCCAGACCAGCACCTGGAGCAGGGCGGCCGGAGACATGTGCTGGACCAGCAGGCTGAGCAGGGAAGCCAGCAGGATACTTACGGCCAGGTTGGTCTTGACCGGCACCTGCAGCAGGCTCAGCACCAGGATGCTCAGGGCAGGGAGCAGCAGCAGGGGGGTGAAGGTGTACAGGCTGGCCAGGGCGGCGGCAGGGGCCGCAGTCTGTCCCTGGTGCCGGGACAGGAACCCCAGGGACAGGTAGAACAGGCTGGAGAGGACAAAGGGAACCAGGGTGGAACGGGCCATGTTCCGCAGGTTCCGGTACAGGTCGGTGCCGGTAAGGACGGCCACCAGCAGGGCACTGGTGGAAACGGGACTCATCCGGTCCCCGAAATACACCCCGGACAGGATGGCTCCCCCGGTAAACAGGGGCGGGATCCCCAGGCTGATGCCGATTTTCATGGTGATCACCCCCATGGTGGCGGCGGTGCCGAAGCTGGTGCCCAGCAAAAAGGAAATGCTGCAGTTGAGCCAGAAGGCCAGGAGCAGGAAAAGCGCCGGATGGATCAGCTGGCCGGCGGCGGTGACCAGGTAGGCAATGGTGCCGGCGGACCGCCACACCCCGGTGAGGAGGCCGATGAGCAGGAACACCAGGAAAATGGTCCGGACCCCCAGGACCCCCTCCCAGGCCATGGTGAGCACCTGAGGGAGGCTGTGGCCCTGATGGAGGCCGTAGCCGGCAAACAGCAGGAAGCCCAGGACCAGGGCACCCAGCAGGGGACCCTGGAACAGGACGAATGCCAGAAGGATGAGACAGAACAGCAGCAGTACGCGGTTTTCCATAAGAAGGGCTCCTTTCGCAACCTTGGATACCTGCAGTGTACCAGTTTTCATCATCGTATACAAACTGTTAATAAAAGTATATAATACAGGTAAAAGACGATAATACGAAAGGAGAGAGTTCCATGAATTTCAACACCATCCGGTATTTCCTGATGACGGCCCAGGAGGCCAGTTTTTCCCGGGCGGCGGACCGGCTGTACATTACCCAGCAGACTCTCAGCGGCCAGATCGCGGCGCTGGAAAAGGAGCTGGGGTGCCGGCTGTTTGTCCGGAAGGTGCCCCTGCAGCTGACCTACGGAGGGGAGGTGTTCCTGGAGTATGCCCGGCGGTTCCAGGGGGAATACCGGTCCCTGGGCCAGGCTTTCCAGGACATCAATCACCGGGACCGGGGCCGGCTGAAAGTGGGAATCGCCTATACCCGAGGTCATATCCTGCTGCCCAGGGTGCTGGGGGAATTCCAGGCCCGGTATCCTCTGATGGAAGTGGAGATCCGGGAGGACAGCAACGCGGAACTGCTCCGGCAGCTGGAGGAAGGGGGGACGGACCTGGTGGTGGCCTATTTCCCTGAAGCTATCCCCGGGATCCGGACCCGGGTGATCCAGCAGGAGGAAATCCGGCTGCTGGCAGACCGGAAGCTGCTGGAGCGGCAGTATGGGGCAGGGACGGACCAGGTGATCCGGAAGCTGCAGGAAACCCGGGATGCCCGGGTGCTCCAGGCCTGTCCTTTCCTCCGGACTGACGAGGCGGACCTGGCAGGGTATCTGGTGGCCCGGTACCTGAAGGGCCTGAAGTTCCAGCCCCGGCAGAAGGTGAAGTCCCACAACCTGGAGCTGCTGCTGGAAATGTGCGTGGCCGGGGCAGGGGTGTGTTTTTCTCCGGATTACCTGGTGGAAGGGTTCCTGAAGCCGGACCAGCGGAAGGATCTGGTGGAGGTGCCCCTGGGGAAGGAAATGAGTTATCCCATCTGTTTCGGATGGAAAGAAGAGGGCCGCACCTGGAGCATGGTGGAAAAGTTCATGGAATGTGCGGAAAAAGTCCGGGAGCCAGTCTCCAGGCTCTAGTCTCTAGCCGATGGAAGGAACCCGCAAGGCGGGTTCCTGGGAATATAGGAAAATAGCAGGCCAGGGAAGGGCGTGCCTGGTGCGCGCCCCTACGGCGTCAGGGTCGGAGGGGGGAAAACAACGGGTTTCATCGAAGGGTCGCCTGGCTGGGATCGGGGTGGATCTCAACGGTCAGGGAAACGGATCCTTTGACAACCCCGTTCCCAGGATCGCCGCAGTGATCCCCTGACCCCAACGCTGTAGGGGCTTGCCGAAGGCGAGCCCATCCCGGCCGCCCAGAGGGCCATAGGTTCAAAGCCGGATGCCCGGCATCCGGCCACCATCGGCCGCTGACCGCTGACAGGGCTGCTGCAGCGCAGCAGCCCCTACTTCCTCAGCCTCCGCTCCTCTTCCAGATCCAGGTTGGGCTGGGTGAAGCCTCTGCCGAACACGTTGTTGGCGTCCTGGATGGTTACGAAGGCCATAGGGTCCACTTCTTTGATGATGGTTTCCAGGTGGGCCAGCTGGGTGAGCTTCACCACCACCAGGATCACCTGGAGGGGCCGGCGGGTGTAGCCCCCTTCTCCGTGGAGGATGGTGACCCCCCGGTTCACTTCGTCCATGATCCGCCGGCTGATCTCTTCCGCGTGGGTGGACACGATGATCACCTGTTTCTTGTAGTCGAAGCCCACCATGAACAGGTTGGTGGCCTTGAAGGTGATGAAGAACAGCACCAGGCTGTAGAGCACCGGGGTGAGCCCCAGGAACACCACGGCGGCCAGCATGACGCAGCAGTCGAAGAGAAAGTTGGTGGTGCTTACGGAAATGTTGTAGTATTTTTTGGTAAGGAAGCCCAGGATGTCCACCCCGCCGGTGGAGGCTTCGGACCGGTACACCAGGGCTCCGCCCAGGCCGCCCAGGGCGCCCCCGGCCATGCAGCACAGGAGCTTGTCCGGGATGTTCACGTAGGCCTGGACAAAGGCGGTGCCGTCCAGGGCCAGGGAGAACAGCACGGTGCCGATGACACTGTCGATGAAGAACTGGCGGCTCATGAATTTCCAGGCTATGTAGAACAGGGGGATGTTGAAGATCAGGCTGGTGATCCCCGGGGGCCAGCCGGTCAGGTAGTACAGGATGATGGATACCCCGGAGATGCCGCCGGACAGGAAATGGTGCTGGACGAAGAAGGCGTTGATGGAAAGGGCCATCAGCAGGCATCCCAGGGCGGTGATGCAGTAGCGGATGATATTCTTTTTCAATGGCAGGACCTCCTTTGGGGGCTGGCAGGGCAGCCCCGGTGTATGGGGAAAAGCGGCAGGGCCGTTTTGCAGTTGGAAGGAACCCACAAGGCGGGTTCCTGGAAATATAGGAAAACCGGCGGCCATGGAAGGGCGTGCCTTTGGCGCGCCCCTACGGCGTCAGGGTCGGAGGGTGGGGGACAACGGGGTTCATCGAAGGGTTGCCTGGCTGGGATCCCCGGATCGCCGTGATGATCCTCTGACCCCAACGTTGTAGGGGCTCCCCGCAGGGGAGCCCTTCCCGGCCGCCCAGAGGGCCAATCCATTCAAAGCCGGATGCCGGGGGCATCCGGCCACCACCGGCCGCTGACCGCTGACAGAGGCGCCCCCCCAGGCCGCCTTCCCCATTGTACCATTTTCCCCACATTTCCGACAGCCGGTGACTGAAAATTATAATTAAAGAACGTTCGTGAAAAATTTTTGAAAAAATGTTCATAAAAACCCCTGTCAACTCTTGCGGCAAATGGGTTTTCACGGTACAATAAATGAATACAGAATACACAATCATTTTTTGCGGGGGGACTTCCCCTGATGGACAAAGGAGCAAACCATGGAGCGGAAGGCATACGGTAAAATCAATCTGGGGCTCAGCGTGCTGGGCCGCCGTCCTGACGGCTATCATCAGGTGGACATGATCATGCAGTCCATTTCCCTGGCGGACACTGTTTCCTTTGCCCCGGGGGAGGGACTGTCTCTTGTCTGCGACAACCCGGACCTGCCCTGTGACGGCAGCAACCTGATGGTGAAGGCGGCCCGGGCGTTCGGCGCAAAAACCGGTCTGGCCGTCAACTGGCACCTGGCCTGCACCAAAAGGATCTTCCTGGCGGCAGGGCTGGCCGGGGGCAGTACGGACGCAGCGGCGGTGCTCCGGGGGCTCAATGACCTTTGCGGGCAGCCTCTGGACCGGCAGGCCCTGGAGGAACTGGCGGCCAGCATCGGCAGCGACGTTCCTTTCTGTCTGTACGGAGGCACCCAGAGGGCCCGGGGACGGGGGGAAAAAATGACCGTCCTGCCCCCGGTGCCCCGGCTGGATCTGGTCCTGGCCAAACCCCGGAACCTGGGGGTATCCACCGCCTGGGTCTACGGGGAAATGGACCGGACCCCCGGCCGGGTGCCCCTGGATATCCGGGGACTGGAAAATGCCATCCGCCAGGGGAACCGGCAGGGGATCCTGGATAGGATGGGCAACGACCTGGAACGGGTGACGGTGAACCGGTATCCGGTGCTCCAGGAGCTGAAACAGGAACTGACGGCCCTGGGGGCGGAAAAGGCCCTGATGAGCGGCAGCGGCCCTACGGTGTTCGGGATCTTCCCGGACCGGCAGGCGGCGGCCCGGGCGGCAGAATACCTGGCAGGGAGACAGCAGGATATACAACTTGAAGTGGCACATACGGTTGAGGAGGCATAGTTTATTATGGTGCGGCAATTGAAACAGATTCCTTTGGACAATTACAGACCCCTGCGGGATGTGGTGGTGGACAACATCCGCCAGGCCATCATCAGCGGACAGTTCCCGGCAGGGATGCGGCTGATGGAACTTCAGCTGGCGGAAGAGATGGGGGTCAGCCGGACCCCGGTACGGGAAGCCATCCGGAAAATGGAACTGGAGGGCCTGGTGGTGATGATCCCCCGGCGGGGCGCCTATGTGGCGGACATTTCCATCAAGGACATCAACGAAGTGTACGAGATCCGTACGGCCCTGGACGTTCTGGCAGCGGGACTGGCGGCGGAACGGATCGGGGATGACGAGATCAAGGAGATGAAGACCCTGCTGGATGCGGACAAGCCTCTGGTGGCGGCCAAAGATTATCCCCGGATCATCGAAAACGATACGGCGTTCCATGATGTGATCTACAAGGCCAGCCGGAACCGCCGGTGCATGAACATCATCAGCAACCTGCGGGAACAGATCACCGCCATCCGGGGCCGGTCCATGCCTTACCCCGGCCGTCTGGACGATATGATCAAGGAACACCAGGCCATTTATGACGCCATTGCCCAGCGCAGTGTGGACAAGGCCCAGAAGGCGGTGCGGACCCATATGGAAAACGCGGAACGGACCCTGCTGAAGGTCATCGAAGCCAAGGAAAAGGAACACGCTGACCAGAAGGCAGGGAACAAGAAGGAGGGGAATGCATAATGGCACGGATCAAACGACTGGAACGTATTGTGGCACTGACCAAAGAACTGAACGATCATCCTTTTCAGCTGTTTCCTTTCAGCTATTTCTGTGAAAAATTCGCCGTGGCCAAAAGCACCCTCAGCGAAGATGTCCAGACTGTCCGGAACGGGCTGTCCACCTACGATCTGGGAATCATCGAAACCGTGGCGGGAGCCAGCGGGGGGGTCCGGTTCATTCCCTATCATTCTCCTGAAGCAGACAACGAATTCCTCTGGACCCTGGCCAAACGGCTCAACGACCCTGCCCGGCTGCTTCCAGGGGGAATGATCTACATGAACGACCTGCTGTTCGATCCCCAGATTTCCTTCCGGCTGGGGGAAATCATCATGCAGCGGACCCTGGAACTCCAGCCGGACTACATTATGACTGTGGAAGCCAAGGGGATCTCCCTGGCCCTGGCCACTGCCCGTGCCTTCAACATCCCTATGGTGATGGCCCGGAAGGAAGCCCGGATCACTGAAGGCCCGGCGGTTTCCATCAGCTATGTGAGCGGCTCCAGCAAGAAGATCCAGACCATGAGCCTGCCCCGGAAGGCCCTGGCCCCCAAGAGCCGGGTACTGGTGGTGGACGACTTCATGCGGGCGGGGGGCACCGCCCGGGGCATGCAGGAACTGGCGGAAGAAGTGGGGGCCGAAGTGGTGGGCACCTACCTGTTCATTGCCAGCCGGGAGCCGGAAAAGAAGATCGTCAGCGAATATGCGTCCCTGATGACCCTGAAAGGGGTGGATGACGAGACGAAAGCCATCGACATCGTCCCGGAAATGCTGTAACAGATCCATCATATTTTGCCGTACCCAATACCCAAAAAAGGAGAGATTCCCATGACAGACACAACCATCACCCTGGAAACCATCCGGGCTGCCCAGGAGCGGCTGGAAAAGCTGGTCCACAAAACCCCGCTGGAACACAACCATACCTTCAGCACCATCAGTGAGCGGGACGTGTTCCTGAAGCTGGAAAACCTCCAGCGCACCGGGTCCTTCAAGGTCCGGGGGGCATCCAACTGCATCATGACCCTCAGCGAGGAACAGAAGGCCAAGGGGATCATCGCTGCTTCTGCCGGGAACCATGCCCAGGGGGTGGCCCTGGGGAGCCGGATGGCCCACTGCAAATCCACGGTGGTGATGCCGGAAGGGGCGCCTCTGGCCAAGGCGGAAGCCACCAAAGGCTACGGGGCGGACGTGGTGCTTTACGGGAAGACCTTCGACGAATCCCTGGCCAAGGCCCAGGAGATCCAGAAGGAAACCGGCGCCTATTTTGTCCATCCCTATGACGACCCGGCGGTGATCGCCGGCCAGGGGACCATCGGCCTGGAGATCCTGGAACAGAATCCCTACATCGAAAGCATCGTGGTGCCGGTAGGGGGCGGGGGCCTTCTGGCCGGGATCGCCGCGGCAGTGAAGCAGGTGAACCCCAAGGTGAAGGTGTATGGGGTCCAGACGGAACAGGCTCCGGCCATGTACCTGTGCAAAAAGGAAAACAAATGGGTGACCCACGGGGTGGGCAAGACCATCGCCGACGGGATCGCCGTAGGGATCCCCGGGAAGCTCACCTGGGACCTGATCAACAAATATGTGGACGACATGCTGCTGGTGAACGAAGAGGACATCTGTGCCGCCATGCTGCTGATGCTGGAGAGGGGCAAGATGGTGGTGGAAGGAGCCGGGGCAGCGCCTCTGGCAGCCCTGCTGCACCACATCGTCCCGGGCAGCGACCGGGCGGCAGCGGTGATCAGCGGCGGGAACATCGACGTGAACACCATTTCCCAGATCATCGAACGGGGGCTGGTGCGCACCGGCCGGCGGGTCCGGATGGTCACCTGGATGGTGGACCGGCCGGGGGAACTGCTGAAGTTCGTCAGCTATCTGGAAGAAATGAAAATCAACATCCTCTACATCAACCACGACCGGGCAGACCGGTCCGTGCCCCTGGGGGTGACCCGGGTGGAACTGGATGTGGAGACCCGGAACGCGCAGCATTCCAAAGAAGTGGCGGATACCCTGCGCAAGGCGGGCTACAAAATTGAACTGCGGTAATTTTTAGGAGGCAAGGAAGAATGGCAGATTTGGCGGCAATTATCCTGGCGGCAGGGAAGGGGACCCGGATGAAATCCAAGCTCCCCAAGGTCCTGCATAAACTGAGCGGCAAGCCCATGCTGGAACATGTGCTGGACGCAGCGGACGAAGCAGGGGCGGACGACAAGATCGTGATCGTGGGCTTCGGTTCCGAACAGGTGACGGAATTTTTGGGGACCCGGGCCCGGGTGGCAGTCCAGGAAGAACAGCTGGGCACCGGCCATGCGGTGCTCCAGGCCCGGGACCTGCTGGGAGATGCAAAAGGGACGGCGCTGATCCTCTGCGGGGATACGCCACTCCTGGAAGGGGAAGAACTGAAGAAGTTCTATGAAACCCACCTGAAAAACGGCGCCGGGGTCAGCGTGCTTACGGCGGAAGCTCCGGATCCTTTCGGCTACGGACGGATCCTCCGGGACGATGCCGGCCAGGTTACCGGCATCGTGGAAGAAAAGGACGCCACCCCGGAACAGCGGAAGATCCGGGAAATCAACACCGGGATCTACTGTGTGGAACTGCCCCTGCTGTTCGACCTTCTGGTGAACCTGAAGAACGACAATGCCCAGGGGGAATACTACCTGACGGACATCCTGGCGGAATGCCTGAAACGGGGCCGTTCGGTGGCCGGGATCAAAACCGGGGATTTCGACATGGTCATGGGGATCAACTCCCGGCGGCAGCTGGCGGTGGCCCAGAAGGTGATGAATGAACGGATCCTGGGGAAACTGATGGACAGCGGGGTCACGGTGATGGATCCTGCCAGCACCTTTGTGGAAAAATCCGTGAAGGTGGGCCGGGATACGGTGCTCTATCCCTTCACCTGGCTGGAAGGGGAAACGGAGATCGGGGAAGACTGCGAAGTGGGACCCCAGGTCCGGTTCACCAATGTGAAAGTGGGGAATGACACCCATATCCAGTTCGCCTACGCCCATGACTGCCAGGTGGGCAACGGGGTCCACATGGGACCCTACGACCATCTGCGGCCCAACACGGTGATCGGGGACAAGGTGAAGATGGGGAACTTCGTGGAAGTGAAGAACTCCAATGTGGGAGTGGGCACCAAGCTGCCCCATCTCCAGTATATCGGGGACAGCGACATCGGCAGCGGGGTGAACATGGGCTGCGGCACCATTACCGTGAACTACGACGGGAAGGTGAAGCACCGGACGGTGATCGAGGACGACGCCTTCGTAGGCTGCAACAGCAACCTGGTGGCCCCGGTGACCATCGGCAAAGGCAGCTACATCGCCGCCGGCTCCACCATTACCAAGGATGTGCCGGAAAACGCCCTGGGGGTAGCCCGGGGGAAACAGGTGAACATCCCCGGCTGGGCGGAAAAGTACCGGAACAGGAAATAAAAAAGGGGCCTTGGGCCCCTTTTTTGGCCGCGGCCAAAAATGAGAGGCTGTTGCCTCTCATTTTTTTCCCTTGCCACAAACCTCAATGAGTTGTATACTTTTTAATAGAATTACATTATAAAGCAGTGGGGGTATTGATTGTATGTTGGGTGATAAAACAGGCGAAGACATGGCGATTTTCTCCGGGAACGCCAACCCTGATCTGGCACGTGAAATCGCTGCCTATCTGGGAACTACGGTTGGGGACGCGGTGATCAACCGGTTCAACAACGGAGAAGTCCAGGTCATGATCAATGAAAGTGTCCGGGGCAAGGATGTATTTGTGATCCAGCCCACCTGCGGACCGGCTGTCAACGACAACGTGATGGAACTGCTGATCATGTGCGACGCCTTCAAGAGAGCCAGCGCACGGCACATTACCGCAGTGGTTCCCTTCTACGGCTATGCCCGTCAGGACAGAAAGGCCCGGGGCCGGGAACCCATCACTGCCAAACTGATGGCGGACCTGATGACCGTTTCCGGGATCACCCGTCTGGTGACGGTGGATCTCCATGCAGCCCAGATCCAGGGCTTCTTTGACATTCCTGTGGACCATATGCCCGGGGGCCCGATCCTGGCAGACTATGTGAAGGAAAAAGGCTTTGCACCGGAAGACATGGTGGTGATTTCTCCGGACCTGGGCGGGGTAAGCCGTGCCCGGAACATTGCCAACCGTCTGGAATGCGGCCTGGCCATCATCGACAAGAGACGGCCGGAACCTGGTGTGGCGGAAGTCATGAACCTGATCGGCAATGTGGAAGGCAAGATCTGCATCATGGTGGATGACATTGTGGATACCGCCGGCTCCCTGTGCGAAGGGGCCAAGGCTCTGAAGAAATTCGGCGCCAAGGACATCTACGCCTGCGTAACCCATCCCATCCTGACGGATCCGGCACTGAGCCGTATTGCCCAGTCCGAAATCAAGGAACTGATCGTGACCAACACGATTCCTCTGCCGCCCAACAAAAAGCATCCGAAGATTACCCAGCTTTCTGTGGCTCCGATCCTGGCAGAGACCATCCTGCGGATTTACAACCAGCTGTCCATCAGCCAGCTGTTTGAAATTTAAAGGGTAAAAGGGTGCTGCGGTGCAGCACCCTTTTTGCGTTTATAGGAGAATCTTATGAAACTAGTTGTTGCCCTGGGGAACATCGGGCGGGAATATGCCGGGACCCGGCACAATATCGGGTTCATGACCGCGGACATCCTGGCCAGCAGGTGGGGGGACACGGACGCCTGGCGGAAGGCGGACAATGCCGTTTACCTGGAAAAACGGATGCCGGAAAAATGCTGGGTGATCAAACCCACCACCTACATGAACAACAGCGGGGCGGCAGTGGTGGATTTTGCCAACTTTTACCACATCCCCCCGGAAGACGTGCTGGTGATCCAGGACGACATGGACCTGCCGGTGGGGACCCTGCGGATCCGCCGGAAAGGGTCTTCCGGAGGCCACAACGGCCTGAAATCCATTGAACGGGCCCTGGGGAGCCAGGCCTATCCCCGGATCAAGGTGGGCATCGGCCACCCGGTCCACCAGGAACAGGCGGTGATCAGCCACGTGCTCCATCCCTTCCAGGGAGAGGACAAGGAAAAGATCCAGGAAGCCCTGGAACAGGCCGCCGATGCGGTGGAAGCCTGGATGCAGGGGGCCGACGTGGGAGAACTGATGCAGCGGTTCAACAAAAAAGCACCCAAAAAGGCCGCCCATGAAGAAACAAAGGAGAATGCCCAATGATGAAAGTCCGTAAAGCCGTGATCCCGGCTGCCGGGTTCGGTACCCGGTTCCTGCCGGAAACCAAAGCCATGCCCAAGGAAATGCTGCCCATTGTGGACAAACCCACCATCCAGTATATTGTGGAAGAAATCCTCCACAGCGGCATCGAACAGATCCTGATCATCTCCGGCCACGCCAAACGGGCCATCGAGGACCATTTCGACAGCTCTCCGGAACTGGAAGAGCACCTGTACGAAAGCGGAAAGATGGAACTGTTGAAGCAGGTCCGGGCCATTTCCAGCATCAAGATCCACTATGTGCGGCAGAAATACCAGCGGGGCCTGGGGGACGCCATCCTCTGCGCCAAGGATTTCATCGACGGGGAACCCTTCGGTGTGATCCTGGGGGATGATGTGGTGTACAACGGCAGCGGTGAACCGGCCCTGAAGCAGCTCATGGACCAGTATGACAAGACCGGGGGCACGGTGATCGGCTGCCAGGTGGTAAAGCCGGAACAGGTGTCCGCCTACGGGATCATCGACGGGGAGGAAACCGACGACCACAACCTGCTGAAGGTGAAGGACATGGTGGAAAAACCCAGCGTGGAAGAGGCTCCCAGCCGGTTTGCCGCCCTGGGACGGTACGTGATCACCCCGGATGTGTTCGATGTACTGGAACAGACCCGGCCCGGGAAGGGCGGGGAAATCCAGCTCACCGACGCCCTCCGGGTGATGGCTCACAACGAAAGCGTCTATGCCTACAATTTCGAAGGGAAACGGTACGACACCGGTGACAAGCTGGGCTACCTGAAAGCCACCGTGGAATTCGCCCTGCGGAGACAGGACCTGGGCCCGGCGTTCAAGGCCTATCTGAAGGAACTGGCGGAGAAAATGGAATAGGGCTGTCATAGGAAAACCGCAGGCCACGGAAGGGCGTGCCTTTGGCGCGCCCCTTCCCTTTTCCCCACCCATATGGTATACTATACCCATCAAATGTACTTTGTAAAATAACAGTTAAGGGGATGAATATCATGACGGAACGGAATTTTTATCAGGCGGTGGCTCATCGGCGGACCAATTATGCCCTGGGGCGGAACATCCCGGTGAGCGAGGACACCATCATCGACACGGTGGAAAAGGTGACCCGGGAGGTGCCTTCGGCCTTCAACATGCAGAGCGGTCGGGTGATCGTGGCCCTGGGGAAGTACCATGACAAGGTGTGGGACATTGTGATGGAAACCCTGCGGAAAATCGTGCCGGCGGAGAAATTCGCTCCTACGGAAGCCAAGGTGAAGGGGTTTGCCGCTGCCTATGGCACCCTGCTGTATTTTGAGGAAACGGACACGGTGAAAAAGCTCCAGGAACAGTTCCCGGGGTACGCGGCCAACTTCCCGGTATGGGCCAGCCAGGGGAACGGGATGCTCCAGTTCGCCCTGTGGACGGCTCTCACGGACCTGGGGCTGGGGGTGAATATCCAGCACTACAACCCGATCATCGACGATGCCATCAAGGCGGCCTTCGAAGTGCCGGACAGCTGGACCCTGGTGGCCCAGATGCCCTTCGGGGAACCCACCGCTGATCCCAAACCCATCGAGAAACTGGATGTGAAGGAACGGGTGTGGGTGAAGAAGTAAGAGCAGCAACTCGGTCAACGGCCAAAGGAAAGAACCCGCCTTTTGGGGGCGGGTTCTTTTTTATGGAAGGAACCCCCAGGGCGGGTTCCTGGAAATACAGGAAAACCGCAGGCCACGGAAGGGCGTGCCTGCGGCGCGCCCCTACGGCGTCAGGGTCGGAGGGTAGGGAAACAACGGGGTTCATCGAAGGGTTGTCTGGCGGGGACCGGGGAATTGATCACAACGGTCAGGGAAACGGATTCCCCGACAATCCCGTTCCCAGGATCATCGTGATGAACTTTTGACCCCAACGACGTAGGGGCTTGCCGCAGGCGAGCCCGTCCCGGCCGCCCATAGCTATTGGGGCACCAGGGCATCTGGCCTCCACCTGCCGCTGACCGCGACCAAAGGGGCTGTCCATTCGGCAGCCCCTTTCCTGTATAGTCACCCGTATCTTTTCATGGTATAATAAAACTGTAAACTGACAATTTGGCTCACCATTCTACCCAGCAGCGGATGATGACAATGCCTGTAAGGGAGTGTATGCTATGGACGAAGACAGGATGGGGTTGGACCTGTTCCGGGATGTGCCGGCGGCCTATGCGGTGTTCCAGGTGATCCCCAATGAGGGGGGATCTGGAGCCATGGATGCCCGGTATGTCTATGTGAACCAGCTGTACTGCACCATTGCTGGCCGCGCCCCCAAGGATCTTTTGGGACACCGGTTCTTTGAGGTGTATCCCCAGGGGAACCCTTTGTGGATGGACTGCTGCCACCGGGCGGTGATGGAACAGACGGAAATCCGCAGCAGACTGTATGAGGAGAGCATCGGCCACTGGCTGGACTTTGCCGTAAAGCCCCTGGAGAACCATCCAGGGTGGGTGGCTTTTGTATTCATGATCGCGGACCGGGAACGGGAAGAGAGCCACGCCATGCGCCGGGGGATGATGACCGATGACGTGATCCTCCGGATCTTCCGGATCCTCAATGGAGAGGAAGGGTATGAGGCTTCCATGGACCATGCCCTGGAAGCCCTGGGAGAAATGATCCACCCGGATCGGCTGTATGTGCTGGAAACCGACGGGAAAACCGTCTCCAACACCTTTGAATGGTGCGCCCCGGGAATTGAACCGGAAATCCAGACCCTGCAGAACAAGGATTATCAGCTGTACATGGGAGGCTGGAGCCAGTTCCTGGAAAGTTCCACCTGTGTGCTGATTGAAGACATCGAACTGCTGCGGGAAGATGATCCGGTGGACTACGAGAACCTGAAGCGGCAGAACATCCAGCGGCTGATCGCCGCACCCTTTTACCTGCAGGGACAGATCGTGGGCTTTTTGGGAGCGGACAATTACGAGGTAAATGACCTGATCAACACTCGGGAAGTGCTGGAAACCATTTCCTATTTCCTCAGTTTCAAGATCCGGAACCACAAGCTGGTGAAACAGCTGGAGCATATGAGCCGGTATGACGCCCTGACTGGGGTCCACAACCGGAACGCCCTCCGGGAGACTCTCCACAGCCTGGCCCGGCAGGATCGTCCCCTGGGGGTGATCTACGCCGATGTGAACGGTCTGAAAGCCACCAACGACCAACAGGGCCACCAGGCCGGGGATGAGCTGATCCGCCGGGCCGTCGGGGTTTTGGTCCGGAACTTTTCCCGGGAGCAGGTGTTCCGGGAAGGGGGAGACGAGTTCCTGGTGCTGGCCCGGAACCTGGGGAAACGGGAATTTTCCCGCCGGGTGGAACAGATCCGCCGGGAACTGGCTGAAGACCCGGAACCCATCCTGGCTGTAGGGGCCCTGTGGCTGGAGGATTCCGCCCGGATCAGGCAGGCCATCCGCCAGGCTGACCGGGAAATGTACCAGGACAAGGCCGCCTATTATGCTCTTCACGAAAGAAGGCACAAAGGCTTGGAAGAGCGGAAGGGGTAGACCTCTTCCTTGACCCGGCCCCACATCCACGGGTATAATAAAGAAAGCCGCGCTTTTTGAGGCGTGGGCTTTCTTTTTATTTGTCAAATTACTCTTATATTTTATTTTTGGAGGTCACACCATGAAATCGCCGAAAAAGCCAAAATCTCCTGTTATACCCTCCTCCCTGACCGTTTCTGAAGAGGAACTGGAGAATATCAACGACCGGTATCTGCAGCTGATCTATGAAACCACCCCGGTGGAAGTGCTGCTGAAGCCCATGAAGGGGAACAGCCGGAAATACCGGAAATACATTATCCAGCTGGGGAAACTGGACAAACGGTCCCCCCGGGTCCGGGAAAAAATCGTCCCCTTTGCGGTGGAACTGTACAAGGAAGGGGACCGGATCTACCGGGATATTGCCGCCTATACCTTCCAGGCCTTCCTGGGCCAGGTATGCCGGAACCTGCAGCAGATTGTAGGGAAGGATCCGGAGAATATCAGGAAAATCTGCAAATACAGCCCGGATGCCATGGCGGAACTGCTGCTGAAATATGGACGGATCTGCCAGAATAAAAAGCAGCCCTTCCGTCCCAATGCCCTGTGGATGGTGCTGGAAATGGCCGGAATGCCCTATCCGGAAGGGAAACAGCACCAGGCGGAATCCCTGCTGAAGAAGAAGGAAAAGGAGGCCCGGGAAACCCAGGACTCCAAAGAGAAGAAAGGGGCCAAAGAGAACAAGGAAGCCAGGAACAGCAAAGAAAATAAAGATAACAAAGATAACAAAGATAACAAAGATAACAAAGATAACAAAGATAACCGGGAACCGGAAGCTTCCCCGGAAGAAGCCACGGAAGAACCGGCCTCCCGGAAGACCCGGAACAGCCGGAAATGGGACAAGGCCGCCCGGAACCGCCGGGGGAAGAAGAACGCCGCTCCGGAACCGGCCCCGGAAGAAACCCCGGCTCCGGCAGAAGAGGCAGCACCGGAAGAAACAGCCGCCCCGGCCCGGCCGGAAGCCCCGGAAACCCCTGCTCCGGAGCCCCGGAACGCCCCGGCTCCCCAGCCGGAAGCCGCCCCGGCACCGGCAGAACCGGCCCCGGCGCCTGACGAACCGGCCGCTCCGGCGGAACCGGAAGCCCCGGAAGAAGAACCCTTCACCACCTATGTGGGCCGGATCAACATTGTGGACAGCTTCTACAACTTCACCCCCATGGGGGTATGGGAACAGGGAACCTACCGGGCCCTGACCCCGGAAGAAATCGATGCCCTGATCCCCCGGGCGGAACAGTACAAGAACATCAACCTGTGGTACAGCCTCCACAGCGACCAGAAATACATGGAAGAACACTTCCACGAAAACGATATCGTCTTCCTGGACCTGGGACCCCATTCCCTGGTGGAAAACAAGGACAGCCAGGGGAATCTCCGGTCCACCGCCTACCGGGTGTTCTGCATCGACGCCCTGAAGGACGGCCGTCTCCGGTTCCCCTTTGGGGAAGGGCTCTATGAACAGGTGCCGGAGACCCATCTCCTGGATCCCCTTTCCATGGATACGGTGCTCCGGCTCCAGGAACCGGGCCTTTTCGCCGGCAAGCAGATCCTGCTCCAGCTCCGGGACGGGTGGATCGCCGGGCCCTATGAGGTCCAGAAGAACATCCGGTTCGGCTTCTTCCTCCAGAGCGATGTGCCGGAAAACCAGTACCTGTTGACCGCCTGCCCGCCGGAAGCCTGGCAGCCCGTCACCTTCTACCCGGCAGAAGGCACCTGGGCCAGCCGGCAGGAAAAGACGGAATGGGTGTTCTGGCACCGGGTGCCCGGGTCTCCCTCCCAGCTGGTGGACCGGGTGCCGGACGAAGTGCTCCTCCGGAGCCTGGTGAAATCCGTCCAGGTGGACGAAGGGGACCTGGTGAAGCCCGGGGTGCTGAAAAGCTTCCTGGAACGGGAAAAGACCCAGCTGTTCAGCGGTCTCCCGGCCCACATCCGCCAGGGACGGATCGCCCGGCTGGAAGCCATCCTGGAAGGGGACGACGCTGCCCGGGAAGGGTATGAACAGGTGGGGGACTTTCTCTACCGGCATCTGCTGGAAAACCTGAACAAGCGGTGGAGCCAGGACTTCATCACCGCCCTTTTGGAACGGTATCCGGACATCTGGCAGGACCTGGGCAGTGCCAAAGGGCTGCCCGCCCGCACCCGGAAGGCCCTGGCCCAGGCGGAACAGCGGAAGAACCAGAAGCCCCGGCCCCAGAGCCCGGAAGCACTGGCGGAAGCCATCAACAGCCTGCCTGCCTCCGGCACCAACAACCGGAAGGCCCTGGACTACCTGATCACTGCCATCCAGAAGGAACGGCCCCAGTACAGCCGGAACCTGATCCTGAACCTGCTGATCTGCACCCACCAGGGGTTCCTTACCGTATTCTCCGGGGCTCCCGGCAGCGGCAAGACCTCCTTCTGCAACCTGTTGGGGAAGGTGCTGGGGCTCACCCAGTTCGACCGGAAGATCGGGGAACAGGAATTCATGAGCACCGCCAACCGGTACATCCCGGTGTCCGTGGAACGGGGCTGGACCTCCAAACGGGACCTGATCGGGTACTACAACCCGCTGACCCGGACCTTTGAGGAAAGCAACCGGGACGTGTACGACGGGCTGAAGCTGCTGGACTGGGAAAAGACCCGGGGGATCCGCCAGTTCCCCTATTACATCCTGCTGGATGAGGCCAATCTGTCCCCCATGGAATACTACTGGGCGGACTTTATGAACGTGTGCGATGACTGGGACGGGGAACACACCCTGAGCCTGGGGTACAACCACCGGCTCCAGCTGCCGGAAACCCTCCATTTCCTGGCCACCATCAACAACGACCACACCACCGAGACCCTGTCTCCCCGGCTCATCGACCGGGCCTGGATCATCACCCTGCCCCGGACTGACGCGGTGCCGGAAATGACCCAGGGGATCAGCCAGGGGGATATCCAGCTGCTGTCCTGGAGCCAGCTGAAGAGCCTGTTCGACGTGGCGCCCCGGGAAAGCTGCCAACTGACCAGCGTGGAACAGAACGTGTACGACCGGATCAAAGCCCGGCTGGCAGAACAGAACATCTACCTGAGCATGCGGATCGAGCTGGCCCTCCGCCGGTACTGGAAGGTGGCCGCCCGGCTCATGGAACCGGAAGACCACATCCGGCCCGGGATCATCGCCCTGGACTATGCGGTGGCCCAGAAGATCCTGCCCAAACTCAGCGGCAACGGGGCGGAATACGAAAAATGGCTGATCCAGTTCCGGGACGACTGTGAAGGCAACCGGATGGTCCAGAGTGCGGCCCTGCTGGACCAGATCCTCCAGTGGGGGAACCGGCGGATGAAGTTCTTCCAGTTCTTCCACTAAGATGGCCATGGAACAATTCATCCGTCTCCGGGAACAGAACGGAGAAGTCCTGACCCTGCCGGTGACCCGGGAGCCCCGTCCCCATTCGGCGGAACGGGTGCTGGCCGCCGCCGGTCACCAGGGGGTGCGGGAAAACCTCCACTACGACCTGGAACTGCCGGGAGACTGGGACTGCACAGGGGCCGGGGTCTCCCTTAACGGGAAGCCTCTCAACAGTCTCTGGGACAGCCGCCGGCACATGATCCTGTTTCCCTACAATATCTTTGCCTACCATATGGGGCTGGTGGAACTGGAAATCACCCTCCAGAAAGGGGAGGAGCCGGGAGAGATCTGGTACACGGATCTGCTGCCGGTACTGATCCAGCCTTCCCAGCAGCAGGAAAACCTGAAGGCCATGGTGGAATACATCTACGCCCACCAGGCGCCGCTTTTGCGGGATAAAGCCCCGGAGGGCACCGGCCCGGACAGCCGGAACGGGTTCCAGGATTTCCTGTCCCAGCTGACCCTGGCAGAGGAGATCCTCCAGGTGTATGAGGAAAGCTACGGGTATTTCAAGGCCAACTGCCGGCATACCCTGGAAACCGCCGAAGTGGTGGACTGGACGGAAAAGGTCCAGACTGTCAGCCCCCACACCCTCCAGTACCTGGTCCGGCACCCGGAATACCTCCGGGAGGCCCCTTTCGGGATCCAGGTGGGGGACAAGCACTACCTGCCGGAAAAACTCCTGATGACCCAGGACAAAATGAGCCGGGACGTGTACGAGAACCAGGTGGTCCTCAGCTTCCTCCAGCGGATGCTCTACGACATCGGGGAGGAGGGAAAGGAAATCCGGGCCCTGGTCCAGGGGCTGGACCTGCCGGAAGCCGACCGGGAGGGGTACCAGCTGTCCTCCCAGGTGCTCTACGCCAACGCCGCCCACATGCTGAAGGGCTTCCTGGAACGGTGCGATGAGGTGGAGGAGCGGCTCCAGGAAATGTTCGTGTCCTACCGGCAGATTTTGCCGGTGACCCTGCTGGACGCCAGCCAGATGCCGGAACCTACGGAGCCCTTTTTCCGGGTGCCCCAGTATTACCGGATCTATCTGTGCATCCACCAGTGGTACCAGAACACCTGCCGCCACTTTCCCCGGGAGCGGATGCTCCTCAATTTGTACGAAAACACCTTCGTGTTCGAGATCTACTGCCTGGCCCGGCTGCTCCAGGGGCTCCGGCAGGAAGGGTTTGTACTGGAGGAATGCCGCCGGAAGGTGTACACCCTGGGCAGCCGGAACCTGTACGACCATTCCGGGTACCAGAACGTGTACCGGCTGGAGCGGGGGGACGAGGAACTGACCCTGTTCTTCCAGCCGGTGCTCACGGACCAGCCGGAACAGGGCCCGGGGGCCATCCACCTGTACCGGAACACCACCTACGCCTTCAAGCCCCTGGAAGAGGGCCATTATTACACCCCGGATTACCTGCTCCGGTGGAAGCAGGGGAACCGGGAGAACTACCTGATCCTGGACGCCAAGTACAGCTACCGGAAAAAAGTCCTCCAGGAACTGATGCCGGAAATGAGCTACAAATACCTGCTGTCTCTCAGCCCGGTGCCCTATGAAGAAAAGGGACAGCCGGTGGAAGTGGCGGTACGGGGCCTGGAGATCCTCTACGGCCTTACCCACGGAGAACAGCAGCTGGAAAGCTTCTACAACTGCCAGCTGCCGGTCAAAGAGATCCGCCCCGCCGCCAACGTGATTCCCTTCTCCGAAGAAGTGACCGAAGAAAACCAGCAGGAGAACATCCGGGAGCTGCTCCGGGAAGTGAGGGGATAAGGGCCGGTCAACGGTCAGCAGCCGAAGGAGACCATTTGCCGGGGGCAAATGGTTTTGAACGTATAAAACTGGAGGCCACGGAAGGGCGGGCCTTCGGCACGCCCCTACAGCGTTGGAATCGGGAGTCGACAACAACGGTCAGGGAAACGGAATTCCCCGACAACCCCGTTTCCTTGTCTCTGTGGAGATCCCTTGACCCCAACGGCGTAGGGGCTTGCCGGAGGCGAGCCCGTCCCGGCCGCGTTTGGCTTCCACCGGCCGCTGACCATTGACCGCTGACAAAAAGGGGCTGTTGCTCTTGCAACAGCCCCTTTTCCGTGCATCTCCCGCCCATTTGTGATATGATAATATACTAGAGCATTATTTTTATTTGACAAAGGGGAATGACCATGACGAAACCTGCTTTTTATATTACGACGCCCATTTACTATCCCAGCGCCGACCTGCACATTGGACATGCCTACTGCACCACCATTGCCGACACCATCGCCCGGTACAAACGGGCCAACGGCTTTGATGTCCAGTTCATCACCGGCAGTGACGAACACGGGCTGAAGATCCAGCGGAAGGCGGAATCCTTCGGGGTAAAGCCCATTGAATACACCGACAAGATCGTGGCGGACTTCAAGAAGCTGTGGGAGATGCTGGGGGTCAGCTACACCTCCTTCGTCCGCACTTCCAGCCCGGAACACGAAAAGACCGTCCAGACCCTGCTCCAGAAGGTGTGGGAACAGGGGGACATCTACAAAAAAGACTACGAAGGCCTGTACTGCGTGCCCTGCGAATCTTTCTGGACCGAACACCAGGTGGAGGAAGCCGGGGGCGTGTGCCCGGACTGCGGCCGTCCTGTGGAAAAGATGAAGGAATCCAGCTATTTCTTCCGGATGTCCAAATATGCGGACCGGATCCTGGAATACATCGAGACCCATCCGGATTTCATCCAGCCTGTTTCCCGCCGGAACGAAATGATCAACTTCATCAAACAGGGACTGGAAGACCTGTGCATCAGCCGGAGCAGCTTCGACTGGGGCATCCAGGTGCCCTTTGACCCCAAACATGTGGTGTACGTGTGGTTCGACGCCCTGCTGGCCTACTTCACCGGCATCGGTTTCGGTCAGGACATGGACAAATTCAACCGGTTCTGGCCGGCGGACCTCCACCTGGTGGGGAAGGAAATCGTCCGGTTCCATACCATTATCTGGCCGGCCATGCTGATGGCCATGGGCTTCGACCTGCCCAAGGAAGTGTACGGCCACGGCTGGCTGGTGGTAGACGGGGACAAAATGTCCAAGTCCAAGGGCAATGTGGTGGATCCGGTGCAGCCCATCAAAGAATTCGGCGCTGACGCCGTCCGGTATTTCCTGCTCCGGGAAATCAACTTGGGCAGCGACGGGAACTATTCCCGGAAGGGCCTGATCAAACGGTTCAACTCCGACCTGGCCAACGACCTGGGGAACCTCCAGTACCGGACCGTTTCCATGATTGACAAATACCACGGGGGCATCGTCCACAAGACCGTGGTGGACAGCGAAACCGATGAGAAGTTCCGCAGCCTGGCCGCCGAAACCCTGAAGAACTACCGGGCCGCCATGGACAGATACGCCCTCAACGACGGGATCAAGGCCATCTGGGCCTATGTGGGGGCCGCCAACAAGTACATCGACGAAACCACCCCCTGGATCCTGGCCAAGGATCCCGCCCAGGCCAAACGGCTGGAAGCGGTGATGTACAACCTGGCAGACGCGGTCCGGAACATCGCCATCCTGATCTCCTCCATGATGCCCTTCACCGCACCCAAGATCTTCGCCCAGCTGGGCCTGGAGACTCCAGAACAGTTCGACCTGAACGACGTGGCCTGGGGCAACTTCCCTGACGGCACCAAGGTGGCCAAGGGCCAGCCCATCTTCCCCCGGATCGAAGAAGAGGAAGAAGACAAGGCTCCGGAACCCAAAAAGGAAGCCAAACCGGCCAAAAAGGACAAGAAGGCGGAGAAAAAGGCTGAAGGGGTCGTGACCCCGGACCAGTGCACCATCGAAGACTTCGGCAAACTGGACCTGCGGGTGGGCACCATCCAGAAAGCGGAAAAAATGCCCAACGCGGACAAGCTGCTGAAGATCGCAGTGAAGGTGGGGGACGAAGTCCGGACCATCGTTTCCGGCATCGCTCCCTATTACAAGGAAGAAGAACTGACGGGCAAGAACGTGATCGTCATCGCCAACCTGAAGCCGGCCAAACTCCGTGGCGTGGAATCCCGGGGGATGCTGCTGGCCGCGTCTGACGGCCAGGGGAACCTGAAACTGGCGGAAGTGCCGGGGATCGCCTCCGGCAGCAAGGTGAAATAACATGCATAAGCTTCCTTTGTTCGATACCCACGCCCATGTGGACGTGGAGGATTTTGACGAAGACAGGGAAGAGCTGCTCCGTTCCATCGGAGAGACCATGGCCGGGATCATTGATCCCGGCTGTGACATTCCCAGCTCCCAAACGGCCCTTGCCCTGGCCCACCAGTACCCCTTTGTGTGGGCGGCAGTGGGGATCCATCCGGAAGAGATCAGCCACAGCAGCCTGGAGGACCTGAAACAGATCGAAGCCTGGTGCGCCGATCCCCGGGTGGTGGCCATCGGGGAGATCGGTCTGGATTACTACAACGATGAACATTCCCCCCACGGCCTGCAGCAGGAATTTCTGATCCGCCAGCTGGACCTGGCCCGGAAAACCGGCCTGCCGGTGATCATCCACGACCGGGATTCCCATGAGGACGTGCTCCGGATCATCCGGGAAGAAGGCAAAGGCGTCCGGGGGGTGCTCCACTGCTTTTCCGGGGACTGGGCCATGGCGGAAGAGGCCCTGGCCCTGGGCTGGTACCTGGGGTTCGGGGGCACCAGCACCTTCAAGAACGACCGGGGGGTAAGATCCATCCTGGCCCGGGTGCCGGAAGACCGGATCCTGTTCGAGACCGATTCCCCCTACATGGCCCCTGTGCCCTACCGGGGAAAGCGGAACAACCCTCTGTACACCGCCATTGTGGCAGAGCGGGCGGCGGAACTCCGGGGGACCACACCGGAAAAAATCATGGAAAGTTCAACAAATAATGCGAAAAAGCTGTTTTTCCGTCTCACAAACCAGTAAAACAGCTGTACAGTCTACAAAAACGTCACAAATTACACCTGTCAGAGTGTATAATTTTAGTACCTGGTACTAATTTAATTTTGACAGGAATCGCCTCCTTATGGTATGATGCAAGCACTTTAAGGAGGCGAAACTTTGCGAAAATCACAACCTTTTAAGCGTCCCTACAAGTGGATTGTTGTCTGCCTGCTGCTGGCTGCCAGCGTGAACCTGGTGGGCTTTGCGGCCCAGCCCAAAACCGTGAGCATCAAAGTGGACGGACAGACCATAACCCTGCAGACCAGAGCCCTGACCGTTCAGGGAGCCCTGGAAGAAGCCGGTGTTGTTCTTCAGAAAGCCGACGGATATGAACTGGTCGGCGAAGAGGAAAAACTCAATGATGGAGCTACCATCGAAGTGACCCGGGCCATGCCCGTGAAAGTTTGGAAAGCAGGAAGAACCACCGAATACACCATCGGACGCAAAACCGTGCGAGACGTATTGAATGCCGTGGGAGTGGATTACAAAGGATTCCAGGTCTATCCGGGACTGGACACGGAAGTGACCCCGGACATGACCATCCACATTATTTCTCCCACCAATAAACTGACCACCGAAACCCGGGACATCCCCTATGAAGTGGAGATGCGGAACAATGACAACCTGCCCCGGGGCCGGCAGAATGTGATCTCCCCCGGCCAAAACGGGCAGGAAAAGGTCACCTACCGGGAAATCAAGGTGGGCAGCGAAACCGTAAGACAGGAGCTGAACCGGGAAGTGCTCTCGGAACCGGTCCCTGAAATCGTGGAAGTGGGTACGGGGAACAACCTGAATATGATCGAAACCTCCCGTGGTTTCGTCCGTTACCGCTCTGCCCGGACGGTGGAAGCATCCGCCTACACCATGGCAGAAGGCAGCGGCACAGGGCTCACCTCCACCGGCGTAGTCCCCTATCATGGGGTGGTGGCCGTGGATCCGGACGTGATCCCCTACGGCACTCGAATGTACATCCCCGGCTACGGCTTTGCTGTGGCAGCGGACTGCGGCGGCGCCATCAACGGCAATACCATCGACCTGTTCATGGAAGATTATGGCGATGCCATTTCCTGGGGCCGGCGGGATGTGACTGTGTATTTCTTGGAGTAAAAGACAGGAGAAAATCGTGCTGAAAGAAGTGCTGGTAGTAGAAGGCAAGATGGACACCGTGGCGGTGAAGAAGGCAGTGGATGCTGAGACCATCGAGACCGGGGGATTCACCCTGGCGCCCCATACCCTGGCCCTGATCGAAGCAGCCTACAGGAAACGGGGGATCATCATCATGACCGATCCCGACGGCGCGGGAGAGCGGATCCGGAAATTCTTGACGGAGCGCTTCCCCAAAGCCGGACAGGCTTTTGTGCCCAAGGCGGAGGCCCTGGCCCATCATGATGTGGGCATTGAACAGGCCCAGCCGGAGGCCATCCGGAAAGCCCTGTCCAAGGTCCGTTTCCAGGAAATGGAGCCCCGAAAGGAATTTTCCTCTCGGGACTTGTTTGTTTCCGGGCTGTCAGGGTCTCCGGAGGCGGTGGCCCGGCGGGACAGACTGGGAGCCATCCTGGGCATCGGCTACGGGAATGCCAAGCAGATGGTCCATCGGCTGAACAATTACGGAGTGACCCGGGAGGAATTCCAGGCCGCTCTGGCGGAAATCGACGGGGAAGGGAAATGACATGCTGCATCCAGTGATCGCCAGCCGGGACGTGACCCGGTACATCCTCGATACTTTTGGCCTCCGGGCCAAGAAGAAGTTCGGACAGAACTTTTTGATCAATGAACAGGTGGTCTGGGGGATCGCCCGGGAAGCCCAGGTGGGCCCCGGAGACCTGGTGCTGGAAATCGGCCCGGGAATCGGTACCCTGACCCAGGCCCTGGCGGAGACCGGGGCCCAGGTGAAAAGCGTGGAGATCGACCGGACCCTGCTGCCCGTCCTGGCCAAAACCCTGGAAGGGTATGACAATGTGGAAATCGTCCCCGGGGACGTGCTGAAGGTGGACCTGGGGGAAGTGACGGAGCACCGGCCCTTTACGGTGGCCGCCAACCTGCCCTATTACATCACCACCCCCATCATCTTCGCCCTTTTGGAAGAGGATCTGCCCCTCCAGAGGCTGGTGGTGATGGTCCAGAAGGAAGTGGCGGAGCGGATGATCGCTGCTCCGGGAGGGAAGGATTACGGCCCTCTGTCCCTGGCTCTCCAGTATTATTCCCAGCCCCGGCTGGCCATCCCGGTGCCCGCCCGGGACTTTATGCCCGCCCCCAAGGTGGATTCCATGGTGGTGGTCTGCGACAAACGGGAGCACCCGGCGGTGGATGTTCCGGCGAAGCTGTTCTTCCGGGTGGTGAAGGCGGCCTTTTCCCAGCGGCGGAAAATGCTCAGCAACTGCCTGAAGACCCTGGGCATCACCCCGGACCAGGTGAAGGAACTGCTGGATGGGGCCGGCATCGACGGGAAGCGGAGAGGGGAATCCCTTTCCATGGACGAATTCGGCAGCCTGGCCCAGGCCTACGGGAAGCTGCTGGAACCATGAGCTGCCGGTACAAGTTCTTTGCCCACCGGCAGTGCGAATTCTTTCCCTGCCACAAAGGGGCGGACCCGGACCGGTTCAACTGCCTGTTCTGCTACTGCCCCCTGTACCTGGTGCCGGACTGCGGCGGGGATTTCACCCGGCTGGGAGATGGGAACAAAGACTGCAGCCGCTGCCTTTTGCCCCACGACCCGGACCGGTACGACCAGGTGGTCCGGACCCTGCAGAAAAAAGTTTTCAAGCCTTTTGACAAAAAATAGTCAAAGGGCTTGATTTTTTTTGGAAACATGCTATTATAGATACTGTAGTTAGCACTCCAGTGAAATGAGTGCTAATAAAAATGCAAACAACCCATTGCTCATAGAATGAAAGGGGATACGTAAGATGTTAAAACCTTTGGATGATCATGTTGTAGTTGAACCCATTGTACAAGAAGAAAAAACCAGCAGCGGCATTTACCTGCCGGATACTGCTCACAAAGACAAACCCCAGACCGGCAAAGTGGTTGCCGTAGGCACCGGCCGTCTCCTGGAAAACGGCACCCGGGTCCCTTCTGAAGTGAAGGCAGGGGATGTGGTGGTATTCGCCAAATACTCCGGCAGTGATGTAACCCTGGACGGGAAAGACTACATCATCCTGAGAGACAGCGATATCCTGGCGGTTGTGGAAGACTGAAAGCTTTCCTCCGTCCCGTATCTGGTAGAAAATACCAAACCGTACATTATCTGGAATTAAGGAGTCGATCAATATGGCTAAACTGATTAAATTTGATGAAGATGCCCGCCGTGGCTTGGAACGGGGTGTCAATGCCCTGGCTGATGCCGTAAAGGTAACCCTGGGGCCCAAAGGCCGGAACGTTGTACTGGAAAAGAAATTCGGTTCTCCCACCATCACCAACGATGGGGTAACCATTGCCAAGGATATTGAACTGGAAGATCCGTTCGAAAACATGGGCGCCGCCCTGGTCCGTGAAGTGGCCACCAAGACCAACGACATCGCCGGCGACGGTACCACCACTGCTACGGTGCTGGCCCAGTCCATCGTCCATGAAGGGATGAAGAACGTGGTGGCCGGTGCCAACCCCATGGTCCTGAAGAAAGGGATCAAGAAAGCCACCGATGCCCTGGTTGACGAACTGAAGAAGAGCGCCAAGGCTGTCAGCACCAAGGAAGAAAAGGCACAGGTTGCCTCCATTTCCGCCGGTGATGAAGAAATCGGCGGGCTGATCGCCGATGCCATGGAAAAAGTGGGCAACGACGGCGTAATCACCGTGGAAGAATCCAAGACCATGGACACCTCCCTGGAAACCGTAAAAGGCATGCAGTTCGACCGTGGGTACATCTCCCCTTACATGGTAACGGATCCTGACAAGATGGAAGCCGTTATGAGCAACCCGTACGTATTCATTACGGACCGGAAGATTACCCTGATCAACGACATTATGCCCGTACTGGAAAAGGTTGTACAACAGGGCCGTGAACTGCTGATCATCGCTGAAGACGTGGAAGGGGAAGCCCTGGCTACCCTGGTTGTGAACCGTCTGCGTGGCACCTTCAAGGCTGTGGCTGTAAAGGCTCCTGGCTTCGGTGACCGCCGGAAGGCCATGCTCCAGGATATCGCCACCCTCACCGGTGCTACGGTCATCAGTGAAGAAGTGGGCCGGAAACTGGACAGCGCTACCCTGGCTGACCTGGGTACTGCCGGTCAGGTACGGGTAACCAAGGACATGACCACCATCGTTGACGGCGGCGGCGACAAACAGGCTGTGGCTGACCGGATTGCCTCCATCAAGGCCCAGATCCCTGCCACCACCTCTCAGTTCGACAAGGAAAAACTCCAGGAACGCTTGGCCAAACTGTCCGGCGGCGTAGCTGTGATCAAGGTTGGTGCTGCTACCGAAACCGAACTGAAAGACAAGAAACTCCGTATCGAAGATGCCCTGAACGCCACCCGTGCTGCTGTGGCTGAAGGCATTGTGGCCGGCGGCGGCACCGCTCTGCTGCAGGTACAGCCGGTTCTGGACGAACTGGAAGCCAAGGCTGACGGTGATGAAAAGACCGGTATCGATATTGTAAGACGGGCCATTGAAGCACCGGTACGGCAAATCGCCAACAACGCCGGCCTGGAAGGCGCCGTCATCGTGGAAGCTGTGAAGAAGGCTGCCAAAGGCACCGGCTTCAACGCTGCCACCGAAGAATATGTGGATATGATCAAAGCCGGTATCGTGGATCCCTGCAAAGTAACCCGCAGTGCTCTCCAGAACGCCGCTTCCATCGCTTCCATGATCCTGACCACGGAAGCCGTAGTAGCCGACAAACCGGCTGAAAAAGGCGCCGCAGCAGCCCCTGCCATGGGCGCTGGGATGCCTGGAATGATGTGAGATCAGACCTGAACAGGCACAACGAAATCCCCCTGGGAAACCAGGGGGATTTTTTGCGCCTAATGTCAAAGGAGACCATTTGCCGGGGGCAAATGGTTTTGAAGGGAAACGCAGCCCGTTGGGCTGCTAACCCACCACCATTGCGCAGGCGCAACGGTCCCCCGCCCTTGCAAAGGGCGGATAACAAGTACACGGGCTTCGCCCTTGTACTCAAATAAGCAATGGGTCCATGGACCCAGCCTATATCCGCCCTTTGCAAGGGCGTAAGCAGGGAGCATCCGCTTCAGCGGATAGCGAGGTCGCTTATGCCGTAGCTGGGGACCAGCCGCAAGGCTGGTGGTGGGTTAGGCGCCGCAATACCCGGCGCCGTCCTCCTTCCTGCACCGGCCCTTGGGGGACCTGGTCCCAACGACCGGAGAAGACTCCCAGACCCCAACGCCGTAGGGGCTCGCCGTAGGCAAGCCCGACCCGGCCGCCCAAGGGGCTGTGTCCCCTGGCAAGGGGGGAAGGACCCGGGGCAGCGGGTAGGGGGTTCTTTCCACCAATCTTTTACAAAATTCTATTTACGAATCATTCTTAAAATGCTATACTATATCTATACCAACAAACTATCCATTCTGATCATATAGAGGAGGAATTTCAATATGGAAAAACGTACCGTAACCTTTGCCGGCGACCCTGTGGCCCTGGTGGGGCCGGAAGTGAAAGTGGGCCAGCAGGCTCCTGATTTCAAACTCATCGACAACAAACTGGGGGAAAAGACCCTGAAGGATTATGAAGGGAAGATCAAAGTGATCTCCGTGGTGCCTTCCCTGGATACCGGGGTCTGCGACGCCCAGACCCGCTGGTTCAATCAGGATGTCACCGGCCTGTCCGAAGATGTGGTGGTGCTCACGGTCTCCATGGACCTGCCCTTTGCCCAGGCCCGCTGGTGCGGCGCCGCCGGGGTGGAAAACGTGGTGACCCTGTCCGATCACCGGGACGCTTCCTTCGGGAAGAACTACGGCTTCCTCATGGACGGCCTGCGGCTGGAAGCCCGGGGGGTCGTGGTCATCGACAAAAACGACAAAGTGACCTACGTGGAATACGTCCCCGAAGTGACCCATGCCATCAATTTCGACGGAGTGCTGGCTGCAGTGAAGGGGATGCTGTAAGAACAGCCAACAGTCACTAGCCACTAGTCGGCAGCCAAAGGAAAGAACCCGCCTTTTGGGGGCGGGTTCTTTTTATGGGAAAACGTCTCACGCCAAAGGAGACCATTTGCCGGGGGCAAAGGGTCCTGAAGGGAAAACCGGAGGCCACGGAAGGGCGGGCCTGGGGCACGCCCCTACGGCTTCAGGGCCGGAGGTTCACAACAACGGCCAGAGAAACGGATTCTCCGACAACCCCGTCCCCACATTTCCATGGAGACTCCCCGACCCCAACGCCGTAGGGGCTTGCCGAAGGCAAGCCCGACCCGGCCGCCGGTCGGGCCCATCCCTTCAACGCCAAATGGGTCCGCATTTGGCTTCCCCCGGCCATTGACCATTGACCACATTGACGGCCCCGCCCCGGCGGGGCCCTTCCCAACCGAAAGGACGACCTCCATGAACTTCTTCTTCCATACTCTTTTCCCCTGGATCCGCGCCAACACCATCCTTTTCCTGGCCTCCCTGGGGGCCCTGCTGTCCTTTGGGGCGGTGCCTCCTTCCCGGGCTCTGGTGGGGGCCCTCAACCTGCCGGTACTGGCCCTTCTGTTCTGCCTTATGGGGGTGATCGGGGGTCTGCGGGAAACGGGCTTCTTTGACAGGCTCCTGGACCATCTCCTGGAAAGGCTGTCCACCACCCGGCAATTGGGGGCGGTGCTGGTGTTTGCCTGCTTCTTCGGCAGCATGTGGGTCACCAACGACGTGGCCCTGATCACCTTCGTCCCCTTTGCCCTCCTCAGCCTGGCCGGGCAGACAACGGAAAAACAGACAGCCCGGATCATCATCCTCCAGACCCTGGCCGCCAACCTGGGGAGTATGGTCACCCCGGTGGGGAATCCCCAGAACCTGTACCTGTACTTCCATTATCAGATGGAACTGGGGGGATTCCTGGCCCTGCTGCTGCCCTACACCCTGGTGTCCCTGGGGATGCTGGCCCTGGGGGTGGTCCTGTGGGTGCCCTGCCGGCCTCTGGAAAAACGGGGGAGGGGGGAACCCGGGAAAGGGAGCCCCGGGAAATACGGAAAGCTCCTGGGGTTCCTGTTCTGTCTGTGCCTTTTGACCGTGGCCCATGTGCTGGACTGGCGGGTGACCCTGGGGGCGGTGACCCTGGGGATCCTGGCCGTCCGGCCCCGGTGGTTCCGGTGGGTGGATTACCGGCTGCTGGGGACTTTTGTGGCCTTTTTTGTGCTGATCGGGAACCTGGGCCAGATCCCGGCCTTCCGGCAGCTGCTGATTTCCTTTCTGGAGGGGCGGGAATTTTTTACGGCCCTTCTGGCCAGCCAGGTGATCAGCAACGTGCCGGCGGCGGTGCTGCTGTCCGGGTTCACGGACAACGGCCGGGCCCTGGTGCTGGGTACGGACATCGGGGGCCTGGGGACCCTGATCGCCTCCATGGCCAGCCTGATTTCCTACGGGTATTATGTACGCCGCTACCCCTGGCTCCAGGGATATTATCTGAAGGCATTCACCCTGGCCAACCTGGCCTTCCTGGTGCCCCTGGCGGGGATGGCAGCGGTTCTGTAGGGGCCCGCCCGGAGAGGGCCCATCCCTTCAACGCCAAATGGGTCCGCATTTGGCCTCCTCCGGCCATTGACAATTGACAATTGACCATTGACCATTGACGGCCCCGCCCCGGCGGGGCCTTTCCCATTGACAACCCCCCGGAAAAACTCTATAATTTACAAGATATGGTAATAGCCAAAAAGCCTATAAAGGAGTCGTGAAACATGGCTGAACAAACAATTTTGACCGAAGAAGGTCTCAAAAAATTAGAAGACGAACTGGATTATCTCCGTTCCGAGAAACGGCAGCAGGTGGCCGAACGGCTGAAGGTTGCCATTTCTTACGGGGACATCAGCGAAAACTCCGAATATGACGATGCCAAAAACGAACAGGCCTTTGTGGAAGGCCGGATCCTGACCCTGGAAAACATGATCCGGAATGCCAAGATCATCAAGGATTCCGACATTACCAAAAACGTGGTTTCCCTGGGCTGCAAGGTGAAGATCGAAGACATGGAAACCCATGATCAGGAAGAATACACCGTGGTAGGGACCACCGAAGCCGACCCTATGGCCGAACCGCCCCGGATCTCCAATGAATCCCCGGTGGGCAAAGCCATCCTGGGCCAGAAGGTGGGTTCCGTGGTGAAGGTCACCACCCCCATCGGTGAACTGGACTACAAGATTGTAGCCGTAAGCCGTCCCGGCGCTGCCAAAAAGGCTGCCGCCAAGGACGCAAAATAATTTCGCAAAGAATCAGGAGGGTTTTCATGTCCGACGAAAAGAAGAACCAACCGGACGTAGAGAAGGAAGCACTGGCGGACGAAGACGTCAATGAACAGATGCAGGTCCGTCTGGATAAAATGCACAAACTGGAAGAAAAGGGCATCCTGCCCTTTGGCCATGCCTATCAGTGGACCCATCACACCAAAGAAGTCCATGACCAGGTGGATGCCATGGAAGCTGCCGGCACTGTAGTGAAAGTGGCCGGCCGTCTCCTGGCCATCCGGGGCCACGGCAAGACCTGTTTCATGGATCTCCAGGACAAGACCGGCAAGATCCAGCTGTATGTCCGGAAGGACGAACTGGGCGAAGAAGCCTACAGCGTGGTGAAACTGCTGGATATCGGGGATATCGTAGGGGTGGAAGGCACCGTGTTCAAGACCCATATGGGGGAACCCTCCATCCGGGTCCAGAAACTGGAATTCCTCTCCAAGGCCCTGAAACCCCTGCCGGAAAAATGGCATGGGCTGAAAGATAAGGAAATCCGCTACCGTCAGCGGTATGTGGATCTGATCGTGAACCCGGAAGTCCGGGATGTGTTCGTGAAACGGACCCAGATCATCAAGTGCATTCGGCAGGTGCTGGACGACCAGGGGTATCTGGAAGTGGAAACCCCTGTGCTGAACACCATCTCCGGGGGCGCCACCGCACGGCCCTTCATTACCCATCACAATGCCCTGGACATCGACCTGTATCTCCGGATCGCCACGGAACTGAACCTGAAGCGTCTGGTGGTAGGGGGCCTGGAACGGGTGTACGAACTGGGCCGGGTGTTCCGGAACGAAGGGATGGACATCAAACACAACCCGGAATTCACCACCCTGGAATGTTATGAAGCCTTCGGGGATTTCAACACCATGATGGACCTGACGGAAAAGATCGTCACCACCTGTGCGGAAAAGGTCCTGGGGACCCTGAAGATCCAGTATGAAGGCACGGAAATCGACCTGACCGGGCCCTGGCCCCGGATGTCCATGATCGACGCTGTGAAGAAATACAGCGGCAAGGACTTCACCGGCGTCAAGGACGTGGAAGTGGCCCGGCAGCTGGCCAAAGAAGCCGGTGTGGCTGTGGAACCCGCCTGGGGCGTGGGCAAGATCATCAACGCCTTCTTCGATGAATTCGTGGAAAAGAACCTGATCCAGCCCATTTTCATCACCGGCCATCCCAAGGAAATCTCTCCTCTGGCCAAGAGCAGTGTGGCGGATCCGGACATCACCGACCGTTTCGAAGGGTACATCTTCGGCCGGGAACTGTGCAACGGCTTCACCGAACTGAACGATCCTCTGGACCAGAAGGAACGGTTCGAAAAACAAGTGGAAGAACGGAATGCCGGGGATGACGAAGCCGGGATGATGGACGAAGACTTCATCAACGCCCTGATGCACGGCCTGCCTCCTACAGGGGGCCTGGGCATTGGCATCGACCGCCTGGTAATGTTCCTGACGGGGGCTGTGTCCATCCGTGACGTGCTGCTGTTCCCCACCATGAAGCCTCTGGACGGTGGGAAGAACGAAGCAGCCAAGGCCCCTGCCGCCGCTCCTGTGGCAGCCGAAACTGCTGCAGCTCCGGCTTTCGAAACGGTGGCACCGGAAAAGATCGACTTCTCCAACGTGACCATCGAACCGCTCTTCACCGACTATGTGGATTTCGACAAGTTTGCAGACTGCGATTTCCGGGTGGTGAAGGTGAAGGACTGCTTCGCCGTGCCCAAGAGCAAGAAGCTGCTCCAGTTCACCCTGGACGACGGCACCGGCACCGACCGGACCATCCTCAGCGGCATCAAGGCCTACTACGATCCGGAAGACCTGATCGGCAAGACCTGTGTGGCCATTGTGAACCTGCCGCCCCGGAAGATGATGGGCATCGAATCCTGCGGGATGCTGCTCAGCGCGGAACATATGGAAGGGGAAGAACGGAAACTCCATCTCCTGATGCTGGATCCCCATATCCCCGCCGGCGCGAAATTGTGCTGATAAAAAGGGCTGTTGCGTGAGCAACAGCCCCTTTTTTCTATGAGGTGTGACAACCATGCAAAAAGACATGACCCGGGGACCCATCCTTCCCCTGATCCTGGAATTCCTTTTCCCCATGTTCGTGGGCAACGTGTTCCAGCAGCTGTACAACATGGCGGATATGATCATCGTAGGCCGGTATGTGGGGGCCGGGGCTCTGGCGGCCGTAGGCTCCACCGGCACCCTGATGTTCCTGGTCCTGGGCTTTGCCCTGGGGATCACCGCCGGTTTCGGCATCCTCACCTCCCAGCGGTTTGGGGCCAGGGATGAGGCCGGGGTCCGCCGGAGCGTAGCCAACGGCACCCTTCTGGCGCTGCTCCTTTCCGGAGCCATGACACTTTTGAGCACCGCCGCCGTGCCCTGGCTCCTGGAACTGTTGAACACGCCGGCGGATATCTGGAACGATGCCCGGACTTACATCACCATCATTTTCCAGGGGCTTTTCACCAACGTATTCTACAACATGGCTTCCGTGTTCCTCCGGTCCGTGGGGAACAGCAAAGCCCCGTTGTTCTTCCTGGTGTTTTCCGCCTGCCTCAATGTGGGGCTGGATCTGCTGCTGATCATCCAGTTTGGCATGGGAGTAGCCGGGGCGGCCCTGGCCACGGTGGTGAGCCAGGGGCTCTCCGTGCTCCTGTGCCTGGTGTACATCCTGAAAAAAGTCCCGGTACTGGTGCCGGAGAAACAGGACTGGGGACTGTACCGGTATGAGACCCGGGAACAGCTCCGGATGGGGGTGCCCATGGCTCTCCAGTTTTCCATCACCGCCTCCGGGATCATGATTGCCCAGTCTGCCATCAACCTGTTCGGTTCCACCGCTGCCGCGGCTTATACGGCGGCTTCCAAGGTATCCATGCTGCTGACCCAGGGGTGTCTGTCCATGGGCCAGACCATGGCCACCTATGCAGGCCAGAATTTCGGCCGGGGAGACCTGGAACGGATCCGCCTGGGGGTGAAGAAATCCCTCCGGGTGATGGCCCTGTATTCGGTGCTGGCGGCGGTGGTGCTCCACTATCTGCTGCCTTGGCTCATGGGCTTCTTCTTTTCCGGGGATACGGACCCGGCGGCCCTTATGCCCTGGGCCCAAACCTATGGAGACATTGCCATGTGGTTCTACCTGCCCCTGAGCAGCATCTTCATTTACCGGAACGCCATGCAGGGGGTGGGGTACGCCCTGGCGCCCACCCTGTGCGGGGTGGTGGAACTGGCCGCCCGGGGCGGCACGGCCCTTCTGGGCATGCACACCCACAGCTACGCCATCTCCGCCGCCTGCGACCCCATGGCTTGGCTGACCGCCGGCCTGTTCGCCTGGTGTGCCTGGCAGTGGGTGATGAAGGATATGGAGAGAAAAAAGGGGGTGTGAAAAGATTCACACCCCAATCGTGGAAAAAAAGACTGGCGCCGTAGGCGCCAGTCTTTTTTTATCCTTAATTAAACTTCAGCACCGCTCCCTGTGCTGCGGAGGACACCAGGGAAGCGTACCGGGCCAGGTAGCCCTTCTTCACCTTGGGTTCCGGGCACACCCAGTTTTCCTTCCGCTTGGCCAGCTCTTCGTCGCTGACCCGCACGTTCAGGGTCCGGTTGGGGATATCGATGTCGATGATGTCCCCTTCTTCGATCAGGGCGATATTGCCCCCTTCCCGGGCTTCCGGGGAGATGTGGCCGATGCAGGCCCCCTGGGTGGCTCCGGAGAACCGGCCGTCAGTGAGGAGCGCCACGGATTTCCCCAGGCCCATGCCGGTGATCACGGCGGTGGGGTTCAGCATTTCCCGCATCCCCGGGCCGCCCTTGGGCCCTTCGTAGCGGATCACCACCACATCACCCGGGTTGATCTTCTTGCCCACAATGGCTTCGATGGCTTCGTCTTCGGAGTTGAACACCCGGGCGGGACCGGAATGTTTCAGCATTTCCGGAGCCACGGCGCTTTCCTTCACCACAGAGCAGTCCTGGGCGATGTTCCCTTTCAGCACGGCGATGCCCCCGGTTTTCCGGATGGGGTCCTTCACCGTGTGGATCACTTCCGGACGGAGAATCTTGGCGCCCTTGATGTTCTGGCCTACGGTCTTGCCGGTGACGGTGAGGCAGTCCTTTTCAATGAGTCCGTGCTTGGCCAGTTCGTTCATCACTGCCCGGATGCCCCCGGCTTCTTCCACATCCACCATGTGGAAGGTGCCACCTGGGCTTAGCTTGGTCAGGTAGGGGGTCTTCTTGCTGATTTCGTCGAATTCTTCCAGGGTCAGGTCCACCCCGGCTTCATGGGCAATGGCCGGCAGGTGGAGGCAGGTATTGGTGGAGCCCCCCATGGCCATGTCTACGGTAATGGCGTTCTTGAAGGCCTTGGCGGTCATGATGTCCCGGGGCCGGATGTTCTTGGCCAGCATTTCCATTACCTGTTTCCCGGCCTGTTTGGCCAAGGCGATCCGGGCACCCTGGTAGGCGGCAGGGATGGTGCCGTTGCCCGGCAGGCCCATGCCCAGCACTTCCGTCAGGGAGTTCATGGTGTTGGCGGTAAAGAGCCCGGCACAGGAGCCGCAGCCCGGGCAGGCGCAGTGTTCGATGGCAGACAGTTCCTGTTTGCTGATTTTCCCGGCTTCAAACCGGCCGGCGGCTTCGAACACGGTGCTGACGCTGATGTCCTTCCCCTGGTACCGGCCCGGGAGCATGGGGCCCCCGCTGACCACCACCGTAGGGATGTTCAGCCGGGCAGCGGCCATGAGCATCCCGGGAACGATCTTGTCGCAGTTGGGGATCAGCACCAGGGCGTCAAAGGCATGGCCGTTGGCCACCGCTTCGATGCTGTCCGCCACCAGCTCCCGGCTGGCCAGCGGGTATTTCATCCCGTCATGGCCCATGGCGATCCCGTCGCAGATACCGATGGCAGGGAATTCAATGGGGGTGCCGCCGTTTTCCAGCACACCATATTTAACGGCCTTGGCGATCCGGTCCAGATCCATATGGCCGGGAATGATTTCATTCTGGGCATTGCAGATGCCGATGAGCGGCTTTTTCAATTCATCTTCCGTATATCCCATGGCATAGAACAGAGAGCGGTGGGCCGCCCGGGTGGAACCTTTTTTCACTGTTGTACTTCTCATAGTATTCCTCTTTTCCCTCATGTACTGGCGTTTCCGCCGTAATATAACCAATACTGTAACACGATGGGAAAAGAGTGTCAACGAAAAGCAGAATCAGTCCTTTTTGACGTGGACAGTTGTACAAGGTTTTACATATAGGGTGGTCTGGCCCGTGTAGATCACGAATCCGGGCTTGGCTCCGGAGGGCTTTTTCACCAGCCGTTTCTCCGCATAATCCACCGGCACCCGGTCGGCGTTCCGTCCCTTGCTGTACCCGGCAGCCAGCTGGGCGGCGGCCAGGATGTCCTCTTCCCGGGGCTGGGGCAGGGTGGTCTTTAAGATCACATGGGACCCGGGGATGTTCTTGGCATGGAACCACAGGTCGCTGCCCCGGCCCAGCTTGAAGGTCACATAATCGTTCTGCCGGTTGTTCTTTCCAATATAAAGGAAGGTGTCCGGGGTGAGCTGGACCTTCAGGGGGGTGGACCGGCTCTGGGAAGGCTGTTTCTTCCGGGGCTGGGGCAAAAGGCCCAGGGAGATGATCTCCTGTTTGATCTCCCCGATCTCCCCTTTGGTGGAGGCGGTTTCCAGGGACACTTCCAGGCTCTGGAGGTATTCCAGCAGATCGTTGGCCTCTTTCTGCTGCTGCTGGATCTCTCCCACCGCCCGTTTGAACTTGTTGTACCGTTTGTAGTAGGCCTGGGCGTTTTCCATGGGGGTCAGTTCCGGAGCCAGGGCGATCTTCAGCTTCTTTCCGTCGTAGAGACTGTCCAGTTCACAGGAAGTCTGGCCCTTTTTCAGGGACCAGCCGTAGGCCATCAGGGTGTCCGCCATGATCTTCTGGGTTTCGGCGTTTTCCGCTTTGGCCAGGTCCTGGGCCAGGTATTTCAGCTTCTTTTCCGTCTTGGCTTCCTGGCTGGCCACCACCTTGGTGAGTAGGTCCTTTTCCGGAATCTGGACCGGCACCAGGGAAGCGCTGTAGGCCTGGGCCGCCAGCAGGGAGGGGAACACCTTCCGGGTCCATTCCGGATGGGTCTGGGGCTCATAGGGCACCAGGTTCTTCATCCGGTTCCGGCTGTCGATCTGGGCCACCACGGTCGGGTCCGTGCCTTCCAGACGCTGACGGATCTCCTGCTGGATGGCTCCGATGGCCTGTTCCACCTTTTGGGCCCCTTCCAGGTCCATAAGATTCACCGGTCCCGTAAAGCCGCTGCGCAGTTCCACTTCC
This sequence comes from Acidaminococcus fermentans, assembly GCF_009696675.1. Lineage (GTDB taxonomy): Bacteria > Bacillota > Negativicutes > Acidaminococcales > Acidaminococcaceae > Acidaminococcus. The sequence goes on along the minus strand of NZ_VULN01000001.1, from coordinate 160,449 downwards.
TGGGCGGTGTATTTCCCGATCCCCTGGGTGGCGGCAATGAGCCCCTGGACCAGACTCACATCCCCCTGGGCCACAGCAGCCTCCCGGATGGCGTGAGGGTCCGCCTGGAGAAAATCCAGGCCTTCCTGGGCAGGGGGCAGGGTGTAGGGCAGGTTGGGAAGGATCTGCCGGACCCGGCTCTGGGCTTTTGTTACATGCCGGAGAGCGTCCAGGATGATTCCCTTTTCGTCGGTGAAGATGATGTTGCTGTTCTTCCCGGTAAGTTCCAGGATCAGGTGTTTGGTGATGATCTTCCGTTCCGCCCCGATGAGATCCACATCCAATGTGAGGATCCGGTCCAGGCCCTTTTGGGTCACCCGGGCGATCCGGCCTTCCTCCAGGTGCTTCCGCAGCAGCATGCAGAAGCTGGGGGGCAGGTCCGGCCGCTCCGGCAGGGTCTCCGGCAGGGTGATGAGAGGGGAGGCCCCGTTCATGTCGATCAAAAGATTCACCGTACGGTTCAGCCGGTTCACCTGCAGCAGCAGGGATTCACGGCTGGGCATGAAGATCTTGAAAATTTTTCCGCCGCTTAAAGCTCCTGTCAGTTCCCGGGTCAGGAGCTGCAGGGCAATACCTTCCAGATTCATGGTTTCCTCCAATATTTGCAGTGTTTCGTTAAATTCGTTATAATATATTGATTAGTATAAACCGTATTGGACTTTTCGGTCAAACCATAGAGGAGAGGATACCATGAAAAAAATCGGAACTCTGACAGCGGCCCTGCTGCTGCTCACCCAGCCCGCCTTCGCCATGCTTCCCCTGACGCCCACCACCATCCAGGCCGCCCAGGTCTACGGCGTGGAACGGAAGGGGGCGTCCCTGGGAGAGCTGCTGGCTCCCTGGACTGTCTACGACCGGAAGCAGATGAATCCCTACGGCCTCCGGGAACGGGTGGTGGTCTATACCCCCTTCCTGACGGCGGCGGTGGATGCCCGGCAGACCGCAGCGGACGGGGGCACCCCCAGTGTGCCCCAGGGCATGAAGGTGGCCAAACAGTATGACGGAGTGCTGGCCCTGGGTCTCAACCTGAGCACCAGTGTGAAACTGGAGCCCAGGAACCTGAAACTGCGGATGTACCAGGGCCAGAATGTGCTGGAACCCTATGCCTGCAACCTGAACAATGCCTCCCAGCGGGACATGCAGATCCTCAACAAGCAGTCCGGGGAACTGGAGGACAACAATGTGTGGGATCTCCAGTACTTCGTCTATTTCGACCTGTCCAAGGTGGACCCCAACCGGACCATGGTGCTGGCGGCCACCGATGAATACGCCGGTACCCGGGAATTTGTGCTGAAGCTGCCCAATATGAACTAAGGGGGAAGGGACATGGTACAGAGCATGACCGGCTACGGCCGGGGCGCCTGGGAAGAAAAGGACTTTTCCTTCCAGATCGAGATCAAGACCGTGAACCACCGGTATGCGGAGCTGGCCCTCCGGCTGCCCCGGTTCCTGAACCCGGTGGAAAACCGGATCCGGAAGCAGTTGCTGGGGAAAATCAGCCGGGGCCATGCCGATGTGTTCGTGACAGCGGTGTATACCGGGACGGAAGGCCGTCAGGTAAAAGTTGACAAAGGGCTGGCAAAGGCTTATCATGATAGTTTGAAAGAACTTGCGCACCTGCTGGGATCCACTGAAGAAGCTTCCCGGCAGGACCTGTTTTTCATAGCCGGCTGTGAGGATGTGCTGGTGCCGGAAGAAGGAACGGTGGATCTGGACCGGCTGTGGCCCGGGATGGAACAGGCCATCAGAGAAGCCCTGGACCGGCTGCTGGCCATGCGGAAGGCGGAAGGGGAACAACTGGCCGCCGACCTGGAAAAACGGATTGGCACCATCGAGACCCAGCTGGGGACCATCGAAACCCGGGCCCCGGAAACGGTGGCGGAATACCGGGAAAGAATCACCGGTCAGCTCCGGGACCTGCTCCAGGAAGCCGGGGCAGGGCCTCTGGACGAGGGACGGGTGATCCAGGAGGCGGCCCTTTACGCGGACCGGGTGAATGTGACGGAAGAAACCGTCCGGCTCCGCAGCCATCTCCGGCAGTTCCGGCAGCTGCTCCAAAAGGAGGAACCGGTGGGACGGCGGATGGATTTCCTGGTCCAGGAAATGAACCGGGAAGCCAACACCATAGCCTCCAAGGCAGGGGATGCCCGGATCATCCAGACCATTGTGGATATGAAAAGCGAAATCGAGAAGGTAAGAGAACAGATCCAGAATATACAATAAGAGTAGGAGAGAAATCATCTATGGACATCAAAATGATCAACATCGGCTTTGGCAACATGGTATCCGGCCAGCGGGTCATCACCATCATCGGACCGGACAGCGCTCCCATCAAGCGGATTGTCCAGGACGGCCGTGACAAGGGTGTGGTCATCGACGCCACCTATGGCCGGCGGACCAGAGCCGTATTGATTATGGACAGCGGCCATATTGTACTGTCTGCCCTCCAGCCGGAAACCATCGCCAACCGGTTCGCCACTCCGGAAGAGGACGATGATACGGCTGCGGAAGAAAAGGAGGAACCCAATGAATAAACCTCAGGGAATTCTGCTGGTACTCAGCGGCCCCAGCGGCGCCGGCAAAGGCACCATCTGCGCCCGGCTCCGGGAAAAACGGGACCAAATGGCCTACTCGGTGTCCTGCACCACCCGCCAGCCCCGGAACGGGGAAGTGGACGGGGTGAACTACTTCTTCAAGACCCGGGATGAGTTCGAAGAAATGATCAGGAACGGGGGCCTGCTGGAACATGCTTCCGTGTACGGCAACTACTACGGCACCCCCCGGCAGTATGTGCTGGACAAACTGGCGGAAGGGCTGGATGTAATCCTGGAAATCGACCCTCAGGGGGCCCTCCAGGTGAAGAAAAGCTATCCCGACGGAGTGTTCGTGTTCATTGTGCCGCCTTCCCTGGATGAACTGTCCAAGCGGATCTACAAACGGGGCACCGACGCGGTGGACGTGATCAAACGCCGGCTCAGCGCCGCCACCAGCGAACTGGCCTACGCTTCCAAGTATGACTACATCGTGGTCAACGACGAAGTGGAAAAGGCCACCGACAAGGTGAGCAAGATCATCGATGTGGAACACCTGCGGGTGGGCCGCACCTATTACATTGTTGACGAAATCTGCCATAACGGCACCTGTGACTGCGCAGAAAACGCGCAGGAGAAGTAAAGGAGAATGTAACTATGTCCATGATTGATCCTTCCATTGACTATCTGGCTGACAAAGTGGGCAGCAAATATGCCCTGGTGATTATGGCTTCCAAACGGGCCCGGCAGCTGGTGGACCATGCACCGGCCCTGGTGAAGTGCGATTCCAACAAGCCTGTTTCCATCGCCCTCCACGAAATCGGCGAAGGCCTGGTGACCATTGCCACCAAAGAAGACCTGAAGGAAATGAAGAAATAAAAGGAGGCCCCAGGTGCTGGAAGGCAAAAAGATTGCATTGGGGGTCACCGGGGGGATTGCCGCCTACAAGGCTGTGACCCTGGTGAGCCGGCTGGTCCAGGCGGGAGCCCAGGTGCGGGTGATCATGACGGACGCCGCCACCCATCTGGTTTCGCCCCTTTTGTTCAAGGAAATCAGCGGGAATCCGGTGGCCACGGATCTGTGGGCCGGGAACGCGGAATTCAATGTGGAACACGTGGCCGTGGGCCGCTGGTGCGATGTGATGGTGGTGGCTCCGGCCACTGCCGACATGATCGGGAAAATGGCCAACGGCATTGCCGACGACCTGCTGTCCACCACTCTGATGGCCTGTGACAAACCCAAGATCATCTGCCCGGCCATGAACACCAATATGCTGAACAACCCGGCGGTGGTCCGGAACCTGGCCACCCTGCGCCAGGACGGGATCACCATCATGCCCAGCGCTGCCGGCCATCTGGCCTGCGGGGTGAACGGGTCCGGACGGCTGCCGGAACCGGAAGACATCAAATCCTTCATCGACGGGTTCCTGGCCAGCCGGGAAGGGGATCTGCGGGGCCTCAAGGTGCTGGTCACCGCCGGAGGCACCCGGGAAGCCATCGACCCGGTCCGGTTCATCGGCAACCGGTCCAGCGGAAAGATGGGCTACGCCATTGCCCGGGACGCCGCCCGGAGAGGGGCGGAAGTGTTCCTGGTATCCGGTCCCACGGCTCTCCCGGCTCCCCGGAACGTGAAGTTCCAGAACGTGGAAACCACCCGGGAAATGATGGATGCGGTGCTGGGAGCCTATCCCCAGGTGGATGTGGTGATCATGGCCGCTGCCGTGGCTGATTACCGGCCCCATCATGCGGAAGAGCAGAAAATCAAGAAAAACGACGATACCCTTACCCTGGACCTGGACAAGAACCCGGATATCTTAAAGCAGCTGGGTCAGCAGAAGACCCATCAGTTCCTGGTGGGCTTTGCCGCCGAAACCCAGCATCTGCTGGAAAACGCCGCCGCCAAGGTCAGGAAGAAGAACCTGGACATGATCGTGGCCAACGACGTGACCATGAAAGGCGCCGGCTTCAGCACCGACACCAACGTGGTGAAGCTCCTGTTCCCCAGCGGAGAGATCCGCAGCCTGGAGCTTATGAGCAAGGAAGACGTGGGAAACCATATTTTGGATATTGTACGAGACTCAGTCGGCCATTGACAATTCACAATTCACAACTGAAAAGGGGCTGTTGCATTTGCAGCAGCCCCTTTTTGTGGTACCATAGAACCAAAAAGGGAGGTGCGGCCATGAAACTCTTGTTCCGTCAACGGATCTTTTCCTGGTTCGACAGCTATGACATCTACGACGAAAACGGCAATACCGTCTATGTGGTGAAAGGCCAGCTGGCCTGGGGCCACTGTCTGAAGATCTGCGACCCCCAGGGCCACGAACTGGGCCTGGTGAAAGAAAAAATCATCACCCTGCTGCCCAAATTCGAACTGTATGAAGGCGGCCGGTACATCGGCAGGATCAGCAAGAAACTGTCCCTGTTTTCGCCTAAATTTTCCATCGATTTCAACGGCTGGACCGTGGAAGGGAACTTCCTGGAGTGGGATTACACCATCCGGGATGCCCGGGGAAACCGGGTGGCCACCATCGGCAAAGAACTGTTCCACCTGTCCGACACCTATGTAATGGACATCAACGACCCCGCTGACGCCCTCCACGTCCTTATGTTCGCCCTGGCCATGGACGCGGAAAAATGCAGCCGGGAGAAAAAGTAGGAAAAAGCAGTGAAGAGTGCAGAGTGAAGAGGGAAGAGCGGGACGGCACGGATCCGTAGAGGCCGCACAACCGGCGGCCCGCCAGAACCACGGATCCCTGACTCCAACGCCGTAGGGGCTAGCCGCAGGCAAGCCCATCCCGGCCGCCCAGAGGGCCTCCACAACGACCCACAATGAATCAATCCTTGCAAAGGAGCCACCTATGACAAACGAACCCAAAACCGAAAAACAACAGGCCGAGGAGGCCCGGTCCGCTTCCTTCCGGGCCGGGGCGGGTCTTTGGGCCGGCCAGTCCCTGGACCGGACCCTGGCGGCCCTGGAGGAGAAATTCCGGAAACCGCCCACCTACAACCGGAAACTCTACGAAGATCCCCAGGCTCTCCAGGCTGCCAAAAACCAGGCCTTCCAACAGGGGGACCCGAAGGATCCCTACACCGGCAACCTGCTGAAAATGCGGAAACAGGAGGCCAAAGCCCAGTACGGTGCTGACTGGCAGAAACATCTGGCGGAAGTGGACCATACCCAGTCCGTCCATAAGGTATTTCAGAAATACAAAGACAATCCCTGGATTACCAACGATGACATCAAGGAAGCGGTGAACCAGAAGGCCAACCTGCAGATTACCAACCGGAGCTTCAACAACGCAAAGCGAGACCGGAGCAACACCCAGATGGGCAACAACCAGGACTACCGCCGGGACAAAGGGGTCCGTTTCACCAAGGGGGGAAAAAAGCAGGCACTGGAGGACGAAGCAAAAGCCCAAAAGGCCATTGACTGGACCCTGAAGAAAAAAGCATTGGGGCACATGGGAGACGCCTTTCTCCAGTCCGGGGCCCAGGCGGCTGAGGGAGCCGCCTTGATGACCGCCTGCCTGTCCGGGGCCGGCAATGTAGTTGCGGTGATTAAAGGGGAAAAGACCACGGAAGAAGCCCTCCGGGATCTGGTCCGGGATACCGCCGCTTCCGGGGGCACCGCTTTTGCCCTGGGAGGCAGCGTGACGGTGATAGCCCGTTCCCTGTCCAGTGCCAGTTCGCCCCTGGTCCAGAACCTGGTGAAGGCCGGCCTCCCCGGCAAGGTGGTGGCCGGGGTCATGGCCGTGGGAGGTACCCTGCTCCAGTACGGCCAGGGGAAAATCACCACCGCGGAATGCATCACCCAGCTGGGGAACACCGGCTGTGCTGCCGTATGGACCGGCTATGCCACAGCTGCCGGTCAGGCCCTGATCCCTATTCCCTTTGTGGGAGCCCTGGTGGGCAGCCTGGTGGGCGGCGCCCTGTACGGCACCTTTGCTGGTCAGTTCATGGCAGCCGCCGCCGAAGCCCGTGCGGCCCGGAAACGGTACGAAACCATCGCCCGGATCACCGCCGAAAACATCGCCCGGCTCCGGGAAGAACGGGCATCCTTCCAGGCCGCCTGTACCCGGCTGTTCCAGGAACGGGGCCGGGCCATCCAGGAAGGGTACGACCAGTTTGTGCTGGCCGACCTGGAGGGGGATTTCGACCAGATGGCCGCCGGCCTGAACCGGATCGCCGGGGCCTTTGGCCAGGATCTGGGAATCCATTCCCAGGAAGAGTTCGAAAACCTGATGGAAGACGATACCAAGGATTTTGTTCTGTAGAAAGGAGAAAACCATGATTCCATTGCTTTTAGGAGCTGCTGCCCTGGTGATCGGGGGCAAGGGAGTGAAGAAGACCGTTTCCGCCGTCAGCAAAATGAATGATGCCAAGGACATGGCCCATCGGTACGAACGGCGGTCCAAGCGGGCGGAAGAAAAACGGGAAAAAGCCCGGGAACAGGCCGGAACCGCCATCGGGCAGCTGGGGGAGACCAAAATGAATATCCTTACCGGTTCCCTGCAGACCTTTGTGAAGGAATTCCGGCGGATCAAGAACGTGGATTTCCGGAACAGCGTGGGCCTGGAAGAACTGAGGGACTTCCGGCCGGACAGCCCGGCCCTGAAGGAAATCGCCGCTGCTTCCCAGAAGGCCCTGGAATTTTCCACCGGCGCCGTGGAAGGGGGCCTGGCCGGAGGCGCCATGGCCCTGGGAGCCTACGGAGCCGTAGGAGCCCTGGCCACCGCCTCTACTGGTACTGCCATTGCCGGCCTTTCCGGGGCCGCCGCCACCAACGCCACCCTGGCCTGGCTGGGAGGAGGTTCCCTGGCTGCCGGCGGCCTGGGCATCGCCGGAGGCACGGCAGTGCTGGGCGGCATCGTGGCGGCACCGGCCCTGATGGTGGCCGGCATTTTCCTGGAAAACAAGGCCGACGAAGCCATGGACCAGGCCCGGGCCTACCGGGAAGAAGTCAGGGAATTCGAAGAACGGTGCGACAGCAATATCGCCCTCATGGACGCCATCCGGACCCGGGGGGACCAGATCCGCAGCCTTTTGGACACTCTGGAAGGCCATTTCGCCGCCAGCTTGGAACAGCTCCAGGCCGTGCTCCGGCACAGCGGAACCGACTGGAGAAAGTACACCCCGGAAGAAAAACAGCAGGTGGGGAAGGCGGCCCTTTTGGCCAAGACCCTGAAAATTGTCCTGGATACCCCTCTCCTCCGGGAAGACGGGACCCTGACCCCGGAATCGGAAAAAATGCTGGCACAGGGCCTGGACCATGTTTCCCTGCAGTAAATGCGGCCAGTGCTGTAAAAAAGTGGGCCGCACCCCCCTGGCCAAAAACCTGGACCGGGGAGACGGGGTGTGCCGCCATTACGACGGAGCCACCCGCCTGTGCCGCATCTACCAGGAACGTCCCCTCCTGTGCCGGGTGGACGAGTACTACGACCGGTTCCTGAAGGACAAAATGCCCCGGGAAGAATGGTATCGGCTGAACCAGGAACAGTGCAGGAAGCTGCAGGATAAAAGTGCAGAGTGAAGAGTGCAGAGGGAAGAGGGAAGAGCGGGACGGCAGGGCCGCCCGCTCCATGCACCACCGCCTCCCGCCCAAAGGAGACCATTTTCCACGGGCAAATGCTTTTGAAGGAAAACGCAGCCCTGTGGGCTGCTAACCCACCACCCATGCTGGGCATGGATACCCCCGCCCTTGCAAAGGGCGGATATAAGACCGCCGGCCCTGCGCCCCTACAACGTTGGAATCGGGGGCCGACAACAACGGTCAGAGAAACGGATCCTCCAACAATCCCGTCCTCAGAATTTTCCGTGGTGAATCCCTGACCCCAACGCCGTAGGGGCTAGCCGCAGGCAAGCCCTTCCCGGCCGCCCAAGGGGCCTCTACAACGACGAACGACCCACGATGAATGAAACCAAAGGAGAAATTTCAACCATGTGCATCGAATCCGATTGGAAACTGTTCAGAAAACGCCTTCCAGGTTGGCAGGAAAATTACATGGCCACCCTGCTGGAACAGTATAAAGCCATCCTGGAAGAAGACACCCAGGCAGCCGAAAGGTTCCATAAACTGGAGGATGAACTCCTGGAACACAGAAAAGATGCAGGCGTACTCTGCGAAATGCGCAGGTCCCGGATGTTCAGCAACATCCTCTGCCTGATCCACGAAGGAGCCATCACCCAGGACGATCTGGAAGGCTTCAGCGAAGAACTGAGAAAACGAGTGGCTGGCTGGTTGAAGATGGAAGAGAAGGAAGATAGTAAAAAAGAGGTAAGGCATCGAGAGAGCAACTGGGTAAGGAATCCGGTTAAAAAAATCAAACCGTAAGTCCCCCCAGAGGGCATGCATCAACCGCCTCCCGCCAAAGGAGACCATTTGCCATGGGCAAATGTTTTTGAAGGAAAACGCAGCCCTGTGGGCTGCTAACCCACCACCCATGCTGGGCATGGATACCCCCGCCCTTGCAAAGGGCGGATATAAGACCGCCGGCCCTGCGCCCCTACAACGTTGGAATCGGGGGCCGACAACAACGGTCAGAGAAACGGATCCTCCGATAACCCCGTCCTCAGAATTTTCCGTGGTGAATCCCTGACCCCAACGCCGTAGGGGCTAGCCGCAGGCAAGCCCCTCCCGGCCGCCCAGAGGGGCCCATTCCGCACAAAAAAAGAGCCGTTGCCTGGGCAACAGCTCTTTTTTCAATTGCAGCGAAGGTGGGAATACCCTTATTCGCAAATGGTTAGACGAGCACGATAAAGACGGCAACTAGCCAAAAAATACCCCCGGGCTAGCCCCCCGGGGGTATTCGTGCAAGTATGCACCTTTTGTCCTTCTGGCTGATTCCATTATAGGCCAGAAAGACAGGAAAGTCAATTACGGGAACGGTATTGTATGTGTCAACAAGTTCTTGGAGAAGCCTCCATCACAGTACCGTTATTCATGCATGTTTGAAAGGGCAGAGTGAAGAGTGCAGAGGGAAGAGCGGGACGGCAGGGCCGCCCGCTCCATGCATCAACCGCCTCCCGCTAAAGGAGACCATTTGCCATGGGCAAATGCTTTTGAATGAAAACGCAGCCCTGTGGGCTGCTAACCCACCACCCATGCTGGGCATGGATACCCCCGCCCTTGCAAAGGGCGGATATAGAACCATGGGCCGGGCTGCCGTACAAAGTTGGAATCGGGGACTGACAACAACGGTCAGAGAAACGGATCCTCCAACAACCCCGTCCTCAGAATTTTCCGTGGTGAATCCCTGACCCCAAGGTTGTAGGGGCTAGCCGCAGGCGAGCCCATCCCGGCCGCCCAGAGGGGCCCATTCCGCACAAAAAAAGAGCCGTTGCCCGGGCAACAGCTCTTTTTTCAATATTTGGCGGAGGAGGTGGGATTCGAACCCACGGTCCCTTGCGGAATCGCCAGTTTTCAAGACTGGTGCCTTAAACCACTCGGCCACCCCTCCATAAGCTAACAGAGTTAGTATATCGTAGTGATTTTCCCTTGTCAAGGAACTCTGCCTACTCTTTTTATCCAACCTAGTGTATAATAAAAGTACTGCAATCAAAAGGAAAGGGCGGGTGGACATTGTGGATCTGGTGGACAAGCTGAAGGAATATTCCGTGCTTACGGAGGAGGAGTATAAAGAACTCCTGCTGACGGAGGATCCTCTGCTCCGGGCCAAGCTGTTCCGGGGGGCCCAGGAGGCCATGAATTTTGTGTTCCACCGGAAGGTGCATTTCCAGGGGGTGCTGGAATTCACCAACCACTGTCCCCAGAACTGCCTGTTCTGCCGCCGCCGGGAAGAGAACAACGACCTGCCCCGTTTCCGGCTGAACTGGGAACAGATCCGGGGCGCCTGCGAACTGGGGTACCAGATGGGGATCCGGTCCTTCCTGCTCCAGGGCGGGGAAGACCACTACTATACGGACATGATCATGTGCAACCTGCTCCGGAACCTGCAAAAGCAGTTCCCGGACTGTGCCCTGGGGCTGTCCATCGGGGAACGGAGCCGCCAGTCCTACCACCGGCTCCACCAGGCCGGGGCCCAGCGGTATTTCCTCAGCTTCCAGACCGCGGATCCTCTCCATTTTTCCCGGCTCCATCCTCCCACCCATTCCCTGTCCACCAAAATCGCCTGCATCAACGATCTGAAAGACCTGGGTTTTGAAACGGATACCGGGTTCCTGGTGGGAGCCCCTTATGAACAGGCGGAATACCTGGTCCGGGATCTGACCCTGCTCCAGGAGCTGGCTCCCCATTCCATCACCCTGACCCCCTTCCTGCCGGAAGAGGGGACACCTTTCTACCAGCAGGACCGGATGGCCCTGGAAGAATACCTGCGGCTTACGGCGGTGCTGCGGATCCTGTTCCCCCGGGCCAACATTGTGGCTCCCTGGTCCATCCGGCGGATCCATGCCCACGGCCAGATCCTCAGCGTCCAGAGCGGGGCCAATGTGCTGCGGATGCCCATGGCGCCTCCTGCCGGCCCGGAAGACCTGAGCCAGGACGCTCAGAAAAAGATGCTCCACACGGTGGAAGTCATGTACCGGTATCTGAAAAATTACGGGTACTATCTGACCCCGGGCCGGGGAGATTCCCTGCTGTATCCCCACCGGGTGGAAGACCCTGAGCCCGCAGCCCTGGAAGAGGCCAAGACGGAAGAGACGGAAAATCCCGAAACTGAATAAAGAAAACCAAGATATGTTGTTAAAACAACATATCTTTTTTTGTTCCTCCCGTATACTATGACATGTAAGGAAACAAAGAACCTGCCGCAAGGCCAGGTTCTGCTGATAAGGAAAAACAAAAATCATCATACAATGGAGGAAATGAAAATGGAAAACGCAAAGAAAATCACGGGCGAAATGCTGGTTGGCAAGATCTGTGCTGAACATCCGGAAGCCATCCCGGCTCTCCAGGCTGTAGGGATGCACTGCCTGGGCTGCCCTTCTTCCCAGATGGAATCTTTGAATGACGCTGCCTTCGTCCACGGGCTGGACCCTCAGAAGGTGGTTGACGCTGTGAACGCCGCTCTGGCGGAAAACTGAGGGGAGGGGAGACCATGAGCGCATTTCTGGGACCCATCCATCACTGGCTGTACGGCAAGATCCAGCTCCAGGAAGCCATCATCGCCCGGATCGCCGGAGAAGCGGAAAAACAGGGCTGGGGCACCGGGGACAAACCGGCAGCTGACTATGTAAAGGAAGAAACCCGTCCTCTGGACGAACTGATCGACACCACCAACATCCACGGCTGGCTCCAGGGCCGGATCCACGATGCGGAAGGCCGTTATGCCCAGCTGGTGTCCGCCCTGCTCCACCACAACGACAACCTGCTGCCGGAACTGGAAAAACTGGCCCGGGAAGTGGGCCAGGACCGGGCTCTGGGTTCGGACGCCGATGCTTCCGCCATCTACCGGGCCTTTGAAGACGCCTTCCTGAACGGCATGCCCTGCGACCGGGTGAACCAGGTCACCGACCAGAATCCGGATGCCTTCGCCTGGGACCAGACCGATGATCTCCACGGGGGCTACTGGCAGGAAGCGGACGTGAACCCCCGGGTGTACTACATCCTGCGGGATGCCATGATGGAAGGGATGCTGGAAAACACCGGCTACACCCTGGAACAGGAAGACCACACCCATTACGTGCTCCGTCCCAAAGCGGCCTGAAGGAGGAAGAACCATGACCTACAGCATTGAGTGCATGAAAAAAGAACATGAGAACATCAGCCGGATGCTGGAAGTGATCCGCCAGGCCTGCATCGGGATCCTGGAACTGTCTCCGGTGGACGTGGGGGATTTTCGGGACATGGTGGATTTCATCCGGAACTATGCGGACAAACATCATCACGGGAAGGAAGAAAAGTTCCTGTTCCCGGTGATGGTGCAGAAGCTGGGCCGGGTGGCGGATAACCTGGTGACCCACGGGATGCTGGTGGAACACGACCTGGGCCGGGACCACGCCATGAGCCTGGCCACCGCCCTGGATGAATACGAAAAGAATCCCAAGACCGAATACAAGCTGGACATCCTGACGGAAGCCATGGGCTACGCACGGCTGCTGAAGCGCCACGTGGAAAAGGAAAACAACGTGGTGTACACCTTCGCCGAAAACCAGCTGACCCCGGAAGACCTGGCGGACATCGACGCCAAAAGCAGGAAATTCGAGGAAGAAGAAGGGGCCAAAGGGGTCCAGGACCATTACCTGGGAATTTTGGAACGGTTGGAGAAGAAGTATCTGTGAGTAAAGGGGCTGCCTGGAAAAGCAGCCCCTTCTTTGTGCTATAATGAAACCATCTTCTATTCTAGGGAGCGTGATGGTATGGATGCACAGAAAATCATTGAACGGGCGGTGGATGACCGGTACCGGGAGGAACTGATCGGCCTGAGCCGGAAAATCTGGGAACTGGCGGAAGTGGGCTACGAAGAAACCCGGTCCGCCGAAACCCTTTGTGAGGCCCTGGAACACCACGGGTTCGCCGTTACCCGTCATCTGGTGAACATTCCCACTGCTTTCAAAGGCGTCTGGGGCAAGGGACGCCCGGTGGTGGGGATCCTGGGAGAATACGACGCTTTGCCGGGACTCAGCCAGGAAGCGGGCTGCCCGGTGAAAAAGCCGGAACACGAAGGCTGCCCCGGCCATGGCTGCGGCCACAACCTGCTGGGCACCGGGGCACTGGCCGGCGCCCTGGCCCTGAAGGACTATCTGGAAGAAACCGGCAAACCGGGCACCGTGGTGTATTTCGGTACTCCGGCAGAAGAAAACCTCAGCGGCAAAGCCTTCATGGCCCGGGACGGGGCCTTTGACGGGGTGGACTTCTTCCTTACCTGGCATCCGGCTCCGGAAAACCGCACCGCCACCCCCCACCTGAACGCCAACGTGTGCCGGACCTACAAGTTCAAAGGCATCACCTCCCACGCCGGAGGCGCTCCCGAACTGGGCCGCAGCGCCCTGGATTCCTGTGAGATCATGGGGGTGGGGGCCAATTACCTCCGGGAACACGTGATCATGGAAGCCCGGATCCACTACGCCTATCTGGACGTGGGCGGCCGGGCCCCGAACGTGGTCCAGGACCATGCGGCGGTCCGCTATGTGGTCCGGGCCCCCTATTACCGGCAGGTGAAGGAAATCGTTCCCCGGCTGGACGACGTGGCCCGGGGGGCGGCTCTCATCTGCGGCACCCAGGTCACTGTGGAACGGGAATCCGGCTATTCCGAATACATCAACAACAAAGTCCTGGCCCAGGCAGCCACCGAAGCCTTCCACGCCATCGGTGCGCCCCAATGGGATGACCGGGACTTCGCCCTGGCCAAAGCCTTTACCGATTCCTTCAGCGACAGCATGAAGACCAAAGAAAAGGACATGATCCTGAAACGGTACGGCCGGGACCGGCTGGAAGAAAAACTGGCCCGGCCCCTGGATACGGAGATCAAGGACTTTGATCCCGACCGGGAAGAACTGGATTTCGGCTCCACCGATGTGGGGGACGTGGGCTTCATCGCTCCCACCTACTACTTCAACGTGGCCACCGAAGCCCTGGGCACTCCGGGCCATTCCTGGTACAAAACCGGCCAGGTGAATTCCAGCATCGGCCAGAAAGGCATGCTCACCGCCGGCAAAGTCATCGCCCTGACTGCGGTGAAAGTCCTGGAAGACCCGGCCCTGCTGACAGCCGCCAAAGAAGAATTCCAGGCCAAGAACAACGGCCAGTACGACTGCCCGGTGGCAGGAGTGGAGAAGCTGCCGAAGCTGTAAGGGCCGGGAAGGGCGGGCCTTCGGCCCGCCCCTGCGGCGTCTCCGTCGGACATTCGGGCTGCTGGTCAGAAAAACACAGATGCCCCGACAATTCCGTCCCTATGGTTTTCCTGATGGATCTTTGACCCCAACGCTGTAGGGGCTTGCCGCAGGCAAGCCCATCCCGGCCGCCCAGGGGGCAAAAACGTTCAAAACCAGATGCGGCAGCATCTGGTCTCTATCGGCCGCTGACCGCTGACAAAAAAAAGACCGGCAGCCGCCGGTCTTTTTTCCTTACTCTCAGTCTTCTACTTTTTCAATGGCACTTGCCGGGCAGCCTTCCATGGCAGCCAGGGCATTGGCTTCTTCTTCAGCCGGAACAACATCGGGAATGGCTTCCGCCACACCGGCGTCCGTCATATGGAACACAGCAGGGCAGGTCCCTTCGCACAGCCCGCAGCCGATACAATTTTCGTTAACCTTGAATTTCATAACAGTCACTCCCCTTTACATTGGGCCCGGCACCGGTATTCGGTGACCGGGCCTCTTTATGGTTCCAGTATAGCCCGGGAACCTGAAAAAAACAGTTGGTGGAACAACGAATGAAAAAAATAGTGAAGAGTGTAGAGTGAAGAGTGAAGAGCAGGGACGGTGGGGCCGGACCGCCTCACGCCAAAGGAGACCTTTTGCCGGAGGCAAATGCTCCCGAATGGAAACGCAGCTCAGGGGGCTGCTAACCCACCACCATTGCGCAGGCGCAACGGTCCCCCGCCCTTGCAAAGGGCGGATAACAAGTACGTGGGCTTCGCCCTTGTACTGAAATAAACAATGGGCCGAAGGCCCGAGCGTATATCCGCCCTTTGCAAGGGCGGGGGACCAGCCGCAAGGCTGGTGGTGGGTTAGGCGCCGCAGTACCCGGCGCCGTCGTCCTTCCCGGCCGTCGGTCGGGCCATACGTTCAGAACCAGATGCGTCAGCATCTGGTCTCCACAACGATGAACGACCAACGACAGACTCGCTCCCCACAATCTACCTGTAACAACTGCAAAAATGATAAAAATACAAATATCCACAAATTCCTCACTTTATTTTCATCTTTTATTCATTATCACAATTTTATTCATTTGGCGTAAATTCCTTATTGAAGACTGAAATACAACATATTACAATGAGAAATGTAATTTCAGCAGAATGGATTGCAGACAGGAATGAAAATCTACAGCTGATAAGAATAAATCGTTACTGGAATGCCAAAATACAGACAGTATAGAAATATGGCAGAAACGGTGATTCCGGTGAAATTGAGCAAGGGGGAGACCTATGAACAGGATCTACAAGGTCATCTGGAGCAAAGTGCGGAACAGCTGGGTAGTGGTATCGGAAATCGCCCGGAACCACGGGAAGGAACATTCCCAGCGGAAAAATATACCGGGGGGGTATATGCCCTGACTCTGGCCCTGGCTCTGGGCCTCACCTGGCCCTCAGGAGCATGGGCGGCGGATAAAACGGTTGATCTGGGCAATGGGGGCGCCGCGGCTTACGATAACAAGGGCAATCTGACTGTAGGGAAAGTAGTTCAAGGCCAAAGCACTGACAAAAAAGGTGAAAATAACACTGCCATTGGTACCCAAAGCGATACCCTCCGCAACGTAACGGAAGGGGATACCACCAAAAACGGCCAGCCCATGGATGCAGCCAATACCAAGTTGGTAGACGGGGAAGGGGCAGCCCATAAACTGGACACCTCCACTGAATCCGGCGGCTCCACAGCTGTAGGTTACAATAACAAGGCTGAAGGGGACAATTCCACCGCCATCGGCAACACGGCAAAAATCACCAACAAACCCATAACCTATTACGCCGACAAAGACGGCAACAAGACTACATCTACCGACAATGCCGCCTGGTACAAGGACAGCAGCGGCAATCCCACCCAGGTGCCCCAGGTGTTCCGGGACGCCGACGGCAACACCACTACTGTGCCCCAGTACGTCCATACTTATACGGTCAAAGATCCGGATACCGGGGTAGAAACCACCAAAACCGAAATCACCAGTGATGCCGCAAAGGCCGACCAGAAAGACGGCAAGCCGGTATACAACTACCAGAAATCCGACAACCTGGATAAACTCTATTCCGTCACCCTCTACCAGGCCGCCAGCAATTCCATCGCCGCCGGGTCCAGTGTGACCGCCAACGGGAACAACGCCGTGGCAGTAGGGTACAATTCCACTGCGGACAATTCCGCCGTAGCAGTGGGGGATACGGCTGTGGCCAGTGAAAATGCCGTATCCATCGGCAAAAATACTAATGCCAGCGTGGAAGGCTCCATTGCTCTGGGTAAAGATTCGAAAGCAGACCGCTCCGGCGGCATTACCGGCTGGGACCCCAAGACCGGCACCACGTCCACCCAGAGCGGCCTGGCCTGGAAATCCACAGAAGGCGCCCTTTCCGTAGGCAGCGGCAGCGTCAGCCGCCAAATCACCGGCGTAGCCGCCGGCAGTGAAGACAGTGATGCCGTCAACCTGGCTCAGCTGAAAAACGCCATGACCCATTACTACAGCGTGAAGACCACAGCAGATACGGATGCAGCCGGGAACAACAACTACCTCAACGATGGCGCCACCGGCGACAATGCCCTGGCCGCCGGGGTCAGCGCTGTGGCCAAGGGGAACAATGCCACGGCTGTGGGTACCCAGACCTATGCGTCGGGAGAAGATGCCTCTGCTTACGGATACCGGGCTGCAGCCATGGGGAAAGACAGCGTATCCATCGGTTCCGGGACCAGTGCCCAGCAGGAAGGAGCTGTGGCTATCGGTGGACATGCGATTGGAAGTAATTCTATTGCCATCGGTTCAGATTATCGCAGCAATCGGGTTAGTGCTGCCGGTAGCAGTTCTATTGCTATTGGCGGGTATACCAACAGTGATTACAATGTTGCCATTGGTTCCGGGTCATCCACCAGCGGCCCGTATGCCATCACTGTTGGCGGTTCTGCCACATCGGATCATGCAGTTTCTATCGGCGGTGTAGCTGGAAATTCACAGGCAACGGCCGTAGGCAGCGGCTCTTCAGCAACGGGTCAACAGAGTACAGCCATTGGGGCTTATTCTGCAGTCAGTGGCAGTCATGCCGTTACCGTGGGTGGTACAGCCTCGGGCGATAATGCCGTTTCTGTAGGCGGTGTGGCTTCCGATAATGCAACTGCCGTAGGACGTGGTTCAACCGCTTCCGGCGGCCAGAGTACGGCCGTCGGTTTTCAGTCGGCTGCTGGTGGAAGCAATTCTACAGCAGTGGGCTTGAGTGCTGCGGCTTCCGGCTCTTCGGCTACAGCGGCAGGGTATGGAACAAATGCACAAGGTAATTATTCTACGGCCCTGGGGAACATGAGTTCAGCAAGAGGGGAAAATTCTACGGCCGTTGGCGGAGCCAGTGCCAGAGGAAAGAATGTGACGGCTATCGGCAAGAGTTCCACCGTGGAAGGTAATGGCTATTATGATGATTCGGTTACGGACGCAACAGCCATTGGCGGTGCCCATGTTGGCGGAGATGCAAATTATTCTACGGCCATCGGTTCCAATGCTACGACAAATCAGAATTATGGCGTGGCTTTGGGCTACAATTCCAATGTATCCTATGCAAGTACAGGTATAGGCTCTGGAACCAAAGCCTCCAATACAGGTACGGCTGTAGGCTATAATGCTCAGTCTTCCGGATACCAGTCCGCTGCCGTAGGGGCTGGTTCCAATGCTACGGGACAAAATGCTGTTTCTTTGGGTGGCGGAGGAGCCTGGGGGAATTACAGCATTGCCCTGGGATCCGGAGCCGGGACCACGGCTCATGGCATTGCCTTGGGACAGAACAGTGGGGCCTGGGGTGAAAACGCCATTGCCATCGGCGAAGGGACCAATGCCTGGCGGGCCAACTCCATTGTCCTGGGGAAAAATTCCAAATCCGGGGCGGATAAAAATATCGAAGGCTATGACCCGCGGACCGGCATGGCTTCTGTGGATGATACCTCAACCTGGCAGTCCACGGACGAAGCTGTTTCCATCGGCCGGGCAGAAGAACGGGATGGGGATGGCAAAATCACTGCCACTGCCATTACCCGCCAGCTGAACAATCTGGCTGCTGGTACTCTGGATACGGATGCCGTCAACGTGGCCCAGCTGAAAGCGGCCACCCAGAAGGTCAATGTCCATGACTACAGCGTCTGGTCTCCCGATACGGAAACAGATACCAACTATACCAACGAAGGTGCTGTGGCTAAAAATTCCATGGCAGCCGGTGTCAGCGCCAAGGCGACGGGCGACTCTGCTGTAGCCATCGGCAATGGCGCTCAGGCAGAGGGAAAGGGTGCCACGGTCATCGGCAAGAATGCCAAGGCTACGGGCCAGTATGCCACGGCCTTTGGCGGGCTGGAAACCACTGATAAAAAAGGAAATATTGTCAATATTATCAATACGGCCAGCGGTGCATCTTCCACGGCCTTTGGCCAGGGTGCTCAGGCTAAAGGTGCTGCTTCTCTGGCTTTTGGCCATAATACGGTGGCAGGTGCAGATGACGGCAGTGGCCAGCAGTCCGTGGCTTTCGGCGAAGACACGCAGGCTCTCGGCGGCCGTTCCCTGGCCTTTGGCGAGAAGACCATTGCCAAGTACAATGACTCCGTCGCTTTCGGCAACGATACCCGCGCTTCTTCCACGGGCGCCACGGCCTTTGGCAACCGTACCCGTGCTCTGGCACAGTATTCCACAGCCTGGGGTAACGCCACCGTCGCCGCCGATGAAGAATCAACGGCCTGGGGCACGGATACCATCGCTGGTGCCAAACTCGACGAGAATGGTGCTGTGACCAACAAATACACGGAAGATGACACGAATAAGACAGAACAGATGGATGTCCATGGCAATCTTGCCTACACGTACACATCTGCTGCTGATAATAAAGTTCATACTGCCGGCATCAAGCAGATGCCAATCGACAGCGGCAGCGAACTCCACGATTATGTGGTTCTGGCCGGCAAGGATGGCAACACCTACGTCCGTGATTATCAGGGCAGTCTCTGGAAGGTCAATGTCGATGCCAATGGAAATGTTACCATTGATACGTCGGCAGGTACGAACGGTAAAGTCTACAATGGCCAGAAGAAGACCTCTTCAGCCAAAACTACGATTAATGGTACAGAAGTCGCCATTACGCCGGACAATGTGCTGACGAAAGCCCATGAAGGAACGAACGGCTACAACATCGACGGCTATAAAGATGCCACGGCCTTCGGCTATTCCACCGAGGCTTCTGGCGACTACGCCACGGCCTTCGGCAACGACACCAAGGCCGCTGCGGCAGGTGCCACGGCTTTCGGCTACAAGACGCTTGCTTCCGGTGAGAACTCCACCGCCTTTGGTGAGAATTCCATCGCCGCCGGCAAGAATTCTTTGGCGGCCCTCGGCGCTACCACAACAGACGCTGCAACTAACGCGGCCGCCATCGGGAGCGGCGCCAAGGCAACCCTGGCGGACAGCGTGGCTCTGGGCAGCGGGGCTCTGGCCAACCGTGCCAGCGGATCCAAGGGCTATGATGTGCTGACAGGAACTGCCAGCACAAATACTTCCGCGGCTTGGGTTTCCAATGCCAACGCCCTTGCCATCGGCAACGACACGGAAGGCAGCCTGCTGACCCGCCAGATCACCGGTGTGGCAGCCGGGTCCCTGGATACAGATGCGGTGAACGTGGCCCAGCTGAAAGGGGCGGGCCTGAGCTTCACCACAAACACCAAAGATGCTTCCAACACCACGGACAACTACAAGGGCTACAAGGTGGTCAGCCGGAAACTGGGAGATACGATTTCCATCAAGGCCAGCGACGAAGCGGCTAACCACAGCTACAGTACCGCCAACCTGACCACCCGGATTGCGGAAAACGGGGATATCTCCATCCTCATGGACGAGAATCCGGCCTTTACGTCGGTTACCACCAGCGATGTGATTTTTGCCGGCAATCCGGACCTGACGGACAAGGACGGCAAGGCGGCCAAGGCGGATACCAATGCCGCCTACGGTACCAAGACCTTGACGGACAGCCAGAACATCACCTCCGCCGGTAATGACACCCAGGCCACTCGCCTCCACTATAAGGATGACCAGGGCCATACGTATGAAGTCGCCACCATGGATGACGGCCAGATCTACGCCGGCGATATCAAGACCGATGGCACACTGGACAACACCGGCTTTGCCCGGACCATGAACCAGAAGACCACCATCAACGGCGGCGTGACGGAAAAGGATAAACTGACCGATAACAACATCGGCGTGGTCTCCAACGGCACCGACACCCTGACCGTGAAACTGGCCAAGGACCTCAAGGACCTGAACTCCGTCACCACCGGCAAGACCGTCCAGAACGACAGCGGCATCAAGATTACCAACAATGCAGGCGATGAGACCAAGAACGTCATCATCAACGGCGACCAGATTTCCTTTGGCGGCAACCAGGTTAACAACATGGGAAGCGGCTCCGACGGCACGGCTGATGGAAAACCGACCTACAACACGGACACCAACGGCGCCAATATCGGCGATGTCAAGAATATCGCGGGCAGCACCACGGATGCAGCCAAGCTCACTGGCGACTCGAATATCACCGTCACCTACAATGATGCGGCTGCCGGCGGCAAGAACACGGTCAAGCTCAACGACAGCATCACGCTGGGCAGCGATGACGGTAAGAAAGTTACCATCGACGGTACGAAGGGCACTATTACGGTTGGTGATAAAGTCAGCTTTGATGGCAGTACTGGCAAGGGCAGCATCGGTGGCGTGACCATCGGCAGTCAGACCGGCGTTGCCACCACTAAGAAGGATGGCGACAAGGCCAAGACGGAAGACGGCACCTTTGTCACGGGCCTGACCAACACGACCTGGAACCCCGATGCCAACGGTATCGTCAGCGGCCGGGCGGCTACGGAAGACCAGCTCAAGACGGTATCTGACACGGTCAATGCCGGCTGGGAACTGGATGTCAACGACGGCAAGCAGAAAGATGTGACGCCTACCAGCAGGAAGGTCAACTTCAAGCAGGGACAGAACATCATCATCTCCGGCAGCGGCGACGATGTTACTGTGAGAACGGATGATACGGTGCGCTTTACGACGATTAACGTAACAGGCGATAAGGATGCTTCAGGCAGCTACACCGGCGGCATCACCATCGGCAAGCAGTCCGGCGGCAATAGCGCCAACCCCGGCCCGGGCTACTATATCACTGGATTAGAAAATACGAGTTGGAACAGCAGTCAGATCCAGAGCGGCCGGGCGGCTACGGAAGATCAGCTCAAACAGGTTGCCGAAGATATCAAGCATGGCACGGTAGACGGCGATAAATACATCACCGGCGGCAATGCTACCTATGATGAATCCGGCAAAGGCTCGGCGGCTCTTACCGGCACCAATGGCCTCGAGGGCACGATTTCCAATCTTCACGATTACTATGTCACCAGGGGCGAAGTGTCGAATGATGGCAAGACTTTGATCATGACCAAGAATGACGGCACTACCTTCAATGTAAGCCTTGATAAAGTCATGCAGTCGGATATGCGCCTGGTGAAGAACCCTGCCAGCAAGGACGGCAAGTACACCGTTGATAATAATGGTGATTTGACGATCACTGTGCAGGATGCCAATGGTACAGAAGCAACGAAGCAGACCATCACGCTCTCCGGCCTGGCTTCCAAGGAAGAAGTGGATAAAGGACTCAATTTCGCGGCCAACTCCGGCACGGCTTATAATGCCAAACTGGGCGGCAAAGTGACCATTAAGGGCAGTGATCTCAAGACAGGCCATGACTACAGCGAAGATAACCTGACCACCGAAGTCGATGCCGACGGCAATATCACCATCAAGATGGACAAGGACCTGACGGCCAACACGGTGACAGTCAGCGGCAAGGATGGCAAAGACGGCCAGATCGGCATCACCGGCAAGGACGGCGCTGACGGCACAGTGACCACCATCATCAAGACCATCGGCAAGAATGGCACCGATGGCAAGAATGGTACGCCTGGTGTCAACGGCACCGACGGCATCACCCGCATTGTCTATCAGGACGGTGAAGCCGGCACTACGACCCATACCGTGTCCACCCTGGATGACGGCCTGAAATTCGGGGCCAATATGCCGGTGGCCGGCAAAACAGCCAATCCGGTGGGCAATAAACTGAACAGCACCATCAACATCAAGGGGGCCGGCACGAAAGAACTGGACAAATACTCCGGTCAGAATCTGCTGACTTCCGTGGAACAGGATGCGGATGGCAACACCACCATCCATGTACTCATGGACAAGAACATCTCTGCGGACAGCGTGGTGGTAGGCCAGGAAGGCAAAGCCGGGAATGACGGCAAGGATGGGTACATCGGCATCAACGGGAAAGACGGCGCTGATGGCATCACCACCACCATAATCCGTACGGAAAAAGGACAGCCCGGTGCTGACGGCAAGAATGGCAAACCTGGCGTGGACGGCACGGACATCACCCGTATCGTCTATACGGACAAAAATGGGCAGAACCCCCAGACCGTAGCTACGCTCGATGACGGCCTGAAGTTCGCCGGCGATGACGGCCAGAATGATGATACAAAAGTCATCAACAAGAAGCTCAATAAACGGCTGGATATCGTGGGCAAAGCCCAGGGTGACCTGACGGACGCCAATATCGGTGTGACAAAAGATGATAATGGCAAGCTCTACATCCGGCTGGCCAAACATGTAAATCTGGATGATGGCACCCTGCAGGCCGGTGATGCTACGATTGGCCACTTCACCAACACGGAACTGACCACCAACAAGGGCAACCATCCGGTTGATGGCAGTTATACGATTGGTCTGTCCAATAAGGACTGGAGTGTAACGGCCCCGGATTATGTCAGTGGCCGGGCTGCCACCGAAGATCAGCTGGCCAAAGTCAGTGAAGCCATCACTAATGCCACCACAGCTGCCGGCAAGCGTACCGTGGTCACGGTCAACGACAAGTCTGATCCGGCAACCGCTGATCCGGGGACCAATACCTATGGGGAATATGACAAAAAGAACGGCAACCTGATGATTGCTGCTGAAAGAGACAGCGATGGCCTCATGACCTACAACATCAAGCTCAACGACAATCTGGCCCTGGGCAAAGACGGTGCGGACGGTCAGGAAGGCTCCATTGGCCTCACCGGCAAAGATGGTCTCCCGGGGACCGACGGTAAACAGAGGTACAGTACTACCATCATCAAGACGGAAAAGGGACAGGCAGGAAAAGATGGCAAGACCGGCAAGGAAAATCTTAGCGGCACGGACATCACCCGCATTGTCTATACCGATAAGGATGGCCAGAATGCTCAGACCGTGGCCACCCTGGACGACGGGCTGAAATTCGTGGGCAACGACGGCCAGGAAGTCACCCGGAAGCTGAATGAGACCCTGTCCATCAAAGGCGGCTTGGATAAAGACGCTGTAGCCAAGGCATCCAGCAAGAACCTGGGCGTCCGCAAGAGTGGCGACGGACTGGAAATCGTCATGACCGATACGCCGGACTTCACCAAGGTCATGGTGGGCGGTGACAACAAAATCACCATCGGCGGACAGACCAATTCCGACACCAAGAATCCGGCCAACGGTAACTACATCACTGGTCTGAACAACACCAAGTGGGACAAGGACCATGTGACGGAAAACCGGGCCGCTACGGAAGGGCAGCTCCGCGATATTGTCGGCTCCATCACCAATCAGAACCAGGGCGGTGGTTTTGCCCTGACGTCTGATGAAAAAGGCGCTGACAAGATTGTCAAGCAGGATTTGGGCAAGGCTATCCAGATTAAAGGTGACACGACCTACAAGGCTGATGGCACTGTGGAAAAAGCTGGCAACATCAAGACTTCCATAGACAATGGAGCCATCAAAGTTGAACTGAATAAAGATGTCGACCTGACTAAAGACGGCAGCATCAAGGCTGGCGAAACGACCATCAATAAAGATGGGGTGAAGACTAACGAAGTCAAAGTCGGTGACATCACCATCACCAAAGACGGCATCAACGGCGGGGCCAAGCAGATTACCAACATTGCCAGCGGCATTGACGGCAAGCAGTATGCCGATGCCGGCGACAACAATGCGGCCAGCATCGGGGATGTGAAGCAGCTGGCCAAGAATGAAGCAAAGGCTTCGGAAGCCAAGAGCGGCAAGAATATCACCGTGAAGGATGACCATACGGTGAACCTGAATGATGATATCATCCTGGGCAATGATCCCAATAAGCAGGTTGCCATCAAGGGCTCCAACGGCCAGGTAGTCATCGGGTCCGGTGACAGCACCATGACTCTGGGCAAGCAGTCCAATACAGCGGGAGACAGCAATCCGGCAGACGGGAACTACCTGAACGGTCTGGACAACCGGAAATGGGATGGAGAACACATCCAGAACGGCCGGGCCGCTACGGAAGATCAGCTGAAGACGGTCAGCGACAAGGTGAACAGCGGCCGCAAGTTCCAGGGTGATGACGGCAAAGATGTGACCGTGGACCTGGGCAAGACTTTGAACATCAAAGGCGGTGCCGCAGACGTCAGCGATGCCAAAAACATCGGTATCGTGAGAGGGGACGATAATACCCTCAATGTACGCCTGGCCAAAGACCTGACCGGCCTCAACAGCGTCACCACCGGCAGCACCACCATCAACAACAGCGGGCTGATCGTGAAGACCGGGGATGCCAACCGGACCATCACTGTCCAGGACGGCAAGGTGGACATGGGCGGCAACCAGATCCACAATGTGGCACCGGGGACGGCACCGACCGATGCGGTGAACGTAAGCCAGCTCCAGCAGACCGGCCGGGCCATCAACCAGCTGGGCAACAGTGTGAATAAACTGGGCGCCCGGGTGGACCGGGTAGGGGCCAACTCCGCAGCCCTGGCGGCCCTCCATCCTCTGGACTTCGATCCTGACGACAAACTGGACTTTGCCGTAGGGGCCGGCAGCTACAGCGGCGCCAACGCCGTGGCCCTGGGGGCCTTCTACCGGCCCAACGAAGACGTGATGTTCAGCCTGGGAGGCAGCACCGGCGGCGGTGAAAACATGGTGAACATTGGCGCCACCTTCAAGCTGGGTCAGCACAACCACGTATCCAACAGCCGGGTGGCCATGGCCAAGGAAATCCGGGGCCTGAAGGAACTGGTGGCCAAGCAGGAAGGGGAGATGCAGCAGCTGAAGACCCTGATGAACCAGATGGCCGGCCGGACCGTGATAAAGGTGGACAAGGATGCCCTGTTCCCGGATATCCCTGAAAACCACTGGGCCTATGACTACGTGACCAAACTGGCCAGAGCCGGTATTGTGGAAGGATATGAAGACGGAGAGTTCAAAGGGAACCGGATGATGACCCGGTACGAATTCGCCGCGGTGATCTACCGGGCCATTATGGCCGGAGCTGGTTCCAACCCGGCCCTGGACCAGGATGGGACCCTGGGGAAACTGGTGAAGGAATTCGACGGAGAACTGAAATACATCCGCATCGACGTGATCGAAAAAGACAGACACGGAAAGCCCACCATCGAAAGGGTGCGGACCGTGGAAGACAGTGAAAAACATCATGGGAAGTAAAAAAGAGGGGGTGCTGCGCGGAACGCGCAGCACCCCCTAGCTGTAGAGCCGCGTAGCGGCTCAAGTCTGGAGTCTGAAGTCTGGAGCCGAATGTTAAATTTGCATGCAAATTTTTGAATATGTAGAACCTTTGGACGAAATGATGGCTCAGATTGATTTCGATTCTGGTTTTACATAATCAAAAGGATCCGTCCAGCCAGGCGGATCCTGTCCTGAGGCTTCCGACTTCAGACTCCGGACTTCCGACTAAGGGGCTGCTGCCCAGGCAGCAGCCCCTTTTTTACAGACTATGTACCTCTTTCAATCCATGAACCCCCAGCCCTGCTTGCCCTTGGCCGGTGCCAGATGGCTTTCCCGGGCAGTCCGGACCAGCCCCGGCACCTTCCGGTTGGGGTTGGGCACCAGGAAGCCGCCCAACCGGCGGCCCGCCATTTGTACCATACGTTGACCCCAACGGCGTAGGGGTTCGCCGAAGGCAAACCCGTCCCGGCCGCCCGGAGGGCATGGCAAGAAGTCAGAAACGGCCCCAGGGGCCCGGCCGCCCTCTTTCATACTTTTTTTCTCCGGCCAGGTATGGTAGAGTAGTACTGACATAAGGAAAATCTTTTCAGAGGAGGACTGAAAATGTTTTGCATAAATTGTGGTACGAAACTGCCGGATGGGGCCAAATTCTGCTTTAACTGCGGGGCCAGGATGCCGGAAATGCCAAACGGTACGGTGCCGGAAAGTGCCCCGGCGGCAGACAAAGAGGCAGGGGCCCCGGCAGGCAGCACAGCGGCCCCGGCGGCACCTTCTGCATCCGGAAAGCCCGGTGGAGAGACGGCCCCTGCACCTGTGGAGGAAACCCTGCCCGATGTGCCGGGCAGCCAGTGCGTCATCCTTTCCAAATATCACATCGATTTCCCCCGGCCTCTGGCCCTGCGGCGGCAGCTGTGGGCCCCCTTCAACCGGGAAGGGGCCCGGCAGAGACGGCTTGTGGGCCGGTATATCCGGGAACACGTTGCGGTGGAGGAATACACGGACCCGGCTTCCCTGGTGAGGGACCTGACCAGGATCATCTTTAATGCCTGCGATCCTTCCATAGAGGCGGCGGTGGAAGTCCTGCTCAATCACGGCATCGATTTTGTAAGTAAAAAAGATCTGGAAGACAGACTTTTTGAGCAGTACAAGAAAACAGAACTGGTTACCGGGCTGGCCGAAGACCAGGCGGCGATCTCCCGCTACCTGGAGCAGCTGGGGGAAGAAAAAGAGATGAACAAGGCCCACTGGCAGGGAGGCGGCTTCGGCATCACCGGGGCCATTACCGGTGCGGTGAAAGCCGGCATGCTCAACATGGCTTCCGACGGACTGAGCGCCCTGGGACGGGCTGTTACGGGCAATTCCTATTCAGACAGGGCCAAACGGTTCATCCGGCAGCGTCTGGACCGCCGGAATTACGGGAGCCTGGGGGGCAATCTGGCGGACAACGTGATTTCCGTCTGGCTGGTCAACTACCTGATGGTGACCCTGACAGAGCATCACAAGCTCCCTCCCTTCAGCTTCCGGAACAAAGAAGTGGAGAGCCGGCTGGACAACATCGAGGTGATGATGGAAAAAGGCCGCTGCAGCAAAGAAACGGCCATGGAGACCCTTTGTGACTGCCTGACCCAGACTGCGGACAGCCGTTCCGTATACCGGGCCATGGCGAAACTGGCCCCGGAGGCCATTCCGGATATCCTGAAAGTGGCGGATGCGGAAGGAGAGGGGCTTTCCCTGGCCGGGGATTTATGGAGCGGCCTCCATCAGAAAGGGAACATCCCTTTTCCCTATTGGGTGGACTGCCTGGGCATTGAAAAAGGCCAGGCCATCAGGACCCCTGGGGAAATGGCGGCTCTCCAGTATCTGATGCGGGAGTATCCGGAAGGGTATGAGGAAGAACGGGTTGTGCTGGTCAATGCCAGCGACCAGACCCTTCCCTTCTATCCGGAGCTGGAACATGTTTCTTATTACGGGTTCGGTGACCATCTCCAGTTTGCCTATGAAGGGACGGAGCCTCTGGATTTTGCAGCCAAAAAGATCCGCTTCTATAATATCCGGTTTGCCCCGCCTTATGAGGCAGTGGCCGCGGCTCAGGTGGAAAATTTCAAAAAGGACGCCCGGAAGGCCCTGGACAAGGGAGACCGGCAGCAGGCGGCGGCCTCTTATCAGGCGGCTGCGGACATGGGGGACAGGGAAGCCATGTGCCGGTTGGGACTTGTGTGCCGGGATCTGGGGGACCCGGAAGAAGCGGCCCGATGGCTGAAGACGGCGGCAGAACTGGGGAATCCCAATGCGGCCTGGGAATTCTACCGGCAGAGTGTCCAAAACGGGTCTCCGGAATACGACTACCTGTCCGCGGCGGCCAGATGGGGCCATGGAGAAGCCAATATGAAAGAGGGCGAACTCTATGAAACCGGGACGGAAATGGAAGACGGCCAGGACTTTGACAAGGCCGCAAAGTATTATGGGAAGGCTGCGGAACTGGGCGTAGAAGGGGCCGCAGAAGCCCTGGAACGGACCAACAAGGCACGCCATACCCCTGCCTTCCAGGAGGCCCTTTTCAAGAACTACCAAAAATACAAGGACAGTAACGAAGAAAGGGCCCTGGACTATCTCCGGCGCAGCGCGAAGCTGGGATACGGGAAGGCCCGGGAAGTCCTTGCTGCCTGGGATCTGGAACAGGGGGCCCGGCTCCGGCAGGAAGAAGAAACGGACTGGTCAGAAATCTGTGCCCTGTACCAGGAAGCGGCGGACTGTGGCAGTCCGGAAGGCTGCTGGGAACTGGCCCGTTTGAAAGAAAATGGAAAAGGGACGGCTGTGGATCTGGCAGGAGCAGACCTTTTGATCCGCCAGGCGGCTGAAAAGGGCGTTGGGCCGGCCTGTGCCCGGATGGGCCTGGAAGAAGCCAAAGCCGGCCATAAGGAGGCCGCTTTCCAGTGGTATCAGAAAGGGGCTGAGGCGAAGGATCCCCAGGCATGTCTCCAGACCGGTCTGTGCCGGGAAAAGGGAACAGGCTGTGAAAAGGACCTGGAAAAAGCCCGGGACCTGCTGCGCACAGCCCTGGCCGGAAATCTGGCAGAAGCCCTGGCCCCTCTGCAGCAGGTGGACCTGGCCCTGGGGGACGCATTCCAGGCGGCAGGACGCGTTGAGGAGGCTCTGGCCTGTTATGAAGAGGCCGCAGCAGGAGAAAACGCTGAAGCCATGGTGAAGGCGGCGGCACTCCGGGGCAACCAGGATCTGGAAGACTGTTACGATTATGGGAAGGCCATGAGCTGGTATGAACGGGCGGCCAGCCTCCAGCCGGAAACGGAGGAAACGAAAACCGCCCGGATCTGTCTGAAGGCTGCCGGTGAATACCCGGACCTTCTGGCCTATCTGGAAAGCAAGCATGGGGCTCAGCTTGAAGGCAGCCATTACTATCTGGGGGACAATATCCCCGGAGACCTTCTGGACAACGCCATGAAGGCCTACGGCAGCCGTCTGGGTGTGGACCGCTCTGAAGTCCTGCTGCTCTGTGATGCCTCCAACGCCCTGCTCTGGGGAAAGGGAAAGAAAGGGTTCCTTCTGACAGACGAAGGGGATATCTTCACCTCCCAGGGCGGAAAAGCCTTCGTGGATGATTTCTGCCGGGTGTTCCTGGACCAGGATCATACGCTCCAGAGTGATACGGGTTTTGTCCTTTGTACCTTTGAAGAAAGTGACTGCAGCAGTCTGGATGCCAATTTTGCCTCCTGGCTGTCAGAAGAAGTGATCCTGTCCAAGGAAGAATACAATCTTGCCGAAGCCCACGGTGTCTTTGCCGATGAGGAAGAGGAAGACGAAGAGGAAGACAAAAGGGAACCCTCCGGCAGCCAGGCGGCGGAGGAACCCCGGCCTGCTGCTCAGGAGGCGCCCGCTGTCCCTGCTGACCGCCCGGCCGCAGGTTTCTGTTCCCAATGCGGAACCCCGGCCAAACCGGGGGCCCGGTTCTGTTCCCATTGCGGTGCTCCTCTGGCAGTGGGGCCTGCAGAAAAAGAGACCTCTTCAGAAGGAACTGACCGGGCAGCCCTCCTGGCCTTTGTACAGCAGCTGGCTCCCCTGGCCAATAAAACCAATACCTATCTGTACTGTGCCCCTGATATCCCGCCCAAGAAGATGGCCAATGCCCTGTCCAGCTATGCCCAAAGCTATGGGCTGGATCCAAAGGATGTCCTTGTCCTTTGCGACAAAACCGTAAGGGGAACGGCCCGGGACGGCTTCCTCCTGACCTGGGATACCCTCATTTCCTCTGAAACGGGAGCCGTTCCCCTCAAAGAAATCGGCCGGATAGAACCGCCCACCAGCATGTGGAGCGGCAAAATGATCCTCCAGCCCGGGAACCGGAAATTCCTGGCCATAGCCCGGGATGACGAACTGACAGCGTTCTGTGAAGGGCTGAACAAGCTGCTGAAGGGCAAGTAAAGAGGGCAGAGAGCAGAGCGTCAGGGCTTGGCAAACTGATGAAAACGTATTTCATCGATTGGCCGCACCCTGCAAAGACCAGGACCCTCCGGAGTATTGCGTTGTTATCGGTCCATGGACAACGGCGGCGTAGGGGTTCGCCGAAGGCAAACCCATCCCGGCCGCCCAAGGGGCCAAAACGTTCAAAGCCAGATGCCCGGCATCTGGCTTCCCATATCACGATATGTTATACTGTACACGGTGTTGTCTATACGGTAGGCGGTCAAATCTTGCCCCAGAAATGGGGTGGAGCCCTATGACGAAATACGATTTTTTTACCTTTTTGGTAATCCTCTTCGTGATTATCGTTGCAATTCGGGCATAAAGAAATCCGCCTCCAGCTTCCAACAGTAGGCGGATTTCTTTCCATACACTGCTATGGGGCTGACCGTCACCAGACAGCACCATTTGTATTTTCATTATAACACAGTTACAGGGGATTGCAAGGAGAACGGAGAACGAAAAGCGGCCAGCCGCTTTTCAGTCTCGCGCCAAAGGAGACCATTTGCCGGGGGCAAATGGACATGAGCTTACAGTCTCTAGTCACTAGTCTCCAGCCGATGGAAGGAACCCGCAGGGCGGGTTCCTGGGAATATCTGAAACCCGCAGGCCGGGAAGGGCGGGCCTGGGGCCCACCCCTACAGCGTCAGGGTCTGGCAAACCGATAACAACGTATTTCATCGATTGGCCACATCCTGCAAAGGTCAGGACCCTCCGAAGTATTACGTTGTTATGGGTCCATGGACAACGAGGTTGTAGGGGTTCGCCGAAGGCAAACCCGTCCCGGCCGCCCAGAGGGCCAATACGTTCAAAGCCAGATGCCTGGCATCTGGCCTCTAAAACGACAAACGATGAACCCGAAAAAAGCCGCCACCCGAAGGTGACGGCTGTCCTTTTTAAAAGTTGGTCGGGGCGACAGGATTCGAACCTGCGGCCTCTTAGTCCCGAACCAAGCGCGCTACCAAACTGCGCTACGCCCCGACAACACAAATAAATTATAGAGGGTCAGCGGCCATTTGTCAACTGTTCTTTGCCAAATTCCGGAAAAATTTTCAGCCGGATCTCGAAAGGCCGCTCCCAAGGCAGGTTTACGGCGAACTGGGCGTCCCGGAACCAGTACCGGGTCCCGACCTCTTCATAGTAGGGGAACTGGCGGCAGTACCACAGGAGCACCTGGTGGTAGATCCCCAGCTCCCGGGACAGGTAGCAGGTGGCGGCGTTGGGATAATCCCCGCCTTTTTCCGGGTCCACGCCGTTGAAGTCCTGGAGCTCCGCCATATGGGGCCGGATCAGCTTCTGGTAGGCCCAGTCGTCCAGGAACCGGGCGTAGTTGAACCGGAAATTGGCGCTGTACAGGGCAGGAAGCTGGTCCTTGGGCAGCCGTTTTGCCTGGCCGGACACAATGGTCCCCTGGGCCACGGCAGTGCCAATGGCGTTGGAGGCGGTGTTCCAGCCGGAATAGGACAGCAGCCGGGGCAGGGGCGTCCCGTTGGCCATGAGATGGGGCAGGATGCAGTCTCCGGCGGCGAACCGGGTGGACAGGTCCACCAGAGCCACCGGTTTCCGTTCCATCAGGCTTTTGATGTCTCTGGCGATCCTGGTATAGTCTTCGTCCTTTTCCCCGCCGCAGTGGATGTACAGGACGAAATCCGCCTCATCCAGGGAACCGGTTTCCACCCCGTTGGCCAGCTTGATCTTTTCTTCCGCAATCTGCCCCAGGGTCAGGGGAACGAAATGGAGGGTGTAGTCCTTCATGGCCGGGTCCCCGTAGAGCACTTTGATCCTGGGACGGTATCCGGTGCGCCGGCTGTAGATCCTGGCGGCGGCCAGGGTCCCCAGTTCGTCCGCCCCCTGGGAGGTGTAGATGGGGGGATGCAGGTCGTAGGCCTTGGGGTAGGCTCCCGCGTTCAGCCGGTTGTAGTTGGGCAGTCCGTAGGGATGGGCATCGTCCTGGCCGATCACCAGGTCCGTCAGGTTCTCTTCGGTGACGAACTGGACCAGCTCCTCATTGAACCGGTCGTTGTCCCGGTACAGGGTGATGTACTTCCACTTCAGGTCCATGGGGATCAGGGCCTTGACTTCTTCGTAGTTCTCCTTGTCGTAGGGCAGCCCCCGGATCTTCTTGTCCATGTTAATGGTCCAGGTCATAAGATGCCACTGGTACCACCGGTCCGGCAGCACATGGTCGCTGATCAGCAGACGGGGGATGATGGAATACAGGTAGAACTGCTTGTCCGGGTTGTCTTCCTTCAGGTCCTCCAGGTACGTGAAGAAGTCTCCCGCCTTCCGGTCCGTCAGGGGCTCCATCCGGGAATGGAGCAGGCCTCCGAAGATCAGAAGGTCCGAAGAAAGTAGCGCTCCCTGCTGGCCGGGCATGATGCCGGTGAGCCAGGATTTGAGAGCTGGTACCTTGGCCGGTTCGTCGTACCAGTCCATGATCTCATCAGGGGGTGCGGTGAAATGGATGCCCCCCAGGGCCCCCAGTTCTTCGGTGAAATCCCGGCAGGGAGGCCGGTTGTCCAGGGGCAGAAGGGCCCATTTTTCCGCCGCCGGTACCTCTCCGGGAGAAAAAACAGCCCCTCTGGGTGCCAGAGTATGATACAATACACCTGCGGCCATGGCTGCAGCGGCAAGAGCCAGAAGGGGTTTCTTCAGCTTCACGGGGGGATGCTCCTTTCACAGTATAATAATCTATTATAACGTACGGAAGAGGTTTTGTGTATGCGAATCATTACGGGAAAGGCCAGGGGACTGAAACTGGTGACCCCGAAGAACTATCTGGTGCGGCCTACAGCGGACCGGGTGAAGGAAGCCCTGTTCAACATCATCCAGAGCCGGATCCCCGGCAGCACCGTGCTGGACGCCTTTGCAGGCACCGGGAACCTGGGGCTGGAAGCCTGGAGCCGGGGAGCGGAACAGATCGTCTATTTCGACAAAAGCCGGGAGAGCCTGAAGCTGGTGAAGGCCAATGTGGAAAAGGCACGGGCCGGAGAGCAGGTGACCCTGATCCACACCGACGCGGTGAACGGTCTTGCCATGATGGCCCAGCAGGGAAAGGCCTTCGATGTGATCTTTTCGGACCCGCCCTATGACAAGGGACTGAACCGGAAAGTGGTGGAGGCCCTGGAAAAATGGCCGGTGCTGAAGGAGGGCGGTCTCCTGGTGCTGGAACACTCCCTGGAGGAGGATCCGGCAGACTATCTGCCCCAGGGTACGGAATTCCGGCAGGAAAAGTACGGAGATACGAAAATCTCCCTAATAGTGTGGAAAAGCTGAACCGTTTTTGTTATAATGGTACGTAGCAAATCTGCTTCTCTTGGAGGTTCAACGTGCGTAAAGCGGTATGTCCGGGCAGTTTCGACCCGGTGACCATGGGACATCTGGATATTTTTGAACGGGCCAGCAAGATGTTTGATGAACTGATCATCAGCGTGTTCGTGAACCCGGCCAAGGACAAGGCCATGTTCTCCATGGAGGAACGGGTCTCCATGATCCGTCAGGCAACGGCCCACATCCCCAATGTGCGGGTGACATGTTTTTCCGGCCTGCTCAACGAATTCTGCGAAAAGAAAGGGGCCCGGTTCATTGTCCGGGGTCTCCGGGCGTTTACGGATTTCGAATACGAATTCCAGCGGGCGCTGCTCATGAAGGAAATCGATGAACAGCTGGAAACGGTGTTCATCATGACCAACGCCAAATATTCCTATCTCAGCTCTTCCGGAGTGCGGGAAATGGTCTATTTCGGCGGCGATATTTCCGGTTTTGTACCGGACTGCATCCGGGAGCAAGTGATGGCCCGGGGGAAACAATCTCTCAAACGGTAGGATCGAATACAAAAAGGAAGGAACGATGGTCATGGAATTGGATAAAATCTTGGACGAAATGGAAAGCATTCTGTCAGATGGCTGGAGGATCCCTCTTGTCAACAAGGTGATGATCGACGAAAACGAAATCACCATGGTGATGGACAAGCTGAGAGCGGCGGTGCCTCTGGAAGTGAAACGGGCCCATGACCTGCTGGAAGAACAGAAGAACATCATCGACAAGTCCCGGGCGGAAGCCGACCACATTGTGGAACAGGCCCATGCAGAAGGGGGACGGATTGTGGATCTGGCCAAGGCGGAAGCGGACCGTCTGGTGCGCCAGGAAGAAGTGGTGAAGGCTGCGGAAGAAAAAGCCAACGGGATCATCGCCACCACCCAGCAGTACGACCGGGATATGCGGGCGGCTGCAGATGCCTATGCGGAAAAGCTCCACAGCGAATCCATGCAGTACGCCATGGACGTGTTCAACTATCTGGAAGAAAACCTCACCAAGACCCTCAGTGCCGTACGGGACAACGGGAACGCCCTGAAATCCAGCTACGACGCCGACCACCAGCTGAACGCCGGGGACAAAGGGGAAGAAGAGAAATAAGGGACGCAACGGAAAAAGCCTGTTGTGCTGCTCAAGGCAGCATAACAGGCTTTTCTTTGTAATCCCGGTCCGTGATCTTTCCTTCGGTCACCAGCTGGTACAGGTCCTGGGCCCTCAGGTCCAGCTGGAGCTGGCGGCGGAAGGCGGGGGAGGGGGCCTTGGCCAGGGTGTCCTTCTGGATGGTGGTGAGAAGGGGGAGACGGGCGGTATGCTTCATGGCCCGGAGCAGCTGCCGTCCCCGGTCCGTGAACCCCAGCACCCGCAGGTACTGCGGCCCTTCCTGGGCCCCCTGGCGGAAAGGACAGTCCGGGCCGGACAGCAGGAACTGCCACAGGATCCGCCGGATCCGGGAAGGGGAATACCGCCGGGTGCGCACCTGGTCCACCAGCCCGTCAAAGCTGACCGCCCGCCGGCATTTCCAGATCCGGTCTTCCAGCCCTTCGGACACCTGGGTGAAGGCGGCCAGGTCCGCCGGGGACCCTTTTTCCAGAGCAAAGGCCAGCAGGGTATCCAGCCGGTCCTCCCGGGCTCCCAGGTCCAGCCCTGCCTGGCACCAGCCCCGGCACAGGGGACGGAGGGCCGGGGGCAGGGCTTCTTCTGCAGCCCGGGTGAACCCCCGTTCCGCCACTTCCTTCCGGAAGGCGGTGGCACTGGGCCAGGTGCCTTTTTCCAGGGCGGCGCTGCCGTAAAGGGTCCCTTCCCGGCGGATGGGCAGGGGCTGGATCTCCGGGTGGCCCTTCAGGGCCTTCAGGTATTCCAGGGCCAGCAGGTTGTTGGACCCGGAAAAAAGTCCCTGATAGGCCAGGTTCCGCCGGCAGGCCAGCTGCTCCGCCGCCCCGGCATAGGAAAGGCCCCCGGAAAGGGCTGCTGCCCATTCACCCGGAGAAAAGTCCTCCCGGGCCAGCTGGAGCAGCAGCTTCGGGTCCCGGGCTTCGCAGCCAAAGGACAGGTGGGTCACAAGGCCGGTGGCGGCCAGGCTTTCCACCCCAAAGAAGGCGAACCCCTGGGCACTCTGGAGGCTCCCGGCCGCCGGCAGTTCCAGCACCAGGTCCACCCCGCCCAGGAGAGCCAGCCGGGTCCTGCGCCATTTGTCCCACAGGGGCAGTTCTCCCCGCTGGGTCAGACTGCCGCTCATCACGGCAATGACGGGCACCGGGCCCAGCAGCGCCCGGGCAGCCTCCAGCTGATGGCCGTGGCCCCGGTGAAAGGGATTGTGTTCGGCCACCAGGCCGATGACAGAAGGTTGTTCCATGGCAGATCTCCAAATTTTTATTTTACAAATCCGTAAAACTTTGCTAACATATATTAGTATTATAGCATAAGCATAATACTGGTTTAAAATCAGTAGTCGATCAGGAGGCAATGTAATGAAGATTTTTGTTGTAAACTGCGGCAGCTCTTCCATCAAATATCAGCTGATTGATATGAAGGATGAATCTGTCATCGCTAAAGGTCTGGTAGAACGTATCGGCATCGAAGGCTCCGTTCTGACCCACACTCCCGCCGGCAAGGACAAGGTAAGACTGGAAAGCGCCATCCCCGACCATGTGGACGGCATCAAGAAGGTCCTGGCTGCTCTGGTTGACCCCAACCACGGCGTCATCAAATCCATGGACGAAATCGATGCTGTTGGCCACCGTGTGGTGCACGGCGGTGAAATCTTCAATGAATCCGTTGTGATTACCGATGAAGTGCTGAAACAGATCGAAGATCTCAGCGATATGGCTCCCCTGCATCAGCCGGCCAACGTTTCCGGTATCCGTGCCTGCCAGAAACTGATGCCCAACACCCCGCAGGTTGCCGTATTCGATACTGCATTCCATCAGACCATGCCTCCTGTGGCATATATGTTCGGCGTGAAATACGAAGAATACAAGGACTATGGCATCCGGAAATACGGCTTCCATGGGACTTCCCACAAATACGTGTCCGGGGTGGCTGCTCAGCTGCTGAAGAAGGACATCAAAGACACCAAGATCATCACCTGCCATCTGGGCAACGGTTCCAGCATCACCGCTGTGGACGGGGGCAAATCCGTGGATACTTCCATGGGCTTTACTCCTCTGGACGGCGTGCTGATGGGCACCCGTACCGGTTCCATCGACCCGGCTGTGGTTCCCGTGCTGATGCAGAAGAAGGGCCTGGATGCTGCCGGCGTTGACAAGTACATGAACAAGGAATGCGGCGTCCTGGGCGTTTCCGGCGTTTCCAGCGACTTCCGTGACCTGGAAGATGCTGCCGCCAAAGGCAACGAAAGAGCCCAGCTGGCCCTGGATATGTTCTGCTACCAGGTGAAACGGTACATCGGCGCTTATGCAGCTGCCATGGGCGGCGTTGACGCCATCGTGTTCACCGCCGGCGTAGGCGAAAACGACATCCATACCCGTCAGCAGGTTTGCGCAGGCCTGGAATTCCTGGGTGTGAAACTGGATGCTGACCGGAACAACGTACGGGGCAAAGTCACCGAAATCAGCGCCGCTGATTCCAAGGTGAAAGTATTCCTGATCCCCACCAACGAAGAACTGGCCATTGCCCAGGATACCCTGAGACTGTGCAGCAAATAAGATGATTTGGGCTTTTGCTTGACAAAGGCCGGTTTCATCGATATAATGTAACGGTTGATAATATGATTAAAATCAATGTAGCAGAAATCAAAAAAAGACTGACAGGGTCAGAATCTTTCCAGTACGACCTTGCCCCGTCCCAGTTGAACCTGACGCCGGAAGATGCCAGCCTGGAAGGGCACATCCTGGTGGAAGGGGAGATTTCCAACGGGGGAGACGTACTCCTTCTCACCGCTAGGGAAAAGTTCGTCTGCCACGGCACCTGCGCCCGCTGTCTGAAAGATGTGCGGCTGGAGCTTACGGCCCAGGTGGAAGAACGGTATTATCCCGAAGGCACGGAAGGACTGGAAGAAGATGCCTTCACCTATCAGTTCGATATGGTTGATGTTACGGATGCTTTGAGAGAGTCCCTGCTCCTGGCCATCCCGGCCAGAGTCCTGTGCAAACCGGACTGCAAGGGGATCTGTCCGGTCTGTGGAGCGGACCGCAATGTGACGGAATGTCACTGCGATACCCATTCCATCGACCCCAGGTTGGAGGCTCTCAAGGCGTTGTTAGAGAAATAGCCTGAGATTAGGAGGTGTAACGATATGGCAGTACCGAAGAGAAAAATGTCCAAAGCCCGTCGGGATTCCCGCCGTGCCAACTGGAAACTGGCTGCTCCTGGCCTGGTTGAATGCCCTCAGTGCCACGAACTGAAGCGCCCGCACCACGTATGCACTGAATGCGGCTACTACGATGGCAAGGAAGTCGTGAAAGAAGACGAAGAATAAGGAACCCGGTCCGCCGGACCTTGAAAAGGACGCCGTCCCGAAAGGGGCGGCGTCCTTTTTTCTTCCCCTTCCTAAATCCTCCAAACTGGCTTATAATGATAGAATAGAAATGATTAAATCGATGCGAGGAGAGCAGCTATATATGAAATTCTTTATCGATACGGCCAACCTGGACGAGATCCGGGAAGCGGAGGCCATGGGGATCATCAGCGGGGTCACCACCAATCCTTCCCTGATCGCCAAGGAAGGCCGGGACTATGAGGAAACCCTCCGGGAAATCGCCCAGATTGTGGACGGCCCCATTTCCGGGGAAGTGAAGGCCAGCACCACCCTGGCCCGGGACATGGTGATGGAGGGCCGGGTGATCTCCCGGATCCATCCCAATATGGTGGTGAAGATCCCCATGACCCGGGAAGGCCTGAAAGCCGTGAAGATCCTGGCTTCCGAAGGGATCAAAACCAACGTGACCCTGGTCTTTTCCGCCACCCAGGCCATCCTGGCTGCCCGGGCCGGTGCCACCTACGTATCTCCTTTCCTGGGGCGGCTGGACGACATTTCCACCGACGGCACCCGGCTGATCAAGGAAGTGATGGAGATCTTCCGTCTCTACCCGGACATTACCACCAAGGTGATCTGCGCCTCCATCCGGCATCCCATGCATGTGGTGGAATGTGCCAAAACGGGAGCGGACATTGCCACGGTGCCCTACAAGGTGCTGATGCAGATGGTCCAGCATCCTCTCACCCGGACGGGCATCGAGAAGTTCTGTCAGGATTTCGAAGCGGTGTTCGGCCGGTAAACTATGAACAACCTGTAAATTCTGTAACAGACCACCCGGTCAAGACTTGTATTTTGCCCCTGCTCTGGTATAATAGGTGTAAGTGTTATGACTAGGTACTAAAAGTAGGTGGTAGAATGGGTTCTGTGGGACAGAAAAAGGCAAGACAGCAGCGTCTGCAGCAGCTGCTGGCCAGGAATCCGTTCCTGACCGACGAGCATCTGGCCGAAACCTTTCAGGTGAGCATCCAGACCATCCGGCTGGACCGGCTGGCCCTGGGGATCCCGGAACTCCGGGAGCGTACCCGTCATATGGCGGAGGACGCCCAGGAAAAACTGAAAGCCATTACCAGCGAGGACATCGTCGGGGAACTGATCGACCTGGAAATCGGGGTCAGCGGCATCTCCATGATGACGGTGGACCGGGAAATGGTGCTGCAGAAAACCGGTGTCTGCCGGGGACAGTACATGTTCGCCCAGGCCAATTCCCTGGCTCTGGCGGTGATCGATGCCCCTGCGGCCCTCACCGGGGTGGCCAATGTAAAGTACAAAATCCCTGTGACCGTGGGAGCCATTCTGGTGGCAAGAGCCGAAGTGGTCCGGAAACAGGAAGACAAATATACCATATGGGTGAAGATCAGGAACAACCACAAGGAAGTGTTCCGTGCCAAGTTCCTGATTGTCGCCATTCCGGAACAAAGGAGCCAAGAAGATGAAAATCGCAGTTGACGTAATGGGCACTGACTATGGCCCTGCCGAGATCATCAAAGGGGTGCTTCAGGCGGTTGACGAATATGGCTGCGACGTGGTGCTGGTGGGGGATCAGGAAGTGATCCGCCAGGAACTGGCCCGGGAACATCAGGAAAACAATCCCCGGGTAACCATCCATCATGCCAGCCAGGTCATCGAAATGAAGGACCATCCGGGAATCAGCGTAAAGAAGAAACGGGATGCCTCCATTGTGGTGGCTACCCATCTCCTCCACGAAAAGGAATGTGACGCCCTGGTGTCCTCCGGCAGTACCGGTGCCGCAGTGGCTTCCGCCCTGTTCGGCCTGGGACGGATCCGGGGCATCGAACGGCCGGCCATTGCCACGGTGATCCCCAATGTGAAGGGGGCCACGGTACTGGTGGATTCCGGCGCCAAGGTGGATGCCAAACCGGAACAGCTGGTCCAGAACGCCATCATGGGGTCCATTTATGCGGAACTCCAGCTGGGGATCCCCCAGCCCCGGGTGGGCCTTCTGAACATCGGGGAAGAAGAGACCAAGGGCAATGAACAGTGCCTGGCCACCTATCCTTTGCTGAAACAGGACTCTCACATCCATTTCATCGGCAATGTGGAAGGCCGGGACATCAACAAAGGCACTGTGGACGTGGTAGTCTGCGACGGCTTTGTGGGCAACGTGGTGTTAAAGACCATGGAAGGCCTGGCCAGCGCCGTTATGGAGATCCTGAAAAAGACCCTGATAGAAAGCGGCATCTTTGCCAAACTGGGAGCCCTGCTTATGAAGCCGGCGCTCCTGCGGATGAAAAAACAGATGGATGCATCGGAATACGGCGGCGCCCTGCTTATGGGTGTCCGGGCTCCCTTCATCATCTGCCACGGCAGTTCCAAGGCCAAAGCCATCAAGAACGCCGTACGGGTGGCCATTGAGCTGACCCAGAAAGACGTGGTGGGACGGATCCGCCAGGAAATCATGCACGACGAAGAAAGTGGTGAATTATAAATGACGAAACCTGCAGTGGGCTTTTTGGGCATGGGGTACTATGTGCCGGAAAAAGTCCTGACCAACTTTGATCTGGAAAAAATGGTGGATACCAGCGATCAGTGGATCGTGGAACGGACCGGGATCCGGGAACGGCACATTGCCGCTCCGGACCAGGCAACCTCTGATCTGGCCTTTATCGCGGCCCAGCGGGCTCTGGAAGACGCCGGGATCACCGCCGACCAGCTGGACCTGATCGTGGTGGGCACGGAATCTCCGGACATGAAGTTCCCTTCCGTAGCCTGCATCCTTCAGAACAAACTGGGAGCCTCCCATGCGGCGGCTTTTGACTTGGCTGCCGGCTGCTCCGGCTTTGTGTACGCCTGCGGCATTGCCAGCCAGACCATCGCCAGCGGCATGTACAAACACGTGCTGGTGGTAGGAGCGGAAACCCTTTCCCGGATCCTCAACTGGCAGGACCGGAACACCTGCATCCTCTTCGGGGATGGGGCCGGTGCCGCAGTTCTGGGACCGGTGGAAGAAGGCTACGGCATCCTGTCCGTTGACCTGGGGGCCAACGGGGCCGGGGGCCAGTACCTGACCATGCCTGCCGGGGGATCCCGGAAGCCGGCCAGCGAGGAAACCGTGGCCAACCACGAACACTGCATCCACATGGTGGGCAAGGAAGTGTTCAAGTTTGCCGTGAAGGTCATGGGCCACAGCGCCCTGGCCGCTTTGGAAAAGGCCGGCATGGGCAAGGAGGACATCGATCTTTTGATTCCCCACCAGGCCAACCAGCGGATCATCGATTCTGCTGCCAAACGGCTGAAGCTGTCCACGGACAAGATTTTCGTAAACCTGGAAAAATACGCCAATACATCCGCTGCATCCATTCCCATTGCCCTTTGCCAGGCACGGGATGCAGGACGGATCCATAAAGGAGAGAACGTGGTGATGGTGGGCTTTGGCGCCGGCCTCACCTATGGTTCTCTGGTAGTGAAATGGCAAAAAGATGAGGAGGCCAGAGCATGAGTAAAATTGCTTTTGTGTTCCCGGGACAGGGGTCCCAGACCGTAGGCATGATGAAGGAACTGTACGACAACTACGCCTGCGTCCGTGAAGTATTCAAGGAAGCCGATGAAGCACTGGGCTTTTCCATGACGGATCTGTGCTTCAAAGGGCCGGAAGACCAGCTGCGGCTCACCTACAACACCCAGCCTGCCATCCTGACCTGCAGCATTGCAGCCATGAAGGTGCTGAACGAAAACGGGGTGTTCCCGGATGTGGCCGCCGGTCACAGCCTGGGTGAATATTCCGCTCTGGTGTGCGCCGGTTCCCTGAAATTCGCCGATGCAGTGCGCACGGTGCGGAAACGGGGCCAGTTCATGCAGGAAGCAGTTCCTGTGGGCCAGGGGGCCATGGCCGCCATCATTGCCCTGGATACCGCCAAGATCCGGGAGATCTGCGCTGACATCCAGGAAAAACGGAACGAAGCAGTACAGCCGGTGAACTTCAACTGCCCGGGTCAGGTGGTCATCGCCGGGGCCACGGAAGCTGTAAAAGAGGCTTGCGAAGCCTTAAAGGCCGCCGGTGCCAAACGGGCCATCATGCTGCCGGTAAGCGCTCCTTTCCACAGCACCCTGATGCAGCCGGCTGCAGACCGTCTGAAGGAAGTGCTGGACGGCATCGAAGTGGCTGACGCCAAGATCCCGGTGATCGCCAACGTCACCGCCCGTCCCGAACAGAAAGGGGACGAAATCCGTCAGGTACTGGTGAAACAGGCTGCCAGCCCGGTACTCTGGGAAGACAGTGTCCGGTACATGATGGAAAACGGCGTGGATACCTTCATCGAAGTGGGACCTGGCAAGGTGCTCACCGGTTTCGTCAAGAAAATCGACCGTTCCTACACCGGCCAGAACGTGGAAGACCTGGCCAGTTTGGAAAAAACCCTTGCTTATTTAAAGGAGGTCAGATAAAATGACTTTAGTCGGGAAAGTGGCGCTGGTTACCGGCGGCTCCCGGGGCATCGGCCGTGCCATTGCCCTGAAGCTGGCGGAAAACGGAGCTGACGTAGCCATCAACTATGCCGGCAATACCGCTGCAGCAGAAGAAGTCAAGACGGCCATCGAACAGA
Organism: Acidaminococcus fermentans; assembly: GCF_009696675.1. GTDB lineage: Bacteria > Bacillota > Negativicutes > Acidaminococcales > Acidaminococcaceae > Acidaminococcus. Next base: position 117,643 of record NZ_VULN01000001.1, on the reverse strand, counting down.
TGGGCCGGAAGGCTCTCCTGGTCCAGGGCAGCGTAGCCGATACCGACGGTGTCCAGACCATCGTGAACACGGTGGTGAAGGAACTGGGCCGTCTGGACATCCTGATCAACAACGCGGGGATCACCCGGGACGGGCTCCTGATGCGCATGAAGGAAGCGGACTGGGACGATGTGATGCACACCAACCTGAAAGGGGTGTACAATTGCTCCAAGGCCGTCCTGCGCACCATGATGAAGCAGAGAAGCGGCCGGATCGTGAACATGGCCTCCGTAGTGGGGGAAATGGGGAACGCCGGTCAGACCAACTATGCGGCTGCCAAAGCCGGGGTCATCGGCTTCACCAAGAGCCTGGCCAAGGAAGTGGCTTCCCGGGGCATTACGGTCAATGCCATTGCTCCTGGCTTCATTGCCACGGATATGACCAGTGTGCTCACCGACGACCAGAAGGCCGAAATGGCGCGGACTATCCCTCTGGGACGGGCCGGCCAGCCTGAAGATGTTGCCAATGCAGTCCTTTTCCTCGTTTCCGAGGGGGCTGCTTATATAACCGGCCAGGTTTTAAATGTGGACGGTGGCATGGTAATGTAGTATCATTATATGTTAGAGGATTGGAAGGAGGTGAACTGGAATGAGCGAACAGAGCACTTTTGAAAAAGTAAAGGCCATCACCGTTGATCAGCTGAGCGTTGCTCCTGAAGACGTAAAAATGGACTCTACTTTTATCGATGACTTGGGAGCTGATTCTCTGGACATTGTGGAACTGATCATGGCTTTCGAAGAGGAATTCAACACTGAAATCCCCGACGATGTGGCCGAAAAGATCCGCACCGTAAGAGACGCAGTCGAACTGTTGGATAAAGAAGGCAAATAATAGCATCCCATTATTTTCGGAAGGCCCTGCAACAGGGGCTTTCCGAACTTTATCCATGATCTTATGATCTGAAATGGGGGATTTTTGTTGAAAGTGCCAGTGCTGAAGATTGGTGAAAAAGTAGCAACTATGCCTATCGTCCAAGGCGGTATGGCCATACGCTTGTCCACGGCGCGTTTGGCAGCTTCAGTGGCCAATGAAGGCGGTGTGGGTCTGATCGCTGCTTCTGGTCTGCCCTTCGATGAGCTGCGCAAGGAAATCCGTCTTGCCCGGAAATTATCCAATGGCAAGGGAATGATTGGCATCAATGCCATGGTAGCCGCCCGGGAGTTTAAGGGTCTCATTACAACTGCGGCCCAGGAGAAAGTCGATCTGATTGTGGCCGGGGCTGGCTTTTCCAGAGATATGTTTTCTGTCGGCAAGGAATATAATGTTCCCATTGTGCCGATTGTATCCTATGCCAAACTGGCAAAGATTGCGGAACGGCTCGGTGCTTCCGCCGTTGTGGTGGAAGGGACTGAAGCAGGGGGCCATTTGGGGACCCAGCGTTCCATCAAAGATATCCTGCCGGAAATCCTTTCGGTGGTTAAGATTCCGGTCATTGCGGCTGGTGGCGCTGTCACCGGCAAAGATGCGGCGGAATTGCTGAAAATGGGTGCCAGTGGCGTCCAGATGGGCAGCCGGTTTGCTGCCAGTGAGGAGTCCAACGGGTCTCCTTTCTTAAAACAATTTTATTTGAAAATGACCCAAGATGATGTGGTTCAAATAGATAGTCCGGTAGGATTCAAGGGCCGTGCCGTGCTGACGCCTTTTTCCAAGGCTGTGCTGGAAGGCCATCCTCTGAAACCCACCACCTGCGACAGCTGCCTGAAGCACTGCTCCCGCAGCTTCTGTATCATCCGGGCTCTGACCCGGGCCCAGCAGGGAGACCTGGAAACAGGTCTGGTGTTTACCGGAGCCAACATGTGGAAAATTAAAGAAATCCTTCCCGTCCATGAAATCTTCAGACGGATCCGGGAAGACTGGGACAATATTGAGTAGAGGTGATCCTTTTGAAACGAAGAGTGGTTGTGACCGGCCTCAGTGCGATTACGCCCATTGGCATCGGTAAAGAAGCATTCTGGAACAGCCTGATGGAAGGCAAATCCGGTATCGGTCTGATTACCCAGTTCGATACCACTGATTTTAACTGCAAAATCGCCGGGGAAGTAAAGGATTTTGACTTTGCGGATTACGGCGACAAAAAAGAAGGCAAACGGATGGACCGGGTGACCCAGTTCGCCGTGGCCTGTGCCAAAATGGCAGTGAAAGATTCTGCCCTGGACCTGGATAAGGAAGATGCAGACCGGATCGGCGTGTGCGTAGGCACTGGCATCGGCGGCATCCATACCTTCCTGGATGCGGCCACCAAGCTGGTCTCCAAGGGACCTGGCCGGATCAGCCCCTTCTTCATTCCCATGGAAATCCCCAACATGCCGGCAGCTCAGATCGCCATCGATCTGAAGGTGAAAGGCCCCAACACGGCCATTGTCACCGCCTGCTCCACCGGTTCTGACTGCATCGGGGACGCCCTCCGGACCATCCAGTACGGAGATGCGGACGTGATGCTGGCCGGGGGTACCGAAGCAGCCATTTCTCCCATTGCCGTGGCCGGGTTCGACAACATGAAAGCCCTGTCCCGGAACAACGAAGCTCCGGAAAAGGCCTCCTGCCCCTTCGACAAGAAGCGTAGCGGCTTTGTCATGGGCGAAGGCGCCGGGATCGTGGTCCTGGAAGAACTGGAACATGCCAAGGCCCGTGGGGCTCAGATCTATGCAGAACTGGTGGGCTACGGCCACAACAGTGACGCCTACCATATCACCGCTCCGGATCCGGAAGGGGATATGCAGGTGAAATGCATGGAAATGGCCATCAAAGACGCCGGCCTGACCCCGGCTGACATTGACTATGTGAATGCCCACGGCACCAGCACCCACCGGAACGACCTGAACGAAACCAACTGCTGCAAGCGGGTATTTGGAGACCGGGCCAAGGAAGTGCCCATCAGCTCCATCAAATCCATGACCGGCCATCTCCTGGGCGGTGCCGGCGGCGTGGAAGCCGTGGCTACGGTACTGACCATCAAAAACGGCATGATCCCTCCCACCATCAACTATGAAGATGTGGATACGGAAGAAGGCCTGGATCTGGACTACGTGCCCAATGTGGCCCGGAAAGCCGATGTGAAGGTGGCTCTGTCCAACAACTTCGGTTTCGGCGGTCACAACGCCATCCTGTGCTTCAAAAAGTACGAAGACTAAGGGGCTCCCGGTACCATGGAGGAACAGCGTCAGAAAGAGCTGGAAGGGCTCTGCCGCCAGCTGGGCATGGTCATGAAGGACCTGCACCTGCTGGATATGGCACTGACCCATACGTCCTATGCCTATGAGTCCAAAAAGAATCCCCGGCCCCAGCACAATCAGCGGCTGGAGTTTTTGGGGGATTCGGTGCTGAGCCTGGTGGTCAGCACCCATATCTACAAAACCTGTCCCCAGATGGACGAAGGGGAGCTGTCCAAGCTCCGGGCCTTCCTGGTATGCGAGGAGACCCTGGCCCAGCTGGCCACGGAAAACCATCTGGGAGACCATCTGCTCCTGGGCAAAGGGGAAATCAACCTGGATGGGGAGGAGAATCCCTCCATCCTGGCCGATGCCTTTGAAAGCGTCCTGGGAGCCTATTACCTGGACCAGGGTTTTGCCAAGGTGACGGAGCTTTTGGGACGGCTGCTGATCAACCGGATCCCGGAGCTTACTGCCGACGGTATTGACCGGGATTACAAGACCCGGCTCCAGGAAGTGGTGCAGAAAGACGGCCCGGTGGAAATCGACTATGAGCAGGTTTCCGCAGAAGGCCCCAGCCACAACCGGACCTTCGTCATGCGCGTCCTGGTGAACCAGGAAGAGCGGGGCAGAGGCCGGGGAAGAACCAAAAAAGAAGCCGAACAGCGGGCTGCCAGAGAGGCCCTGAAGGCTTGCAAATGAGATAAAAAAATACCGCGCATCTGCGCGGTATTTTTTTATCTCATTCTGTTTCCTTCCGCCTTCTTCTTGTTTTCATACATGACCGCATCCGCCCGGAGGAATACATGGAGAAAGTTGATGTCGTTTTCCGGATCGTAGGCGCTGAATCCGGAGGCAAAGGCCAGCTGGTCCCAGGGCCGGTCATCCTCATAGTTCCGTTTCCGGTTCCAGGGCTTCAGCTGGGACAGGATGGCCTCCCGGTTGTGGTAGTCCTCCTTCTGGAGGATTACCACGAATTCGTCCCCGCCTACCCGGTACACCGGGCTGTGCTTGAACAGGTCGCAGATGTATTTCACCGTCCGCAGGAGCAGATCGTTGCCCCGGGCGTGACCGTATCGGTCATTGACTCCTTTCAGGTCGTTCACATCCACCATCAGCACTCCAAAGGAAGGAACCTTGGCCGGATCCTTCCGGATCAGCCGGTCCAGTTCCTGGACCTTTAGCTGGTAAGCCCGGGTGTTCTTCACCTGGGTCAGGTTGTCTTCCAGGGCCTGGTTTTCCAGCCGGTCCACCATTTCCTTCATCCGCAGCATGGTCTGGTCCATGTTCCGGGCCAGATCCCCCACCTCATCCTTCTGGGTGCTGTGGAGCAGGGTGTCATAGTTCCCCTGGCCCATCCGCCGGGCGGCTTCGTCGATTTCCTTCAAAGGCTGAATGATCCGGTTGGCCCCGGCAATGGCCATGCCGGAGGTAATGAGTCCGAAGAACACCATCAGGAACAGGTTTCGTCCGTAGGAAATCCGCCGTTCCTCATAAATCTCCTCATCCGGAGCAATGATCCCCAGATTCATGCTGTTCCGCAGGGTAATAAAGGCCAGTTCCTTCTCCTGGCCCTTGTAGTGGTAGCTCAGCAGCTGGTCGTTGGAATCCCGGCCTTTCAGCACCTCCGCATAGGGTTCCAGGCCGAAATCTTTCAAGGTGGTGGGAGCTCCCTCCGGATAATCCGGATGGTAGTACAGCTCTCCCTCATTAGAGAACAGCACGGCATAGCCGCTTTCGTAGATCCTGGTATCCCGGATCATGGAAATCAGGGTGTCCATCCGGATGCTCAGGCCCACAAAACCCACAAACTGCTGGTTCTTGTAAACCGGTACCACATAGGAGATCCGCCGGACTGCGAAATTGTGGTCATTGTAAGGCGGGCGCCATACAGGCTGGCCGCCTTTCCGCAGATCCTGGAAGAACTTCCGGAGATGCCGGTCCTTGTAGAAATACTGTCCCATTTCCTCAGGGGTGTGGGGTACATAGGCTTTCCGTTCCGGATCCCAGGTGTACCAGAATCCGTTGGGGTGGCCGGTATATTCACTGTTGAACTGGAGATAATACCCAAAAATGGTGGAAGAACTTTCCGCCGACAGATGGAACTGTTTTTCCAGATGATCCAGGATCTGCTGCTGGACAGCCGGGTCCCTCAGGGCTCTGGGATCGTCAATATCCGCTTCCAGGGAACGGGCCAGGGCATCGGTCATGTCCTTGGCCTCCGTCAGGGTGCTCTGGATGGGGGCCGAAGTCCGCTGGGCCTGCCAGTTCAGGCTCATGGTGGCGATCCGGGTGGAAGTAGTAGTGACAGTCTGCAGGTCCAGGAACCCCATGATCAGCACCAGGGACACGGTAATGCCCAGGATGATCAGCAGGAACTGGGACCGGAGACTGCGGAATTTGATCCACACAGCACAAATACGCTCCTTTATACAGAATTATAAAAAGCAAAAGCCGGCTGTTTCCGTGACAGCCGGCTGGGGAACCCTGGAAAAAGAGAGCAGGTCTCTGCAGCTGGCTGCCATTTTACAGGCCCTTATAGCTTTGCGTCACTGGATTTCTCCAGTTTTGCCAAATGTTTTCTTTATTTTTTTTTTTTTGATATCAATTATTATTATAAAGGATGAATGCTCATTTGTCCATACCCATGTTGAACAGGGTCAGCGGGCTGCGTCTCTTTCAATGGACCGTTTCAGCTGGTACATGGCCTCATCCGCCCGGCGGAACACTTCTTCGAAAGACGTATCCGTCCCTGGCAGGTATTCTGCATGGCCGGCAGAGAAAGAAATCTGTTCCCAGGGCTTTTCCAGGGTATAGTCCCGTTTCCGGAGATAGGGGAGGAGCTGTTGCCACAGGGCTTCCCGGTTTGCATAATCCCCATGCCGGAGCAGCACCAGGAATTCGTCTCCGCCGATCCGGTACACCGGACTGTGCTGGTACAGCTGGCAGATGGTTTTGGAAGTCAGCTGGATCACCACATTGCCTTTTTCGTGGCCGTAGGTGTCGTTGACCCCTTTCAGTCCGTTCAGGTCCACCATTACCAATCCGAAGGCCAGGTGGTTCAGGGGGTCGGAAATTTCCCGGTTCAGTTCCAGCACCTGCTTTTCAAAGGCGGATACATTCTTCACTCCGGTGAGTTTGTCCTGGAAGGCTTCCGTCTTCAGATCCCGGACCATGATCTTCATCAGGTCCATGGTCCGGTTCATGTTCTTGGCCAACAGGCCGATTTCGTCCCGGGAAGATTCCTTGATGGGGACGTCATAATTTCCCCGGCCCATCCGGGAGGCCGCTTCGTTGATCTCCTCCAGGGGCCGGAGGATCCGGTTGGCCAGGTAGATGGCAATGGCGGAGGTGATGATGGCAAACAGCAGCAGCAGGAAAAAGGCCCGGTAAATGGCCTCCTTCTGGAAGGCGTAAATCTCGTTTCCCGGAGCCACTACCCCCAGTTTCATGCCATTGGCCAGGGTGGTAAAGGCCAGCTGTTTCTTTTCCCCCTGATAGGATACTGGAATGGTGCGGGAACCAGTATCATGCTGGCGGAACACATCCGGCGAGTGGTCCAGGCCGAAATCCTTCAGGGTGGTGATCTGGGTCCCTTTTGCATAGTTGGGGTGATAGTACAGGACTCCAGTGTCGGAAAACAACAGGGCATATCCGCTGTCATAGATCCGCACATTTTTCACCTGATCCACCAGGTTGACCATCCGGATATCGATGCCCACCAAAGCCACACATCGCCGGTTGACGAAAACCGGCTTTACATAGGAAATCAGCAATGGGCCGCCTTCCCGGTTCCGATAGGGTGGGATCCACTGGGGAGAAAGACTTTCCAGAGGGCCATAATACCAACGGTACATTTCCTCCAGCATTGGGTTGGAAGATTTTCGGGGATGGGAAAAAGGCTGCTCTTCAAAAACTGGCTGGTCGTTTTTCCGTTTGTACCAGAACCCGTCAGACGCCTGGATCAGGTCTTCATTGAAATGGATGTAGAACCCATCGATAATGGGAATGGTGGCCGCCGCTGCTTCAAACCGGCGGCGGATCCGTTCCTTTCGGTCTTCCCGGAAGTCCGGGTCCTGGACCTGGGAAATGGTGGTAAAATCCTGCTGGACCGTGCCTGCAATGAAATCCACCGCATCCTGGGTCCTGATCAGCATACGGTTCAGGCTGCCGGCGGTTTTCTGGGTCTGCCAGTTGAGTCCGGTATTGGCCACTTCCGTGGAATAGATGTTGATGCTCCGGATGTTCATCATCCCCATGATCAGGGTCAGTACAACGGTGATGGCCACAATGACGATGGTGAGTTGAAGACGGAGACTGCGGATTTTAGCCATGACGGATACACCTCGAAAAAAGTATCCTCCCCTCAGCCAGGAGAAGGGTTGCATAAAGTTACCTGTTTATTCATTATAAGACAAAGAAGGGAGATTTGTCCACTCGGGTATTTTCCTGGTGGGGGTCAACAAGTTCCTGGCGAAACCTTCATCGCAGTATGGTTATGCAGCAAAGTGACGAGTACGGGACCGTAGGGGGCGCAGGCCCGGCTCCCCGCCATATACTCTTGAACGGAAAAAACGGTGTATTCTGTTTCAAAATCAATTTGCAAAAAATGATTTCCATCGGCCGCTGACCGTTGACCGCCGACAAAAAAAGACTGCCGCGGAAGCGACAGTCTTTTTTCTTGCCATCAATTATTTCACTTCGTGGATCCAGCCTTCCGGGCCTTCGATTTCGCCCATCTGGATACCTCTCAGGGTCTTGTACAGTCTGGTCAGCACAGGGCCCATTTCTTCCATCCCGCTGGGGATGCAGATTTCCTTGCCGTGGTCCACCACTTTGCCCACCGGGCAGATGACGGCAGCGGTGCCGCACAGGCCGGCTTCGGCAAAATCAGCCACTTCGGAGAATTTCACCGGACGGTGTTCCACTTTCATGCCCAGCATATCCGTTGCGATGGTGATCAGGGAACGGCGGGTGATGGAGGGCAGGATGGAATCGGATTTCGGGGTGACCAGGGTGCCGTCCTTTTTCACGAACAGGAAGTTGGCGCCGCCGGTTTCTTCCACGTAAGTCCGGGTGGCCGGATCCAGGTACATGTTTTCATCGAACCCGTTGTGATGGGCGGTGATGTAGGCGTGGAGGCTCATGGCGTAGTTCAGGCCGGCTTTGATGTGGCCGGTGCCCCGGGGTGCCGCACGGTCGAAATCGGATACGCAGATGGTGATGGGCTTTACGCCGTTTTTGAAGTAGTTGCCCACAGGGGTCCCGAACAGACGGAACTGGTATTCAGCGGAGGGTTTCACCCCGATCACCGGGCCGGTGGCAAACAGGTAGGGGCGCAGGTACAGGGCGCCGCCGCTTTCAAAAGGAGGAATGTAGTCTTTGTTGGCCCGGACCACTTCGTCCACGGCTTCCATGAACATTTCTTCAGAGACCGGAGGCATTTCCAGCCGTTTGGCGGAATCAATCATCCGTTTGGCGTTCTGATCCGGACGGAAGGTCACAGTGCGGCCGTCTTTGGTCTTGTAGGCTTTCAGGCCTTCGAAGACTTCCTGACAGTACTGCAGGATGCCGGCACATTCATTCAGGACCACGTTGGCATCACCGGTGAGACCGCCTTTGCCCCATTTGCCGTCCTTGAAGTTGGCAACATACCGCTGGGCAATGGGCTGGTATTCAAATCCCAGTTTGGACCAATCGATGTTTACATTAGACATACAAACCCCTCATTTCTTTCCTATAGATATGCTATAGATTATGTTACAAAAATGAATTTTGTATACCTCAATATATTACCCATCTGCAACGGGTTTGTCAATGAAATAGTAAAAAAGACGGTGGGATGGCCACAGGAATTGCAACATCTGATACAGAAAGGGTATAATGGGAGGGAATAGCGAACACAATCTGAAAGGAGTCCCGATCCCATGATCCTTCCCATTTTCATCCCCCACGCCGGGTGTCCCCACCTTTGCTCCTTCTGCAACCAGCGGACCATCAGCGGGGAGGGGGACAGCAGCCTGGCCGGAGCCCGGCGGCAGATGGAAAACCTCCTTGGCTGGGTCCGTCCCGATCCCGCCAACGAACTGGCTTTTTACGGCGGCTCTTTCACCGCCCTGGCTCCTGACCGGCAGGAGGCCCTGCTGGATCTGGCGGAAACCTGGAGAGGGCAGGGGCTGTGCGGCCCTCTCCGGCTGTCCACCCGGCCGGACGCCATCACCCCGGAAATCCTGGACCGTCTCCGGGTCCACCAGGTGGAAACCATCGAACTGGGGGCCCAGTCCCTGGATGACCGGGTGCTGGAACTGGCCCGGCGGGGCCATACGGCTGCCCAGGTCCGCACGGCTTCCCGGCTGATCCGGCAGGGGGGCTTCCGGCTGGGGCTCCAGCTGATGACCGGGCTCCCGGGCCAGGACGGGCCCAGCCTGGAAGACACCAAAGCCCAGGTGCTTGCCCTCCGCCCGGACATGGTACGGATCTACCCGGTGCTGGTGATCGAAGGGACGCTCCTGGCGGACCAGTGGCGCCAGGGAGTATACAGGCCCCAGACGGTGGAGGAGGCGGTGGATGCCTGCTGGCCCCTGTACCGGGACTTCACCGCCGCCGGGATCCAGGTGATCCGCCTGGGCCTCCAACCGGACCGGGAACTGTGCGCTCCGGGGCACATCCTGGCCGGGCCCTTCCATCCTGCCTTCGGGGAACTGGTGAAAAGCCGGGGGGTGGGGCTCCAGGTGCTGGAGAAGATTGCAGAGCTCCCCGGTGGGGATTATAATATGATTATCACCTGTCCGGACAGGCTGGCTTCGATCGTCCGGGGCCAGCACCGGAGCAATGTCCGTCTGTGGGAAGAGACGGGAAAGGTCCGGGTGGCATTCCAGACGGGAGAAAAGTTCGAGGTGAGGTTCCATGACAGAAAAACTGTATGAAAACGATTCTCTGCTCCAGAGCTGTACGGCGGTGGTCCGTTCCTGTGAGCAAAAAGAGGACCATTATGAAGTGATCCTGGACCGGACGGTGCTGTTCCCGGAAGGGGGCGGCCAGCTGTCCGACAAGGGCTGGCTGGATACGGTGCCGGTATATTATGCCTCGGAAGACGGGCCGGAGGTGCGCCACTGGACCCATGCGCCGGTGGAACCGGGAAAGACCGTCACCGTGAAGCTGGACTGGCCGGTGCGTCTGGACCGGATGCAGCAGCACTGCGGGGAGCATATCCTGTCCTATGCTTTCTGGAAAACCTGCGGGGCCAACAATGTGGGCTTCCATATGAATGAAGACAGTGTGTTCATCGACCTGGACCAGGAAATCGACGAGGAAAAGGCCAAAAAGGCGGAGTGGATGGCCAATGAGTGCCTGTGGGCCAACGAACCTGTTTCCCTCCATTATGTGGATGCATCGGAACTGGGGAAGTATCCCCTGCGGAAAAAGAACGAAAAACTCAGGGGCACCGTGCGGCTGGTGGACATCAAAAACGGGGACATCTGCACCTGCTGCGGCACCCATCCCCCCTATACGGGCATGGTAGGGTCCATCCAGATCATCCGGTTCGTCCGGCACAAGGGAGGCAGCCGGATCGAATTCCTCTGCGGCAACCGGGCCCTCAGGGCCATGCATGAACGGAACCGGATTTTGGAAGACACCAGCAATTTCCTGTCGGTGAAGGCGGAAGACGTGCTGCCAGCGGTGGAAAAACTCCACCAGGAGATCCTGGATCTCCGGGGGAAGGTACGGGAAAAGACCCAGGAACTGATCCGGCTCCAGCTGCCGGAAAAAATGGCCCAGGCACCGGTGCTGCCCAACGGCACCAAACTCCTGGTGCTCACCCTGGAAGGCACGGCGGCGGACGGAAAAAGCGCCATGAAGCTGGCCAGTGCCCAGCCCGGGGTGCTGGCGGCGGTGTTCACCAAAGAGGGGGACCGGCTTATGTACCAGTTCGCCTTAAGCGAAGGAGCGGAAGGGGACTGCAGGGCCTGCTGCGCCAAAGCCAATGAACTGTTTGGAGGCCGGGGGGGAGGCCGTCCCCAGAGCGCCCAGGGCGGCGGCACCGCCGGAGCGGACTGGGAGGAAAAGGTAAAGGAACTGGTGGAAGGAATCAGGGGATAAAAATAGCAGGGGAAAAGAGGGGCTGCTGCCTGGGCAGCAGCCCTCCTGATGGAAACGCAGCGCTGGCTGCTAACCCACCACCAGCCTGACGGCTGGTCCCCCGCCCTTGAAAAGGGCGGATATACGTTGGGACCAGCGGCCCATGGCCAGTGCAGCAGGACGTCAGCCCAAGATGCACATATCCGCCCTCGAAAAGGGAGGGAATACGCCGGGACCAGCGGCCCATGGCTTATGCACCAGTGCGCCAGCCCAAGGTGCACATATCCACCCTCGAAAAGGGAGGGAATACGCCGGGACCAGCGGCCCATGGCTTATGCACCAGTGCGCCAACCCAAGATGCACATATCCGCCCTTTACAAGGGCGGGGGACCGTTGCGCCTGCGCAATGGTGGTGGGTTAGCATTCCCCCGGGAATGCGTTTCCCTTCATAGGAACCTGCGGCTGCAGGTTCCCTCCACCGGCCATTGACAATTGACAATTGACGGGTTGCTGCACCTTTCGTGCAGCAACCCCTTGCAACTTTTGTAACAAATATGATATAATCTCTATCGGCTGTGATTGCACAGCCCACTATACCACACACGCAGAGTCAGGACGCGGCTGTCCTTGCTGGCTGCTGGCAAGGTTAAGCGAAAAATGATCTGCGGAGGAAAAAACAGGAGGAAACAAAAATGGCAATTGTATCCATGAAACAACTTTTGGAAGCAGGCGTACACTTCGGTCATCAGACCCGCCGCTGGAACCCCAAGATGGCTCCCTACATCTTCACCGAACGGAACGGGATCTACATCATCGATCTGCAGAAGACCGTGAAAAAGGTGGAAGAATGCTACAGCTTCCTGCGTGAACTGGCTGCCCAGGGCGGCACCGTGCTGTTCGTAGGCACCAAAAAGCAGGCTCAGGCTGCCATCAAAGAAGAAGCTGAACGCTGCGGCATGTTCTATGTGAACGAAAGATGGCTGGGCGGTATGCTGACCAACTTCAAGACCATCCAGACCCGGATCAAGAGACTCCATGACCTGGAAAAAATGGAAGAAGAAGGCACCTTCGATCTGCTGCCCAAGAAAGAAGTCATCGTCCTGCGCCATGAAATGGCCAAACTGGAAAAATACCTGGGCGGTATCAAAGACATGAAGAAGCTGCCCAGCGCTCTGTTCGTCATCGATCCCCGGAAGGAACACAACGCCATCCTGGAAGCCCGGAAACTGCACATCCCCATCGTGGCCACCGTTGACACCAACTGCGATCCCGATGAAGTGGACTACCTGATGCCCGCCAACGACGACGCCATCCGTGCCGTCCGTCTGCTGACCAGCAAAATGGCTGATGCCGTCCTGGAAGGCAAAGCCAGCGCTGTGGATGAAGAAGCTGCCGCCGCTGACGAAGCTGCTGCTGAAGAAGAAGCCAAGGACGCTGAATAAGCCGTCCTTTCCCAATTCCATAAAGTTACAGGAGGAATACTGATGGCAATTACTGCTAGCATGGTAAAAGAACTGCGTGAACGTACTGGCGCAGGCATGATGGACTGCAAAAAGGCCCTGACCGCCACCAACGGCGATATGGACCAGGCAATCGACTTCCTGAGAGAAAAAGGCCTGTCCAAGGCTGCCAAGAAGGCCAGCCGTGTGGCTGCTGAAGGCCTGGTGGCTGATTATGTGGACGAAGCCAACAAAGTGGCTGTCCTGGTGGAAGTCAACTGCGAAACCGACTTCGTGGCCAACACTGACGAATACAAAAAACTGGTGCTGAGCGTTGCCAAACACATTGCCGCCCACAAACCGGCTGATGTGGCTGAACTGAACGATCAGACCTTCGACGGCACTGACAAGAAAGTCAGCGAAGTGATTACCGAAGCCATCGCCAAGATCGGCGAAAAGATCGATGTCCGCCGTTTCGCCGTGTATGAATACGGCAACGACACCCTGGGCCATTACATCCATGGGGCCGGCAAGATCGGTGTCCTGGTTGAACTGGAAGGCGGGGATGCGGAAGTGGCCAAAGACGTGGCCATGCACATCGCTGCTGCCAACCCGTCCTATCTGGACCGGACCCAGGTTCCTGCCAGCGAACTGGACCATGAAAAAGAAGTCCTGTCCGAACAGGCCAAGAACGAAGGCAAACCTGAAAAAATCATCGAAAAGATGGTGCTGGGCCGTATCCAGAAATTCTATAAGGAAATCTGCCTGGTGGATCAGGAATTCATCAAAGATCCGGATAAATCCATCAGCGCCCTGCTGAAGGAACACAATGCCAAAGCAAAGAGATTCGTCCGCTTCCAGCTGGGCGAAGGCATTGAAAAGAAGAAGGAAGACTTCGCTGCTGAAGTTGCCAGCTTCGTAAAATAACACTCTTGCAAGGGGCTCTCGCTTGTGCGGCAGCCCCTTGTTTTATGAGACATTTTAGATTCAGTCTTGCAGGAACGAACATTTTCACCTATAATGATAAGGAACGGGAGCACCTGGAGACAGGGCCCCCAAAAGCATTGTAGAACTGTGGATGACTTCTTGTTCAAGATCTGCGGAACTCTGTAGGAGGTACTGTCAGTGTCGGGTAAAAGAAAGTTCAAGCGCGTGATTCTGAAACTCAGTGGGGAAGCCCTGGCCGGTGAAAAAGGCTACGGCATCGATCCCAAAACGGTGGACGCCATTGCGGCCCAGATCCAGGCAGTCCGGGAAAGCGGACTGGACGTGGCTGTGGTCAACGGTGGCGGGAACATCTGGAGAGGCCTGGCCGGCGCTTCCAAAGGCATGGACCGGGCAACGGCGGACTACATGGGGATGCTGGCCACGGTAATCAACTCCCTGGCGCTCCAGGATGCTCTGGAAAACCGTGGGGTACCTACCCGGGTACAGACGGCCATTGAAATGCGGGCCATTGCGGAACCTTACATCCGCCGGAGAGCGGTACGGCACCTGGAAAAGGGCCGTGTGGTGATCTTCGCAGCCGGCACCGGCAACCCGTACTTTTCCACGGACACCACCGCAGCCCTGCGGGCAGCAGAAATCGAAGCCGACGCCATCCTCATGGCCAAGAAAGGCGTGGATGGGGTGTACGACAGCGATCCTGCGGTGAACCCCAATGCAGTGAAGTTCGACCATCTGGAATACATTGAAGTGATCCAGAGAAATCTGGGTGTCATGGATTCCACCGCCATCAGCCTGTGCATGGATAACCACATCCCCATCGTGGTCTTCAACATCGATGAGGAAGGGAACATCCTGAAGGCCGCTGCCGGTGAAGAAATCGGAACCCTGGTAGGAGGATTCTAAATGGCAACGATCGAAGAATTACAGAACAAAACCCAAGAAAAGATGGATAAAGCGCTCCATGCGCTCCGGAACGAACTGACCAACATCCGCACCGGGCGGGCTACCCCGTCCCTGCTGGATCAGGTGAAGGTGGACTACTATGGGGCTCCCACTCCGGTGACCCAGGTGGCCAACGTGTCCGTGCCGGAACCCCGGATGATTGTGATCCAACCCTGGGACCGGAGCCTGCTGAAGGTCATTGAAAAGGCCATTATGACCAGTGACCTGGGTCTGAATCCCAACAACGACGGCACGGTGATTCGCCTGAACCTGCCTCTCCTGACGGAAGAACGCCGGAAGGAACTGGTAAAAGTGGTCAACAAAAAGGGCGAAGCCAGCCGGGTGGAAATCCGGAACATCCGTCGGGATTTCAATGACGCTGTGAAAAAACAGGTCAAAGCCAAAGAAATCACCGAAGATGATGCCAAGGACGCAACGGATTTTTCCCAGAAGCTGACGGACAAATTCATGAAGAAAATCGATGATGTCCTGGCCCAGAAAGAAAAGGAAGTCATGTCGGTGTGATGACGGCAGCTTCCCAGGCCCCCGACGTATTGGCACGGCCCCTGGCCCTGGCTCTGAAAAAGCTGGAGGCGGCAGGCTGGCAGGCCAGGATCGTACGGGCGGAACCTTCTATTCACCATCCTGCGCAAGTCTGGCAAGATGAATCTGCTTATGTCCTTAAGCAGACCGTCCTGTCTGACCATACATTACAAATTATTGTTGGTTGCAAATTCGAAGGGAGGTGTACTGACCAATGGCACACAAAATTAACCAAGACGAATGCATCGGCTGCGGTTCCTGCGCTGGGACCTGCCCGGTAGGTGCAATCGCTGAAGACAACGGCAAGTACAAGGTTGACGAAGCCAGCTGCATCGATTGCGATGCTTGCTCCGGCGCTTGCCCGGTAGGCGCTATCAAAGCTGAATAAGCTTTCTGGCGTTGTTGCGCAGCCCGCGTAAGCAGGCTGCGCAAATTTTTTTATAGGGGTATGCCAATGCTGAAAAAACTTTTAGGCCTCACTTCCAAACCGGAGCCCATCCCCGAAATCGACGGGGTGGATACCTCCATGCTTCAGCCCGACCTGATCCCCCGCCATGTGGCCATCATTATGGACGGCAACGGACGGTGGGCCAGAGCCCAGGGGAAACCCCGGACCTTCGGCCATGCAGCCGGCGCCCGTACCCTGCGGCGGATCGTGAAATTTGCCGATCATCTGGGCATCAAAGCCCTCAGCGTCTACGCCTTTTCCACGGAAAACTGGAAACGGCCGGTGACGGAAGTCCGGTTCATCATGGATCTGTTGTGTCAGTATCTTACCAGTGAACTGGAAGAATTCAACCAGTACAATGTGCGCATCCGTTTCATGGGATCCCGTGAAGGGCTGCCTGCCATTGTCCAGGAAAAAATGGACCATGCCCTGGAAGTCACCAAAGACAACACGGGGATCATCCTTAACATTGCAATCAATTACGGAGGCCAGCGGGAAATGGTGGACGCCGTCCGGGACATCGCCCGGGCCGTCCAGGCAGGGACCCTGTCTCCGGATGCCATAAATGAAAAGACCATCGAAGAACACCTGTATACCCGGGGCCTGCCGGCACCGGATCTTCTGATCCGCACCGGAGGAGACCTGCGGGTAAGCAATTTCATGCTCTGGCAGATCGCTTATTCGGAATTCTGGACCACCCCTGTTTTCTGGCCGGACTTTACCGAAGAGCTGCTGACGGAAGCAGTGTACAGTTATGAAAAACGGGACCGCCGGTTTGGCGGCCTGAATCAGAAATAAGAGGCGCAGAACATGGGACAGAGAATACGGACGGCCCTTGTGGCCATCCCCATTGCATTGTTTTTGATCAAAATGGGAGGTCTCCTGTTTGCCCTGGGGGTGCTGATCCTGGGGCTGGTGGGCTTCCGGGAATACCGGAATATGCTCACCCGGGACGGGATCCAGGTGTACCGGGCCACCGGGCTTGCGGGCACGGCGCTTTTGATCGCCGCAGCGGGCCTGGGGCAGCCGGGATGGCTGCTGCCCCTGGTGACCCTGTTTTCCCTCCTGGTGATGCTGGAAGGGCTGTATCTGTACGCCCAGGGCCATTTTCCGGAAAACACCGGCCTTACCTGCATGGCCCTGGTGTACCTGGGACTGCCCTTTGCCCATTTCATCCTGCTCCGGGAGCTCACTGGCTCCGTCCACACCATTCCCCTCTGGGGCCAGGTGAGCCTGGGGGAAGCTCTGCTGTGGACGGTGATGTTCGCCACCTGGGCCAGTGACACCTTTGCTTATTTCGGGGGACGGGCCTTCGGGAAGACCAAGCTGCTGCCCAAAGTCAGTCCCAAAAAGACCCGGGAAGGAGCCCTGTGCGGGTTCCTGGGCTGTGTGGCCACCGTTTGGCTCCTGGGCAGCCTGTGGCTCCAGTATCCTCTGGTGCCGGTGCTGCTCCTGGGGGTGGGCATCGGGTTCTTTGCCCCTCTGGGGGACCTGGTGGAAAGCATCCTGAAACGGTCCTGTGACATCAAGGATTCCGGCAACTTCTTCCCCGGCCATGGGGGCGTGCTGGACCGGTGCGACAGTCTGATTTTCTCGGTGCCTTTTGCCTATTATTTCATCACCCTGGTCCTGTTGGGCTGAAGGAGGTTGCCATGAAGAACATTGCAGTATTGGGGTCCACCGGGTCCATCGGTACCCAGACCCTGGAAGTGGCCGCGGCCAATCCGGAACGGATCCGGGTGGTGGCCCTGGCGGCCCATAAAAATGACCAGCTGCTGGAAGCCCAGATCCGGAAATTCCATCCGGCCCTGGCAGCCCTGTCCGATCCGGAAGCGGCCCGCAGGCTGAAAGAACGGTATGAGGGCCCTACGGAAATCCTCGCCGGTCCTGAAGGGATCATGGCCGCAGCCACCTGCAGCCAGGCGGATACGGTACTGGGAGCCATGGTGGGATACGCAGGCCTGCAGCCCACCCTGGCGGCCATCCGGGCCGGGAAGGACATCGCCCTGGCCAACAAGGAGACCCTGGTGGCCGCCGGCAGCCTGGTGATGGAAGCGGTGAAGAAGGCCGGGGTCCGGCTGACTCCCGTGGACAGCGAACACAGTGCCATTTTCCAGTGCCTCCAGGGGAACGCCCACAAGGACCTGAAACGGATCCTTTTGACCGCCTCCGGGGGCCCCTTCCGGGGAAAGACCCGGGAAGAGCTCCAGAACGTGACGGTGGAGCAGTGCCTCCATCATCCCACCTGGACCATGGGCACCAAGGTGACCATCGATTCCTCCACCCTGGCCAACAAGGGGCTGGAAGTGATCGAAGCCCACTGGCTGTTTGACGCCCCATACGAAAAGATCGTGCCGGTGATCCATCCCCAGAGCATCGTCCACAGCCTGGTGGAATACAGTGACGGGGCCGTGATGGCCCAACTGGGGGTGGCGGACATGAAGTTGCCCATCCAGTACGCCCTCAGCTGGCCGGACCGGTGGCCGGTGGCCTTTGACCAGCTGGACCTGGTGAAGGCCGGGCCTCTGACTTTTTATGAACCGGACACCAAAGTGTTCCGGGCCCTGGCCCTGGCCATTGCCGCCGGGAAACAGGGAGGCACCCTGCCCTGTACCTTCAACGCCGCCAATGAGGTGGCGGTGGCATCATTCCTGAAAGGCCGGCTGTCCTTTTTGGACATTGCTGATCTCATCGAAAAGGTGCTGGATGCAACGGTGCCGGCCAAAGTGGACGGGTACGAAACCATTGTGGAAGCGGACCGTCTGGCCCGGCAGAAGGCAGAAGCCCTGGTTGCCCAGGGAGTGTAGGAGGATTGTGTTTTGACAACGATACTGGCAGCCATCGTACTGTTCGGTGTGCTGATTACGGTCCACGAACTGGGCCATTTTCTGGCGGCCAAGGGCACCGGTATGCTGGTGACGGAGTTTTCCATCGGCTTCGGGCCCAAGCTGATCCAGAAAAAAGTGGGGGAGACCCTGTATTCTCTCCGGCTGTGCCCTTTGGGAGGGTACAACCGGATCGCCGGCATGGAGCCGGGAGAAGCAGTGACTCCCCGGGGGTTCAACGGACGGCCCCTGTGGGCCCGGATGCTGGTGATCCTGGCCGGGCCCTTCATGAATTTCCTGCTGCCCTTCCTGCTGTTTTTCGGGATCTTTGCGGTCAGCGGCCTGACCCTGCCGGTGAACAAGCCGGTGGTAGGGTCCCTGATGGAAGGATACCCGGGAGCCGCTGCCGGGCTCCAGGCTGGGGACCGGCTGGTGAGCATCAACGGCCGGAAACTGGAGAAATGGAATGACATCAACAGCCTGGTCCAGGAGAACGGCCCCAAACCAGGGAAAGTGGTGATCAGGCGGGACGGCCGGGAAATGACCCTGACTCTCCAGCCCCGGTTCGACGGGGAATCCAAGCGGTTCCTGATCGGGGTCCGGCCTCCCCTGGAACACCGGCAGCTGTCTCTTTGGGAAAGCCTGAAGACTGCCGGCCTGGCCGTAGGGAAGACCACCGTGGCCATGGTGGACGGGCTGCGGAAGATGATCACCGGGAAGGTCCGGGCGGATATCGCCGGGCCCATCGGTGTGGCCCATATGGCAGGAGACGTGGCGGCCCAGGGGGCGGTGCCCTATCTGGAGTTCATGGCCTTCCTGAGCCTGAACCTGGCGGTACTGAACCTGGTGCCCATCCCGGCCCTGGACGGAGGCCAGTTCCTGGTGCTGGTGGTGGAAGGGCTCCTGGGCCATGCCCTGGCGCCCAAAGCCAAGGAAATCATCCAGATGATCGGGGTGGCCTGCATCGTGGCCCTGACCATTTTCGCCACCATGCATGATCTGCTGCAGTAGGAGGGAATATGGAAAGAAGAAAAAGCCGTGAAGTAACCATTGGCAGCGTCACCATTGGAGGGAACCATCCGGTGGCCGTCCAGTCCATGACCAATACCAAGACGGAAAACATTGCCGCCACCGTGGACCAGATCCACCGGCTGACGGAACGGGGCTGTGAAATCATCCGGTGCGCCGTGCCCACGCTGGAAGCGGCCCAGGCCCTGAAAGAAATCCGGAAACAGATCGCCATCCCCCTGGTGGCCGATATCCATTTCGACTACCGGCTGGCCCTGGAGGCCCTCCGCAGCGGGGTGGACGCCCTGCGGCTGAACCCGGGGAACATCGGCGGACGGGACCGGGTGGAAAAAGTGGTGGCTGCTGCCCGGGAGCGGCAGGTGCCCATCCGGATCGGGGTGAATGCCGGTTCCCTGCCCAGGGACCTGCTGGAAAAATACGGGCACCCTGTGGCGGAAGCTCTGGTGGAAGCCGCCTGGCGCCATATTCATATTTTGGAAGAGATGGATTATAATAATATCGTCATTTCTCTCAAGGCCCACGATGTGCCCCTGACCCTGGCGGCCTACCGGCTCATGGCCAAAGAGTGTGACTATCCCCTCCATGTGGGGATCACCGAAGCCGGGACCATCCACAGCGGTCTTATTAAAAGTGCCGTGGGCATCGGTACCCTCCTGGCGGAAGGCATCGGGGACACCATCCGGGTTTCCCTTACCGGGGATCCCCTGGCGGAAATCGATGCCGGGTTCGAGATTTTGAAATCCCTGGGCCTGCGCCAGCATGGACCTACCCTGGTATCCTGCCCCACCTGCGGGCGCACCTGCTGGAGCCTGGAAAAAGTGGCCCATGAAGTGGAAGCCCGTCTGGAAGAGATCCCGGATCCCATTACCGTAGCCGTCATGGGCTGCGTGGTGAACGGGCCGGGAGAAGCCCGGGAAGCCGATGTGGGCATTGCCGGGGGCAAAGGCGAAGGCCTGCTGTTCCGGAAAGGAGAGATCCTCCGGAAAGTGCCGGAAGACCGGCTGGTTGAAGAGCTGTTTGAAGAAATCCACAAGATCATAGACGAAAGGAAGTTGTAAACATGCGCGTTTCCCAATTGTATGCACCCACTCTCAGAGAGGTACCGGCAGAAGCCGTCATTGAAAGCCACAAGCTGATGCTCCGGGCCGGATACATCCGGAAGGTGGCCGGCGGCCTGTACAGCTATCTGCCCCTGGCCTGGCGGAGCCTGCGGAAGATCGAAGAGATCATCCGGGAGGAAATGGTCCCCACCGGCGCCCAGGAAATCATGATGCCCATTGTCCAGCCTTCTGAAATCTGGCAGGAAAGCGGCCGGTGGCCGGCTTACGGGGCGGAAATGTTCAAACTGAAAGACCGGCACGGCCGGGACTTCTGCCTGGGGCCCACCCACGAAGAACTGGTGACCACCCTGGTACGGGACGACCTGCGGAGCTACCGGCAGCTGCCTGTGACCCTGTACCAGATCCAGAGCAAGTTCCGGGACGAAAAGCGCCCCCGGTTCGGGCTGATGCGCAGCCGGGAATTCATCATGAAGGACGCCTATTCCTTTGACAAGGATATGGAAGGCCTGGACAAATCCTACCAGGACGAATACGATGCCTACTCCCGGATCTTCACCCGGTGCGGCCTGGATTACCGGCCGGTGGAAGCGGACAGCGGGGCCATCGGCGGCAAGGGCAGCCATGAATTCATGGCCCTGGCAGACAGCGGGGAAGCGGGGATCGTGTACTGCGACACCTGCGACTATGCCGCCGACGTGGAAAAGGCCGAATGTGCCGCCATCGCAGCTCCTGCGGAAGAACCCAAAGCACTGGAAAAGAAGGAAACCCCTGGGTGCAATACCATTGAAGCCGTGTGCAGCTTCCTGAAGGCTCCTGTGGAAAAAAGCGTGAAGGCCGTGGCCTTTGTCACCGACGAAGGGAAACTGGTGCTGTGCTTTGTCCGGGGGGACAAGGAAGTCAACGACACCAAAGTGGTGAACGCCGTAGGCTGCAACGAAGTGGACATGGCTCCCGACAACCTGATCCGGGAAGCCGGCACGGTGCCCGGATTCATGGGACCCATCGGCCTTGACAAGGACAAGGCCATCATCCTCATCGACCATTCCGTGATGAACATGCACAATGTGTGCTGCGGGGCCAACGAAAAGGACGTCCACTATGTGAATGCGGAACCCTCCCGGGATTTCGTGTACACCCAGGTGGCGGACATCAGCACCGCCGTGGCCGGGGACAAATGCCCCCACTGTGACGGCCATCTGAAGGAAGCCCGGGGCATCGAAGTGGGCCAGGTGTTCAAACTGAACACCAAATACAGTGAAGCCCTCCATGCCACCTATCTGGACGTGGACGGAAAGGAACATCCCCTGGTCATGGGCTGCTACGGCATCGGCGTGGGCCGGACCCTGGCTGCTGCCATCGAACAGCACCACGACAAAGACGGGATCATCATGCCCAAAAACATCGCCCCCTACCAGGTGATGGTGCTGGCCATGAACGTAAAGGATGAAGAAAGCTGGCAGAAGGCTGTGGAAGTCCACGATGCCCTGAACGCTGCCGGCATCGACACCCTGCTGGATGACCGGGACGAACGGGCCGGGGTGAAGTTCAAGGATGCGGACCTTATCGGCTGCCCTCTGCGGATCGTCATCGGACCCAAGACCATGAAGCGGGGCGCTATGGAAACCAAGCTCCGGTGCAGCGGCGAAATGGCCGACGTGTCCTTCGAAGGAGACTGGATCCAGGCCATCCGGGACATTTTGGACAAGGCGCTGTAATCACTGTTTTTGTCAACGGTCAATGGCCAGTGGAGGCCTGCTGACCGTTGACCGGTAACAATCCAGGAAGGGAGACAAAGGCATGGATAACGGAATGCTGGCCCAGCTTACCCTGCGGATCCTGATGGCTGCGTTCCTGGGCGGGCTCATCGGTCTGGAACGGAGCAGCGGGGACCGGCCGGCGGGGCTGCGGACCCATGTGCTGGTGGCCACCGGTTCCGCCCTTTTGATGGTGGTGTCCATTTACGGCATCGACGGCCATCCCCAGGCCCGGGATCCTTCCCGGATCGCCTCCCAGGTGGTCAGCGGCATCGGCTTTTTAGGGGCCGGGACCATTCTCCACGAAGGGCTCACCGTCAAGGGGCTTACCACCGCCGCCAGTCTGTGGATCGTATCGGCCATCGGCCTTACAGTGGGCTGCGGCATGATGGCCCTGGGCATCTTTGCCACTGGGATCGCCCTGATCACCCTGATCCTGATCCGGGGGCTGGAAAAGAAGGTGCTTCCGGCGGGGAAACCCACCCGGTGCAAGCTCCATGTGATCCTGAGCAAAAATCCGGATAGCATGATGGACGTTATGGAGTATCTCCAGAAACGGAACATCAAGACCCGGATCCTGGGGATCCGGAATGATCCCCAGCGGAGTGTGATCGAAGTGGATCTGTTGGTGAAAATCGGCAAATATTACAATGCCAATGCCATCATCAGCGGACTGGAAAACGCCGAAGCGGTGAAAAAGGTCGTCCTGGTGGATGACTGACAAAGGAACAAAGAGGTTGGAATGAGCGCAAGTTGCTATAAGATCGTACCCAACAGACACGTGTTCCTGGACTTTATGGTCACTCTGGACCTGAGCCCGGAACAGCGGCACTGTGTGGAAACCTTTCCCATCCGGTACGTGGAAGTGGATGAAGCCAGGAATACCTGGAAGATCTCCTACGATGCGGCAGCGACGGCTCTGGAACAGCAGGAACTGGCAGCGGTGGCGAAAAAGCTGGCCGCTGCCTGTTCTGTTGCCCAGGTGACCTTCGTGAACGTGAATGCGGACCAGGTGGCGGCTCCCTGTCTGGAGGATGAGGAAATCCCCCTGCCTCCGGAACCGGAAGAGCCGGAAGAGGAGCCCCAGGAGGACGACTTCTTCCAGAGCGAGGAATACCTGAAGGCCCTGGAAGCGGTGGAAGCCAGCCGGGGCGGCGGGAACCGGACCGACGGAGTGGTCTACGGCCGGAAAATCACCAAAAAGGCCCGGACCATGGCGGAAGTGGTGGAAGAAGAGAACAATGTGGTGGTGGAAGGCACCGTGGTGGGGTTCGATGTACGGGAACTCCGGACGGGAGCCGTCATGCTCACCATCAAGCTCAGTGACGATACCGAAGGGCTTTTTGCCAAGATCCGGTTTGGGGAACGGAACGAGGGGAACGACCCGAAAAAGAACATGAAGGAATGTGCCGATCTCCAGAAAAAGATCCCGGAAGGATCCCTGGTGAAGATCCAGGGGAACATCACCGTGGACAAGTACGCCAACTCGGAACTGGTGATGGTGGGGGTCAAAGGCATTATGCAGGAACCGGTGGAACGCCGGGAAGACAAGGCGGACGTGAAACGGGTGGAGCTCCACTGCCACACCAAAATGAGCAAGATGGACGGGCTCACCCCCATCAAGGAACTGGTGGACACCGCCGTGCGCTGGGGCCACAAATCCCTGGCCCTGACGGACCATGGGGTGGTCCAGGCCTTCCCATTTGCCTATGACGAAGCCAAAGCCCTGAAGGAAAAGAATGGCTGGGAACTGAAGCTGATCTACGGGGTGGAAGGGTACCTGTGCCACAGCCGGGAAGACAAGAAGAACTACCACATCATCCTCCTGGCCAAAAATGTGGAAGGTCTCCGGAACCTGTACCGGCTGGTGTCCCTGTCCCATTTGCAGTATTTCGGGGGCAAACCCAAGCGGCCCCGGCTTACCAAAGGGCTCCTGGACCAGTACCGGGACGGGCTGATCATCGGCTCCGCCTGTGCTGCCGGGGAAGTGTACCGGGCCATTCTGGCAGGGGTGCCGGAAGACGAACTCCGGGAAATCGCCTCCTACTACGATTACCTGGAAATCCAGCCCACCGGCAACAACAACTATCTGATCCGGGATCCCCGGTTCCCGGAGATCAAGACCGTGGAAGACCTCCAGGCCATCAACAAAAAGATCCTGGCCCTGGGGGACGAACTGGGGAAACTGACCGTGGCCACCTGCGACGTCCATTTCCTGAATCCGGAAGACGCCCTGGCCCGGAAGATCCTCCAGGCGGGGATGGGCTATCCCGACGAGGAACAGCCGCCCCTGTATCTGCGGACCACCGAAGAGATGCTGGAGGAATTCTCCTACCTGGGGGACCGGGCCTATGAAGTGGTGGTGGAGAACTCCAACAAAATCAGCGGCCAGGTGGAGCACTTCAAACCGGTGCCCGACCGGGACCAGCTGTATTCGCCCACCATCCCCGGTGCCAAGGAAAAAGTGGAATCCCTCAGCTATGCCAAGGCCCACGAATGGTACGGGCCCAAGCTGCCCAAAATCGTGGAGGACCGGCTGAAGCAGGAACTGTCTTCCATTATCGGCAACGGGTTCTCGGTGCTGTACTACATCGCCCATCTGCTGGTGAAAAAATCCAACGACGACGGGTACATGGTAGGGTCCCGGGGTTCCGTAGGGTCCTCCTTTGTGGCCACCATGCTGAACATTACGGAAGTGAATCCTCTGGTGCCCCATTACCGGTGTCCTCACTGCTACCATACGGAATTCTTTACGGACGGGTCCGTAGGGTCCGGGTTCGACCTGCCGGAAAAGAACTGTCCCGAATGCGGGACTCCCATGATCCGGGACGGGCACAACATCCCCTTTGCCGTATTCCTGGGGTTCCACGGGGACAAGGTGCCGGATATCGATCTGAACTTCTCCGGGGAATACCAGCCCCGGGCCCACAAATACACCGAAGAACTGTTCGGCCGGGACAATGTGTTCCGGGCGGGTACCCTGGGCACCATCAAGGACAAGACCGCCTACGGGTACATCAAGAAGTACTACGAAACCCGCGGGGAGCCCAAACGGACCGCTTTCATCGAAGGGCTGATCCCCAAACTGGCCGGGGTGAAACGGACCACCGGACAGCATCCCGGGGGCATTGTGGTTATCCCCCGGAACCTGGATGTCCACTACATCACCCCCGTGTCCTATCCGGCGGATGATCCCAGCTGCGGCACCATCACCACCCATTACGATTTCCACTCCATTGACGAACGGATCGTCAAGCTGGATATCCTGGGCCACGATGATCCTACGGTGATCAAGATGCTGGACCGGATGCTGGGAGAGGACTACTGCCGGAACATCCCCATCGGGGATCCGGACACCATGGAACTGTTCCTGTCCACCAAATCCCTGGGGGTGACCCCGGAGCAGATCGGTACGGACGTGGCCACCTACGGGGTGCCTGAATGCGGCACCCGGTTCGTACGCCAGATGATTTCCGACGTAAAGCCCAAGAACTTTTCCGACCTGCTGCGTATTTCCGGGTATTCCCACGGCACCGATGTGTGGCTGAACAATGCCCAGGACCTGATCAAAAGCGGGACCCCCACGGAAGACACCATTTCCACCCGGGACGACATCATGAACTGGCTGATCAACAAGGGCATGGAGCCCAGCATGGCCTTCGGGATCATGGAATGGAGCCGGAAAGGGAAGGCCCACAAGAAAGGGTTCAAACCGGACCAGCTGGAAGCCTTCGAAAAGGCCCACATCCCGGATTTCTACATCAAGGCCTGTACCACCCTTCAGTACCTGTTCCCCAAGGCCCATGCCGTGGCCTACGTGCTCAGCGCCTACCGGATTGCCTACTGCAAGGTGCACCATCCCAAGGAGTTCTACGCCGCCTACTTTACGGTCCGGGCTCCCCATTTCGACTTCACCCTGGTCCACAAGGGCCTGGACTACATGAAGCGGTTCATTCAGAACGTGAACGCCCAGGGCACCAAGGCCTCGGTGAACGACAAGGATACGGCCACCTACATGGAACTGTGTGTGGAGATGCTGGAACGGGGCTTCACCTTTGATGATGTGGACCTGTACAAATCCGACGCCCACAAGTTCCTGGTGACGGAACACGGGCTGCTGCCGCCTCTGGGTGCCATTGGAGGCATCGGGGGCGTGGCCGCGGAAGGGATCGTGGAGGCCCGGAAAAAAGGCCCCTTCATTTCCCAGGAAGACCTGCGGAACCGGGCCAAGATCAGTACCAGCAACGTGGAGATCCTGGAAGACCTGGGTGTCCTGGAAGGGATGCCCAAGACGGACCAGATCGAGCTGTTTTAAAAGAGGGGCTGTTGCAGGGGCAACAGCCCCTGTCACTGGAAGCAGGAAGGAACCTGCGGGGGGGCAGGTTCCTTTGAAGGAAAACGCAGCCGTAGGCTGCTAACCCACCACCGGCCTAGCGGCCGGTCCCCCGCCCTTGAAAAGGGCGGATATACGTTCGGGGCTGCGCCCCGTTGGTTTATGCACCAGGGCGTCGGCCTGACGAAGCGTATTCCTGCCATTAGAAAGGACGGATATACCGTTTGGGGCTGCGCCCGCTGCTTTATGCACAAGGGCGTTCAGCCTGCTGTGCAATTTATCCGCCCCTTTTCAAGGGCGGGGGACCATTGCGCCTGCGCAATGGTGGTGGGTTAGCAGCGTCAGCTGCGTTTCTCTTCAGGCCAAACGCCTGGGGCGGTTGGCTTCCGACTGCCCTTGACCATTGACAAAAAAGGAGGGAATCACACCATGCCACGGATCATGGACATCCTTGAAACCATTGCCCATTTCGGGAAAAATCCCGATGGGTCCTATACCCGCCGGCTGTACAGCCCGGAATTCTTCCAGGCCCTGGAGGCGGCGGAAAATCTGCTGCAAAAGGCGGGGCTTTCCACCAGCCGGGATGCTGCCGGGAACCTGCGGGCCGTGCTGCCCGGGACGGACCCGGACGCCAGGCACATCCTTATGGGGTCCCATCTGGATACGGTGCCTTCCGGGGGCCTCTACGACGGGGCCTACGGGGTGGCGGCGGCTATCGGCTGTGTCCAGCGTCTGCAGGAAGAAGGCCGGCGGCTCCGGCACACGGTGGAGGTGTACGCCTTCAACGGGGAAGAAGCCAGCCCCCTGGGAGGCACCTTCGGCAGCCGGGCCCTGGCGGGGCTTACGGACCCGGACCAGCCCCTTCTCAAGGAAACTCTGGAAGGGTTCGGCCGCAGGGTGGAGGAAATCCTGGCCTGCCGTCGGGACTTTTCCGATGCGGCCTGCTACCTGGAAACCCACATCGAGCAGGGAGGCAAACTGGAAAAGGACGGTGTCCAGCTGGGTATCGTCAGCGGTATTTCCAATATCGTCCGGTACCTGGTGACTGCAGAAGGCCAGAGCAACCACGGGGGGACCACTCCCATGGAGGACCGGCAGGATGCCATGGTGGCCATGGCCAAGCTTATTGTCTTTGCCGACGCCGCCTGCCGGAAAATCGGCCACAGCCTGGTGTTCACCGCCGGGAAGATCCAGTGCTGGCCCAATGCGGCCAATGTGGTCCCTGGGAAGGTCACCTGCACCTTTGAAATGCGGAATGTGGACCGGCAGTACACCGACGAACTGATCCGGGAGATCCAGGCGGCCACCGAACTGATTCCGGACGGCCGGTTCACCATCCAACAGCTGATTTACAAGGACAGCGCCGTCTGCGACCCCAAGCTGATGGAAGCCTTTGAAAAAGCGGCGGACAGCCTGGGAGCCACCTGGCAGGTGATGCCCAGCGGCGCCGGCCACGACGCCGATTCCATCGCTCACCGGATCCCGGTAGCCATGCTGTTCATCCCCAGCCACAAAGGCATCAGCCACAGCGGTCAGGAATACACTCCGGCCGAAGACGTGGAACGGGGCGGAGAAGTGCTTTACCGGACCCTCCTGGAGCTGGACGAGGAAATCCAGTGAAGAGGGTCTGTTCCAACTGATATTATAGAATGTAAATTACTTGTAAGGAGTTGAAGGGATTGCTGCTTTCTTTGCTGCAGGGGGCTGCAGATGCTTTGTGGGGGACACCAATGACGGTGATCCTGGTGGGCATGGGGCTGTATCTGAGTTTCCGGTTCCATTTCTATTACAATTTCCGCCATTGGGGGTTCCATTTCCGGAATACCTTCGGCAAAATGTTCCAGAAGGGAGAAGGCCACGGCACGGTTTCCGGCTTTGCCGCTGCCTGTACCGCCATGGCCAACACCATCGGGGTGGGGAACATCGGCGGGGTGGCCACGGCCATTGTGTCCGGGGGACCGGGGGCCGTGTTCTGGATGTGGGTGTCCGGCTGCCTGGGCATGTCCACCAAGGCCTGTGAAATCATCCTGGGCCAGCGGTTCCGGGTGAAATATTCCCAATCCATGGACGAATACATGTGCGACCGGTCCTTTGTGATGAAAAACGCCCTGGGGTGGAAACGGGGGGCGCTGCTCCTGTCCGTGGCCTGCTTTACCCTGGGTCCCTGGACCTGCAGCGTCCAGACCGAATCTGTGGTGGGGGCCCTGAAGGAAGCTTTCGGGATCCCTCCGGAATATGCGGCGGCTTTTCTGGGGATCACCTGCTTTGCCACCATTTTCGGGGGACTCCAGCGGATCTCCCGGGTGATGGAACGGGTGGTGCCGGTCATGGCCCTGCTGTACATCCTGGGGGGCCTGGCCATCCTGATCCAGAACTGGCAGGAAGTCCCCGGTGCCCTGGCCCTGATCTTCCGCAGTGCCTTCAGTCCCACGGCTGCTGCCGGAGGCTTTGCCGGAGCCACCATGAAGGACGCCATGCGCTATGGCATCGCCCGGGGGCTGTATTCCAACGATGCAGGCACCGGTTATGGAATCATTGCCCATGCGTCGGCCCGGACGGATCACCCGGTGCGTCAGGCCTCCTGGGGGTGGGGAGAAGTGTTCCTGGATACCATTGTGGTGTGTTCCGTGACGGCCCTTTCCCTGATCCTGACCCACGCCTATACGGATTTCCCCGGCCTGGACAGCGCCCGGCTCACCACCGCCGCCTTCCGGGTGTCTTTCGGGGAGCCGGGGGCCTGGTTCCTGGCCCTGGCCATTACGGTCTTTGCCTGGACCACCATCATCGGCATGTACTACAGCTGTGAAAAATCCGTCAACTACGCCTTTGGAGATACCCAGCGGAACAAAATCGGCACCCGGCTCTATATGTTCTACTACATGGTGCCCTGTGTGGTGCTCTACCATGCCCGGGCTGACGCCCTATGGGCCATGACGGACATTTTGTCCGCCATTTATGTGATGATCACCATCCTGTTCATTGTGACCCAGCAGAAGGAGATTTTCCGGCTGTTCAACGATTTCTGGTTCCGGTTCCTGCCGGCCAAAGAACAGGGAGAAAATCCTCCGGTGGTGTCCTATGGGACCCTGGAAGATGAGGGAAGAGTGCAGAGTGAAGAGTGAAGAGTACAAAGAGAAGAGTGAAGAGGGGAGAAGGAGAGAAAGTATGAGACAGACATTGCAGAATATCCTGGACCGGAACCGGATCCTGGTCATTGACGGCTCCATGGGCACAGCCCTGGAAAATCTGGGAGCCGACCTGAACAACAGCCTGTGGACCGCCCGGGTATTGGCGGACCGGCCGGAACTGGTGAAGCAGGTCCATCTGGACTACTTCCGGGCTGGGGCTGATGCCGGGATCACCTGCAGCTACCAGGCGTCCATTCCCGGTCTTGCGGCCAACGGCTTTACAGAGCAGGAAGCGGAAAATCTGATCACCCGGTCTGTAACCATTTTCCAGGAAGCCCGGCAGGAATGGTGGGACCAGGAAGGGAAAGCCGCCGGCCGGGCCTGGCCTTTGTGCCTGGCCGGGGTAGGGCCTTACGGGGCTTATCTGGCAGACGGGTCCGAATATCGGGGCCATTATGGGGTTTCCCAGGCTGATCTGGAAAAATTCCATCGCCGCCGGGCAGAGCTTCTGTGGCAGGCCGGGGCCGATGTACTGCTGTTCGAGACCCAGCCCTCCCTGGAAGAAGCCCTGGTGGAAGCCGCCATTGCCCGGGACCTGGGAGCTGCCTTCTGGGTGAGCTTCTCCTGCCGGGACGGGCACCACATCTGCGAAGGGACGCCCCTTCGGGAAGCTGCGGCAGAAGTGGTCCGCCAGTTCCCGGAAGTGGAGGCCCTGGGGGTGAACTGCACCAAACCGGAATACCTGGTGAGCCTGATCGGAGAACTGAAAGCCGCTTCCGACCGTCCCATCTTCGTCTACCCCAACAGTGGAGAAGAATACGACCCGGTGACCAAGACCTGGCATGGGGTGGGGACGGACCGGAAATTCGGTGACTACGCCCTGGATTACATGAAGGCCGGGGCAGTGGCTGTAGGAGGCTGCTGCACCACGGTGGCGGACCATATCCGCCAGGTGGCGGCGGCACGGGACCAGTTCCTGAAGCGGTGAAACGGAAAACAAGCAAAGGAGGCCTCACTCCATGAGTGACGGGGAAATCACCACCTATACCGGGATCCAGTTCGATCCCCTCCATCCGGACCCGGAGAAGATCCGGATCGAAGACATTGCCCATGCCCTGAGCCTGTTGTGCCGGGGCAACGGCCACGTGCGGACCTTTTATTCCGTGGGTCAGCACTGTCTGGCGGCGGCCAAAGAAGCGGCCGCCCGGGAAGACAGCCGCCGGGTGATCCTGGCGGCCCTGCTCCACGACGCCACGGAATGTTACCTGTCCGATGTGCCCCATCCCTACAAGGTAAACATGCCCCGGTACCGGGAACTGGAAAACACCCTGCTCCAGGCGGTGTTGGACCGGTTCCTGGGAGGGCCCCTTACCCGGGAAGAGGCGGCGGAAGTGGAGCAGATCGACCGGGCGCTTATGTTCAGCGATCTCCATCATCTGATGGACCATCCGGAAAACCGGGAACAGGAGGGGACCCTGCACCTGACTGTGGATTACCAGGTGCGGCCCTTTGCCGACGTGGAACGGGAATATCTGGACTGGTACCGCCGGTACAGCCGATAAAAAGGAGAAAACCATGGATCAAAAGAAAATCACCGAAAGCTGGGAGAAACGCCGGGCAGAACTGTGCGGCCTGGCGGACAGTATCTACGATTGGGCGGAAGTGGGCCTGGAAGAAGTGAAATCCTCCGCCCTGCTGGAAGACTACCTGGAAAAACAGGGGTTTACTGTTGAAAAGGGAGTGGGGACCCTGCCCACCGCCTTCCGGGCCACCTGGAAACAGGGGGAGGGAGGACCCCGGCTGGGCTTCCTCTGTGAATACGATGCCCTGGAAGGCATGGGCCACGGCTGCGGCCACCATCTCCAGGGCCCGTCCGTGATCGGGGCGGCCCTGGCGGTCCGGGACCAGTATGAGGGCACCGGGGTGCCCTTCTCCCTGGTAATCTACGGGACCCCGGCGGAAGAGACCATCGGGGGCAAGACCGTGATGATGGAAAACGGCTGCTTCCAGGACATGGACATTGCCCTGATGATGCACGCCGCCCCCAATACCTGTGTGGATATAAAGAGCATGGCCAACAAAAGCTACACTGTGGAATTCCACGGGGTCCGGGCCCATGCGGCCATGAGTCCGGAACAGGGGCGCAGCGCCTTTGATGCCGCGATCCTCAGTTTCAACGCCATGGAATTTCTCCGGGAACATGTGAAGGACGACACCCGGATGCACTACACCGTCCGGGATGCCGGGGGACCGGCCAATGTGGTCCCTGACCGGACCCTGGCCCAGTATGAACTCCGGTCCTATGACACCGGCTACCTCCGGAGTCTGGAACCCCGGTTCCTGGACATCCTGAAAGGGGCCTGCCTTATGACCGGCACCACCCACACCATCACCGAAACCCACGAATTCTACGCCAAGATTCCCTGCCTTACCCTCAACGACCTGGTGATGGAACAGGCCCGGGCCTTCGGGGCGCCCCAGCTGTCCGAACCCCGGCAGAAAACCGGTTCCACGGATTTCGGCATCATCCTGTACCATATGCCCGGCACCTGCATCCGGGTGGCCTTTGTGCCTGAAGGAACTCCGGCCCATTCCGAAGCCTATCTGAAAGCCGGGAAGACGGAAGCCGCCCATGAAGCCATCGGGTACGGCAGCCGGATCCTGGCCGGTGCCTGCGGCGCCATCCTGGATGATCCGGCCCGGCTTACTGCCATGTGGGAAGAATTCCGGAAACGAAAAGCTTCACACTGAGATAAGAACATTCTAATAATTAAAATAAAGTACAATGTATTACCCCCCAGGACAGTTGTATGATATAATGGATATTGTATAAAACCATTAGTCGGTTCTTTACCTATAGGAGGTTGAGCAATGAACAATCCGAAGCCCGTTAAAATCGTGGAAACGGTTCTCAGAGACGGCCATCAGTCCCTCTGTGCCACCCGTATGCGCACCAGCGACATGCTGCCCGTACTGGAAGCACTGGATGACTGCGGCTTTTATGCCCTGGAAGCCTGGGGCGGCGCCACTTTTGACTCCTGCCTGCGGTTCCTGAATGAAGATCCCTGGGAACGGCTGCGCACCATCCGGAAACATGTGAAAAAGACCAAGCTGCAGATGCTGCTCCGTGGCCAGAACATCCTGGGTTATAACCACTATGCAGACGATGTGGTCACCGAATTCGTAAAACGCAGCGTGGACAACGGTATCGACATCATCCGTATCTTCGATGCCTTCAACGATACCCGGAACCTGGAAACTGCCATGAAAGCCACCAAGGCTGCCGGCGCTCATGCCCAGGGCACCCTGGTGTACACCATCAGCCCGTACCACAAGGACAGCGACTATCTGAAGCTGGCCAAGGAACTGGTGGAAATGGGGGCTGACTCCATCTGCATCAAAGACATGTCCGGCCTGCTGGCTCCCTATGCCTGCTCTTCCCTGGTGGAAGCCCTGAAGAAAGAAATCAATATTCCTATCGATGTACATTCCCACTGCACCAGCGGCATGGCTTCCATGGCTCTGCTGAAGGGCATCGAAGCCGGTGCGGACATTGTGGATACGGCTCTGTCTCCCTTTGCGGAAACCACCAGCCATCCCTGCACTGAATCCCTGGTATACACCCTGAAAGGGACTCCCAGAGATACGGGCATCGACATGGATAAACTGGGGCCCATTGCGGACCACTTCAAGAAAGTCCGTGCTGACCTGGTGAAGACCTTCAACCTGCCCAGCAACATCAGCATCAACCCCAAGGTCCTGAGCTTCCAGATCCCCGGCGGTATGCTGTCCAACATGCTGAACCAGCTGACCCAGATGGGTATGGCTGACAAGTACGAAGAAGTGCTGAAGGAAGTGCCCAGAGTCCGGGCCGACCTGGGGTATCCTCCGCTGGTTACTCCTTCCAGCCAGATCGTTGGCACCATGGCTACCATGAACGTAATGATGGGACGGTACAAAATGATCCCCAAAGAAATCCAGGACATTGTTTTGGGCAAATACGGCAAGACTCCGGGGCCTATCAGCGAAGATCTGAAGAAAGTGGTGCGCCGCTGGATCGTCAAGAAGACCGGCAAGACCACGATCGCTCCCATCACCCACAGACCGGCCGACGACATTCCGCCGCAAATGGACAAGATGAAAGCCGACCTGGCCGCCAAAGGCTATCCCAACGCCTCTGTGGAAGACGTGCTGTCCTATGCACTGTTCCCCGAAGTGGCCCTGGCCTTCTTCAAGAACAATCGGTAAGGCTGCTGCCGCGGCAACAGCCGAAGAAAAGAACCCGCCCCTTTTGGGGACGGGTTCTTTGTTGTTCTCGGCCCTCCGCTGACCATTGACAAAAAAATCCCCGCCGCATTTGCGACGGGGATTTTTTCATTATCACTGCTTTGGCGGCCGTACGGGCGGGGGTGTGGAGCTCTTCCCGGACCGGGGCGGCTGGGGAACGTTTCCGTCTCCCGGCAGACTGTCTTCTTTTTTGCTGCTCTGTTTCTTGGTATCCTTCTTCTTGGTGGTTTCCTTCTTGGGCTGGGCCTTGGGAGCTTCATACTTGGGAGCAGGCATCTTGAACCCGTCCGGAGTCTCGAAGTCTTCCGACGGCACCCCTTCCAGAGCGTTGCTCATGAAGGTCCGCCACAGAGTGGCCGGCTCACCGCCACCGGTCATGCCGCCCAGGGATTCGTTGTTGTCATCCCCGATCCATACGGCACAGGCCAGGTTGGGCGTAAAGCCCACGAACCAGGCATCATGGTAAGTGTCAGTGGTCCCGGATTTCCCGGCGCAGGGACGGTTGATGGCGGCCCCCCGGCCAGTACCCCGGGTCATAACGTCTTCCATCATGGAAATCATCATGTAGGCAGTTTCCGGTTTCACAGCCTGGGTGGGATTGGTTTTGTGTTCATAGAGCACTTTGCCGTTCCGGTCCAGGATCTTTACAATGGGAGTGGGTTTGTTGAATTTCCCCATATTGGCGATGCCCGCATAGGCACCGGCCATTTCCAGAGGCGTCACCCCGTGGGTCAGGCCCCCTAGGGCCATGGCCGCGTTGTCGTCATCATCCACCAGGGTGGTGATCCCCAGCCGTTTGGCCAGTTTCAGGGTCTTTTCCGTTCCGTACTTCATGGCCACCTTGACGGCAGGCACGTTGTAGGAATAGGTGAGTGCCGTCCGGTAGGACACGGTGCCATGGAAGCTCCGGTCATAGTTCTGGGGGTTCCAGTCTCCCGGGATGGGGGAGTCCTGGACGGTATCGCTGGGAGTGGCACCCTGTTCCATGGCGTTCATGTAAACGAAAGGCTTAAAGGAAGAACCAGGCTGCCGTTCCGCCATGACGGCACGGTTGAACTGGTCCGTGCCCCGGCCTCCGATCATGGCCTTGATGTACCCGGTCTTGGGATCCACTGCCACAATGGCACTCTGAGGCTGCTTCAGCTTGTTGCTGTCAGTGTAATAGGTGGGGGTCAGGGCTGCCGCCTTTTCCGCCGCCTTCTGCATTTCCGGATCCAGGGTGGTGTACACCTTCAGACCCTGTTTGTATACGGCATCCGGACCGAATTTGTCCACCAGCAGCTGGATGCAGTAATCAATGAAGTATTTCTTGGAGCCGGGGGATTCATTCAGGCTCTTGTAGGTCAGAGGTTCCGCATAGGCTTTGTCAGCCTGTTCCTTGGTAATGAACCCGTACTTGGCCATCTGCTCCAGCACCGTCTTCTGCCGGGCCTTGGCGGCCTTGGGGTTGGACAGGGGAGAGTAGTAGTTGGGGCTCTTGGGAATCCCGGCGATCATGGCACTCTGGGCCAGGTCCAGATCCTCCACATGCTTGCCGAAATAGGTGTTGGCGGCGGTTTCCACCCCGTAGGCACCCTGGCCGAAGTAAATCTGGTTCATGTACATTTCCAGGATTTCCTTCTTGGTGTACTTCTGCTCGATCTGGAGAGCAATGAAGGCTTCATGGAGCTTCCGGCTCAGGGTCTGTTCCTGGGTCAGGAAGTAGTTCTTGGCCAGCTGCTGGGTAATGGTACTGCCCCCCTGGACCTCGCCCCACCGGATGTAGGTGTAGATGGCCCGGCCGATGCCCCGGAAGTCGATGCCCCCGTGTTCATAGAACCGGATGTCTTCTGCAGCCAGAAACGCGTTCTGCAGGTTCTTGGGCACCTTGTCGATGGTCACCGGGATCCGGTCTTCTTCCGAATCCACCGTGGTGATCAGGTTGCCCTTGGCATCGAAGAACTGAGAAGAGGCCATGGGAGCCATATCCTTGGTAAGGATCTTGGCGGTGGTGAATTTGGCCACGGCAAAGAAGGCAGCCACCGAAAGGAAGCCCACCAGCACCAGGGCCATCAGGGCAGAAAAGATTGTTCCGCCCAGCTTTTTCCGTTTGTGGGGGGAAGACGAACCGAAGGGGTTCCTCCAGTTCCTGTTTTTATTGCTTGTCATCACGTCAGCTCCTATAACAGATAGAAATAGATTGAGACCATAAGTTACAGCATATTATACCACATTTGCTTTGTGAGGTGTATAGTTCCCCTTTTATCTCTTCTCCTTAGACGTATCGAATTCTAATACTCAGAATTTGATTTTTTATAGAAGCATTGCATTATTTAAAGCTACTGAAGAATATATAAAATGTATAAATCTTAATTACGGGCGTAAAGAATCTAAAGCGAATAAATGTGTGCAAGATTTAGCTGAAGATATTATTATTAATAGCAGAATTGCTGTTAATAAATATAAGATGTTTAACATTGCATTAAAACTGGACTTATGGGCGCTTTTATTTGTACTTATAGTAGTTTTATTAGCATAATTCCCGACTCTCTGAAGTTGAATACAAAGTAAGAAAAGTATTCACACCTTTGTGTAAATTATGATAGCTAGATTTAACACTATACGTTATAATCAACAGATGAAGTCTAAAGTCATAAATTTATGCCGAAAAGGAGCTTCCTCATGCAAAAAATCCGTAAGGCCATAATCCCCGCAGCCGGCTTCGGTACCCGGTTTCTGCCGGAAACCAAAGCCATGCCCAAGGAAATGCTGCCTATTGTGGATAAGCCTACCATTCAGTATATTCCTGCTGAAAGTACAGGATATGGTGGAGAAACCCAAAATGGAAGAAGCCCCCAGCCGTTTTGCGGCTCTGGGGCGGTATGTGATTACCCCGGAAGTGTTCGAGATCCTGGAAGAGACCCGGCCGGGGAAAGGCGGGGAAATCCAGCTGACAGATGCCCTGCGGGTCATGGCTCATATGGGGCATGTATATGCGTACAATTTTCAGGGGAAACGGTATGATACGGGGGATAAATTAGGATATTTGAAGGCTGTGGTGGAATTTGGCTTGAGAAGAGATGATTTGGGTCCGGGATTTAGGGAGTAGTTGAGGGAGCTTATTAAAACCCAGTTGTGAATATCATCGAAAGTGAGCCACTGTAATCATAGATCAATAAGCAGCCTAAGGGTTCCGGTAAGATGGTTAGGTGGCTGAGTGGTAAAGTGATTAAGTGGCCAATTGCTTATGAGCTCAGTTCCCTGTGTCAGAGTCGGTTAAAAAACGCCAACCCTAGCCGGATTAAAACAGCCCGTGGCCGGGAAGGGCGTGCCTGCGGCGCACCCCTACGGCGTTGGGGTCGGATGTTGATTGTTTGATCGAGCGGACGGGGATGTCGTTGAACCGGCAAAGGAGGGCGGCCCGTGTGGGCCGCGCCCTGCAGTGACGTTCACCAGACGGAGAACATCGTTGTTGTCATAAGTCCGAGGTCGACGGCGTAGGGGCTTCCCGGAGGGGAGCCCGTCCCGGCCTCCGGTTTTTTATGTTCAAAAGCAGATGCCCGGCATCTGGCATCCTTTGGCGCGAGACGGCGTTTGCAGATGCGGGCGGCCTGCACCTGTATTGTTATTTATAGGCGATACCTTTATAATATACACATGAGAAGAAATGCCAAACCTCAAAAATCGCGATTTTTGAGGTTAACCTATTTTCTGACCGCAAATTTTGGGGATTTTGAGGTGTATGATATACACATGGCGGAGAATAGCATTGTTGTCATCAGTTCGACGGAGACGGCGTAGGGGGCTTCCCGGAGGGGAGCCCATCCCGGCCTCCGGTTTTTTGTAT
Source organism: Acidaminococcus fermentans (assembly GCF_009696675.1). GTDB lineage: Bacteria > Bacillota > Negativicutes > Acidaminococcales > Acidaminococcaceae > Acidaminococcus. The sequence goes on along the minus strand of NZ_VULN01000001.1, from coordinate 79,813 downwards.
TTGGAGATTATTTCTTTACTGGGTGGCCCCCGCGCATGCGGGGATGAATCTGATCTGGGCAAGGCCATGACCAAATGGCTAAAGCAGAAAGGAATGATAAAGTAATGATTTTTGACAATCGGCCGCTGTTTCTGGAAAATCCAGAGTGGTATACCTATGATGTGTATGAGGGCAAATACAAGCTCACTGACAAGGCCACAAAAGAAGCAAGGAAAAGTTATGAGAAGTTTTACAAACGGCTGGAAGAGCCAGAAGAGACAGCCGAGAAGTAATTGGGCGTACCCTGTGCGTACGGGGACATGTGTGCCGCTATGGAGTGACCATGGCTTGGGGCCGGGTCCCTTTAGCGTGATATACCTTGTGTGAGATGGAAGAACGGTTGGCTGCTTTTCCATCGATCCAAAGACATATTATTGGGAAAGGGGAATATTTCGCTGGAACTGGTCCGCTGACTTTGATCCAGTGCCTCCACTGGCAGGGCAACCGGATAAATGGGTGGTTCTGGCGACATTTTGCCGGAGGCAAACAGGATATTTCCTAAGCGGGCTGACCATCTCTACACTTTAAGGATAATTGGGTCTGCCTGACCAGGAGGCCGGGAAGGGTGTGCCTGCGGCGCGCACCCTACAGCGTTGGAATCGGATGTTGTTTGTTCGACCGAGCGGACGGGGATGTCGTTGAACCGACGAATGTGGGCCGGCTAAATGGCCGGCGCCCTGCGATGACGTTGACATGGCGGAGAACATCATTGTTATCATAAGCTCGACGGAGACGGTGTAGGGGCTTCCCGGAGGGGAGCCCATCCCGGCCTCCGGTTTTTTATGTTCAAAAGCAGATGCCCGGCATCTGGTATCCTTTGGCGCGAGACGGCGTTTGCAGATGCGGGGTTATTAGCTTGTGGGGGTGAACCAGTCTTTTGGAAAACCTAGTGTTTGAATAATCGTGTTGGCAGAGATTGTCTTTAAATTTTTGTTTAAAGTTTGCATTAGAAAATCCAATGAATTGTGTAAAACGTTAAACTCTCCACTGTTGAGGAAGCATTGCATGGATAGATAAACGGAATAAATAGTGTTACGATAATCATTTGCGGTTAAGCCTGCTGATGAATGAAGAGGAAACCAGTATTTGCAGTCCCTTCTGCATTTAAAATCAATCAAACGGTTATTATGGGCACAGATATTTCTTACATCATTGATATTTTCGATGAAACTCAACATCGTTTCAGGTGGGAAAATTTCAGATTTCTGAAGGTTTTGTTGGATGAAAGTTTCCATATCATGGGCTATTGAGTTTTGAAGCTGGGTAGATACTGAAGATATCATGTGGCGAAGTTCGCCAAAATCCATATAGTTGATGAGCACCCAGATAGGAACAGATCCATAATTTTTTAAATAATGGGCGATACTGCTGTTTGGTTGTTTTTTATAATGATTTATAATGCCAGACAGGTGGTAAATGGTTGTTACAACTGATAGTGTTTTACTAGAGTCATAGCATGCGGTATCCAGGTAGGCATAGGGGGTATTCCTGTATTTTTTGGCAAAATGATAGGCAAAGATGGATTTTAAATGCCCCTCAACGCTGAGAATTTTGTTAAAGAAAGCCTGCTTGATTTCGCGGTCAAATGAATATAAACAGACGACTTCATCAAAGTTTGCACCAGGTAAATAAGTATCTCCTTTGGATATAAAATATTTACTGTACCCATTTATAATGTTGTAATAATTGTTACTCAGCAAGTAATTTGCAGCATACGCTTCATCTGAAATGATTAAACCTCTTGCTTTTAATAATGAAATTTGTTCTTCTATTGTTTTAAATGTTTTTTGTTTACCCATAAAAAAATACCCTCTCCAACAATGGAGAAGGTATTCGCACTGATCCCCGTAGAGATTTCAGCACTCCTTTGTTCTCCATTATATAGAATTTATATATCAATGTCAACGTGCTAAAAATTGACCATTTTATTTAATGCATAATTCAGTAAATTATTTCATATAATCATATAGGATTGACAGAGAAAATGCAAGCGTTGTTAGAGTCGGGTTAAAATCGCCAATTTCAGTCGGATGAAAACAACAAGTGGCCGGGAAGGGCGTGCCTGCGGCGCACCCCTACGGCGTTGGGGTCGGATGTTGTTTATTCTACCGAAGTCTGACGGAGACGGCGTAGGGGCTTCCCGGAGGGGAGCCCGTCCCGGCCTCCGTTTTTTATGTTCAAAAGCAGATGCCCGGCATCTGGCATCCTTTGGCGTGAGACGGCGTTTGCGGATGCGGGCGGCCGGGCCTGTCGTCCCCGCAAGGGGGCATAGATTGAAAATACGTCATGGATGGAGAAATCGACACACATCCCTTGTCGCCCCCATACGGGGGCATGGATTAGAATGGAGAATCAGGAATGAATACGGATGTGATAGACTGCAACGTTCTTCACTTTAAGGATAATTGGGTCTGCCCGACTAGGAGGCCGGGAAGGGCGTGCCTGCGGCGCACCCCTACAGCGTTGGGGTCGGATGTTGTTTGGTCGACCGAGCGGACGGAGATATCGTTGAACCGACGAATGTGGGCCGGCTAAACGGCCGGTACCCTGCAATGACGTTGACCAAGCAGAGAATATCGTTGTTATCCTCAGTTCGACGGAGACGGCGTAGGGGCTTCCCGGAGGGGAGCCCGTCCCGGCCTCCGGCTTTTTGTGTTGGGAGAATTTCTTTACTGGGAGTTTTTTTACACAGGGAATGTGGTATAGTAGAAGGAGAAAAGGTTCAATTAAGGATAAACAGTCTTTGAGTGAAGAAAAAAGCAAAATATGATAAAATATTCATAATGTTCTTTACTTTATATGGTAAGTGCGTTATAATAAATTCGGTTATACCAAACCAATGATCAGTGGGTTACTATGATAAGGTAACACACCGAGGAGCTCTAACGCCTTGCCATTCGGCAAGGCGTTATCTCTTTATTGGAAAAAAATTGAAGGAAGGCGGGAAGGGTTATGGCGTATGGCATTGGACTGGATATCGGTATCGGATCGGTGGGGTGGGCCGTGCTGGCTCTGGATCATGAAGAAAATCCCTGGGGAATTATGGATTTGGGCAGCCGGATTTTTGATGCAGCAGAACAGCCTAAAACCGGGGCTTCTCTTGCTTTGCCCAGAAGAGAAGCCAGAAGTATGCGTCGCCGTCTGCGCCGGCGCAGACATCGTATGGAACGGATGCGGAATCTCTTTATCAATGATGGACTGTTGACGGAAGAACAACTGTATCATCTGTATGACGGAAATTTGGAAGATGTATATGCTCTCCGTGTTAAGGCTCTGGATGAACGGCTGACGGATGAAGAGGTGGCACGAGTCCTGCTGCATCTGGCCCATCGCCGGGGATTTAAAAGCAATCGGAAAGCTGAATCCAAAAGTGCAGAAGCAGGGGAACTAAAAAAGGCCATCAGTCTGAATCAGGAAACCATGGAAGAAAACCGCTATCGGACGGTAGGAGAAATGTTCTTCAAAGATTCCCGCTACGCAGAATATAAGCGGAACCGAGGCGGAAATTATCTCAATACGGTAGACCGCAGCATGGTGGAAGAGGAAGCACGCAAAATCCTGGAAACTCAGGAAAAGCTGGGGAACAGCAAGCTGAATAAAGATTTTCAGAATTCCTATCTTTCCATCCTGCTGAGCCAGAGACAATTTGATGAGGGACCTGGAGGAAACAGCCATTACGGGGGAAATCAGATTCTGAACAAGGTAGGGACCTGTACTTTTGAAGATGGAAGCAATGGGGAACCTGCGGAGAAGAGAGCTCCCAAAGTCTGTTATTCTTTTGAATATTTCAATCTTCTGCAGAAAGTGAACCATTTGCGTTTGAGCTCTGCTAAAGACAACCGGGGACTGGATGAAGAAGAACGGGAAAAAGTCATTGCGCTGGCAAAAGACAAAGCAGACCTGCGTTTTGGAAAAATCCGGGAAACACTGCAGATCTCTCCGGAATATCGGTTCCAGGGTGTTTCTTACAGTACCAAAGAACCTCGTGAGGATACTGAGAAAAAAGCCAAATTCAATTTCCTGCCGTTCTATCATCAGATGCGGAAAATCCTGAAATCAAAAGCTCAGATTGATATTAAGGAATATACTTTGGATGAGTTGGACAAAATTGGTCAGATTCTTGCTTTTTATAAAGGGGATGATGCCCGGCGGAAGGAACTGGGAAAGCTGCGAATCGAACCCAAAGCCATAGAAGCTCTGTTGGAACTGAACGGTGCCAGCAAGTTCTCCCATTTGTCATTGAAGGCGATCCGAAAGATCACACCTTTTCTGGAACAGGGTATGACCTATGATAAAGCCTGCGAAGCGGCCGGATATGATTTTCGGGCCCATCAAGAGGATAAAACGTTCCTGCTGCCGGCCAATGCACCGGAACTGGAAGATATAACCAATCCAGTGGTACGCCGTGCCATCGGCCAGACCATCAAAGTGGTCAATGCCATTATCCGGAAGCAGGGAAGCAGTCCCTTGTATGTCAATGTGGAACTGGCTCGAGAAATGGCCAAAGATTTTCAGGAACGGAAGAAAATTAAAGATGATAACGAAGCCAATCAGAGCCGAAATGACAGGTTGATGCAGGAAATTAAAGAGAATTATCAAAGATTGAATCCCTCAGGTATGGATCTTATGAAATGGAAATTGTGGAAGGAACAGGATGGGAAGAGTCCTTATTCTCAAAAATCTATAGCGCCAGAGCGGCTGTTTGAAACCGGATATGTGGATATCGATCATATCGTTCCCTACAGCATCAGCTTTGATGACAGCTATAAAAACAAGGTTCTGGTGTTTTCTTCAGAAAACCGGGATAAGGGAAACCGTTTGCCCTATCAATATCTTCTAAAGAAATATGGGCAGGATACGGCAGACAGGTTCAAAGTATGGGTTGGCAACAATGTCCGGGATTATCGGAAACGGCAAAGGCTGTTGAAAGAAAAAATGACGGAAGAAGAAATGTCCGGCTTTAAGGAACGGAATCTGAGTGACACGAAATATATTTCCCGGTTTATGTATAATTTCATTCGGGACCATCTGGAATTTGCCCCTTCTGAAACAGGGAAAAAGAAACGGGTATTGGCTGTCAATGGAATGATTACTTCCTATTTGCGGAAACGCTGGGGTATCCGTAAGATTCGGGCCAATGGGGACAAGCACCATGCTGTGGATGCGGTAGTCATTGCCTGCACCACCGATAAGATGATCCGTGATCTGACGCTTTATTCGGAAGAAAGAGAAAACACGTATGATGTGGATGAACGGGGAAGCCGTCTGGTAAATGAATCTACTGGGGAAGTACTGAAAGGATTTCCGCTTCCATGGGAGGGATTCCGCCAGGAGTTGGAGGCTCGCTGTTCTCCGCACCCGGAACGGGAATTGGCTGGTTTGACCTTTTATATGAACAAGGATTTGAATGACATCAAGCCGATTTTTGTTTCCCGTATGCCTAGAAGAAAGGTGACAGGAGCTGCCCATAAAGACACTATCCGCAGTGCCAGACATATTGCGGATGGAATTACGGTCTCGAAAGTGCCGCTGAACAGTTTGAAACTGGGAAAGGATGGAGAAATTACGGATTATTATAATCCGGATAGCGATCGGCTTCTGTATGAGGCATTGAAAACACGACTGGAAGACTTTAAGGGTGACGGCAAAGATGCATTTCAAGAACCGTTTTATAAGCCTAAAGCAGATGGCTCCCAAGGTCCGTTGGTTAAAAAGGTAAAAATCCAGGCAAAAGCGACTTTGGCAGTTCCTGTGGAAGGGAAGACTGGAGTTGCGGAAAACGACAGTATGGTCCGTGTGGATGTGTTTAAGGTGGAGGGGGAAGGATACTACCTAGTGCCTGTTTATGTAGCGGATACAGTAAAAGCGGAATTACCGCAGAGAGCAGTAACACCTGGTAAACCATATCAAAACTGGAAAATTATGGATGAGAAAGATTTTCTCTTTTCTTTGTATCCCAATGACCTGATTAAAATTGAGGCCGAAAAAGAGATTTCGTTTTCACTAGTAAATCCAGACAGTGATTTGTTAAAAGAAATTAAAAGCAATCAAATTTTTGCATATTATGTAAAGACGGGCATTGCTAATGGATCAATTAAAGTTATTACCAACGATAATTGTTATCAGAAATTGAGCTTGGGGGTGAAAACGTTAAAATCAATAAAAAAATATCAGGTAGATGTGCTGGGAGAGGTTCATCCTGTAAAAAAAGAAGTCCGTCAAAAGTTTACTATTCAGCAGAAAGCTCGATGATGAATGAGAAAGGTTTTGATCAATGGGATATCGCAATATTGTGATTGCTTCTGCTGCTACTTTATCCTGCAGAGAAGACCAGCTGATTATCCTCAATGAGAATAACAACAAAGTACCCATTGAAGATATCAGTGCCATTGTTTTGGAAAACCAGCAGAGTCGAATCAGTCTTGCGGCTTTGGGACAACTGGTATCCAATAATGTGACGGTTTATCTGTGCGACAAACAGCATATTCCCAGTGCAGTGGTATTGCCCTTTTATCAAAATTCCACCAATGCTGTGGTTATCGAAAAACAGGAGCAGCTATCTGTTCCCCAGACAAAACAGGTCTGGAAGCAGATTGTGATGGCCAAAATCCAGAATCAGGGCCGCTGCCTGAAGGAAAGAGGGGATGAAGAAGGAAACCATTACCTGATGGAACTGGCCAAAACAGTAACCAGTGGGGACATCCACAATGTGGAGGCAACTGCTGCCCGGTACTATTTCCGCAGGGCCTTTGGGGAAAAGTTTACCAGAACAGGAGATGATAGAAGAAACAATGGACTGAATTACGGGTATGCCATTATGCGGGGGCTGATTGCCAGGCTGCTTACAGGGTATGGATTCATGGTTATCAAGGGAATCCATCACTGCAATAAGTACAACAGCTTTAACCTGGCGGATGATTTTATGGAGCCGCTGCGGCCGGTTGTTGATTTGTTTGTGTTGAACCACATGACAGGGGATGATAATCTGACACCGGATCTGAAGCACGCGCTGGTGAATCTGTTAGGAGTGGACGTGCTTTCAGGGGGTCAAATACACAGCTTGAATTATGGCGCAGAACGGATGATCCAGAGTTTTATGCGGATCTGCCAGCAGGAAGGGAAAGAACTGATGATTCCTGAACTGGTTCAGCTGAGACAGCATCAATATGAATAAATTTATGCGTATACTTGTACTTTTTGATATCCCGGTAAAGACAAAATATCAACGGCACGTGGCTTCAAAATTCCGCCACTTTCTTTTGAAAGATGGGTATTATATGCTGCAGTATTCCGTTTATGCACGGATCTGCAACGGGCCGGATGCTGTAGAAAAGCATCGGCAGCGCCTGATGGGTGCGCTGCCGGATAATGGGTCCGTCAGAATGGTTGTTCTGACGGAAAAACAGTATGAAGCGATTGATGTGCTGGTGGGACGATATCTGCCCGAAGAAAAGGCCTATGATACAGAGCATGTTTCCGTTTTTTGAAAACAACCGAATAAGGCTTCAAAAATTCTTTTTTACAGGAGTTTTTGAAAAAAGTGAAAAGCCCTTGTGCCAGATGACACAAGGGCTTTTGCTGATTACAATTATACCAAACCAATAATCAGCAGGGAACTACAACTTTAGTGCTTCGTTTGACTTTAAGCAAAACATTATACCAAACCAATAATCAGCAGGGAACTACAACTAAAACGCGGACGTCAGTAAGGATTTTATCATTATACCAAACCAATAATCAGCAGGGAACTACAACCAATCAAACACATCTTCGCCGCTTTGCCACATTATACCAAACCAATAATCAGCAGGGAACTACAACCCGGAAGGTTGAGCCTTTTCATCGCTTCCAATTATACCAAACCAATAATCAGCAGGGAACTACAACTGTTTAGGCTGTACCCATATTTCCCCGTAGATTATACCAAACCAATAATCAGCAGGGAACTACAACCTCTTGTATCTGATCATGAGTACCTTCCCCATTATACCAAACCAATAATCAGCAGGGAACTACAACAACTGCCAGTGGCTATGCTCAAAAAGCTGAATTATACCAAACCAATAATCAGCAGGGAACTACAACATACGCACTGTGAATTCACAGAAGACACGGATTATACCAAACCAATAATCAGCAGGGAACTACAACGCGACATGATAATCTAACGAATAGATATATATTATACCAAACCAATAATCAGCAGGGAACTACAACAAGACCGCTCTTGCGTTGATACCCTGCTTCATTATACCAAACCAATAATCAGCAGGGAACTACAACTACATCCGATGGTGATTTCATTGGCGTCGATTATACCAAACCAATAATCAGCAGGGAACTACAACATTACATACTGGTGCATTGGCATAAAGTAAATTATACCAAACCAATAATCAGCAGGGAACTACAACTCGCAGTTATAGCTCATAACCGGATTTTCTATTATACCAAACCAATAATCAGCAGGGAACTACAACCTTTTCGTTGATGTACAGGTGGTCCTCGTCATTATACCAAACCAATAATCAGCAGGGAACTACAACATACTTGACCTTGCAAGGACAAATGCGTGGATTATACCAAACCAATAATCAGCAGGGAACTACAACGGCTCCGCATCGGGGAAGCCCTTGCCCTCAATTATACCAAACCAATAATCAGCAGGGAACTACAACGTATGGGGACGTGGATTAAATTATGATAAAGGTATTTCTTTGGAGTTTATCAGTTATTTAAATTTCTATCAATATAGAAGACAACTATACTAAATACGTTATCAGGCTGTTCTGCATTCTGTTTTCTGTACTTTTTTTGCCCTCCGATAGGCCGGGAAGGGTGTGCCTGCGGCGCACCCCTACGGCGTTGGGATCGGATGTTGTTTGTTCAACCAATTTGGAGGAAGTTGTCGTTGACCAGGCGGAGAATAAGCGTTGTTGTCATCAGCTCGACGGAGACGGCGTAGGGGCTTCCCGGAGGGGAGCCCTTCCCGGCCTCCGTTTTTTATGTTCAAAGGCAGATGCCCGGCATCTGGCATCCTTTGGCGTGAGACGGGAGACGTTGAGCGTGAGGCAGCGTTTGCAGATGCGGGCGGCCGGGCCTGCCGCCCCTACGGGACGGAGAAAAAGGGACAAGGGAGACACCTGCGCCTGTATTGTTGTTTATGGACGATGCCATTATAATATGAATGTAAAGATAATTATCAAGCCTCAAAAATCGCAATTTTTGAGGTTAACCTATTTTCTGACCGCAAATTTTAGGGATTTTGAGGTGTACGATATACACCTGGCGGAAAACATCGTTGTTATCCGTGGACCCCGCGCATGCGGGGATGATCCTACGGGCGGGAAGCCCTGGAAAGCCGTTATCTTGTGGACCCCGCGCATGCGGGGATGAACAGCCGGTACTTCAAAGAGTAATCGGGAACTATTTATATACATTTTGGAATTGCAGGTTTAATCAATACCAGTTTATAGGGAGTGAAAAGTGATTGAGTGGTTAGGTGGCTAAGTGGTTATGAAACCAGGTTACTTCTTGAAGTCGGGTTAAAATCGCCAATCTCAGTCGGATTAAAACAGCCAGGAGGCCGGGAAGGGTGTGCCTGCGGCGCACCCCTACCGCGTTGGGATCGGATGTTGTTTGTTCGACCGATTGGAGGAGGTTGTCGTTGATTAGGCGGAGAATATCGTTGTTGTCATCAGTCCGGCGGAGACGGCATTTTTCAATCGGATGGACGGGGTCCAGGGGGGGGAACGGACGGCTCTGGCGGCATTTTTGTCGGTGGCAAAGGCGTGAGACTAAAAAGCGGCTGACCCCTTTTCACCATCCTACTGGCATATATTATGGTAGAATAATGGTATGGACGAAGTGGTATGTGAGTGTTTATCCTGAAATGGGGGCATTGATCATGAAAAAGAGTGGGAAATTTCTGACTTGGATTGTGTTGGCGGGTTTGCTGGCTTTGCCTTTGGGGATGGGGGAGGCCAGCGTGGAGAAGCATGTGGCGGACGAGGCCAATTACAAGATGAGCTACCCCATTGTGTATGTGGACCGCAATCAGGAGGCCCAGGACCGGATCAATTCGGATATCTACCAATATATAGCCGGGTTCCGGGATGATTATGCGGCCGGAAAATTCACCCGGGGGAGGTTTTCTTACCAGGTGCAGTATGAGGACGGGACGCTGCTTTCTCTCACGCTGGCGGATTTCCGGTACAGCCAGGGGGCGGCCCATGGGTACACCAATACCCGGGGGCTGACTTACAGCAAGGTGACAGGGGAGAAGCTGCCTCTTCCTTATTTTGTCCGGATCAGTACGGCGGACAAGAGCCTGATCCTGTCCCAGCCCATTTACAACAGCCGAAATGAGCCGGTGCCGCTGAGCAAGACCTTTGCCAATGATTCTTTCATGTGGGACAAGCTGAAGATCAGCGACAATTATTTCCTGGAGGGCGGAGGAAAAATCGCCCTGATCTACCGGCCCTATGAACTGGGGTGCTACGCCCTGGGGACCCTGCGGGTGGAACTGTCGCCCAAGGTCATTGCTTACTTGAACCGGAAAAACTGACGTCTGACTTTTGACAGGCCCGGAGGGGCCGGGTGTGATTTTTCTCCCGCCTTGACTTTTCTTTTCCCCCGTGCTACACTAGAAAAAACTTCAAAGAATCACCTTTTAACCTAGTCCTGTGAGACTAAGAAAGGGACTTTTATCTAGAAGCAGTTATTAGAAGCCTTCTTGTCTTAGGACGAGAAGGCTTATTTTTTCAACCTGCAGTTTATTATAGGAGGCTACAACATGACAAAGGCGGCAGTCAGCCTGTCCGGACGGGATATCCTGGATCTTTCCTCCCTGTCCGTGGAAGAGTACGATCTGATCATGCGAACGGCGGCGGAGATGAAGAAGGTCATGAAACGGGACATCAAGAAGCTCCCGTCTCTCCGGGGCAAATCCATTGTGAACCTGTTCTATGAAAACAGCACCCGTACCCGCAGCTCTTTCGAGCTGGCCGGGAAGTATCTGGGGGCGGACGTAATCAACCTGAGCACCGGCACTTCCAGTGTGAAAAAAGGGGAATGCCTGAAGGACACCATCCTGACCATGCAGTCCATGGCCTGTGATGCCATTGTCATGCGTCACCCGGTGGAAGGGGCAGCCAAGTACGCAGCGGACATTGCAGCCCCCATTGTGATCAACGCCGGGGACGGGGCCCATGCCCATCCCACCCAGGGTCTCCTGGACATGTTCACCATCCTGGAACATGGGAAACAGTTCAAGGGCCTGAAAATGGCCATTATCGGGGATATCCTTTACAGCCGGGTGGCCCGGAGCAACATTGCGGCCTGGACCAAGCTGGGAGCGGATGTCCATGTGGCCGGTCCCATGACCCTGATTCCTCACGACATCCAGGAACTGGGGGTCACGGTGCACAAACGGGTGGAAGACGCCATTGAAGGGGCGGATGTGGTGGATGTGCTGCGGATCCAGCTGGAACGCCAGGACAAGGCCATGTTCCCCACTCCCCGGGAATACGCCCGGATTTACGGGGTCAACGAAGAACGGATGAAACTGGCCAAACCGGACTGTCTGGTGATGCATCCCGGTCCCATGAACCGGGGGTTGGAAATCTCCTGGGATACGGGCTACAGTGACCAGGCTGTGATCCGGGAACAGGTGACCAACGGGGTCGCGGTGCGGATGGCCGTGTTATTCTTGACGATTATGGGAGGAAAGCCAGTTGAAAACGCTAATTAAGAACGGACGGATCGTAGATCCCAGCCAGCAGCTGGACCAGGTGATGGACCTTCTGGTGGAAGACGGGAAAATCGCGGAAGCGGCACCTCACATTGATGCAGCGGCGAACGAAGTGTTCGACGCTACGGGCCTGGTGGTGGCTCCCGGGTTCATCGACCTGCACACCCATCTCCGGGAACCGGGGCTGGAAGCCAAGGAAGATCTGGTCACCGGCACTATGGCAGCGGCTCACGGGGGCATCACCCGGGTGGCCTGCATGCCCAACACCAAACCGGTGATCGACAGCTCCATTGTGGTCAGCGGCATCCAGGAACGGGCCCAAAAGGAAGGGTACGTCCATGTGGAAGTGATCGGGGCCATTACCAAAGGGGAAAAAGGCAAGGAACTGTCTGAAATGGGGGACATGGCCCAGCACGGGGTCATGGGCTTCTCTGATGACGGCCACTATGTGTCCAGTGCCTATGTAATGAACCTGGCAGCCCAGTATGTGAGCGCTTTTGACAAGCCCCTGATCTGCCACGACATCGACGAAGAGATGAACCACGAAGGGTTCATGCACGAAGGGGCCGTTTCCGCCCGTCTGGGTGTGCCCGGCATCCCTTCCATCGCCGAAGACATCTGTGTGGCCCGGGATGCGGCCATTGCGGAATACACCGGGGCCCACATCCACATTGCCCACATTGCCAGCAAGGGGGCTGTGGACATTGTCCGGAAGGCCAAGGCCCGAGGGGTGAACATCACCTGCGAAGTGACGGTCCACCACCTGACCCTTACCGATGAAGCCTGCGCCGGTTACAATACGGCCACCCGGGTTTCTCCTCCTCTCCGGAGCCGGGATCATGTGGAAGCCATGCGGGCGGGGTTGAAGGACGGCACCATCGATGCCATCGTAACGGACCATGCTCCTCATGCGCCGGAAGAAAAAGATGTGGAATTCCGGTATGCTCCCAACGGGTTCTGCGGCCTGGAGACTTCCGTAGGGGTGATCCTGACGGAGCTGTACCATACGGGAGAATTCTCCATCAATGAAATCGTCAACAAAATGAGCACCAGCCCGGCCCGGATCATGAATCTGGACGCCGGCAGCCTGAAGGTAGGCCGGAATGCGGACATCACCATCCTGGATCTGGACCGGGAATGGACGGTGGACAGTGAAAAATTCTATACCCGGGGCAAGGTGACTCCTTTCAACGGAAAACACTGCAAAGGCATGGCAGTGGCGACCATGGTCGATGGCCGGTTTGTGATGAAAGACGGTGTAGTATGCAAAAAGTAAAAGGCAAGTTGGTATTGAAAGACGGAAGCGTCTATGAAGGAACTTTGTACAGCACCCATAAGGCAGTGGGGGAAGTGGTGTTCACCACCGGCATGTCCGGGTATCAGGAAACCCTGACGGACCCCTCTTTCTGCGGGCAGATCGTCATCTTCACCTATCCCCTGATCGGGAACTACGGCTGCAACGACCTGTTCTGCCAGAGTGACGGCTGCTGCTACAAGGGGCTGATCGTCAGCGAACTGTGTGACGAACCCTCCAGCTGGCGGGATGAAGGCACGGTGCTGGAATTCCTGGAAAAGAACGATATCCCGGTGCTGGCCGGTGTGGATACCCGGGCGCTGACCCGGCGGATCCGGTCCTACGGGACCCTTCAGGGGGTGCTGGTGCCGGCAGATACTCCGGACGACGAAGTCCAGGCTCTTTTGGCCACTCCCGAAGAACATGACCAGGTGGCCCAGGTAACCACCAAAAAGGTGTACACCATGGGACCGGACGACGCCAAATATTCCGTAGCCGTCATGGACTACGGGGTGAAGCGGCACATCCTGGAATGCCTGGTGGAAAAAGGCTGCAAACTGACCGTATTCCCGGCGGAAACTCCGGCGGAAGAGGTACTGGCCATGGATCCGGACGGGATTTTCCTGAGCAACGGCCCTGGGGATCCGGCGGATCTGACGGTGGAAATCGACAACATCAAAAAGATGATCGGCAAGAAACCCATTTTCGGCATCTGCATGGGGCATCAGGTCATGGCGCTGGCCAACGGGGCCAAGACCAAGAAAATGCTTTTCGGCCACCGGGGCATCAACCAGCCGGTCCGGGATCTGGTGGACCACAAGATCTGCATCACCTCCCAGAACCATGGGTTCATGGTGGATGAGGATTCCCTGAAGGGACTGCCGGTGGAAGTGATCAACCGGTCCCTGAACGACAACACCATCGAAGGCCTGCGCTATCTGAACCATCCCACCTTCACAGTGCAGTACCATCCGGAAGCATCCCCCGGTCCCAGCGGCAACGCTTATCTGTTCGACCGGTTTATCAAAATGATGGGAGGGCACTGATATGCCAAAAAAAGAGAATGTAAAGAAAGTCATGGTCATCGGTTCCGGCCCGATCATCATCGGTCAGGCTGCTGAATTCGACTATTCCGGCACCCAGGCCTGCCGGGCCCTGAAGGAAGAAGGGCTGGAAGTGGTGCTGGTGAACTCCAACCCGGCCACTATCATGACCGATGTGCACATTGCAGATCGGGTGTATGTGGAACCCCTGGATGTGGAATTCCTGGAAGCCATCATCGCCAAGGAACGGCCGGATTCCCTGCTGGCCACCCTGGGGGGCCAGATCGGCCTGAACCTGGCCATTGAACTGGACAAAAAAGGCATTCTGAAGAAATACAATGTGCAGCTCCTGGGCACCCAGATCTCCAGCATCATGAAGGCGGAAGACCGGGAACTGTTCAAAGAAACCATGGAGAAACTCCACCAGCCCATTCCCCAGAGCACCATTGTGGAAAGCGTGGATGCGGCCAAGGAATTTGCCAAGAAGGTGGGCTTCCCTCTGATCGTGCGGCCGGCCTACACCCTGGGGGGCACCGGGGGCGGCATTGCCCACAACATGGATCAGCTGGATGACATTACCACCAAAGGGCTCATGTACTCCCTGATCGGTCAGGCCCTGATCGAACGGTCCGTAGCCGGCTGGAAGGAAATCGAATATGAAGTGGTCCGGGACCATGAAGACAACTGCATCACCGTCTGCAACATGGAAAACATCGACCCGGTGGGGGTCCATACCGGGGACTCCATCGTGGTGGCTCCCTGCCAGACCCTGACTGACCGGGAAGTCCAGATGCTCCGGACCGCCGCCATCGACATCGTCCGGGAACTGGGGGTGGAAGGGGCCTGCAACGTGCAGTATGCCCTGAATCCGGACAGTGAAGAATACATCGTCATCGAAGTGAACCCCCGGGTAAGCCGGTCTTCTGCCCTGGCTTCCAAGGCAACAGGCTATCCCATTGCCAAAGTGGCCGCCAAGATCGCTGCCGGGTATACCCTGGACGAAATCGAAAACGCGGTAACCAAGAAAACCTCCGCCTGCTTCGAACCCACCCTGGACTACTGTGTCATCAAGATCCCCCGCTGGCCCTTTGACAAGTTCGTCAATGCGGACCACACCCTGGGGACCCAGATGAAGGCCACCGGGGAAGTGATGGCCATCGAACGGAATATCGAAGCCGGTCTGCTGAAGGCGGTCCGCTGCCTGGAAATCGGCCTGACTCATATGGACATGCCGGAACTCCACAAGCTGACGGACCAGGAAGTCTTTGAAAAGGTCCGGAAAGTGGACGACGAACGGCTCTTTACCATCGCCGAAGCCTTCCGGAGAGGGATGACCGTGGACCAGGCCCATGCCATCACCAAGATCGACGAATTCTTCCTGCGGAAGATCCGCCACATTGTGGAACTGGAAGTGCGTTTGAAGAGCGAAGAACTGACGCCGGAACTGCTCCGGGAAGTGAAGAAACGGGGCTTTGCCGATGTGACCATCGGGAAACTGGTAGGGAAGACCGGTCTGGAAATCCGTGCCATCCGGAAGGAATGGGGCATTACCCCTGTTTACAAGATGGTGGATACCTGCGCCGCGGAATTCGACGCGGAAACTCCGTACTACTACTCCACCTACGGGGTGGAAGACGAAGTGGAAGACACCCCCAACAAGAAGGTGCTGGTACTGGGCTCCGGTCCCATCCGGATCGGCCAGGGGGTGGAATTCGACTACTGCTCCGTCCACTCTGTATGGGCTCTGAAGGATCTGGGCTACGAAACCATCATTGTAAACAACAACCCGGAAACCGTATCCACGGACTTCGATACCGCTGACCGGCTGTATTTCGAACCCTTGACCCTGGAAGACGTGCTGAATGTGATCGACCGGGAAAAACCGGAAGGGGTCATTGTCCAGTTCGGGGGCCAGACCGCCATCAACCTGGCCGGTCCGCTCCATGACTGCGGGGTGAAGATCCTGGGGTCTTCCGTAGACAGCATCGACCGGGCAGAAGACCGGGAACGGTTCGACGAACTGCTGACCAGTGTGGGGATTCCCCGTCCGAAAGGCCACACGGTGTTTGACATCGACGGGGCTCTGCGGGCTGCCAACGATGTGGGCTACCCTGTAATGGTGCGTCCTTCCTATGTATTGGGCGGCCGGGCCATGGAAATCGTCTACAACGACGACGAACTGAAATACTACATGAACAACGCCGTAAAGGCTTCCCACGAACACCCGGTGCTGGTGGACCACTACCTGATGGGTACGGAAGTGGAAGTGGATGCCATCTGCGACGGCAAGGACGTGCTGATGCCCGGGATCATGGAACACATCGAACGGGCCGGGGTCCATTCCGGGGACTCCATTGCGGTGTACCCGCCCCGGACCCTCAGCGAGCACGTAATCGAACAGATCATCGACTACACCACCAAACTGGCCCTGGGCCTGGAAGTCCATGGGATGATCAACATCCAGTACATTGTCCGGGATGACAAGCTGTATGTGATCGAAGTAAACCCCCGGTCCAGCCGGACAGTGCCTTTCCTGAGCAAGGTGACGGGCATCTCCATGGTGGATGTAGCCACCAAATGCGCCATGGGCGTATCCATCCGGGATCAGGGCCTGGAACCGGGCCTGAAGCTCTTCCCGGACTACTATGCGGTGAAAGCGCCGGTGTTCTCCTTCAACAAGATGACCGACGTGGACATCACCCTGGGGCCGGAAATGAAATCCACCGGGGAAGTGATGTGCATCGACGCCCAGTTCCCCAGAGCCCTGTACAAAGCCTGCATTGCCGCCGGCACCCACATCCCCAAGAGCGGTGCCATCCTGATCACCGTAGCGGACCAGGACAAGGAAGAAGTGGTGCCCATTGCGGAAGGGTTTGAAAACCTGGGCTATGAACTGGTGGCTACCGCCGGTACCGCCAAGTTCCTGGAAGGAAAAGGCATCCATGTGGGCCGGGTGGAAAAGGCCAGCGCCGGTACCCCCAACCTGCTGGATGACATCAAGGAAGGCCGGATCTGCATGGTGATCAATACTTTGACCCACGGTTCCGACGCTACCCGGGACGGCTTCAAGATCCGCCGGTCCACGGTGGAACACGCCATTCCCTGCCTGACCAGCCTGGATACCGCCCGGGCCCTGTACAAGGCCATGGGTGCCATGCGCCGGCGGAACGTGGTAAGCGTGGTGGCTCTCCAGGATCTGAAGACGGAGTAAGCCATGGCAGTATATATGGAAGGAACCATTGTCCGGCAGGAGAAACTTTCCGGGGACATCCGGCTCATGGAAATCCGCTGTCCGGAAGTGGCGGCAGCGGCCCAGCCGGGACAGTTTGTGACGGTACGGGTGAACAAGCTCCATCAGCCCCTGCTCCGGCGGCCCTTCGGGGTGGCCGGGGTGGACCGGGCGGCCGGGACTTTTTCCCTGATGTACCGGATCGTGGGAGAAACCACGGAACTTATGGATGCCATGGAGGCCGGGGACCCCATCAGTGTGGTGGGGCCCCTGGGCCACGGGTTCCATCTGGGGGCCAAACGGGGTCTCCTGGTGGGCGGCGGCATGGGCCTGGCCCCTCTCCACTTTTTGGCCCAGGCGGACCCGGATCACAAAATGGAAGTGATCGTAGGGGGCCGGACCAAAGCGGAAGTGTTCTGGGCGGACCTGTTCAAGGACAAAACCGCCAAACAGTATGAAACCACCGATGACGGATCCTACGGGGTGAAGGGCACGGTGAACGCGGTGCTGCCCGGGCTTCTGGCCACGGGACAGTATGACTGCGTGTACGTGTGCGGCCCCAGCCCCATGATGAAGGCTGTGGTGGAAGTGGTGGACCAGTACGGGGTGCCCTGCCAGGTATCCCTGGAAAAATACATGGGCTGCGGCCTGGGTGCCTGTCTGTCCTGCTCCTGCGAAGGAAAAGGCGGCAAGCGGATGAAGATCTGCAAGGACGGCCCGGTGTTCTGGAGCCAGGAGGTGGTGGAATGGTGAAGCCTTATGAAGATCCCCGGATGCAGGTGAACCTGGCGGGGGTGATCATGAAGACACCGGTGACCACTGCTTCCGGCACTTTCGGGTTCGGTCTGGAATTTACGGATTTTCTCAACCTGGACCATATCGGCGCCATTACCGTAAAGGGGACCACCCTGAAGCCCCGGCCCGGAAACAAGGGCCAGCGGCTGGTGGAAACCCCGGCGGGAGTGCTGAACTGTGTGGGGCTGGAAAACCCAGGAGTGGAATACTTTTTGAAGGAAACCCTGCCCCATCTCCGGCAGGTGACCAAGACCCCGGTGATCGTGAACATCGACGGGGACAGTGCGGAAGACTACGGCACCCTGGCGGAAATGCTGGATGTGGACGGAGTGGACGCCATCGAGCTGAACATTTCCTGTCCCAACGTGGCCCAGGGGGGCTTGGCTTTCGGCACCGACTGCCATGCGGCAGGGGAAGTGGTGCAGGCAGCCAAGTCCCATACCCATAAGCCGGTGATCACCAAGCTGTCTCCCAATGTGACGGACATTACGGAAATTGCCCGGGCGGTGGAAGCCGCCGGCACCGACGCCATTTCCCTCATTAATACATTGGTGGGGATGAAAATCGACATCCAGAAGAAGCGGCCGGTGCTGGGAAACATCGTGGGAGGCCTTTCGGGCCCGGCGGTGCACCCGGTGGCCGTGCGCATGGTGTACCAGGTGGCCCAGGCAGTGAAGGTGCCTCTTATCGGCATGGGGGGTATCAGCTGCTGGCAGGATGCGGTGGAATTCATCCTGGCTGGGGCCACGGCAGTGGCTGTGGGCACCTGCAGCTTTACGGATCCCAGCCTGGCGGAAACCATCAGCCAGGGGATCCAGGATTATCTGGACGCCAGCGGGGCGGCTTCTCTGGAGGAACTCCGGGGACAGGCCCTGCCGGGACGGAACTGAGGAGTGGAACCCATGGATGCAAGAGACAGACTGATCACGGCCCTGGATTTCCCCACCTTTGACCGGGCCAAAGCCCTGGTGGAAGAACTGGGGGATGCAGTGACCTTTTACAAAGTGGGGATGGAACTGTTCTACGGGGCCGGTCCGGACATCATCCGGTACCTGAAGGACAAGGACAAAAAAGTGTTCCTGGATCTGAAGCTCCAGGACATCCCCAATACGGTGGCTCACAGCCTGGCCGTGCTGACCCGGCTGGGAGCGGATATCATGAACGTCCACGCGGTGGGCGGCCCCAAGATGATGGCGGAAGGCATGAAGGCGGTGAAGGAAGCGGCGGCGGAACTGGGCCGGCCTGCACCCAAACTGATTGCCGTCACCGTGCTCACCAGCATGGATGAAGCCCAGTGGAAGCCTCTGAACTATGCCAAACCCATTGGGGAAGAGGTACTGGACCTGGCGGCCCTTACCAAAGAAAGCGGCCTGGACGGGGTGGTGGCTTCGCCCCGGGAAGCGGCCGGGATCCGGGAAAAATGCGGGAAAGATTTCCTCATTGTGACCCCTGGGGTGCGGCCGGCCTGGGCTGCCACCAACGACCAGAGCCGGATTGCCACCCCGGCGGCTGCCATCGGCAACGGGTCCACCCATCTGGTGGTGGGACGGCCCATTACCCAGGCGGAAAACAAACAGGAAGCTGTACGGAAGATCCTGGAAGAAATGGAAGGAGCTTTTTAAATGAACGATACAACGGTACTGCATATGCTGGAAGAAACCAACGCGGTGATGCATGGTCATTTTCTGCTGACCAGCGGCCTCCACAGCCCCACCTATGTGGAAAAATTCAATGTGCTGCAGCAGCCCCGGTACACGGAAGCCCTGTGCAAGGAAATCGCTGCCCGGTTCGTCAACGACAACGTGGAACTGGTGGTGGGCCCCATGACCGGCGGCATCCTGCTGGCCTATGAAGTGGCCAAGAACCTGGGCACCCGGTTCTTCTTTACGGAACGGGTGAATGGGAAGATGACCTTCAAGAGAGGGTTCCACATTGAACCGGGGACCCGGGTACTGATCGTGGAAGACATCGTCACCACCGGCGGCAGTGTACGGGAAGTGCTGGACGTGGTGAAAAGCGAAGGAGGCGTACCGGTGGGCGTAGGCCTCCTGGTGGACCGGAGCGGCGGCAAAGTGGATTTCGGCGTCCGCACCGAGCCTCTGCTGCGCCTGGACGTGGAAGCCTACAAACCGGAAGACTGCCCTCTGTGCAAACAGGGTGTGCCTCTGACCCAGCGGGGCCGGACGGGGAAATAAAAAAGGGGGTGTGAAAAAATTCACACCCCCGGTCACTGACCAGTGACAAAAAAGGGGCTGTCCGGAAGGACAGCCCCTTTTTCCTTATTTCTTTTCTTCCCCTTCAACTTCTGCAATGCAGTCGTTGATGTCGGCGATCAGGGCATCTACGTCGATGCCGTGGGCAGCGGCGCCCTGGCCGATGGTTTCGAAGTTGGCGGCCATGCAGCCGATGCAGCCCAGACCATACTGCATAAAAATGTTGACGATTTCAGGGTGCATCTGCACCGTTTCAATAATGCTGGAATCAGCAGTAACCTTTTCCATCTGAATCCTCCTCAATTACATTTAATGGGTATGATTTATTATACCATAGTCTGTCAAGGAACAATATGGCTAACGCAATGGCTAACGCATAACCCAGGCGCGGAATATGCACCCATCTACTTTGTCAGCAGCGGATTTTGACTGTGACATGTACGTCCTTGTACTATGTCCCAGTCAAAATCCGCTGCTTTCGCGTATCTGGGTACATCTTCCGCGCCTGGAAGGAATGGACTGGCTCATGCCATCCAGACTCGTGAATTTCGACCCATCTTCCGCGCCTGGCGGGAAATGGGGGCGGGCGGCCGGGCCTGCCGCCCCTACGGACCCGTGAGCGACCTAACCACCTGACCCTGCCCTCCGGGTGTCTTGACCGGTTTTTCATTGCTTTTTCATGGAAAACATTCTATAATGGGGAAAAGTGGTGGAAAGTGGCGAATTTTTTTGGGAAGGGTGGGATGGCCGATGCTGATGGGCGAATTTGAACATGCGCTGGACAGCAAGGGCCGTCTGTTCGTCCCGGCAAAGATGCGGGAGAACCTGGGCCCTTCCTTTGTTGTTACCAAAGGAGTGGACGGCTGTTTGGACGTGTACCCTCTGGAAGCCTGGGAAAAACTGAAGAACAGCTTTGCCCAGAAAATGATGCCCAAGCAGAAGATGCGGGATGTGTCCCGGTTCATTTTCGGCGGCGCCTGTGAGGTGGAGCCGGACAAACAGGGTCGGATCCTGCTGCCTGCCAACCTGCGGACCTATGCCCAGATCGGGGAAACGGCCCTGATCGTGGGGGTGGGGAGCAAGGCGGAAATCTGGGATGCCCAGCGCTATGCGGATTACACCAAGGCCGTGGAAAGCGATGTGGCGGAACTGATCGAAGAATTGGATTTTGAATAAAAGCGGTCAACGGCAGATAGAATGAGGAATAGAGATGGAATTTGTCCATAAAAGTGTATTATTGGAAGAAAGTGTCCGGTGGGTGGTCACGGATCCCAAGGGGATCTATGTGGACTGTACGCTGGGCGGGGCCGGCCATTCCCACCGGATTACGGAACTTCTGGACCCGGAGGGGATGCTGATCGGCATCGACCAGGACGAGGACGCCATTGCAGCAGCCACCGAGCGGCTGAAGGACGCCCCGTGCCAGGTAAAGATCGTCCACAACAATTTCCGGAACCTGGATGCCATCCTGGAAGACCTGGGAATCCCCCAGGTGGACGGGATCCTGTTCGACCTGGGAGTGTCCTCCTATCAGCTGGATACCCCGGAGAGGGGGTTCTCCTACATGCATGACGGGCCTCTGGACATGCGGATGGACCAGGAGGCCAGCCTGACGGCGGAACAGGTGGTGAACCGGTACAAGGAAGACGACCTGGCCGGGATCATCTACAAATACGGGGAAGAACGGTGGGCCAAACGGATCGCCCAGTTCATTGTGGCAGCCCGGAAGGATCATCCCATCCGGACCACCGGGGAACTGGTCCACATCATCAAGGCGGCCATTCCCAAGGGGGCCCGTCAGGACGGACCCCATCCGGCCAAACGGACCTTCCAGGCCATCCGGATCGAAGTGAATGACGAACTGAAGATCCTGGATGCCACCATGGAAGCGGCGGTCCATCATCTGAAACCGGGGGGCCATATCGGGGTGATCACTTTCCATTCTCTGGAAGACCGGATCATCAAACAGGCCTTCAAACGGCTCCAGCGGGGATGCATCTGCCCGCCGGAACTGCCGGTGTGCGTCTGCGGACGGAAGCCGGAACTGAAAAAATTGAAGGAATTCACTCCCAGCGAAGGGGAGCTGGCGGAAAATCCCAGAGCCAGAAGCGCCCGGCTGCGGGGGGCCGTGAAGATCTGAAACAACAAACCAACGAAGGAGAGGCAGCATGGATACCAGGAAAAACAGCCGACCCATGGAGTGGCCGTCTCAGAAATACTATACCTACGGTTCTGCAGCCGTGCAGGAAGAGGAGACTCCTGCGCCTTCCCGTCCCCGGCAGCGGCAGCAGACGTCCAAACCGAAAAAAACCGTAAAGAAGGAAAATATTGTGCTGCGTCGGGTTGCATTTTATGCCTGTTTGGTATTATCATTAATATTCGTGAATGTGGCTCTCAGTCAGCTGTTCTTCGCCCGTTCTGACGATCTGGTAAAGCTCAAGGCCGTGGAGGCCCAGTGCCTGGACGAGAACGAGACCCTGAAAATCGACGTGGAACGGCTCCGGAGCCCGGAGCGGATCACCAGCATAGCCGAAAAGAAACTGGGCATGCAGACCGCCCGGAGCAACATTTATGTAAGAGAGTAGGCAGCGGAGCTGCCTTTGATTTGGGCAGCAGCCTGCCCGAACCGGGCCCGAAAGGCCCACATAGCCATTGGCAGACAGCCTGTTTTCCAGCTGTCTGCCAATCATAAGGGGGATCAACATGGAAAGAAAACTGCAGGATGTAATCAGACAGCTGCCTGGTGCCGTGGTTGCAGGGAATGGGGCAGATCGGACTGTTTGCGATTTGACCATCGATTCCCGGACCGCCGGTCCCGGCAGCCTTTTTATATGCATCAAAGGGGTCAACACCGATGGCCACAAATACATTGCCAAGGCCGCAGCCCAGGGCGCGGTGGCGGCCCTGACGGAAGCAGACACGGAAGTGCCGGAAGGGATGACGGTGATCCAGGTCCCCAGCACCCAGGAAGCGGTGAAGACCCTGGCACCCTGGTTCTACGACTGGCCTGCCCGGAAAATGCGGATGATCGGAGTCACCGGCACCAACGGGAAGACCACCACCACCAATATCCTCCGGACCCTTCTGACCCGGACCGGCCACAAGGTGGGGCTCATCGGCACCATCAACGTGATGATCGGTGACCAGGTCCGCACCAGCCACAACACCACCCCTGATGTGGTGGATCTGCAGAAAATGCTCTATGAAATGGTGGAAAGCCACTGTGACACCTGTGTCATGGAGGTTTCTTCCCATGCCCTGGCCCTGGACCGGGTGGCAGGGATTGAATATGATACGGCGGTCTTGACCAACATCACCCAGGACCATCTGGATTTCCACAAGACCATGGAAAACTACCGGGAAGCCAAGGCCCTGCTGTTCACCCGTCTCCATGAAGGGGTAAAGCCCAACAAGACGGCGGTGTTCAACAGCGATGACCCAAGCTCTGCCCTGATCATGCCCCGGGTGAAGACAAAGATCATGACCTACGGGAAGGGGAAGGACAACGATGTGTACCCCCTGACCTTCCACGTGGCCGCCACCCATATGGAACTGAACCTCCATACGCCGGTGGGAGAAATGGACCTGAAGCTCCACATTACCGGGGAATTCAACGTGTACAATGTAATGGGGTCCATTTGCGCCGCCATTGCAGAAGGCCTGACCCGGGAGGACATTATCCGGGGATTGGACGATTTCGCCGGGGTCCCCGGCCGGTTCCAGCTGATCCATGCAGGCCAGCCCTTTACGGTGGTGGTGGATTATGCCCACACCCCGGACGGCCTGGAAAACGTGCTGAAGACCGCCCGGCAGATCACCAAAGGGAAACTGTGGGTGATCTTCGGAGCCGGGGGAGACCGGGACCGGAAGAAACGGCCCATTATGGGGCAGATTGCCCTCAATCTGGCGGACATTGTCATCGTCACCAGCGATAATCCCCGGACCGAGGACCCGGAAGCCATTATCCGGGATATTGAAGAAGGACTGAAAGAAAATCCGGAAGGAAAAGAAATCCACAAGATCACCGACCGGCGGAAAGCCATCGACTATGCCATGGCCCATGCCAAACCGGAAGATGTGGTGATGATAGCGGGAAAAGGTCACGAAAATTATCAGATCCTGAAGGACCGGACCATCCATTTTGACGACGGAGAAGTGGTACGTGACTTTTTCCAGAAGGGGAAGACCAATGCTTGATGCTGCTTTGCTGAAAAACGCCCTCCAGGTGCCCATGGCCTTTGAGGACGGAGAAGAGTTCACGGATGTTACTACGGACTCCCGGGCCATTGTGCCCGGGTGCCTGTTTGTGGCCCTGAAAGGGGAAAAATTCGACGGCCACCGGTTCGTGGCCCAGGCCCTGAAAGACGGAGCCCGGGGAGGGGTGGTCTCGGAAGTGCCGGAAGGGGTGCCGGCGGACCGGTGCATCCTGGTGCCGGATACCCTGGAAGCCTACCAGAAGATCGCCAGCCGGTACCGGCTGGACAAAAAGGGACTGACGGTGATCGCCATTACCGGCAGCAACGGCAAGACCTCCACCAAGGACTGTATTGCTGCCGTGCTGGGAGAAAAATACCGGGTGATCAAGACCCAGGCCAACTTCAACAACGAAATCGGCCTGCCCAAGACCCTGCTCACCATCCGGGAGGATACGGAAATGGCTGTGGTGGAAATGGGCATGCGGGGCCTGGGACAGATCCGGGCCATGAAGCACATTGCCGTTCCCGATGCAGCGGTGATCACCAATGTGGGGGATACCCATCTGGAACTTTTGGGATCCCTGGAAAACATCGCCAAAGCCAAAAGTGAGATCCTGGAGGATTTTACGCCCCAAAACCATGCCTTTTTGAACGGGGATGATCCCCGGGTCAGCGTCATGAAAACGGGAGCCACGGTCCACACCTACGGCATCGACAGCGACGCAGACGTAAAGGCGGTGGAGATTTCCGCCGACGGTCTGGCCACCCGGTTCGTGTACCGGAGCCGGATCACCGGGAATACCCAGGAAGTGAAGCTGCCTCTGCTGGGACGGCACAATGTGATGAACGCCCTGGCTGCGGTGGCGGTAGGGGAAGTGTACGGCGTCCCTGACGAAGCCATCGCCCGGGGCCTGGAAAACCTGAAGATGACGGGCATGCGCCAGGAAATCCTCCATTTCGGCCCGGTGACGGTGATCAACGACGCCTACAACGCCAGTCCGGCTTCCATGGAAGTGGCGCTCCAGACCCTCCGGGATGTGGTGAAGAACCAGGGGAAAGGCCGGGCCGTTGCAGTGCTGGCGGATATGCTGGAACTGGGGGCCCATTCCCAGAGCGGCCATACCCAGGTGGGGGAATGGTGCGGAAAATACGGGGTGGAAGAACTGATCTGCTACGGACCGGAAAGCCGGTACACGGCGGAAGCGGCTGAAAAAGCCGGGGTTCCCGTCCACTATGTGGAAAACAAGGAGGCAGCGGCTCCCGTACTGGCCAATCTGGTCCGGCCCGACGATGTGGTGTTGCTGAAGGGCTCCCATGGGATGGAAGTCTTTTCCCTTATTGATACGGTGTTCCGGAAGGGGGCCAAAACATGCTGAGCGGTGTGGGCATCCTGGTCACTTCCTTTGTACTGACGGCCATTTTCGGCCGGTTCCTGCTGCCGCTGCTCCACAAATGGCATTTCGGCCAGAGCATCCGGGAATGCGGGCCCAAGGAACATCTGAAGAAAAACGGTACTCCCACCATGGGAGGCCTGATGATGATCGCCGCGGCCATTGTGGCTTCTCTGGTGTGGATCCCGCTGGATTCCCGGACCATTGTGGCCCTGTGGCTGTTTGTGGGATACGGGGTCATCGGGTTCATCGATGACGGCCTGAAGATCTTCTTCAAGCGGAATCTGGGGCTTACCTCCAAACAGAAGATGGCCCTCCAGATCCTGGTGGCGGCTGTCTACCTGCTGTATCCCGGAGACGTGACCGTATACAGCACCCGGATCTGGGTACCGGTGGTGAACGCCACTGTGGACCTGGGAGCCGGGTATTACCTGTTCCTGCTGCTGCTCCTGGTGGGCACCACCAATGCGGTGAACCTGACCGACGGCCTGGACGGACTGGCTTCCAGCGTAACCATTCCGGTGATGCTGGCTTTTGCCTATATCGGCTTTGCCAGCCATCTCCTGCCGGAAGCCCTGTTTGCCCTGTCCATTGTGGGCTGCTGCCTGGGCTTTCTCATTTACAACCATCACCCGGCCAAGTGCTTCATGGGGGACACCGGTTCCCTGGCTCTGGGCGGGGCGGTGGCTGCCGTGGCCATCGGGACCCATACGGAACTGCTCCTGGTGGTGATCGGGGGTATCTACGTGCTGGAAGCCCTGTCTGTAATGCTCCAGGTGGGGTATTTCAAAATGACCCACGGGAAGCGGATCTTCCGGATGGCTCCTCTCCATCACCATTTTGAACTGGGAGGCTGGAAGGAAGTCACTGTAGTGAAGCGGTTCTTCCTGGCCAGCTGCCTGTTCTCCCTGCTGGGGGTGGGGCTGTATCTGGCCAGGTAAAAGGTCACGGGTCTTGAGTCACGAGTCTCGAGACCCGGTCTGCTGAACGATAAACATAAACTTGGGGGGCATCATCATGGATGACAAAAAGAAAATCTTTGTGTACGGGGCCGGAATCAGCGGCCAGGGCGTTGCAGAAGTCCTGGCCCAGAAGGGCTCTGCCGTAATCTTATACAACGATGACAAAAAGGACCTGGATCCGGCCTGGCTGAAGGCTTTTGAAGCCCGGGGCGGGGAATATGTCCAGGAGACGGACCCGGAACCCTATCTGGAACAGTGCCATCTGTTCATTATCTCTCCCGGGATCCCCTTTACTACGGAAACGGTGAAGAAGGCCCGGGACCTGAAAATGGAAATCATCGCCGAAGCGGAAGAAGCCAGCCGGCTGTACAAAGGCCACTGGTGCGCCGTAACCGGCAGCAACGGGAAGACCACCACCACCACCCTTTTGGGAGAAATGCTGGCCACCCTGCCGGTGAAGACCACCGTAGCCGGGAACATCGGCTTTGCCCTCAGCAAGGAACTCCAGGACCTGGACGCAGATTCCTGGGTGGCGGCGGAACTGTCCAGCTTCCAGCTGGAAGGGACCACCAGCCTGGCCCCCGATGTGGCCTGCATTGTGAACATCACTCCGGACCATTTTGAACGGCACGGGGACATGGCCGGCTATGTGGCCGCCAAATCCAAGATCTTCGCCTTCCAGACTCCGGATCAGATCCTGATCCTCAACGCTGACGACCCGGTTTCCAGCAAACTGGGGGACAAGGCCAGAAGCCGGGTGGTCTGGTTCAGCACCCAGAAGGTACTGCCGGAAGGGGGCTTCATCGAAGACGGCTGGTTCACCCTGGCCCTGGACGGGAAGAAGGAAAAGATCTGCCAGGTGTCCGATCTCCAGATCTTCGGGGCCCACAACGAACAGGACGTGCTGGCGGCCTGCCTGTCCGCCCATTTCGCCGGAGTCACTCCGGAAAACATGGCCCGGGTGCTGAAAGCCTTCCGGGGTGTGGAACATCGGCTGGAATATGTGACCACCATCAACGGGGTGAAATACTACAACGATTCCAAGGCCACCAACACCGATTCCGCCATCAAGGCCCTGGAAGCTTTCAAAGACGGCCATGTGATCCTGCTGGCAGGAGGCCACGACAAAATGACCAGCCTGGATGATCTGATGGAAGCGGTAAAGGCCAAGACCGATGCCCTGATCCTTTTGGGAGAAGCCCGGCAGCGGTTCTGTGAAGCAGCCAAAAAACACGGAGTCCAGAACATCATCATGATCGACGGCACCTTTGAAGATGCAGTGCGGAAGGCTTATGCCATAACAAAAGCCCCTCAGGTGGTGCTCCTGTCCCCGGCCTGCTCTTCCTATGACATGTTCGCCAACTTCCCGGAACGGGGCCGGGTATTCAAGCAGATCGTCCATGATCTGGCCAAGGAGGCGGAAGCGTGAAAGTCGTACTGTCCGGCGGGGGCACCGGCGGCCACATCTATCCGGCACTGACCATTGCCGGGGCGCTGCGGCGGCTGGACCCTGACTGTGAAATCACTTTTGTGGGGACCCGGAAAGGGCTGGAAAAGGACATCATCCCCCGGTACGGATATCCCCTGGAATTCATCAAAGTGGCAGGCTTTGAACGGCATCTGGGCCTGGGCACCCTGAAAAGCGCCGGAGAACTGCTCCTGGGGCTGAAGGAAGCCTACACCCTGCTGAACCGGATCGATCCGGACCTGGTGATCGGCACCGGGGGCTACGTGTGCGGCCCCATTCTGTTCTGGGCGGCCATGAAACGGGTGCCCACCTGCATCCAGGAACAGAACGCCATGCCCGGGGTCACCAACAAGATCCTGTCCCGGTTTGTGGACCGGGTGTTCCTGGGCTATAAAGAGGGAGCCAGGTATTTCGCCTCCCATGCCCAGAAAGTCTATACCGGCAACCCGGTACGCCAGGAGATCCTGGATGCCAGCCGGGAAGAAGGCCTGAAGAAGTTTGGCCTGGATCCGGACAAGACCACCTTGCTGGCCTTCGGGGGCAGCCGGGGGGCCCGGACCATCAACCAGGCCATGGTGACTGTGGAACAGCAGCTGGCCGGGAATCCCCGGATCCAGATCCTCCACGCCACCGGCACCGTAGGGTATGAAAAGCATGCGGAAGCCCTGGGAGACCAGGTGCTCCATGCCGGGAACATCCATGTGGTGCCCTATCTCCACGATATGCCCCTGGCCCTGGCAGCGGCGGATCTGGCGGTTTCCCGGGCGGGAGCCATCGGGCTGGCGGAACTGATGGTGAAGGGAATCCCCTCCATCCTGGTTCCCTATCCCTATGCCACAGCCAACCACCAGGAATACAATGCCCGGGCCCTGGCGGCCAAAGGAGCGGCCCTGGTGGTGCTGGACAAGGACCTGAACGGGGACTGGCTGCTGGGAGAAGTGGAAAAACTGCTCCAGGAACCGGAACGGCTGGAGACCATGCACCGGAGCGCCCTGCGGTGCGCCATGCCCCAGGCGGCGGATGCCATTGCGGAACAGGCACTGGCACTGGCCGAAGGGAACAAATAGGAGGAAGAGACCATTGGTTGATCTGGATAAAATCAAAAACATACATTTCATCGGCATCGGGGGAGCGGGGATGAGTGCCCTGGCCTACGTGATGATCAAACGGGGGTACCATGTGTCCGGCTCCGATGCCAAACCCGGGTACATGGCCACCAAGCTGGCCAAGGAAGGGGCCCTGGTATTCATCGGCCACGCTGCCTGTCAGATCGAACGGGCGGAAGTGGTGGTGGTGTCCACTGCCATCCATCCTGACAACCCGGAACTGGTGGAAGCCCACCGGCGCCAGGTGCCGGTGATCCACCGGAGCGACGTGCTGGCGTATCTCATGAACAAGCACAAGGGGATTGCGGTGGCCGGGGCCCACGGGAAGACCACCACCAGCTCCATGCTCAGCTGCATCACCAGCGACTGCGGCCTGGATCCCACCATTGTGGTGGGGGGCATCGTAAACAACCTGGGGTCCAATGCGGCCAACGGCAAAAGCGACTATGTGGTGGCAGAAGCCGATGAAAGCGACGGCTCCTTCCTGAAGTTCAATCCCTACATTGCGGTGGTCACCAACATCGAAGACGACCACCTGGACCATTACGGCAGCCAGGAAAACATCCAGAAGGCCTTTGCTCAGTTCGTTTCCCAGATCAAGGACGAAGGCTGCGCCGTATTGTGCTATGACAACGACCGGGTGCGGACCATCGGGGAAGCCACGGACAAAAAGGTGATCAGCTATGGCATCGACAGCCAGGATGCAGATTACCAGGCCAGGAACATCATCTACGGCACGGACGGTACCCATTTCGATGTGGTGTACCAGGGAGAGACCATCGGTCAGGGCCATCTGATCATCCCCGGCCGGCACAATGTGCTCAATTCCCTGGGGGCCATTGCCGCTGCCCGGGAACTGGGACTGCCCCTGCCGGACATCCTGGCTTCCCTGGAAAAATTCAGCGGAGCCAAGCGCCGGTTCGAAACCAAGGGGAAAGTGGACGGCGTCTGGGTGGTGGACGACTATGCCCACCATCCCACGGAAATCATGGCCACGCTGAAGGCGGCCCGGCAGACCCATCCGGAACGGCTGATCGTGGTGTTCCAGCCTCATCGGTACACCCGTACCCAGCTGCTCCTGGACGAATTCGCCGTGGCATTTAAAGATGCGGACCGGCTGATCGTCACCGACATCTATGCAGCCAGTGAGGATCCCATTCCCGGGGTCACCGGAAAAATGCTGGCGGACAAGGTACGGACCACCACCGGTCAGGAAGTGGAATACATGGCTGACCAGCCCACCATCCTGGACCATCTGGAACATGAGGCCCAGAGCGGGGACCTGATCATGACCATCGGGGCCGGGGACATCTACAAACTGGGAGAACATCTGGTACAGGCACTGGAACGGAGGAACTGACAATGGATAAAAAAGATCGTGTGGCAGTGGTCATGGGCGGACCTTCCAAAGAACGGGAAGTGTCCCTGAATACCGGGAACGCCATCCTGAATGCCCTGAAGGAAAAAGGCTATGATGCAGTGGCCATCGACCTGGATCCGGAACACATCGTGGACCAGCTGAAGGCCTCCGGCGCCAAGGTGGTGTTCAACGCCGTCCACGGGCTCTACGGGGAAGACGGCCGGCTCCAGGGCATCCTGGAAATGCTGGGGATCCCCTATACGGGCAGCGGAGTACTGGC
The DNA here is from genome assembly GCF_009696675.1 of Acidaminococcus fermentans. GTDB lineage: Bacteria > Bacillota > Negativicutes > Acidaminococcales > Acidaminococcaceae > Acidaminococcus. The sequence continues at coordinate 48,685 of NZ_VULN01000001.1, read as the reverse complement.
CAGCGCCCTGGCCATGGACAAGGTGTACACCAAGCATCTGTTCCAGAACAACCATGTGCCTACCGCCAAATGCATCTTTCTGGACAAGAAGCGGGACCAGGACCCCAAGGACCGGATCCTGAAGGAAATCGGCATCCCCTGTGTGGTAAAACCGGCCACCCAGGGCTCCAGCATCGGGGTAGTGATCGTAAAGGATGAAAAGCAGCTGGATGATGCCCTGCAGGAAGCCTTCCAGTACGGGGACCGTGTGCTGTGCGAAGCCTTCTTCACCGGCAAGGAAGTGGCCGCCGGGGTGATGATGGAAGAAGACGGCCGGGCCATCCCCATGCCGCTGGTGCTCATCGAACCCCATGTGAACTTCTACGATTTCCACAACAAGTACACCAAAGGGGCCACCACCTACACCTGCCCGGCTCCCTTTGATGAAGCAACCACCAAGCGGCTCCAGAAGATCGCCGTGGCCGCTTACGAAGCCCTGGGCTGCAGCGGTGTGGCCCGGACGGACCTGATGCTGGCGGACAACGGGGACTGCATCGCCCTGGAAGTGAACACCATCCCCGGGATGACTGCCACCAGCCTGATCCCCAAGGCCGCTGCCGCCATGGGTATTTCCTTCCCGGATCTGTGTGAAAAGATCCTGAAGACGGCCCACTGACATGAAACGGCCCAATTGGTTCCAGCCCAAGATCGGCCGGAAGCGGCCGGAAAGCCGGCAGCCAGGGCAGGAAAGGACCCGGCGGCTGAGCCGGGACAGCAGCCGGCAGGAGGGGGATGGGAGCAGCAGTTCCCGGAACCCTTCGGAAGGACACCGGGAAACCAGCACCTTCCGGCAGGAAATGCGGGCAGCCCGGCTCCGCCAGGAACAGCGGCGGAAAGAGGAGCAGGAACGGCAGAAGGAACGGGAAAAAGTCCGTCAGGAAGCCCAGGCCTATATTTACGGCCGGACGGAAGAGGCGGAACGGAAAGCCCTGGAAGACCGGGCGGTTGGACGGGAAACCTTCCGGCTCCGGCAGGAACAGAAGGCGGAAGCCCTGGAACAGAAGGAACCGGGGACCAGCCGGTTCCGGAGGCGGAAAAAGGCGGCAGCACCTGCCGGATCTGAAAAAACAGGCAAAAAAGGGACCCGGCGCCGTGGAAAACGCCGGCTGAACTGGCCCCGGGTGCTGCTGCTCCTGGGTTCCGTGGCTCTCCTGATTGCCTCCTATGTGACCCTCCACCAGCCCTGGCTGGCTTTTGGCCGGCTGGAAGTCACCGGGAACACAGTGGTGACCCTGGATGAAGTGAAGGAAATGGGGGACGCCGGTGATCCGCTGAACATCTTCAACATCAACCGGAAGAAGCTCCTTACCAGTCTCCGGAGTGACTACCGGGTGGAAAAGGCCGACCTGGCCCTGGGCTGGCCCAACATCCTCCGGGTGGTGATCACGGACCGGCAGCCGGCTCTGTATGTGGCCATGGAAGGGACCCAGTATGCCAAGCTGGATCCTACCGGCCACATTATCGGCCTGGCTGACGGGATCACCGGCGGGGACGCGCCTTTTGTGTCCGGCTGGCACATTGCCCAGGGGGAACTGGGGGATATGACGGAAGATGAAGAAATCCAGGGGATCCTGAGCTTCCTCCGGAAACTGGATCCGGAGCTGAAGGAACGGATCATGGAAATCCATGTGGACGAAAACAAGAGCCTGAAGATCTACCTGCACAACGGGATCCCGGTGATCCTGGGCACCTATGAAAATGCCCAGAGCAAGCTGAAGACCTTCAAGGCCATCTGCCAGGAACTGGAAGCCAAGAAAATCAAGGCGCAGTATATCGACCTGACCTACGAAAAACCGTATATTAAACTGTAACAAGGAGAATGCCATGGTCTTTCGCAGTCATAGAGAGAAGTTCTTCCTGTTTCTGGTGTGCCTGATCGTGGGCACCATGATATCCACCCAGTTCCGCAGCGCGGAACAGGCCAAACAGTCTGTGAACCAGCAGCGGGCGGAAGATCTGGTGGAGAAACTGAAGAACGCGGAAAAGGAAAACAAGGAACTGGCCAACCGGCTGGAAGAACTGGAGACCCAGGGAGCCGGCGGGGACAAGAAAGTCCTTAACGACCTGAAGATCAAATCCGGGGAAGTGGCCCTGAAAGGCCCCGGGGTGGTGGTCACGGTGAACGACAGCCAGGTGAAACCCAAGGCCGGGGAGAACCCCAACCTGTATGTGATCCACGATGATGATCTGCTGCGGCTTTTGAACGAACTCCGGGCCGCAGGGGCGGAAGCCCTGGCCATCAACAAGGAACGGCTGCTGGATGTATCGGAAGTCCGGTGCGCCGGGCCCACTGTTTCGGTGAACAACACCCGGTTCACCCCGCCCTACGAGATCCGGGCCATCGGGGATCCCCAGACTCTGGAAAGCGCCCTGCGGCTCCGGGGCGGAGTGGTGGAAACCCTGAAGTTCTGGGGGATTTCCGTGGACGTGAAGAAAAAGGACAGCGTGGAGATCCCTGCCTACAAGGGAACCCGTCATTTTGAATATGCCAAGCTGGAAGAGGGGGGAGCCAAATGATCTATGCCCTGTTGGGACTGGCGGCGGGCATTGCTCTGGGAGCCTATTTCCCGGTGGTGCCGCCCATGTACAGCAAACTGGTGGCCGTGGCTTTCATGGGCTGCCTGGATGCGGCGTTCGGCGGCTTCCGATCTTCCCTGGAAGGTCATTTCGACCACCGGATCTTCCTCAGCGGCTTCTTTGCCAACGGGATCTTCGCCGTGTTCCTGTGCTATTTCGGATACCGGCTGGGGATCGACCTGTACTATGTGGCCCTGATCGCCTTCGGTCTGCGGATCTTCAACAACATCGCCATTATCCGGCGGTTGCTGATGGGGAGCTGATGGTTCGGTGAACAATCTCCGGTAAAGAAGGCAAAATTTTCCCCAAAATGGGGATGAAATATTATCTGTTAAATGGTATACTAGATATAGTGTACGAAGAAACAAACTATCCAATCACACAATAGATGAGGAGGACCATGAAACATGTTTGAGGCAGACAAAGATACGATGGATCAGCCCCTGGAAAAAATCAAGGTCATCGGTGTGGGCGGCGGCGGCAACAACGCCGTGGACCGCATGATCGAGGCCGGACTCCAGGGTGTGGAATTCGTCGCTGTGAACTGCGATGCGCAGCAGCTGAAAAAATCCAGCGCCCCCACCAAGATCCAGATCGGTGAGGACGAAACCAGAGGCCTGGGTGCAGGGGCCAACCCGGAAGTAGGGGAAAAATCTGCAGAAGAATCCAAAGACGTACTGGCAGAATGCGTGAAAGGTGCTGACATGGTCTTCATTACCGCTGGTATGGGCGGCGGTACCGGTACCGGTGCAGCCCATGTGGTGGCAGAAATGGCCAAACAGGCCGGTGCTCTCACCGTTGGCGTTGTGACCAAGCCTTTCTCTTTTGAAGGACGCCGTCGTTTCAACGTGGCTGAACAGGGGATTGCCAACCTGAAAGCCAAGGTGGATGCCCTGATCACCATCCCCAACGACCGTCTGCTCCAGGTTGTGGATAAACGGACTTCCATGAAAGATGCCTTCAAACTGGCCGATGATGTGCTGCGCCAGGGCGTACAGGGAATCTCTGACCTGATCAGTGTCCCCGGTCTGATCAACGTGGACTTCAACGACGTAAAGGCCGTTATGACCAACGCCGGTTCCGCCATGATGGGCATCGGCACCGCCAAGGGTGACGAAGGCGCTGCGGCTGCAGCTGAAAACGCTGTGAAGAGCCCCCTGCTGGATTCCACCATCGAAGGCGCCAAAGGGGTGCTGCTGAACATCACCGGCGGCCCCAACCTGAGCCTGATGGATGTGAACGAAGCCAGCAAGATCATCACCGATGTGGTGGATCCTGATGCCATCATCATCTTCGGGGCCAACATCGACGAAAGCATGGAAGACGAAATCCGTGTCACCGTCATCGCCACCGGCATCGACGAAGGGAAACCGGCTGCCGGTACCACTACCCCGAAACCTGCTTCCTTTGTAAAACCCCAGACTTCCACCAGCCGGATCACCAAGGCTGCTGAAGAAGCTGCCGGTTCCAAGGTGAGCAGCTTTACTTCTCCCACTTCGGAGATTCCGCCCTGGATCCGCAACAAATAAGGAACTGGGGGTGTAGGTTATGAAATGTCCATTCTGTGGCTGCGAAGATAGCCGTGTCATCGATTCCCGTTCCGTTGAAGAGGGGGCGTCCATCCGGCGGCGTAGAGAATGTCCCCGCTGCGGACGGCGTTTCACGACTTACGAAAAATATGAACAGATCCCTCTGTTGGTCATCAAACGGGATGGCCGGCGGGAAATGTTCGACAGCAAGAAAATCCTGGCCGGACTCCTGCGGGCCTTTGAAAAACGGCCCTTTACCTACGAACAGATCCAGTCTCTCACCAGTCAGATCGAGAACGAGATCCGGGCGTCCGGGGAAAATGAAGTGAAATCCACGAAAATCGGAGAAGTGGTCATGGCCCGTCTGGAAAAGATCGACCAGATTGCCTATGTGCGGTTCGCCTCCGTGTACCGCCAGTTCGCCGACGTGAACAGCTTCATGCAGGAAATCCAGAATATGCTGGATAAGGGAAAAGGAAAGTAAATAAAAAAAGCTGTGAAAAAATGAGAAATCATTTTTTCACAGCTTTTTTTTTGTTCGCTGCCGATTTTTGCCGTTAATAGCCCGATTTTTCCACTGGGGAAGGAATTTTTCTTTGGATCTCGAAGGGTAACAGGGAAAGGAGGTGAAACAGATGGAACAGTTTCACTGGAAAGCCCGTACCCGGGAAGGACAGCTGTGCCAGGGGACCCTTTCTGCAGCCACCCTGGAGGAGGCCGGGAAGGAACTGGCCCGGCAGTATCCCTATATCCTTCAGCTACGGAGGGATAACTTCCTGGAAAAACAGTTCCAGGGGAAGCGTTCTCTGAGAGACCTGGACCGGGAAACCTTCTTCCGCCGGCTGGGACTGCTGCTCCAGGGAGGTCTGCCCATCCTCCGGGCCCTCCGGGCTCTGGAAGGCCACAGTTCCCCTGCGGTGAAGGAGCTGTGCCGGGAACTGGACCACGCCCTGGGCCGGGGCTTTTCCCTGTCCCAGGCCCTCCGGCAGCAGGAAAAGCAGGTGGGCAAGCTGGCAGGCCCTCTGGCGGCAGCCGGGGAGAACAGCGGTCAGCTGCCTCTGGTATTCCAACAGCTGGCGGTATTTTATCAGAAAAAACGGGAGAATCAGAAAGCAGTGCTCCAGGCCTGTCTGTATCCGGCGCTGGTGCTGGGCTTGTCCCTGGTGCTTACCGGAGTGTTCTGCTGGCTGGTGGTGCCCCTTTTGGGGGACCTGTACCAGTCCCTCCGGCTGGAACCGGCGGCGGGCTTCCGGCTGCTCCTTACGGTGGTCCGTAGCTTCCAGGCGCATCCTTTGGTGTTCCTGGGTCTTCTGATTCTCCAGGGAGCCGGGCTCCTTCTGGTGTGGCGGAAAAAGTCCCGGTGGCTGCCCCGGCTGCCCCTGATCCGGAACTGGGTCCGGACCTTCTGGGAAATCCGTTTCCTGGGGCTCCTGGCCCTGCTGCTTAGGGGCGGCCTGCCTCTGGACCGGGCCCTGCCTCAGGCGGCTCAGATTTTGCCGGAAGGGCCCTGCCGGACCTGTGCCAGGGCCATGGAACAGGCGGTGGTGGCAGGATCGTCCCTGGCAGGCGCCGCCCGGCAGCAGCCTCTGCTCCTGAGTCCCCTGGCGGTGGAATTTGCCGCCCTGGGAGAAGAAAGCGGCCACCTGCCGGCTCTTTTGACGGAAGCCGCTCATTTGTTGGACCAGGATTTCCAGAACCGGCTGAAACAGGCCAAAACCCTGCTGGAACCGGTGCTGCTCCTGGTCCTGGCCGGGGGCTGTACGGCCATGCTGGTGCTGCTCCTGTCCCCGCTTTTTGCCCTGCTCCAGGGACTGCCCCTGGTGCCCTGATCCATTGACCTATTGAACCTATGCTCTGTCTCACGAAAGGAGAAAGAAATGCAGACAACGATGAAAACCAATTGTATCCTGAAAGCAACCCAACCTGCCAACACGATCCGCCGGAAGAAGCAGCCCGGTTTCACCCTCATCGAACTGATTGCCGTCCTGGCCATCATAGGGGGCCTGGCTGCTTTCCTGCTGCCCTCCATCCGCAGCGCCATGGACCGGTCCCGGGACAGCCAGCTGATTTCCGACATGGCCCTGCTCCAGAGCGGCGCCCAGCTGTACGAACTGGAACTGGCGGAAAAGCCCCGAGACATCCAGAGCCTGGTGGACAAGAAATACGTGCCCAACCGGGACTACAGCAAGATCTCCATGAGCGAAACCGACGGGGAGTACGTGTTCACCGCCACTTTGAGCAACGGGGAGAAAGTGTCCAGCGACACCCTGGGAGAAAAGAAAGGGGCAGAGGCATGAATCCCAGGGCCCGTCGGCAGGGCGGCTTTGTGCTGACGGAACTGCTCCTGGTGCTGGGGCTTTGTCTGGGGCTGGTCCTGGCTCTTTTGCCCTGCCTGTCCCGGTGGCAGGAGCTTGCCAATGGGTTCCGGCTCCAGCTGGGAGCCCGGGCCGCCGGCAGCACCTTTACCGCCCTCCAGCAGCGGGCCCAGTACCTCCACAGCAACCATGTACGGTTTTCTATGAATCCAAAGGGCAGCCAGGTGTATGGTCAATACGGGACCAGGCAGCGGACTGTGCTGGATTATCCTTCCCTGGGTCTGGGGGATTTCCGGGTCCGGACCTTTGAAGGAGGCTTCACCCCCACCGGCAACGGGGAAGAGGGGGTTGCGGTGGCCGTCTGCCAACAGGCGGATCCTGACCGGTACCAGCTCCTTTCCTTTTCCCACTTTGTGGGACGGATGGAATACCATGGATTCCGGTAAACGGCAGCCCGGGTTCTTCCTGCTGGACGGAATCCTGGCGGTGTTCCTTCTGGGGGCGGCGGCCCTGTCCTTTGCAGCGGGCTCCCGGCTGGCGCTCCAGGGCGTCCGGCTCCGCCGGGAACTGGAAACGGGAAGCCGGCTGGCGGTCCGGCTCCTGGAGGAGGGGGAAAATCCGCCTTTCCCGGACCCGGAGTGGGAGACAGAAACCGTTCTGGAACCGGTGCCCCAGCTGCCCGGGGTGATGCTCCGGAAAATCTGCCTCACCCGCCGGGGGAAAGGACGCTGCTGCTATGCCCGGTATGAGAAAAAGTAAAGGAAGCCTGTTGGCGGAAGGGCTGGGGGCCCTGGCCCTTTTTGCCCTGGTGCTGTGCCAGCTGCTCCAGGGACTGCCCAGCCTGTGCCGGTTCATGGAAAGCTGCTGGACCCAGGGAGAACTGGACCGGCTGGAACAGGACCTCCACACCCGGCTGGAAAGCAGGTTCTTCTACGAAGTGGAACAGGTCCGGGTGTTCCAGGGGGACCATGGCACGGAAGTCCGGTGTTACGGAAGGCCGGATGCCGCCTGGGAATCCTGGTTCGTCATGACCACCGTCAAACGGCCCTGGCCCACCCTGTACGTAAAGATCTGGAAACCCCGGAAGCACAACCCGGTGAGCCTGGCGGTCTCTCCGGAACATGTGCAGGTGGAGAATTTTTCCGCTTCCCTTCCAGAGCCGGGAAAACTGGCCTGGGAGCTGACCCTCCGGGATCGGAAAACCGGTCAGGAGAAAGTGTGGAAGGAGGTGCTGCCCTATGGCCGGTAAGAAATCTCCCGGGATGATCAGCCTGGTGCTGCTGGTGGGGTTGGGGCTCCTGGGCACGGTGTGGGCCGGGCTTCTGGGGGTGACCCGCCAGGCTCTGAAGGACTGGCAGCTGAAGCGGGAGGCCCGGCAGGACGCTGTCCTGTTCCGGAGCCTGTGCGGGATCCGGGAGGGAGAGCCCTTCCTGGCACCGGGAGAAAAGCGGCAGCTGGAACCGGTCCGGTTCCAGCCGGAGGGACCGCTGGTCTATGCTTCCCTGGAAACCATCCAGGAGGGCCGGATCCGGGAAGAAGTCCTCCGGCTCCACCGGGAAACCGGAGAAGAACTGATGAAAGGCCGGCGGTATGAAATCCGGATGCCCGGTACAGAGCCTGGGGAGATCTTTCCAGAAACCGGCATCTGGGCGGAGGGACGGAAGGAGGGGAAGCTGTTTGTGGACTGGTCCCTGTTCGGGCGGAAGCCTGCCTGGTCCCTGCCTGATTCCCGGCGGATGGAAGCCCCGGTGGAAAAAGTGTTCTGCTATGGCCGGGAAACCCTCCAGTGGCCGGAAAAAACAGGCCGGACAGTGCTGCTCCAGGGCAGCGGGGTGCTGGTGAACCGGGGGAGCATCCGGTTCCGTCAGGGCTTCCGCTGCAAGGGGGATTTCCGGTTCCTGGCCAACGGGGATATTACCGTGGAAAAAGGCGCCCGCCTGGAAGATGCCTACCTTTACGCCACCGGAACCCTGACCCTGGAACCAGGCTCCCACGTAACCGGGATCCTGGCTTGCCGGGGGCCCATCGTGGTGAAAAAGGGGGCGGAGTTTGTGAAGAGCGAGGGGGTGGTGGGGGCTTTCCGCACAAAGGCTATCGCATAACCCAGGTGCGGGATATGCACCCATCTACTTTGTCAGCGGGAAATTTGGCCCGCGGCATGTACGTCCTTGTACTATGCCACGAACCAAATTTCCCGCTTTCGCGTATCTGGGCACATCTCCCGCACCTGGCCTGGAATCTGACGGACGGATTTCACCAACACATTTGATCGGATGTCCGTGTATCCATGATTTACATACGTAATATTACGTGTTAAAATAAAAGAGGTGAAGACTTGCGTACGGCTGAGCTTTTGAAAATCTTGAAACGGCATGGGGTGTACCTGATCCGGGAAGGAGGCAGGCACAGCCTGTATTACAGTCCTCTGACAGGCAGGAAAATCCCTGTCAGCCGGCATGCCAGGGAAATTCCCGCAGGCACTGCCCTGCGGATCCTGAAAGATGCCGGCATCGATCTTGACTGACCAGGAGGTTCTCATGAAAAGACGATATCCTGCAATTGTGACCCATCAGCCACCGGAAGAGGGATTTCCGGAAGGCTTTTACAGCGTTGATTTTCCGGGACTGGAAGCCTGTTACACCTTCGGTTCCACCATGGAGGAAGCCCTGGAAATGGCAGAAGATATATTGAATCTCCGAATGGTGGAAGCCGAGGATGCCAGGGAAGAAATCCCATTACCCCCGAAACTGGAATCCCTGAAAGTTCCCTCCGCGTCCTGCCTTACCCTGATTCCGGTGGATACTCTGGCTTACCGGAAACGGAATGATACCAGGGCGGTAAAGAAAACCCTCTCCATCCCCCGGTGGCTGGACACCCTGGCTCAGAAGCGGAACATTAATTTTTCCAATGTGCTGCAGAGGGCATTGATGAAGGAGATGGGGATGGGGGGCTAACGGGTGGTAGGGGCTATCGCATAACCCCCTGGGCGCCATAGCGGGCCATCTGCTTTGTCAGCGGGAATTTTTGAAAGGGGCATGTACCACTATGTACTATGCCCCATTCAAAAATTTCCGCTTTCGCGCATCTGACCCACTCTGACGCCCAGGGAAGGAGTCGGGGGTACACAGTGGATTTCACCAACAAAAAGTCCGCCCCTGCAGGGCGGACTTGGCCTCCGGCCTTGCTGGTACTTTGTACGAGTATACATCGATTCTCCTGGAGCCGGGAGGGCAGGCCCAGGAGGAGTCGGCGGGACAACATCGGGTGTTGTCGCTCCTGGGGTGGAGCACGCGGGCGATAGGGTCCGGCTTCCTGGTCCGTAGCCGCTGCCTTTGACCGTCAGGGCAAGGCGATAGGCTGTGAGCCTCCCGCCAGGGACGAACGGGTCTGCCCTCCCGGCGGAGAGTCCTCGCGGGTGTATGGGTATAGAAGTTTTTCCCCTCTGGGAGGCCGGGACGGGTTTGCCTGCGGCGAAACCCCCTGCGTCGTCGACCTCAAAGCAGCGATAAAAAATTTTTGACCCCATTTCTGAATAACTATACGGCGATGAAGGGTTCGCTGAGAATTTGTTGATAGATACATAGCCCCCTTTTTTTCACAAATTTCATGTTTCTTCCTTCTTTTATCGTGTAGAATAGAAGGGAAGTGATACGAAGGAGGAATATCCATGCATCTGAAAAAATCTGCGGCGGCGCTGGCTCTGGGGCTTTCTCTGGCTCTGCCTCTGTCCGCTTTTGCTTTTGGCCATACCACTCTGCTCCGGCAGGATTATTCGGACGGGAAGGCGGCAGGCCAGGTGCCCTTTGTGGACGGGCTGAAGGAGGCCAATCTCCAGGCCAACCTGAACCACCTGATCAAGGAAAAGGCCAATGCCCTGGGGAAAAAAGCCGGGGGCAAGGCGGTGCTTTCTTATGAAGTGACCATGAACCGGCCTACCCTGTTCAGCATCATCCTGAAGGCGGAAGGGGACCGGACGGTGTATGCCGGCATGAACCTGGACGTAACCGGGGGGAAGGTCCTGGAAGACCAGGATCTGCTGTATACCAATTCCACGGAATATGCCCAGTATATCCAGGGGAAAAATTACGTGTTCGCCGAAGAGGGGATCCGGGTGGCTTCCCAGCCGGAAGGGCCCTTGGACACCACCATCCCTTATACGAAACTGCTGAAGGCCATCAACGTGGCGGAAGGGGCCCGGCTGCTTACCAGCTACAAACTGGACAGCAATGGGGAAGACATGACTCTGGACCTGAAGCCCGGTGAACTGGTGGCCCTGTACATGGATGCCAACCCCACCAGCGGCAACCAGTGGGTGATGGTGGACCAGAGCGCCCAGCCAGGGTTTGTAAACCTGGGCCATTCCTTTACCCTGCCTCTGCTGAACCCCACCGGCCAGGCAGGCTCTCCCGGGGTGACCATCCTGTTCGCCGGTTTCAGCCAGCCCGGTGACTACCAGATCAAAGCGGTCTACGCAAAAAAAATGACCGCCCCCTTAAGGGAGCGGGTGTTTCGGTTCAGGGTAAGGTAACGAAGCTGTTGCACGCATATTTTTCACGTGCAACAGCCCTTTTTTTTCATTTCCCAAAATACTCCTCATACACCCGTATCAGCTGGCGGGCGGTGGCGGCATCTCCGTAGCGGCAGATCCGGGCCACGTGGAGGGCTTTGCGGCCGAATCTTTCCGGCAGCAGGATCATCCCGTGCATGTTCCACTGGTAGATCCCATTGGGCATCCGGGACCGGAAGTAGTCCGCCAGGATTCCATCTTTGGGGTCGCACCGCTTTTCCAGGGTGTTCACGTTGCTGAATTCCCGGAACCGGTCCTGGTCGTCTGGATGGATGAAATTGCTGATGTAGTAGTCCCAGGCTTTGGGGCTGTCGAAGGTCCTCCCTGGCTGGAAGGGGGAGTTTTTGTACCAGAAGGCCAGGGGACGGGCCTCTTTTTTGTCCATATCCAGCAGGGTCACTGTGTTGTACAGTTCATAGACCCGGTCCTGGAGTCCCTGGAGTTTGTTTGCCTGGAGCCGGTCCATGGTGGTAGTGATGTTCTGGAGCCGGCATTTGTACAGGTAATAGTCATTGGCCTGGGCAATCAGGTGTATCTGGAGCCAGAAGAACTGTCTCTGACTCTGGAAGGTGACGGACCCTTTCTGGCCCGGTTCCGCTACCTGTTGGATGCAGGGGGCCAGGGTCTTCCACAAAAAGCTGTCCGGCCGGCTCATGTCTGCAGCCACGGCTTCCGGATTGGGGAAGCCCATGGACCGGGTCACCTTCTGATAGGCGCTGTTGGAAAAGAAGAATTGGAACTGGTGGCTGTCAGCCTGATCTTTTTTAAATTCCACCAGGGCCAGGGGACTGTCGGTGATCAGATTCACCCGGTCTGCCTCATCGAAATACCGGCGCATGGCGTCTGTTTCGTGGAACAGCCCCACTTTTTCTGCCACCCAGCGGGAATCCACCACTTCCAGGGGACGGCTGAACAGGAATCCCTGGAGCCGGTCGCAGCCGATGGAACGGAGGAATTCCGCATGGTCAGGGGTCTCTACTCCTTCCGCCAGGGTAAAGATGTCCAGCTCTTTGGCCATCCGGACCACATTTTTCACCACGGTCCGGGCCCGGTCAGTGAAACTGTCCAGAAAGGCCATGTCCAGCTTGATGGTGTCGAAACCATAGTCTTTCAGTACGTTCAAAGAAGAAAAGCCGCTGCCAAAGTCGTCCATCCAGATCTCGTAACCGGCGGACCGGAACTGGTCCAGCACCGGGGCAATGGAGCTCATGTCCTGGACAAAGACGCTTTCGGTGATTTCCAGAGCCAGCTGGCTGTGAGGGATGCCGGCCCGGTCCACCCGGCCGTTGATCTCTTCAAATAAATTGCAGGCAAAAAAGTCCAGCCGGGACAGGTTGAAGGAAACCGGCACCATGGCCATGCCTTCATCAGCCCGGGGATGGTAATGGGCGCAGATCTGGTCCACCATGCACAGGTCCAGCTTGTGGATGGTGCCGGATTTTTCCAGGGCAGGGATGAAGATGCCCGGGGAAATCAGCCCGTGGACCGGGTCCTGCCAACGGGCCAGGGCTTCGAAACCGCAGAGGGTATAGGACAGGCTCCGAACAATGGGCTGGAAATACAGTCGGATCCAGCCTTTGGCAATGGCTTCATCTAAATGGGCGCAGACGTACTCCTGGAGAGCGGTCCGGTCCGGGGTATGGAATTGGGAAGCACGGGTATCTGGAGCCATGAGGCACCTCTTTTCTTATTTTCTCACCGGACAGGACCGTCCAGGCTCCCCGCTAACGGAGCAATCCGGAAGAATCCTGTCCCTGCGCGCAAAACACTTTTATAAGTATATACGGACTGTAAAAAAATACAACAGATTTCTGCACTTTTCACAGAGTTTTTTTTAATTGTTCATGAGGGAACCGGGAGCCTCCTCCTTCTGGCCATCTCCGGAGGAATATGATAAAATAAAAAGTCATGGATTGTACGTATTCAGGGATCATCCCTGCTGGATCATAAAGGAGTCTCTAATGGAAAGAAAAGATATCGAACTGCTGTCCCCGGCAGGCACCTGGGAAGCTTTGGAAGCGGCTGTGTTTGCCGGTGCCGACGCGGTGTACCTGGGGGGCAGCCATTTTGGCGCCCGGGCCTATGCGGAAAACTTCGGACCGGAGGAAATGACCCGGGCCATCCGGTTCGCCCATCTCCACCGGGTAAAGATCTATGTAACGGTGAACACCCTGGTGGATGACGGGGAAATGCCTGATCTGGGGGAATACCTGTGCTTTTTGAGCAATATCGGGGTGGACGGGATCATCGTCCAGGACCTGGGGGTGATCCGGGTGGCCCGGCAGGTGGCGCCGGAACTGCCCCTTCACGCCAGTACCCAGATGACGGTGACCAATTCCGCCGGGGCTCTGTTTACATACCACAATGGTATGGAACAGGCGGTGATGGCCCGGGAAACCTCCCTGAAGGATCTGAAGACCATCTGTAATATCACCCCGGGCAAGATTGAAGGATTCATGCACGGAGCCCTGTGCGTGTGCTACAGCGGCCAGTGCCTCATGAGCAGCATGATCGGAGGCCGCAGCGGCAACCGGGGCCGGTGTGCCCAGCCCTGCCGGCTGCCCTACACTTTGGTGAACAAGGACGGGAAGGACCTGCTGGCCAAGGTGGATGCCGGCCATTACCTGCTGTCCCCCAAAGACCTGAACACCCTGGATGTGCTGCCCCAGCTGATCGAAACGGGGATCCATTCTTTCAAGATCGAAGGCCGGATGAAGCGGCCGGAATATGTGGCGGTGGTGACGGACATTTACCGCCGGGCCATTGACAGCTACCTGGCCGGCCATTATGAAGTGCCCCAGGAAGACCGGGATAACATCGAACAGATCTTCAACCGGGATTTCACCACTGCCTATATGGTGAACCGGCCTGGACGGACCATGATGAGCGACCGGCGGCCCAACAACCGGGGAGTGCTCCTGGGCCGGGTCCAGAGCCTTGCCAAGGATCATACCGCCGGCACCCTGAAGCTGGACCGGGACCTGCACCTGGGAGACGGACTGGAATTCTGGGTCAGCGTAGGGGGCCGGGTGGGCACCTCCGTGGAACATATGACCGTAAACGGGAAAGAGGTGCCGGTGGCCCGGGCAGGCAGCAGCGTCACCATTCCCGTACCCCGGGGAATCCGGCTCAACGACCGGGTGTTCCGGACCTATGACAATGAACTGATGCAGTATGCCGCCCAGTATTTTGGAGAAGACCACAAGAAACGGATCCCTCTGTATGCAGAAGTCACCGCTCGCCTGGGCCAGCCCATGGAAGTGAAAGTGACCGACGAAGAAGGGAATACCGGCTCTGCAAAAACCGGGTTCATTGTGGAAAAAGCCCGGAAACATGCCCTGGATGAAGCTGCGGTGAAAAAGCAGCTGGACCGGCTGGGGACCACGGAATTCTCCCTGGGAGAACTGGTCTGCCGCCTGGATGAAGGGGTCATGGTCCCCATGAGCGAAATCAACGAAGCCCGCCGGGCAGCCGTGGAAGAACTGACCCAGAAGCGGCTGGACGCCTTCCTGCCTCCCCGGAAAAAGGCTGTGTGGCACAGGGAAGTGCTCCGGCAGCGGGAAAACCACGGCACCCGGAAACACAGCCAGCTCAGCGTCCAGGTGGACACCCTGGAAAAGGCCAAAGTGGCCCTGGAAGCCGGAGCCGATGTGCTGCTGGTGGGAGGGGACAGCTACACCCTGCCTCTCCTTACCCTGGAAGATTACAGCACCATCAGCGGCTGGACCCGGGCCCGGGGGAAACAGTGGATGGCGGCCACCAGCCGGATCGTCAGCGAAGGCCAGCTGAAGTACTTCCGGAACGCCCTGGCCCAGTGGGCGGCTCTCCAGCCCGACGGGTTCCTGATCGCCAACAACGGGCTGGTGGAAATGGCCCAGGAGCTGGGGCTGCCTCTGTGGCTGGATTATGACATGAACGCCTACAACAGCCAGAGCATCCTGTTCTGGCAGGAACAGGGCTTTGCCGGGGTAACCCTGTCTCCGGAACTGACCCTCCAGCAGGTGGGGGCCCTGGTGAAGAAGAGCCCGCTCCCCATTGAGTGTCTGGCGGAAGGGGCCCTGGAAATGATGGTCAGCGAATACTGTGTGGAAGGGAGTTTCCTGGGGAACCTGCACAAAGGATCCTGCAGCTTCCACTGCAAAGAGCAGGGATTCCTGGAAGACCGGAAGAAGGAAAAGTTCCCTCTGAAGCAGGACCAGTTCGGCCGGATGCACGTGCTCAACGGCCATCCCTTGTCCATGCTGGCCAATGTGCCGGATATGGAAAAGGCCGGGATCGCCCGGCTGCGGATCGATGGCCGGGGCTATACCGCCGAAGAGCTGGGTGAACTGACCGCCCTGTACCGGGGCGTGCTGGACGGGGACACCAAAGTGGAAGAGAACCGGCCCCACACCACCCGGGGACATTATTTCAGAGGAGTTTTGTAAGCATGGGGAAATTTGCTGTCAATACATTGGAATTCGATAAAGTGAAGGCGCTCCTGGCGGACCAGGCAGGGACTTCTCTGGGCCGGAGACTGGCCCTGGACCTGGTGAGCTCCAGCCGGTTCGAACAGGTGAAACTGGCCCAGGAGGAAACTGCCGAAGCCGTCCAGCTGCTGGACGAAGGGAAACGGCTGCCCCTGGGGGGCATGACGGATATCAGTCCCCTGGTGAAACGGACCCGGGTAGGGAGCATCCTGGAGCCGGAAGACTTCAAGGCCATCGGAGACACCATCGACGGGCTCCGGCATCTGAAGCAGTTCCTGCTGGAAGACACGGAAAACGCTCCGGCCCTCCGGGATTATGGTCCCCAGCTGGGGGATTTCACCCGGCTGAGCAAGCAGCTGTCCAGCGCCCTGGATGAAAAGGGGAACATCAAGGATAACGCTTCCGTAAAGCTCCAGGGCCTGCGCACCGGGATCCTGGCGGCCAAGAACCGGGTGAAGGACAAACTCACCAATATCCTCCACGATCCCAACAACCAGAAATACTTCCAGGATGCCCTGGTGACCATGCGGGAAGACCGGTACGTAATCCCCATCAAACAGGAATACCGGCTGAACTTTCCCGGGGTGGTCCATGACCAGAGCGCCAGCGGGGCCACCTTGTTCGTGGAACCTATGGCAGTGGTGAACCTGAACAACGACATCAAGAAATACCGGCTGGAGGAACAGGCAGAAGTGGAACGGATCCTCCGGACTCTCACCGGCCATGTGGGCAGCGAGGCGGAAAACATCCTCAGCTCCCTGGAAGTGGCGGCCCAGGTGGATCTCATCGGTGCCAAGGCCGCCCTGGCCCAGAAGCTCCACTGCTGCCGGCCCATGATGATCCTCCAGCAGCGGCTGCGGATTACCCAGGGACGCCATCCTCTCCTGGACCAGGAAAAGGTGGTGCCTCTGGACATCAACCTGGGGGACGATTTCACCACCCTGCTGATCACCGGCCCTAATACCGGCGGGAAAACCGTGGCCTTAAAGACCGTGGGGGTGTTCGCCCTCATGGCCCAGGCAGGGATGTTCGTCCCGGCCAAAGAAGCCATCCTGCCGGTGTTCGGCGGGGTCTATGCGGATATCGGGGATGAACAGAGCATTGAACAGAGCCTGTCCACCTTCTCCGGCCATATGAAGAACATGATCTCCATTTTGGATGAAGTCCGGGAAGGGGACCTGGTGCTGGTGGACGAAGTGTGCGTAGGGACCGATCCCACCGAAGGGGCGGCCCTGGCCATGGCCATGATAGAGTACCTGTACAACAAAAAGGTGCTTACCATCATGACCACCCACTACAGCGAACTGAAGACCTTTGCCTATGAGCATGAGGGTATGGAAAACGCCAGTGTGGAATTCGATCCGGAAACCCTCCGGCCCACCTACAAGCTGCTCATGGGTGTGCCCGGCAGTTCCAACGCCTTCTACATCAGCAAACGGCTGGGGCTGCCCCAGGAGATCCTGGACGAAGCCAAGACCTTCATCGGAGAAGGCCACAGCAATATGGAACGGGTGCTCCAGAACCTGGAAGGGGAGCGCCGGGAATATGAAAGCCGGAAGGACGAAATCGCCTCCCTCCAGCGGGAAGCGGAATACCTGAAGAACGAACTGACCCGTCAGAAGCAGGACCTGGAAAAGAGCCGGAACGCCATTTTACGGAAGGCCCGGGAACAGGCGGACGAACTGTACCGGAACGCCCGGCGGGAATCCACTTCCATTTTGAAGGAACTGCGGGCCAACCAGGACATGGTGGAAAGCCGGAAGGTGGAACAGCTGGCGGAACTGTCCCGGAAGGTGCTGAACAAGAACTTCTCCATTGACGGGAAGCCCATGCCGGAAGGTCAGGGGCTCACCAGCGGCAATGCGGCGGTGGGCAAGAAGGTGTATGTGAAGAAGATCGGCCAGAGCGGCACCATTGTGGCCCTGAACGGCAAGGAAGTCACCGTGCGGATCGGGATCATGAAGATGAATCTGAAGCTGAAGGACTGCCTGCTGCTGAAGGAAGCGCCCAGCCAGCCCCGGAGCACCCACCGGACCCTGAAGAAGAGCACCAGCCAGGGCCACAACCTGTTTGTGAAGAAGGCCCAGGATGCCACGGTGCAGATCGATGTGCGGGGCAAGACCGTGGATGAAGCCATCCCCTATGTGGACAAGGCCATTGACGATGCCCTGCTGGCCGGGATGGACCGGTTCCGTCTGGTCCACGGGAAAGGCACCGGCATGCTCCGGAAAGGCCTCCTGGAATACCTAGACCAGCATCCCAATGTGCTGAAAACCGAAATGGCCCCTCTGAATGAAGGGGGATTCGGGGCCACCATTGTGTGGGTGAAATAAAAGCGCGGTGCCTGGGCGCCGCGCTGTCACTGGTCAGCTGTTAACGGTAGGCGCCCGGAGGAGGAAACCCGCCGCTGGCGGGTTTCTTTGAAGGGAAACGCAGCCCTCAGGGCTGCGTTTTCATTCAGGAGCATCTGCCTTTGGCAGATGCTCTCCTCCGTCCAGTGACCATTGACCGCTGACAAAAAAATCCTGCTGCAGGCTGCAGCAGGATTTTTTTCACTTCACCTCTTCCACCAGCCTTGCCAGACGGCTCTGAAAGATGTCTCCCTGGGTGATGGCGCTGGCAGGCTTCCACCAGGCCAGAGAATCATTGGGATTGTTCAGGAAGGTCCGGCCGAAGGGGGTTCCGATATCCCGGGGAGAAGCCCAGGAAAACAGGGTCAGGTTGGGTTTGAACACCCCCAGCTGTTCCCCGGTGGGAGCCAGGGACCCGGTCATGGGCTGGACAATGGGCCGGAGGGGGATCTTCTGGACCTGGATGGGACGGGAGGGGGTTACAGGAGTGTAAACGGGAGTGGGAATGGGGCTGTGATTCTGGAAGCCGCCCACCGGCACCGTGGGCCGGGGCACAGGAGAGCCGATCCGCCCGGGTTTGGGCACCGGAATGGCCCCGGCCGCCAGCGCCGAACCGCAGACGGAAAAGGCCGTAAGGATGGTCAGGAAAAACCGTTTCCAAATGGATTGTTTCATGGGAATCACCTCTTTGGTCCTATTATAGCATATTGGAGGGGCTGATGCACAAAAGGGGGTACGGCGGTCCTGGGCAGGCTGCCCGCTCATCCGGTGGCTGGCGGCTCATTTTGCGGGCGGCCGGGCCTGCCGCCCCTACGGTTGGGCAGAGTCTCCCATCCTGCCGCCCACCTGGCCACTTAACCACCTGACCACTTGCGGGCGGCCGGGCCTGCCGCCCCTACGGGTTGGAGCAGAGTCTCCACCTAACCACTTAACCTCCTGGCTGTCTCCACATTTCGAACGATAGTGTTACTTATGTTATAAAAGTTCGATAAAACATTGACAGAGCCCCGGTCCGTTGATAGAATAGGAGTATAAATTATTGTGGTGGTTTGGCTCTGAGAAACTTGAACACTGGCTGTGCGGGCGGTATCAAGGGCCTTTTTTATTGGAGGTGCTCACGAATGAAAGCAGCAATTATCATGGGAAGCAATTCGGACTGGCCGGTGCTGGAACCTGCGGAAAAAACTCTGAAGGAATTCGGGGTAGAGGTGGAAGTAGTGGTGGCCAGCGCCCACCGGACTCCGGAACTGGTACAGGAATTCGCCGCCGGCGCCCGTGACCGGGGTGTGGAAGTCATCATTGCCGCCGCCGGTGCAGCGGCCCATCTGGGCGGATTCATCGCCGCCTTCACCACCGTGCCGGTGATCGGGATTCCCATCAACGCCACCCCTCTCAACGGGATGGATTCTCTCCTGAGCTTCGTGCAGATGCCTTCCGGCATTCCCGTGGCTACCATGGCCATCAACGGGGCCAAGAATGCCGCCATCTTCGCCGTGGAGATCCTGGCGGTGAAGTATCCGGAACTGGTGACCAAACTGGCGGAAGCCCGGGCCAAGATGAAGGAAGAAGTGAAAGCCAAAGGGGAAAAACTGGCTGTTGCCAGAGCCGCCGCTGCCAAAGCATAAGGAAACGGGAGGAACTATGGGGGACAAGTTTTTTGCGGAAGACAAGCTCCATGAAGAATGCGGGGTCTTCGGCATCTATTCCAAGAAAGACGACGTGGCACTGAATACTTACTGGGGGCTGTTCGCTCTCCAGCACAGAGGCCAGGAAAGCGCCGGCATCGCTGTCACCGACGGCCGGCACATGCACATCAAAAAGGGCATGGGACTGGTGAACGATGTGTTCAAAGACGGCCTGAAGGGCCTGGACGGCTGCATTGCCGCCGGCCATGTACGGTATTCCACCACCGGGGCCAGCATGCCCTACAATGTGCAGCCGCTGAAGGTGTTCTATGACGGGGGCAACCTGGCCCTCAGCCACAACGGCAACCTGACCAACGCCGCCCAGCTCCGGAAGGAACTGGCCAACGACGGGGTGGTGTTCCAGACCACCATCGACAGCGAAGTGGTGCTGAGCCTGATCGCCCGGAGCCGGAAAAAGACCCTGCCGGAACGGGTGGCGGAAGCGGCTGACACCATCCGGGGTGCCTTTGCCATCCTGATCATGAACGATGACCAGCTGATCGCCTTCCGGGATCCCTACGGCTTCCGGCCTCTGTGCCTGGGCCGGTTGGACCACGGCTGGGTGGTGGCCAGTGAAACCTGCGCCCTGGATCTGGTGGGGGCCCACTATGTGCGGGACGTGAAGCCCGGGGAAATGATCGTCATCGACAACGAGGAAACAGAACCCAAAAGCATCATGTACAGCACCCACAAACCGACCCACTGTGCCCACTGTATTTTCGAATACGTGTATTTCGCCCGTCCCGACAGCATCATCGACGGGGAAAGCGTATACCAGGCCCGTCTGAACATGGGACGGATCCTGGCCCGGGAAACCAGGGGGATCAAGGCGGATGTGGTGATTTCCGTGCCCGATTCCGGCACCCCTGCAGCCATCGGCTACGGCCTGGAAGCCGGGATCCCCTTTGTGGAAGGGCTCACCAAGAACAAATACATCGGCCGGACCTTCATCCAGCCCACCCAGAAACAGCGCCTCAATGCGGTGCGGCTGAAACTGAACGCCAACCGGAGCCTGGTGGAAGGGAAATCCGTGGTGATGGTGGATGACTCCATCGTCCGGGGCACCACCAGCGGCAAGATCGTCCAGCTGCTCCGGGATGCGGGAGCTACGGCGGTGCACGTGTGCATCAGTTCGCCCCCTGTAATGGATTCCTGCTTCTACGGCATCGACACTTCCGAACGGAAAGAACTGATCGCCGCCAGCAAGACGGAAGAAGAGATCCGCCAGTACATCAAGGCGGACAGCCTCCATTACATTACCATGGAAGGACTCCGGGCCAGCCTGTCCGTGCTGAAACCCGATGATATGTGCTATGCCTGCTTCAATTCCCATTATCCGGATGGAGCAGATAAAGAAATGAAAAAAGGATCCAAATTACAGTTTGAACTGGGTTGCTAAGGAGGAAACAGCGTGAGCGAGAAAAAGGTCATTACATACGCAGATGCAGGGGTGGATATCGACGCCGGCAACAAAGCCGTGGAACTGATGAAGGACAGCGTCCGGGCCACCTACCGTCCGGAAGTCATCGGGGACCTGGGGGGCTTCGGGGGCCTGTTTGCCCTGGGGAACAAATACCAGGATCCGGTGCTGGTTTCCGGTACCGACGGTGTGGGCACCAAGCTGAAGATCGCCTTTATGATGGACCGTCACGACACCATCGGCCAGGACGCCGTGGCCATGTGCGTCAATGATATCCTGGTCCAGGGGGCGGAACCTCTGTTCTTCCTGGATTACATCGCCACCGCCAAGGTGGAATCCCAGAAAATCGCCGACATCGTCAAAGGGGTGGCCAATGCCTGCAAGGAAAGCGGCTGTGCCCTGATCGGCGGGGAAACCGCTGAAATGGCCGGGTTCTATGCCAAGGACGAATACGACATCGCCGGCTTCAGCGTAGGCGTGGTGGAACGGAGCAAGATGATCACCGGGGACAAGGTGAAGGCCGGGGACGTCCTCCTGGGTCTGCCTTCCACCGGGGTCCATTCCAACGGGTTCTCCCTGGTACGGAAAATCTGCTTCGAAGCTCAGGGCTTCACGGTGGACACCTACATTCCGGAATTCGGCAAAACCCTGGGTGAGGAACTGCTGACTCCCACCCGGCTGTATCCCCGGACCATCCTGCCCATGATCAAAAAATTCGATCTCCACGGTATGGTCCACATCACCGGGGGCGGCTTCTATGACAACATTCCCCGGATCCTGCCGGAAAACTGTGACGCGGAAGTCCATGCAGACGCCTGGGAAGTGCCCGCTGTGTTCAAAAAGCTCCAGGAATGGGGCAATGTTCCGGTGAAGGAAATGTACCGGACCTTCAACATGGGGGTTGGCATGGTGCTGGTGGTGGATCCTTCCGAAGCCGACGCCGTCCGGGCTCATCTGAAAGAAAACGGGGAAACCTTCTACGAACTGGGCCATGTGGTGCCCGGCACCAAAAAGACCGTGATGAAAGGCGGGGTTTTCGGTGACTAAACGGAAAATCGGGGTACTGGTCAGCGGCCGGGGAAGCAATTTCCAGGCCGTGGCCGACAAAATCAAAAAAGAAAACCTGCCCATCGAAATCGCCGTGGTGATCAGCGACAGTCCGGAAGCCTATGCCCTCCAGCGGGCGGAAAAGATGGGGATCCCTCACTGCGCCATTGCCCGTCAGGATTTTGTGGACAAGGCTTCCTTCGAAGCCGCCATTGACAAGACCCTCCGGGAAGCAGGGGTGGAACTGGTGGTGCTGGCCGGATTCATGCGGATCCTCAGCGGAGATTTCGTGAATTCCTGGTACCACAAGATCATCAACATCCATCCGGCCCTGCTGCCGTCCTTTACGGGACTGGATGCCCAGGGACAGGCTCTGAACTACGGGGTGAAGATCGCCGGCTGCACCGTCCACTTTGTGGATGCAGGGATGGATACCGGCCCCATCATCATGCAGGCCGCCGTACCTGTGCTGGACGAAGATACCCATGACACCCTGGCCGCCCGGATCCTGGTCCAGGAACATACCATCCTGCCGGAAGTGGTGAAGCTGTGGGCGGAAGACCGGCTGACTGTAAACGGCCGGAAAGTGAAAATCCGTAAATAAGGAGAACAATCCATGCTGAAAATTCGCAGAGCATTACTGAGCGTTTCTGACAAGACCGGCATTGTGAAGCTGGGCTATTTCCTGAACAACAATGGGGTGGAAATCATCTCCACCGGCGGCACCATGAAGGTGCTGAAGGAAGCTGGCGTGCCGGTGACCTACGTAAGCGACGTAACCGGGACCCCGGAAATGATGGACGGCCGGGTAAAGACCCTGAATCCCAAGATCCATGGGGGCATCCTGGCTGTGCGCAGCAATCCCAAACATATGGAAGACATGAAGAAGAACGGGATCCAGCCCATTGACCTGGTGGTGGTGAACCTGTATCCCTTCCAGCAGACCATTGCCAAACCGGATGTAACCGAAGCCGAAGCCATCGAAAACATCGACATCGGCGGTCCGGCCATGGTCCGGGCTTCTGCCAAGAACTTCCACGATGTGGTGATCATCACCAATCCGGACCGGTATGAAGACCTGATCCACATGCTGAAGGAAAAAGGGGACATCGATCTCCACACCCGGAAAATGCTGGCCCAGGAAGCCTTTGCCCATACGGCGGAATACGATACGGCCATTGCAGCCTATCTGAAGAAGCAGCTGGACAGCGAAAAATAAGGGAGGCCTTAGCATGCAGGTACTGGTAATTGGCGGCGGCGGCCGGGAACATACCCTGGTCTGGAAGCTGGCCCAAAGCAAAAAGGTGACGAAACTCTACGCAGCCCCCGGGAATCCGGGCATGAAGGACCTGGCGGAATGTGTGAACCTGGACATTACGGATCTGAACGGTTTGGCGGACTGGGCGGAAAAGCACGCCATCGATCTGACGGTGGTGGGGCCGGAAGCTCCTCTGGTGGCCGGCATCGTGGATGTGTTCAACGCCCGGGGTCTGACCATTTTCGGGCCCAGTGCCAAAGCGGCGGAAATCGAAGGCTCCAAGATCTTCTCCAAGGAACTGATGGAGAAGTACGGAGTGCCCACCGCCTTCTTTAAAGTATGCGACAACCTGGCAGATGCCAGAGCCTTTGTGGAAGAAAAAGGCGCCCCCATTGTGATCAAGGCAGACGGCCTGGCTGCCGGCAAAGGGGTCGTGGTGGCCATGACCAAGGACGAAGCCCTGGATGCCCTGGATGAAATGATGGGTGCCCACAAGTTCGGCAGCGCCGGCAACCGGGTGGTCATCGAAGAGTTCATGGAAGGGGAGGAAGCCTCCCTCCTGGCCTTCACCGACGGGAAGACTATTGTGCCCATGCTGGCTGCCCAGGACCATAAACGGGTGAACGACGGAGACCAGGGGCCCAACACCGGGGGCATGGGGGCTTACTGCCCGGCACCGGTAATGACCGACGCCCTGAAGGAAAAGACCGTGAAGGAAGTGCTGCGGCCCATTGTGGACGCCCTGGCCAAGGAAGGACGGCCTTATTCCGGCTGCCTGTACGCCGGTCTCATGATTAAAGGGGACAGCGTGAAGGTGGTGGAATTCAACGCCCGGTTCGGGGATCCGGAAACCCAGGTGGTGCTGCCCCTGCTGAAAAGCGACCTGGCAGAGATCATGGTGGCTTGCGCCAAAGGCACCCTGAAGCCTGAAATGGTGGAATGGAGCGACAAGTCCGCCGTGTGCGTGGTCATGGCCAGCGGCGGCTATCCCGGATCCTACAAAAAGGGTCTGCCCATTACCGGCCTGAAGGCTGCAGGAGCCATGGAAGACGTGGTGGTGTTCCACGCCGGCACCCGGGAAGAGGACGGGAAGATCCTCACCAACGGAGGCCGTGTGCTGGGAGTCACTGCTGTGGCTGACAGCATCCCTGCCGCCCAGCAGAAAGCCTATGACGCGGTGGACAAGATCCACTTCGACGGGGCCCATTTCCGCCAGGACATTGCCTGGAGAGCCCTCCGCCGGCTGAAGACGAAATAAGATGATGTTACAGACCGCAGAAGTATTCCAGCCCCTGCGGTCTGTTTCCGTAACAGATAGACTTCTGAAGGAAAAGACCAGAAAAACCTGTTGCATTTGTGACAGACTGGTGCTAAAATGAGAAAAATATTTCAAAGGGGGATATACAATGGCTTTTATCTATGATGAACCTGCCCATACTTTCAGCGAGTATCTTTTAGTTCCTGGATATTCTTCCAGCGAATGCATTCCGGCAAATGTGAGTCTGAAGACTCCGCTGGTGAAATTTAAAAAGGGTGAAGAACCGGCTCTGACCCTGAATATTCCCCTGGTTTCCGCTATCATGCAGTCCGTTTCCGACGACAACATGGCCATCGCCCTGTCCCGGGAAGGGGGCATCTCCTTTATCTACGGGTCTCAGACCATCGAAAGCGAAGCCGCCATGGTGGCCCGGGTCAAGAGCTTCAAGGCCGGGTTCGTGGTCAGCGATTCCAACCTGCGTCCGGACAGCACCCTGGCCGATGTACTGGCTCTGAAGGAAAAAACCGGTCACAGCACCATGGCTGTTACCAGCGACGGCAGCAAGAACGGCCATCTGGAAGGGATCGTTACCAGCCGTGACTACCGGATCAGCCGGATGAACATGGAAGATCAGGTCAAGAACTTCATGACTCCGGTGGCTGACATGGTGGTCGGCAGCAGCGACATCACCCTGAAACAGGCCAACGATATTATCTGGGAACACAAACTGAACACCCTGCCCATTATCGACAAAGAGGGCAACCTGATGTACATGGTGTTCCGGAAAGACTATTCCACCCACAAACAGTATCCCCTGGAACTGCTGGATAGCCAGAAACGCCATGTGGTAGGCGCCGGCATCAACACCCGTGACTATGAACAGCGGGTACCGGCCCTGGTGGAAGCCGGTGCGGACGTACTGTGCATCGACTCTTCCGAAGGCTACAGCGAATGGCAGAAACGGACCCTGAAATGGATCCGGGACAAATACGGTGATTCCGTCAAGGTAGGGGCCGGCAACGTGGTTGACGCGGAAGGCTTCCGGTTCCTGGCAGAATGCGGTGCTGACTTTGTGAAGATCGGTATCGGCGGCGGCTCCATCTGCATCACCCGGGAACAGAAGGGGATCGGCCGGGGCCAGGCTACTGCCGTTATCGAAGTGGCCAAGGCCCGGGACGAATACTACAAGGAAACCGGCATCTATGTGCCCATCTGCTCCGACGGCGGTATCGTGTACGACTACCACATGACCCTGGCTCTGGCCATGGGCGCCGACTTCCTGATGCTGGGCCGGTATTTCGCCCGGTTCGACGAATCCCCCACCAACAAGGTGAACATCAACGGCACCTACATGAAGGAATACTGGGGCGAAGGTTCCGCCCGTGCCCGGAACTGGCAGCGGTATGACCTGGGCGGGGACAAGAAGCTGTCCTTCGAAGAAGGGGTGGATTCCTACGTTCCTTACGCCGGCGGCCTGAAAGACAACGTGAACCTGACCATCTCCAAGATGCGGTCCACCATGTGCAACTGCGGGGCTCTCACCATCCCCGAACTGCAGAAAAAGGCCAAACTGACCCTGGTATCCGCCACCAGCCTGGTGGAAGGCGGGGCACACGATGTGCTGCTGAAAGAAAACACTTCTTCCAATTATCCAAAATGAGGCGGGTGAAAGGGCTGTTGCGTGAGCAACAGCCCTTTTTTGTCAACGGTCAACAGCCGGATGAAAAAATTTGCAGGCAAATTTTTGTTGAATGGAGAAAACCGGCGGCCGGGAAGGGCGTGCCTTCGGCGCGCCCCTACGCCGTCAGAGTCGGAGTGTGGGAGAACAACGGGTCCTGCGGACCGAAGAAAATCCCCTGACTCCAACGGTGTAGGGGCTTGCCGCAGGCGAGCCCTTCCCGGCCGCCCGGAGGGCTGTGTTCAAAGGCAAATGCGGATGCATTTGCCTTCCTTTGGCTGTTGACCGTTGACCGTCCATTGTGCTACAATGGGGAAAATTTTTTCAGGAGGCGTGGTATGACTGGGTTCCAGAAAATCGTGGTGGGGCTTTTGGCGGGGAATCTGCTGTGCACTTTCGGGCTGTATCTCCGGCTGGACAGCCAGCAGCTGCTGCTGGAAAAGGAAGTCCGGAGCATGAAACGGGACATTGTGGGCACCCGGTACGATGACACCAATCTGAAAAACAGCCTGGCCAGCCTGGAAAAGCAGGTGGGGAAGCTGGACGAAAACACCCGGAAGGCCCGGGAACAGGAGAACCCGGCCGCTCCGGCCCCGGCGCCCCAGCCCCAGCCCAAAAAGGACCCCAGCGGGATCCAGGGGCTGATCGACAGGATATTTGGGAGGTAAAGGGATGTCTGGCAGCCCCGTCAACGGTCAACAGCCGGATGAAAAAAATTTGCAGGCAAATTTTTGTTGAATGGAGAAAACCGGAGGCCGGGAAGGGCGTGCCTTCGGCGCGCCCCTACGCCGTCAGAGTCGGAGTGTGGGAGAACAAAGGGCCCTGGGGACCGAAGGAAATCCCCTGACCCCAACGGCGTAGGGGCTTGCCGCAGGCGAGCCCATCCCGGCCGCCCGGAGGGCTGTGTTCAAAGGCAAATGCGGATGGGTTTGCCTTCCTTTGGCCGCTGACAGCTGACCGTGGACCGCTGACTAAGGTGCTGTTGCTCCTGCAACAGCACCTTTTTTGCATACCAAAACCCGTTCCCATCACCCGTTACATATGGTACAATAAACTATACGACATTTACCGGGAGGACGGAGAAGCGCATGCGTGACTATACGAAAGTGACCATTACCCGCAAAGGGGAAAAAATGGCCCGGGGCGGGCATCCCTGGGTGTTCGGAGACGAAGTGCTGGATATTGCCGGCCCTGTGGAAAACGGGGACCTGGTGGACGTGGTCAGCGAGAAGAAGGGCAAGTACATCGGCACCGGCTTCTACAACGACCATTCCAAGATCCGGGTCCGGCTCCTTTCCCGGAACGCCAATGACCGGTTCGACGAAGCTTTTTTCGAACGGCGGATCCAGTACGCCCTGGATTACCGGAAAACCGTCATGCCCGGGGAAGATTTCAAAGACTGCCGGCTGATCTTCGGAGAAGCGGATGGATTCCCGGGGCTCACCGTGGACCGGTTCAATGACGTGCTGGTGGCCCAGGTGCTTTCCCTTGGCATGGAACAGCGGAAAACCATGATCTTCACCCTGCTGCTGAAGCTGCTCCGGGCCATGGGAGAAGAGGTAAAGGGCATCTACGAACGGAACGATGTGAAAATCCGGGAACTGGAAGGCCTGACGGAAGGCCAGGGCATTGCGGATATCCCTGGCAGCACCCTGACGGAAAAGGACCTGATGCCCATCATCACGGAAAACGGACTCAGGTACCGGGTGGACGTGGTGAACGGCCAGAAAACCGGCTACTTCCTGGACCAGAAATACAACCGGCTGGCGGTATCCCGGATCTGTGCCGGCAAACATGTACTGGACTGCTTCACCCACACCGGTCCCTTTGCCCTCAATGCAGCCAAAGGGGGAGCAGCCAGCGTTACGGCGGTGGATATTTCCGGAGAAGCCCTGAAACGGGCCCGGGAAAACTTTGCCCTCAACGGCCTGGAAGACAAAATCCAGACTGTGGAAGCCAATGTGTTCGACTATCTCACGGAGCTGGAGGAAAAGAAGCAGCATCCCTTCGACTTCATCATCCTGGATCCCCCGGCCTTCACCAAAAGCAGCCACACAGTGAAAAGCGCCTTCCGGGGATACAAGGAAATCAACCTGAAGGCCATGAAGCTGCTGCCCCGGGGAGGCTATCTGGCCACCTGCAGCTGCAGCCATTTCATGAAAAGCGAGCTGTTTGTGGAAATGCTCCACGAAGCGGCCCGGGATGCAGCGGTTTCCCTGCGCCAGGTGGAAGCCCGGCAGCAGGCTCCGGATCACCCGATCCTGTACAATGTGCCGGAAACCGATTATCTGAAATTCTATATCTTCCAGGTGGTGTAAGCCCTTGCGGCATCCTCCTGAGAAATGAGGTGTCCCATGTTCAAGAAAATCACCCTGGCTCTGGCCTTCTGTTCCCTGGTCAGTGTGGGTGCCCTGCCGGTACTGTCCGGCACCGCCCATGCTGCCACCACGGAAGAACGGTTCCAGCAGTCTAAAATCATCATGATGACCACCCGCAACGGGGTCCCCTTTTACGCAGAGCCGGGCAAGGACAGCCTGACCCTGGGGTTCTATCCCAAAGGGACCATTTTTGTACCCATCAACCAGACCCGGAACGCGGTGGAAAACAAAGTCTACAATCTATGCATCCGCTTTGACGGCGCCGTGGGATGGCTTTCGTCGGACGACGTGGCATTGACGCGGAAGTAAAAGCGGGGGAACGCTGACCGGGGAAGGTCAGCCTTTCCCACCATAAAGGCCCCGGGGAGGACGGGGACTCATGAGGGGAGAGTGTGCAGCATGGATGAACAGAAAGAAAACCATTCTGTAGAAGAAAAACAGGAAGAACTGGAAGAACGGGTAGAAAATGAACTGATTTCCGCCCTGAACCGGAAAGACAAGGACGCGGTCCTGAAGCTGGTGGAAGATTCCCACCCCATCGACCTGGCCTATGCCCTGGAAGAAGCCAGCGACAGCGATATCGTGTTCCTGGCCACCATCCTGCCGGACCAGCAGATGGCTGAAATCATCGAACAGGCCGATGATGAACTCCAGGTCCGGATCATGAAACTGTTCGATCTGAACAAGATCATCCGGATCTTCCAGCACATGTCCAAGGACGATATCGTGGATATCCTGGGAGACATGCCCGCCAACCGGCGGAAGGAACTGGTCAAGCTGATGAAATCCAGCGACCAGGAAGTGATCCGAAACCTGTTGGGCTATGGGGAAAGCACCGCAGGCGGGATCATGACCACCGAATACATTTCCATGCGCAATTCTCTTACGGTGAGCCAGGCCCTGGAAAAGGTCAAGGAAATCGCCCCCAAGACGGAAGAACTCAACATCCTCTATGTGCTCAATGAGAAAAAACAGCTGGTGGGTACCGTGTCCCTCCGGGAACTGCTGGTGGCCAAGAACTATGACACCTTAAACGACATCATGGAGGACAATGTGATTTCCGTGGAGCCGGAAGCGGACCAGGAAGACGTGGCCCGTCTGGTATCCAAATACGACCTCCATGCCATCCCGGTAGTGAACAAACGGAAAGGGATGCTGGGGATCATCACCGTTGACGATATCATCGATGTCATCGAAGAAGAAAACACCGAAGATATGCTGAAAATGGGCGGTGTCAGCAAGGAAGAAGACGTGGACAGCACGGTGCTGGAAAGCGTGAAGCTCCGGCTTCCCTGGCTCTTGATCAACCTGGTGACGGCGTTTTTGGCATCCTCGGTGGTTTCTCTGTTCGAAGACACCATCAGCCAGGTGGTGGCTCTGGCTGCCGCCATGCCCATTGTAGCCGGCATGGGGGGCAATGCCGGGACCCAGACTTTGGCTGTGGTGGTCCGGGGCCTCGCTCTGGGGGACATCAAGCTCCACGGCAACGGGCTCCGGATCCTCCGGGGGATTGCCGTGGGCTTCATCAACGGCCTGGTAAACGGGGTGATCGCCGGAGCGGTGATCGTGTGGATGAACCACAACCTGGCCCTGGGGCTCATTATCCTGGTGGCCATGATCTGCAACCTGATGATCGCGGCCCTGGTGGGTTTCCTGGTGCCGGTGGTTTTGAAGGCCCTGAACTACGACCCGGCCGTGGCCTCCAGTATCTTCATCACCACCTTTACCGATGTGTGCGGGTTCTTCATTTTCCTGGGCCTGGCCAAACTGTTTTTGCCATATTTGTTACAATAATCCCTGCTCTTAAAAAGTTTTTCTTATATCGTGGATATTTTCTTGACAAAATGCCCTTATCCTCGTAAGATAAGGGCATGCTTTTCAAGGAAGAGCAAAACAACTTCATAAATAAATCTGATGATGGGAAAGAGTACTTTCTGGATGCGTGCCTCCAGAGAGCCGGTGGATGGTGTGAACCGGCGGCCTGGCCGAAAGGAAAATCCTCCCGGAAGAGACGGACTGAAGCAAAATTAAGTCCGGACGGCTGATCCCCGTTAGTGGAAACGCGTATGTTGGTACGTTGCAGAGTGCTCCCAGGCCGGAAGGCCCGGGGGAATATGGGTGGTATCGCGGAGCATGCTCCGTCCCTTTTACAGGGACGGAGCTTTTTTGTTTCCGGAAACAGAAAGGATGAGGAAAATGGATTTGAAGAAAGTATGCGGATTGATCGGCAAGTATTTCGGCGTTATCGCCGTGGTGTTCCTGGGCATCGGGATCTTTGCCCCCCACGCTTTTGCCTGGGTGTTGGGGAAGGCCTACGGGGTGTCCATTCTCAGTGTAATGCTGGGAATCATTATGTTCGGCATGGGGATGACCACCAGCCTTCATGATTTTGCCCTGGTGCTGAAACAGCCCAAGAACATTTTCTTCGGGGTCTGCGCCCAGTATTTCGTTATGCCCTTCCTGGCGTTCCTGCTGTCCAAAGCCTTCCATCTGGATCCGGCTCTGACCGTTGGGGTGGTGCTGGTGGGCACCTGCCCGGGAGGCACTTCCTCCAACGTGATCACCTTCATGAGCCATGGGGATGTGCCTTTCTCTGTGACCATGACCAGCTGCTCCACGGTGCTCAGCCCTCTTATGACTCCGCTGCTCACCTGGCTTCTGGTGGGCAAGCAGATCTCCTTTGATCCGGTGGGCATGTTCGTTTCCATCCTTCAGATCGTGTTCGTACCCATCGGGGTGGGCCTGGCTGTGAAGAACTTCTTCCCCAAGTTCGCCAAAGAAGCAGTGGATTACCTGCCCGCCGTTTCCAGCATGGTGATCAGCTTCCTGATCGCCGGGATCATCGGGGCCAGCCGGAACGCCATCTTAAGCAGTGCCGGACTGATCCTGCTGGTGGTGATGCTCCACAATGTGCTGGGGTACCTGCTGGGCTTTGCCATTGGGAAACTTACCGGCATGAGCTGGAAACAGATGGTGGCTCTGTCCATCGAAGTGGGGATGCAGAATTCCGGTCTGGCCACCGGCCTGGCCAAGGCCCATTTCGCCTCCATGCCCATGGCCGGGGTACCGGGAGCCATCTTCAGCGCCTGGCACAACATCTCCGGTGCTGTCCTGGCTTATCTGTACACCAATTACCTGAATGAACGGTTCGATTCCCAGTACGAAGAGGAAGGGGAATTGAAGCCGGCCATGGTGAGAGCAAAATAAAAAATTGGGGTGTGAATTCTTTCACACCCCAATTTTTTATTCTTCCTCTTCAATCTCTTTCGGCACCATATCCTCCGCCTTGAGAGTCCCCATCCGGGCCCTTCTGGCGTATTCGGCGGTGGCGGTGAACAGTACGTCGCTGCTGCTGTTGAGAGCGGTTTCGCAGGCGTCTTCGATGATGCTGATGATGAAGCCAACCCCCACCACCTGCATGGCGATGTCATTGCTGATCCCAAAGGAGGCACAGGCCACGGGGATCAGCAGCAGGGAACCACCGGCCACACCGGATGCTCCGCAGGCCCCCACGGTGGACACGATGCACAGGAGCAGGGCGGTGGGCAGATCCACGGCCACTCCCAGGGTATGGGCGGCTGCCAGGCTCAGCACGGAAATGGTGATGGAAGCCCCGGCCATGTTGATGGTGGCTCCCAGGGGAATGGAAATGGTGTAGGTATCCGGGTTCAGCCCCAGCCGTTTGCACAGGGTCAGGTTCACCGGGATGTTGGCGGCAGAAGAACGGGTGAAGAAGGCGTAGATGCCGCTTTCCTTCAGGGTGGCCCAGACCAGGGGGTAGGGGTTCTTGCGGACGTTCAGGTACACGATGATGGGGTTCATCACCAGGGCCACCAGGAAATAGGACCCCAGCAGCACCCCCAGCAGGCTGAAGTAGGAAATCAGGGCGGACAGGCCGCTGGCGCTGATGGACTGGGTCACCAGGCCCATGATCCCCAACGGAGCGAAATGGATCACCCAGGTGACCACTTTGGTGATGCCGGCGGACAGGTCTTCCAGCACATGCTTGGTTTCCGGGCTGGCAGCCTTGTGGAGGGCCAGGCCGATGATCACTGCCCAGGCCAGGATGCCGATGTAGTTGGCGTTCAGGATGGCGTTCAGAGGATTGTCCACGATGTTCAGCACCAGGTTGTGGACCACTTCCGCAATGCCGCTGGGGGGATTCACCTTGGAATTCCCCAGCTGGAGCATCAGGGTCTGGGGGAATAGGAAGGACAGGGTCACCCCGACGATGGAAGCGGCGAAAGTGCCGATCACATACAGGGTGATGATGGGTTTCATCTGGGTTTCGCCCCCTTCTTTCCGCTGGACCATGGCGTTCATCACCAGGATGAAGACCAGCAGGGGAGCCACCCCTTTGAGGGCACGGACGAACAGGTCGCCGAAGATGCCCACCACCGGCACGGCGCCAGGGAGGAACACAGCAATCAGGATGCCGATCACAAGGCCTACGGCAATCTGGTTGATCAATGGGATTTTACGAAGTTTACGGATTGTAGAGTTCATAGTTGACTTCCTTTCTAGGTTTTAGAAAATAATGACAAATCACCGTACATAAGTATAATGAATTCACAATCAAAACACAAGTGTTTTTTCGGGGTGGACTGAAGCCGGGGCCTTGAAGAAAAGCGCCATTCATAGTATAGTTATACATAGTATTCAAAAAAAAGCGCAGCTTTTGATCACAGCAGAAGGCGAGGAATCATTATGACGAAAATCATCCTGACCGGGGACCGTCCCACCGGTCATCTCCATGTGGGCCATTTTGTAGGCTCTCTTCAGGAACGGGTGCTGCTCCAGAACAGCGGCAAATTCGATGAAATCTACTTTATGATCGCCGATGCCCAGGCCCTGACTGACAATGCGGAAAACCCGGAAAAAGTCCGGCAGAACGTGCTCCAGGTGGCTCTGGACTACCTGGGAGTGGGCATCGATCCGGAGAAGGCCACCATCTTCATCCAGAGCCTGATCCCGGAACTGTTTGAACTGACTACCTATTATATGGACCTGGTGACCGTGGCCCGGGTCCAGCGGAACCCGACTGTGAAGGCGGAAATCCAGCAGAAGAACTTCGAAGCCAGCGTGCCTCTGGGCTTTTTCTGCTACCCAGTAAGCCAGGCGGCGGACATCACTGCCTTCCATGCCACTCACGTGCCCGTTGGGGAAGACCAGAAACCCATGCTGGAACAGTGCCGGGAAATCGTCCACAAGTTCAACAGCGTCTACGGGGAAACCCTGACGGAACCGGATATTGTGCTGCCTTCCAACAAGGCCTGCCTGCGGCTGCCCGGGCTGGACGGGAAAGCCAAGATGTCCAAATCCCTGGGCAACTGCATCTACCTGTCCGACGATGCGGACACCATCAAGAAGAAGGTCATGAGCATGTACACCGACCCCACCCACATCCAGGTCAGCGATCCCGGCCATGTGGAAGGGAACCCGGTGTTCACCTATTTGGACGCCTTCAGCAAACCGGAACATTTTGCCGCCTTCCTGCCCGATTACGCCAACCTGGATGAGCTGAAAGCCCATTACCAGCGGGGCGGCCTGGGAGACATGAAGATCAAACGGTTCCTGAACGAAGTGCTCCAGTCCGTACTGAAGCCCATCCGGGAACGCCGGGAGTACTGGGAAGCCCGGAAGCCGGAAGTGGTGGACATCCTGAAGGCAGGCACTGCCCGGGCTGAGGCCAAAGCCGCCCAGACCCTGTCCGAAGTCCGCGCCGCCATGAAAATCAACTACTTCCAGGATGACAATCTGCTGAAGTAAGCAGTGCCCTTCCCGGCCTCCCGGAGGGTACCCGGACTTGCCGTCCGATTGGCAAATATCCGTAGGAGCGAACCAAGGCTTCCGGAAGACCGGCGGCTTTCTTCAAAAGGAGGGAAAACACCATGAAACGTAACCTGATGGGATTGTTTTTGTCCGGCCTTGTGGCTGTGGGCCTTTTGACCGGCTGCGGCAGCGAGAAAAAGGCCCCGGCCCCGGCAGCCCCGGCCCAGACCGAAGCCAAAGGGCCTCTGACCTTGGAATATACCTTCAATAAAAAAGAAGGCAAGGGCACCAGCCAGATGGCCGCCTGGATTGAGGACAAGGACGGGAAACTGGTCCGGACTCTGTTCGCCACCCGGTATACCACCCAAAAAGGGTACAAGAAGCAGGCCCTGCCCCAGTGGGTGAAAAAATCCGGCCTGGCCCAGTTGGACAAGGCCAAAGTGGATGCCTTTACCAAAGCCACCCCCCAATCCGGCAAAGTGACCGCCGGTTGGGACGGAAAAGATGACAACGGCAAATCCGTCCCTGACGGCACCTACAAACTGGTGGTGGAAGCCACCCTGTACCAGGACAGCGATGCCCTGTGGACCGGCACTTTCCAGAAAGGCGGCAAAGAACAGACCCTGGACATGAAAGAAAGCCTCACCAAAGAACCGGAAAAGAAAGAGAACAAAGACCTGATCACCGGGGTGAAGGCGGTGTATCGGCCGTAGGGAGCAGACGGGGATGTTGCATGGGCAACATCCCCGTCTCACGTCTTACGCCGATGGAAGGAACCCGCCGGGCGGGTTCCTGGGAATATACGAAAACCGGCGGCCACGGAAGGGCGGGCCTGCGGCTCGCCCCTACGGCGTTGTGGTCGGAAGTTGGATACAACGGTCCCAGAAACGGAATCTTCGACAATTTCGTTTCTGGGATTTTTTGTGTCTCTCTGATCCTAACGTGGTAGGGGCTCCCCGCAGGGGAGCCCATCCCGGCCGCCGGTTTTCTTCCATTAAAAAAGGACCCGCCTTTTTCGGAGGCGGGTCCTTTCCATTGGCAATTGACCATTGACCACTGACAATAGAGAAGGGGCTGTTGCATATGCAACAGCCCCTTCTCTATTCCATTTTCACTGCCATGCGCAGCCGTTCGATGCTCTGGGTCAGGTTCTCCAGTTTCTCTTCCATGCGTACCAGCAGGTACCAGGAAATGACCATGGGGAATCCGTACTGGGCAGCCTGGCCGGCCAGCAGGGACAGATCCTCCATGGGTTAGCCCTCGGTGACTTCGTCAGTTCCGTCAGAGAGCAGATCCTTGACGTCGGTCACTTTGGCCCCCTGGATGGTTTCCACAGGAATGCCGTTCTTGGTGAGGAAGACTTTGCTTTCCACCACTTTGTTCATCACCGGCAGCACCATTTCCCGGTCTACGTCAGAGCGGGGGTTCACGATGCGGATGTTTTTGGTCGCTTTTTCGCTGTCCTTGAAAATCAGGTCCAGTTTTCTGGAATCTGCCATTGTGCACTACCTCCTTTACGCCACTTCTTCCAGGGTATGCCGTTCCACGATGTACATCCCCTTGGGAGCTTCTGCCATCAGCCCGCCGAATTCCTTGCCCACTTCCGCCAGTTTTTCCGGGGTGGCATCGGTGGACAGCTTTTCGTAGCTGATGTTCTTGAATTTGGGCTGGTCATTTTTGTCCACCCCGTTGCTGATTTCCAGCTGCAGGGTCACTGCGGTGAGGTTCTTTTGGATTGCCATTTTCATTCCTCCTTTGGATTGTCAGAATCGGGTTGCATCACAGGGTGTAAGGGGGCGGGGGCGAAAAGGGGCAGGGCCGCTTCTGTCCCACGCAGAAGGAGACCATCTGCCGGGGGCAGATGCTTTTGAAGGGAAACGCAGCCCAGGGGGCTGCTAACCCACCACCATTGCGCAAGCGCAACGGTCCCCCGCCCTTGTAAAGGGCGGATATACGCTCGGGGCTTTGCCCCATTGCTTGATATAGGTGTGCGGTCTGATGGTCCATTGCTTTACGTGGGTGCCAGGGCGTAAGTCCGCGTACCCACTATCCGCCCTTTGCAAGGGCGGGGGACCAGCCGACAGGCTGGTGGTGGGTTAGCAGCGTTAGCTGCGTCTTCTTTCAAAGGAACCTGGGCACGGGTTCCTTCCATAACAATTCACGATGAACGACAAATGATGAACCTGCAGATGCGCCAGCATCTGGCCTCCTACTGAGACGTGACAACAGCCGCTGCCCGCGGACCGGAAAAAGACTCACGGCTTTTTCCGCTTCACCCACTGATAATACAGTCCTTTGCCCCTGAGCACCGCCCCGCCGCTGCGCCATACTCCATCATAGTCTTTCAGCTTCCACAGATCCCACCGTTCAAAAGCGGGCGTCCCGGCCATGCTTGGCCCGTAACCGTCCAGGTCGGCAGCCTCTGCATGGGTCATGATCTGGGCAGGCTCCAGAGGGAGTTTCCAGACATCTGACAGGGTGGCCAGCAGGATGGAAGTGCTTTCCACCTGCAGGGGAGTGGGGGGATAATCCCCCAGGTCGAAGGTGCCGTCTGCGTAGAGCATGGCATCTTTGGCACAGCACAGGGCAATGCCCAGGGCACCGGTATTCCGGTTCCAGGTATGGGGGAGGATCCGGGTCCAGTCCCGGGTACTGGTTACCAGGCTCCCGTCCCCCCGGACCAGAAGGTGATAGTCCGGGAACAGCTGGTCATAGGTTCCAGCCGTCCAGTGCAGGTAAATTTTCCGGATGTGCCCACGGGCCCTGCGGGCCAGTTCCAGAACCTCCTGCCGTTTGATTGCTTCCATGTCACCGCCTCCTTACACTGTATAAGAGACGGTAGGGAGGATTTTTTCGGAGGAAATTGGGAAAAGGGGCAGGGACGCTTTTCCGTCTCACGTAGAAGGAGACCATCTGCCGCGGGCAGATGCTTTTGAAGGGAAACGCAGCCCTTGGGGGCTGCTAACCCACCACCATTGCGCAAGCGCAACGGTCCCCCGCCCTTGAAAAGGGCGGATAGTGACACTAGGGCACAGCTCGCGTGTCACAAAAGCAATGGGGCGGAGCCCCGGGCGATGATTCCACCCCGACGAGGAGGATAGTGGGCACGCGGGTTTACGTCATGGCACCCACCGTAAAGCCATGGGGCGGAGCTCCGAGCGTATATCCGCCCTTTTCAAGGGCGGGGGACCGGCCGACAGGCTGGTGGTGGGTTAGCAGCGTCAGCTGCGTCCTTATTCAAAGGAACCCGGGTACGGGTTCCTTCCATAACGACTCACGATGAACGACAAACGATGAACCTGCAAACGCGTCCCATCTGGCCTCCATCGGCCCCCGGCCGGCGGAGCCGTGCCGCCCGGTTCTCCTTTACAGGACACTTGTGTCCTTTGTGTTTACAGAAAATATTTACATTGTATAATAGTATACATAAGTAAAAACTTATCAAAGAAGGAGATGATGCCCATGGCGCAATGCCGCTTACTGTTCACCTGGATGGAAAACAATGATCTGACCATGAAAGAATTTTCCCATATCAGCGGGATTTCCATCCGTACCCTGAGCCGGATGAAAAAAATCGGGAAGGAGCGGAACCCCAACTATGTGCCCTCCCTCAGGACCCTGGAGGTAATCAGCCAGGTGACCGATCTGCGGATCGAAGAGATCCTTACCTTCCAGCCAGAAGACCAGGAGACCGATTGAACAGGCAGGAACCAGTCCTGATGGCTGTCCTCCGCCAGGGGCCCTATGGGATGCCTGGCATTTCATATAGACAGAATTTTTCGAAAGAAAAGGAGATGGGAAAATATGGCTGAACGCCGTATGATCAAACGCCAGATTGTCATGAGTGACATATTCCTGGCCATGAACAACGCTATCCAGCTGCTGTATTATCAGCTGATGCTGGAAGCCGACGACGATGGATTCATTTCCAACCCACTGACCCTGGTGCGGATGGTGGATTCCCGGAAAGAATATCTGGAGGTGCTGGAAGAAAAAGGCTACCTGATCCGGTTCGCTTCCGGGGTGGTACTGGTGAAACACTGGTTCCAGCACAACTACATCCGCCCTGATCGGCACCACGAAAGCGTCCTTCCTGAAAAGAGGTTGGTTACACTGACAAAGGAGAAAATCTATATTCTCAACAGCGAGTGTAATCTTCCAGCTGCCCCTTGCCCTGCGGTTGGCAGGACGGAGGACGGACCGTTGCCCCGACGTCCGGCTGTCAGCAGCCTGTCAGAAGGCTGGCCCCTGGCAGACCGGGAAAGAGAGGAGGAATCCTTCGCCCGGCCCCATTGCAGCTGGGTGGAAGAGGTGTGAGAGGGTGAAAAAACAGCTGGCGGCCATTTGGTATACCAGCTGTCCACCGAATAAGACTAAGAAGAATAGAGTAAAATAACAAGAAAAAGTATGAAAAAGAAAAGTCAAAGCCGGACTTTGACCTTTCAATCCTCTGTCCGTGGACATGGAAGAAAGGAGCCTTATCATGGAAAAACACACAGACCACGTCAAAGCCAAACCCGCCGAAGGAAAAATCATCTCCGTGCAGAATCTGGTAGGACCGGAAATCCGGCTGCCCGAATCCAAGTACCTCTATTCAGAAATCCACATCCAGCGTGCCCTGAAGGCCCAGGAACTGTGCCGGCAGTGCAGAGGAAAAAAATGTATTCAGCCCACTCCCGGCTACATGCCTTTGGTGGTCTATTACGCCGGTACCGTCCGGGAAGCCATGCATCCCTGTCCCTATGAAAACATCCAGAAGCGGGAATGGCGGAAACAGCATCTGCTGGATCAGGCCGGTCTGCCGGAAATGTTCCGTTCCAGCACCTTTGCAGAATATCAGGTGGACGAGGGGAACCGGAAAGCAGTTGAAACCATCCGGAAAATGGCCGCAGATCCCCAGGAAAACCGGGGCTTTTATCTCCATGGGCCTTCCGGGGTGGGGAAGACCATGCTGGCGGCCCTGTACGCCAAAGAAAAGATCCTCCAGGGAAAAGCTGTCCGGTTCATGACCACCGCCGGCCTTTTGAACCAGCTGCGGCGGAACATTACCGGGGACTGGAACCAGCGGATGGACCGGTACCAGGAAGTCCCCTGCCTGATCCTGGACGATCTGGGCACCGCCAAAGTCACCGAATGGGGGCTGGAGCAGCTGTTCCTCTTGATCGATGCCCGGTATACCGCCAGGCGGCAGACAATTTTTACCAGCAATTTCTCCCTGCCGGAACTCCAGGCCAAACTCCTGGACGCAAAAGGCCGGATTGGAAAAGAAGAAAGCCGGACCATCAACCGTCTCATCAGCCGGATCGCCGGCATGACCCTGGACCTGGAAGCCAAAGGCAGGGACCGGCGGTGGAACCTGGAACGGTGGATTCCCCAGGAAACGGAAAAACGGAAAAAAACGGAACAGTGGGATCTGGACACCAGCCTTTTTGCCTGAAGAAAGGAGCCCTCATGGAAAACGAAGAACTGGCAGCTCTGCTGCCCCAAGCCAAACAGGGGGATCCTAAAGCCCAAATGGCCATCGTTACAGCCTTTCGCCCTTTGGTAAAGAAACTGGCCGGCCAGGAAAAGAACCTGTCTCTGCGGCCGGATCTGGCAAGTACCCTGGTGCTGGGAATCCTGGAAGCCATCGTGAAATATCCGGGAGAAGACGCCAGAAGATTCCTTGGATTTGTGAAAACTCATCTTACCTTTCTGCTGTCCCATTACATCCGGAAAGAGGCGCGCTGGAACAAAATCCAGGAAAAAGTCCAGGTGATGGAAGGAGGCGAATCCAGCTACCAGGAAGATTTTCTTCGGGGAATCCGGAAGGAAGAAATCCTCCGAGCCTTCCGACAGCTCACCCCCAAGGAACGGCTCCTGGTCCGCCAAGCGGCCATCCAGCAAATACCCTGGAAAAAGCTCCAGGAAATCCATCAGTGCCCCCTGTCCACCCTTTACGGCTGGTACCGGAAGGCACTGGAGAAGATGAAGAGGGGAGAGTGAAGAGGGCTCTTGTAAGACGTCAGATGCGGCCCCAAGGGCCAGTCTGACGTTTTTTTGTCCACCTTTTTGGACAGGGGGTGGGGTATAATAAATTTAACGAAAAAGAGGCTCTGATTCTGTGATACAATAAAAATATCACAAGCAAGCACGCCAAATTATCCTAAAGGAGATTCACAACGATGAGCACTGACGAAAAAAGCCTGGAACAGGTTCTGTGGGATTCTGCCAACGTGATGCGCCAGACCATGGGGGCAGCCTCTTACATGAACTATGCTCTGGGCCTTATTTTTTATAAACATTTGTCCGATAAGACTCTGGAAGCAGCAGCGAATGTGCTGGTGGATGCCGGTGAAGTGGACCCGGAACAGGTGGCCACGGAAGAACAGCGCCAGGCTGTTTATAAGCAATATTACGATGATGAAGACGCCCATGAGGATCTCTTGAGTTCCATGGATATGGACTATAAAATCAAGCCGGATTTCACCTTTGCCGCCCAGATGGACGCCATCCGGAAGCAGACCTTCCAACTGGAAAACCTGAACCAGGCTTTCCGGGATATTGAACAGTCCAATTCGGACCTGCTGGGCCATCTGTTTGATGATGTGGACCTGTATTCCACCAAACTGGGCTCCACGCCCCAGAAACGGAATGACATGATTGCCCAGGTGATGGAGGCCCTGTCCCCCTTGAACCTGGACAGCCACAGCGGGGATGTGCTGGGAGATGCCTATGAATATCTGATCGGTACCTTCGCTTCGGATATGGGCCAGAAGGCCGGTGAATTCTATACGCCCCAGCCGGTTTCCCAGCTGCTGACCCATATTGTGACCCGGGGACAGGAAGACAAGAAAGGATTCAGCGCATATGATCCGGCCATGGGTTCCGGTTCTCTGCTCCTGAATGTACGGCACTACATCCAGGATGCAGATTCCATTGAATACTACGGCCAGGAGATCAAGACGGCCACCTACAACCTGGCCCGAATGAACATGATTATCCACGGGATCGCAGCCACCAACCAGCACCTGCGCAATGCGGATACCCTGGATCGGGACTGGCCCACGGATGAAGTGACGGATTTTGACGGAGTCATGATGAATCCGCCCTATTCCCAGAACTGGAGTGCGGACAAGGGATTTCTCCAGGACCCCCGGTTTGCCGATTACGGGGTGCTGGCCCCGAAATCCAAAGCCGACTATGCCTTCCTGCTCCATGGGCTGTACCACCTGAAAGCCACCGGCACCATGGGCATTGTGCTGCCTCACGGGGTGCTGTTCCGGGGAGCAGCCGAAGGGAAAATCCGGCAGAAACTGCTGGAAAAAGGGAATATCTATGCCGTGATCGGGCTCCCGGCCGGGATCTTCTATTCCACCGGCATCCCCACCATCATCATGGTGCTGAAAAAAGACCGTCCCGGCCGGGATGTACTGTTCATCGACGGCAGCCAGGAATTTGAAAAAGGCAAGGCCAAGAACACCCTGACCCAGGCCAACATCCAGAAGCTGTTCCAGGCCTACACCGACCGGAAGGACGTGGACAAATTCGCCCATGTGGCCTCCTTTGAAGAAATCCAGGAAAACGACTTCAACCTGAACATCCCCCGGTATGTGGATACCTCCGAACCGGAACCGGAAATCGATCTGGGCGAACTGAACCAAGAAATGACGGAAACGGACCAACAACTCCAGGCCACAGAAAAAGAACTGCTGGCCATGATGGACGAACTGACCACCGATGATCCCAAGAAGGCCAAAGACCTTCAGGACCTGCTTCACCTGTTTCAATAAGGAGATGGGCGCATGAAAAAAGAAATGAAGAAGGTACCGGCCATACGATTCAAGGGGTTTACGGACGATTGGGAACAGCGTAAGCTGGGAGAGCTAGGATCAACGTTTACTGGACTCTCGGGAAAAACAAAAGAAGATTTTGGTCATGGAGATGCACGGTTTGTGACGTATATGAATGTTTATTCCAACTCTATAGCGGATTTGGCGATGACAGAACGTGTTGAAGTTGATCAAACTCAGAATTCCGTTAAGTATGGAGACATATTTTTTACAACATCTTCAGAAACCCCAAATGAAGTCGGAATGTCTTCTGTATGGCTTGGAAATACTGAAAACACATACTTAAATAGTTTTTGTTTTGGATATAGACCAGAAGTTAAAGTGAATCCATATTATATGGCATATATGCTTCGTTCCCCAAATGTACGAAACAAATTAATAATTCTTGCACAGGGGATTTCAAGGTACAACATTTCCAAAAATCGAGTTATGGATATTGAAGTGCCAACACCAGACTTATCCGAACAAAAAGAGATTGGTCAATATTTTTTTAACCTCGATCACCTCATCACCCTTCATCAGCGCAAGTCCGACCAGCTGAAAAAGCTGAAAGCCTATTTTCTCCAGAATCTGTTCCCGGCCAAAGGAGAAAAGGTCCCGAAAATCCGGTTCAAGGGATTTACGGGCGATTGGGAACAGTATAAACTGTCAAATATTTATGGAACAATCAGAAATGCTTTTGTAGGAACAGCTTCACCATATTATGTTGATAAAGGGCATTTTTATCTTGAGTCAAATAATGTGAAGGATGGACATATCAATAAAAATACACAGGTATACATCAACGATGAATTTTATTTTAGTCAAAAAGATAAGTGGTTGCATACCGGAGATATTGTTATGGTTCAATCTGGCCATGTTGGACACGCAGCTGTAATACCTGAAAGCCTTGATAATATAGCTGCGCATGCACTCATTATGTTCCAAAATCAAAAAATTGAAACCAATCCTTATTTTTTAAACACAGAATACCAAACAGATGCATCAAAAAAGCAAATAGAGAGTATTACTAAAGGCAATACAATAAAACATATACTAGCCTCTGACATGAAAAATTTCATGGTGATGGTACCTTCTTTGCCAGAGCAACAAGCGATAGCAACGTATTTTAAAAATTTAGATAACCTTATTGCCCATAATCAGCGTAAGCTGGATGCCTTGCAAACGCTGAAAAAATTCCTGCTGCAAAATCTGTTTGTATAAGGGGGAAACCGTATGACTTCCTATGAATCGGAAGAAAGCATGGAGCAGCACCTGCTCCGGCAACTGACGGAACAGCAGTCCCAGTGGACCCTCCGGGAGGACCTCCACACCATCCAGGACCTGTGGGACAATTTCCGGCGGATCCTGGTGAACAACAACAAGGAGCTGTTTGACGCCCATCCCCTCACCGATGGGGAATTCCTCCAGGTGCAGAACCAGCTCCGTTTCCCCACCTTTTACGACGGGGCCAAATGGATGCTGGGCGAAAACGGGGTGGCCCGGGTGGACATCCAGCGGGAAGACGCCAGCCTGGGCACCATCCATCCGGTGGTGTTCAAACGGGTGGATGTGGCCGGGGGTTCTTCGGTGTACGAAGCGGTGCACCAGATCCAGTTCCCCCGGAGGGAGGCTCTGGACCGGAACCGCCGGGGAGACGTGACCCTCCTCATCAACGGGCTGCCCATGATCCACATCGAGCTGAAGAACCGGGCCCATCCCTATAGGGAGGCCTTCAACCAAATCAAGAAATACTTGAAAGAAGGGGTGTTCCGGGATATTTTTTCCACCCTCCAGATGTTCGTGGTGTCCAACGGGGCAGATACCCGGTACATTGCAGCAGCAGCGGAAAGCAGCCTGAATCCCCAGTTCCTGTCCCTGTGGCTGGATGACAAGAACCAGCCCCAGACCGATTACCTGTCCTTTGCCCGGGAGGTATTGTCCATTCCCGCGGCCCATCGGATGGTGTCCCAGTATACGGTGTTGGACAGCGAACGGAAGGCCATCATCCTGCTCCGGCCCTACCAGATCCACGCCATCGAAGCGGTGAAAAACGCCGTGAATCCCTATACGGACGGGGGCACTCAGTCCGGCTTCATCTGGCACACCACCGGGAGCGGCAAGACCCTCACTTCCTACAAAACGGCCCATTACCTGACCCAGATCCCCAGTGTGGACAAGGTGATCTTCGTGGTGGACCGGAAGGACCTGGACAACCAGACCACCGGGGCTTTCCAGGCCTATGCCCAGTATGACACCATCGATGTGAACGAAACGGACAACACCGGGGACCTGGTCAGGAAGCTCCAGGCCAAAGGAGGGGACGTGATCGTTACCACCATCCAGAAGCTCCAGATTGTTATGAAGCGGTACCCGGAAGGGTGTGACAAATACGAAAAGCTCCACAAGCTCCGGCTGGTGTTCGTGGTAGATGAATGTCACCGGGCGGTATCCCCGGCAGCCCAGGCTCAGCTGGACCAGTATTTCACCCGGCCCCTGTGGTACGGGTTCACCGGCACCCCGATTTTTGAACAGGATGCCAAGAACAGCGCCGGGAACCTGCCCAAGACCACCCAGGAACAGTACGGCAAGTGCCTCCACCGGTACACCATCAAAGAAGCCCTCCACGACGGGGCGGTGCTGGGGTTCCAGGTGGAATACCACAACACCTTCGACATGGAAGAACTGGCCCGGGAGAACCATGTAACCGGCTGGGAAGAAGACCAGGACGGGTTCAGCTTGGAAAAGGCCCTGCTCCGGGAGAAAATCCTGGATGCCGCCTACGAGGACGAAGGGCACAT
Organism: Acidaminococcus fermentans; assembly: GCF_009696675.1. Classification (GTDB taxonomy): domain Bacteria; phylum Bacillota; class Negativicutes; order Acidaminococcales; family Acidaminococcaceae; genus Acidaminococcus. The sequence continues at coordinate 3,730 of NZ_VULN01000001.1, read as the reverse complement.
GCGCCAGGTGGTGGATTTCATCATCAACCGTTCCAGCGGCAAGTTGGGACTGGACCGGGGGAAGGGGAACAGCTTCACCGCCATTCTCACCACCAGTTCCATCCAGCAGGCCCAGAGGTATTACCAGCTGTTCCAGAAGGTGAAGGCCGGAGAAGTGCCGGGGCTGGAGGTAAGCAGCTCCATCAAACGGAAACTGGCGGATTTCCCCAAAGTGGCCATCACCTATTCCGTCACGGAAAATGAGGACAACAGCACGGTGAATCAGGACCGGATGAAGGAATCCCTGCAGGATTACAACGAGATGTTCGGTACCCAGTTCGGCCTGGACCAGCTGAACGCCTACAACGCCAATGTAAACGACCGTCTGGCCCGGAAGAAGGCCCAGTACCAGGTGCGGGACGCCCAGCTGGACCTGGTGATCGTGGTGGACCGGCTGCTTACCGGGTTCGATGCTCCTTGTCTGTCCACCCTGTTCATCGACCGGAAGCCCATGCGGTCCTACGGGATCATCCAGGCCTTTTCCCGGACCAACCGGCTGTTTGACAGCCAGAAACGGTTCGGGCAGATCGTCACCTTCCAGGTGCCGGCCCATTTCAAACGGGCGGTGGATGAGGCCATGACCCTGTATTCCGCCGGGGGCGGCAGCTTTGTCCAGGCACCCACCTGGGAAGAAGCGGAAATGAAATTCCGGGAAGCTCTGGGGAAACTCCGCCAGGCAGCTGCCAGCCCGGAAGCGGTGGATGGGCTGACGAAAAAGCAGAAAATCGCCTTTTTGAAGGCCTTCCGGGATTTTGACGATGCCTATGGGGATATCCAGGTGTATTCTGAATTCCAGGACCGGGACCTGGAACGGGATTATCAGATCTGTGAAGAAATCATCGAAGGGTACAGCGGCAAGTTCAACAATGTAAAAGAAGAACTGAAGAAGGATCAGGATGATGATGGGGACGAAGAGACCAACATCGTTGTCAACTACCAACTGCGCTGCTGGCATCGGGACCAGATCGATGAAGACTACATCCTGAAACTGATGGAGGCCACCCGGCCTGATGAATCGGCCCTGATGATTGCGGACAGTGCCAAAAACCAGAAGATTTTCCAGGAAATCGCCGAAGAAATCGAACGGTTCCGGAAAACCAATCCGGCCAGAGCCCAGATCCTGGAAGAAATCTGGCAGGAATACCGGGACAATCCGGCAGCCTTTGTGAACCAAAGCTTCGTGGATGTAATGAATGATAGGGTGCGGGCCAAAGCAAAGGCCATCATCGACAGCTTCGCCCAGGAATGGTGCGTGGACCCGGAAGCCCTGGAATTCTTCATGGAAACCTACGATGCAGGAAAAGACCCCCACGACAAACAGGTGAACCAGGACGCCTTGAAGAAAAACAGCCATGTAAAAGAATACCGGAAGACCCATCCGGATATCGGGTTGAAGTACTGGGGACATTTGTTAAACGCAATCAGGACGATGTACGTGGAGAAGCTGCAGAAGCTGATTGAGCAGTAAAGGCGGGATAAAAGTCCGGCTTTCATCGAAGCCCCGGTGAAACGGGTCGGCCGTATGGTCAGCGCCCTATTGCGTGGGGCGGGAGACGTTTGGCGTAAAGAAAACGGACCTTCTGGAGAGAGGGTCCGTTTTTTTAGAAGGAGAGTCGATATTTATGTTAGTAGTTTACTTTGGGAGGAATTGATATGGCATTTTTCAAAACTTTTGCTGCTGTTCTGCTTTCCTGTTCTTTTCTCCTGCCAGCGGCTCTTGCGGCAGCACCTTCTTACCTGTCTCAGCGTCAGGCCGCGGAAAGAGCCAGGGAAACTTTTTTGATGAAGGGGACGGATGGGGGTTCTTATCGAATCTATGTAGTAGGAGAAAATGAGGCATTTTTAGGGGGAAAATATTTTTGGGCTAAAAATGAGCAGGAACAAAATTACAAAGGGAATTATTCTTTGTATATGGCACGCCTGGGAAGCAAGGAGATGGCACTGCGGCAGCCTGTGGAATTGCATCATAACCGGCCGATCATCGTGAATCCAGTTGATCCCAGTCGGAACGGATTTTATGTAGCAAAAGGGATCAGGAGACAGCCGGATATTCTGGTCCTGACTCAAAGAGAATCAGGAGGGGGAGGCTTTGGAGCAGAGACATATTTCATACGGAACGGGCAGCTCCAGCAGCTCTGGTATCTGCGGCCCAATGGTCGAATAGGAAAAAAAGTGTTCATAGGTTTTAAGAAACTTCATTATCAGAATGATGGCACCTTTGCAGTGCCTACCTGGACCAACCGGAAACCGGGAGGCCATTTTATCATTGTATATCGGCTGAATATTCCCCGGATGCTGTTGGAACAGATCAGGGTAGAGAAGGTTTTACCCACCAGAGGAAATACACATTTAAGAACAGATGTGTAAGAAGAGGGCTCAACTGACTTCACAGGGGAAAAGCGGCCCGCCGCTTTTCCGTCTCACGCCGATGGAGACCATCTGCCGGGGGCAGATGGTCATGAGCTGACAGTCACTAGTCTCTAGTCTCTAGCGGAAGGTGGGAACCCGCCGGGCGGGTTCCTGGGAACGTATAAAAACCGCAGGCCGGGAAGGGCGGGCCTGCGGCCCGCCCCTACAGCGTTGGGGTCGGAGAGTGGATAACACGGCCCCAGAAGCGGATTCTACGACGATCCCGTTTCTCTGATTTTCTGTTGCATCTCTGACCCCAACGTGGTAGGGGCTTCCCCCAGGGGAGCTCATCCCGGCCGCCGGGTTTTACGTTCAAAGGCAGATGCGTAAGCATCTGGCATCCGAAACAACTCACGACGAATGACCAACGATGAACCAAAAGGCCGCCGGAAAATCCGGCGGCCTTTCCATTCGGGAGAAAAACGCCCTGGGCGTTTTCCAACCTAAAGAATTCCATGCAACTTTCCCAACTTCTGGATCTGATCCAGAGAGTAATGGGTGATCCGGGAAATGGTCTCCATGGGGATCTTTTCTTTCAGCATGGCAACAATGTTGGATTCCCGTTCTTCCTGACGGCCTTCTAAACGGCCTTCCAAACGGCCTTCCTGTTTTCCTTCCAGGCGCCCTTTCTCAAGACCTTTCACCAGGCCTTGTTCCATTCCCTTTTCCAGGTTTTTTCTAGCAATGGCGTGTCCGATACCGCACATGGTCTCCGCCTCCTTTTTCATTTCAACGGTCATGGGGATATTGTATTCCCGTTCCAGGATTTGTTTCTTCACGTCAGGGTCCATTTCTGTGGACAGAAGGACGCTGAGCAGGTGGATAATATCCTCCTGCCTGCTGTCCGGCTGTCCCAGGCAGATCATCATCATGGACACCATATCATAATTCATTTTATCATATTTTGGGCGACAGGGAACCAGTGCAGAGGGAAGAGTGCAGAGTGCAGAGTGAAGGACGGCTGGGCCGGACGACTCATTGCGATGCCGTAGCGGCCTCACAACCGGAGAACCCCGTTGTTCACTTCCGCTCATCAGCGACGGCGTAGGGGATCGCCGGAGGCAAGCCCATCCCGGCCGCCGGTTTTACACAATATGAAGGGGGCTGTCGCATGCGCAGCAGCCCCTTTTTTTGGTCGCGGGTCGCGAGCCGTGAGTCGCGGGCTACTGGATAGAACCTGTCCTTCGACCAGGTTCTTCTTATTGTGTATAACCGTAGGGGGCGCAGGCCCGGCGCCCCGCAAAATGCACAGATAATCGATGATTTGGCGGGCTGCCCGGCG